>CAVTEP010000007.1:0-30281 GCA_963733915.1 Candidatus Sulfomarinibacteraceae bacterium
TCCCTACGCTACCTCAACGGATGGATCCGGCTTTTACTCCATCCTCGTCCCCGAGGATACCTACGACGTCACCGCGTCGAAGTTCGGCTTTGCGCCCGTGACCGTCAACGACGTTGTCGTGACCGACGGCATGACGACAACTCAGGACTTCGCCCTCACACCAAACACCACCGCAGGCCTCGACGGATACGTGACGGCTGAGCTCCATGGCTGGCCGCTGTATGCGATGGTCGAGCTCGAAAGCGGCGGCATGCCGGTGGGCACCGTCTTCACAGACCCCTTCAACGGTTACTATGAGTTTGCGGAGCTCCCGATCAGCACTCCGTACGACATCACGGTGACCTCCATGATCGCCGGCTACGACCCGGCGGCGCGCGGCATCGTTCTCGATCCCGCCGGCCAGACCGAGAGCTTCGTTCTCGCAAACGACGGCAGCGCCCCCTGGGTGCAGTGCGCGGCGGTCAACGGCTTCACCGAGGACTTCGACGGCGGCACCTTCCCACCGTTGGGGTGGTCGACCATCAACAACGGCGGCGCCTGCGTGTGGGAGTCCACGAATACCACTGGACGCACGAACTTTACGGGCGGATCAGGCGCGGCGGCCGATGCCGATTCCGACTGGTGCGGACCAGGTACCACGATGAACACGTCGCTGATCTCGCCGATTGTCGACCTGTCGGCAGCGACCACCACCGCGACGTTTTCCTGGTGCCAGGACTACAACGACATCGGAAGCGCCGACAACGCACAGGTCTACTTCTCGACCAACGGCGGCGCGACGTGGACCAACCTCATTGGCTTTACTGCCGATGATAGAACCTGTTGGACCTGGTTCGCCGACGAGGTTATCGCCGGGTCTTCTCAGGTGAGGTTCCGATTCGACTATTTCGCCCCCACCTGGGACTGGTGGTACGAGGTGGACGATGTCGTATTGACCAGCGACGGCGGTGCGCCGGGCTTTGCATGCAATCCGGTGCCCGGCACTCTCGTCGAGGGTTTCGTTTCCGACGCCAATACGGCTGAAGGCCTGGTCGGTGCCGATGTCAGCAACGACATCGGTGGCATGACGACAACCGTGTCGACAGCGTCCGACCCCAGCACTCCGGAGGGCTACTACTTCCTGTTCACTCCGCAGCAGCTAGGCGAAGGCCCATCGACCGTCACGTTCACCGCGTCGGCCTCGGGCTATGCCGAGTCCGTCGTTCCCGTCAACCCGACACCTTCAACCGCCTATCGACTCGACTTCGTCCTCGAAGCGGGCTGGCTGGAGATGGCGCCGGACTTCCTCGAGTCGCGCCTCTATGCGGGCGAGACCGAGAACCAGCCGATGTCGATCCTCAACTACGGCGGGATCGATGCCGACGTCAGTCTGCTGGCCTTCCAGGAGGCGGGATGGGTGCCTTCGGCCCCGATGGACGTGATCACCATCCCGCAGCTGTCGCCCGAGCAGGCGGCGGCCCTCACATCGCAGTTCGTCGCACCGCCGGAGCTGGCACGGACCGAGCCTCTCGCGGCCGGTGACGTCATCAACTCGTGGCCGGCGACCGGTCTCACACTCCCGTGGGGCATGGGTTATCACCAGTTCGCCAACAACGCCTGGGTTTCGAACCCGGTTGCGGGCGGAGGCGATGATCTCGACTACGAATTCACCGCGGCGGGAACCGCTACCGGCAACACGATCGATACCTCGGGCTGGATCGGCTCCTGGGCCGGCGACATGACCTTCGACGCCACCACCGGCATGCTGTGGCAGGTCAACGTCGGCGGCGACAACTGCATCTACGAGCTCGACCCTGGCGCAGGTGTACCAACGGGCAACAACATCTGCTGGGGCCCGATCACCTCCGAACGCGGGGTGGCCTACGATCCGGTCTCCGACACCTTCTTCATCGGCGGCTGGAACAGCCTCGCCGTCACCCGCTTTGACCGCACCGGCGCCGTGCTCCAGGTCGCCAACGTGGGCCTCGCCATTTCCGGTCTGGCGTACAACCCGGTGACCGAACACCTGTTCGTGATGACCAACGCCGCGCCGAACCTGGTCTACGTGCTCGACGTGGCAGATGCCTACAATGTCATCGGCTCCTTCGCGGTTCCAGGCTTCGGCGACTTTAGCGGAGCCGGTCTCGGCATCTCCTGCGACGGCCACCTGTGGGCGGTCAACCAGGCTGACGGCATGGTCTACGAGGTCGACTCCGGGGAGACCGGAGCCTGCCTCGGCGGCGCCAGCCTGCCGTGGCTCGTGCTGACCCCCGACGAGGGTCTCGTTCCAGGCGCCGGGATGACTCCGGGAGAGCTCCCGATCAACGCCGAGTTCATCGCCGACGGCGCCGCCCGTTACGGGCTCGTCCAGGCGAACATCTCGCTCCTCAACAACACACCCGTACGACGTCAACGACACCTGGGTGTGCTTCACCAAGTCGTTCAACGACATGACCCCGGCGAGCTTCGGCGATGCGTATGTGCACTCGGTCGCCGGCGCCGGCATCACCAGCGGTTGTGGTGGCGGCAACTTCTGTCCCACCAGCCTCATGACCCGTGGGGTGATGGCACGGTGGCTGATGCTCTCCAAGTACGGGCCGGACTACTCACCGCCGCCGTGCACGGGCATCTTCGGCGACGTGTCCTGCGAAGGCACTCCGAACTCGGACTTCATCGAGGCGCTCTACAACGAGGGCATCACCGCGGGCTGCAGCGCCTCTCCGTTGCTCTACTGCCCGAACGACGCGGTGACCCGCGCCCAGATGGCGGTCTTCCTCCTGAAGACGCTCGAGGGCTCGGACTACGTGCCACCCGCGTGTGGCGGCATCTTCGGCGACGTTCCCTGCCCGGCTTTCTGGGCGGCCAACTGGGTCGAAGACCTCTACAACCGCGGCATCACCGCCGGGTGCAGCGCCTCTCCGTTGCTGTACTGCCCGAACGACAACACCACGCGGTCACCGATGGCGGTCTTCGTACAGAAGACCTTCGGGATGCCGATGTGCGCGTGGGAGGACTGATCGAATAACCCGTCGTCTCCGGACGGCATGAACCCGGCGCCGGGCCCCGTGGCCCGGCGCCTTTTTCTGTCCTGCGGGCGCCCCGGCGACGGCTCGGCTCCGTCACGAGCACCAGGGATGTTTTCGTCCTGACCCGTTGAAACCGGTGGTAAGATATGAAGATGCCGAACACGCACGGCGCCCCCGCACCGAGGGGGCAGGGGCCAGGATTTTCAGTTGCCCGGGAAGTGTCCGCGGGATGAACTGGACGGAGCGCCGGGCGAGCGTTTGCTGTCACCGGGCCGCACACGCAAAATTTCACAAGGAGGGGAAGGAATATCGAGAAGGGCAGAGACATCCGGTACTGGTCACCACCCACCGGGTGCCGTTCAGTCGGCGCCGAACCGCTTGTTTCGTGACAGGCAGAAAATAGGAGGAGATTGATGCGACGATTCGGAGTTTTGTTGGTAGTACTGTTGCTCGCCGCGGTACCGGCGAGCGCGCAACGGCTTCTCGGAACGATCGGCAACCCTGGAACTGGTGCCACCACAAGCGCCCTGGTCGAGCTCGACCCGGCAACCGGCGCCCTGGTGGCGACCATCGGCGACGTCGGCTACCTGGTCAACGGGATGACCTGGGATGAGGCGAGCGGAACGCTGTGGGCGACGACCTCGACCAACGATGCGACCTTCCCGAACGGTCTCATCACGATCGATCCGGCAACGGCGGCCGGCACGCCGGTCGGGACCGGCGCCGGACAGTTCGTCAACGTCCCCGCCTCGAACTCCGCGGGACAGGTGTACGGTTGGACGGAGGCCAGTGACGATGCCGTCCTCTGGGACACCGCAGCCGGCACCATCACGGTTCTCGGTGAGTCCGGTGTTGGAACTCTTCGACAAGGTCTCGCGTTCAACGCCGCCGACGAACTCATCCTGATCAACGGCAACACAAACGTCTACACGATCGATACCACCACAGGCGCCGGCACGATGGTGGGAACCCTCGGCGTTGTCGCCCACCACGGCGACTTCGAGCCGAACTCGGGGCTCTACTACGGTATCGACGCAGGCGGCGGCGGCCCGAAGAACCTCGTCGTCGCCGACCTCTCGAGCTTCACCGTGGTCGACACCATCCCGACCGTCGACGATCTGCACACGCTGACCTTCGTTCCCGCCACGCGACTCTTTGGAACGACCGGCAACGGCGCCACCGCCTCGACGAGCACCCTGGTCGAAATCAACCCGGCGACCGGCGAGCTCATCGCGACCATCGGCGACGTCGGCTATCTGGTCAACGGGTTGACCTGGGATGCGCGGAGTCGCACCCTGTACGCGACAACCTCAACCAACGACGGGTCCTTTCCGGACGGCCTGATCACGATCGACCTCATGACGGCGGCGGGCACTCCGGTCGGGACGGGCGCCGGATTCGGAGCGGTCGTGTGCGCCGCTTCGAACTCCGCGGGCCAGGTGTATGCGTGGTGGGATCCGAGCGAGGATGACCTCGTCGTATTCGATACCCTCACCGGTCTCGCCACCCCGGTTGGTGAGTCGGGAATCGGCACGGGTGGGCAAGGTCTCGCGTTCAACCCTGACGACGTGCTTTACCTGGTGCAATATGGTGGCGATACGTACACGATCGACACGACCACCGGCGCCGCCACCTTCGTCGGCACCATAGGCATCCCCAGCACCGCCCACCATGGAGATTTCGAACCGAAGTCGGGTCTCTACTACGGCATTGACGTACCCGGGAGTGGCACAAAAAACCTCGTCGTCGCCGACCTCGCGAGCTTGACCCTCGTCAACACCATCCCAACGATCGACGATCTGCATACGCTGACGTTCATCGACACAACCGACACTGCTTCAGCGCTGGAGTTCGACCCCGGCTTCCTCGAGTCGCGGCTCTACCCGGGCGGGTCCGAGAACCAGGCGCTGTCGGTCCTCAACTACGGCCGAACCGATGCCAACGTCTTCCTGCTGGCTTTGCAACGGACGGCGTGGGTGCCCATGGGGGCGGTGGCCGCGATGGCGCCTCTGAGGGTGCCCGATTCGGCAGCTTCTCAGCTGTTGACCAACCTGTCCGGCGTGGCCGTTGACGCTCCGGTTCAACTCGGTCAGCCGCTCGCCGCCGGCGACGTGTTCCAGAGCTGGCCGTCCGGTGTCATCGCTCCGTGGGGAACGGGATTCGCACAGTACACCCAAAACCCGTGGGCGAGCAGCATCTCCCTCGGCGGTGGAGATGACCTGGACTACGAGTACACCAGTGCGGGAACCCCGACCGGCAAGACCATCGACACATCTCCTTGGAACATCAACGGTTACGCCGCCGACATGGCGTTCAACGCCAACACGGGCATGCTGTGGCAGATGAACGTCAACATCGGTGACCAGTTCTTCATGGAGCTCGATCCAGTCACCGGTACTTCCACCGGCAATGTGATCACCGTTACCGGGCCGGCGACGTGGTACACCGCTCTCGCGTACGATCCGGTGACCGATACCTACTTTTTTGGCGGCTGGAACGACGGGATGGTCTTCCGCACCGACGCCTCGGGCGCGATTCTCCAGTCGGCAAGCACGGGTCTGTCGATTTCCGGTCTCGCCTACAACCCGGTCAGCGAGCATTTGTTCGTGATGACCAACGCCTCGCCGAACCTCGTCCACGTGCTCGATGTGGCCGACAGCTACAATCTCATCGGCTCATTCGCGGTCCCCGGCTTTGGCGACTTTGCCGGCGCCGGTCTCGCATTCTCCTGTGACGGCCACCTGTGGGCGGTGAACCAGGGAGACGGCATGGTCTACGAGTTCGACTCCGGCGAGACCTCGGCCTGCCTCGGCGGCGTCAGCCTGCCGTGGCTGGTGCTGACCCCCAACGAGGGCCTTGTTCCGGCCGACGGAATGGGTCCGGGAGCGCTGGCGATCAACGCCGAGTTCATCGCCGACGGCACCCCCCGCTACGGGCTCGTGCAGGCAAACATCAAGCTCCTCCACACCACCGAAGGCGATGTCGAGGACGCCCAGGCCTGCCTGACCAAGTCGTTCTACGACATGACGCCGACATCCTTCGCCGACGCGCACGTGCACTCGGTCGCGGGCGCCGGAATCACCACCGGCTGCGGCGGCGGCGACTTCTGTCCCGCCAGCACCATGACCCGTGGGGTGATGGCGCGGTGGCTGCTGCTCTCCAAGTACGGACCGGGCTACGGCCCGCCGCCGTGCACCGGCATCTTCGGCGACGTGTTCTGCGAGAGCACGGCCAACGCCGGCTATATCGAGGCGCTCTACAACGAGGGTATCACCGCCGGCTGCAGCGCCGATCCGCTGCTCTACTGCCCGGACAACCCGGTGACCCGCGCCCAGATGGCGGTCTTTCTGCTCAAGACGCTCGAGGGCTCGGGCTACGTGCCACCGTCGTGCGTCGGCATCTTCGGCGACGTCAGCTGCCCCGGCTACTGGGCGGTCGATTGGATCGAGGAGTTCTACGCCCGCGGCATCACCGCCGGCTGCAGCGCCACACCGCTCCTGTACTGTCCGGATAGATCCACCACGCGGTCGGAGATGGCGGTCTTCGTCCAGAAGACCTTCCAAACACCGATGTGCGGCGGGGACAACTGAGCGAGCGGTCTTCATCTTCGGATTTCACGAGCCGGGCCTTCGGGCCCGGCGTTTTTTCTAGCGCGGGTCAGGGCGGGTCGTAGAGCTGGAGGCCGAAGGCCTTGACCAGAAAAACCGCCATCTGGTCGCGCGCGACATCGTCACCGGGGCAGTAGTCGGCGCCACCGCAACCCGCCGTCACACCCGCCGCCGCAATGTAGTGGATGTACGGGCAGCCAGAATCCTCGGGCGCGACATCGGCAAAAACGCTGGTGCCGCCGACCCGGCAGTCGTAAACTCCCCGACCCGGAACGGTGCCCGTGGTCGGAATCGGCGCGCCGCCACCCATAGCCCTGGCCAGCAGGACCGCCATTTGCCAACGGTTCGCCACCGACTGCGGACAGAAGGTGGTCGGCCCGCAGCCGGCCGAAATACCCTCGGCGGCGATGAAGTGGACGAACCGACAGCCGCCGTCTCCAGGCGCCACGTCGTCGAAAACCGAAACACCGCCCGGCGTACAGTCGTAGTCACCTCTTCCCGGTACGGTCCCCGAAACCGGGACCTCGGCGCCGCCGAGCATCGACCTGGCGAGGAAGACGGCTATCTGCCATCGGGTGACCGGCTGGGCCGGACAGTAGAGATCACCGCCACACCCGGCGGTCACCTGGTTGTGGAGCAGCGTCTCGATGTGGCCGTAGGCCCAGAAACCGCTCGCAACGTCGGTGAATCCGCCGCCGACGTGCAGCCGCCACTGCTCGTGGTCCGCGGTGCTCATCGTCTCGTCGATCATGAGGTCCCAGTGCGTGGCGGGTCGGGTTCCGTTGACCAGGAAGGCGTAGCAGTCGCCGGTGAACTCGCACGAGCGGGTCCCGCTCGCAGGGATATTTCCGTAGCTCGCCGTGGCGCTCGCGATCAGAATTCCTCCCGGCGACGTGATCTGGCCCTCCACGTCCTGCGCCGTGTAGGCGCTGGTGTTGGTCCAGGTCGGCATGAGACGGATCCGCTCGCTGCGCTCGATCACTCCGTTGCCGTTGCCGACGGATTCCTCGAATTCATACCCCTCCGGCACCAGGGCCACCGTGGTGTCGACCACCGACTCGAGGTTGAGCAGGCCGTGGCCCCAGGAGTTGTTAGGTCCGTCGACGTAGTTCCCGCCGCAGCCCTCGACGATCGCGGGCAGCGGAGTGGCGATGACGTTGAGCAGGTTTTCGGTGGCGTTGAGGTTGTTTTTGAGGTCGGGCCGCGCCGCCCAGGTCAGGGCCACGGCGCCGGCCACGTGCGGTCCGGCCATGCTGGTCCCGCTCATCGTGCCGTAGCCGCCGCCGGGCAGGGACGAGCGAACGCTCGAGCCCGGAGCGACGATGTCCGGTTTCATCAGGGTCGGGTCGCCGAGGTTGTTGACCGCCGGACCCCGGCTCGAGAAGCTCGAAAGGCCGTTTGACGAGGTCGTCGATCCAACCGTATAGGACGCGTCATAGAGGGCCGGCGGGTCCTGGACGGTGCCGCAGGCCGAGCCCTCGTTGCCGGCCGAGGCGACGGTCATGATCCCGGCGGCGCGCTGCGCTTCGATGGCGGTTTTCAGGGTGTCCCACGAGCATCCCTCGTCCGGCGGGCAGGTCCACGAGTTGTTGGTCACGTCGGGCGCCTTCGCGGGGTCTCCCTCTGCGGGCGTGCCGCCCACCGGGTATGGCGCCAGGAAGAACTCGAGGCACTCCAAATAGCGTGCCGGGGTGCCGATGCCGCGATCCATGTTGCGGCATCCGATCCACCGGGCGCCCGGGGCCATGCCGATCTGGTTGCCGCCGCCATCGTCACCGGCGACGGTGCCGATGGTGTGGGTGCCGTGACCGTGGTCGTCGCAGGGCTCGACCGAGTCGTTGCCGCACGGGTTGCCGGTCACGCCGCGGATCGAGTCGTGCCAGTTGTAGTCGTGGTCGGCCACGCTCCCGTTCCAACCCCGATAGTGAGATTTCAACGCCGGGTGGTCCCAGTCGATGCCGGTGTCCTGGCCCGCAACCACTATCCCCTGGCCGGTGACGCCGAGATCCCACAGCACCGGAGCGTTGGTGCGGTCGACCCCCCACTCGATCGCGGTCGGGGCCTCGGTGGCTTCGGGCGACGCTGCGGGCAGTGGGTTGACGATCTCGGGGTTGGGCTCGATCCGCAGCACGTCGGGGCGGGCCGAAAGCTGCTCCACGAGCTCACGGGTGCCCTCGACGAGGATCGCGTTGACGATATAGAAGGGTTGATGCGGCGCGCCACGTTCATCGAGCCACGCGCGGAGCCCTGCCTGGCTCGACTCGGCCGTCTGCCGGAGGGTTGTGATAGACAAACTGCCCGCGCTGGGTCTTGGATGCAAGCAGCCCTGCCGGACCCAGGTCAGCCCGTTCCCTCAGAATCACGAAGAAGTCGGTCTCGTCTCCACCGGAGGTCTCGGCCAGCACCAGAGGGTGCACCCCGGCGTGCGGCATCACCTGCGCGCCGGTGAGGAGCGGCACCGAGGCCGCGACGATCGTCCACACAAAGGCCCGATGACTCAACGACACGAGATACCCCCGGTTCGGCACGGATTGCGGCGGCGGGCATCGGCGATCCGAAATCGCTTCGCCGCCGCCGTTTCATCCACGGTATCCCAGGCGCAAAGACACCGTCAACCTCGACGCCCTCGTGACGATCCCAGGTGAGAAATGCAGGCCAGTGGCGGCGCGGGTTATGATGACCAGGCCGGAAAGGTCCATCACGCGGACAACAATGAGACTTTGATGCTATTTCCTGACCGATGACGCGACCACACATCTTTATCGTCGGCTACTACGGCTTTCGCAATCTCGGCGACGAGGCCGTGCTCTCGGCGATGCTCGGCGATCTGCGCGAGCGGCTCGAGGACCCGTCGTTCACCGTCACCTCCGGCGAACCGGAGCTGACCACGAGGGACCACGGGGTCGCGGCGGTGGCGTGGCAGGATATTGCCCTCGATCATCGATGCCGTCCGGGCTGCCGACCTCGTCGTCATCGGCGGTGGCGGGCTGTTCCACGACTACTGGGGCGCGGATCCGGCGAGCGTTCTTTCGAAGCACCACTACGGGATCTCGTACTGCGCGACCCCGGCGGTTCTCGCCGCCCTGCGACGGGTGCCGCTGATGATCTATGGAGTCGGCGTCGGCCCGCTGCTCTCGGACGACGCGCGTCAGATGACGCGTGCGGTCTTCGACCTCGCGGCGGCGGCCACCGTTCGTGACGCCGAGTCGCGCGGCGAGCTCGAAAAGCTGGGCGTCGCGGCCGATCGGGTCGAGGTGACCGCGGACGCAGCCTTCGGTCTGCCCTCCCCCACCACACCGGATATCGCTGCGGCCGCGACGCTGACCGGCGGGCCCGGGGACGGTCCTCTGATCGGTGTCTGCCTCCGCGGCTGGAATGTCGACATCGACCAGTCCACCCTCCTGACGGCCGTGGCCGGCGCGCTCGACGATTACGTCGAGGCCAACGATGCCCGGGTGATGCTGGTGCCGTTTTCGGATCTCGAGGAAGACCTCGCGGACGACACGTCGGTGGCAAGGGACCTTGCCGGAATGATCGGGCCGCACGACCGGGTCACCGTCTGCGACGTGCCGGCCACTCCGGCGGCCGCCCGCGCGCTGCTCTCGCGCTGCGATCTCGTCCTCGGCATGCGGCTCCACTCGCTCCTGTTTGCCGCCACCGGGGGGGTGCCCGTGGTGGCCCTGGCCTACGACCCCAAGGTGACCCGCCTGATGACCGCGCTCGGCGCCGACGACTGGTGCCTCGCGCTGGCAGAGGCAGGCGCCGACGCGATTCGTGGCCGCCTCGAGGACGCGTACGGGCATCGGCACGAGATCGGGCGGCAGCTGAAGACCGCAGCCGGGACCCTGGCCGCCAGGGCGGCGCGGTCGGCCGAGCTGGCGGCCGGGCTGGTCACCGGCGGCGCTTACCGTCCGACGGAGTACTCGAAGGAAGCCTGGATCTTCCTGCAGACCACCGTCGAGGGCGCCGTCATCCGCGGCGAGGAGAAGGCCACCAGCGCCGAGAAGCTGGTCACTCAAAGGGATTGGCTGCTCGAGCAGAAGGAGATGCTGACCGCACAACGCGACGCGGTGGCGGCGGAGCGGGACGCGCTCGATGGAGCAGCGAACGGCCCTTCAGACCGGGCTCTCGGACCTCGAGAAGAGACATGAAGAGCAGGCGGAAAACCTCCTCGCGACGGAGTTCCAGCTCCAGCAGATCACCGGCTCCCGTTCCTACCGCTTGATCTCGATGTGGTGGCGTGCTCGTGTGGCTCTCAACCGCGCTCTGAGGGGTGCCTATTCAGCGGTCATTCCCGATTCGCTCCGTCAGCGCGTGAGGCACCGTCGTTACACCTCGGGGCTCCTGCCCGGCATGAACTGGTACGCCTATGCCTTCGATCGCTTCAAGCGGGCACGCGCGGCCACGATCGGCGGCAGCGCGCGAGGTGTGGGATCGCCGGGAGTTCCCGGCCTGGTCTCCATCGTCCTCCCGGTCTACAACGGCGGCAACATGGTCCGCGAGTCGCTGGACAGCATCCTCGCCCAGACCTACCCCGACTTCGAGGTCATCGCCGTCGACGACGGTTCGACCGACGACACCGGAGCGATCCTGGACGAATACGCGCGGCGGGACGAACGCGTCCGCGTCGTCCACCAGGAGAACCGGAAGATTCCCCGCACCCTGTCGCGGGGATTCCGCATGGCGAGGGGCGAGTTCCTGACCTGGACCAGCGCCGACAACCGGTGCAAACCCACTTTCCTCGAGTCGATGGTCGGGTGCCTCAAACGACACCCCGACTGGGACATGGTCTACGCTAACCCGGACATCATCGGCGACGACGGCCGTCCGCTCCGCGGATCGGAGTGGTACTCGGGATACCAGGTTCCTGCCGGCAGCGAGCACATCCACCTGCCCACCGACCCGTCCGAGCTCAACGTCTATCCCAACAACTACGTCGGGGCCGCGTTCATCTACCGCAGCCGCGTCGCCTGGCTGCTCGGCGACTACAGCGAGAGACGTTTCACGACCGAGGACTACGACTACTGGATGCGGGTCAACGAGCTCCTCGGCCTGCGCCACGCCGATTTCGACGACACGGTCTACGACTACCGTTTCCACGACTCGTCGCTGACCGCGCGCGACCAGGAGCTCGGAATCACCAGCGGCCGCGTGCAGCTCATGGTCTTTGACGATTTCCGGCGCGACGCCCTCCTGACGCCCGCACTGTGGCGCATCGACCACGTCGGAGACGCGGCCGGCGATGTTGCCGAAGCCCTTCGCCGGCGGGTGAAGTCAGCGGGACACCAGATCATCGACACCGATACCGGCGACTTCGATGACTGGCCGCGGTTGTTCCTCACCGCGATCGCGGTGCACATCGTCTCCGGAGATGCGCCGGCAGAATCGCCGCCGGAGCACCTGCCCCCGGGTTGCCTCAGGGTCCTGGCGCTGGTCGACGGCGTCGCCGGCACATCGGCGCCGGCACCTCCCGACGGTTGGGACCTCTGCATCCGGGTGGGCTCGGATGTGCTCATCGGGACCGTCTGAGCCCTACCGGCTGTGGCTCGGGGTGACCGACATCGACGCCCTTTTCGCTGCGGCCGAGATCAGGGCCCGATCCGCCCAGTTCGAGGCTGTCGAAAGGGCCGCTTCCGAGAGCCCCTCGGCAAAGACGATTGACGCGACCGTCGTCATCTGCACCCACAAGGCCATCGGGCCCCTTGGCGATTCGGTGATGTCGGTGGTCCGGCAGACGACCGATGGTGAGCGCTACGAGATCATTCTCGTCAACAACAACCCGGGTGACGCGCAACTCGAGGCCGAGATCTCCTCGCTCCGGCAGATCGCCGACGGCGAGCGGCCGGGTCTCCTCCGGGTCCTTCGATGCCCGATACCAGGGCTCTCCCACGCCCGCAACGCGGCCATCGCCGAGGCCCGGGGAGAGATCATCATCTGTCTCGACGACGATGCCATCGCCCGCGAGTCGCTGATCTCAGAGGCCGTGCGCCTCTTCCGCGAAAGGCCGCAGGTGGGCGTCATCGGCGGCCACATCCGTCTCATACCCCCCGATCCGGCGCCAGAGGTCCTGAGCCCCGGCTGGGAGCGGTATTGGAGCCAGCTCCTCACCGACGCCGCCGAGTGCCGCGAGGTCGAGCACTGGTGGGAGTTCCCCTGGGGAGCGTGCTGGTGCGCCCGGCGCGACCTCCTGCTGGCGATGGGCGGCTTTCGCAGCGGCTACGGGAGGGTCGGCAACGACTACTCGGGCGGCGAGGAAGTCATCGCCGCGAGCCTGGCGCAAAAGCTCGGATACCGGGTGGCGGTGGCGCCGGAACTCGAGGTCGAGCACCGGGTCGAAGCATCCCGATACACCTGGCGTCACGTTCGGCAGACGATCATCGCCGGCACCCTGGTCGCCTACCAGGCGCAGCGGGACCTCTACCTCCCGATGTGGGAGGGCATCGGCTCCACCCTGAAGAAGCTCCTCAGCCCCTCGTTCGACCGTACGGTCGGAGCGAACAGCTTCTCCGCCAGGGCGCGCCACTGGTTGTATCGCAAGGAGGCCTGGCTGCGGCTCCTCGGACGCCAGATAGGAGACCGCGTCCGGCGGATGCGGCGACCGGTTTCCAGGAGGAACGGATAACTGTCAGCGGGTGGTCCGGTTCGATGGTGAAGCCGCTATCCGCCGATTTCGTCGATGCGCCGCATGGTGTCGCCCGCAGATCTCGTCGATCTGCTGCAGCTCCGCCTCGGTGAGGACGTGTCGATGGCGGCCCACCGCCTGGCGATCGATGCGCCGGTGGGGATCGGTGTTTCCCATCGCCCGGCCGCGCGGGTTGAGCTGATCGTGGTTGCCCCGGTCGTGCTCGAGCAACGCCTCCTCCAGGGAAGACCGAGAAAACCGGTCACCGTCCCCAGCTTCGTGCGAGGGTCGGTCACCAGCTCCTCGTAGCGGAGCGGTAGAATCGGCAGACCCGCTTCGAGGTAGTCGAAGTACGAGTCGCTCTTGAATCGCCAGTACAGAGCGGCGACGGCATGCGGCGGGTCGTGCCAACGCTCGAGCTGCGCCAGCTCGCGGGCGTAGCGCTGCCGGAAGCCGGCAGAGTTCGCGAAGAAGCGCAGAGTCGGAGCACCGTAGTCCTCGAGCCACGTGGCACCGGACGGCGTGCGCAGGGTCTGCATCGAGATCACGACATCGCGCACATCGCGGAACAGGAACACCACCGGTTCGGCCGCGGTAGAAGCTCGGAAAGCTGCCGTAGTCGGGGTCGCTCATGGTCGGCAGGAGGAGCTGCTCGGTGAAGCGCGGGATCTCGAATCCGACCAACGGCCGATCGAAGCTCGAGAGCCGTTGCTGGGTGTCCGCTGAGCCGAGGGTCGGCAGCGAGCCGGTAAGCCAGGGTCTCGTCGACGCAGTAGACCTCCGAGTGCATCTCGAGGACGAGGCGAAGCAGTGTCGTTCCGGTCCGCTGACAGCCGGCGACAAAAAACAGCTTCATGAGGGCAATTTCGATCGGTGCGTGCTCGAGATACACCTGAACATGAGGCCGGACCATACCTCGATTCGACACGGTGCGTCAACGATTGACAAAGCCCTCGAGACCGAAGATGGAGACGATTCTCACCACTGCGTCGGCCTCCGCCGACGTCAACACATCCCGCCACGCGACGGTCGGATCGTAACCAGCGTCGGCATCTACGGGCCCGACATGGTTGAGGGCCGGCGAAGAAGATTGCGGATTTCGTCGTTATCTGAATATCGATCTTCTGAGCCAGGGCCGACATGACCCCGTCCGGATCGCGGCACAACTCGTCGTACACCACCACCGGCACCCGATCGAATACCCCGAAGTGCAGCGGCATGAAGTTCAAGATCGACCGCATCGTCGCGTTGGCCTTGGCGGCTACATGTCTCCTTCGACGACCGCCGAGAGGTCGGCAAGCTCGTCAAAGCACGGCGAAAACCTCCGATCGGCCAGCAGCTCCCTGACCCGCTCCGGCGACGCTTCCCATCCCTGCAGACGCCACGACGCGACGACCGAGAGGGGGTTCTCTGATGATGAAAACCGGATGAATATCGAAGTGTTCGAGGATCCAGTCGATCATCGAGTTCGCGCGAATGAGCTCGACGACCTTGCGCTCTCCCCGGTAGGAACCGCGCTCAGTCCAGGCGTTTCTGATCTCTCCACGAAGCATTGCCGCAAAGACATCCTGCCAGGGAAAGTCATCCGTCCGCCGGTAGAACAGGGGCAGTGGCTGCCACTCCCGGCATTCGGGCACTTCCTGCGGATTGAGCGGTTCGAAGACGAGCTCGAGGCCCGCTGCGGCGATGGCTTCAGCCAACCAGGTCGTACCACTCCGACCGGCGCCGAACACGACCACGGTTTTTGGGGGGCGTTCGTCGTCGGGCGGAGTCTGCTGCATGACGGCCTCCGTTACACCGTTAAAGCACGCGGTACGACCGCCACGTGAAGAAGAGCCCCGACGAGCGCCGCGTCACCTCGCCACAGGACGCGGGCCGGGTCGACGGCCCTACTCCACATATCCGAGGGCCTCCAGCTGCTCGCGAGTCGTCTGCGACAGCTCGGCCGCGGCCTCGTCGAGTTCAGCCGCCCACCCCTCACTGGCGACCAGAAGGTTGCCGAGCTGGCCGCTGAGTTCGGCGAAGACCTCTGGGCTACTCGAGGAAAGGTCGTGCTGTTGCGCCGGGTCATCCGCGAGATCGAAGAGCAGGTATTGCCCGGGATCGGTCCGTTTCAACGTCAGGAAATCCACGCAGTCCGAAGAGAGATCTTCCACCCGATGAGTCCCGAGGTCTGCCGTGAGAACCCGCCGCTCGGCTCCGTTGCCCGTGGTCAGATCGAATAAACCCCGTTTGTCAGCATAGAGCTGGAGCCACTGTTCGTCGAGGCTGAGCCGGACATGGAGATCCGCGGTCGTCGCTTCGATCGGAATTCGGATCGTTTCTTTCACGACCTCGCCGATCAGCCAGCTGTGAGACGGTCTCCGCACACCACCGATAAACCACCGGCAGGAAAATTCGTTCGCATCTCCAGATTCGAGATTCATCCCGGTGACAAGGACCGCGGAAAACAGGTGCCGGCAGATCATGTCAGCGTGCCAGTAGAGGGTGACGAAGACGTCGGTTTCGCGGCGACAGAGATCGAATCCGTTGAGCCGGACAAGATCGTTGAATCGGACCACGAGCTCGTGGCTGGGGGTCAGCTCAGCGATCCGATCGATCGCCTCGGAGTCACCGAGAACAGCAAGCTCGCGATTCGCCGCGTTATGGTACGGAACCTTTGCGCGGCAGGCGTCGAGGCCTTGGCGACGCCGGGTCTGATCGTTTTCCGTGATGGCGAGGAGGTAATCGATCTGTCCCTGCTCGGGGTGACGAGCTCGCAAGTCTTCGAGCACCGGCCGATCGGCGGGGTCCGGTAGGAAATCCGGCGTGACGCTGACGCATTCCAGGCCGAGCTCGCCGGTGTCGCAGAGACGGAGGCAGTCCTCGCTCGTGCCGACAACCTCGAGTCGCGCACAGATGACCGGTTCACCTGTCCTCACCAGTTTGTCGTGATCGAACAGCCGCGGAAAGTCGAACAGTCCGACCTCGACATCGTAACGCCCCGGAACCAGGCTCGGAGGGAGGGTCCACCACAGAGAATCATCGAAGAGAAGTGAAGCATCTCGAAAGGTGGTGTCGCCCAATCGGTGGGGATCGATGAGCGGGCGTGGTATTGCATCGGGATCCGGGAGGCGACGGAAGAAGTTCCCAAATTCACGCAGCACCGGTCTTCCGGCCTCGTCGAGGAGACGGATGAGAATGCCAACCGTGCGGTCAATATTCTTGGACGCGCGCCAGACGAGGTCCACCCGTACGGCGGCTCCGGGCCGCGCCACCGAGGGCTCGACCTCGATCGCGGTGAGCACGAGATCACCGGTCATCCTCCGCGGAGTGGACACAGGCACCGTCAAGATACGGAACCACTCGGAACCGGGCGGCGTCGACGTGGCGCCCTCCGACCACGCACCTTCGATCAACAGCCAGGAATCGATATCGGGCCATTTGATTGGCGGGGATCACACCCTCGAAATTTCCCGCTGAAAAGACACCGAGATCAACCGCTCCCCCGCCCGGCGCGCGTGCGCGCAGCGAGAGGACGCCGCCACCCGCGGAGGCGCGTAGAACTCCGGCAAATCCGATTGGCTCACCCGACGAGACAGCCCTGCTCGCAAGAGCCAACGACTCGAGGACCACGCCGTTCGCGATCCGCACCGGCCAGCGCAGAGCGTTTCGCGGCGGCAGCAGCGGCAGGAAGCCCGGAATACCTTCCACCGGCGCGGCGAATCTGGTCGCCATGATGTTGCTGCCGCCGTACCTCGCTCCACCGTTGTAGACCAGCCGCCACCGACCGGAGGTCAGGGCCCAGGCGCTCTCGCGCTCCGACATACCCACTTGACTCACAACCACCCTGCCGGGCGTCTTCTCTCCAAGAAGCGGCTCGTTCAACATTCCGAATTCGCCTGGTGCACCGCCCAGCGCGAGAATGGTCGGGGCGATGTCGAGATGGGACACCACGTTCTCGATGACCGCGGCCTTGGGTCGAGCCGTGTCGTGAACGAGGAGTGGCACGTGCAGAATCTCGTCGATGAGCAACTTGCCGTGGTCGCAGACAAGGCCATGTTCTCCGAGCCCTTCACCGTGATCGCTGGTAACCAACACGACCGACCGACGACCCCCGCGAGCCGTGACCCAGCGAGTGAAGAAATCGGCGGCGAGTGAGTCGGCGTACCCGACATTGGCCTCGTACCGTGCGACGTAGTCGGCAAGGTCTGTTCCGAGTGTGACTTTGGCCTGGTACCACGGAATGCGTCCGAGAATCGCTCCTCCGAGAGATATCCCCGCGCCGGATCGCGATTCGACCGCGAGATGGTCCAGGTGTGGGTGCTGCCCGGCCTGAGCTTTCTCGATGAATTCGGCGGGCGGGAAATAGGGTCCATGAGGAGGCCAGAAATGGATGTAGACGAAGACGGGCGCATCCACGGGAAGCGCGGTCGTCCACTCGAGACACTCGTCTGTGACCCGGCTTCCGAGGTCGTGCTCCTTTGCGGCGGCATACGAAACGTGTTCGAACTCCTTCTCCATCCCGAAGGCCTCGCCGATCGCAGGGTTGGCGGTGAAAAACCCGGTTCGATAGCCGACCTTGGCGAGACCGCGGGCAAAGGTGGCACGGTTGTCCGGAAAGGCCCGGTCAAATCGCCAGTTCTGGTGGGCGAGAGCGGGCAACCCCGAGAGGATGCTGGCCACCGCCGGTCGGGTCCAGGTCTCGGCTGAGTAGCAACGGGAAAACACCGTCGATCGCTGCGCCAGTTCTGACAAAAACGGCGCGGTGTTCCTCGAGTGTCCGTAAAACGGGAGCGAGGCCGCCCTGAGGCTGTCGAGCACCAGGAGCACGACATCCGGTCGGCTCTCGTGAATATCCCGACATCCGAAAAGACCGAGACCGACCGTCGATGCGCTCAACCCACCCACGAAATGGCGGCGTGAAATGCGAAGGCGCTCCGGAGTCACCAGTCGTATCCTTCCTCGTATCCCAATTCAATGAGAAGGTCGCCACATATGTCCTTGACGACGTTCTTGGCCTCCTCGGTGGTGATGTAGTTTTTCCAGTCGCCGACGATGCCCTTGCGGAACAGGCGGGGTCTGAAATCCCTGCTCCGCCGCAGGTGCTCGGCAAACGGGACCGGCTCGTCGACCAGGTGCGAGCGAACCAGCGCCCCCGCCGGTATCTCGACGCCGCTGAACCGGATCACTCTCGTCAGAACATCGACGAAATCCTGCTTCATCTCTTCGTAGGTTATGCGGAGATACTCCACACCGTCCTCGCGGAGCTGCATTTCGGCCCGGTACACCTTTTCGCTGTTGTCCATGGATGCTTCGAACACGCGGCTCCGCCTGAGGTAATCGGCAGACCCGATATCGTCGTGCCGGGCCACCTTTGCCAACTGGCGCTGGTGATAGAGCTCGCTGGAGATGTAAACGTCCCGAGGGTCCCGATGAAGGACGACGGTTTTGGTATCCCGGAACAGATGCCGGAAATCGAGAAAGCCGTTGATGTTTGACGGCGCCTTGTCAACCAGAATCTCAACGTTCGGGCGACGTTCCTTTTCAATCTCGTAAAGTCGCCGAAGCTTCTGGTCCGGGGTCAAGGTGTCATCATTCCGGATGCGCAGATACTCCACGTCCTCGGCCGTTTCAATATTCCACTGACGATCCAGGGGAAAGCCGAGAAAGAAGAAAAAGTCGAACTCGCGCGGGTATGAAATGAAGGGTCGCAAGGTGAGGCCGTGCGCGAGCCAGCTGCTGCCGCACTTCGCCGGGTTGAGAATCAGGAGGTAGCTTTCGAAAACGCTGCTCATGATTCCCTCAGCCGGTGTGAACCGCTGGGACTCCTCGACGTCGACCCTTGCTCGGCGATTGGAATTATCAAAACAGAAATGAGGTGTCCCCTCCCTTCAGTCGATTCCGGTGTCCGGAGAGCCCTCCGATCGCCCTCCATACTGGTGGTCCGCATCCGAAAACGAGGAATCAAGAAACCGATCCAGCCCGAACGCTGCAACGACTTCCCTGACGGCGTCTGCCTCCCCGATCGAGAGCGTATTGATCCAGGCGATTGTCGGATCGTAGCCTCGATCATCGCTCTCGGGACCGGACATGAATGATTTCGCGCGTATCTGTTCTCGGACTTCATCGGTCATCTCGATCTCGATCGATGGGGCCAATTTCGAAACCACTTGTTCGGGATCCAGGCACAGATCTTCGTACGAAACGACGTGGAGGCGATCAAGAACTCCGAGGCGCATCGGGACATAGTTGAGGATGGACCAGAATGCCGCCCGGGCCTCGATTCTCGAAAGTTGACGCCCGGCCATTCGGCGGATTCCCGGAGAGTCGCGGAACATCTCCTCAAACCTCGGGTCGCGGAGCAACGATCCAATCCACTTCGGCGAAACCTGCCAGCCCTGCTGTTTCATCGACGCGGCCACGGCCAAAGGGCTTCTGATAATGAAAACCGGATAGACGTCGTAGTGTTCCAGAATCCACTCGATCATCAGGTTGGCGCGGATGAACTTCACGACCTTCCGCTCAGCGCCGTGGTTCTTCCGAATCGTCCAATCATTTCGCACCTCGCCTCGAACCATCGCGTCAAATGTCTCGTGCCACGGAAAACGTCAGCAGCGCCGTAATGAAGCGGGAGCGGTCCCCAGTCTCGACATTCCGGGACGTGTTTCGGATTTAGCGGTTCAAAGATCAGCTCGAGCCCGCCGGCGGCAATGATCTCGGCAAGCCAGGTGGTCCCGCTGCGACCTACACCGAATACAAAGACATCTCGCTTGTGGTTCCGGGGGAGCGCCCGATCGCAGACCACCCGTCTCAGCCGGCATCACGAACTCTCGCCAGGCGGATGTCGCTCGCACTGATTTCGAAGGCTCCCTGACGGCAGTCCGAGCGGACCATGCGCCGCAATGAAGCAATCCCTCGACCGGCACCCTGGAAACGAAAGAATCCTCACTCGAGATCACGGCTCAAGACGCCTTCGGATCGAGCCCTTCGTATTCCGCGACAATTCCCTTGGTCGTGCCGATGCATTTGGATTCACCGTGATCAAGCAGAAGGGCTCGGTCACAGAGTTTGGTGACCGTGTCGAGCGCGTGCGAAACCAGCACCACGGTCGCTCCGTTCTTCCGGAATTCCTCGATTCGCCGGTTGCATCGCTTTTTGAAGTCCTCGTCGCCAACCGACATGATTTCGTCGAGCAGAAGCACCTGCGGTTCGACGTCGGTCGCGATTGCAAACCCGAGCCGCGCCCGCATCCCGGTCGAGAAGGTGCGCAGCGGTGCGTCGATGAAATCATCCAGCTCCGCAAAGTCAACGATCCGACCAAGTCGCACTTCATGTCCTGGTAGGAAAACCCGAGGGTCGCACCAACCAGGAAGACGTTCTCCCGCCCGGTGAGCTCCTCGTTGAAACCGGCGCCAAGGCCGAGCAGCGGCGCGGTCAGGCCCCGGACGACGACCTTACCGCTCGTCGGCCGCAACACCCGGGCAATCACCTTGAGCAAGGTCGTCTTGCCGGCGCCGTTGCGGCCGATGACGCCGAAGACTTCGCCCGGCTGCACCTCGAAGGATACGTCACGCAAGGCCCAGAAGGTGCTGACCGGCAGGCTCCGCTTCAGCCTGCGGATAGCGTACTCCTTGATCGATTTCACCTTTTCCGTCGTGACCCGGTAGCTCAGCGACAGCCGGTCGACCTCGATTGCGGGAAGCACGGGCGCCGCCATGTCAGGCCCGCAACGCGAACTGGTGCGAGTGGCGCGAAAACACCCACCACCCGACCAGCAGGGTCGAGATCGCCCAACCGGCAGCAATCGCCACCGATTCGACCGGCGGCAGGACGCCGAGATAGATCGGGGCCCGCCAGCACATCAGGAAGTGATAGAGCGGATTGATCTTGACGATCCAGACGAAGCGCTCCGGAAGAATGTTCTTCGGGGTACATGACCGGGGTCAGGTAGAAAAGGGCGCGAACCAACACCCCCCACATCTCAACCACATCCGAGAAAAAAACCGCGACGGTCGAAATGATGAGGCCGACGCCAAGGGCGAAGACCGCGATGAGCGCCGTTCCGACCGGGACGAAGAGGAGGGACCACGAGAGCGGTTGGCCCAGAACCAGCATGATGAGCAGCATCGGCACCAGCGTCAGGCCAAGGTTGACGAGGCCGGTGCCGACCGAGGACAGCGGAAAGGCGGCGGCAGGCAGGTACACCTTTTTCAAGAGGGCGCTCCCCCAAACCAGAGAGCGCATGCTCTGGGTGGTGCTCTCCTGGAAAAAGCCGAAGAAGACCAAACCGGCGAGTACGTAGACCGGGTAGTTGGGGATCGAGAACCTGAAGATCGCCGAGAACGCAATTGCTCATGACGATCATCGTCAGCAGCGGGCTGAGCAGGGACCACGCGATTCCCGAGCACCGATCGCTTGTAGCGGCTCTTGATGTTGGTGGAGATCAGAAGGCGTAGGAAGTCCTTGTAGCGAAGGACCTCGCGCACGGCACTGCGCATGGGGTTGCGCTGTGCCACTGTGGAGTCATAGACGGGCATCGGCGCCACGTCCGCTCCACCGTTCCCGATTGCCTTCGCCACCTCGCTCATCTCTCCTCCGATCCCGTACCTCTCCACTTCGCTTGGAAGCGACGCCGGTTGACCTCGTAGATCCGTTCGTACTCGTCGGCCGGCAGCGTCCCGAAGCTCGCCTCCTGGAAATGGTGGACCCAGGCATCACGCAGGCACCTTACATCGTAACCCGCGCGCCGGATACGGCGGCTGAAGTCGTCGTCTTCGAAGAGCCCCACCTCGAAGCGTTCGTCGAGACCGCCGATTTCTTCCCACACGGATCGCCGCAACGCCGCGCAGTACAGCGCGAGCATCGGAATCGAGAAGCTCTCGCCTTCGTGACGCGAGACGAAGCCCTCGGCCCAGTCGTGGAGCCCCGCCAGGTCCGCGTATCCCGGCGTCACCTTTGCCTCGTTGGCCACGCCGCCGGTGGATGGACCGACGAGGCCGACGCCCGCCGATCGCATCAGGGTACTCACCATCGCCGTCAGCCAGCCGGCGGTGACCACCGTGTCGTTGTTGAGAAAGCACAGGATTTCAGCCTTGGAACCCGCAAAGGCCTGGTTGCAGCCGGCGGCGAAGCCGCGGTTGGTTGCATTCAGAATCACCCGATACCCGGGCCGCGCCGCGACCTCGTCTTTCAACCACTCCGCGGTGCCATCTTCGGAGGCGTTGTCGACCACCACCACCTCGTAGTTCGGGTGGACGGTGAAGCTTTCGATGCTGTCCAGACACAGCTCGGTCAGCTCGCGGTTGTTGAAGGTGCAGATGCCGATCGTGACCAGCGGGAAGAGCGCGGACAGGGCCCTCTCGAGCACGTCGACGCGCGCCTCCCAGGTATTGGCGCGGGCAAAGGCGCGACGACGCGCAGCGGCCTCCACGTCACCCGCCTGCGCCACCGCTCGCTCGACCGCGTCGACAAACGACTCCGCGTCCTCGGCGAGGTGGACGAGCTCACCGTGGCGCGCGATCTCGGGCAGCGGCCGGGCAACGATCTCGAGGCCGAGGGCCATCATCTCGTAGAGCTTGACCGGATCGGTGGCTTCGGTCAGCGGTGTGCGTTTGAAGGGGATCAGCCCGACGTCGAAGGCCGCGGCAGAGTTGCGACAGCTCGTGGTACGGGTTTTCGCCCAGGAGTCGAAACGTTGGGCAGGCATTCGAGACGTGATACGTCGGCGCCCCAGGCGGAGCCGATGAGAACGAAGGACCACATCGGCCGGGCGATCGCGAGCTCCTCGACCAGGCGGGTGTCGAACCAGTCGGAGATTGCCCCGAAGTAACCGATCAGCGGCCGCGGGAGATCCGCCAACTCGCGCCCCGGCACTGCCTTTTCCCAGTGCTCCGGTTCGCAGGCGTTGGGCAGACGGAGAACGGGGCGGGTGGTCGGGGAGTCGACCCGTTCCAGGGCCTCCGAGGTGGCGATCACCAGGTCTGCCGTCGTGAGCAATGCCCGCTCCTCCTCGACGATCGCCCGGTCGGTGGTCGAAAACCCTTCGTGGAGGTCCATTCGATCGTAGACCACCGGCCAGCCATGCTCCTCGCGGAGCCGTTCGGCCAGCGGGCGCCAATCCGGCGAATGGCAGAGCACGATCGCCTGACGAATCCGTTCCCGCCGGCGGAGGTCGGCAAAGGCCGCCGCCGCGATCCGGAGGTCCTCGGACCGCAGCCTCCCCTCCCCCAACCGCCACGGCCTCGCGGACGGGATCGTTACGGTCCGCACCCCCGGCACCACAGGTTCGATATCGACCGCAATCCGAGGCTCGGAAGCACCGAGCTCGGTCCGCGCGTAGAGGACCGGCCAACCGCGGGCAGCGAGTCGGGCGAGAAGGTGTTGCGGGCGCTGCACCCGCAGTTCCCAGTCGATCAGGGGCAGGCAGATGACGGTCGGGCGCCGGGGCGGGCGGTCCTTCGCCGCGATCCGGGTCGAATCGAAGAAGGACGAATCGACCTCGCGTGCCGGGCGCCGGTGACGGTTTTCGGCCGCGACCGAGGATCCGCACGAGCCTTGCCCTGATCCGGTATGGTAAAGCCCGTGATACCGCCGCCCGCGCGGTGGCTGCCG
Organism: Candidatus Sulfomarinibacteraceae bacterium; assembly: GCA_963733915.1. Taxonomy (GTDB): domain Bacteria; phylum Acidobacteriota; class Thermoanaerobaculia; order Thermoanaerobaculales; family Sulfomarinibacteraceae; genus Sulfomarinibacter. The sequence continues at coordinate 23,829 of CAVTEP010000007.1, forward strand.
GGTGGAGCAGCCGGTGCCGCCACAGCTCGAGCTCGAGCCTCAGACGGCGCAGCCGCAGAGAGCCGCGTCGAGCATGCTCATCAGGTGTTTCGGGGGAATCGCATCGGTCGCGTGTCATCGCGGGTAGATTCTACCGTACGGCCGCGGCACGAAGTTCAACGACGTTTTTGCAGGGTCCGTCACGTCGTCGAGGATCTGCTGGGCACGGTGATCCCAGGTCTGACCGGCCAGCACTCGCCGGTGTGCCTCGGTGGCGATCCGCTTTCGCCGGTCGACGTCGTCGAGCAAGGCCGACGCCGTCGCCACGCAGGTCGTCCGCGCCAGTGAAGGTTTCGATCTCGACGCCGGGACTGAAGAACTCTTCCAGGCCGGCGTAGTCCTCGATCATGCACGCCACGCCGCAGGCGGCGGCGATCTGGACGCGCGGCGTCATCCGGAAGCTGCCGTCGTAGCGGTTGCCGGGCTGTTCGACCAGAGCGAAGTCGAGCGCGAGACGAGCGCCGCACATCGCCCGCCGGAGGAGATCCGGGCAATCGAGGGGCGGATGGACCGGCAGGCCCCAGCGGCTCTCGGCGGCGTGGCCGTGGACCCTGAGGTCACAGTGCCGCGCCAGCTCGCGAACGAGGGCATCGCGATAGGCGGTCCACTTGCCGACGAAAACGACGTCGCACTGGAGTTCCGAAGTCTCCGGGTAGTAGAGCTGCGGGTCGATGGCGAGGTCGCAGCGCCGAACCGAGATCCCGTTTTCGGCATAGGCCGGGATCGTCTGCGGGTCCTGGGTGTAGAAGAGGTCGAACTCGGGCGCGATCGCCATCGATGCCTCGAGCCCCAGCGGATCGGAAAGGGCAATGCCGACGAAGATCGTCTCGGGCGAGAAACTCGCCCGCGCCGCCTCCGTGACGAAGATCGCGCCGCCGATGCAGAAGACGACCTCGGCGGCGAATTCCAGTCGCGATCCGTCGCACCTCCTCTTCGGGCACCTGTGCGGGCGCCGCGCCGCCGCTCGCCTGAAACCCTCCGAGGCGGAATGGTTCGACCAGCCGCACTTCGCCCCGGCGCTCGAAGGCGCGCACCGGCGGCAGCAGGTTGTTGTTGAACGGCACCTGCCCGACGTTTGAGAAAACCAGGAAATCGCGACGGCATGCTGCAATCAGCCCCGCCCATCTTCGCACGGCCTCCCGGACAGGCTCAGGGCGCGTAGAGGCTCAACCCGAAGGCCTTGGTGACGAAGACCGCCATCTGGTCGCGGGTAACGACATCCGACGGGCAGTAGCTGGAGCCGCCGCAGCCGGCGGTCACGCCCTCGGCGGCGATGAAGTGGATCGATCCACATGCCGGGTCTCCGGGTCCTACGTCGGAGAACACCGAGCTGCCGCCTACGGTGCAGTTGTACGAGCCCATGCCGGGGACGGTGCCGCTCGAAGGCACGGCGCTCCCGGCCATCGACTTGGCGAGGAAGACACCCATCTGCCAGCGGCTGACGTTGCTCCAGGGGCAGTAGGCGCTCGCGCTGCAACCGGCCGTGACTCCGCGACTCGCAATATAGTGGATGGCCGGGCAGCCCGCGTCTGCCGGCGGGACGTCCGAAAACAACGACGTCCCTCCGCCGACGCAATTGTAATTGCCCTTCCCGACCACCGTTCCTGAGGTCGGGATGCTGCCTCCGGTCAATGCCTTGGCCAGAAAGACTGCCATCTGCCAGCGGCTGATCGAGGCGCCGGGGCAAAAGGACGTGCCGCCGCAGCCGGCGGTGATACCGCTGTGGAGGAGGCTCTCGACGTACCGGTAGGCCCAGTGCCCCGCACCGACGTCGGTGAAGCTCGAACCGACGTGAAGCGTCCAGGTCTTGCTCCCGGCGCCTGCGCTGAGAGTCTCGGTGACGGTGGCGTCCCAGTGCAACAACGGACGGCTCGCCGGATTCGAGACGGTCAGGCGATAGCAGTCGCCGGTGGTTGTGCAACTCCGTGAATTGACCGGGCTGATCGACCCGTAGCCGGCGGAGGCGTCGGCGAGGGTGTACGAGGCGTCGCCGGGACCGGTGAAGCCGCTCAAGCTTCCGGTCGGGCTGATCGGCGACGGCGACGCATTGGCCCACGACGGCGCGAAGAGCACCGATTCCCCAGGTTCGAAGACCGAGTTGAGATTCGAGCTCGTTCCAGCGGCAGACGCCGCGTCCACCGCGGGATAGGAGGCGGCCAGGGCCGAGCCGTTGGTCACAGCGACCTCGAAGCCGCCGTCGGTCGCGGCCAAGATCGCGATGCCGATCGAGTTTGCGGTGTCCCGGAAGTATTCGCCCGGCGTCCCCATCGCGCCAGTACCGCCGTTGCTGCCCTGAACGTAGGCTGGTATCGATCGCCCGGTCAGGACCTCGTGGACGATCACCGCGTCACCCGGGAGGCTCAGGTCGTAGCCCTCTTCCTGCCGCGCCTCGACGGTGTAGAAGTTGCTGGCCGAACCGCCGATCGGGATCTTCACCACCTTCGGGCCGGGCGAGTAGGGAACGGCGAGCCGTTCGAGCGGCACGGTGGTCGAGTTCCCCACCCCGACGGTGATCTTCTCCGGGTTGCGGAACCACCCGAGCATGTCCTTGTGGTAGGAGATCGTGTGCTGGCCGACCCGGCCGTAGGTCGGATCGGAGACCGTGTACGACCAGGTATCGCTCATCACGTCCCACGCGTTGTTATACGGGTAGGAGCCGATTGGAGGCTCGCTGTAGAAGGCCGAGTGCGGCAGCCCGAAGCCGTGGCCCATCTCGTGCTCCATCACAGTGATGTTCTGGTAGCCCCAGGGCGGCTCCCAGGTGACCCGCCACATCTTGGTGACGCCGTCGAGCGTCGCCCAGCGCGAGCCACCCCAGGCGCAGCCGTCGAGGTCGGAGTTGAACATCAAGTTGATGCCGGCGTAGGGGTTGCCGCCGTTGGAGAAGTCCACCACGCTGTTGGCCGCGGCGGTGCAGTCATTGAACAACGCGGTCAGGTTGGCGCTGCCGCAGCCGGATCCCGGAGTCGGGACGTAGTAGGTCTGGACTTGCGGCAGAGTGACCCAGCCTGCGGCGGTGCTGCCGACGACGTTGATGGTGTCGTAGGAGACCTGGCGCCAGTAGTGGTCGAGCCCGGGTGGGCTGCTCGAGAACATGTTCTGGAAATAGCTCAGGCTTTTCGGCTCGCTCGAGATGTTGCTGAACTTGCACATGATCGAGACCCAGGGCTGCGAGCCGGCGACCGCGGTGACCGCGTCCGGCGCTTCGCCCCCGGCGATGGCGATGAAATCGACGTCGAGGACGGATTGTGATGTCGCGTCGGAAGCCGCGAAGGACCAGGTACCGTGGACGCTCACCCGGCGCCCATTGAGGGCCAGCAGACCTCCCAACGGTGCCACAAGCTCGGCGTCGAGCTCGAGCACGACAATCTGCCCCACGTCGTTTGTGAGAGTCGGGATCGGGCCGACCGCCTGCGGCGCCTCCGGGGGACCGTCGCCCCACACCAGCGTGACCACGCCTTCGAGAGTGCCCTCGAGCCCGGCGGCGCCGGCCGTCTGCACTGCGGGCATGCCGCCGAGCAGCACGATCACGGCGGGAACAATGATGTATCTCGAAAAACGTAGATACGGAGAGCCCATTCCTCGCATGACAACCTCCATTTCCGACGCAGGCTGAACACGCGCCGGGCCCGCCCTCCGGGTGCCTCGACACCCAATTCCAATTATGCACGGCTGGAAATCTTCCAAATGTGCCGGAGATCACACCAGGGCGTGATCAACATTCTTGACAGATCTGCCAAATATCTACTGAAGTGTGCTGGAAAGGGGCTCCACCGGACTGTCGTAATATGCCAGCATGAAAACCTTGAGATTCGGATACACGTTTGTTCTCGTTCTTGTTGTGGCAGGTACCGTTGGACTGAGCCTTGCCGCATCCGACGACGCCCTCCAGCGAGGCCTCGAGGCCTACGAGGCCGGAGACTTCGCCGCCGCGCTCGAGATGTGGCGCCCGCTCGCGGAGGCGGGCAGCACCGAGGCCCAGTACTACCTGGGCGTGATGTACGGGCGCGGCGAGGGCATGCCGCAGGACGACGAGATCGCGGTCAACTGGTACCGGCGCGCGGCCTCGGTCGGTCACGCCAAGGCGCAGTACAACCTCGGTCTCGCCCTTCTCCAGGGGCGCGGCGTCGAGAGGGACGCCGCGGAGGGCGCGAAGTGGGTCGCGAAGTCGGCGGCCGGCGGTTGGCCGCCGGCCGAGTACTCCTACGCCCTGCTCCTGATCCAGGGTGTGGGCGTCGAGAAGGACGAAGCCGAGGCAGCGGTCTGGATGCGCAGGGCCGCGGAGGAGGGCCACGTCGACGCCCAGTACGCTCTCGGCATGATGCTCCTCCAGGGTCAGGGCGTGGACAAAAACCTCGAGGAAGGCGTACGCTGGCTGCGGGCCGCCGCCGAGCAGACCCACCTCGAGGCGATCTACGCCCTCGGCATGGTCAACCCGGCCCGGGGTCTCGAGGCGAATTCACCCGAGGCGTTGGAAAAGATCCGCGCCGCGGCCGAGCTCGGCTACGCCCAGGCGCAGTACGACCTCGGCGCCGCCTACGCCACCGGTTCGGCCGGGCTCGAGAAGAACGAGGCCGAGGCCGCGATCGTGGTTCCGCAAGGCCGCCGAGCAGGGCTTTGCCCGCGCCCAGTACGACCTCGGTTATCTGTACGAGCACGGGATTGGCGTCGAGCAGGACGAGAGCGAGGCCGCCGAGTGGTACCGGCTGGCCGCCGAGCAGGGCTTTGCGGACGCGCAGTACGCCCTCGGTTACCTGTACTCAGCGGGCCGCGGCGTCGATCGCGACCTCGAGCGCGCCTTCGAGCTGATCTCCGTCGGCCGCCGAGCAAGGGTACGTCGAGGCGGAGTACGCGCTCGGCGTCATCTACGACAGCGGCCGCGGCACTATTCAGGACTATAGTTTGGCGTTGCAATGGTATCGAAAGGCCGCCGACGACGGCAACACCAACGCCATGTACGCCATCGGCAATCTTTACGCGAACGGATTCGGCGTTGGTAAGGACCTCGCCGAGGCCAAGCGTTGGTATTGCCGCGCCGCAATGCTCGGTCACAAACAGGCAACCGAGATGCTCGGAATTGCAGAGGGCATCGACCTAAACGTCGAGTGTCCTGATGCCGTGAAACCGAGTCCGTAACGCCCCCCGGGTGTTCTGTAAAATCACCGTCGTACGATCATTCACCGCACTCTCGTTAAGGCTGTATTCCAGATACCTTGCACCGACCCCGGCTGAATTGGGGTACCGATCGTTTTCAGTCCAAGGTGTCACATTCCCGGCAGTTGACCGTAGCGTGTGGCGAAACTATTCTGCGAACATGACTCAGTTCAAATAGCAAATCGGGAACGGTATCTGAACCGTTCAATCCCTAGCTTGGCGGGCGTTGCCGGCACTGGGAATCGGCCCTGTTTCGGACCGAGCTTGCCGCGAACATGGGGGCAGCGACCCTTGAGAGGAGTGGAGGCCAGAATGCGGACGTTGACGTTGAAGATCGTGGTTGGAGTCAATCTGATCTTTCTGATCGCGTTGCCCGCGGCGACCGTGTCAGCGGGCGGCAAAGAGGGACCACCGAAAATCGGGTCGGTGAATCTGGGTAGCAGGGAGCTTATGGTTCCACCCTGAATCCAGGCGCCCGTGACATTCGGCAACAACGGTGGCTGGACCGCCTTCCATCTTCTCGCGATGGCTGCCGTGGGACACGACGGAAAACCCCGAATACTACAGCGCATCCGGGTATGTTGGTCCGGTCGACTCGGATTTCAGTAGATACTGGGTTCAGCTCGACCTGCCGCTCGGAGCTGAGATCGACTACATCTATGCCCTGGTGTACGACGATGACGACACCGCGGAGTGGACCCTCAGAATCAGCGCCTACGAGGGTGCGGAGTCCGGCACGACCCCTTTTTGGTGGGATATCGAACAGGCATCGACAGGTGTGGCGGGAACGCCCGGCTATACAAGAATCGACCTCGACCTGTTCGCGGGCCCGGTCGTGGTCCGAGAGTGGACCGACCTGAATGGGGATATGGCCAATACGATGGTCAGCTACAGCCTCGAGCTCACGACCATTGGTGCGACGGATCCGACCGCCGTGCGGTTCTTCGGTGCTGCCGTCAACTGGAGACGGAACATATCGCCGGCGCCCACATCTGCCGCATTTGGCGATATTTCGACCGGACATGCGTTTTTCCAACACATCGAGGCCCTGGTCGCTTCCGGCATCACAGCCGGCTGCGGCGGCGGCAACTACTGCCCCAACAACGGTGTGACCCGGGGCCAGATGGCGGTCTTTCTGGCCAAGGGTCTTGGTCTACATTGGTCGGATTGACCGCAAGTATCCCGGATCCAAGACGGCGCGCCTCGGCGCGCCGTTTTTATTTCAGATCGCGGGCGTGCGGAGCACACCCCTACCGGCGC
>CAVTEP010000008.1:0-311478 GCA_963733915.1 Candidatus Sulfomarinibacteraceae bacterium
ACTGTATCGTCGAGTATCTGTTGATTGCTGAATAGACCGATTAGGTTGCCTATGTGTGCATCGAGATAACTGATTTCCTGATTATAGTTGTCCATCATTACTTCGAGTTCCGCATGGTTGAGGTTGTACTCACTCAGGTAGTATCTCTCTGGAACGAGGCTCCACCGGTTCGATCGTTGGCACATCGGATGACGACGATTGGTTCGCGCGCGCATCTCTTGGATATCGAGGAAGACGGCCGCCATGAGATTGATGAAAGCGAAAAACGGTTGGCTCGACGAATCAGCGTACCTGTCCATTGGCGAAATAACCCAATCGTTCAGTCGGCATACTCCTGGCGTTCGTTTCTGAAGTGGAACTTACTGTTGTCTGACTCACCATCCGCACCAATAGCGGTGCACGCCAGGTGTCGTGGAATTCGGCGAATCCCTGCGCGAAGCCGTTTGAACGAGAGATATTCGGGTTTTGGCTGAAACCCGCCGTGCGGTATCCGAGACCGCAATGGTTCCGCTAGGGTGAATTGATCATTATCCAGACACGCGTGACCCCAATCCGCGTGATGTTGGCTTGTAAGCAGTCCAGTAAACATGACGCATGCGAGGAATGGTCAGGGAGCCGCTGCGTGTGCGTTTGAAAAAAGGAGGCTTTTCGGCGCCAGTGCATCGAGGTTTGGCGTGATGTTTCTCGCATATCCGTAGCACGACAGATGGTCGGCCCTAACCGTGTCAAACGTGGAGAATGACGTCGGGATAGGGTATTTTATCAATTCATGTTCGCTGCTGGAGAAATTCGAGTAGATACTCCGAAAGTCTCTGCGAAAAAGAAAAGATGTAAAAGAAATCAAAAGTAATGAGATTACACAAATGGAAAGTTCGAAATTTGAAAGAAGTAGCAGATGTATTGTTTTCACCATCAAAATAGCGTTTAGAAAATCGATATGAAGACCAGATTATCAGTGACAATATGAGGATCAAAAATGTCAAAAAAGTAGGGGCTGTTCTGAGAATCGTCTGAGTCCAACCGATAATGAAAAATGAAAAGGAAGTGACGGTCAAAAAATCAAATTGAGATCCGAACGAAGACGACCAAAGAATTTTGAAAATGGTAATAAAGAACAGCCAAAAGAACACGAAAATAACCAGGCAGAAATAATAAATGTCAGCACGTGGCAAAATAGGTACTCATTTCCCTTGAAAAACCTGGAATTCGAAAAAATCAACTCGAAAACAACTGGGTTAATCCGGTAAATTTCGAAGAAGGAAAAGTCAAGAAAGCCGACAAAGGTACCCAGGATCGTGGCGAATGACGACGCCACGAATCAAGAAGCACCGTATGCACTGGCGACGGTAGCTCTTATCCTCGTTTCATCGATCGAATTGAGCAAACTGGATTCTTCCTTTGCGTGAGATCTTAGCCTGTTTTCCGAAACAAGACCCAGAACAGGTCTTCCGCGGGGTAGGGCAGTGTAAAGCTGATCTGGAATCAACGAGGCAAGGATGCGCAACGGTCGCAATACCATAGCCGAGGTCTTGAAGCGCACGAGCGATTTGACGTGCGCACCGGTAATCATCTTCTTCGGACGACCTGCGGCGACCTTCTCGAGACCGCACTGCTCCGCGATCCTCTGCACAGTTGAAGGCGAGAACCAATGGAGAACGCTCGGCGGGCTGTATTCGTGCCATCGTCTTCCCCAGAGTCTTGCTGTCCAACTTCGGCAGTTCCAGGTTTCGATGAGCAAAGATCCGTTGGGTTTCATGAGGCGGCCCGCATGGCCGAGCGCCAGTTTGGGATCAACAAGGTGTGGCAGCACCTGGATCATGCTCACCACGTCGAATTGTTGATCAGTCCTGTACTCCTCGAGAGTGACCGCTGTGACCTCAACGCCGAGCTGATCGCGTGCGTATGCGGCCATGGTTTCGTTTGGTTCGATACCTGCACCCGTCCATCCCTCATCCGTCATTCCGCGCAAAATGAAACCTGCGGCAGCGCCAACGTCAAGCACGGTCCCTGGTTCGAGGTGTTTAGCTGAGAAGCCTTCCGTAACGGCGACCATGTTCGAGAAGGAGTGAATCCTGGTTGACGTAGTCGGGATAGCCAGCCTCGCCACCCGTGAAATAGGAGTCAACGTAGACACGATCGACGTGGCCCAGGGGTGAGCCGACCTCCGCCCATCGATGGGAACACGTGAGGCATTCTCGGATCCAGTAGCCATGAGCTTGGAAGAGGCGGTGCCCCCAGTAGGTGCACAAGGGGCAGTGTTTACCGAGAATCATTCGGCAATCCCCTCAGGCCGTCCGACATTCAGATTGCACACCGCGGTCAGCCGGTTTCGGTGCCCGGCTGTTTCGCAGGGGATCCTTGTGGTGCCTTTCGTTTCGGCAGAACGCGATTCGAACTGAGTCTCTGGTGTTCGCTCATGTTCACAACGGAATAATTCTCGTTTCATCGAAGTCAACAAGCTCCGTCAAGAGGTCGGCTTTGTGTGAGGCCTCGAGATTCATTGCGGGGAAGAACAGGAGTTCAGGCGCATCTTCGCGGCCGAGGAAATCGAGAGGGTGCAGGAGGAGTGACGGTTGGATCCCGGTGAGGCGGCACATCGCGAGTGAAGCGCGAAAGTAGAGCCTTGCGAGCGAGGGGGAATAGGTCGAGAGATACAGCAGGTAGCTGAAGTGGAATGGGATCTTGAGGACCGGCATGGTCGTGACCGGGATCTCGAGGAGGCTGTGGTCGCCGAGGTCCCAGAGATAGGGTTTGAGCGGCTGAAACCCGTCGCGGAAACCGCCGAACAGCTGCCTTCTTTTCGCTCTCTCTTCGTCACTGAGGTCAGATTTGAAAAAGTAGTAGGCGCGGGCGAGCGGGCCGAGGTAGGTGGGAAGGGTGGAGGCGTCGTAGTGGTAGCCGCGCTCGGCGAGGACCTCGAGGACGTCTCGCGAGAGGCTGTAGCCGGGGCCGCGGAACCCGCGGGGTCGCTGACCGGTTGCCGCCTCGATCGCCTCCTCGGCGCGGATGATCTCGTCCTCGATCTGCTGCTTCGTGTACAGGTGGAGCCACGGCTCGTGGTGGAAGCGAGTGGTTGCCGATCTCGTGGCCGGCGGCGGCGATCATCTGCAGGGCTTCGCGGTTCTTTTCGAGGGCGGCGTCCTGGCCGACGACGAAGACGGTGATCTTCCAGCCGAAGTCGTCGAGGATTTCCAGGAACCGCGGCACGACGAGGTCGAGGTAGGAGGGGAAGGACTCCCAGCCGGGGTCGCCGTGGGTCTTCATGTAGGACCACTGGTTGTCGAGGTCGAGGGAGAGGCGAGCAGATGGGTTTCGTCTGCAGTGTCACGGAGCGTGCCCTTCGAGCAGACCGCGGCACGGCTGTCTCCGCGAGCTTGACGGTTTCGTTGACGTTGAGGGTGCCGTTGACGATCTGCGCCGAGTTGACGATGTGGAGACCCGGGATCGAGGTCTGCTGTCGGCGGCACGCGCTCCGAGTAGCCGAGGGTCGGCAGCGGGATAGACGAAGCGCTCCCGCGACACCTGGAAGGCGAGCAGATCGTCGGGCTCGAGGTGCGGGTACATGCGGAGCAGGGCGTCCATGAATCGATCGCTGCCACGCCGTCGTCGGGCTCGTCGAACGCCGGGTCGTCGCTCGCCAGGTACTTGGGCAGGTAGACGAGGGTGTGGCCGCCGAGCTCGGTCGGGATCGACCAGCGCCGTCATTTCGATGACCGCGGTGAACGGCAGCCCATGCGTCGGTGATGTTGGTGATGTAGTAGCCCGCGAGCGGTTTTTTGAGCAGGACCGACGCGCAGACGATGCCCTGGTACTCGACGCCGTCGAGCCGCGATCTGCTCGTCTCGATCGAGGCCGGGACAGAGCCTCGCGGCGATCGGCGCGGGCCAAGGTCACGACGACCTGGTCGAACGGATTCTGGTCTCCGCTCTGCGATCTCCACCGCGACCTCGTCCGGTGACTGGCTCCGATGACCTGCGAGACCTCCGTGCCGAGTTCGACGCTGCACTCCATCCTCGACGAGGCGCTTGTGGAAGACCTCGAGCACCCGGGCGTAGCCCCCGGGCACGTAGCCGAACATCTCCTTCTTGAGGCCGGTTCGGCGGGCGGCGTACATGCGGGCGATGGTCGCCCAGATGAAGGCGGCGGAGGTCTTCTTGTAGCTCTCGCCGAGCTTGGAGCGCAGCAGCGGCAGCCAGATCTTCTCGAAGGTCTTGGTCGCCGGACCAGCGTCCGCAGCCAGTCGGCGACCGGGATGTTCTCGAGCCGCCGCCAGTCCTTGACCCGCGAGGCGTAGAGGATCGTGGCGGCCAGGCGCGCCTTCGAGACCAGCCCGAGCGGCGGAAACCGCAGGAACTCGAGGGCGCTCGACATGGAGTAGAGCCGGCCGTCGGTGTAGAAGCCCGGTCTTCGTCTCGACCCAGCGCATGTCCTGCTCGAGGCCGAGCTCGGCGAGCAGCGACCGGGTGTAGGTGTCGGACAGCAGGGTGACGTGGTAGTGGCGGTCCCAGACGACGTCGCCGAGGCTCCAGGCGCTGGCCAGACCGCCGAGGTGTGGGGCGCGCTCGAAGAGGGTGACGTCGTGGCCGTGCTGGGCGAGGCGGAGGGCGAGGGTCATGCCCAAGAAGCCGCCACCGATGACGGCCCAGCGGCGGCGCGTCCGGAGCCTCTGCGGTGAGATCGCTCAGCGCGGGGGGATCGAGCTCCTCCACCTGGTGCTCGACGATGCGGTAGGGGAGGCCGCAGGCCGAGCAGTCGACCTCCGCCTCGGGGCCGTCCATCTCGTCGAAGCGGAGCAGCGGGTGGCCGCAGCGGCAGACGCAGCCGACCGGCCGCGCCGGGTGGCCGAGGACGAGGTGGAAGTCCTCGACCGACTTGGTGACCAGCGACCCCATGCCCGACCATCGCGAACCGGCCGATGGAGAGGTCGTTGCCGATCGTGCAGCCGGCGCCGATGGTGGCGCCCTCCTTGACCAGGGTCGGCAGGGTGTCCTCGTCGGGCTCCGAGGGGCGGAGCTCCTTCAGGTTCGGGGTGGTCGCGCGCGGGAAGCGGTCGTTGGTGAAGACCGTGCCGGCGCTGATCATCACGCCGTCCTCGATCGTGACCGCGGTGCAGATGTAGACCATGGCGTTGATCTTGACCCGGTCGCCGATGACGACGTCGTAGGCGATGTAGGTCTTCTCGCCGACGATGCACTGCTCGCCGATCGTCGCGCCGTGGCGGATGTGGACGTTGTCCCAGATCGAGGTGCCGTCACCGATGGTGACGTCGTCCTCGATGATGGCGGTGGGGTGGATGCGGGTCGTCACGGTGTCTTCCTGGTCCTGCCGCTCACGCGGATGCGGCGTCGCCGTTGTTGACGGCGGTCCAGTGGTTCTTGCTGAGCGACTCGTAGGCCGCCTCGACGACCTCGACCGAGGCCAGCGCGTCAGCGCCGTTGATGAGCAGCTGCTCCTCTCCGCGGATCGCCCGGGCGAAGTTCTGCAGCTGGTTTCGAAACGCGCCGACCTTGTCGTACCCGTTGCCGAACACGACCCACTCGGACGAGCTCGACTGGCGGTACTTCGCCTCCTTCCAGCCGACCACCACGGTGCCGCGGGAACCGTAGATGCTGATGTAGCGGTCGAGCTCCTTGTTGATGCTCCACGAGAGGTCGATGTTGCCGATGACGCCTTTCTGGCTTCGCACGAAGATGCGAACCGTCTCCTCGACCTCGAGCCCCTGGTTGCGCTTGCCCTCCATGACCTGGACCTCGGCCAGCGGGCCCAGGAAGTACCGCGCGATGTCGAAGGAGTGCGTGCCGTTGTCGATCAGCACCCCGCCGCCGCTGATGGCGGGATCGGAGTTCCATCGCTTGGCCATGTCCACGCGCGCCGTGAAGGCGTTTTCGAAGAGGACGATGTCGCCGAGGATGCCGGAGTCGACGATCTGCTTGGCCTTGATGACGTCGTCGACATAGCGAAACTTCGAGGCCATGGTGATGATGACGCCCTTTTTCTTCGCCGCGTCGACCACCCGCTTCGCCTCTTTCACGCTCACCGCAAACGGCTTTTCGCACAGCACGTGGACGCCGCGATCGATGAAGTGGAGGCAGATCTCGGGGTGGCTCGACGGCGGCGTGCAGACCAGCACCGCATCCAGCTCACACGCGTCCGACAGGGCGGCGTAGGAATCGAAGGACTGGCAGTTGAGAACCTCGGCAAGCGAGTCGGCTGCCTCTTTGCGCACGTCGGCGACACCGACCACCTCGGCCTCGTGATAGGTCTGGAATGCGATGGATTGGAACGCCTGTGCGTACGCCTGGGAAATCGCGCCGGCGCCGATGATGGCGAATTTGGTGGTGCTCATTTCTCTTACTCCGAAAGTTTCTTGACGGCGTCGATCACCGCGTTGCCGATGTACTCGACGTGTTCGTCGGTGTACTTCTCGTTCCACGGCAGGACGAGGATGCCCTCGAGGCCCGAGAAGGTGCCCGGGAAATGGTTCCGGATCGTAGTCGACGGCCTCCGGGCGGGCGAGCGTGAACGGCCAGCGGCTCGCGCCGAAGGTGTTCTGCTCGCGGAAGACCTGGCACTGGAAGGCCGGCTTCTGGATGTAGCGCGGCGCGGAGGCGATGCCGAACTCCTTGAGCGCGGCGCCGAGGGCCGGCGAGCCGCCGCGCACGACCTTTGAGTCGACCCGTGGGCAGTACTTCCAGTAGGTGTGCCGGTCGCCGTCGGCGACCGGCGGGGTCTCGATCCCCGGCAGGCCGGTCGAGCATCTCGGTGAGCTGGGCCGCCGTTGCGACTCTGCTCGTCGACCACGCCGTCGAGCTTTGGCAGCTGGGCGGCGGCAACCGCGCCCTGCAGCTCGCTCATCCGGTAGTTGAGGGCCAGGAAGTAGTGGTCGGGCTTCTGATCGCCGTAGCCCCAGGCCTTGTTGATGAAGAGGAAGGCGCGGCGCGCCAGATCGGGGTCGTTCGAGACGACGAGCCCACCCTCGCCGGTGGTGATGTGCTTGCCCTGCTGGAGGCTGAAGCAGCCGATGGCGCCGATGGTCCCGACCTTTCGGCCCCGGTGCACGGCGCCGAAGGCCTGGGCGGCATCCTCGATGACCGGGATGCCCCTCGCGTCGGCGAGCTCCATGATCTCGGTCATGTCGCACGGCGAGCCGAAGAGGTGGGTGACGATGATGGCCTTTGTCTTCGGGCTCAGGCGCGCCTCGATGGTCTCGGCGGTGACGTTGCAGGTCAGCGGGTCGACGTCGGCGAAGACCGGGATCGCGCCCTGGTAGAGGATCGGCGTCAGCGCCCCCATGTCGGTGATCGAGGTCGTGATGATCTCGTCGCCGGGCTCGGGGTCGATCGCGGCGATCGCCACGTGGATGGCGGCGGTGCCCGAGGTGCAGGCATAGGCGTGCTCGACGCCGAGGGTCTTCGCGAAGTCTGCCTCGAGCTGCTTGACGAAGCGGCCCTTGGGGGAGAAGAGCATGCCGCTGCCGATGGCCTCGGCCAGCAGGATGGAGCTCTTCCTCGCCGAGGGTCCGGCCGGTGGCGTTCTGGTCGCTGGGAAGCTCGATTGCTTTGGTCGGGGTCGTGGTCTCAGCCATGATGATTCACCATATCCACTGGTTTGGTCGTTGCGCCCTCGGATTACTTTTTTGACCGAAAAATGCTCGGAAACTGGCGGCGATGCGATCGCCGGTTTCGCCGTGGCCGAGACTCGAATGAGTGTCAGGATTCTGGACAAACTCGAACGTCCTGGTTGGTGCGTTTGCGTAACCTTTCGCCGTACAGCTGCATGGGCCAAGCAGCGAATACCGGCCGACGGCCTCAAGTGTCTGGTCGTGAGACACTTCACAGTCTTATTACTCTACCTGCTGGGTGTCACCTTCCGCAATCCCGCAAATGGACTATTTTTCTCACTCAAAAGGATGAGTTTTCGGCGGAAAAACTTCCAAATCAGAGGTTTCGTCGCGAGGGAGGTCTTCGCGTGATCGTCAACTACCTCTCGGTGATTGAACTCCTTACCTCGGCACGCACCCGGGATGTCATCCTGAGAATCGCGACGTCGGTTCGACGGAGATCACAGAGTCACACTGGCCAATCTCGGGACAGACACATTCGGAAGAAGGAAGGAACTCGATGGTTTTCTGGGTTGGCAACGATCGAGTTTATCGAGTGAACGACCAGTCCATCAAGTTTCCAATCTCGAAACCGCACCGAAATGAATCCACACCCTCCCCCGAGTGGGCATTCATAGGCACCGATATCGAGGCCGCGTCCTGAGGGCGAGGCCGTCTCAAGATATCCTCGGCGACTTCAGCTAGATGTCGCCCGCGTCGATCGCTGGGCTATCCGTCAACAGTGAAAGTCCAGAGATGACGGCTTCACAAACTGAGGGTTTTCATCCAGCGAATTCAGATCCTCGCCACGGTTCGCCTGCCACTCAGACAAGGACCAGAATTCATCGCCATATAGAGTCCCGAGCTTCGGGAAATCGATCGTAGTCGGGTTGCCATAGTAGAGATTGTTGTCGAAGTGATGGGAGCCACGTTGGCTTCGTCTCTCGACTATGTCCCTGACCTCCGACATCGAACAGCGGTATGTGCCCGAGTCCACGATGATGTTGTTGAATACCTGGGTGTTGGCAGGTATACAACCCGTCGTCGATCCCGCCCCCCGTGATGACGATGCCGGATCCGCTCGACGTCGACGATTGTATTGTTGTAGATGTGGGTGTCGCAAGGCCTCATACAAGACGATGCCGGCGCCGTCATACCGGCACTGCCGGCGTCTGATCTTGATCGTTCCAACGATGACGTTGTTGATGATCCAGTTCGGGCCGGCCGAGGCCTCAAACTCAAGGCCGATAAGGACGTTGTCTTCGAAGACAGATGCCTCGACGACGTTGCCCGAGCCAACGGTGTCAAACCATACTCCCCTCCCGTTGTTGTACTTGGCTGTATGGCGTACGATTCGGTTACCGGAAGGCTGCGAACCGCCGATTATCTTGATACCCCCGGCTTGCCATCGTGGCCCGTACCGCCAGGAGTTGTAGCTCGTCTCGCTCGACTCCAGCAAGGAGTTGTCGCCGTTCAGACGCAATACCGAGCACTGCCATTGTGATTGGATGTGCTTCTCATGAACACAAGTACCAGAATAGGCTTTGACGCCGTTCCAATTGTTGTACTCCACCCTGCAGTACTTCGACCTGTTTGGTGGCACCCAGCTGCATCGCAGCGATCTCGAAATTCAGTGCGACGTGTTCGACCCTGAGCCCACGGAAAACGTGGTAGGCTTCCCAGGTGCCATGACACCCAGATCACGGACCGCAATCTCCACCTGGCTGCTATTGGGATCTCCCTGGAATGTGGATTCGCATTCTCTGGGCTGCGTCATCCATCCAGAAATGACCACTGACCAGTTCCGCTGGTGAGAGTACCTGGATCGAGTGGATAGCCATCGACGAAGACCATCTCGCGTCTCCGAGAATACTCGCCGAAGTCCGGCCAACCGTCCGGATAGACGATCAGAGGCAGCGGCTGCCAGGGAACGCTCCAGATATCGCCTCCGTCATTGGTCCAGCCTGTGACCACATCGCTGCCGCGAATGACGACGTTTCCCTCATCACCCGGGTAGGCCCGAATCACGATTCGGTTGCTTGCCGTGCCCGATCTGCTCGATGAGCAAGCGTTTCACGGTAGACGCCTTCCTTGATGGAAAGCGTGTCTCCAGCGAAAAGTGGCAGAACGGCGCGACCAGGGTCTTGAATGGATGGTCGAGTGGAACGACCATCGTTTGAATCTGATGCGTTCGGATGGTTCACCGCGACGAAATATTCCGTGGCTTCGAGCACTGGAAACGCTGAAACAGCATATGAAGAGAGCAATAGAAGCGTGGAAACAATTGCTAGCAGCGGTACGGAATTCACCTACGCACGCAGCGCCCGCCTCATATCAGGCTCCGAACTTCGACGGAATGAATGGTGCCTGCCTGCACGTGGCTAAGTTTGCACTATGCAAACTGGAGGAGAACCCTGTTGAACCTACCAGGGCGGCGATTTGGAGCAAGTTCGGTGATCCATCTTTCCGGGAGAAATAATTTGCATTGGCTCTACGTCACTCTCACAATATTTCAGCATTCAGACATTCATTACAGCATAGATGTGGAGCGCTTCTTTTGCAATCATCAGTATTGGTTACTGATCCTAAATCTTTAGCTGTAGTGAGAACGGGGGCAGTAATAGTGCAATCTAAATATGCGGAGTACATGGATGGTCGTGCTCTTCGTCGTGACACGCCGCGATTGCCTCCTCCTCAGATGTATGACATCTTGCGTATCGCCGATGAGGAGCGCTTTTCGCTGTCACTATTGGGAACCCATTTGATGTCATGCCTGAGGAGCAGACAGCAGCGTGGCCACACGGCAGCGAGCATAACGGACGCGTTAAGTCATCGGGGCAGACGGGCGACGAAGGATCTGGGGGGCGGGTAACGTCTTCTCTGGCGGAAAGCGCGTCCCTGTCATGATGTGACGCAGGTACCAGCTACAATTGTGGGGACAATGAAATCAATTGACCGTGGATAATTGAAACGTGGATGAACAGAACGTCCTTGGAGAGGACCGTCCTGCGCGGGCCAGGGCGGAGAAGGCACGGAGCGCCGTCACCTCCTGACTGTTGTCGTGGAGGACTATTTCCACGTCGCGCCCCTGAAGAGCGTGGTTCAGGCCGACCGGTGGTACCGCTTCGAGCGGCGGGTCGAGGCGAACACCCTCAAGGCCCTCGATCTCCTCGACGAGTACGATGTCTCAGCGACCTTCTTTGTCTTGGGCTCGATCGCGGATGAGATGCCGGGGCTGGTCCGCGAGATCGTCGAGTCGGGGCCACGAGGTGGCCAGCAAGGGCTACTTCCACCACAGCATCAGCCATTTCAGCCGCGAGGAGTTTCGCGACGATGTGGTTCGATCGCGGGAGGCCTTGGAAAAGGCCTCGGACGGAAAGGTGTACGGCTTCCGGATCGGCCACCAGTGGTTTGTCCCCGACAGATCTGTGGGCGCTCGACGTTCTCGCCGAGGAGGGCTTCGCCTACGACTCGAGCGTACGGCCACTGTTTCTGGCGGTACGCCGGCGAGCGGGTGGCGGCGGCGACCCCACCGACATCGCTGCGGCGATCGCGAGATCTGGGAGTTCCCGCTCGCGTCGTGGTCGATCGCCGGATGGTCGTTGCCCATTTCCGGAGGCAACTACTTTCGGCAGCTTCCGCACTCGCTGGTTCGTCGCGCGGTGGATTCGTGGGTCAAGCGTGCGGACGCTCCTTTCCTGATGTACTTCCACGTCTGGGAGCTGGACCCCGACCAACCGCGGATCCTGGCAGCACCTTGGACGCAGCGGGTCCGCCAATACCGCCACCTTCAAAAGATGCCGGAAATCGTCCGCTATTATCTCGGGAAATATCGATTTCAAGGTATCGCGGACCACCTCGGCCTGCCGCACAGTTGTCAATGCTGCGACGGCCGGATGCCGTAGGGAAGGACGAGCCCTCGGCGGTGCATGTCGTTACGGAACAGACTCCGGTGACAATCGTGGTCCCCTGCTTCAACGAGGAGCTGATCCTCCCGTACCTGGCGAACACTCTGAAGAGTGTCGAGCGAGCGATTCGCGACCGCTACGATCTGCGGTTCATCTTCGTCGACGACGGGAGCGCCGACGGCACCTGGTCCGCTCTCGAAACGATCTTTGGCGATCGACCCAACTGCATTCTCGAGCGCCACCCGACGAATCGGGGCGTGGCGGCGGCGATCCTCACCGGGATCGATCGTGCGGAAACCGAGATCGTCTGCTCCATCGACTGTGACTGTACCTACGATCCCCTGCAACTCGAGAACCTGCTGCCGCTGCTGACCGACGATGTCGACATGGTGACGGCGTCGCCGTATCACCCCGAGGGCGCGGTCAAGAACGTGCCGTCGTGGCGGCTCTTCCTGTCGAAGTCGCTGTCGTCGCTCTACCGGGTCGTGCTCCACCATCGTCTGGCCACCTACACCAGCTGCTTTCGGGTGTATCGCCGCTCGGCGGTGGTGGAGCTTCAGCGTCCGCGAGGGTGGCTTCCTCGGCGTGGCCGAGATGCTGGGCCGCCTCGATCTGGACGGGGGAAGATCGTCGAGTGCCCGGCGGTGCTCGAGGTGCGCCTGTTGGGTCGGTCTAAGATGAAAACGTTACGCACCATCCTCGGTCATCTTAGGCTACTTGTAAGGTTGAGCATTGCTCGCATGGGCAACCAAATCAATGAGGAGGGTCAGGCGTGGCCACGCCGGGTTGATTCAAACGGGGTAATCCCTAGGTTGAGCGGGAATAAGGGAGCACGGCGTGGTGGGGGAATTCATGTGGGCACCAGCGGTACCCGATCGAAGCTCGCTGCGTCGTTGACAATATCCTAGACCACATCAGTGGCGTCTAGTTATCGCATCATTGTTTTACCCGTAACAACGGGGCATAGTAATGGTTTCTTGGCATCAAGCGCTCCAACCAAACGAATCTCTGAAGCATCGGATTCATTGTTACGGGAGGAATGCCAACCATTGCAACAAATTCAGTTTTTCCAGCCAAACCGGGAATTGGGTATTCCCCGCCGAGAACATACTCCGGGTGAAATTCGCTCGCAGCATAATCGCGAATTTTGACGTCCTCTGGTTTGACGTCCTCTTGATTAGGAATTAGGACGCTACATCCATTGTTCCTCAAGGCATAGTAAAAGCGATAATCTGTTATGACACGTGAACCGAATGGGACCAGAGAGCGGATCTCTTCTTCGATCCGATCAGGTTGGATGGCCCGCCAATTGATACCCAGTCCGATCAACCGTGGCATTGAATAGAGAAAATTCAAACCGAGCAATGCCACCAGTGCAACAATCCCAGCATTTTTCAATTTTGGGTGCTTCAGAAAGCTAACACTCATCACTATCGTGAAGTAAACAAAAGGGAAGAACATTGCTCGATAAGGGCCGTTTTCGATTACGAAAAGGACAAAACCGAGAGTAATGAGAGCATACATACAGAACCAAAAAATTTTTCGGAATTTCTTGAGATGTGCAAAAAACAGATAGGCGATGGAGCACGAAAAATAGCAGCATCTTTGGGATTTCATTTGTGCGACGGAACACGTTACCTACCAAAGAGGACAAAACGCCGAAGTGCGATGCAAACCCCTCGGTACTCCTTTCAACCGCCAACGCGCCTATAACTCCCCCATAAGCGAAAAAAAACCAAAGTATCAGAGGCAATGCCGCAACAGTGCCGTACACCGTCAGACTGGCGTAATAAGAAGCGCGGCGCTCGGGCTTGTAAAGAAACAGGAGCAGGACGCACGGTACTGCAGCCACAGCCATGCGCAGAGCGGTCAAACAGCCCGCAGACAGAAGCAGTCCGGCGAATACCGCACCGACTCACCGGAAGAACACTACCTTGCCATTCCAGCGTCCTCTCAAAAATCAACATGGACAGCACGACGAAAAACAACGACAGCATATCCATCCTGCCGGAATGCAGGCTGAGATTAATTACCCGGTCGCTCATGAAAAGTAACATGAAAAAAAGTGTATATTTATCGGATTTTGTATATTTGTAAACAAGGCGCGAGAAAATCAGGAAGATAGCCATCCCAGACAGCAATGGTAACAACCGGACCTGCCATGGACCCAATCCGAACAGCTTGAACATGCCAGCCTGAATTACCGAGAAAAGCGGGGAGTGGAGTGTCTCACCGCTTGTTCGCGGGAAATCGACGGGAACGGAGAAGTTGCGATTGTGTCAAAAATGACCACGCTGCGTCCGCATAATAAACTTCATCAAACCACGGCACCTGGTACAAGGAAATGGTTGCCAATGAAAACGAGAATATATGCGACGGCGACGAGGCCGAGGTACCAACGCCATACATTGTGTTGTTTTATGATTCATAGGATATCCATTGGAGAGTGATAAGACACCCCGTCCGCACACCACTTATGGGGTGACAGTGATGCCGGCATTTTCATCGGCAGACGACTCACAGTAATACGCGAAGATGAAATCCGACGGTGCCGTGGGCCCCTCGAGACAGAAACCCGGGAAGGGGCTCCGGCTAACGACGTCGCAGCTAATGCAGGCTGCCGCGTAATCTTGAAACTGGCGTCTTCGGTCTCGGCATCTTGGTTTTCCATGTGCCGCGCCAGTGCCTTATTCATGACTGTATCCTTCTTCACCAATATGTACCCGATCGATTGCACGTGGCGGCGCTAGGTCTTTCTTTCCCAACTGTCAATGATGAGGACCTCACCGTCCGACGTACCAACGATAGGGAGTTCAATGCCTGTCGGCTTCACGATACGGCCCTTTCTCATGGTAGCGCGCTCCCAACGTGGCCACAAAGACCTGAATGCGCTTCATCTCACTGTTTCAGCGACACACTACGGAAGAGGTGAGCAAGATGGATCGGTTTTTTAGCACAAACCCAGCGGCAATTCTTGTTGATGGGCGCGCGGCCACTTCGACCTCGAGATCTGCAGCCGCAGGCACTTCCGAATCAGAATATCGAGTTCAGGAGGTGCACGAGCTCCGGGAGCTTCTGTCGTATGCTCGGCCCCCGCCGTCAACGGATCCGTCATCATCGATAAAATAGTTGGGCTTGCAGCGAAATCGCTACCGGAATTACTGACCGAGATCGACGTCACGAGTCCAAGACCATCTCCGGCGAAAGGAGGATCATGAAGTTCGACTGCAGATCGTTTTTGAACGAGACGGAGGTTCGGGGCTGTTTTTTGATCGAGAATCTCCTGAGCGAAGATCTCGTGAAGCGATGTCGCGCAGGCTTGTTGAAGGCAATCGACGCCGAGGCCCGTTACCACGGCACCACCGATTATCCCGACTACGGGATGGTGCAATGCTGCGCGATGTACGACCGCATCTTCGTTGACCTGTTTGACGTCGAAGAACTCATGGAACCGTTGAACTTGGTTCTTGGCGACGGATGCATTATGTATGCGTCCTTCTCCTCGTCCTTGCCTCCGGGTGGCGCCAATTTCGCGTCCCGGATCCACGTCGACAGCCCTCGCCTGATTCCCGGGTACCATACGAACTTCGTGGTTCTCATTCTCCTCGATGACTTCACCGAGGAAAACGGTGCCACCTGGTTCCTTCCCGGCTCTCACAACCGAGCCGAGAGCCCGAACGAAAGCGAGTTCTATTCGAAAGCTGAACGCCTCGTGGCAAGCGCAGGCTCAGCGTGGTACTTCGACCCCAGGCTGTGGCATGCGGCCGACAGAAACAGTACGAATCGTTGGAGACATTCGTTCGGATTCAACATGTGTCGCCCCTACATGAAGCAGAGATTCGACGTTCCGCGGCTGCTGGCAAATGTGGACCTCGAGGGCGTGTCCGAAAACGCTCGCCAGAAACTCGGCTTCTTCTCCCAGGCACCCACCACGCTGGATGAATACTATGCTCCTCTCCACAAGAGAATGTTCCGACAGCCATACGAGTAGCCGCCCCTGAGCGCGTCGAGTACCGACCGTATTGGGCGGTGTGTGTCAACGTGCTACTGTGGGGATCACATCAGCGGCTTCCGACATAGAGACCCAAAAGGACGATCCCGAGGCCGACCCACTGTGATGCGCGAACCTGTTCTCCCAACACATGCGCCGACAGAAGCGCGACGATCAAAAATGACAGGCTCATAAACGGATAGGCATAACTGAGCCGGTAGGCTTGGAGCGCCTTCAGCCAGGAGAACGACGCGACTCCTGCCGAGGCCAACCCAACTATTACAAATGGGTTGGAAATGTACGCCCACAACGATGTGGCATCCCGTAGATCGACGGCAGCTTTCTTGAACAGCAGCTGGCCCACCACGGTGAACAACAGGCAGCCCGCGATGTAAAGATAGTTCGGCATCAATCTCCTCCGCCGATGTGCGCACCCCATATGTACTCAGGTGCCTCGGGCCCCATCATGAATAACAGATCGAGTACGGTCACCGCGTGTTCGAATGGTCCATGGAGTTGGGGATATTCGTGATAGCCACTGTGATCCAACCAGTGCACCCTGATCCCGGAGGCATTGAACATATCCTCGTCCAAGTAGGCTCGAGCTGCCTTCCCGGTGTAGTAATCGGTGATCTCAGATTGCTGACATATCGCTATCAATCGCTGATTCTTTCCAGGGGGTAGATCAAATTCTGATGATCGACGAATCACGGTCTGAATCCCGAGCCGGTCGCAGATCGCAGAGACAAACGAGTGATTGATTTCGCTTAGAAACTGACTTTGCTCCCCGAGGTACAGCTCCTCCAGCAACGCCTGGTAGCGCCCGAAATAGGGAGCGCGCGAATAGCAGTGGCGTAGAGTTTCAAAGTGTTTTGGCCCCCATCGGAGGTTGGCTACGAGGGTTTCGCTGATTTTTTGCGAGTACTTGCCCTTAATTTGGACTGGAATGGTGAGCCACATCAGCCCGTGAGGAGTCTTGATTCGGTTTCGGTTTCGCCAGTCGCGCCGGGTGTACTGAACATCGTCGAGCAGGATCAATTCATCGACGCGTTTGATTGAGTGGAAGTACCCCTTCCAGGGGATGTAGTCGGACTGTGTGATCAGGCCACGCTTTGGTTTCATCACTCTGGGAAATCCATCTCGATCGACGGTGAAATGGGGATCTCGCCGTAAACCGCGTCGCGTACCCAGACACGTCCTCCATCGTCCTTGAAAACCCGACCACAGCTGTACCAGGCGATCACTTGAAGAAACATCAACCTGAGCATGTTAAACAATCGGCTCCCAAGCTGCTCGGCGGTCTCATTTCGTCGAATACCGACAATACACTGAGCAACCTGGGCACCGTGATCGACCTGATCGTCGACCTCGTGAATAGTCGCTCCTGCATAGCGCACGTTGCTGGAAATGGATCTCTGGAGCGCATTTCGACCTTTGAATGCCGGCAATAATCCCATGTGCACGTTGATGATCCGCCCTCGATACTGGTTGACCAATTCGGGGGGCAAGATTCTGTCGAACGTCAGACACAAGAGATCGAGATCGGCGTCGGCACATAAAGAGGTAATTTTCTCGTTGAATAGTTCTGTTGGGAGACCTTGCGGCAGACGCACGCACCGAATCTTTCGATCCCTACAGAATCCCTCGAGATCCTGCTGCGCGTGCGCGTCCAACACCACCAGCGCGGGCACCACTATGAGTTGATCGGCATTAGCTGCCGCGGCTCGGAACAGGTGACCACCACCCGACACGCAGAAACCTACCCGAAAATGTACTTCCATACGGACTCCATCGACAGCAATCGAAGTTCAAGTCTGATTCTAGATGAAGACGGCGGATGACCTCCAGTGGATGATGCACACCGCAGCCGTATTACTCGCCACGATTTGGAGTTGACCGGCAGCAACCAGAGTGTTGCTCCTGGGTCTCTTCGCTCGCCCGCACATGCAGAGAACGGGAGATCAGTGGGTGCTTCATGCGTTCCAAATTTTGAAGCTGCCGAACATCCTTCCGGAGGACGGTCAGATACGAGGATTTCTGGGAATGCAATCGTGGATTCTACCCTCTCATACCCTGGGCAGAGTTCGAGATTGGATAGTCTCTTTGATCACATAGGTGGGTCGCCCGAGGGCGCGATTGAAAACCCGCGTGAGATATTCCCCAAAGAGACCCAATGCGAAAAGCTGGGCACCACTGAAGATTGAAATCAGCGAAGCGAGGAAAGGGAATCCAGGCACGCTACCGTAGAAGATCGCCAAGGCGAACACATAGATCAGTACCGCTATGCCGAAGGCAGTGAGACCGAAACCGAGCCAACTCACAAACCTGAGGGGTGCCGTGCTGTACGCCGTAAGAAGAAGAAGGCCCATATTGAACAATCGCTTCGACGTGTAGTTGGTTGTTCCCTTGCGCCGACGTTGATGCTCGACAGAAACTACACCGAATTTGGAGGTTCCCCATCCCAGCAACACGTCCAATAGGAGGTCGGGCCCTGAATAGCCTACGAAGGCAGATCGCAGCTCAGTTCTTAGCGCCCGGAATGGGCTTTGATCCATCACACGTCGCAGACCTACGGATCGGCCAACGAGTGCCTTTGTCCGCTTCGAGAACATGTTGCGAACCCTCGAGTGTTGGTGTTTTGTGGATGCCCCATAGACCACGTCCCAACCCTCATCGAGCTTTTCCAGCAGTTTCGGGATCTCTTTCGGGGGGTGCTGGAGGTCGTCATCCATGGTCACTGACACGTCATATTTTGCCAGTCGCAGGCCGCAGAGCGTGGCATTGTGTTGACCATAATTCCGACTCAGATTGACACCGCGGACACTGAAATGCTCTTCCACCAAGGATTCAATGATCTGCCAACTCCGATCACGACTCCCGTCGTTGACCAACAGGATTTCAAACTCCATGCCCTCACCCTCGAGAACGTCGGATACCTCGAGAACCAGGTCGGATAGTGTTGCCTCGCTGTTGTATACGGGAACAACCACCGACACACCTCGTTTTAGGGGCGTCCCAACCAACCGTTGATCGATGGCCAAGTCTGCAATCATTTCATCCGGTCCCGTCCGGCGCCGGAAATGGCGACACTCACGACGCTGCGGCTCGAGAACCCGTCAAGGGCTTTTTTGATCTCGCCCACGACGCCGGCTTGCTGCTCCTCGGATATGTTGTAGAACAATGGCAATCGCAAGAGACGGGGGGCCAAGGATTCGGTAACCGGCAGAGGATGATTGTGGCTCCCGAATTGCCGGCCGACTGGCGATTCGTGGAGTGGTTCGAAGTGCGTTATGGCTTGAATACCCGCCTGAGTCAAGGACTTTTCAACAGAATCTCGTATGGCTTCGGACGGAAACAGCACATAGAACAAGTGAAAATTGGATGTGCAGTGCTCTGGAATGAACGGCCGTCGAATCAGCCCTTTCTCTTCGAGATCTTCAAGATGAGCAAAGTAGTACTGAAAAATGCGACGCCGCTTTTCAGATATGCGATCCATTTCCTCCAGTTGACCCAGAAGGAAGGCGCTTACCAGTTCGCTCGGAATGTAAGACGAACCGATATCCACCCATTCGTATTTCCTCACTTTTCCGAGCAAGAAATCCTGTCGATTCGTTCCCTTGTCGCGCAAGATTTGGGCCCGATCAAGGAGCGCAGGATCATTCACGCAGAGAGCACCGCCCTCACCACAAATGTAGTTCTTGGTCTCGTGAAAACTGTAGGCACCGAGCTGTCCCATCGATCCCAGGGCGCGACCTCGATACGAGGCATTGACCCCCTGGGCGGCATCCTCGACAACCATGAGATCGTGTGTCTTCGCAAGGTGGATAATTTCGTCCATCTCGCAGCCGACGCCAGCATAGTGAACCGGGAATATGGCCCGCGTCCGCGGTCCAATAGCCTCTTCGATCAGCGTTTCATCCAAGTTCAAGGTGTCGGGTCGGATGTCTACAAACACCGGCTTGGCGCCGGCGCGTACGACTGCACTCGCGGTCGATACGAACGTGAACGACGGCATGATGACTTCATCACCCGGCTCGAATCTGCAAAGGAGAGCGGCCAGCTCCAGTGCCGCCGTACACGACGGTGTCAACAGCACTTTGAAACTGCCGGATCGTTCCTCCAACAATCGGCCACATTCTTGGGTAAATGGACCATCGCCACCAAGATTTCCGAGCGTGACGGCGTGAGCAATGTGGTGGAGCTCCCTGCCAACGATGAACGGCATATTAAATGGCGTGTGGAATTCCACCGTCACTCCTCCCGACGTCGGGGGGGTTGAACCGGAATCTCCTTTGAACCTCGTGCAGGGCGGGTACGCTCTGACGCGCCTGTCATCCAGTCCTTGCACCGCCGGCATCTCTCGGGGGCGTCCTCGAAACGGCGATC
Source organism: Candidatus Sulfomarinibacteraceae bacterium (assembly GCA_963733915.1). Taxonomy (GTDB): domain Bacteria; phylum Acidobacteriota; class Thermoanaerobaculia; order Thermoanaerobaculales; family Sulfomarinibacteraceae; genus Sulfomarinibacter. The sequence goes on from CAVTEP010000008.1 coordinate 19,886, forward strand.
GAGCTGCAACTGCCGATAGGATCCCAGTCGGCTCCACAGTTCAGAAAGGGATTCCTGCCATGCATTGCCGGCACAGTCCTCGCCCTCGGTATCGCCAGCACAACGGGCAACTCGACCATCCCACAGGACATGCATTAACGTGATCGCCCATGGGCAAGGTATACGCTCCTCATCGGGCACTGTCGCAGGAGTTTCGATCCTGCCTCCCCAACTCAGTTTTCTGCGGACCTTGACCACTGCACCTTTCGAGAGCCAGTACTTCGTGAAATCTTCCAACTCGTGCTCGTTTTCGTCCATTTCTATGAACTGCACCTGAATCTCTGGGCCATAACCGCGCGCTTTACGAGCTGCCAAAAAATACTCGATGTTGGTGTAGAGTTCGTCGCGTTTTCCGCCCACACGAATCGCCTCGTACGTCGAACGAGTGAAACCGTCCACACCGACGACTACCACATCTACCCCTGAATTCAATACGAGATCCGCCACTTCGGGTGTCAATAACATCCCGTTGGTGTTGAGATTCAAAGCCTGGAGACCCACCGATTCCCCATACGAGATCATGTGGCAGAGAAGTTGAGATTCGAGGAGCGGCTCTCCGCTGCCCGAGAACCAACATTCTGTCTCTGGAGAAACCCGGGCGATTTCGTCTGCACACTTCTGCCAGAGCTCAAAGGGCATCACGCCCTTAGGTCTCGACATCCTTGGTTGGTGGCACATCGCACACTTGAGATTGCATTCCGCAGACCTCGATGGTGATTTTCTTCGGGAACTGGAATTGGTCAAGGGTCTTTGCTATCTGCTCAAGTGAAACACGGACCAAGATCGAATCCTCCTTGCCGCTGCCAAAACGCACATTACAGCCGGCTATGATCGGGCGTTGTCAGCGGGCGGTGACTGCTGCCAAAAGCATGAGAAGCGTCAGAGCATGTTCGCTAGACGATTCGATCTTTACACAATTCCCGAGACAATCTCCCTCATACCAGTGTAATCTCCACCTCCAAATCCTTTGAACTCCTGACACCCCAGCCTGAGAGACACGTGGTGCAGAAATGCCCGACAGCGGCCACCCCAGTTACGTTCGTCAAGTACTGCAAGAGAAGCTTGAAACCGGCTGCCGTCGAGTTTCCGGAGGCTGTGGAAAGGTTCAAAGCAGCTGGCCAAGACGATTGACCTTTTCGAGAAAACGTCGAGGCCCGTATCGGCCGATTCCGAGCACAGGCGTACAACGAGACGGAACATCTCTTTACCGGTCGTCATTGCCGTCTAGTGTAGCGTCGATCGTGGTTACGATTGCTGCGGCGTGGAAGTCCTCAGGGCTGAATATCCGACCACAGCCACGTGTCGCCACCCTCGAACCCATCCGCAAACAACAACCCCGCCACGAGCGCTCCGAGATCGGGGGCGCCGTCGTCCGTGCGGGCGCTGGCCCGCTGATGGCGGGCGTACTGCCACGAGGGCTGGTGATCGGGGAGGACATCGGCGTTGAGGGCGCCGCCGGCGTTCTCGCAGGGGCCGCCCGGGGTGGGGGAGTAGTCCTGGCTCGAGAAGTCATGGAAGCCGGGGTCGGTGCCCTCGATGTTGGTGCCGTGGTCGACGATGGTGCCCGAGAAGCCCGAGTGGCTGTCGACCCAGCCGTCCATCAGCCAGTTGCTGCGGAGGTCCATGACCCCGGATTCGGAGAGCATCGCCAGGTGGGAGCCGGTGGCCGTGGTGTAGACGATGTTGTTGCGCACGTCGGCGTGCTCGTCGTTGGTGGAGAGCCGCATCAGGGTGGTGTTGCCCGAGCGGGTGGAGATGACGGTGTTGTGGAAGAAGTGGAGGGTGCCCTTGCGGTAGTCGGCGGTCGTGCCGCTGTCGCCGCCGTAGTGGACGATCTGGCTGTTGCCCTCGCCGTCGGACTCGATCAGCACGTTGCCGTAGACGAAGGTGGTCGCGTAGCGGGGTGGTTGACGAGCACCGCGCTGTCCTCGGCGTCGACCAGGTCGAGCTGGCGGTTGCCGCCCTCGATCCAGTTGTAGCGCACGACGAGCCCGGCCGAGCGGTCCTTGAGGTTGTTGCCGCCGCAGTCCGGCGCGCAGCCGGCCCATAGCGGTTGAACTGGAAGGTGATGTCGATGGCGGCGGTGTAGGTGTTGTGCTGGTAGATGCTGCCCTCGATGCCGTTGTCGTAGATCCAGTTGCGTTCGATGAGGATGTCCTGGGTCTGGCCGTCGTCGGCGCCGATGAAGAGGCCGTTGCCGGAGTCGCGGAGGATGCAGTTGCGGATCGTCAGGTGCTCGGCCTTCTCGACGTAGATGGAGGCGGCGTTGTCGGCGTAGGTCTGGACGCCGCCCGCCGCGTTGGTGAAGGTGAAGGGCGGTCGGCCCGATCGGATGTCGAGGTTTTCGATGAGGATGTAGGCGGGGAGGGTGTCGGGCGGGCGTATTGGCGCCGCCGATCTTGATCACGCCGCGGACCTCGTTCCAGTAGTTGAGGGCGGTGCGGGTGACGGCGTCCTGGCCGTCGATGATCGGGAGCTGACCCGAGGGGCCGGGCACGCCGGAGACGACGATCGGGGATTCGGCGGTGCCGCGCCGGCAGAGGACCCACTTCTCGTTGTAGGGCGTGGCGCGCCAGTGGATGAGGACGCGGTCGCCGGGGTTGAGGCTCTCCCAGGGGACGTCGGAGATGTTGGCGAGCATCCAGGCTTCTGGGCCGACCGTGTAGTCGGTAGCGGTGGCGAGGGTTGTGACAACGAGGATTGCGACACTGAAGGCCATTGTTGCGAGAACTGTTGAATAGCGAGACATGTCGGCGAACCCCTCTTTTATGGTAGCCGAGGGGGTTGAATGCGCCGGTGATCGGGCTCACGGATGCTTGGCAGGTGAGACTGTCCGGCACCGTTAGGCCGGGACGGCGACGCACATCGCACCTGGGACGTGGCGCAGGCGCCCGCCCGCACAGATCGAGCGACGAGAGTGCGGCCGGGACAGCCGCACCACAACATCGCACCGTGAATTGTGGCGGGCGTCGCGCCCGCACGATGCGAGCTACCGAAGACGTGCGGCCGGGACGGCCGCACCACAACATCGCACCGTGAATTGTGGGCGGGCGTATCGACCAAGGATCGCCACCGAACACGGCGGCCGGGACGGCTGCCCCACAAGGGTGTCCGGCTCGGAGACGGCTGTGGGGCAGCGTTCGCGTGAAGGGCGGGAGGGGATTGTCGCCACCAGGGCAAGCACACGGTGACGAGACAACTCAGATCGTCTGCAGGGAAGCTTCGACGTGCGTAGCAAAGGTCTCGAAGTCGGACTCGCTCGCTCAGATGAGATGCAGGAGCTCGAGGTCCACCTCGAGATACCCGTGGACGAGTATGTTTCGGAATCCGGCCACGCTCCGAAACTGCGAAGCGAACTCGCGGGGAAGAACTCCGAGGCGTCCGAGCTCGTCGATGGCGCTCGCGTAATCCGGTACATTTCTACCCCGGCTCGCAGCAACGTGGGTCGAGATATCGAGCGAGTTTTGCGCGCATAGCGGGAATCCTCGCTCGACTGCCCAGCGCTCTCGGCGTCGGCTTCGAGGCTCTCGATGGGCGTGTCGCTGTGCTGTGAGAGCACTCTGAGCGCTTCCCGAAGCGGAGCGAGATGCCGGGTGATGATACGAACGTCGACTTGACCAGGGGTCATGATGAGGGACCCTTGTATGTATCCAACGGCGCGCAGCGTCGGCGTCGATTTTGGCGAGCTGGGGCGCGAAGTCGCAGTAACGTGAGAGGGCTCTGCCTTCGCGGACTGTCGTCGCCTGTAGATCGCGGGACAGAAGGCGTCTATCCGTCCCTCAGAACACGATGGTAGAGCAGGGGTGGCGCGTCGTTGAGAATGACGACGTCGACGGAGTTGGTGCGAAGGGCGCTCATGAGGATCGGCGGTCAGCTCGGATTGGTAACCGAAGAGGCCTGATCGAGCCGATTCCTTGTCGATAAACACAGCGATATCAACATCACTGTGAGGATGACCTTCACCTCGCTCATGGGATCCGAAGAGGTACGCCTCGAGGACCTCCCGACGAGGCTCGAGGGCGTTCGCAACGCGCGTCGCCAGAACATCGACTTCCGATTCCAATTCAAGGCCTCCGCTCGAGGATACCTCAGGATGACAGGAGATACGACTCGGTCGCGTGGGGAGCCCGAACGAGGTGGTGGTAGCCTTTCCCCATGGAAACCCGGCATCTCGGCTGTCCCAACTGCGGTGCGCCGCTCGACGTCCCGCTGGGTGAGGTCGAGGCGCTGTGCGAGTACTGCCGGTCGAAGCTGCGGTTCGTGCCCGAGGAGAACGAGCTCGAGGTGGTGCGGACTCGCGAGGAGATGAAGCACCGCGAGCGGATCGAGGTCGAGAAGCAGATCCTTCGCAACCAGCTCGAGCACGAGGAGATGGACCGCTGGCGGGAGACCGCCTCCAGGGTCGCGATCGCCGCGGTGCCGATCGTCGGCCGGACGGCCGGGCGGGCCGCGTTCAACGCGGCGGCGCGCGGTGGGAGGCGGCTGCGGCGGCTGCGGCTGTCTCGGGCTGATCGCGGCGCTGATCGCGGCGGCGCGATCATCGGTCTGTGAGGGGGCGTGAGGATGAGTGAGCGGCCGCTGCCGTGGTCCGACAGCTGTTTCGTGTGCGGCGACGCCAACCCGAACGGGCTGCAGGCGAGGTTCACGGCTCGACGATGACGGCCGGGTGCGGCTCGAGACGGTGATCGATCACGAGCTTCGAGGGCTACGGCGGCCATGTCCACGGCGGGGTGTTGACCGCGTTGCTCGACGAGACGGCGGTGCTGGGCGGTGATTCACTCGCTCGGCCGGATGTGCACGACGATCCAGCTCACGGTGACCTTCCGGCAGCCGGTGCCGGGTGGATCGAAGGTCGTGGTGGTCGGGGAGGTCGACCGGCGAAGGAGCCGTGTTCATTTCGCGCGAAGTCGGAGATGCGGGATGCAGCGGGCAAGGCTCATGGCCACCGCCGAGGGGCGCTTCATGGCGATGCGGAGGAGGTCCACCGGGAGGTGGTGCCGATGCTCAAGATGCCGGGACGTGCGGCAGTCTCAGGACGACATCTGATCGCCGCCCTGCACGGGAATAGAGCCGCCGCTGCCGGACACATCCCCACCTTAGAGACACACGAGGAGGAATCAATGGGCTGTCCAGTGGTGCATTGGGAGCTGTGGTCGGAGGATCCCGACAGAGCGGCGGAGTTCTACGGAAGGTGTTCGACTGGGAGATCCGGAGCATTCCGGAGATGAACTACCACCTCGCCGAGACCGGTGGTGAGGGCGGGATCAACGGCGGCATCATGAAGCCCCAGCAGGGGCCGTGGCCGGGCAATCTGACCTTCTACATCGATGTCGATGATCTTGCGACGTACCGGCAGAAGATCGTCGATGCCGGCGGCAAGATCATCGTCGAGGAGATGGCGGTGCCGGGGGTCGGGTCGTTTTCGCTCTTCGAGGACCCGGACGGCCGGGTGCTCGGGATGTGGAAGCAGAATCCGAAGGAAGCGGGTGGGAACGCTTAAACGTTGGAACGTTAGAACGTTGAGATCGTTCTTGATTGAATGCGACCTGGGACCTTGGGAAGATAGATATGGCGATAGTCGTCATCACCGATGCCAATCGGGCATCGGCCTCGCGCCGGCGAGTCAGGGAATCGGCGGGGCCCTCTTGGCGGGATGCATTTTTGGTTTGTCTGACGGTGCGATTGCCGACAGGATGTTGTTATGAGGTTTTTGGATCGCATTTCCGTTGATCCTGGGGTGATGCTGGGCCAGCCGGTCATCAAGGGGACCAGACTTCCCGTCTGCATGATCATTCAGGCTCTTGCGGCAGGGGATAGCATCGACGAGTTGTTGGAAGCGTATCCGCACCTTGACCGCGAGGACATTTTTGCTGCCCTCGCTTACGCAGCGGAAATGGTACGCGAACGGCACGTTGACCTTGCGGTGGACTCGTGACGTTTGAGCTCGGCGAAGATCTGGCGGGGCGGGCGGATTTGCCGTTGAGAGCGGGTTGCCGACGGATCAAAAAAGCTGTCATCCTGAGCGGAGCGTTCCGAAGGAACGCGAAGTCGAAGGATCCCCTCAAGGATCGGCTGGGGTTACCCGGAGGGGATCCTTCGACTCGCTCGCAGGGCTCGCTCGCTCAGGATGACAGTAAGGAGCCGGCGCTCGCTCAGGATGACAAAACCGCCCACCCACCCGGCAGCCGGGACGGCTGCCCCACAATCGTCCCTCGATCTTTCGAGATGGTTTGTGGGGCACGCGTCTCGCGTGCCGGGCGGGTGGAGGATTGGTCGGTTTGAGCATCGATGTTTCCGGTGCGATGGTGCTCAAGATGACAGCTTAGGAGGACGTGAATCATGGCAACAATTGTGATTACCGGCGCCAACCGGGGCATCGGCCTCGCGCTGGCGCGTCAGTTCAAGGAGCGTGGCGACGACGTGGTCGTCGCCTGCCGCAAACCCTCCGCCGAGCTGAAGAAGCTCGAGGTCGAGCTCGTCGAGGGCGTGGATGTGACCGACGACAAGACTGTTGCGCGCCTCGCGGCGGCGCTCAAGGGACGGACGATCGACGTGCTGGTCAACAACGCCGGCATTCTCAGCGACGAGCACCTCGGCGATCTCGATTTCGACCGTATGCGGCGTCAGTTCGAGGTCAACAGCCTCGGCCCGCTGCGGGTGACGGCGGCGTTGCGAAAGAACCTCGGCGAGGGCTCGAAGGTCGCATTCATCACCAGCCGGATGGGCTCGATCGACGACAACACCTCGGGCGGGCGTTACGGCTACCGGATGTCGAAGTGCGCCCTCAACATGGCGGCGCGGTCGCTGGCCCACGACCTCCGGGACTCGGGCGTCGCGGTGGCGATCCTCCACCCGGGCTTCGTGCGCACCGACATGACCGGTCACCAGGGTTTGATCGACCCGCCCGAATCGGCGGCGGGTCTGATCGAGCGAATCGACGAGCTGACGGTTGAAAACACCGGCAGGTTCTGGCACACCAACGGCGAGGAGCTGCCCTGGTAGCAGACGATCGGGGACGAATGAACCGCAGCTCGCGCTAAGATGGATTCGTGCCCACAACCAGCGTTGTTTTCTCCACCACGAGTTACGCATATCTCCGGCACGCCCTGTGCAGTTACGACAACTGCGAGGCGGGTGAGGTCGAGGTCCGGCAGTTTCCGGACGGCGAGCGCTATCTGCGGATTCTCACCGAGTGTGTCGACCGCGACGTGGTGGTGCTCGGGGGCACGATCACCGATGCCGATACGCTGACCCTCTACGATCTCGCGTGCGCGATCGTCGGCCAGGGCGCGCGTACGGTGACCCTGATCATCCCCTTTTTCGGATACCAGACGATGGAGAGGCGGGTGAAGCGCGGCGAGGTGGTGGTCGCGAAGACCCGCGCCCGTCTCTTCTCCGCCATCCCGCCGGCCGGTTGGGGCAACCGGGTGGTGCTCGTGGACCTCCACAGCGAAGGCATCACCCATTACTTCTCGGGGCGGGTCCGGCCGGTCCACGTCCACGCGCGACGCGTGGTGCTGGACGAGATCCGGCGGCTGGGCGGCGACGATTTCGTCCTCGGTGCCACCGACGCCGGGCGCGCCAAGTGGGTCGAGTCGCTGGCCAATGACCTCGGGGTGGAGGCTGCGTTCATTTTCAAGCGACGACTGGGCAACGGGACGACCGAGGTGTCCGCGTTGGCGGCCGAGGTCCGGGGACGGAGGGTCGTCATCTACGACGACATGATCCGCACCGGGGAGTCGCTGATCGGGGCCGCGCGCGCCTTTCTCGACGTCGGCGCGACCTCGACCGCGGCGGTCGCCACCCACGGCGTGCTGCCGGGGGACTCGCTACGACGAATCCGCGAAAGCGGGCTGTTCACCGAGATCGTGTGCACCGACAGCCACCCGCGGGCGGTCGAGCTCGCCGACGAGCCCGGCTTCAAGGTCGTGTCGATCGCGGCCCTGCTCGCCGATTTCCTCGCCGGGCGCCCGACCGAATCGTTGTCAGATTGACCGGTCGCGTCAGTGAATCTCCTCGACGCCGCTCTTGTAGCTGTCGAGCTGGGCGCGGAGCCGGCGGTCGGACCAGTTCATCGGTCCTCTGGCCTGGTGGGCGAGGAGGCCGGCGGGGTCGTAGATCAGGGTCTCGGGAAGCCGCCGCACGCCGAAGAGATCGCCGGTCTTGCCCTTGGGGTCGAGGTAGATCCGCTCCATCGGCACGCCGGCTTTGTCCGCCCAGGCCTCGATGCCCTCCCACGACGGCGCATCGGCGATGAACAGGATTTCGATCGTCGGGTCGCCGGCGAGGTCGGCCGCGAATCGCGCCGCGGCGGTTTCCTCGGAGGAGTCGGCCGCGGCGGGATCGAACCAGTGGAGCACGAGCACCTTCTCGGGGCGGCCGACGAGGTTGCGGCGCGGTCCCGTGGTTGGGCTCGACCCACAGGAATCCACCGGCGTCGATCTTGGCGATCGCGTGGTCGTGGTCGGCGTGCCGCGCCGGGGTCTGGCTGTAGTACATCTGGACGCCAATAAACACGGCGGCAAACACCGCTGCGACTCCAATGATCAGACGGTTGCGAACGGCTGGTGTCATCATCGGCGGATGATAGCAAAGTAGCAATGCCATCCCGCGAGTGAGGCCTGTGAGCTCAATCTGGCGAATGCGCCCGACGAAAGAATACTGGGTTTCCATGCCAGCCGTTCCGGGGCTTTACACGGGTATCACGAATAATCTCGGACGTCGCTGGCCGAGCACAAGGCGGGGACCTGCCGGGTTCGACAATACCGAACCCGCTGGCACTCGAGCGCTACACGACAAGAAGCAATCGCGCCCAGGCAGATTAAGGCGTGGCGCCGCCCAAAAAGGTCGCACTCGGACTGACCTTGTCGGCAGACGGCTGCACCGAACAGCGACGAGAGCGTCCCCCAGGCTTGCCGAGCGAGGCCGACGGCCGATCGCGGACTTCCTCGTCGCCGGGACGGCCGCACCACAACTGGACAATCACGGCGCATCGTTTTGGGGCAAGCTGGGCGGGCTCGATCCGGCTCCCGGACAGGGCCATGGCCCCCACAGCATCGAGGAGGCGAAGCCCGACGGCTGGGTGACCAACGGCGGCGAACGAATATCGTGTGCTTCGGGCCCTTGGCGCCGCGGCGGGCGGAGACGGTCTCGGTGGAGACCTTGAAACCGGCCTTTGCCAACCGCCGCTCGAACGCCTTGTCGGGGTCGGCCGACCACACGCCGAGCACCCCGCCGGGGCGCAGGCATCGGCGAATGGCGGCGAGACCCGCCTGGCCGTAGAGGCGCTCGTTCTCGCGCCACGGTGAGCGCGGCGGGACCGTTGTCGACGTCGAGCAGCACTGCGTCGAAGGCCGATGGCCCGGCGGCGATGATCTCGGCCACGTCGCGTTCGACCACCGCCACCCGTGGGTCCTCGAGCGGCGAGCGCGCGAGGTGGGCGAGCTCGTTCCGGTTCCAGGTCGACGACCGCGGGCAGGATCTCGGCCACCATCACCTTGGCCGACCCGGGCACGACGTCGAGGACCGCACGCAGCGTGTAGCCCATGCCGAGCCCGCCGACGAGCACCTTTGGAGTTTTTCGATGTGACCTCCGCCAGCGCCAGTCGCGCCAGGTCCTCCTCCGAGCCGTGGGCCCGGCTGGTCATGAGCTCGAGACCGTTGACGCGGATAATGAACGCGCCGTCGCGCTCGTAGAGCACGATCTCGCCGCCGTCCGGAGTCGCGGCACGGCCGAGGGTGTGCTGGGGTTTCACGGTCGCTATCGTCTCACGACGCAGTCACCGACCAGGCGCCGGTGCTGCCCGACTCGAAGCCGTCGGCGAAGATCTCGTGTGCACCGGGACCGTAGTGTGGAATCGGTTGCCCGAACTCGATGGCGCCCATGTCCGGAGGGCCGGTGACGGTGAAGCCGTCGTTGAGGTTGGGCACCGTCTCGCCGGCATCGATCTCCGGCGCGCCGGCGACCAGCCGCAGGTCGCGGCTGCCGGGTTCGGCCGGCTGGTCCCAGTCGGGCGGCAGCGGCGCGTTGACCAGGTCCGAAAACCCGGCCTCCACTCCATTGAGCTCGACGCCGATCGCCTGCAGGTCGGGAAGCCGGTCGTAGCGCACGTTGTCCCACTTGAAGTAGGGGTCGGCGGGGGAGCCGATCGCGCGGGTCGTGCCCCAGGCGTCGTAATCGAAGTCGCGGAAGCCGTCCGTCGCGACGGTCGTGAACTCGAAGGCGTAGCGGGTGCCGAGGAAGAGGTTGTTGCGGAAGATGGCGTTGCGCCAGGGTGGGCTGTTGTCCGAGTGGCCGTTGCCGTGCTTGGCGCCGGTGTTGTGGACGACGATGAAGCCGCTGGGTCGGTTGTTCATCTTGATGGGGCGCGTTTTCGAGGTTGAAGAACTCGTTGCGGAAGATGTAGGCCGGGCCGCCGCGGATCGGCTGCACGCTGACCCCGGTGCGGGCGTTCATCACCCGGTTCCGCCACACCCGCACGTTGGCGCGGTTGTAATCGATCTCGATGCCGTCGTCGACGCAGTAGGCCGCGTCGTTGCCGTAGACGTCGTTGCCGTAAGACTCGCCGGTGAAAGGCTGCACCGAGACGCAGTCGCCGAAGTTCCGCACCCGGTTGCGGCAGACGACGTTGCCCCAGCCGCGGAGGTCGATGCCGCGTTCGGAGGGAATGCCGACGCCCGGCCAGGGCACGCGGCCTTCGATGACGTTGTCGCACACGGTCTGGTTGCCCTCGTCACCGCCGTCCCGGCGGTTGTAGACCCCGAAGTCGACGTCTCGGATGTGGTTGTGCCGGATCACGATCTCCGAGCTGCGCTGGGCGTCGACGCCCCACGCGCCGTCCTGGAGCGTCATCCCCTCGATCACGACATTCGAGATCGTCTGATCGTACTCGCCGAGGGTGACCACCCCGCGGTCGGTGCCGGCGCCGTCGACCACCGCCGAGCCGTCACCGGGCCCGGTGAAGACGATCGGCTCCGCCGCCGTGCCGCTGGCCAGGATCTGGAACGGCTCGTAGGTTCCCGCGGCGACGTGGAAGTGGTCGCCCGGCTGCGCGTTGTCGGCGGCGGTCTGGAGACCCTGATAGGGGTTGCCGGGGCTGCCGTCGCCGCCGCCCGCGCCCGGCACCACGTAGCGGTCGACACCGCCGTACTCGTCGGGTGGCGGGACCCGGGTGCTCGCCACCACGGTCTGGATATCCGAGCCGCCGTCGGGGTCGGTCAGGGTCAGCCGCAGCTCGTAGCTCTGACCCGGCGACCAGGAAGAGGGCGCTTGCCGCCCACGAGTTGAGGCCGAGCTGCTCGCCGTCGACGATCAGGGTGGGGTGGGCGCGCATCGCCGGCGCACCCTCGGACCAGGCGCCGCCGCCCACGGTGCGAAACTCCAGGACCATCGAGCTGTCGAGATCGTCGTCGCCGGTGATCGTCCACTCGACGCCGAGGTGCTCGAAGGTGGCGTCGGCGCGGATCGCGCCCGGCACCACCGCGTCGCCGGCGAAGGCCGCGGAGCTCGTGGCGAGAACGACCAGAATCAGGAAGACGCGGCCCGGTGTGAAGCGTTGGTTCATCCACCCATTGTCTCAGGCGCGCGGCGCCGCGACACCGGCGGCGGTGAGCAGGATCACAAGCACCAGCGCCCCGGGGCGGTGGCACCATGATCGCACTTCGGAATTGTGGTGCGGGCGTCCCGCCCGCACTGACAGCGATCAGGGCCAGATGTGCGGCCGGGACGGCCGCACCACAAAGGTGCTCCTGTGAACAGGTTGTGGTGCGGGCGTCCCGCCCGCACTGATAGCGATCACTGGCACATGTGCGGCCGCGACGGCCGCACCACAACATCGCACACCGAAATGAGATAATCCTGAAGTCATGACTGACCGCGAGCACCGAGTTCCGAAACTCCCGGACCGAATCGTTGATCCGAGGTCCGAACCCCATGTGACGCCGCGATGGAGAGGCAACCTCCCGCACATCTACAAGGATGGCTGCACCTATTTCGTGACCTTTTGCCTGGGCGATGCTGTGCCCAAGCACAAGCACCGAAAATCGAACTTTGAGGCCGAAAACAACCCAGAACTCATCGCAACCGAACTCGACTTCGAACCGTTCATCGGCAGCTGCCTTTTGCGGAACCCTCGGGCTGCATCGATCGTCGAGAGTGCTTTGTTGCACTTCCAGGATGAGCGTTACGCGCTGAGTGCGTGGTGCGTTATGCCAAACCATGTTCACCTGGTCGTCGCTCCCAACGCCGGATTCACCTTGCCCGCGATTCTCCATTCATGGAAGTCGTTTTCGGCCCACGAAATCAATCGTGTACTTGGTAGAGCTGGGGGTTTGTGGGAGCGGGAGGCATTTGATCACCTCGTACGCGACGAACACGCGTTTTCGAGGTTTGTGGACTATACGGAGAACAATCCAGTAACAGCCGGGCTGTGTGAAAGTCCGGAGGTCTGGGCATTCAGTAGCGCGAGATTTCGAAAGCGCCAAGATTGATCCGTGTGCATTTGTGGTGCGGGCGTCCCGCCCGCACGGATCGCGATCACTGGCACATGTGCGGCCGGGACGGCCGCACCACAACATCGCACCGTGAATTGTGGTGCAGGCGTCCCGCCTGCATGCGGCCGGGACGGCCGCACCACAATCGCGCAGAAAAAGCCCCGGCTTTCGCCGGGGCTGAGGATTTCGGTTCGGGTGGCCTCAGTCGGTTTCGATCACCAGCGACGAGAGCGCATCGGCGGCGCTTTCGATGGCGGCGGTGAAGGCTGCCTCGACGCCGATCCGGTGCGGCGTCAGGAGGTCGCCGAGGATCTCGCGGGTCTCGCTGCGCGAGGCGTGGATGCGCACGGACTGGTCGTGGACGTTGATGTCGGCTTCGTCGACGATCCGCGCCGCCGCCTCGTCGAGCGGTGCGCCCGGGGCGATGACCGAGCCCAGCTTGTCTTCAAGCACTGCGATGACCTCGACCCGGAGCGCGGCCTCGAGCCGGTCACCGAGGCGTTCCATCTCCTCGTGGAACGGCTCCATCTGGCGGTGGATCTCCTCCAGCTGCTCGTGGAACGGCTCCATCGCGATGTGGATATCCTCCATCTTGACGTGGATCGGCTCCATCTGGATGTGGATATCCTCCATTTGTGCGTGGAGCGGCTCCATCTCGCGATGGATCGCCTCCATCTGCTCCATGAAGGGCTCCATGTCGACGTGGATGGACTCGATCAGGGCCATGTGGGCTTCCATCTGCTCGTGGATCTGCCGTTCGATCTCCTCGAGGGTCCCGTCCTCGATGTGGAGCTCCAGGTTCTGGAGCTCGCTCTCCAGCGCTTCCATCTGCTCGTTGAAGGGTTCCATGTCGATCTCGATGGCCTCGAGCCGCTCGAGGTAGGGCTGCATCTGTTTCTCGATTTCCTCGAGCCTGGCCTCGTCGATGTCGATCTCGATATCCTCGAGCAGCTCGATCTGCGGCTCCATTTCGATCTGGATCTCTTCGATGCCGCTCGAGCTCCGGTTCCATCCGCGCCTCGACGGCCTCCATCTCGGCCAATATCGCCTTGAGCTCGGGCCCGGCCTGACGCGGCGGCGGATCGGCGGGGTAGACGGCGGCCAGCGCCGGCACCATGGCGGCCATCAGGGCGGCGGTCGCGATCAAGACGGCGGTGCCGACGCGGCGGTGGGTGCTTCGCTTGAGAATGGTCATGATGCGTTCCTCCAGGTGGGTTCGGCGTGCCATCCCGAGGGCGGGGATGGCGGGGGCGGGCACCGGCACGGCGTGGCGCGCGATGCCCAGCAGGTGGCAGGCGTAGTCCGAGGCGCCGGTTCCCAGCGCGAGGACCTCCTCGTCACAGGCCAGCTCCTGTTCGAGATCGAGGCGGCGGACCGCCCACCAGATCAGCGGGTTGAACCAATAGATGGCGCGGGCGACGCGGGCGATCATCCGCACCGGCCAGTCGAATCGCGCGACGTGGATGACTTCGTGCTGCAACACCGCCCGTCGCCGGTCGTCCAACCAGGTGGCCGCGCGCGCCGGCAGCAGGATCGTCGGCCGCAATACGCCGACCGTGGCCGGGACCTCGATCGCCGGGCTCCACAGCAGGCGGACGGCGCGCCGGCAACCGGTCCGGCCACAGGCGCGATCGAGGTGCCACTGCCAGTCGGAATCGTTGACCGGACGCGCTTCGCGAAGGGCCTGCCGGACGCGCCAGGTTCCGATTCCGAGGCGGGTCATCAGGACGGCGGCGCCGAGCGCCCACAGCGCGCCGATCAAGATCTTCCAGTCGATGTGTGGAAGACTGCTCTTGGAGGTAGCGAGGGTGACGGCGAGCGGTCGCTCGACGCGGGTCGAGGTGTGGATCGCGGTTTCGTCCAGGCTGAGATCGACAATGACAGTCTGCTCCGCCGGAGCGGTGAACCGGGCCAGGGCGGCCGGCACCGGCAGCGACCACGCGGGGAGCAGCGGCGCCACCGCCGGGATCACCAGACAGCCGGCGATCGCCGTCGCCCAGATCACGGCCCGCACCCTCGCCGGGCGCTGCCGAAGCGCCAGGGTGGCGGCGGCGGCAAAGGCCAGGAGCACGAAGGCCTTGAGCGAAGCAAGCACGAGGGCCAACGCGGTTTCCATCACCGTTCCTCCCTCTTCGCCTCTTCGATCATGCCCGCGAGACGCTCGAGCGCGGCCTCGTCGAGGCGGTCGCCCTCGAGGTCGAGGAGGGCGGCCATTGCGCCCTCCGGCGAGCCGCCGAAAAATGTCCGCACCAATCGGCGCAGCGCCGTTTCGCTGGCCTCCTCGCGCGCCACGGTGGGGAGGAAAACGTAGCGCGGTCCGTCCTGCTCGTGCCGGAGGTGACCCTTTTCCTCGAGGATGCGGAGCATTGCGCGCACCGCCGAGTACGACGGCGGATCGGCCATCTGCTCGCGAACCTCGGCGGCGGTGGCGCGGCCGTTCTCGTAGACGATCTCCATGATCTGGCGTTCGCGGCGGCTGAGCTGTGCGGCGTCCGATGTCATCTCGCCTCCGTTGTTCAAATGATGCTAAGAAATTAGCATCATGCTAAGAATCTAGCACCTGATTTCGAATTGTCAAGACCCTCGGCGATTTTCTTTACGAAAATTGCTGCCGAGAGGTTCGGATTGTGGTCGTTTCTGGGCGGCCGTCCCGGCTTCCGGATGGCATCGTTCCACCTGTAGGCGGGTCCTTCAGGGCCCGCTATTTCATCGATTAAAATGGTGACGGCAACGAGACGGGTACGATGGGTCCGTGCAGCGCAGGAAACACCACCACCTTCCCGACGAAGTCTACGAAGGCCAGAGCCACGTTTTGTACATCACCGTGTGCACGGCCAACCGCAGCCGTTGGTGGGAAGATCCCGAACTCGCTGCGATCTGCCGTGACGAGATAGAGGCGCTCCACAGCGATTTCCCGGTGATCGGTTATTGCGTCATGCCGGACCACGTTCATATGTTGTTGTGCAATGCGGGTTCCACACCCGCGACGATCATGAACGGATTCAAAGGCCGTACCTCTCGGAGAGTCCGTGCACGGCAATTGGGCGTTGAGGTATGGCAGAAAGGTTATTGGGACCACATCGTACGGAGGAACGAGGGCTTGTACAGGGTACTTCAGTACATCTTCCTGAACCCCGTGCGAGCGAAGTTGATCGAAGAATGGTGGAATTTTGAGTGGCTGGGTACGCCCCTGCTCGGTGACGTCGGGCCTGATTTCTTTGGGTATGCGCCTCCTGAAGACATTATGTGGCGTGAACTCTTGAGTGGCGGGCCCTGAAGGACCCGCCTACATATCGAACCGATATGCTGCTCTGTTGACCGTTCAGAAACGTCTCGGTTTCACGCCGTGGCATACGCTCCTCGAGGCGGGCCCTGAAGGACCCGCCTACATATCGAACCGATATGCTGCTCTGTTGACCGTTCAGAAACGTCTCGGTATTCACGACCTTGGCATCGTCTCGAGGCGGGCCCTGAAGGACCCGCCTACATATCGAACCGATATGCTGCTCTGTTGACCGCTCAGAAACGTCTCGGTATTCACGACCTTGGCATACGTCTCCTCGAGGCGGGCCCTGAAGGACCCGCCTACATATCGAACCGATATGCTGCTCTATTGACTGCCCAGAAACGTCTCGGTGTCCACTACCTTCGCGTAGTTTCCGTCGAGGGTGGCCAGGGTCGAGGCGTGGACCTCCGCCGCGTTGACGGTGGTGTCGCCGTACTTCAGGTCGCGGGTGGCGCAGGCATCTCCGATGACCACGCACTCGAAGCCCAGGTCGTAGGCGGCCCGGGTCGCCGCCTCGAGACACATGTGGGTCTGCATGCCCACGATCACCAGTCGCTCGACGCCGATCTCCTCGAGATACGCCAGCACCCGGGTGCCGTTGAAGCAGCTCACCTCGGTCTTGGTGAAGACCTTTTCGCCCTCGACCGGGGCGACGCTGGCGTGGATCGCGCCGCCCGGCTCGACGTCGTGCCGAACGTGGACCACCGGCCGCCCCGCGGCGCGAAACGCCGCCAGCACCCTCGCCGCGTTGGCGGCCGCGGCCTCGGGCTCGACCAGCGGCACCGCACCACCCGGGAAGTAGAAGTCCTGGATGTCGATGATCAGGAGCGCGGTCACAGGCTCGGATGCCAAACCCGGCGCCGCCAACGCGGCGCACACAACCAGGATCGAGAATGCTTTCATGTCGTCTCCTACCCGGGCTTTGGCAAGCCCTCCATCACCGCGATCGAACGGGCCATGACCTCTGGCGGCAGCGGGTAGTTCTCGAGCTCGCCGGCAAAAAAGGCCTGGTAGCCGGCGAGGTCCATGAGACCGTGGCCCGAGTAGTTGAAGATGATCGTCTTCTCCTTGCCCTCTTCGGTCGCCCTCTTGGCCTCGTCGATGGCGGCGGCGATGGCGTGGCTGGTTTCGGGCGCCGGGATGATGCCCTCGGTGCGGGCAAAGAGGACCGCCGCCTCGTAGCACTCGAGCTGCGGGTAGGCGACCGGCGACATCAGCCCGGATTTGACACCGGCCGAGACCAGCGGCGACATGCCGTGGTAGCGCAGGCCACCGGCGTGGATGGCCGGCGGGATAAAGGCGTGGCCGAGCGAGTACATCGGCAGCAGCGGCGTCATCTTGGCCGTGTCGCCATGATCGTAGGCGTAGGGGGCCTTGGTCAGGGTCGGGCAGGCCTCGGGCTCGACCGGGATGATCTCGATCTCGGCGCCGTTGATCTTGTCGGCAACAAAGGGGAAGGAAAGACCGGCGAAGTTCGAGCCGCCGCCGGCGCAGCCGATGACGATGTCCGGTTTGTCGATGCCGGCGATCGCGAGCTGCTTCTTGGCCTCGAGCCCGATGATGGTCTGGTGGAGCATGACGTGGTTGAGGACGCTGCCGAGCGAGTAGCGGGTGGTGCCCGAAGGATCGGTCACCGCGGCCTCGATGGCCTCGGAAATGGCGATGCCGAGGCTGCCGGGGGTATCCGGCATCTCGGCGAGGATGTTGCGTCCGGCCTGGGTCTCCGGCGACGGTGAGGGCACGCAGCGCGCGCCCCAGGTCTCCATCATCGTCTTGCGGAAGGGCTTCTGCTCGAAGCTCACCCGCACCATCCACACGTCGACCTTGATCCCGAGCAGCTGTCCGGCGTAGGCCAGGGCCGAGCCCCACTGCCCGGCGCCGGTCTCGGTGGTCAGCCGCTTGATCCCGAACTCCTTGTTGTACCAGGCCTGGGCGACGGCGGTGTTGGGCTTGTGGCTGCCCGCCGGCGACACGCTTTCGTCCTTGTAGAAGATCTTGGCCGGGGTCTTGAGGTGCTTTTCCAACGCAAAGGCGCGGCGCAGCGGCGACGGCCGCCAGCGGGCGTAGATCTCGAGGATCCCCTCGGGGATGTCGATCCAGCGCTCGGTCGACACCTCCTGCTCGATCAGGTTCATCGGGAAAACGGGCGCCAGGGCCTCGGGCCCGATCGGGTTGCCGTCAGGACCGAGCGGGGGAGGCGGCGGGTGTGGGAGGTCGGCGGCGAGGTTGTACCACTTTCGGGGCATTTCGCTGATCGGAAGGTCAATCCTCGGTTCGTTCATCGGGGCGTCCTCCTTCGAAAATTCCGCTGTTCGTGATTCGCGACCCCAGCGGATTGAAGCCTGAATGATACCCCGACCTCCTCGCCGCCACCACTCACCGGGCGCACACCGCCACTCACCGATTTGCCCGTGACTCCGTTGCAAACGGAACCGATGCTGGACTCCGAAGAGCGAAAGGAGCCAACAATGACATTTCATCACCATCACAGACTGGACGGATGCGAGTGGTGCGAGGCCTGCAACGACCGCCAAGGCCTCTGGGGAGCCTTTTTCCTCGGGCTCGGGGTCTTCGCCTTGGGCGTGATTCTGATCCTCGACAACTTCGGTGTGGTTGACGCCGGCTGGCTCTTAGCCTACTGGCCGATGTTGCTGATCATCCTCGGAATCAGCCACCTCGTGGGCCCCCGGTCGGCGCGAAAGTTGGGTTGGGGGCTGTCATGGATCGCGGTCGGTGCGATCATACTGCTCAACAACCTCGGCGTGATCGCCGTCGGCATCCAGGTACTGTGGCCGGTGGTCCTCGTGATCCTCGGCGCCAACCTGCTGTTGTGCGGCGCCGGAAGGCGGTTGGGTTGGTTCGAGCGGGAAGGGGGGAAAGATGACACAGAGAAATGACGACTCGGCGCGACGGGGAAGCGGCGACACGCGGCCCAAGCAGGACTCCTGCTGTCCCGATTGTGGTTCCTGGCGCCATGTGTCCTGCGGCGAGGACGGCTACAAGGTTGCAGTCTTCGGCATCGGTGGAGGGGGCGGGAGGCGCGGATTCGGCACGGCGATCCTCGGCATCGGCGTTCTCGCCGCCGGGGCGATCCTCCTGCTCGACAACTTCGGCCTCACCGATGCCGAGAATCTCTTCGAATACTGGCCGGTCCTGCTGATCCTGGTCGGCATCAGTCACTTCGTGCGGCCGCAGGGTTCGCGCCGATACACGGCCGGATCCATTTTCATCTTTGTCGGCATGGTGATCCTCCTCTCCAATCTCGGTTTCATCAGCTTTGGAATCTGGGATCTGTGGCCGGTGATCCTGGTCATCGCCGGTCTGAGCCTGATCTTGAAGCCGTTCCGCCGGCGGGGGGTCAATATCAGCGATGACTCTGGTGTTTTCGAGGCGACGGCGATCCTCGGCGGAGCGAACCGTCGGCTCTCGGCCGCCAACTTCCAGGGTGGTGATGCCATTGCGATCATGGGCGGCTGCGAGATCGACCTCAGGGATTGCGGATCCGAGGGCGGGCCGGCCGAGATCGACACCTTTGCGTTCTGGGGCGGTGTCGAGATCCGGGTCCCCGAGGATTGGGAGGTCCAGGTCAAAGGCCTCGCCATCCTGGGTGGGTACGGTGACGAGACCCGCACTCTCAAGGGGGAGGGCCGCAAGGTCCTGGTCATCACCGGCACCGCGATCATGGGCGGGGTGGAGATCAAAAATTGAACGCGAGTACCACGCGAACATGGGGTGCCACCGGCGACGCCCTTCCGGGCGGGGGGGTGGAACGTTCAAACGTTCAAACGTTCAAACGTTATAACGTCACATCGCATGCGAAATCTGCCTCGCCGGTGATTTGAGTGCACCCCATCCTCGCCTCCCGTCGCTACCTCGCCCTCTATTTGATGGCGTGGCTGCCGGTGATCGCGCTGCTGACCGTGGCGATGGTCCTGACCGGTTGGGGCGGCTGGTTGCAGTCGCTGCTCTTCGTCTTTCCAATGGTTGTGGTCTACGCGTTCCTCTGCCTCTCTGCCTGGTACCCCTGCCGGGCCTTGCCGATGAGCGACGAACGGGCCGAGACGGCCCTGGTGACGCACATCGCCGCTGCAGCCCTGTCGGCCGTGCTCTGGGTTGCGATGGCGTGGTTGCTGGCCGGGGGCTTCGAGCGGTCAACCCTCTATGCCGGACGGACGGAGCTCACGGCCGAGCACACGGGGATCATCTTCATCGCCGGCTTGCTGTTGTACCTGCTGTCCGTCGCCATCCACTACCTCTTTGCCGCAGCGGAGGCTTCGCGCGAAGCGGAGCGCCGGGCGCTCGGAGCCGAGGTGGCGGCCCGCGACGCCGAGCTCCAGGCATTGAAAGCTCAGCTCAACCCGCATTTTCTCTTCAACAGCCTCAACTCGGTCGCCTCTTTGGCCGCGACCGACCCGAACGGTGCGCGCGACATGTGCATCCAGCTCGGCGACTACCTGCGGGGCACTCTCAAGGGCGGATCAGATCTGCTGCCCCTCGAAGAGGAGCTGGCGCAGGTGCGGAGGTTTCTGCGGGTGGAATCGGTCCGCTTTGGCGACAGGTTGCGGGTGGTGGAGGAGTTCGACAACCGGTGTCTGGCCATGCGGGTGCCGCCCCTGCTCCTCCAACCGTTGGTCGAGAACGCCCTCAAGCACGGCATTGCCGAGCTGGTGGAGGGTGGCGAGATTCGGATCGGCGGCCGATGCAGCGCTGATCGATTGACAGTGTGGGTCGAGAACCCTTTTGATCCGGAGAGCCGCCCGCAATCCGGGGCGGGAGTCGGCCTGGCTAACGTCCGGCATCGGCTCGAGAACGTCTTCGGCGACGAGGCAAGGCTCCGGAGCAGCCGGTCCGGTGCGGTGTACCGGGCCGAGGTCGTGATCCCGGTTGCGACAGCCGACGGTGCTGCTGAACGGAAGGACGATTCTGATGGCTGACGACCTGAGAGTAATCCTGGTCGACGACGAAGAGCCGGCGCGACGGCTGCTGCGCGAGTATCTCGAGGGAATTCCCAAGGTCTCGATCGTTGCAGAGTGTGGCAACGGTTTCGAGGCGGTCAAGGCTGTGGCCGAGCACGATCCGGATCTGATGCTGCTCGACATCCAGATGCCCAAGCTCGACGGTTTCGAGGTGGTCGAGCTCCTCGAACAAGAACTGCCAATCATCTTCATCACGGCCCACGACGAACACGCCCTGCGCGCTTTCGAGGTGCACGCGGTGGACTACCTTCTCAAACCACACAGCGCCGAACGGTTGGCCGAAGCCCTGGAGCGCGCGCGTGAACGGATCGGACGAGGAGAAGAGATGCCGCCACTCGAGGACGTGGCGGCCGCGGCGCGACCGGATCGGGAGCCACTCGAACGAATCCTGGTCCGTGACAGCAGCGAGGTCAGGGTCATCCCCGCCGAGGAGGTCGACTACATCGAGGCGCGCGACGACACGGTCGCGATCCACGTCGGCGGCGCCACCCACCTCAAGGCGCGACGGCTTTCAACCCTCGAGGAGCGGCTCGACCCGAAGCGTTTCATCCGCGTCCACCGTTCGTTCATCATCAACATCGACCGCCTGCGCAGCATCGAGCTCTACGCCAAGGACAGTCGCATCGCGATCCTCGCGGACGGCGCCAAGGTGCCGGTCAGCCGGTCGGGCTATTCCCGCCTCCGTGAATTGTTGTAGTCACCAACTCTTCCCGAGGAGGCAGAGGGGAAAAGGGGAAAAGGGGAAAAGGAGGCCACCCACCCTCCCCGAGGAGGCAGAGGGGAAAAGGGGAAAAGGGGAAAGGGGAAAGGGGACCACCCATCCTCCCCTCTGCGCCTTTTCTCCTTTTCTCCCTTTCTGGTGCGGGCGCGGAGGGTGGCGATGACGATGCCGGCGCCGGGCTGCTATCCTGTTGTCATCGGTGGTGCGAAAGGAGTGCTGCGGTGTTTTTGAACCTGTTGGACAAGGATGAAAAGCTGGCCTTCGCCGAGCTGGCGGAGAAGATGGTCGAGGCCGACGGCCTGGTCATCGGGCGTGAGACGGCGGCGGTGGCGGCGCTCAAGGCCGAGATGGGGCTGACCGGCGCGGCCGGCAGCGGCCGCAGCGTGGACGAGCTGGCCGGCATCTTCAAGGGCCGGCGCTCGAAAATGGCGGCGCTGCTCGAGCTGATGGGCCTCGCCTACTCGGACACCAGCTTTGCCTTTGGCGAGGAGTCGCTGGTAAATGCAATCGCCAACCGCATGGCGGTCACTCCGGACGAGCTGCACGCCGTCGAGACCTGGGTCAAGGAGCACGTCAATCTCGTGCGGCGGGCCCTGATCATGATGCGCGAGTGAGCTTCGTTTTCAACCGGGAGGCGTGAACGGTGTCCGATGAACACATCGAAGGACTGATCTCGACCTACTGGCGGGATTCAGCGGAAAGCCTCACCGGTCTCGATCCCGGCGACCACGCACGTCTCAACACCGCCGACGGCGCCGTCGATACGGTCTGGGACCGGCACGTCTTCGACCACGCGGCCACCTTCGGTGGCGCCGAGATCGGCTACGCCCGCGCCCTCTCGGCCGCGATTCTCGGACGACTGCTCGGCGTCGAGTATGCGGCCCTGGTGTCGGTCGTCGGCAGCGAGATCCCGGAGACCGGGCACGCTGATCTCGACGAGGGATTGCAGCGGGCCCGACAGGAGGCGCTCGACACGTTTTCGGGCGATCTGCTCGGACCCGTCCGGGTGGACGACCGCCTCGTCTATGCCAAGCCCATGCTGCTCGACAGCCCGGTGCCGATCGGCGCCGTGGTGCTCGCCACGCGCGAGCCTCTCGAGCCGCGTCAAGAGAGGCTCCTCGACGGGTTCCTCAGAAATCTCGACACCCGGCTCGATTTGGCCGAGGAGCTGCTCAAGCTGCGGCGGCGCAACCTCGATCTGGAATTCGAGCTCAAGAAGCTCAAGGGCGAGATCACGGCGCCGGAGCCGGTGGGGCGGGTCAGAAAGGCGGCCATCCCGGAGGACGTCGAGACATCGATGGCCGAAGTCGCAAAGGCCGTCCCGACCTTCGAGCTTTTCGGCGTGCGATTGGCCGGCGAGCACTTCGCCGAGTTTTGCCGCTCGTTTGACTCGCTCACGGACGCCTATCTGAAGATCCTCGAAAAGGCCGACAACCTCTACCTCGACGTGCCCAGCGGCGTCGATGCCAAGGACGACAGCAAGCTCGCGGCGCCCTACCTCAGGCTGCTCGAGATCATGGGTTCCCTGCGAGGGGCGTCGCGGCTCCTCTTCCAAATCACCGCCGAGGAGCTGGCGCCCTACAACATCGGCGGACGCGCGCCCACCTTTGCCGATCTGACCCGCATCGCGAAGGCCAAGACCGAGGACGAGACGACCCAGCACATCCTCGAGATCATGAACGACCAGGGCGAGGACGCCGAGCTCGAGGCCCTGGCGGCGCGGAGCCATCCCTACGAGTTCCGGGCGGCGAACACCGGCGAGGTCTTTGCGCTGCTCGCCCTCCACCAGACCCTCAAGAAGGCAAAGCCCGAGAGCTTTCAAAGAGACAGCCGCTCGATCCTCGACGGCGCTGCGCAGGCTACCAGGCGGCGAAGGCCTACCTCCTCGCCTACGATCGGTTCGAGGACGTGCCCCTCAGGGGTGTGGACCGCACCCAATCCCCGGACGCCGAAAAGCTGCTGCTCTACCGCGAGAAAGCGCCGGGCTTCGGTGTGTGGCTGGCGGCGTTGAGCGGCTAGCCCGCTGAGCTCAGCGGACTGTCACTCGACGACGACCCGCGCGATATCTCCCCTGAACTTCCAGGCGACGCGTGCGAGCAGGATAACTGCCACGGCACCGAGACCCACGACCAATCCCCACCACAGACCCGGTAGGCCCGTAGCCGAGCCTGAAGGCGAGAACGAGGCTGGTCGGCAGACCGATGAACCAGAAACCGACGATGTTGATAACCAGGGGCGCCCGGGTATCCCCGGCCCCGCGCAGGACGCCGGCCGACACCACCTGGAGGCCGTCAAATATCTGGAAAAAACCGGCGATGGGTATCAGCAGCACGGCCAGCACCACGACCTCCTCGACCGAGGTGTAGGCCGTAGCCAGGAACCGGGGCGCGCCGATGAAGAGGGCGGCCATCAACGACATGAAGCCGGCGCCGATCAGGAGGCCGGCGGCGGCGGCGCGGCGGGCGCCGCTGGAATCAGCGGCGCCGACTGCCCGCCCGACAAGGACCGCGGCCGCAGAAGAGACGCCGAGCGGCACCATGAAGGTCAGTGACGCGAGGTTGATGGCGACCTGGTGGGCCGCCATCTGCACGGTTCCGAGGCCACCCATGAGGAGGGCGATCGACCGCAAACGCCACCAGCTCGAGCTGGACCTGAAACCCGATCGGCGTGCCGAGGCGCACGGTCCGCCACAGCGGTTGCAGACGAAGCACGGCGCGGTCAAAACGGCCGAGCAGTGGCGCCAGGTCACGGCGCGCCATGATCAACAGCACGACAAACAGCAACGTTCGCGCAGCGGTGGTCGCCCACGCCGAACCCAAGGGTCCCAGCCGGGGAATGGGCCCGGCTCCGAAGACCAGCGCCCAGTCGGCGACCAGGTTGAAGAGGTTGACGACGACGATCGTGATCACCATCGGCCGCAAACGACCCATCGCCTGCAGGGACTGCCGCAGCACGATGAAACCGTAGAACGGGAGCAGACCGGGGATGCAGATCCAGACGTAGGCCGCGGCGATCGGCACCGTTTCCGGGGGTTGGCGCAGAATGGTCAACACCGTCTCGACCGGCATCAGGAGCAGGGTGCTCGGCACCATCAGAGCGATCGCGACTACCATGCCCCGTTGCACCGAAAGGCGGATGGCGTCCTCGTCGCCGGCGCCGACCGCCTGCGCCACCAGTGGATCGAGGGCCAGCAGCATCCCGATCCCGAAGGACGACACTGCCATCACTGCGACGTGTCCGAGGGCGACCGCGGCCAAGGCCTCGGAGGACAGATGACCGACGACCATCGTGTCGACGACGCCGAGCAGCATCATCCCCACCTGGACCACAACCACCGGCAGGGCGAGCCGGATCATCGCCTCGAGGTCGCGACGGCTGGGGAGCTCGAATGGACGCGTCATGGTCGTTCTTCCGCGGCGGGAGGATAGCAGGCCGCGGGCGAATTCGGAATTCGGAATTCGGATGGATTCGAGGAATTAGGAATGCCGCCCGCCCACCGCACTGAATTCTCAGTTCTCAATTCTCAATTTTGAATTCCCATTCCCCCCAACCGGATTGGGGAGGATGGGCGGGAATTGAGAATTGAGAATTCAGAATTGAGAATTGCAGATTTGCCACATCAGACTCGCTCGACCCGCGTGCGGGGCTGAACAATTGCCGACTGATGCGAATGAACCGCTCATTTGCTATAGGGTGGTGGTGGCGACATATTTGTATGGCACCCGCGACGGTTGAGGAGAAGGCATGAGGATCCTGCACATCAGCGATCTCCACATCGGTAATGAGGAAACGGACGTCGACGAGTGGCGGCAGGCGGAAAAGCTCGTCCGTCTGATCAAGCGGCACTGGGGCGACGAAGCCGACAAGCCGCTGGTGCTGATCACCGGCGACATCGTCGATGACGGCCGCGAGGTGGAGTACATCGAGGCGCGCCGCATCCTTGCACCGTTGCACCGCGCCGGTTTCCAGGTGGCGCCGCTGCCCGGCAACCACGACTACGGCTGGAACGGCGCGTATGCCCAGGAGAAGCGATTCAAGCTCTTCAAGAAGTACCTGATGGGGATCGAGACCCGCGTGACCTATCCCGACGTTCCCTACGCCGACGACGACGTGTCGGTGATCACCCTCAACTCGATGAAGTCCGAAACCGGCTTCTGGGACGGCCTGCTGGCGGACGGCGAGCTGGGAAACGACCAGCTCGACGAGCTCGGCGAGCTCATCACGACCCTGCGCGAAGAGCGTCGCAAGAGCCACAAGATCGTCGTCGCAGTCCACCACCACCCGTTCCTCTTTCCCGACGATCCGTTGTTTGCGCAGGCCAAGGAGTGGTTTGGCCACCGTCTCAAGGACGGCGCCGATCTCATGAGGTTGATCGGGGGTCGGGTCGACGTCCTGCTCTTCGGTCACGAGCACCGGCACGTCGATTTCTCCGAGCCCTTTGACGGCCACGTCTTCACCGAGGAATTCGACATCCCGTGCATCCTCGCTTCGGGCAAGAGCACGAATCCCGGGCTGCCGGCGCGGGTCATTACATTCGGGGCGCGCGGCAAGCCACGGGTCGAATCGGCGCCGTGGAACGAATAATCGTTAGAACGTTAGAACGTTCAAACGTTCGCACGTTCCACCCGCCCCGAGGAGGCAGAGGAGAAAAGGGGAAAAGGGGAAAAGGGGAAAGGAGCCATCGCAGAATTCGGAATTCGGAATTCGGAACTCCGCCCGCCACTCCAACAAGCCGTTTGCCCCACCCATTGAAACGGCGGTCAGGGGCGGCGGCAGGGACAGCGTCAGAGCGTATCGATCGCCGGGCCGTGTTTTTGGTTGATCATGAGCTCGAGCGGCGGCGTCGAGCTGCAGAAGAGGGCGTCGAGCTCCTCCCGATAGGGGAGCAGGGCCACAGTGATCGCGGGCGGAGGACCGTCCTGCCATGGAATGCGGCGAGGGTCGTTCTCGAGGGCCGCCAACTCAGCCGACACCATGGCGATGTCGACCTCGGGCCCACCATCCTGCCGGAGGCGGTCGAGCTGGTTCATGAGGATTGACTGGAGGGCCCTTCTCACTCGTTCGTTGGTGGCCTCCGGACCGAGCAGTCGGTTCGTTTCGGTCGGGTCGACGATTATGTCGCCGTAGGCCACCACGTAGAGGTAGGTGTACTCGCCCAGCCCCATCTCGGCGTCGAGCAGAGACTGGTTTCGGGTCTCGAAAAACTGGCCGATCAAAGGACCCATGCCCATCATGTTTTTGGTGGTCGAAAATGCCTGTTTCATGACGTCGATCCGGGAGACCTCGCTCTGATCGTCAAAAGCCTCGAGAGCTGCGACCGAGCGCTCCGCGTTCGAAAAATCTTCACACGTGTCTGCAAGCGCCCGCCGCACCTCGAGAAAGGCCTCGATCCGGTCGGCGGACGGGGCGCCCGACGCCGGCGGAACAAAGCTGTCCTGGGTACCGTACAGCCGCTCGATCTCGGCGCGGGCCCCGACCGCACGGTTCATTGGCAGCATCACCATCACGGCCAGCACCAGAGGAATCGCGATGGCGAGGACGATCAACGCGCCGCAGCCGACAGCGGTCTGCTTGAGACAGCCCCAACCCTGCTCACTCATCTCGTCTCCTTGCGCGCGAAGGCGGTGTTCCCGCGACTCTCGATGTGTTCAACGCGCGGGAGCCGGAAATGTTAGCGTTTGCGGCGAGATTGTTCGGTCGTTTTCGTTGATAATGCATCAGGAGTCAGCGCGGATGCCGCAGTCAAACCGGGTTTTTTGGGCCGCATTCGTGACGGGAGCGTTTGTGCTGTCGCCAGCAGTAGCGGCGGACGAAGGCGCTGCCCCGAGCTTCGTGGCCCAGATGACGCTCGGGTATGTTGACCCGGCCGGCGGTGACCGGATCGAATGCGTCGGGGATTGCCGAAGACTCGAAATCCCAGCAGGGGTCGAGCTCGAGATCCGGGTGCAGGTCCACGACCGTGGCGGCCGATGGCCGGATGGTGTTTCGTGGGACCTCTGGCTCGACCAGATCCGCCACCCCTTTCCGGGCTTTGACGCCGCCGACTGTCAGTTCACCCTCGAAGGCCGGGTCGATGCGGCCTGCTGGGAGGCCCTGGTCGAACGGGTGGATTGGCAGGAGTGGCAGGCGCTTGGCGCCGACCTCGTGTGCATCCCCGATGACGGCGCCGGATGCACCGACGTCACGGTGCGGGTGCCGCTGGACCCGAATTACCCGGGCTCGCGCGGCCTGGGAGTCTACTCGGTCGCGCTCTGGGTCGACCGCTATCGGGTGGCGGCCGAGGCCGACATTTTCGACAATTTTCAGGGACCGGTTCGGGTCAGAGTCGTAGCGGCCGCGATCGAGACCGATCGAGGGCAAGGTGGGGCGCCGGCTGCGAATGCCGGCGGAAAGGCGCTCCTCGACGGTTCGGCGGGAAGACCCTATGCGGTGCTGATCGGTCGCCAGGTGGCGGAGGCCAACTTCACCCTCGGTTCGGTCCGCTCGCGCAGTGTACTGGAGTTTTCTCCCGACTATCCGGGGATCGTCTCAGTCGAGGTGCAGCAGGTGGGGACGTGGGAAAACATGAATGTCGAGGTCCGCAAAGCGTCCACCGGCGAAATACTGGCCGAGACGAGTGGCAAGGGACGGCTCCAGATCAACGGCCGGATCAGCCACGCCCAACTCATGGACGACCGCCGACTCGAGGTCGTCGTGAGCCCCGCACAGGGGTCCCGAGGGGCCCGCGGCTCGATCACCGTCACCTATCCCGGACGGGCGACGTACCGGAGCACGCGGTAGTAGGGCAGCATATTTTGAATTCGGAATTCGGAATTCGGAATTCGGAATTCGGAATTCGGAATTCGGAATGGCCGCCCACCCACCATGTGGAATTTCGGAATGAGGAATGAGGAATGCTGCCCGCCCGTCCGAGTCTCGGTCATTCTGGGCGATCACATTCAACAGGTGGGAAACCGGTTCAACCTTTGTGGTGCGGGCGTCTCGCCCGCACGGATCGCGATCACTGCCACCTGTGCGGCCGGGACGGCCGCACCACAACATCGCACCGTGAATTGTGGTGCTTGGTCTCGCCTGCACGGGGCGAAAGGCTGTGCGGCCGGGACGGCCGCACCACAATTCCCATTCTGGAATAATCTGGATCACTTCACGCCGTTCGGCGTACCACCATCATCGTGATGTCGTCGTTTGCCGGATGACCCCGCCGGAATCGGCTGACCTCATCGACCAGAAGTTCGGCGAGCCGGCGGGGCGCGGCCTCGGGCGAGGCGGCGATCGCGGCGGCAAGGGCATCGACGCCGAACTCCAGGTCATCGGGACCGGTGCTCTCGATGAGCCCGTCGGTTGCCAACACCAGGCGTTCGCCGCGCGACAGGCGGAGCCGTTGCGAGGTGTAGGCGGACTCGCAGAACAGACCGAGCGGGACACCGTCGGGTGGAAGCTGGTCGACTCGCCCGTTGTGATAGAGCGGCGGTACGTGGCCGGCGTTCGAGATCTCGATCTCGCCGTTCGGCGTCAGCCGGGCCGCGACCATGGTCGCAAACGACCCGGCCGGAATCGAGGCGCAAAAGAGACGGTTGGCCCGCTCCATCACCTGGACGAGCTCCCAGCCGGAGCCGACGAGGCCGCGGAAGATGGCGCTCAGGTGGGACATCAGGAGGGCGGCTGCGACCCCTTTCCCGGAGATGTCGCCGAGCAGCACGAGGGTGTCTTCGCCGTCATTGATGACGTCGCAAAAATCGCCGCTGACCGCCCCGTGCGGCTCGTAGACGTAGTGGCCGTCCCAACCGTCGGCGGCGAAATCGCGGTGGGGCAGGAGCCTGGCCTGGATGGTCGCCGCCAGCTCGAGATCGTGCTCGAGCGCCCGCCGTTCGGTGGGCGAGAGGCACTCGAGACAGACCCGCGTCAGCGGGTCGTCGGCGAGACGTTGACGCTCGATCGGGACGTGGCAGACCTCGCAGATGCCGTAGTCGCCGTCATCCATGCGGTTGAGGGCGAGGTCGACCGCCTCCAGGAGCTCGCTCAACTGGCCGGCGTCGGAGCGTGCCGCGGCTGCCCGGAGGCGATCGCGGCGCTCGATCAGCTCGGAGTGCAGGACCGTAAGGTCGTGGGCGGGCGATGGATTGGTCTGGGTTTCGAACATGGTCCTGGTCTCCCTAACTGGTGAATTTACATTTACAAGTTAGAATATAGGTTCATCATTCTAACCTGTCAAGTGGTAAAAATAGGTTATACTGCTGGTGGAGGTCTGGATGTCCGTGTTCGATTTTCCGGGTGGTGCGCTGTGCCTCGATTTTGCCAACACGTGGGGCGACCGGTCGGATGCCGCGAATGACACGCTCGGTGGATACCACGATGTGCTGGAGTGGGCCGTGAAGGCCGGAGTTGTGGACGCGGACGACCACGACCGCCTCGAAGCTGTGCTCGAGCGGAAACGCGAGGAGGCGATCGAGGTATTTGAATCGACAATCGTGGTGCGTGATGCGGTGTACCGGCTATGCTCCGCGGTCGCGGCCGGCGAGCCCCCCGATCCGAAGGATATCGATGCCCTCAACAAGGCCCTCGAATCGATGCCTCGGCGGCGGCTGTGCTGTGGCGACGGGTGCTGCGAGTGGGAGCGGCCGGGCGGGAACACCGACCTGCGAATGGTGCTGTGGCCGGTGGTCCAGTCTGCGACGGAGCTGCTCACCTCGTCAGACGCGGCGCGGATTCGCGAGTGTGACGCGCCGGACTGCAACTGGCTCTTTCTCGACCACAGCCGCGGCGGTCGCCGCCGTTGGTGTGACATGGGTACCTGTGGCAACCGTGCCAAGGCCCGCCGCTACTACGAGCGCCACCGGTTGAAACGATGAGGAGGCGCCCTCGTACCTCTTCGGGAAGGGCCGGACGCCGGGCTCCGCTGGAGGTCCTGATGGTGCATGGGTCGGCAACCCGTCGTGGATTGCGGCTGGTGTTCGCAACCTTCGTGGTGGGAATCTCGTTACCGATTGTGGCCGGTGAACGACCGGCCGAGAGACCGGCCGACGCCCGGGTAGAAATCACTGTGCCGGCTGCCCGGATGCTCGATGCCCTCGGCCCCGGACCGTTGCCGCCGCTCCGGCCGGAGTCGCAACGCCCCGCCGATTGGCGCAAAGCAGCCACCGTTGAAGAAGGCATCGACCAGTGCGTCGAGAGCAACATGGCGCATTTGAACGCGCCTGGGGCGGCAGTGGCGGTGATGCTCGACGGCGAGCTCCTCTACGAGAGCGGGTACGGGGTCAAACGCCGGGGGGAAAACGATCCGGTCGATCCGAACACGATCTTCCGGATCGGCTCGGTCACCAAGCAGATGACGGCCGCGGCCGTCATGCAGCAGGTGGAGCTGGGACGGGTCGACCTCCGAGCCCCGGTCACCGACTACATCCCGGAGTTCGAGGTCGGAGGCCGATGGCCGGCCGAGATGATCACGGTCTGGCACACCCTGACCCACACCACGGGGTTCCCCGATCTGGTCAACGATTATGCGAGCACCGGCAACCAGGCCCTGTCGAGGTGGGCGGGGCGGCAGGGAGAGGTTGACCTGTACGCACCGCCGGGCTCGTTCTGGAACTACTCGAACCCCAACTTCATGATCGCCGGGTTGGTGGCCGAGCGCGCCAGCGGTACTCCGTACCGCGACCTCCTCAAGGAGGCCGTTTGGGAACCGGCGGGAATGGACTCCACGACCTTCGATCCGCTGGAGGTCATCCAGTCCGGCAACTTCAGCTACGGTCACTATTACGATACCCAGCAACATCGCGAGTACATCCTGGGAACCCGCGACAACGACTCGTGGACCTTGGGACCGGCGGGCGTCGCCTTCTCGACGGTGAGGGACCTGGTGCGGTGGGCGCTGCTGCTGACCGACGGCGGCGGGCCCGTGCTGTCACCGGCGTCCGCCGCCATGATGCAGCAACCACAAATGTGGACCCACTTCTCGCCGGATCTGTACTACGGCTTCGGCATCATGATCGAGGAGTACAAGGGTCTCGACGTCCGCCAGCACGGCGGCAACGTGGCCGGTTACGGCACCTATCTGTTGTGGGTGCCCGAGCGGCGCTTTGCGGTGGCGTTGCTCACCAACGTCACATCGTCGCTGAGGACCGCCGCCTACTGCATCGTCGACGAGGTGCTCGCGCCCGATCCGGTCGAGCCCCAAGACCTGTCCACGGACCCATCGACCTGGGCCCGCTATCAGGGCGACTATCTCATGAGGGAGGCGGACGGCACCGAGGCGCCGGCCAGAGTGTACCTGCAGGGTGATCGGCTGTTCGGCGCGACCGAGGATCCGGACAATCCGGGCGTGGTCGTGACGGTCGAGCTCTTCCAGCTGTATCTCGACACCTTCCTCTTCGACGCGAACGGCGACGGCATGCCGGAAACCGACATCACGTTTTGCGGCCGGTCGGGCCGGCCGGGCGCTCACGTACTGGATGCGCAACCGCAACGCCGTCGGCGAGCGCCGGCTCACGCCCCGCCGCGCCGGTCGCGCAACGGCGCCGTAGCCTGCCTTCCCTCTGTCATCCTGAGCGAGTGAGCCCGGCGAGCGAGTCGAAGGATCCCCTGAAGCCAGAGAGTGTTCCGTGCTCGTCACTCTCCGGAGAATTGAGGGGGTCCTTCGACTCGGCCCTGCGGGCCTCGCTCAGGATGACAGAACCGGACGGGTGGGCGGCAATTCCTCATTCCTCATTCCTCATTCCTCATTCCGAATTCCGAATTCCGAATTCGACACGCTGCCCTGCTATCCTCAGCGCTGCATTTCAACCCGGGGGGTTCCTGATGAGAGCTCGATTCCTCGCATGTGCAGTGATGCTGGCTGCAGCCTCGACCGCCTATTCCCAAATCTCCGACGAACTCTTCAACTCGCTCGAATACCGGCTGGTGGGTCCCTTCCGCGGCGGCCGGGTGACCGCGGTGAGCGGCGTGCCCGGCGACCCCATGACCTACTACATGGGCTCCACGGGCGGCGGCGTCTGGAAGACCACCGACGGGGGTTTGACCTGGTTCAACGTCTCGGACGTGGTACGCCAGCTCGAGCCGAAACCGGCGCCGGAGATCATGGGAGAGGTCGAGCCGACGATGGCGGAGCTCGGCTTGCTTCGTGAGCCTCTCGGCGGGCTTCCCGACAACCTGCAGTGGGAGCGCCGGCCCGGCGATGCCTTCGGCACCGGCTCGATCGGCGCCATCGCGGTGGCGCCCTCCGACCCCAACGTCGTCTACGTGGGCACCGGTTCGGCCTGCCCGCGGGGCAACGTGTCCCCGGGTGACGGGATCTACAAATCGACCGATGCCGGTGACACCTGGCGTCACGTCGGGCTGCCGGAGGCCGGCCAGATCGGGCGGATCGTGATCCATCCGAAGGACCCGGATCTGGTTTACGCGGCGGTTTTGGGTAACATCTTCGGCGCCGACCCGCAGCGCGGCGTCTACCGTTCCACCAACGGCGGGCTCAGCTGGTCAAAGGTCCTCTACGTCTCGGAAGACGCGGGGGCGGTCGACCTGGCGATGGACCCCGCAAACCCGCGGAACATCTATGCGGCCATCTGGCAGGCGCGGCGCACGCCGTGGACCATGATCTCGGGCGGGCCCGGCAGCGGGCTCTACAAGACCACCGACGGCGGCAACACCTGGGTCGAGCTCAGCGAGGGCCTGCCCGGGGGCGTCAAGGGACGGATCGCGGTGGCGGTGTCGCCCGCCGCGCCCAACCGCGTGTGGGCGCTGGTCGAGGCCGAGGACGGCGGCCTCTACCGTTCCGACAACGGCGGCGAGAAGTTTCGTCTCGTGAGCGCCGACCGCGAGCTGCGGCAGCGCGCCTGGTACTACACTCACCTCGAGGCCGATCCCAAGGACGCCAACACGGTCTACGTGCTCAACGTGATGTTCTGGAAGTCGATCGACGGCGGCGAAAACTTCCGTCCGATCCGCACCCCGCACGGCGACAACCACGCGCTGTGGATCAACCCCGACGACCCGGACAATCTCATCGAAGGCAACGACGGCGGCGCCAACATCAGCTTCAACGGCGGTCGCTCCTGGTCGGTCCAGTCCAACCAGCCGACCTCCGAGATCTACCGGGTCACGGTCGACGACCAGTTTCCCTACTGGCTCTACGGCGGCCAGCAGGACAACTCGGCGGTGGCCATCCCGAGCCGCTCGCCGGGAGGGATCGACCACGAAGACTGGTACGCCCCGGCGGGCTGTGAGACGGCCACCGTGGCGGTCGATCCCCGCAATCCGAACATCACCTACGGCGGCTGCTACGGAGGTTCGATCGGCCGTTACGACCGTAACCTCGAACACACTCAGGAAATGATGGCCTGGCCGCAGTTGGCGGTGGGGCAGCAGCCCAAGGACCTCAGGTACCGCTTCCAGTGGAACTCGCCGATCCGCATCTCGCCGCACGACCCGAACGTGCTCTATCACTGCGCCAACGTGGTCCTCAAGTCCACCGACGAGGGGCGCACCTGGTCGGAGATCAGCCCCGACCTGACCCGCGACGACGACTCGAGACAGGGTTATGCCGGTGAACCCATCACCCGCGACAATACCGGGGTCGAGGTCTACGGCACCGTCTTTGCGTTCGAGGAGTCGCCCCATCGAGCCGGTCTGTTGTGGGCGGGCAGCGACGACGGTCTGGTCCACATCTCGGATGATGGCGGTGCCAACTGGCGCGACATCACTCCGGCGAACATGCCCGAGGGGGGGACCGTCAACGCCATCGAGCTGTCGGCCCACGATCCCGGACGGGCCTTTATCGCGGTCCACCGCTACCGTGAGAACGATTTCCGGCCGTACATCTTCCGCACCACCGACTACGGTGCAAGCTGGCGTTTGCTGACCGACGGTCGCAACGGGATTCCCGCCGACCACTTCGCGCGCGTCGTGCGTGAGGACCCGGACCAGACGGGCCTGCTCTACGCCGGCACCGAGTTCGGGATCTACGCGTCCTTCGACGACGGCGCCTCATGGCGATCGTTGCAGCTCAACCTGCCGGTCACGCCGATCACCGATCTCGCGGTCAAACGCGGCGATCTGGCGGTGGCCACCCAGGGGAGGTCATTCTGGATCCTCGACGATCTCACCGTCCTCCGGCAGATGGCCGAAGGCGGGGCGATGACGACGCCCCATCTCTTTACGCCGCACACGGTAGTTCGTTGGGTCGACCAGTCGGGCGGTGGCGGTCGCGGCGCGGTGGGTCAGAACCCGCCCTTCGGTGCGGTCGTCCACTACCTGCTGCCGGCCGGTCTCGATGAGGAGGACGCCGACGAGGTCACGCTCGAGTTCCTCGACGCCGCCGGCGAGGTGCTGCGCAGCCTGTCGAGCCAGAATCCGGAACGCCGCGCGCCGAGCCCGTGGCGGCGGTTCTTCCCCGAGCTGGCCGAGCCGCCGCTGCTCGACGCCCGGGCCGGCGCCAATCGCTATGTCTGGAACCTGGCCCTGGCGGACGCCGGGTTGGTCGATGACTCGGTCCTGTGGGGCTGGCCCGGCGGCCCAACCGTAGCTCCCGGCACCTACCAGGTGCGGCTGACGGTGGGCGAATGGTCCCAGACCGCGAGCTTCGAGGTGGTGCAGGACCCGCGGACGGAGGTTTCGCCGGCGGCGATGCATGAGCAGTTCGCGCTCGCCAGAAAGATCTGGGAGGCGCTGACGCGGTCGCACGAGGCCATCGACCGGATCCGCGACGTCCGTGGCCAGATCGAGGCTGTCTCCGGTCGCGTCGACGACGAAGCGGTCACGGCCAAGGCCGACGAGATCTCAAAGGCCCTGACCGCGATCGAGGAAAAGCTCCACCAGGTCAAAAACGAGTCGAGCCAGGACGTCCTCAACTTCCCGCCCCAGATCGACAACCAGCTGCTCTACCTGCAGGGGGTGGTCGAGAGCACCCTCGGGGCACCGCTTCAGAGCTCGGTCGAGCGCTTCGACGAGCTCGAGGCCGAGCTTGACGGCTACCTGGCCGAGCTCGATGCGGTGATCGATCTGCGACTGCCGGAGCTCGAGCGGATGCTCGGGGAGATCGATAGCCGCGAGGGTTTTCACGGGACGATCGCCATAAGGTGAAACGATCGATTCATTGATCTCGTATCACCCCTGACGATGGTGACACGGCGGCGGATCGACCGCACCGGCGGGCGGGCCGGAAGAGGCGCCGTCGGCGGCCGGTTCCGTCGGGAGGAGCCATGAACCTGGTCTCGAGCTTTGTCCTGTCAATGGCCGCCCTCTTTGCAGCATCCGGCCTTGATACGGAGCGGTTGATACAACCCGATACCCCGCTCGAGTGCTCGCACGCCAAGACGATGTTCGCCGGCGTCGACCATGAGCTGCACGCGAAAAACATCAACGACCCCGAATCCTACAAGACCGATGTCCTGCATTGCCGGCTCGACTTCGAGGTCGACCCGGACGCGCAGACCATCAGCGGTTCCACCACGATGACGGTGGCCAGCCGGGTCGAAAACCTCTCGACCTTCAGGTTCTGGCTCAACGCCTCGATGGCGATCGGATCGGTGGAGGTGGACGGAGACGACGTCGAGTGGCGGCGGCTGGACACGACGACGATCGATGTCGACCTCAACCGCAGCTACGACGAGGACGAGGTCTTCGATATCGAAATCACCTACAGCGGCACGCCGGAGTCGACGTGGTTTTTTTCGAGCCAGGGTGGGGTGCCGGTGGTCTCGACCCTGAGCCAGCCGTGGTACGCCTCCGGGTGGTGGGCGGTCAAGGAGGACAACCGCGACAAGGCGACCGGCGAGCTGCTGGTCACAGTGCCCTCCGATCTGACGGTCGTCTCGAACGGCCTTTTGGTGGCGGTCGACAACGTGGCGGGTGATAGGCGGCGTTTTCACTGGGCCACCGAGTACCCGACCAGCCCGTACCTCTTTTCGTTTTCGGCCACCGTCTACAACTCCTTCAGTGACATCTTCAACTACGAGGGCGGTTCGATGCCGGTAGATTTCTATATCTACCCCGACCAGGACACACCCGGAAACCGAAACGGTTGGCGGTTGTCGGTGGAGATGCTGGCGACCTTCGAGGAGCTGTTCGGGCCATACCCGTTTATTGCCGAGAAATACGCCATCTACCAGTTTCCGTTCGGCGGCGGCATGGAGCATCAGACCGCCACCGGCCAGGGCGGGAATTCGGCATTCAGAGACTACCTGACCTCGCA
Source organism: Candidatus Sulfomarinibacteraceae bacterium (assembly GCA_963733915.1). Classification (GTDB taxonomy): domain Bacteria; phylum Acidobacteriota; class Thermoanaerobaculia; order Thermoanaerobaculales; family Sulfomarinibacteraceae; genus Sulfomarinibacter. The sequence continues at coordinate 56,584 of CAVTEP010000008.1, forward strand.
CGAGTTGGCCCACCAATGGTGGGGCGACATGCTGACCTGCGCCACCTGGCACGACATCTGGCTCAACGAGGGTTTCGCCACCTACTCGACGGCTCTGTGGTACGAGTATGCCTCGGGCGTCCCCGACGCTGAAGCTCGCCGGGCATACATGGAGGTGCGGCGGCCGCCGCTGCTCGACGGCACCGTCTATGTCCACGACATCTCGGACCCCAATCGCATTTTCTCGAGCAACTACTCCTACAGCAAGGGCGCGTGGGCGCTCCACATGCTGCGGGGCGTCGTCGGCGACGACGCCTTTTTCGAGATCCTCGCCGCCTACCGCGGGCGCTTCGAGTACTCGACCGCCACCACCGAGGATTTTCGTGCGGTCGCGGAAGACATCTGGGGCGGCGATCTCGAGTGGTTTTTCGAGGAGTGGATCTACGGCGGCGGCGCGCCGGCCTATCGCTCCAGCTGGCAGGAGCACGAGATCAACGGGAGCCGGTTCCTCGAAATCATGCTCGAGCAGAACCAGAACGAGTCGGTCTTTCAGATGCCGGTCGAGATCCTGACGTTGGAGAACGGCCAGGAACACACCTACACGGTCTGGAATGACGCCCGAGTCGAGCATCTTCTGATCCCCGTCTCGGGGGAGGTGGACGATGTGGAGCTCGACCCGAACACCTGGATACTCAGCCGGATCAACATCTCAGGCGCCTTCTTCGACGGCCCGCCGAAAATCGTCGCCGTCGATCCGGCGCCGTCGTCGGTCCTGCGCCTGAACCGGACCATGTCGATGTCGATCGGCTTTCACCGCGATGTCGTCATCTCCGCCACCGACGTTGCTTTGCGTCGCAGCGATGGGGTCGAGTTCGAGCTCGATCTTGCTTACGATCCGGAGACCTTCACGGCAACGGTCGAATCTCGCCGACCGCTGCCCGGTGGCCGGTATCGGTTGACCATCAGCGACCACGTCGTCGACGCGGAGGACGGCATCGCGCTGGACGGAGAGATTGACGAGGCGCACGGAACCGGCTTGCTGCCGAGCGGTGACGGCCTCGCCGGTGGCGCGGCAGTTGTCAAGTTCGGAGTCGCCGGTGTCAGGAGGGCGGCCTCCAGGGTAGCGCCGGGATCCTGATGAGCGCTTCGCCTCTTACCAGATTCATTCAGAAAAGAAACCGATGCGGCGTCTCCTTCGTATCTCGCCCCATGGTGGCGGCGATCCAAATCTCAGGCTGTGAGGTTCAGATATGAAAAAGCTCGCGATTCTCATCCCATTGATGTGTCTTGCCGTTGGTCTTGCTTTCGCCGGCGATCCAATCATCATCGGCGAAACGCTGACGATCCCGTCGAAGATCATGGGCGAGGAGCGAACCATCCTCGTGTCGACGCCTCCGGGCTACGACCGGACGAGCCAGGGCTACCCGGTGTTGTACATGACGGACGGCGACCAGCATCTCACGCACACCCGCGGGACCGTCGACTTTCTTTCCGGCAACGGGCTGATGCCGCAGGTCATCATCGTCGGCGTCGCCAATACCGACCGGACCCGTGATCTGACGCCGACCCACGTCGCGTCCAGGACGATCGACGGCCAGGTGTACGAGAGCCCGACCAGCGGTGGGGCGTCCACGTTTCTCGACTTCTTCGAGCAGGAGCTTTTCCCGTACGTCGATGCCAACTACCGGACGCTGCCACTGAGGATCTTTGCGGGTCACTCCTTTGGCGGGCTGTTTGCGCTCAATGCCATCTTCACCCGCCCGGCGACGTTTGGAGCCGTCATCGCAGCCAGCCCGAGCCTCAACTGGGATGACGAGCTGCCGGTCCGCCAGGCGGCCACCTTTTTTGACGGTCGCAAGGAATTGAACGCAACCCTCTTTGTCGCCATGGCCAACGAAGAGGATGGCGAGCCCCGACCCAACCGGCTCGACCGCCTCGAACAGGAGCTCGAGGAAAACTCCATCGACGGATTTTCGTGGCAGGTCATGCGGATGCCCGATGAAACCCACGGCTCGATGGTGCTCCGCGCCCACTACTGGGGCTTGCGCTTTGTCTTCGAGAGCTGGCAGCTGCCACCCGACCCCGAGACGGGGGTGTTCGAGGGCGGAACCGAGGAGCTCAAGGCTCACTATGCCGGTCTCTCGAAACGCTACGGTTTCACCGTGATCCCGGGCGAGCAGGTGGTCAACCAGCTGGGGTATCGAAAACTCGGCCGGGACGACTTCGACGGCGCGATCGCCGTTTTCAGCTACAACGTCGAGCTCTATCCGGAGTCGGCCAACGTCTACGACAGCCTCGGCGAGGCGCTCGAGAACGCAGGCCGGCTCGAGGAGGCCCTGGCCAGCTACTCGAAGGCCGTGGACAACGCGGCCGCGATCGGCGACGACCGGGTCGCGATATTCACCACCAACCGCGACCGTGCGAAGGAGCTCGTGGCGGCATCAAGCAAAGAGTAGTCGTCATCAACTCATCGGAACCACCCTGGTTCGGCGCCATGTAGCCGGGCCTCGCGCACGATTCGCGCCAACTCGGCGCGCTCGGCCTCGATCTGTGCTTCGAGCTGTCGCAGCTTCGACTTTGCCCGTTCGAGACGCGCGAGGGTCCGGACGTCGAGCTTCTGATCCTCGATGTGGTCGATCTCGATATCGAGCTGGGCCCGGCGCCGCCCGAGCCCGCGAATCACTTCATGCTGTTTGGAGTAGGCGGCGCGCCAGCGATTCCGCTCGGCATCGGTGCTGCTTGCTTTCGATCGCGCCCGTTGGCCGGCGTTGGTCGTTGCGACGCCGAGGGTGAGCGAACCCTCGGCAGCTATCTCGCCGAGGTTGGCGTTGGTGAGGGTCACGCGTCCGTTGGCGTCGGCGGCGGAGCTGCGGCTGAGTTTCGCCGTGCTCGCGTAGGCGGCGAGGGTGCCGGGTCGCGGGGTCGGCGTTGGTGTGTCAGCGGGCGAAGCCGTTGCCGCCGTCAGCCAGATCAGGGCCGAGACGGCCGATACGAACTGCAGATTTTGGGGGATCATGCCGGAAATCCTTTCCGGCGTGGACGGGATGAGCGAAGTCTACACCAACGGTTCCGCCGTATCAACCCGGATCGGCCTCCATCCCGAATCGTTGAAACGTTAAAACGTTAAAACGTTAGAACGTTCGGCTCATCCGGAATTTGATGAGATAGAGGTGTTGGAAGTTCCGATCGGCATTTGCAGCGACAGAGACAGCGACCGACCGCAGGGGGCAGTGAACAGCAGCCGGGCAGCGAGCACTGGTCGCCGGTCCGGCCGGGCGATTTCGCTGTCGACTGCCCCTGCCGCGGTCTCCGGCCGCTGCCGCTGTCCCTGCCGCCATCCCTGTGGGCCGATTCAACGGATGGAACCAACGGCGTCGGGGACGGGTGGGTGGAAAATCCGAAATCCGAAATCCGAAATCCGAAATGTGCGATGGTCGCCTTTTCCCCTTTTCCGCTTTTCCCCTCCGCACTGAAAACGTTCTAACGTTCCAACGTTTTAACGTTCCAACGGATTTCAGTACACGTCCAGATCATCGGCGAATACGACCTCCCCGTCGAAGCCCTGCCGGATCTCGGCCAGGAGCTCGTCCTCGGTGGCGCCCCACATCAGCTGGTGGTAGAGCACCAAGAGCTTTGGCCGCGCGCGGGCGGCGAGCTCGCCGAGCTCGATGCCCGAGGTATGGGAGGACCGGTGGTAGGCCTGCCAATCGGGCGTGCGGCGTTCGAGGCCTGAAGCGGCGTAGACCTCGTGGACGAGCACATCGCAGCCGTCACAGGCTGCGACCACGGCGTCGGTGGCCGTGGTGTCGCCGCTGATGACGATCGAGCGGTCGACGGTGTCGAAGCGAAATCCGAATGCCTGCTCCCAGGCCCCATGCGGGACCGCAAAGGCGGTGACGGTGACGTGGTCGTCTTCGTAGATCGTGCCGGGCTCGATCTCGTGGACCTCGACCTCGATGCCGGTGGCGTTCTGGGGCTGCGATCCCTGCAGTCGGATGTCGATGTCCTCGGCGTAGGCGGCGAGAATGTGCTCGGTCATGGCCCGGGTGCCGGGCGGTCCGTAGACCTCGAGGGGCTCCTCGCGCTCGAGCACCCATGGCGTCAGGATGAGATCCGGGTAGCCGATCGTGTGGTCGGAGTGGAGGTGGGTGATGAAGAGCCGGCTGAGCTTTGGCATGGCGAGGGCGGCGACACCGCCACGGCGGGCGGCTTCGACCTGCCGGACGACGCCGGGCCCGCAGTCCACCAGGTAGGGTCGGCCGCCGGCGACAACCGCGACCGCCGGCCCCGAGCGCTCCGGGTCGGGGTTCGGCGTGCCGGTGCCGAGCATGACGACCAGGGGGCGGTCGGGTGAGGGAACCGGCGTCGACACAGCCACCGGCGCCGGTGGGTCAACGACGGCGGCTTCGTCGGACGTTTCGTCGGCAGGCGCTTGGATCACCGTGACCGGCTGGAACCGCTCCTGCGAGCTGGCGCAACCGGCGGCCACAATACACAAGAGACCGGGGAGAAGGATCGCGCGCCTCATCAATAGCGGCCCTCAGCCCCAGACCTCCGGCGGCGCCAGCAGCCGCTCGACCGGGCGCCCGCCGAGGAGGTGCTGGTCGAAGATCTCGGCGACGTCGTTCATGTGCACACCGACGTACATGACGCCCTCCGGGTAGACGAGGACGCTGGGCCCGAGCTCGCAGGGGCCGAGGCAACCCGAGCGCGTGATCTTGATCCGGCCAAAGGCCTCGCGTTCCTCCAGACAGGCGGCCGAACTCGGCGACCAGGTCCTGGGCGCCCCGATCGGTGCACGAGCCCTTGGGGTGGCCGGGCGGCCGTTGGTTGGTGCAGATGAAGACGTGCCGTTCGGGCTTCGGCATGGGGCCCTTACTCGAAGGAGATCAGCTCGACGTCGAAGACGAGCATCCCCTGCGGTGCGCCGGACGCGCCCTTGTAGGCCAGCTCCTCGGGGATCCAGAGGCGTCGCTTTTCGCCCACCACCATGAGCTGCACGCCCTCGGTCCAGCCGGGGATGACCTGGTTGAGACCGAAGGTGATGGGCTCCCCGCGCAGTACCGACGAGTCGAAGAGCTGGCCGTCGGTGGTCCAACCGGAGTAGTGGACCGTCACCCTGGAGCTTTTCGTCGGGTGATCCTCGCCGACACCGGGCTGCAGCACTCGCGAGGCGAGGCCGCTCGCGGTCGTCTCGGCGTTGGCCGGCGGGGCGGCAACGTCCGCGGGCACTTCTGGCGGCGGCGGTGGTTCGGGCTGGTTTTCGATCCCGAGCAGCTCGACCTCGAAGACGAGCATGCCCGCGGGCCTTCCGGGGCGATTGTTGTAAGCGAGCTCGACCGGGATCCAGAAACGGCGCTTTTCGCCCACGACCATGAGCTGGACACCCTCGGTCCAACCCGGGATGACCCGGTTGAGCGGGAAGGTGGCGGTCTCCCCGCGCTTTACCGAGGAGTCGAAGAGCTGGCCGTCGGTTGTCCATCCGGAGTAGTGGACGGTGACACTGTCCCAGGCATCGGGGTGTTCCGTGCCGGTGCCGGCGCTGAGCACCTTGGAGCAGAGGCCGGTTGCGGTGCAGGCGGCGTCGGCCGGCGGCGCCGCGACATCGGCGGGGGTTGCTGGGTCCTGCGCACTGCCCGAGGCGGCGCACAGCACGGCGAAGGCGACAAACAAGAGTGTGATCTTCATGGCCGCCACCCTAACCCGATTATGGAAATCTCTCAAGCGGGGAGTACCGGCTGTGTCGGAACGAGGCCGGTTCCGGGAACCGGCAGAGGGGAAAAGGGGAAAAGGGGAAAAGGAGAAAAGGAGAAAAGGGGAGGAGGGTGGTCGCTTTTTCGGCTCATCCGAATTTGGGTGAGATCGAGGTTTGAAGTTCCGGTCGGCAGGCGCAGCGTCGGGGACGGCGGCAGACCACAGAGACAGGGTCAGTGAGCAGCGGCCGGGGCAGCGACTGGGGCAGCGAGTAATGGTCGCCGGTCCGTCCGGGCGCTGTCGCTGTCGACTGGCCCTGACGCGGTCTCCAGCCGCAGCCGCGGCCGCCGTCCCTGACCGTCGTTTCAATGGATTCGTGAAGGGGTGGGTGGAAAATCCGAAATCCGAAATCCGAATTCCGAAATTTGCGATGGCTCCTTTTCCCCTTTTCCCCTTTTCCCCTTTCTCCTTTTCCTTTCGAGCGGCGGGCTCAGGTACCATACCCTCGTACTTCGAGGGTGTCCGAAATCCTCACCCGGGGGAAGGTCCACGCTGATGGATGTCGTCCTGCTGTCGCGTCTCCAGTTCGCCCTGACGATCGGCTTTCACTATATTTTTCCACTACTGACCATCGGCATGAGTGTCGTGATGGTCTACCTGGAGGCCCAGCACCTCCGCACCGGGGACCCGTTGTATGACAGGGCAGCGAGGTTCTGGACCCGCATCTTCGCCCTCAACTTCGCGATCGGTGTTGCCACCGGCATCGTCATGGAGTTCCAGTTCGGCACCAATTGGGCCGCCTACTCGCGCTTTGTCGGCGACGTTTTCGGCTCGGCGCTGGCAGCGGAGGGGATCTTCGCGTTCTTCCTCGAATCTGGTTTTCTCGCCCTGCTCGTCTTTGGTTGGGACCGGGTATCGCCGCGGATGCACGTCTTCGCCACCGTCATGGTCGCCCTCGGGTCAATCTTCTCGTCGATCTGGATCGTGGTCGCCAACAGCTGGCAGCAGACTCCGGCCGGCTCCCACATCGTGCCGGTGCTGCGCGACGGCCGGCCCCTGGTCGTCGACGGCCTGCCGGTGCTGCGTGCCGAGATCGTCGATTTCTGGGCGCTGGTCTTCAACCCGTCGACGGTGCAGCGGCTGGTGCACGTGTGGATCGGCGCCTTCATCCTCGGCACCTTCTTCGTCATGTCGATCTCGGCCTTCTACCTGCTCAAGGGCCGGCACGTGGACTTCGCAAAAAAATCCTTCTCGGGAGCCTTGATCTTCGCCACCATCGCCTCGTTGGCGGCGCTCGTTTCCGGTCATTTCCAGGCGGGAACCGTGTATCGCTACCAGCCGGCCAAGCTGGCAGCCTTCGAGGGCCACTACACGACGGGACCGGCGGACATGAGCATCTTCGGGATCCCCGATGACGCCACCGAAAGCATCCGCTTCAATATCGCCATCCCTGGGGGGCTCGGCTTCCTCGTCCACGACGACTTCGGCGCGACCGTGATCGGTCTCGATCGCTTCCGCCCGGAGGACCGACCGCCGGTGATCGCGACCTTTGCCAGCTACCACATCATGATCGGTCTCGGCATGGCCTTCATCGGCCTCACCGTGCTCGCGAGCTTCCTCCACTGGCGCGGGCGGCTGTATGAAACGCGGTGGTTGCTGTGGATCTTCGTCTTCGCGGTCATCGGTCCTTTGGCGGCCAACGAGTTCGGGTGGGCAGCGGCCGAGGTCGGGCGCCAGCCGTGGATCGTCCATCCACCGGTGGAATGGACCGCCGACGGCGCTCTCGTGGTCGGGCCCTCGGGTTTCGTGGAGTACGACGAAACCCAGGGGCTGCGCACGGCCGACGGAGTCAGCGCTTCGGTCTCGGCGCAGCAGGTTCTTGGATCGTTGATCGGGTTCGGGATCATCTACCTCAGCCTGCTCGCGGTGTGGCTCTACGTTCTCGATTCCAAGATCCGTCACGGACCGGAACCGGTCGACGCGGTCGCGACCGGCGTCGGCGGGGGATTATTGTCCGCGGCAACCAGCCTTGCCGGCCATTCCGAGTCGCTGACCGGCGCCGGCGACGGTGGCTGAGGGGGCGATCATGGATTGGCCGACTCTGTGCGTGATCTGGTTCGGGATCGAGGGCGCCCTGCTCATCGGCTACGCCATACTCGACGGCTTCGACCTCGGGGTCGGAATCCTCCACCCCTTCGTACCGGCGGATGACCGCGAGCGTCGGATCGCCATGAACTCCATCGGCCCGCTGTGGGACGGCAACGAGGTCTGGCTGGTGACCTTTGGCGGCGCCCTCTTCGCCGCCTTCCCGGAGGCCTATGCGACCGCGTTCTCGGGTTTCTACACCGCCTTCATGCTGCTGCTGGCCGCGCTCATTTTCCGCGCCGTGTCGATGGAGTTCCGGTCCAAGGTGGCGCACCCGGGGTGGCGGCGCTTCTGGGATTGGAGCTTTTTTGCCGGTTCGGCGACGGCGACGCTGTTGTTCGGGGTCGCGGTCGGCAACGCCATGCTCGGTATGCCGCTCGATCAGGCCGGCAACTTCACCGGCGGTCTCCTCGACCAGCTCAACGTGTACACAATCCTCGTCGGGCTGATGACGGTCGCCCTCTTCGCCATGCACGGCGGCCTCTTCCTCTATCTCAAGACCGAGGGAGAATTCCAGTCCAGGCTCCGCGACTGGATGTGGCGCAGCTGGGGCCTCTTTCTGGTCCTCTACATGCTGACCACGATCTATTCGCTGGCGTTGGTACCGCGCGCCAGCGCCAACTTCGAGCACTGGCCCTGGACGGCCGTGGTCGTGGTGGTCAACGTGCTCGCGGTCGCCAACATCCCCCGCTGTCTGCACTGGGACCGGCCGGGTCAGGCCTTTGCATCGAGTGCGGTGGTGATCGCCACCCTGGTCATGCTCTTCGGGCTGGCCCTCTTCCCGAACCTGGTGACGGCGAGCAACGATCCGGACAACTCGGTGACGATCTTCACCGCCGCCTCGAGCCCGAAGACCCTGAGCATCATGCTCGTCTTCGCCCTCGTCGGGATGCCCTTCGTGCTCGCATACACCGGAATCATCTACTGGACCTTCCGCGGCAAGGTGCGGCTCGACGACCACAGCTACTGACGTACTCTCCAGCCGTCGACAATGCTGCTACAGTTGAGGGGAGAATACCGGACGACGCGAGGCGCCCATGAAATGCGACGTGAATTCAGAGATCGGGTTTTGGGTTGTCGTGACAATCCTGTTGGCGATGGTGCTGGCGGGCTGCGGACCGACGACCCTCGATACCTCCAGCGTCGACAAGCTCGAGGGTTCGCTCAACGTGTTGCGCGAGAAAATGGAGATCGAGGAACGCGCCCGCCTCGACGAGGCCCTCCAGTACCTGGTAGGGGATGCGGCGCTGCTCGGTGACGAGGAAAACCCGCCGCACCCGGAGTTGGTGCTGGCCCTTTATCAGCCGCTCAAGGGGATGACCGCCGATGGCATCATCGCCGACGCCCGCCGGCGTCGACTCGCCGAGGTGCAGTCCGCGGTGGCCGAGCTCGAGGAGGGCAGGATCGGCTCCGAGCAAGCGCGCGAGAAACTCAGGGAGTTCAAGCTCGAAAAGAGCCGGGTCTACAAGCGAAACCGCAACTTCCTGGAGTGGCCGGTCATCGAGTTCAAGGCCGAGAACAACACCGACCAGGTGATCTGGCTGATCCACTTCCGCGCCGGCCTGCTGCGGCCGGGCTACGACGAGCCGTGGCTGATCGAGGAATTCGATCAGCTGGTGCTCAACGGCCTCGCGCCCGGGGAGCGCGATTTGTGGCGCGTCGAACCGACGCAGCAGGAGTGGGTGACCCTGATCGATCCCCACCCCGACTTCAAGTTCACCCTCGAGGTCATGCGCCTCGAGGGCCTCGGCGACACGGTCATCGCCGCCACCACCTGGGGAGACATCGAGGAGACCCGTCTCGGTCTGTACTCGAAAACCCTGGAGAAGATCCGGACGACGGACAGTCTCGCCCTCGACATGCCGCCGCGAGGGAACGCTGACTCGCCGAGCTAAGCGCAGCGTCGGAATCGAGGGCTTTCCTCAGCGTCAAAGGCAGAACGAACGCCGACACGCACGGGGCTGCGACCTGCGCAAACGACTGACGGAGGTCAACCGGGGTGTAGTCGGACGCCTCATACGGGAGGTTGCGTCGTTGGGGTAGGGGATCCGATGCCGAGCTCCCGGTCAAACCGACTCCCCGCCGTAGATACCCTCTTCATGCCACGCCCGGTCCCAGCTGTCTTGGAATCGCCGTCGATGCTCTCTGGTTGAGCAAGGCAGTGGTCATGGCGATCAGTCATCCGATTCTCGTACTTTTTGCTCACCCCGCGATCCGGAGATCGCGGGTCAACCGCCGTCTGCTCGAGGCAATACGCGATCTCGACGGTGTGACGGTCAACGACCTCTATGAGGCCTACCCGGACCTCGACATCGATATTGCACGGGAGCAGGAACTGCTCGTTGAGCACGACGTCGTCGTCTTCCAACACCCTTTCTACTGGTACTCGACGCCGGCCATCCTCAAGGAGTGGCAGGATCTCGTGCTCGAACACGGGTGGGCCTATGGTCACGATGGTCACGCATTGGAGGGCAAAACCATGCTCAACGCGATGACGACCGGTGGCGGAGAGGCGACATACTCCGAAGCCGGCTACAACCGCTTTACGGTCCAACAGCTGTTGGCGCCGATCGAGCAGACTGCCCGCCTGTGCGGGATGCGGTATCTGCCGCCATTCGTGGTGCACGGAACCCACAGCCTGACGGATGCAGAGGTCGAGCGCGCGGCGGTCGACTACCGCCGCGTGCTCGTCGCCCTGGGGAAAGGGAAGCTGGATGCCGACGCGGCCGGCCGCCTCCCGCGGGTCAACGCAGATCTTGACTCGCTGATCGGGGACTGAGCGAATGTACGGCGAAGGGTTCTTCGTTCAGGCGCTGATTTATCTCTCGGCAGCGGTGGTGTCGGTGCCGATCGCAAAACGGCTCGGTCTCGGCTCGGTCCTCGGGTATCTGATCGCCGGCATCATCATCGGTCCGTTCGGGATCGGCCTGGTGGGCAAGGAGGGTCAGGACGTCCTCCACTTCGCCGAGTTCGGCGTCGTGATGATGCTCTTCCTGATCGGGCTCGAGCTGCAGCCGTCGCTGCTGTGGCGTCTGCGGAGCTCGATCCTGGGTCTGGGAGGTCTCCAGGTCGGCGCGACTGCGGCAGTGGTTGCCGGCATCGCGGTTGCCGCCGGCCTCGACTGGCGCAGTGCGGTCGCGGTCGGTCTGATCCTCTCGCTGTCGTCGACCGCCATCGTATTGCAGACACTCCAAGAGAAGGGCCTCATGAAGACGGGCGGCGGCCGCAGCGCCTTTTCGGTGCTGCTCTTCCAGGACCTCGCCGTCATACCGATGCTGGCGATTCTGCCGTTGCTGGCCCGGCCCGGTGCGCACTCCGCGCTCGTCGAGGGGCATGCCGCCACAACCTGGGTTGAAGGTCTTCCGGGTTGGGCGGCGGCGCTGGTCGTGGCGGCGGCGATCGGCTCGATCGTGGTCGGTGGCCGGCTCCTGGTTCGGCCGGTGTTCCGATTCATTGCGCGCGCCCACATTCCGGAGATATTCACCGCCGCGGCGCTGCTGCTGGTGATCGGCATCGCCCTGCTGATGACCAGGGTTGGACTGAGCCCGGCGCTCGGTTCGTTCCTGGCCGGCGTCGTGCTCGCGACCAGCGAATACCGCCACGAACTCGAGGGTGACATTGCACCGTTCAAAGGGCTCTTGTTGGGTCTCTTCTTCATCGCCGTGGGAGCGTCCATCGACTTTGCCAAGATCGTCGCGCAGCCGTTCTTGATCGGCGGTCTGGTGGTGGGGCTGATCATCGTCAAGTTCCTCATTCTGCTGGTTCTCGGCAGGGCCTTCCGCCTCGGCCGAGACCAGAACATCCTCTTCTCATTCGCTCTGGCCCAGGCCGGGGAGTTCGCCTTCGTTTTATTTTCGTTCGCCACCCAACAGGGTGTCCTCGCGCTGGGCGTGACGACACCGCTGGTGGCGGTGGTCGCGTTGACGATGGCGATCACTCCACTATTGATGCTGATCAACGAGCGGTTGGTCCAGCCGAGGTTCGGGACCCGCGAGACGGTCGAGCGGGAGCCCGACGAGATCGATGAGGTGAACCCGGTCATCATCGCAGGCTATGGACGTGTGGGGACCATCATCGGCCGGATGCTGCGGGCCAACGGCATTGGTGTGACCGTCCTGGAGATCGATTCCGACCACGTCGAGCTGCTCCGCAAATTCGGTCAAAAGGTGTTCTACGGCGACGCCTCGAGGCTCGACCTGTTGCGCGCCGCCGGCGCCCAATCGGCGCGGGTGCTGGTGGTCGCACTCGACGACCCCGATCGTATCCTCGGCCTGGTAGAAACCGCGCGAAAGCACTTTCCTCACTTGAAGATACTCAGTCGTGCGATCGGCCGCACCCACGCCTACGAGCTGCTGGAGGCGGGTCTCGACACCGTCTATCGCGAGACCCTCGATACCTCGTTGCGGATAGGTTCTGATGTCATGCGTGAGCTTGGCATGCCGGGTTTCGAGGCGTTGCGCCGCTCCCGGCGGTTTCGTGTACACGACGAGCGGGCGCTGCGCGAGCTGAGCGGGAAACGGGGGGACCACACGACCTACATCCACCTCGTGAGGCAGCAGAGCGAGGAGCTCGAGCGCGTCCTCGGCGCCGACGTCAGCGATCTGTGGTCTGATGTCGACGCCGCGTGGGACACCGAAGGGCTGCGACGCGAGCAGGCGCAGACATCCGACCCATCTCCCGGTCCGGGAGCAACGGAGGCATCATGAACGTCCGCCATCTGGATCACATCAACATGACCGTCAGCGATTTCGACCAGACCGTGAGCTGGTACGGTCGCGTGTTCGGCTTCGAGCTGGTGGAGGAGAGGATCACCGATGCCGTGCGCTGGGGCGTCATCCGCGCCGGCGAGGCGATGCTGTGCATCTACGAACATCCGCAGCTCGAGCGTCTCGATCGTTTCGAGCTCAGCAGCCGCGGATTGCACGGCGTGGCGCATTTCGGGCTGCGAATTACCGATGCCGATGCGTGGCTCGAGACGATTGAACGGGAGAAGATCCACGTCCTCTACGACGGCGAAATCGAGTGGCCGCACTCGCGGAGCTGGTATATCAAGGACCCGACCGGCTACGAGATCGAGGTCGTGCTGTGGACCGAGGACGTGGTGGCCTTCGATCCCCTCAGCTCGACCAAGAAATGACGAGGTTGTGATGGTCGATCCGAATCTCCTGCCGCCGAACGCGCGGCAACCTGGGGCTCGCTGATGCGGCAGCTGCTGTCGGTCGCCATCGGATTGATGTCGTTGCTGCTCGCCGTCCTGGCGCCGCGCACGCCGGCGCTCAGCGGGCTGGTGTTCTTCCTGATGGGGCCGGTGCAGGCCTGGAATGGGATGCGCACCGGGAAAGCGATCGCGCAAGCCGCCGCGAGCTGACCAGCGTCTATTGCGGCCAGAGCCAGCCGAAGCAACCGGCCGTCAGCAGACCGTAGACCAGACCGTCGAAGACGTGCTTGAGGTTCATGCTCCACGGTTTCATCTTCCAGATGCCGTCCGAGAAATAGGCAAATGAATAGGCCATGAAGCTGGCGCAACCGACGACCCTGAAGACCTGCAGGTAGTGGGTCCCGGGCGCCAGGGTGCGGCTCGCGAGGTAGCCCGCAAAGACGCCGACCACGAGGCTGTAGATGAACCAGAGGACCAATGCACTTCCCATCGCCGGCGGACCGCTCGGGACCACGTTGACCGTGCCGCAGGGACCCTTTTTGTACTTCTCCTGCATTTCGGGAGTGCCCATCTCCTTCATGGTTGCGGCACGTGGGAAGGCGTAGAAGCCGGGGCCGACCTTGGCGTTGCGCAGTGCCCCGAGCACGGCGTCTTCGTCCGGCAGCTGCCGGTACTCCGAATTGTGGTACTTGAAGACCATGTGGATGACCGAGCTCGCGATGAAGACCGCCACCGCCGAGAGCACGATCGGGAGCCAGAGAGCTGTCAAGGACACCATGTGGAACCTCCGTCTCAATGTTTTGTGACTCTGTCTCGATTTCTGAACGAAGGATATAGCACCTTCGGGTAGGGAAGTCCAATCTCGCCGAGCTGATTCACGAATTCCGGATGGGAACCGGAAATATCCGAGTTCAGGCTAGAATGGCGGCCGGGGCGCGGGAGAAATCGCAGGAGGAGGAGATATGTTGCGATTCAATCGGTGTGAGAACCGCTATCGCCGATCGATTCTGGTCGCTGTGATCGCGATGCTGGGTCTGGCCGGGTCGCTTCAGGCTGGCGGCGGCCTCGACTTCGAGCAGCTGGCCGCTCTGAGGTCGGTCGGCGATGCCGTCATCGCCCCCGGCGGGTCGTTCATAGCCTACACCCTCGACGTGCCACGCCGGCCGGGAGTGGACGCCGACGGACCGGCGTGGCGCGAGCTCCACGTGGTGACGATGGAGGACGGCGCCGACAGCACCTATGTCGGCGGCGATGTCAGGGTGTCTGCGGTCCGGTTCTCCCCCGACGGTCAGCTCATCACCTATCTGGCGAAACGCGGCGACGATGAAGAAGCCGCCCTGTGGGCCATTCCCCTGGCCGGAGGCGAGTCGCGGAGGATGGTGGGCTTCGAGACCGAGATCACCGACTACTCGGTCTCGCCCGACGGCAAGCGGGTCGCGTTCGTCGCCCGCGAGGCCAAGACCGATGAGCGGGAGGCGGCCGAGAAAAAGGGCTACTCGCAGGAAGTATTCGAAGAGGACTGGCTTGCGAAGCGGGTCTGGCTGACGGCCTTTCCGCCCTTCGAACCGAAGGTCGCCGACCCGTCGGCCGCCGAGCCCGACGACCCGGAGCCGACTCCGCTCGCGATTGACGGCTCGGCGTTCCATGTGCGTTTCAGCCCCGACGGCGGCCGTCTGGCAATCGACGTCGCCCCGCGGCCGCTGATCGACGATCAGTACATGTTTCGTAAGGTGACGATCGTCGATGCCGACAGCGGGGAGGTCCGGGCGGTGCTCGACAACCCCGGCAAGCTTGGCGACTTCGCATTCAGCCCGGACGGCAAAGCCGTGGCCATGATTTCGGCCGCCGATCCGAACGATCCGGCGCCCGGCCGTCTCCTGCTCGCATCCTCGGATGGTGGTCCGTTGCGCGATCTGCTCCCGGGTCTGGAGGGCCATATCTCCGCCTTGGCGTGGCAGGATGCCGAGACCGTCATGTTCATCTCCGACGAAGGCGTCGAAACTCGTTTTGGCGAGGTGGACGTCGCCACCGGGCAGCAGAAAACCCACCTCGTCTCGGGCGTCGTAGTGGACGGCGCGAGGACGCCGGTCATGACCTCGCTGAGCCTGTCGAGCGACGGCAGCTCGGCCGCCCTGGTCGGCAACACGCCGACCAACCCGGCCGAGGTGTACAGCATGGCTCATGGCGACGCCGGGACTCGGCGCCTCACCGACAGCAATCCGTGGCTCGCCGAAGTGGAGTTGATGCCGCAGCTGGTGTTTCGTCACCCGGCGCGGGACGGTCTCGAGCTCGAAGGCATCCTCGTCCGGCCCGAGAGGGGACCGGACGACGGGCCTCTGCCGCTCATTCTATCGGTTCACGGTGGTCCCGAGGGGCATCGCAGCAACGGCTGGCTCACCAGCTACTCGTCTCCCGGCCAGTTGGCCGCCGGTCAGGGCTGGGCGGTGTTCTATCCCAACTACCGGGGCAGCACCGGGCGCGGGGTCGCGTTCTCGAAGCTCGGGCAGGGGGACGCCGCCGGCCCCGAGTTTGACGATCTGGTGGATGCGCTCGACGCTCTGGTTGGCGCGGGCATTGTCGACAACGACCGGGTGGGGGTCACCGGCGGCTCCTATGGCGGTTACGCCACCGCCTGGCTGGTGGGACGCTACACCTCGCGCTTCAAGGCCGGGGTGATGTTTGTCGGCATCAGCAACAAGATCTCGAAGGGGATGACGACCGAGATCCCGATCGAGGACATCATGGTCCACACCCTCTACCAGCCGTACACCCGCTGGCAGCACAGCCTCGAGCGCAGCCCGATCTTCTGGGTCGAACAGGTGCGAACGCCGCTGCTGATTGCCGGCGGCACCGCCGACAGCCGGGTCCACCCGTCCCAGAGCCTTCAGTTCTACCGCGCTTTGAAACTGATCGGAAAGGCACCCGTAAGATACGTCACGTACCCCGGCGAGGGGCACGGGAACCGTCGTGCCGCGGCTCGAGACGACTACGCCCGCCGGTTGATGCGGTGGATGGAGCACTTCGTCATCGAGGGCAAGACGGATCTTCCTCCGTGGGAGCTGAACTACGGGCTGAAAGACGATTGACGATCGAAGCCTTCGAACTGAGGGGTATTCCATGAAGATTCATCTGATGCTGTTTCTCGTGTGTGCGGTCGCGACGCTGTCCGCTTGCGGTGGTCAAGCCGGAGTCCAGGCGACCAGCGAAAACCCGTTTTTCACCGAGTGGACGACGCCGTTCGGCGTGCCGCCATTCGACGAGATCGAGGAGGACGATTTCCTCCCCGCCTTCGAGCGAGCGATTGCCGACGAACGGGCCTGGGTCGAGACCGTTGCACAAAACCCGGAGCCTCCGACCTTCGAGAACACCCTTGTGGCGCTCGATCGAAGTGGGATGTATCTGGAAAAGGTGAACGGCGTTTTCAATACTCTGGCCGGAGCGGAGACCAACGAGCGCATCCAGGAGATCGCCAAAGAGGTGGCGCCGATGCGCTCCAACCTCCGGGATGACATCCTCATGAACCCACAGCTCTTCGAACGGGTAAAGGCGGTGTACCTGCAGCGCAACGAGCTCGGGCTCGACGCGGAGCAGCGCAACCTCCTGGAAAAGAAGTACCGCGATTTCGTGCGCGGAGGCGCCGAGCTGCCCGCCACCGACAAGGAGCGGTTGAAGGAGATCAACAGCGACCTTTCGACCTTGAGGCTCAGATTCGACGACAATGTCCTGGCCGAAACCAACCGTTATCAGCTCTTTATCGAAAACGAGGACGACCTCGCCGGTCTCCCACCGGGCGTGATCGAAGGCGCGGCGACTGCTGCGGCGGAGGCTGGTCAGGAGGGGAAATGGCTCTTCACCGTCCACCGGCCGAGCATCTATCCGTTCCTCGACTACGCCGACAACCGCGAGCTTCGCGAGCAGATATTTGCCGCCTACGTCACGCGCGGCGACCACGACGACGAGTTCGACAACAAGGAGATTCTGTCCGAAATCCTGAGTCTTCGCGCCGAGAAGGCAAAGCTCCTGGGCTACGCCACGCACGCCGATTTCGTCCTCGAGGAGAGAATGGCGAAAAATCCGGAAGCGGTCTACCAGCTTCTCGATGACCTGTGGCGCCCCTCGCAGGCGGTGGCCCGCGAAGAGGCGACGTCCCTTCAGGCCGCCATCGAAGCCGACGGCTTCGATTTCGAGCTCGAAGCCTGGGATTGGCGCTACTACGCCGAAAAGGTGCGCCAGGCGCGGTACGACATCGACGAACAGGAGGTGCGTCCGTACTTCGAGATCGACAATGTCATCGACGGCGCCTTCAGCGTCGCAAACCGGCTCTACGGCATCGCGTTCACCGAACGCACCGACATCCCGACCTACCATCCAGAGGTGCGGACCTTCGAGGTCACGGATGTCGATGGCAGCCATCTCGGCGTTTTCATGACCGACTACTATCCGCGGCCCGGCAAAGGCGGTGGCGCCTGGAGCAGCGATATTCGCGGCCAGTGGGTGAGGGACGGCGAGGATGTGCGGCCGATCGTGCTCAATGTCGGCAACTTCTCCCGACCGGCCGGCGACGCGCCGGCGCTGTTGTCGCTCGAGGAGGTCCTCACCCTCTTCCACGAGCTCGGCCACGGATTGCAGTCGCTGCTGTCGAATCTCCGCTACCGGGGTTCGGCGGATGTGAAATGGGATTTTGTCGAGCTGCCGTCACAGATCATGGAAAATTGGGCGCTCGAGCCCGAGGTGCTCGAGCTCTACGCCAGGCACTACGAAACCGGTGAGGTGATCCCCCTCGAGCTGGTGGAAAAGATTCGAGCCGCCGGGCGGTTCAACCAGGGCTTTTCGATGGTGGAGTACCTGGCGGCCTGCTATCTGGACATGGACTGGCACACCCTCGAGGAACCAACCGGAGTAGATGTCGATGCCTTCGAGGAGGCGTCGATGGACAGGATCGGCCTGATCCCGGAAATCGTGGTGCGCTACCGCAGCCCGTACTTCAGCCACATCGTCGGCGGCTACGATGCCGGCTATTACAGCTACGTCTGGGCCGAGGTCCTCGATGCAGACGCCTTCCAGGCCTTCAAGGAGACGAGTCTCTTTGATCAGGAGACCGCGTCGGCCTTCCGCGCCAACATCCTCGAAAGGGGTGGCGCCGAGGACCCAGAGGTGCTCTACTTCCGGTTCCGGGGCAAGGAACCGAGCGTCGAGCCGCTCCTCGAGCGCCGCGGGTTGAAATAGCCGCTAACCCGCTTTTCCCACCGGGAGTCTACTGCGGACGGCGAATCGCGGCGTCCCGCCGTGCTTGTCGTAAATCGTGCTCCTCGACGTAGCGCTACTACGACTGCGTCGCCCGATTCACGCCAAACCCAACGGATACTTGCGCTTCGCCGCCCTCGTCACGAAACCCGGTGAGAAAAACAGGCTATCGGTCCCTGCGAATCGGGTCGGGCTGTTGGCTTGCGACCGGGTCCTGAGACGCCATGGTATCGGCGAAGGTCGGCGGCAGCGCGAACTCGGCGCCGAATGCCGCGAGCTTGGGATCGTCGACTCGAATGACCTGCGTGTCGCCCGGTGGTAGGTAGAGAGTCACAACTCGCGGCGCCCCGGTGGCCTTGCCGCGGGAGGCGTCACGGACCGCTCGTTGCATCCACTTCGCCCGTTCGGCGGCTCGCACCTGGTAGAGGCCGTAGAGAGTCCGGGGGAAATCGCCGATTTCGTTGCGCGATCTGGCGAGGATCATCAAGGCGCCATCCACGTCCCACAGCACGACCCGTTGGTCGACGCTCGAGCACACGCGGACGTCGAGGACCTCGTGGAGCTGCACCGGCCGAGCGAATACCGTTGTCCGGCCGTCTGCATCCGTGGTCGAGGCCGTCTCGCTCGTGAGACGGGAGTAGGCCAGCCGCAGCCCCTGACAACCGGGTGACCCGCGCCGGTCCGCAAAATGGGCGTCGATATTGGCCAGCGAACGTTCGACGACCAGCAGGGTCCTGACGAGAGGCGGGTTGTCGGCGATCTCGGGCGCCAGCCTGCCGGCGCGGTACTCGAGATTGAGCCAGTGGCCGACGTCGTTGGGAACGATCGGCGTCATGGTTTCGGCGCCGGCGATGCCGAAGCACAGCAGTGCCGCGGCGGCGAGCACGAATGTCGAGGTCCTTGGCATGATCCACCTCCGGTTTTCCGGTCGGCATCGGCCGCCGGTTCCGCGCCGGGTCGGGCTGGGCGCGGGCTCCGCGGTCGACGGTTGATGGTGTGGCCAAAGAACCTCGATTATCGATTCTCGATTTGCGGCGTCGAATCCGAGCCGCGCCGCCCCTCCTCCTTCCCGCCGAAGCCCGATCCGCTAAAGGTTCGTTCGGCCGGGAAGCATCACCCATGACATCCGCAAGATCCGTGCCGGATCGTAGATCATGAATCGATTCGGATGTCCGGCAGCGTGCTCCCTTCTGGGACACAAGCCGCCCGGAAAGGGGCATCGCAGCCTATGGGGTTGCAAAGCTGAGGTTGTCGCTCAGCCGCCGATGTCGTGGTCCGATCCGCAAAGTACCTCATGATGTCGGCCGCCTCGTGAATGGAGCGGTTGCCGACTACCAGGCAAGGCGCCTGGGCCTTGCCGGCGATCGCCTCGGGCTCCGTTGGTGCGCATTGTAACGTCACGGTCGAAATGCATCGATCGCTGGCGCTCGTCAGCCGATCGTCGTAGAGTCACCTTCAATGTCGGCGCCGAGCCCTCTCCTGAAAGCTGTGACTCTCGGTTTTCTGACCCTGGTCTGGGGGACGACCTGGGCCGCGATCACGATTTCGCTGCGGGGTCTTCCGCCGTTCACCGGGGTCGCCCTCCGCTTCGCCATCGCCGCCGCGTGTCTCATCGGCTATGCGTGGTTCACGGGTATCCCGCTGGCTGCGGCCAACCGTCGTGAACGGCGGCTCAGAGTCCTCCACGCCCTGCTGACGTTCTGTACCTCCTACGGGGTCGTCTTCTGGGCCGAGCAGTGGGTGCCCTCAGGACTTGCGTCGGTGCTCTTTGCGACCTTTCCCCTCCTGGTCGCGGTGATCGCCCATTTTGTCCTCCCGAACGAACGAATGACGGCGCCAGTACTGGTCGGGATCACGATCGGTTTTGCCGGCATCGCGGTGATTTTCGGCGATGACTTCGAACTCGTGGGCGGCACGGCGGTATTGACGGCCGCGGCCGTCATGCTCGTGTCACCGCTCGCCGGTGCGGTGGTCAGCGTGTCCGTCAAGCGGTGGGGCGCCGGTATGCACCCGGTGCCGTTCAACGCGGTGGCGATGGCGGCCGCCGCCGTGATCATGGGCGGCCTCGCGCTCGCCGTCGAGCGGCAGCGGCCGGTGGCCTTCGACCCGGCGCCGGTGGCCGCGCTGCTCTACATGGCGATCATCGGCACCGCGGTCACCTTTCCGCTGTATTTCTGGCTGCTCGAGCACATGCAGGCGCGACAGGTGGCCCTGATCGGCTACGGAACGCCGGTGGTGGCGCTGTTTCTCGGTATCGCGGTGATGGGTGAACCGATGACCGTCAGGACGTGGGTCGGTTCGGCGATGGTGGTTGTCGGAGTGGCAATTGCCTCGCACGCCCGAGCGAGGGGGCTGTCAAGAGTCGACAGTAGCGAGTTAAGAGTGAAGAGTGAAGAGTGAAGAATGCCCCTGGAGTTCTCAATTCGAAGGACCTCCTCAATTTTTGCCTTAACTCTTTACCCCTTGACTCTTTACCCCTTTTTCCTTAACCCTGCGCTTCCGGCAAGGCGGGAGGCGCAGGCTAGAACCGCAACAGCATCGCCGCCCAGTGGAAGCCGGCGCCAAAGGCGGTGAGCAGCACCAGATCGCCGCGCTTGACCCGGCCCTGTTGACGCGCCTCCCAGAGGGCCAGCGGAACCGATGCCGATCCGGTGTTGCCGTATTCCTGGACATTGATGAACAGCTGGTCGTCAGTGATGCCGAGCGATTTCTGGAGGGAGTTGATGATCCGCAAATTCGCCTGGTGCGGCACCACGAGGGCGAGGTCCGAGGCGTTGACGCCGGCCTCGGCGAGGACCTTTCGCGAGGCTGCCCCCATCCGCGAGACGGCCTCCTTGAAGACCTCCCTGCCGTTCATGACGAGGTTTCGGTGGTCCCCCCGTTGGGCTGCTTCGACGGTGAACGGAGCTCTGGTGCCTCCCATCTCGAGGCACAGAATATCGGCCCGGGAGCCGTCGGTGCCGGCCGTGAACGTCAGGAGCTCCGAGCTTCCGTCGACAGCGCCCACGATCGCAGCCCCGGCGGCGTCGCCGAACAGCACCGCTGTCGTGCGATCATTCCAGTTGACGAGGCGGGTCAGCATCTCGACTCCGACCAGCAAGACCCTCTTGTCTCCGGTCATCGCACGCGTGCGCGCGATGTCGAGGCCGAGAACAAACCCTGCGCAACCGCTGCCGGCAAGGTCGAAGGCGGGTATCTCCCGTGCGCCGAGAACGGTCTGGAGGTAGGAGGCGGTGTCGGGAAGCTTGACCTCCGGCGTGTCGGTGGCGACGATGATCTCGTCGATGGCGTCGATGGTGATGCCGGCATCCTCGAGCGCCACGCGGGCGGCGGCGGCGGCCAGGTCGACCGTGGATTCGTTTTCCGCGGCGATCCGGCGATTCTTGATCCCCGTGCGGGTGGTGATCCACTCGTCCGAGGTGTCCACGTATTGTGCCCACTCGGCGTTGCTCATCACCCGCTCGGGCAGGTAGGCTCCGAGCCCGAGGATCCCGATGCGTTGTTCCGTCATCCTTCGCAACCTCCGCGGCGGACGATTCTACTGTGTTTCCTTCTGGAATGGGACTCGACAGCAGTCCGGTGCGTCTCCGGGGATCAGCCCATGATTCGCTTGAAGAGAGTCTTGACCGGGCCCTCGTAGCGCTTGACCACCAGCACCGACGCGGGCGAGAAGCGAGCCACCTTTTGTGGAATCTCGCCGATCAGCATCTTGCGGAACAGCGGTTCCTTGGCGGCGCCGATGACCACCAGGTCGAAGTCGCGGCTCGCCTTGGCGAGACCTCCGGCGACGGACTCGGATTCGATGAGCTGTTTTTCGACCGGCACGTCGACGTTCATGTGAGCCAGGGTCTTGTCGATCCAGCCGCGGGCTACGTGCCGCTGCTCGGCGGTGGCGTCGGGCGGAACAACGTAGCCGGCCGTGACCTCGAGGTCGAGGGACTTGGCGAGGGCGTTGAGGAGATCGGCCGCGAGCTGGGCGTTGGGTCCGCCGGCGGTCGGGAAGAGGCAGGTTCGGAACTCCCCGCCCTCGATCTTGAGCATCATGAGGTCGCACGGGGCATAGCGGATGACGTTGTCCGCGATCTCGCCGAAGATCCGGTCGCGGGTGTTGGTGTAGCCCTTCCAGGCCATCACCATCACGTCGGCGCGGTGCCGACTGGCGGCCGTGAAGATGCCCTCCTCGACCCGGTGCGCGATCACCAGGTCGGTGTCGATCTTGACCCCGCGCTCCCTGCCGTACTGCTGGGCATCGCGCAGCAGCGTCTCCTTGTGGTGCGCGAAGCGCATGCCCTCGTGGATCGGCAGCTGCTGCGGCACCTCGACGACCGTCATCGCCACCAGCCGGCGACCCCGCAGCTCGGCCACCGGGATGGCAAAGTCGAGCAGCGTCCCGATCAGATCGGGGTTGTGGAGGACCACCATCACCGAGTCCTCGGCGGGCGGCTCGTCGGCGCGGCGCGACGGCACCAGGACCTGCGGCTCGACGTCCGCCGCCAACTTCTCGAAGACCCCGAAGTACAGCAGCAGCCCGAGCACCACCCAGCCGGCGGTGACGTACCACGCGATCGGCTGGAAGGTGAACTGATAGAGGGCGAGAAATACGTTGAGGACGATGCCGAGGATCGGCGTCAAGGGGTAAAACGGCACCCTGTACCTGCGCTCGATCTCGGGCGCCTTGCGTCGGAGCGCGATCACCGACAGGTTCACCAGGGCGAAGGTGAGCAGGAAGATGAGGCTCGCGGCCGAACCCACGGCCTCGATCGGCAGGCTCACTGCCATGACGAGAAGGATGACTCCGGTGACGATGATCGCCGCGCGCGGGGTGCGTCGCACCGGGTCGATGCGGGCGATCTCCTTCGGCAGCCAGCGGTCCCTGGCCATCGAAAAGGCGACGCGGGACGCCGCGAGGATGGTCGCGTTGAGGGCCGACATGGTCGAAAGCAGGCCGCCGAGGACGATCACGGCAACCCCGAACGCCGGCATGAACTGCTCGGCGGCGCGGACGATCGCGGTCTCACCGTACTTGCCGAGAAACTCCCACGAGCTGAGATTGTCGACGCGGATGGCGCCGAGCGAGACGAAGAGGATCAGCAGGTAGATGGTGATGGTGACGGCGAGGGAGATGAAGGTGGCGCGCGGGAATGTTCTTCTCGGGGTCCTTGATCTCCTCGGCGACGGTGGCGATGAGGTCGTAGCCCTCGAAGGCGATGAAGGTCAGACCCATGGCGACGATGACGCCGCCGGCGCCGAGCGGGAAGAACGGCGTGAAGCTGGCAGACGGCCTCGACCGGCGCGCCGAAGATCTTCTTCAGCCCGTAGGCGATGAAGATCCCGAGCACGACGAGCTTGGCCATGGTGAGCGCATTCTCGGCCTGACCGGTCACCGCGGCGCCGCGGATGTTGAGGCGGAGAAAGATGAACCCGATGAGCACGGTGACGACGGCGACCGGCAGGTACGCTCCGGCCGCACCGAAAACATGCTCGGCAAGCCCGGAAAGGTACTTGTGGAAGACCTCCCAGAAGTAGCCCGCAAAGCCGAGGGCATAGAGGCTGCAGGCGACGGTGTAGGCGAACCACAGCATCCAGCCCGAGATGAAGCCCATCGCGCCGGGGAAGGCGAGCCGCACGTAGGAGTAGCCGCCGCCGGCGCGCGGGATTGCCGACGCCAGCTCGGCGTAGGCGAAAGCGGTGAGGAGGGTGACCGCCCCGTTGAGGGCGAAGGCGAGGATCGACGCGGGACCGGAGACTCCGGCCGCCATGCCGGTGAGGACGAAGATGCCGGCGCCGATCATGGCGCCGACCCCGATCATGGTGGCGTCGAAGAGCCCGAGGTCGCGGGCGAAGGTCGCCTCTCCGGTGCCTTCGTTGCCGGGAGCCGCCCCCTGCGCCTTGGTGGAATTGCTCATGGCGCGGATTATACCTTCGCGCGGCGGGAAGAGAGGAGGCGCTGCCGTCAGGCCTTTTCGAGGCTGAACTCGGCGCTGTCGATCGCATCCGAATAGGTGCGGTGGACCCGGCCCTCGTACTCGAGGGCGGTCGTGATGGCCTGCTCCAGATTCATGGCTGCCTTCCGTCGGGTTGATCGGCGCCACCATTACGACGCCTTTCGGTTTCCACAGACACCGCGGTATCCGGGATGTGAGGTAGGGGGTGGCGGATAGGTGTTTCACCCCCGACCCTGTGATGCTGGGCACTGTAAGGCAGACGATGAAAGTGGATCATGGGAGTCGGGCAGGGGACGGATATATGAGAACGATTCGATTGCTCATCGTCGCAGCGGTTGCCGGTTGTTTCCTGCTTCATGCACGGTCGGCTGCGGCCCAGGCGCCGTGCCCGTCGCTGCCGGCGCCCACCGGGACCGTGGTCGTGGTGGCGCCGGCCGATGCCGACAACCTCCGCTCGATCATCGCCGGCGCTGCCGCCGGGACGACGATTCTGCTCGAGGATGGCATCTACGACATGAGTGGCGGCGACTTCAGCCATCGTCTCGTATTCACGACTCCGAATCTGAGCTTGCGCTCGGCGAGCGGCGACCGGGAGACGGTGGTGCTCGACGGGAACTACGCAACATCGGAGCTGATCAGCATCCAGGCGTCCGGCACCGTCGTTGCCGATCTCACGCTCAAGCGCGCCTACGATCACCCGATCCACATCAGCGGCCCGGGAATTCCGATCTCCGGGGTTTTGATCCACAACGTCCACATCGTCGATCCCGGGCAGCAGGCCGTGAAGGTCAATCCGATTGCTGCGGGTACCGTCGATAGCTCTACGCTCCAATGCTCGTTGATCGAGCTCACCGACGCCGGGCGCACCCAGATTCGCGACAGCTGTTATACCGGTGGTCTTGATGCCCACCAGGCGACGGGCTGGCTCGTCTCGCGCAACCGGGTCGCGGGCTTCTGGTGCGACGAGGGCCTGTCCGAACACGGCATCCACCTGTGGCGTCAATCGGCTGACACCGTGGTCGAGGGAAACGTGGTCGTCGATTGCGCACGCGGTATAGGTTTCGGGCTCGGCGGCGGAACCGACGGCCACTCCGGCGGCGTCATCCGCAACAATTTCGTTGCCGCCTCGGGTGCCGGCCTCTTTGCGTCCGAGTACGGCTTCGACTCGGGCATTGCCCTGTGGGGCGCCGAGGGCGCCGAGGTCTATCACAACACCGTCGCCTCGACTCAGCCGCCGTTTTCATCGATTGAGTGGCGATACATCGCCACCTCGGTAACCATTGCCAACAACCTGACAACGGCCGGCATCGTCAATCGCGGCGGGGCGGCCGTTCTCATGACCAATCTGACCGACGTGCCTACGAGCCTGTTCGAGAATGTCGTGGCGGGAGATCTCCACCTGGTCGACCCGGAGTCGAACCCGGTTGACGCGGCCACACCGCTGCCGCCGGGAACCTGTGATCGCGATTTCGACGGCCTGCGCCGCGACGCAGCGCCTGATATCGGCGCCGACGAGTACGGTCTCCCGCTCTTCAGCGACGGCTTCGAGTCCGGCGCCACCGACGCCTGGTCCGCAACCTCACCGTAGTGAGATGGTCGCAGCGGGCTAGTTCCAGTGCCGGAGGTCGGGCCACTGTTCAGCCAGCGGTACGGTGAGCCCGCGACACAGGAGAATCGGCCGGTTCTCCTCCTCCATGCCCCACGGGTGGTGGTGCTCGCCGACGATTTCCACCGAGTCACAGCGGCCCTCCAACCATTCGGGCTCCCACTGCAGCCAGATCAGGTTGTCGCCGCGGAAATCGCCCGGGCCCCACATCGAGTGGGTCTGGTGGGCGCAGATCGCCGGCGGCAGCCCGTGCTCGGGACCAAAGAGGTTGATGGCGCCCGCCTCTCCGTAGTTGCTGGCAAAAATCCCGGTTCGCGAGCGCTCCTCCGCGGGAAGCGAGTTGTAGATGTCGGCGATCTCCGACACGAGCTCGGGCCAGCCGAACTGGTCGCCCCACAGCTGGGGCAGCGGTCCTTCGTGTGCAACCTCGGTCTTCTCGGGCGCAACCCCCAGCCTCTGCTGGTAGGCGATGTAGCTGGCGGGCTGCAGAATCGGCAGGGCGAGCGGCGCAAAGACGGCGCCCGGGACCAGCAGGGACAACGCCAACAACGCCCGGACCGGGATTCTGATGCGATCCCTGGCAAGGGCCGAGGTCCAGCCCGCGATGGCCGCGCCGCCGGCAGCGAAGAGCATCGGGTAGATCGGCGCCAGGTAGTAGTCCTTGGCGTGCAGCGCCATCAAGGCCGCGAGCAGCGACACGTAGATCCAGCCGAGGACGCGGAACCGCCGCCCACCGCCGGCGATGCAGAAACCACAGGCCGGCGAGCCACACCGGCAAGGTCGCCGGGTTCAACATCAGGATCTGTTGAACCATGAATGCCCCGGGAGCGAGTTCGACGTTCTTGCCGATGACGCGGACGTTTTCCAGGTCCTCGAGAGTCGGGAAGCCGTGCTGCCACTGCCAGATGAGGTTGGGTAGGAAAAGCACCACCGCGATCCGCGGCGCCGAGCCAGATCCAGGGTCGCAATAGTTCGCGCCGAAGAGGAGTGGCGAGGATTGCGACGGCCACGGCGGCGCCGAAAAACAGGGTCGAATGTTTGTTCTCGAGTCCAAGCCCGGCGAGGGCCCCGAAGAGCAGCCACAACCGTGAGTCGCCGGTACGAACGATGCGGATCAGCACCCAGACGCAGCCCATCCAGAAGACTGGCTCGAAGGCGTTCATCGAGAGGATGCTGTCGATCATGAGGGAAACCGGAGCAAAGACAATTGCAATGCCGGCGAGGGCCTGGGCAAAGGCGTCGCCGCCGAGCTGTCGGGCGATCAACACGGTCAGCACCACCACCGCAACCCCGGCCAGGATCGGCAGCACCCTCAGCGCGGGCAGCGAAGCGCCGAGCAGAAGGGCGATCTTTGCGTAGATCGCGACCAACGGCGCGTGGTCGACATAGCCCCAGTCGAGGTGGCGGGCGCAGTCGAGGAAGTAGAGCTCGTCGCGAAAATAGCCGTAGCGAAAGAGCCCCGGGATGTGGAGCGCGATCTTGGCAGCGACCAGCGCTGAAAGGACTGGAATGGAGAGCGACGGCAGGGTGTCGAACGTCTGCCCGGCGGCTCCGGTGTGTTCGGAAACTGTCATGGTTTCCCCCGGGAGATTCCTACGATCACGACCGCCGCCAGTTTACGCGCAGCGGACACGTCTGTGGACTCTCCTATTGACTGCGCCTGAGTCTCACTCTAAGATCTTTTCAACAGCAGCGAGCACAAGGGAGTGAGCATGACCGATCGTACGTCCGTTGCGGCGACGCCGTTGCCCCGGTTCGCCGGCGCGGTCCTCGTCGCCGTGTTGAGTCTGTCGGTGTTCCCGGCCCCGGCCCAGGACAAGCCGGGTTTTGATTTTTTTGGCGAGGTCAACTTCAACTTCCGGGACTCGTCATTCGTCGAGTTCCGCCTCAACGTCCCGTTCCCCCCGGAGTTCTGGGAGCCCGGAGACGATGCGGTTTACCTGCGCACGGTTGACCCCGGTTCTCACTTCGAGCTCTCCGATGTCGAGCTCGGACTCGACATGACGTTTTCCGAGCTGTGGAGCGCGCGCGCGCTGGTCCACGTGGTCGACCTCTACAACCGAAACCCGACGTCGAACGAGACAACGGTCTTCCTGCGCGAGCTGTGGCTGCGATTCGGGACCGTGGACCAGCGATTCCGGCCGCTCAAGCCGTGGGCCGGATACATCGAGGCTGGAAAGGCGCCGCGTTTCGCCAAGCAGACCCTGCGTCACCTCGAGAGCTACGGTTTATGGGGCACCGCGGTCAACCGATTCGAGGCCTGGCAGGTTCAGGGCGGTCTCAACCTCGGTGGGAGCTTCTATCTGCGCGGACAGTACGGCATCGTCGGATCGCTCTTCATGCGCGACCCGAACGCCCTCGCCGGCGACAACGGGACCCTGGAACGGGTACCCGGAGCCAACAATCCGACCTACAACTCGGGCTTCCCGATTCTCTACGACGCCCAGTTGGTGAACTTCGACGTCGACGGTGAGGACGAAATCGGCATCGGCCTCGGCTGGCGCTGGGCAAAGGAGGATGGGTCGGCGTCGGTCGACGCCCTGGCGTGGTACTTCGAACGCAAGCTCGCGGACGCGCCCGAAATCGAGAGTACCTATTACCAGGGAGACCTCGAGCTGCTGCGCGGCGCCGGGCTGCCCTTGCCCTTCGACGGCGACGACAAGTGGGAAGCCGGGCTCAACCTCGAGTGGCGCCTCAAAAAGTGGCTGGGCTTCCTTCAGGTGGTGCAGCAGGAGATCGCAGGTCTCGATCGCGAGGGTTTCGAGATCGAAACGGCTTTCAACTTTCCGGTGGCGCCGCTCTTTGCCGCCTGGGACCAGCCGGTCCTCAATTGGGTCCGGCCGGCCGTCCGCTACTCCCAGATCGACAACGGATTCTGGGTTCCGGGTCCGTTTATCACCCCGTCCATGTTCTGGGACTGGCGCAAGCTCGATATCGGCCTTCGTGTCGGAATCGTCCGCAGCTCGGATCTCACCGTCGAGTACAGCTACAACGACGCCAAGCTCCACAACGGAACGTCTCTCCATCCCAACGAGTGGCTGGTCACCTGGCGGATATTCTGGTGATACCTGGGATCGTTAGAACGTTAAAACGTTAGAACGTTTAACGTTGGAGCGATGTCTACTTCGTCGCCGCAGTCGTGTGGTGATGGGGGAGGGTGGGAACGTTTAACGTTCTAACGTTCGGCTCATCCGGAATTTGATGGGATCGAGTTTTGGAAGCTCCGATCAGCTAACCCAGCGACAGGAACAGCGACAGACCGCAGGGGCAGTGAACAGCGGCCGAGGCAGCGACCGGGGCAGCGAACAGGAGTCGTGACGACGGCATGGCCACCTCCGGGTCGTTCAATGCGAGAAGTAGCCGGTGGCCGGCCGATGTCAAGGGCAAGCCGGGCCAGGGGCCCGGTGCTTCGCACCCCTGACATCGGCCGCCTCACCGGCTCGAGGAAGGGCATGAACGACCCGGAGGTGAATATGTCCGATGCGCGCACGAACACCAAACTCGTTGCCCACTCGAAAGCCCTTGACGCGGCTGGCATCGCCATCAAGCTCGTGATGAGGGTTCCAGCCCCTTTGAAGTCGATCGCCGATCAGGTGATCCGGTCGGCAAGCTCGGTCCCCGCCAACCTGGCGGAAGGGCACGGCCGTTCCGGAAGAGACCGGCAGCACTTCTGGAGGATCGCCTACGGCTCGGCCAAGGAGGTCGACAGCCACCTTCGCCTCCTGGTTCAGGCTGGTGTCGTTGATGGACGTGGCGCCACGATCGCGCTCGATACCTTCGATGAAGTCCGCGCCATGACCTGGCGTTTGCTCAACCCAAAGGCCTGATCGAAGGTCTCCGCGCCGGTCCGGCCGGGTGCTGCCCTTGTGGACTGCCCCTGACGCGGTCTCCGGTCGCCGCCGCTTTCCCTGCCGCCGCCCGTGACCGCCCGTCCAACGGATGCGACCAACCTCGTCGGGGACGGGTGGGTGGAAAATCCGAAATCCGAAATCCGAAATCCGAAATCGATGAGTTGCCACCCCACGGAATTGCGGATGAGCCTAACGTTCTAACGTTGAACGTGGACGCCCCCATCACCACTCCGTGACAAGCACCTCTCGCAAGCTCAGATAGACGGCATTTGCCGACGGCGGCCGCCGATCGCTCTGTTTGGCGAGACAGGACATGACGACCTGCTCCAGCTCCGCCGGGGCGTCGGGACGGACGGTGCGCAGCGGTGGTGCCGCGGTGTGGAGCTGGTGCCTGATCATGGCGCTCACGGTGGTGCCGGTAAACGGCATCGATCCGGCAAACATCTCCCACAGGACCACCCCGAGACTGTAGAGATCACTGAGGTGGCTCGGTTCCTCGCCGCGGCACTGCTCGGGGCTCATGTAGGCGGGAGTGCCCTCCACCGCGGTGTCGGTCTCTCCGTCTTTTTTCCGCTGGCCGCTCGAGATCCCGAAGTCCATCAGCTTCACGACGCCGTTGGGCAGGACCATGATGTTCTGGGGCTTGAGATCACGATGGATAATCCCCTCCGAGTGCACGGCCGCCAGACCCCGGCACAGCTGTTTCGCCACCTGGAGTCCGGGGGCCAGACCGAGCTTGCCGTGCTGCTTGAGGACCTCGAGCAGGGTGGTGCCGGGGATGTACTCCATCGACAGGCATCGCAGGCCTCCCGCCTCGACCAGATCGTGGACACGGATGACGTTTGCATGGGAAATGCGGCGAGCCAGCCGGATCTCCTGCTTGAGCTTGGCCACGCCGTCGGTGGCCGCCGCAAACGCGCCCGGCTTCAACACCTTGAGCGCGACATCCTCCTCGAGCTCGAGATCGGTGGCCCTGTACACCACGCCCATGCCGCCGCGTCCGATCTCGGTGCGGATCTTGTACCGGCCGCCGAAAACCTCGCCCGCGCCGGGCAATCGCTGTTCATCGATCCCAGGAGCAACCGGCCGGGCGCCGACGGTCGAGCCGCCGGTGTCGGCGCTGCGGGCGCGCAGATCAATCAGCAGTTTCTCGAGGGACTCCTTTTCCTTGAGCTCCTCGACCATCGCGGCGAACGCGCGCGCCAGAACCCCGACCTCGCCCCCTCCCGAAGCCGGCAGCTCGACGTCGAGCCGTCCATCGCGGATGGCTTCGGCGCCGTCAGCCAGGGCCCGCATGGGGCGGGCGATGCGCCGGCCGAGCAGGAAGGAGACCGGCAACGACACCAGCAGGACCAGGGCGCCGGCGATGATCAGACCGCGTCGGATCGCGAAAAAGGAAGCCATCTCCTCGGCGCGGGATCGCGCGACGAGAATTGATGCCAGGACCTCGCCGTCGAAGTTCTGCACCGGTACTGCGACCACCTCGAGGGCCTCGCCACCGACCGTGACCGATACCGGTCCGGTGGTGGTCTGGCCGCTCAATACGATGTCATCGGCCTGCGGCAGTGCGACCAGGGCAGTCAGCAGAGCGTCACCGTCAAGGCCGCCGGTGGCACCGCCGATCCCGGGTGAGAGCGGCTCGTCGCGTCGCGCCATGTCGAGCACGACGGCCACCTCGCCGCGGGTCAGGGTCTGGACGTGGGCCAGTGCGTCGGCCCCGAACGGAAACGTCACCGCGAGCACGCCCTCGAGCCGCGCGCCGTCACCCTCCCCGGTGATCACCGGCGCCGCCGCAACCAGGGCCAGGGTCTCGCGTTCGCGGATAAACGAAGTCGTGCCCTGCCAGGTGTCGAGCACCGACGCCACCCACCCGACCGCGGCGAAGGGCTGGCCTACGCCGCCGCCGTCGGGCCGGTCACTGCGCGCCAGCACCCGGCTGTAACGGTCGAAGAGAAAAAACGTGCTGCCCTCGTTGACCATATTCGGCGCGTCCTCGATCGCGAAGCTGAGACGGGTCGAGAGGTCGACGGTCTCGGCGAATATGGCCATCGTTCCGGGCTCCTGCGCCAGCGAGCGAACCTGTTCGAGGGCCGCGCCGGAGCGGGTCGAAGCGTAGCCGGCGACGACGTCCGGAACCCGCGCGAGGTCGTCCCGAATGGTCTGCTCGGCGACCTGATCGGCGCGCCACGCGGCCACCGCGACAGTCAACCCGAGAGTTGCGACGAGCAGGGCGGCCGCCAGGAGAAAGAACTGGGCGCCGAGGCCGAGCCCGCGAGGGCGCGTCCGGGGGGCGCGGGCCGCTGACTGGTGGTCGCGAACAACGACCGTCTCGATCGCGTCCTCGCTCACATCGCGGGTCACGTCAGTATCTGAAATCGTCGTCATCGGGGGGTGGGTACTCCTTCCCGAGCTTGTTGAGGTGGGGCGCTTCTCGCCAGTTCGTGATGTCGATCTCGATCGTGACCGACGTGCTGCGCCCCGGTCGGACCGAGATCTCGCGCGACCACATGCCGCCACGCACGTTCCAGCCGGCGACGGTGTGCGCGCCGGCTGGAATATTGTCGAGATCGACCACCCCGGCGGCATCGGCGACGCCGTGGCGGCCCGACTCGACGATCATCAAGAAGGCAGCCATGTGGGGGTGAATGTTGCAGTAGATCTGCACCAACCCCGGTTGATCGAAGCGGACGGACTTTGACTTTCCGCGGCGGTAGAGCCCGAGATCAAAGGTCTTTGGCGCCGACAGGCTGAAGACGTTGTGAAACACTCGATCGTAATTCGGGAAGTCGATCGTGGAGCCGACCGAAACCACCGCGAGCCGCGGGTCGAATTGCTTGTCGCGTTGCGAGAACGCAACCTCGGTTGTCGATCCGCTGGAAACGGGAACATCCGGGAGCCACGCCACCGTATCGTCGCCCGGGAGACGTTCGCCGCCGCGCAGGAGCACCACCTCGACCCGAATCGACCCCGGTGGGGTCGGTGTCGCCGTCGGCCTGGGCGAGGAGACGGCGCTGGGAGCCCTTTGCAGAGGCGAAGGCTGCGCCTGGGCGGCGGCCTCGGAGCAGATCACCGGCATCCACAACACGGCCCATAACACCGTATGGATCATGGCGATCCGGTCCCTGAATCTGCGGTCCGTCATTCCCGAACTCCGTCCGCCGTTGCGATGGAACGGCCTCATCCAGTAAAGAAGACTGAGATTCTGTCTTGATCATACCGCAGGTTGTGAGGGATGTCAGGAGGCAGTAGACATCCGGTGAGAAATGCGGGTCAGTGCTCGACGATCTCTTCCTCTTCGGCGGCGAGCGACCAGACGCCGTCCTCGTGGATCAGACGGTCGAGCGCGGGATCATGACCGCAGTGGGGGCAGGACGAGGTGGTCGAGTTGGCGAAGGGGTGGTACCAGTGAGCGTAGGCCTCGCCGCAGCGCGGGCAGACAACCTCGATCAAGTCGGCAGTCGGGCTCATGTCGCCTCCCTTCAGGCTCAAGATGGCGTCACGCTTGCCTCCAATATAGGTCGTGAGTGCCAGCTGCGCCGCCCTCGTTTCCAATCTTCCCGAGAAATGAGGGTCAGTGGGGGTCGAGGATGACCTCCTGTACGGCGACTGCGGCCTGCGGTTCGGGGCGGGCGCGCAGGCGTTGCCGGAGGTCGAAGCTGTAGATGCCGAGGGCGGTCCAGATGAACCCAAAGGCGATGGCGTGAGTGAGTGTGAAGGCTTCGTCATAGAGGAAGACCGCCAGCAGGAATGTGCAGGTGGGTGCGATGTACTGCAGGAGGCCGGCGGTCGACAGTGGAATTCTGCGGACGCCGAGGGTAAAGAGAATGAGAGGCACGGCGGTGACCGCGCCGGCGGCTACCAGCAGGAAATCGGTGGTGGGGTCGCTGTGGCCGAGCGCGCCGGTGCCGCGATGGTTCAGGAGGACGAGGTACCCGGCGGCCAGGGGTGCGAGGGCTCCGGTCTCGAATGCCAGCCCGACGACGGCGTCGGCGTGAACGGTCTTGCGCAACAGCCCGTAGAGTGCAAAGGAGAAGGCGAGGACCAGCGAGATCCAGGGCAGCCGACCGAGGCGGAGGGTCATCAGCGCCACCGCAATCGCTGCCAGCGCGACAGCCGTCCACTGCCGGCGGTTGAGCCTTTCGTGGAGGACGACGAAACCGAGAAGGACATTGACCAGCGGGTTGATGTAGTAGCCGAGGGAGGTGGAGAGCACCCGCCCGGTGTTGACCGCCCACACGAAGAGGCCCCAGTTGACGGCGATAAAGACGGTCGAGGCGAGCAGCGCCGCGACCGTTCGCGGTCGTCGAAGGACGGCGAGGAGCTCGTGCCAGCGGCGGCGGACCGTCATCCAGATGAACACGAGGACCAGGGCCCAGACCACGCGGTGGGCGAGGATCTCGAGCGCCGGCACATCGCGGAGCATCTTCCAGTACACCGGAACCGCGCCCCACAGAAGGAAGGCGCCGGTGGTGTACAGCAGTCCGAGTCTATCCTCTCGACTCATATCAACTGGTGAACAGCGGTCGACCGACGTCTATTCGCCCGAGTCGCGTCTGTCTGGGGGAATCTCGTAGGTCCCGTCGAGCCGGGTGAGCATCTCCTCGTAGCGTCGATCGAGCTCGATCAGCGCTGCCGCGAAATCGACGTCATCGATTTCACCCCGGTCCCGGCGTGCTTCGAGGACAGCGCGGTGCGCCTCGAGCCAGCGGTCGGGGTCGAAGTTGTAGGTCACAACCCCCGGACCTCCCGCCGGGGATTATTCGGCGGAACCATCCGTGTCGGCGGGGCGGAATGCCGGTTCGATGCCCATTTCCCGCAACAGGTTGTCGGCATGGTCGATGCGGTCCATGACCCACAGCATGTAGCGCACGTCGACGTGGATCGATCGGGTGACCTCGGGCAGGAAATCCCAGTCCGAGATCATGCTCTCCCAGTTGCCGTCGAAGAGCAGACCGACGAGGCGGCCCTGACCGTCGATCGTGGCCGATCCTGAGTTGCCGCCAGTGGTGTCGACGTCGGACAGGAAGTTGACCGGCAGGGTGCCGATCGTTTTTGAAGCGTAGGGCCCGTAGTCGCGGGCTGCAATCGCCTCGAGAACAACGGTCGGCGCGTCAAACGGTTCGCTGCCGGTTGCTTTCGCCGCCATCCCCTCGGCGGTCGTGAAGGGCAGGTAGATGACGGCGTCCCGCGGTTCGTAGCCCTGGACCATGCCAAAGGTCACGCGCAGCGTAGAGTTGGCGTCGGCGTAGATCTCCTGTCCACGAGCGGTCTCGAAGGCGAGCAGCGCTTCCATGAACAGCGGCCGCGCCTCGAGCAGGCGCCCGTCGATGGCCTCGTCCTCCGCCTCGAGCGCCAGCAGGGTGGGGTACATGGCGACCGCGAGCTGGACGAAGGGGTCCTCGCTCGCTTCGAGGGTCGCGCGGTCGTCGTCGAGCAGCGCCAGACGCGCCGCGTTGTCGGTGAGATTCGTCGTGATATACATCCCGTGCAAAGTCTTCGCGATGTTCGCCGCCGGGTCGGCGACTCCGTCGAGCCCGAACCACTCATCGAGGACGGCGAGGCGATCGGCCTCCGGCAGTGCGGCGTAGTGTTCGAGGTTGCTCTGGAGCAGGGCCATGTCGACCTGCGGGTCGAAGCTTCGCGCCGACCGGGCGATTCGGGCGCGGATGCTGCGCATGTCGCGCTCCTGGTAGCCGAGCTTCCGCTCGGCATCCGGTTTCTCCCGTTCGCACGCGACCCGGTAGGCGGTCGACGCCGCCGAAATCAGCTGGTTGAACTTCAGGGAGGCGAGCTCCTGATCGCGCGCTCTCACGGCGCGCTGTTCGGCGAGAATCACCTCGACCTCGGACAACGCCGAACCCCATTCCTCCTGGCGGACGGGGTCGGCGGCAATCCACTCGCCGAGCTCGGCCTCGAGCGCCTGCTTCCGAGCCACCGAGCTCGAGTATGCGAAACCGGCCAGCATGCCCTGGGCATTCTTGAGGCTGTTGTTGAGGTAGGACGCGGTGGCCGCGTAGGCGATCGCCGCATCGGGCCGCCCGGCGGTCTCGCGGTCGATGATCTCGAGGCTTTCGAGACGGCGCTCGACGCGCTGCGGATAGGTCCAGTTGATGGCCTCCTCCACCTCCGAAGCCAGCCGGTAGCGGTTGGTCCTGCCCGGGAAACCGACCACCATCACGAAGTCGCCCTGTTCGACGCCGCCGACTCCGATCCGGAGCCAGTGCTCGGGCCGGTAGGGGACATTCTCCGGCGAAGGGTCGGCGGGCTGTCCGTCGGGTCCCACCCAGGCGCGGTAGATGGCGAAGTCGCCCGTGTGCCGCGGCCACATCCAGTTGTCGATGTCGCCGCCGTACTTGCCGATCGAGGACGGCGGCGCGTAGGCCAGTCGCAGATCGCGGATCTCGAGCTGGTCGTACAGCCGGAAGCCGACTCCGCCGTGAAACGACGCCACCTTGCAGCGGTGTCCCGGTGTTTTTTCGCAGTCAGCGATCAGTTTCTTTTCGGCGTCCTCGACGGCCGCAAACCGGGCTCCTCCTCGAGCACCGGCAGGAATCGCCGCCTCGATACGGTCGGTGACGTCGCTGACGGCGAGGGTGACATAGGCGCGGGAACCGGGGGATGCGGCCAACTCTTCCGCCGGCATGGCGGCGAGGAAGCCGTCTTCGAGCAGATTGCGATCCTCGGTGGAGTTGAACTGGATCGTGCCGTAGGCACAGTGATGGTTGGTGGCGATCAATCCCTCCGGCGACACGAACGATGCCGAGCAGCCGCCGAGCGACAGGATCGCGCCCATCGGGTCGCCGGTGAGGTCGGCGAAGTTCTCGGGCGGGGTCTCGAGACCGGCGGCCTCGAGGCTGGCGCCGATCGCGGGCAGTTGATCCGGGGTCCACATACCCTCGCCGGCATGCGCGGTGAAGGCCGAAACTGTCAAAATGAGAGCCAGTGTCAATGTGCGCATCGAAATTCCCTCCATCGTCGCGAGATGGCGTCGGTGATAACGCCGGCGACATGCTAACAGAGAGTTGGCTGGATGTATCGGTCTTCACCGGCTCTGCGCGGACTTGATCGGATGCGGACATGTAGTCTGGAGCTGTGATCACGGTGCTGCTGCTCGCCGACTCCCACCTCGGATTCGACCTGCCGTCCCGGCCGCGGGTGGAGCGGCGTCGTCGTGGCCCCGATTTCTTCGCCAACACCAGGCTCGCCCTTGAACCGGCCCTCCGGGGAGAAGTCGATCTGGTGGTGCACGGCGGCGATTTGCTTTTCCGGAGCAAGGTGCCGGCCGGGCTGGTCGCGGCGGCGCTCGAGCCGCTGCTCGAGGTCGCCGACACCGGCGTGCCGGTGGTGCTCGTCCCGGGCAATCACGAGCGCTCGGCGCTGCCCTACCCGCTGCTGGCGAGTCACGCCAATCTCCACGTCTTCGATCGCGCGCGAAGCTTCGAGTTCAGCCTGGGCCCTCACCGGCTGGCGATCGCCGGTTTTCCGTGCGACCGCGACACGATCCGCGATCAGTTTCGAAACCTGGTTGCGGCGACCGGAGTCCTGAACCTCGATGCCGAGATCCGCTTGTTGTGCCTGCACCAGACCGTCGAGGGCTCTCGGGTCGAAGGACACACCTTCCGCGCCGGCGCCGATGTGATCCGGAGCCGCGACATCCCGTCCGGAGTCGCGGCCGTGCTCTGCGGCCATATCCACCGGTCCCAGATCCTCACCCGCGATCTCGAGGGCCGGCCGCTGGCCGCGCCGGTGCTCTACCCGGGTTCCGTGGAACGCACGAGCTTTACCGAGCGGAACGAGCCGAAGGGGTATCTGATCCTCGACCTCGATCGCGGTTCCGAGCCTGGTGGTGTACTTGCGGGTTGGAGATTCAACCGGCTTCCTGCTCGCCCGATGCATGTCCTCGAGATCGATGCCGCGGGTCTCGAGGCCGAGACCTTGTCACAGCGCATCGGTGACGCGATTTCGGGCTTCCCCGACGACGCGGTCGTGCAGCTGCGAATCGGAGGCCCGCTCGCGGCCGGCGCCGAGGATGGAATCCGGGCCGCCAAGCTCCGTCGGCTCCACCCGCCAACCATGACCGTCACCCTGAGCTTCAGATCCGGGCGGCGGTGGTAGGGCCACGGCTGCACAGTCTCTTTGCTCACCCGGAATTTCGTGAGGTGGCAATCAGTCGATTTCGGATTTCGGATTTCGAATTTCGGATTTCGAAACTTCCACCCACCCCTTCAAGAAACCGTTGCTCCCGTCCGTTGAAGCGGCGGTCCGCGACAGCGGCGGGAACAGCGTCAGCGGCCGGAGACCGCGTCAGGGGTAGTTGGCAGCGACAGCAACCGGGCGGACCGGCTCGTCACGACCCTTGCGCGTTGTCCCGGCCGCTGCCCTCTGACCCTGCCCCAGCCATCTGTCGCGGTCCGAGTCGCTGTCGCTGCACGCGCGGCGCGTCGGTTCTGCCGTCGGTTTGGCAGATCTACCCAACTCGCTATAAAGAATCGTAGGGTGGGCTTCAGCCCACCATCAGAGTCTTTGCGTTGAATACCGAGTCGGTCCATTTGCAGGGATTTGTGGAATCCGTTTGTCTCCTACGGTTAGCCTGGCTTGCCGTCCGGTCGGGGGGTTGTCAGAAACCGGGCGTTTCCGATCACGTAGAGGGCGAAGGCCAGCGACCACAGGCCGGCGGAGGCCACCAGTACGCTGCGCGTGAGATCGGCGCGGAACCAGGGACCGAAGACCCGCAGAAGGGCGGCGGCCGTGATGGCCGCGAACGCGAGGGTCATCGTGGGCGAGGCCTGGATCACCCTGCCGGTGTGACCCAGGGTCACCCGCGCCATCATTCCCAGGGTCAGGGTGCCGATGGCGCCCGCCGTCAGAGCGTGGGTCGCGACACTGGGTGGCACTCCTAGCCCCGCGGCGGCAACTGCCTTGAGCAAGAGACCGGCCCAGATCCAGGCGTGCCCGAGGTGCAGGACCCACAGAATCGGACGGTCGAAGGTTTTTCGAAAGCCCCACTGCAGTGATCTGGCGAGAACCAGAAGCCCCGCGATGGCGGCTACACCGGCCATCGCGAAACCGGCCGGTGCGATGACTTCGGTTGCGGCGACGACGATGACGCTGATGATGGCGGCCGTGCCGAGACCGGGGTTGGCGCGCACGCTCTCATCGCCCAGCGCGTTGCGGGTGAAGAGCGGCACGATCCGGCCGGTAACGATGACCAGCACCACGACGATCAAATCGACCGCCACCAAATCGGTTCGCAGATCCGACTGCGGCAACAACCCGGAGCTTCGCAGGTGGAGGTGGAGATCACAGAGCCAGAGCGCCGGGAGGAGAGCGAGGAGGAGGTAGTTCCGTTCGCTCTTCGTGAGAAGAATTGGGATACCCACCGCCACCGCCAGCGCCGGGATGAAGCAGAGGTCGGCCAAGGCCGCGATTGTCGCGACGGCGCCGCCGAGCCCCACAAGCCGTCCGACGACCCACAGACCGGCGAGGGCGGCGAGAAAGGGACCACGGGCGGTCGGCCGACCGGTCCAGTTCTCGACCGCCGTCAGGAGGAACCCGGCGACGACCGCCATCGCGAAGCCGAACACCATCTCGTGGCTGTGCCACGATATGCTCTCGAGCCCGGGGTCTCCGGACATGGGCCGTTCGTAGGTCAACGCCCACCATGGCACAACGCCCACCGCCCAGAGTCCCGCCAGGAGAAAAAACGGACGAAATCCCTTTTGAAAAAACACCTGCCTCAACATCGGTCGATTGTACGGCACACAGCCTCGGCGTTTTCCGTCCCCGTGCGGCGAACGTGTATCTTCGTGATGTGGGGCGGTTCCATCTCTTCGAGTTTCACGATATGGCCTGGTTTCCGGAAGTCTGGCGGGACCTGCTGACCGATTTTCTGTCGTTGTACGCATCCGTCTTCAAGCCCTACGCGGGCGCGGCACCGCTGCTCGTGGATGCGCTGGGGAAGGCGGGGACGGCCCAAATCGTCGATCTCTGCTCGGGTGCGGGCAGCCCGATCGTTTCCCTGGGGTCGGCGATCCGGCGTCATCGAGTACACCGAGCGCAACTGGTTGGTCTGGACCCTGCCGGTCCTCCTCATTCCGCTCTTGGTCTGGGTGTGCACCCCGTTCAACCGCCCGCTCACCTGGCGCCGCGTGGTGTGGACCTATGTTCTGCCGGTCGTGCCGGTCATCGCGATGTGGGACGGTCTGGTGTCCAATCCCCGCACCTACTCAGTCACAGAGCTCAGGGTGCTGGTCGAACGGATCGAGAGTCAGAAATTTCGTTGGCGGATCGGCCGGATCGCTTCGATCGGACCGAGCCGGGTCACTTACCTGATCGGGACCACGTAACATGGTGGCGCAGGCCATGAGCTCCGAACCTCGATCTCGCTGCCCCAACTGCGAGGCCCCACTCAGCGGACACTACTGCTCGTCGTGCGGCCAACGCCAGCTTGATCTCGAGCGCCCATTTCGAGACCTCGCGTCTGAAGCGATGGAGGCCATTCTGTCGCTGGATACGCGGCTATTTCGGACGCTGTGGCCGCTGCTGCGGCGGCCGGGCTTCTTGACCGTAGAGTTCCTCGACGGCCGTCGCGCGCGCTACGTCCATCCATTCAAGCTCTACTTTGCACTCAGCGTGCTGCTCTTTATTGCGTTATCGTTCTCCGGCAAAACGATGGTCAGGGTGACCGGCGCCGATGACCCGGTCGTGACGATCGCTGGCGCCGCCGGTTCCGGCGAAACGGAGAGCGAGGCTTTCGAAGAGGCGACCGGCGAGGCGTCGCTCGCCAGGCGTGTGTTAGAGCCCCTCGGCAGGTTGTTGCGGAGCGACCCCGACAGGATCAACCGGTTGTTTGCCGAACGGCTCGCCAAGACGATCATCCTCGTGGTGCCGGTCTTTGCGGTGATCTTGAAGCTGCTCTATCGGCGGCGGAGATATATCGCCCACCTCATATTCTCGCTCCACCTCCACAGCTTTGCCTTCTTCGCGATCCTCGCGGGCCTTGGCCTCGACCTCGCGCTGCGCGCAGCCCGCGAGAAAGGCCCCGGCGGTGGGGTGGCCGGACTCGCCATCCTCGTCTACACCTTCTTGGCTCTTCGTCGCTTCTCCGGCCAGGGCAGGCTTCTCACCATCTTCAAAATGATCGCCGTTTTCATCACCTATCTCGCGGCGTTGATGGTAATCATGCTCCTGACCCTGATGTTGACCGCACTCACGGTTTGAGGTCGATCCCACCCGACGAGGTCGGCCGCGTCGCCTGAACGCAGCGGATGCCTTCGCCCTTTCGCGCCGGACCGAAACAGCCGAGACACGAGATGCAGGCCGCGCGGCGACGGTCGCCGCTCTGCCAGCGTGCCGGCAGGCCGGGTTCGCGGATCAGAGGGCGCGACATCGAGAAATAGTCGGCGGACCCATCGGCGAGGATCCGCTCCATGACCTCCATTGAACGCATCCCGCCCACGAGCATTATGGGGACACCAGGTGCGGCCTTTCGGATCGCCTCGGCCTGGGGCAGGAAGTAGGCCTCGTCCCCGGGTCCCTTGATGTCCGGACGGGCTGCGCCGAGCTTGGCGGATCCTGGGGTGCCGCCGGAGACCTCGACGGCGTCGATGCCCTCCCGGGCCAATGCGGTTGCCAGGTAGCACGAGTCCTCTTCGGTGGTGGCACCGTCGACAAAGTCGCTGCCGTTGAGTTTGATCATGACTGGAAAGCCCGGACCTACCTCCGAACGTACGGCGCGATACACCTCGAGACAGAAACGCGCCCGGTTCTCGAGCTTGCCGCCGAACTCGTCGGATCTTTGATTGCGCTGGGGAGAAAGGAACTGCGCCAGCAGATAGCCGTGGGCGCCGTGTAGCTGGACGCCGTCGAAGCCGGCATTCTGCAACCTGCGAGCCGCGGCCGAAAAATCGGAAATCAGCGCGCGGATCTCATCGATGGTCAGCGCGCGCGGTGGGAAAGCATAACCCGGGCTCTCGAGCTTGCTCGGAGCGACGGGTTCGAGCCCACCGTTCAGTCTCCGGTCAGCCTGGCCGCCGCAATGGACGATCTGTCCCACCAGCTTACCGCCCCGGTCGTGCACCGCTCGCGCCAGCTTTGCCAGGCCCGGGACGAGGTCGTCCGAGTCGACGCCGATCTGGCCAGGGCTCTGCTTGCCGACCTGTTGGATGTACATGTAGCTGGAGATGATGAGGCCGACGCCGCCCTCAGCCAGCTTCTCGTGGATCTCGACCAGGGCCGGGGTCACCGCGCCGTCGGCGTCCGCGAGGCCTTCCCAGGTCGCGGACCGAACGAGGCGGTTTTTGAGCTCGATACCGCTCAAGGTTGTTGTTTCAAATATTTCCGCCATGTGGACCCCGGCACAACGATCTCATACCCTGCGAGCCGCGCACACGAGGCGTTCATATTTGGCGATATCAGTTTTCGCTTGGGAAGACTTCCTCAACCGTGACGGTGAGCGGCGGCTCGGAGAGGGACCCGGGATCGTCAGTCGATGCCACCACCCAACCGAGGGATGTCTTCTCCGAGGTGTCGAAGTACTCGCCGTCGGTGTAGGAGATCTTGACGGCCACCCGGCCGGTTGCTTCATCGAGGACGAAGGGCATCAAGAGATAGATGCGCGCGGCGTCGGAGTACCGGCAGGCGAGAGTGGCGCCCTCTTTTCCTGTGAGATGGAACGGGCCGTAACCCGGGCGGTCAACTTGGATCGACACCTGCCTATCGGAAAGGCGGAAGTCGGGTCGGCGCTGGCGCTCCTCGATTGGAAGCTGCAGGTAGATCTCCTCCACCAGCCAGCGCAGGTAGGTGACGAGGTCGCCCTCCGATGACCACCGCTGTTTGTCAAACCCGATACAACCGCGGCCGTTGGCTGCCAGAAAGGGATAACGGGCGCCCCACAGCGGCACCTGCCCATGGCTCGACCCGACGCGGTCGAGAGTCCAGCCGGCTGCGCCCGGAGTCGAAACCGTCATCTCCGCCGACCGTGCGTCGCCGACGACGTGCCCGCCTGGAAAAGGGGCCGCCGACAGCAGCAACATGCCTCGCGCGGGGTCCAGGAGGGCGACGAAAGCGCCCGCCACCGAGGGGCAGCCGGAGACGGTATCGGCGACGACGATCTGCGGCCGCAGCTCGGATCCGATTTCCGATTGGGCGCCTCCGGACACCGCGACCGACACCACAGACAGCGAAACAATCGTGATCGCAAACAGCCGGGCGATCGGTGGGGTGCGCTCCATGAAGGATTCCTCCAAGCGTCACCTTAGCGCGGTATCGAGCGAGCGTGATGTGGCGTAGATCACGCGCCGCCGCTGCGTCGCATCCGCTCCATTTCGCGGGCGACCCGGGCCACGACGCGGTCGAGGTCGCCTATCTGGCCGATCGA
Organism: Candidatus Sulfomarinibacteraceae bacterium; assembly: GCA_963733915.1. Classification (GTDB taxonomy): domain Bacteria; phylum Acidobacteriota; class Thermoanaerobaculia; order Thermoanaerobaculales; family Sulfomarinibacteraceae; genus Sulfomarinibacter. The sequence goes on from CAVTEP010000008.1 coordinate 99,584, forward strand.
GCCCGACTCGGCCCCCTGGTCGCCAAAGAACACGGCGGCCACCTTGCCGTCGACGATGACGGGGACGACGATCACCTCTCCCGGGCTCGTTTTGCCGAGCAGATCTCTCAGGGGAAGGTTTCCATCGCCGTCCTTGAGCCGGCCGCGATAGCTGCGCCCCTCGCCGATAACCCACTCGATGACGGAGTCCTCGCCGACGACCCGATTGACCAGCCGCCCGGCCATCGCGAGTGACGCCGCGCGGTCGTCCGGGTCGAATCCGCCGACCACTCCGAGGGTGTCGTTGTGGACCAAAAACAGGATCCCGCGCCGCACGAGCTTCTTCGCGTTATCGAGGATGGCTGCCGCCATCTCGGACGTGACGACCAGCGATTCCTCGCTCAAGTTGTCGAGCAGGGTGCGAACCGCCGCAAAATAGTCCTTCTGACCGGCGTCGCGGTTCGCCGTGTCGTGCTTGACCGCGCCTTCGAGGAGGAGCCGTTCGGTGCGGAAGCCGGTCTCGAGGATCACTTCCCGCGGATCGACCCGGACTTCGCCGAGGTCCGGGATGTCCATAGCCGTAAAGGTCCCGACGCCGGCTTTCCAGGTCAAAGCGTCCCGGATGACGTTCTGAAACTGGAGGTATACAACTCCGTTCAGGTCTTCCGTGCTCACCGCGCCCATTTCGACCAGAATCTGCCCGAGCAGGGCGACGCCCTCCTGCCGCTTTTGAAGCTTGAGGGCGGCTTCGAGTTGGCCCTCGCTGATCAATCCGCGCCGAACCAGCATCGAACCGACCGTCTCGCGCACCCCGGTCGAGGCAGCGTAGATGATGTCGCCATCTCGGAACGCGAGCTTGAGTCGCTCGCCGCTCTTTTCGAAGGTCAGCTGACCGGTCCGACGGTGCTGCGACAGCACCATCATGAAATCGGCCACCGCCAGGTCTTCAATGTCGGCGGTAATCGTCAATAGGCGCTCCGATCCGGTCTCGGAGATGCCGAGATCGTTCACTCGATTCTATCCCCGCAACTGGACAGGGGTCGAGTCTCCGCATATATTAACCGTAAGTGGAGACTTACGGAATGGTGCTCGGGGCGTTAGCCGACAATACCCGTCGTCGGATTTTCGAGCGTCTGCGGCGCGGCCCGCTGGCGGTCGGCGAGCTGGCGGCAGACCTTCCGGTGAGCCGGCCGGCGGTGTCGCAGCACCTCAGAGTGTTGAAGTCGGCGGGGCTGGTGCGGGAGCAGCGGCGGGGAACCCGCCATTACTACGAGATCGACCCGAACGGACTGGAGCCTCTGCGAGCCTACCTGGAAGGATTCTGGGGAGACGTGCTGACGGCTTTCGAGACCGCGACCAGAAAGATGAATGGAGGATCACATGACAGCTGAGAAAACCATCGAAGCGGTGCGACGCTCGATCGACGTCGGTTGCAGCGTGACCGAGGCCTTCCGAATCTTCACCGCGGAGATCGACAGCTGGTGGCCGCTGGCGACCCACTCGATCGGCCAGGCCGATGCCGTGGCCTGTTATTTCGAGGGCCGCGAGGGCGGCAGGATCTACGAGACTCACGGTGACGGCTCGGTCCACCCGTGGGGGACGGTGACGGTGTGGGAGCCGCCCGCCCGATTGGTCTTCTCCTGGCACCCGGGCCGGGACGCCGCCACCGCCCAGGAGGTGGAGCTGCGATTCCTGGCACTCGATTCTGGCGCCCGGGTGGAGCTCGAACACCGCGGTTGGGAGATCCTGGGCGACAAGGCCGAAGAGACCCGCAACGCCTACGAATCGGGTTGGGCCGGGGTACTCGACCTCTACGTGGCCCGCTGCCATGAGCCCTAGCGAAAAAACAGGAGCATCGCCCCCGCCAACGCGGCGCCGCCGACCGCCAGCGTTCCGATCGCGATGACGGTTGCGAGGGTAATGACTCTGTTCGCGATCTGCCGTTTGGCCTCCTGGTAGGCCGTCACCTGGGCGTTGGGATTGACGGGCGCCGGCGGCGGTTCGGGTATCCGATTCTTCCACTGCGTGGCCATCCGGGCGAGCTCCGGATCGCGGTCGAGATGCTCCTTGACCAGTGCCTGGGAATCGGGGCTCGCCTCGTCTGAGAGATAGAGGGGCAGGAGATCCAGAATCACGTCGCGTGTCACGGCCATCATTCACCTCCGTTTTCGGTCATGGTTGCCGCGAGAAGTCGACGACGGGCACGGTGCACCTTGACCCGGGCCGCGCCGGCGGATATATCGAGGACCCTCGCGATTTCGTCGTAGGAAAGCAAGTGCTCCGTTCGCAGGACCAACGCCAATCGATCGGCTGTCGGGATTCGATACAGGGCGCCCGTGACCCGGTCGAGCTCCGACCGCGCGGCGGCCGTTCGCTGCGGATCGGGCGCCCGGTCCGTCAGCTCCTCGGGCAGCTCTTCGTGTTTGTTGGACTGATGTCGGTGCTTGAGGAAGATGTTGCGGGCGATTGCGAAGAGGTAGCCCTTCAAGGTTTCGGTACGCAACCGGTCGCGACGCGCCCAGGCCCTGATGAAGGTCTCCGATGCCACGTCCTCGGCCTCGGTCCGGTTTCGGGTCAGCCACATGGAGAACCGAAACACGTCCGGGAAGTGTGTCTCGTAAAGCTGCTCGAAGGTCATCATCGGTCCATACGCCTCAATGAGAGTAGCGGCGAGGACCGGATTCGTTACAGCCCGTGTACGGTCAGCTCTTGCGCTTGGTTTTGGCGAAGAAGCCGCTTAAGACCGGCACCACCTTGCGCCCCTTGCACTTCGGGCAGGCTGGTTCGCCTTTTCACGTTGCGCGACCGTCATGGTTTTCTCGAACCGGTGATGACACTTCTCGCACCGAAAAACGTAGACCGGCATGCTCGTCCTCCGCGGGTCGCGCGCTCTGATTGAGATGATCGGTCATTTTCGGCGTGGACGCAAGCCCCCGTTCTCCGCGTATCCGAGCCGGGCGCGGCGGTTGCGGTCGATCTCCTTTGACGCTTTCAGCCCGCGGTGCCGGAGCGAGAACCAGATCAGCCGCTTGCGGTCCATGACGAAGAAGCGCTTGCCGTAGCGGGCGAGGGCCCGGCGGTCGATCGCAAAGCCGAGGCCGGGCGCGGTCGGGGTTTCGAGCGTGCCACGATGGTGTTCGAACGGTTCTTCGAGGATGCCGTCGCGCGCCTCGACCGTCCAGCCGGGTGGCGCCAACGGGTACTCGAGCTCGCGCTCGTCGGCGAAACCGCTGGCGGCGAAGAGCTGAAGGTTGACGGCAAAACCGATGCCGTTGGTCCAGGTGTGGGGCGAGTAGGCGAGGCCGTGCTCGCGGCACAGCCTGATGACCGCCATCGTCTGGGCGATGCCGCCGCTGAAGATGGCGTCGGGCTGAAGAATGTCGTAGCACCTGCCTTCGATCATCATCCTGAGCTCGGGCAAGCCCGAGCTGTGGAGCTCGCCACCGGCGATGGGCACACGGCTGTACGAGCTGAGCGCGCTGAGGTCGTCGTAGGCGTCCATCGCCAGCGGCTCCTCGATCCAGACGACGCCGACATCGGCGCAAGCGTCGGCGAAGCGACGGGCGCGCGCGAGGTCCCAGGTGGGCGCGTCGGCGATGATGGTGACCCGCCACCCCTGGTTGGCGTCGACCGCGATCTTCACCCGATCGCCGACCGCCTTGGCGGTCTCGACGACCTGGCGGATGTCGACCGCCTCGTCGTGATCGTGGACCCGCAGCTTGACGGTCTTGAAGCCATCGGCTATGCGAGCCTCGACCTCCGCAATGCGGTCGCCCGGCGCCTTGACCTCTCCGGTGGATGCGTACAGCCGCACCGTCCGGGGCGTGCCGCCGAGCAGCTCGCTCACGGGCTTGGCTTCGAGCTTGCCCTTGATGTCCCAGAACGCCGGCTCGATCCACCAGTTGCGCCAGCCGAGATAGGAAATTTCGCGCAGTCGCTGTTGGACGAGGCCGATGTCGGTGGCGTCCTCACCGAGGAGATAGGGTCCGAGGAGATCGCCGAGACCGGCGCGCTCACGGCCGATGGCGGGGCCCGCGCTGTGGCCGACGACGCCGTCGTCGGTGGTGATCCGCACCAGCGTGAACCGGTTCTCGTTCGCCGGCATGCCGGGGATCCAGGCCGGTCGGAAGGTGGCCGGGAGCGGGATCGCGACGTGAAACAGCTCGACCCGCGCGACACGGCTGGCTGTCGGGCTCATAGGCGAAACGATAACACCGCGGCGAGACAATTCTCAATTCTCAGTTCTCAATTTTGAATTCCCGCCCACCCCCTCGTCGCTCCGGGAGGGCGGATGGGAATTGAGAATTGAGAATTGAGAACTGAGAATTCCGGATTTGGCATTCTCCAGAGGATTCAAGAGATCCTTCGACTCGCTTCGGCCTTCGGCCTCCGCTCGCTCAGGATGACGCGATGACGGGCTGGCGAGGCCAGCCCGTCATCGCGTCAGCGGCCGGTAGGTGACGCGGTGCGGCCGGTCGGCGGCGTCACCCAGCCGTTTGCGACGGTCGGCGATGTAGTCGGAGTAGGGACCCGGGAACCACTCGACGTGCGAGTCGCCCTCGAAGGCCAGCATGTGGGTCGCCACGCGGTCCAGAAACCAGCGGTCGTGGGAGATCACGAGGACGCAACCCGCGAAGGCGACGATCGCCTCCTCGAGCGCCCGCAGGGTGTTGACGTCGAGGTCGTTGGTGGGCTCGTCGAGGAGCAGCACGTTGTTGCTCTCCTTGAGCATGCGCGCCAGGTGGACGCGGTTGCGCTCGCCGCCGGACAGCAGCTTGACCGGTTTCTGCTGGTCGGAGCCTGCGAAGTTGAAGCGCCCGACGTAGGCGCGCGAGTTGACCTCGGCGCGGCCCAGCCACACCGACTCCGAGCCCTCGGAGATCACCTCCCACACGGTTCGCTCGGGGTCGAGGGAGGAGCGGCTCTGATCGACGTAACCGAGCTTTACGGTCTCGCCAAGCCGCAGGCTGCCGCCATCGGGCGCCTGTTTACCGGTGATCAACTCGAAGAGGGTGGTCTTGCCGACGCCGTTGCCGCCGATGACACCGACGATGGCGCCGGGGGGAACCGAGAAGCTGAGGTTGTCGAACAACAGGCGATCGTCAAAGCCTTTCGTGAGATTTTCGGTCTCGATAACGACATCGCCGAGCCGCGGTCCGGGCGGGATCCAGATCTCGAGGTCGCGCACCATCATCTCGGGCTCCTGCGACAGCAGCTCCTGGTAGGCGTTGACCCGTGCCTTGCCCTTGGCGTGGCGGGCGCGGGGCGCCATCCGGATCCACTCCAGCTCGCGTTCGAGGGTTTTCTGCCGGCGGCCTTCGCTGCGTTCCTCCTGCCGCAGCCGCGCCTCCTTCTGCTCGAGCCACGACGAGTAGTTGCCCTTCCAGGGAATGCCGTGGCCGCGGTCGAGCTCGAGGATCCAGCCGGCCACGTTGTCGAGGAAGTAGCGGTCGTGGGTGACGGCGATGACGGTGCCCGGATAGTCCTTGAGGTGGCGTTCGAGCCAGGCCACCGACAGATCGTCGAGATGGTTCGTGGGCTCGTCGAGAAGCAGGATGTCGGGCTGACTGATGAGCAGCCGGCAGAGCGCGACCCGGCGGCGTTCGCCCCCCGAAAGTATGTCGACCAGGGTGTCGCCGGGCGGACATCGGAGGGCATCCATGGCGAGCTCGAGGCGGGAGTCGAGCTCCCACGCGCCCATCGCTTCGATCCTGTCCTGCACCACACCCTGGCGGTCGAGGACCTTCTGCATCTCGTCGTCATCCATCGGTTCGGAAAAGCGTTCCGCGAGGGCGTCGAACTCGGCGAGCAGCGCCGTGGCCTCCGCCGCGCCCTCCTCGACGATCTCGCGCACGGTCTTGCCGGCTTCGAGGCCGGGTTCCTGCTCGAGGAGTCCGACCGTATAACCCGGCGCGCGCACGACCTCACCGTTCGAGGGCTCGTCGATGCCGGCCATGATCTTCAGCAATGTGCTCTTGCCGGCGCCGTTGAGGCCGAGAACGCCGATCTTGGCGCCATAGAAGAAGCCGAGCGAAATGTCGCGCAGCACGGTCTTCTGGCCGTGGGTCCGGCTGACCCCGACCATCGAAAAGATGACCTTTTGTTCGTCTGCAGCCATGTTGCCTCCGAGACATCAGATTGGGGGCGGGCGCGCCACAAGTCAAGGCGTACCGCGGTGCGCCTTTCCGAGACCTCGAATGCCTGCTACCCTTCGTCGCCGCGAGGCTAAAGTGAGGGTGCGCTCATGACAAGAAAACGAATCGGGATTTTCGGGTGGGGGATCGTCGCTCCCAAGTCACCCAACGTCGCTGCCTTCGAAAGGAATCTCGGCCGGGCGACGAGTTGGCTCGAACCCTTCGACGGTTTCGGGCCGAGCAACTTTCTCGTCGGGCGTCCGGACTTCGACTTTGAATTCTATAAACCGTGGATTGACGACCGTTTCGAACCACGTCGTTTTTCGCAGCTCGAATCGAAGATGGGCAATACGGTCAAGTACGCCGTCGGTGCGTTTATTCAGGCCCTCGAGAAAAACCCGGGGATAACAGATCTGCTCCATGAACTGGGCTCTCAGGTGCACGTCTACGTGGGCACCGGTCTCGGTGATTTTCCGCTCCAGTATGAACTGGTCCTTCGCTACTACCGCGCCCAGAAGAGGTGGAACCGTTTCTGGTGTCAGGACGAGCATCACAAGGAACTACAAGCCTACCGAAAAGCTCCGCCGGCCGGCCGTGTGCGGATTCGCGCCGAGCTGGGCGCGCCGGATGATCCAGGCGATTTTGACCCGAAGGATGAAGGCATCGGCGAAATCAGTGAACGATGGAATGCCTTCTGGGTATCGCGGTCGGATGGGTTGAAGCGGTATCTGGAGAGGTCGAAGGAGGTTGAGGGCGAGGACATCACCGGCGACATCGAGAATGGCAAGGGGTCCCTCATTCGCCGCAAGATCTCGCTCTCGGCGAAAGCTCAATGCCGAGTACGGATGTCCGACCGAACCGTGGAATGCGGTCGATCCGAAGCTCCTGTGGAATATCCCGAACATTTCTGCAGCCCAGATCTCGATGCTTGGCCGCATCACGGGTCCGGCGATTGCTCCGATTGCCGCGTGTGCGGGGTTCAGCGTCTCCCTCAAATTGGCGATCGACGCCATTCGCTCCGGTCAGGCCAGGATCTGCGTGATCGGAATGACCGATCCGGAGCCGCACGCGCTGTCGGTGGGGGCGTTCTTCGGCGCCAGGGTCCTGTCGCACGACGGCCGGGTGTCCAAGCCCTTTACGGGGATGCGGGGCACCCACGTCGCGGGAGGCGCCTGCATCTGGATCGTGGGCGACGCCGAGTACCTGATGGAAAAGGGTTTCGAGCCGCTCGGACTCGAGGTCCTGAGCGTTGGGGTTTCCTCGGACGCCGACCACATCATCACCCCCTCTGAAGAGGGGCCGCGGCTCGCCATTCGCCAGGCTCTGGCGGACGCGGGGATCAATCCGGAGGACGTCGCGACCTGGGACATGCACGCGACCGCCACGCCGGGCGACTGGACCGAGCTGCAGAACACCCTGGCGATGCTTCCGGGATCGATGGCGATCACGGCGCGCAAGGGCACCTTCGGGCACGGCATGTCGGTCTGCGGCGGCTGGGAGCTGACGGCGCAGCATCTCGGTTTTTCCAAGGGAGCGCTGCTCCCGGTCAATCTGGAGGGTGCCGAGGTCCACGATCAGATCCGACCCTATTACCACCGACTCGTGCAGGACGAGGCCCACCCCACCGAAGGCGATGTCGCCGGCAAGATCAATATGGGTGTCGGAGGGATCAACGCCTGTGCGATCTGCAGGCGGTGGTGAGATTTGCGGGCAAGGGTGCCGTACAATCGACTCGAAGCATCGGGTGGAACGCGGACGGAACTCGGAATAAAGGATTGAGGGATCGTGGTCCAGGACTTCAGCCGCTTTTCGGGAACGGATACCTACATCACCTCGCCGGAGCTGTGCCATGCGGTCAACGTGGCGGCGGCGATCGAACGGCCGCTCCTCATCCGCGGCGAGCCCGGCACCGGCAAGACCCTGCTCGCGACCGCGATTGCCCAGGATCTCGGGCTCGAGCTCGTCACCTGGTACGTCAAATCGACCTCCAAGGCGGCCGATGGGCTCTACGTCTACGACACCGTGAAGCGCCTCCAGGACAGCCGCTTCGGCGACCACGACGTGTCCGACATCCGGCAGTACATCCAGCTCGGACCGCTCGGTCGCGCCCTCACCAGCGACGCCCAGGTGGTGCTCCTGATCGACGAGATCGACAAGGCGGACCTCGAGTTTCCAAACGACCTCCTGCACGAGCTCGACGTCATGGAGTTCGAGATCATCGAGACCGGCGACAGCCACCGGGCGAAGCACCGTCCAGTGGTCGTCATCACCTCGAACGCCGAGAAGGAGCTGCCCGATCCGTTTTTGAGGCGTTGCATATTTCACTTTATCGAGTTTCCAGATCAGGATCTGATGACGCGCATCGTGCGCGTCCACCACCCCGAGATCGGCGCCAAGCTGCTCGAGCAGAGCATGGCCAGGTTTTATTGGTTGCGGGGCGTGAAGGGGTTGCGCAAGCGCCCGTCGACATCGGAGCTGGTCGATTGGGTCGGGGCCTTGATGGCGGCCGGAGTCCAGCCCGGACAGCTCGCAAAAGAAATCCCCTTCCTCGGCGCCCTGATCAAAAAGGAGGAGGATGCCGAGGCAGTCGCCAGGGCGGTCGCGGGATCCGGCGGGCGGTGGCCGGTCGAGGATGGCTGAGCAGACCGCCGCCGCGGCCGACCACGCCGGAATTTTTCTCTCCTTTTTCTATCGCCTCCGCGGCCACGGGCTCAAGGTCACCCCGCAGCAGTGGCTGACTCTTATCGAGGGGCTGGCGCGAGGGCTGCACGGGTCGTCTCTGATGGGCTTCTACTCGCTCGCCCGCGGCATCATGGTCAAGGACGAAGCCGAGCTCGACGACTTTGACCTCTGTTTTGCGGCCCACTTCAAGGGCGTCGAAAGCGAAGTGGCCGCCATCGAGCGGGCGGTGTGGGAGTGGTTGGCGGGCCCCGTCCCGCCCTACGCGATCGCCCCCGAGTGGCTGCGGGCTCTGGAGGCGGTCGACGTCGCCGCCCTACGCACCGAGCTCGAGCGGCGGTTCCGGGAGCAGACCGAGCGTCACGACGGCGGCAACTACTGGGTCGGCACCGGCGGGACCTCGGCCTTCGGCCACTCCGGCGCCCATCCGGGTGGGATCCGCGTCGGCGGCGAACACGGCGCCGGCACCGCGGTCCAGGTGGCGGCCGAGCGCCGCTACCAGGAGCACCGCAAGGACCGCGTGCTCGACACCCGCCAGCTGACGGTCGCCCTCAAGAAGCTGCGGGCGCTGGAGCGGACGGGGCCCGCCGATGAGCTCGACCTCGACCGCAGCATCGATCGCATCGCCCGCTCGGGCGGCGAGCTCGAGCTGGTCTTCGCGCCGCCGCGGGAAAACCGGCTCGGCCTCCTTCTCGCGATGGACATCGGCGGATCGATGTGGCCGTTCCGGGGCCTCGTGGACACGCTCTTTTCCGCCGCCCACCAGGTGCGTCACTTCAAGCGTTTTGACCACGTCTACTTCCACAACTGCATCTACGAGCGGGTCTATGGCAACGCGCGATTTGACGACAAGATCCCTCTCGCCGATTTCTTCCGCCGCTGGGACCGGGAGACCCGTCTCGTCCTGGTTGGCGACGCCTACATGTATCCGGGTGAAATCACCGATCGCTACGGGGCGGTCGACTGGACCGAACGCAACGAGCGACCCGGGGCCGAGTACCTGGCCCGCGTGCGCGATCACTTCAGCCACTGCGCGTGGCTCAACCCGATGGACCGGAGCAGCTGGGATGCGCCGTCGGTCAAGCTGATCCGCCGGATCTTTCCGATGTACCCGCTGACGGTGCAGGGGGTCGAGGAGCTGGCGCGCGATCTCTCCCGCGGCTGAACAGCTGAGAAGAGCCATTGATCGCTCGATTGAACAAGATCGCATGGATCGGCTATGATGACGCGGAACCCGTCACGCCCATGCAGTTGCTGGTGTTGCAATCCCGTCTCGCATCCGACCCGATGCTCGAGCACGAGCGCCGGTGTTTTATCGCGGCGACCGGCCGTGACGCCGACGAGCTCCACTTCCACAACCTGCTCGACGGCGTGCCGAGCCGTGACGAGATCGTCGCCCACGACGCGCTTCTGATCGGCGGCGCCGGCGATTTTTCGGTTGCCCAGCCCGACGCGCCGTTTTTCGCGGAGATTGCGGAGACCCTGCGGTGGGTGGTTCGCCGTGGCTTCCCGACCTTTGGATCGTGCTTTGGATACCAGCTCCTGGTGGACGCGCTCGGGGGGTGCGTCGAAACCGACCCAGCCGGCAGCGAGGTGGGTTCCTTCGAGGTCGAGCTCACCAGTGATGGCCGAATCGACCCGCTGTTCGGGGGACTTCCCCGGACCTTCATAGCCCAGATGGGCCATCTCGACCGCGCCACCGAGCTGCCTGCGGGCGTGCCAAACCTCGCGTCCAGCGCCCGCTGCCCTCATCAGGCGTTGCGGGTGCCGGGAGCGCCCATCTGGGCAACCCAGTTCCACCCCGAGCTCGACGACGCAACCAATCTCGATCGCTGTCTGGCCTATGTCAAACAGTACGGCGACGGGACGCCGGCGGAGACCCGGGAATCTCTGCCAAGCCCGGATGCGGCCACGATCCTGCCCCGTTTTCTCGAACTCGCTCTCTAAAACGGTGAGATAGGCGGGCTAACCCGCTTATCTCACGCTACACTGTGGGCCGTGGACACGAAGTTGACGGGGGTATTTGCATGCGCGTGACATCGCTGGTCGAAAACAGCGGTCTCGAAGGCCGCGACGATCTGCATCCGGAGTTCGGCATGTCGATGCTGGCCGAGGTCGGCGAGACGAAGATCCTCTTCGACATGGGCGCCACCGCGGTATTCGCCGGCAACGCTGCCGCGCTCGAGCTGGATATCGCCGACGTTGACGTGGCGGTGGTCTCCCATCAGCACTTCGACCACGGCGGCGGTCTCGAGCACTTTCTCGAGAACAACGACCATGCGACCGTGTTTCTCCGTCGCGCGCCGGTCACCGATCGCCGGTTCAAGGCCCTGGGCCTGATCGACCGGCCGATCGGTCTCGACCGCTCGGTCCTCGAGCGGTTTTCACAGCGGATCGACTTCGTCGAAGGTATGCGCCTGGTCGCACCGGGGGTCTACCTGCTGACCGACATCGGTTCGGCCCACCCGCGCCCGAATGGAAATCGTCGTCTGTTTGCAGTTGTCGACGGCGCGGTCGAACGCGACCCGTTCGACCACGAGATGATGATGGTGGTTCACGAGGACGACGGGATGACCGTGTTTTCCGGTTGCTCGCATAGCGGCATTCTCAACCTCATCGACGCGGCGACCGCGCAGTTTCCGCGAGTCCCGATCAAGGCGGTCTTTGGCGGCTTCCACCTCATCGGTCTGCCCTTCTACAACTCGATGGCGGCGAGCCAGACCGAGGTCCGGGAGATCGGCTGGAAGATCGTCGAAAAGGTCCAGGGGACCGTCTACTCGGGCCACTGTACGGGGGCCAAGGCCTTCGCGGTTCTCGCCGGCGTGATGGGCGACAGCCTACGGCCGTTTCCGACCGGCGCCAGCGCCGAGGTCTGACCGGTTTTCCCTCAGCGGCCCCGGGCAAACGGGTCCGGCGCGAATTCGAAGTCACCGAAGCCGCTCGCGCGCTCGCGACGGACGAGGGCGCGCTCCTCCTCGGGGCTCGGCAGCACTCCGAGGTGGACGAGCTGGGGTCGGTACTCGTACCGCAGGCGAAGCCGGGTGGCCGGCCGATCCTCGAGTTCGAGCTGCACGCGCTGCACCCGATGATCGACCCGCCGGCCGATACCGGTGGCCGCGAGGTCGTCAGCTGCCGCCTTGCCGGCCGCCTGGGAACGCGCCTCGGCCGAGGGCCCGGCGCTCTCGGCCGGTCCCGGGACGCCGCCGGACGGCGCAGCCGGCGGGCTGTCGGACACGAGAATTGGTGGCTTTTCCCGGTAGACCACCGCCTCGATGACGCCGAGGTTGGTGGTGCGACCCAGCCAGGCTCCGTACGAGCGATCCTCGGTGGTGAAGAAGAACCGGCGCGCGTCGGTGGTGCTCACCTGCCAGCCGCTGATGGTGACGGTCTCGCGCGGCCCGAGGACCCACTTGCTGGCCGTTGTTGCCGGGGTCGTCTTGGCGTCGATCGAGTTGAGGCCGTCCACCGCGAGGGCGACGGCGATCCTGCGGTCCAGGTAATTGGTCAGGCGGATGGCGTACTCGCGTTCCTCGAGAGCCTCGATGTAGGTGGTGCCCCGCGCCCGGTACTCGGTCAGCGGCCGGCCGTCGACCAGGACCTCGATCCGGCAGACCTCGGTTTCGACGGCTTCCGCCGGTTTCGAGGGCGTCAGGGCTGCCAAGGTCGTGACGATTGCGAAGAGAGCCGCCAGGCGGGCTCCTCTGGACGATTCATCGTGTCGGTTGTACATCATTGACTCCTTTCGTTCCGCCCGTTCGCCACAGTGAGAGGTCGAAGGCCGTCGGGAGTTCCATTCGAGACCTTAGCCCGCTTATCTCACCGGGTGTCTGCTGCGGACGGCGAATCGCGGCGTCCCGCCGTGCTTGTCGCAAATCGTGCTCCTCGACGTAGCGCAACTACGACTGCGTCGCCCGATTCACGCCAAACCCACCGGTATACTTGCGCTTCGCCGCCCTCGCGACGAAACCCGGTGAGATAAGCGGGTTAGTCGTCGAACTGAGTTACCATCTTGATGGGCACCGACCTCGAGTGTGGTGCTTTGAGGGAGGCTCGGTGAACGACGTGGTGAATGACGCCAGGGTGAGCCGCTACCGCAAGGCGGCGGAGGCCTTGGGGCTGGGGCAGTTCGACGTCAGTATTCCGATTGGTGCGCCGGACGAGGTAGCCGGTCTGGGCAGGGCGCTGAGGGCGTTGGCCCACACCCTCAAGACGCAGGCCGAGCGTTCCAACATGCTCGCGAAAGTCACCCAGAAGATCAACGAAGGGCTGATGATCGAGGATGTGCTCGATCACGTGTACGAGAACTTCTTCTCGTTGATTCCCTACGACCGGATCGGGCTCGCGCTCCTCGAAGAGGGGCGGGCGGTGGTGCGTGCACACTGGGCCCGATCGAGAGCAACCGAGATCAAGCTGCCACTCGGGTACTCGGCAGGTCTTGCAAACAGCAGCCTTGCTGAAATCATCCGTACCGGGAAACCGAGGATCCTCAACGATCTCGAAGCCTACCTCGAGTCCAACCCGCAGTCGGACTCCACCAGGAAGATCGTGGCGGAGGGGATGCGCTCGAGCCTGACCTGCCCGCTGATGGCAAAGGGAGAGCCGTTCGGACTGCTTTTCTTCTCGAGCATGTCGAAGAACACCTATACCGAGACCCATCAGGAGCTTTTCCTGCAGATCGCGGGCCAGCTCGCGGTCATCCTCGAAAAAAGCCGGTTGTACGAAAACCTGTTGCAGCTGACTGCGCAGCTCCAGGAGGCCAAGGATGCCCTGGAGCGGGAGGCGACCCGGGACAGTCTCACCGAGCTCTGGAACCGGCGCTCGATCCTCGATCTTCTGAAACGCGAAATCGCACGGGCCGGGCGGGACGGGAAACCGCTTGCCGCAATCATGATCGACATCGATCACTTCAAACCCATCAACGACCGGATCGGACATCTGGCGGGGGACGAGGTGCTCCGCGAGGTCACGCGCCGCGTCGCCGCCACTTTGCGATCGGCCGACGTCCTCGGACGGATCGGCGGCGAGGAGTTCCTGATCATTCTCTATCCGGCGGACGAGCGGATCGCGGTTCGAGGTGATGGAGAGGGCAAGGCTGGCGTGCTCGGCGCGGCCGGTGGAGGTCGACGGCCGCGAGGTCGCAGTGACGATCAGTCTTGGCGCTGCCATCGCCACGTCTCCGCACGAGGTCGAGCTGACGATGCTTCTCGCGACGGCCGACCGCGCGCTCTATAAGGCCAAGGACGGCGGTCGCGATCGCTCCGAGGTCGAGACCCTCTCGAAAATGCAGACCAGTTCAGATTTCGTAGCGCTCGATCTCGGTCCGGGTTTCGTCTCGCCCGAGCGGGATGACGACCTCGTCGTAGTCGGCGCCCGTTGCCTGAAGCGCGAGCCAGGCCCGGAGCGACCACGACGAGTAGTTGCGGTTGGCAATGATGAGAGTGAGGCGATCCATCGCTGCTCCTTTGGGTCAGAATAATACGCCGAAGCCGATGCGGACGATCTACGAGAGGCTGTTCGAGTCGTTCCTCGTCGGGCTGCAGCGCCTGAGAGAGAAAAAAGAGAGGCGCGACGAATCGCGCCCCTTCGATCTTTCGGGAACGGCGCCTACTGCTCGGCGCCGGCGCCACCGATGTGGACGATCAGCAGGACCTGGTCCGAGTGGGCTTCCGGCTCCATCATCGGCAGGAACTCGGCCATCTGCGCCTCGGTGACCCCTGCCATCATCGCCGCGTGAGCGGCGTCGATGGCGCCGAGGTCCGACATGGTGTACCAGCCGATGTGGGTCCAGTCGGCGTCGCCGTGGAGCTCCTGGGTCGAAAGGCCAAAGCTCGTGATCGTGCCTTCAGCGAGCAGCTTCTCGTAGACCGGTTGAATGGCGGACTTGTACTGGGCCGTCAGCTTGTCCTCCATCCCCGGTTTCGCCTTGTAATACCCGATGTGGAAATAGTTCGGCCTCTGATCGCCCGCGCCCTGTTGGTAGACCTCTTGCCGGATGATCCAGTCGTGGTGTGAGCCCTCGTACACCGTCTCCTGGTAGGCCGCCTGCATCGCCGCCGACTGCTCGGGGGTGCGGGACGCGAAGAGCTTCATGAAGCCCGCCTGCAGCCCACCCACCTTGCTCCAGTCGGACATGGTCGCCCACAGCATGTGGTTCATGTCGTCACCCGGGCGGTGGTTGATGGGGATGGCGATGCCCCACGAGAGGAGCGTGCCGTTTGCCAGCAGCTCGTCATACATCGGCCCGTCATCCTTGACCGTCATGGCGATGAGTTCCATGCCTTTGCCCGGTTTGGTCTTGTCCAGGGCGACCCAGGTCATCGGTCCCGGGGCGTCCTGGGCGGCCGCGAACGGCGCGATTGCAATGATGCCGACAACTGCGAGCGAGATCCAGCGTTTCATCCTCGATCCTCCTTGGGTTTGGAGCGCCGTGCGCGCCTCCGCGTTCTTGATGTGCGGCCGGTTGCCGCTCAACCGGCCTGCGATTCTGTCATTGAGATTCAGTATCGAAACTCTAGCAGGCCCGGCTCGGCGAAGCAAGTGCGCGGTGAAAAATGCCGGTGGGCGTGAAGGCGATGCTCAGGATAATCCTGGCAACTCGTCGAATTGGAGTGATAACGAGCGCCCCTGCCGGTGGGCGTCGGTGACCCCCGTCATCACGCTGCTTGCAATTCGAGGTACACTCGGTGCCGAGGGATCAACCACACGATGACCGAGGGGAACTCAAAATCGGGCGGCCGACGGGCGCTTGATGAGATCATGGCACGGATGGCCGAGCCGGATTTCACGGTGCGGCACCGGCGCGTCCCCGAGATCCCCGAGACCGGCGCCCACGTCAGCCCCGAAGTGCTGGCCCTCGTCCCTCCGCGTTCGCGTTACGTCCGCCGTTGGCGTCGCCACGCCCGCCACTGCCTCGCCTGCGCCAACGTCTACAGGTACTACGGGCTGTCGATGGACTGAGCCTCCCCGGGTACGATCGCAATCGCTCGCAGCGGACCACCGCTGCCGCCGGCGATCTTCATCGGCAGCGCGATGAACAACAATGCCGGTGGCGGGCAATCGATCGAGGTTGGCCAGGTTCTCGAAGGCCGGGATCTCGGCCGCAAAGAGCACCCGGTGCGACTCGAAGAGAGTCGACTGCCCGAAATCGATGCTCGGGGTGTCGAGACCGATCGCGTTGATCGAACGCTCGGCGACCAGCCAACGGGCCGCCTCCGGGTCGAGACCGGGGAAGTGGAGCTTGGCGACCGCCTCGGGGCCGCGCTCATCGGTGCCCATGTAGCGCACCCGGTCCGGCCAGTATTTTCCGAAACCCGTGCGCAGCAGCACGATGGCCCCGTCGGGGACCAGGCCGTTCGTTGCCTCCCAGCGCTCGAAGTCGGCCGTGCTGACGAGATAGTCGGAGTCGTCCTCACAACGATCCGTGACGTCGACGAGGATTGCCGGGCCCATGAGCCGCTCGAGCGGGATCTCGTCGACCGTGTCGCGACCCTCCGCGAAGTGGATCGGCGCGTCGATGTGGGTGCCGCCGTGTTCGGCGCTGCAAAAGGTGTTGGCGGTGTAGAAGTATCCCTTGTCGGTCATGCCCTCGAAATCCACCGTCAGCTCGAAGCCGGCGGCGGTCGGCCAGTAGACCGTGTCCTCGTCGTACGCGTGGCTGAGATCGATCACCGTGCCTTCCGGAAGGGCTGCCCCCGGCGTCGCCTGATGATGGGTCTCGGGCCCGCAGGCAACCAAGAACATGGTCAGAAGAATCATGCTTCTCATGGAGATCACTCCTTTGTCAGGGTTTGCAGCGTCCCGTGCTCGGCGAAGTGGCCGAGGAGATCAAGGACGATCTTGACCGGCTACCAGAGCTCGCGTCGTTTGGCATCGGAGTCGGTCTGGGGCGGGCGGCGATAGGAACCCGAGGCCTTCACCATCAGAGTGTGGGCCGCGCAGGCCGTCGGCTTGTCTTTCAGGTAATAGACCGGGAAGCGATCCTCGGACGAGTCGCCGATAAGGATGAATCGCTCCGCCTCGCGGATCGTTTTTTCAAGTGGGTGCATGGCCGTCATGATAGCAGCCTCAGTCGGTCGTCGGGTTGGGGATCGAAGTGGCCACCGGCCCGAGGTAGCGGTCGAGCCAGTCGAGGACCTCACGGATGATGGCGCGCCGGTCGGGTGGCAGGTGCCCGCCGTCGAGCAGGGCGTGGCGCTTGTTTTCGGGCGGTGCGCCGAGCAGCTCGAAAAACGGCCGCTGGCCGGTCTCCACCGGGCACAGGAAGTCGTCCCTGCCGTTGATCATCAGAGTCGGGACGGTTGAGCGCGGGGCGAAGTTCACAGCATCGATTTCGGGCGGTGCCTCTTGGTTTGGATGGCCGCCCCCGAGGAGGATCGATGCCCGAAACCGCCCGTCGACCGCATCGAACACCGGGCCGTAACCGGCGCCGAGGCTGAATCCGTAGTAGGCGAGCCTGGTGTCGTCGATGTCCGTCCGTGTTTCGAGGAAATCGATCGTCCGGCTCAGGTCCTTCGACCACATGATGGTCAGGTCCCGCCGCGCGTTCGGCGCCAGCATGCCGGGTGCAAACCGTTCGTACATCCCCTGATAGACGGGGTAGACGAGGGCCCGCCCGCTGCGCGGGATGAAGTCGAAGAGATAGGACGACGCCAGGCTGTCAGCCGAGCGCGAGAGAAAGACATCGCTGCCGGGGAACCAGACCACGGTCTGGTAGGGCGGCGCCGCATTACGCGGCAGAAAGAGGAGTGCGGTGACCCGTTCGTCGTCGTAGGCCGCGGCAAATGACACCGTCTCCTTGCGCCAGTAGAGCGACGAGTCGTCGACAGCATCGAGGACGGCGTCGAGCGGGGTCCGGTCGTAGGCGTAGAGGCGGCGGTAGGCTTCGACGACCTCGTCTGACGCGGGTGTGCCTCTGCCAAAGTCGAGTGCGGGCGTCACCGGGTCGAGCGCGGCCTTGGGGACCGGGCCGTCGAGCCTCACACATCGGATCCCGTGGGTCGGAAGCCGCTCGAAGGGCTGCCGCGCGTCGAGGTTTCTGAACTGGTAGGTCGGTTCCCCCCACGCACCTCCGAGCAGGTACCGCCAGCCCTCACTCTCGTTCCAGCACCACTCCTTGACGTTTCCCGCCATGTCATAGGTGCCGTAGTCACCGAGACCGGGGTGGCTCCCGACCGGCGCCGGACCGGCGGCTCCGAAGTTGCTGAGCTCGAGGATGTCGGAGAGCTGGTCCTGGGAGGTGGCCCCGAACCAGTGGAAGATCGTCGGTAGCGTTTTGCCGGCCCACGAGCAGTAGGCCGCCGCCTCGTACCAGCTGACGCCGCCGACGGGATAGTCCTCGCGGCCCCCGGCGTACGGAACCGAGCTCCCAGGTGGCGGGGCCCGGGCGGCCAGTGGTGTCGCGAAACAGCGCCATGGCCTCGTCCCACTCCAGCTCACGGCTCTCCTCGTCGCGAATCGACCGGGGCCAGTACTCCGGATCCCTGTAGCCTCCGGCGTCGACAAAGGCCTTGAACTGGCGGTTCGACACCTCGAAGCGGTCGATCCAGTAGGCCTCCAACGTCACCTCGGCAAATTCGGGCAGCCGGACGGGACCGCCCGGCACCCACACCATCCCCGAGCGGCCGCGAGCCCGGCGGGGTCGAGGGGAAAGCCAGCAGCAACGCACTGAACGGTCTGATGCCGAAGGGAGCGCCTTCGAAGTCTTCGAATCCTTCCTTGGAAATCTTCCAACGCATCAGAGCGTAGGGGATGCGGACGGCCTCGAGCGGAGTCGCGCCGAAGCCGCTCCCATGGCGCCTCCGGAGTCAGCGTACCCCTTCACGGAAAGATCGGCGCCCGCGGGTGACGTGACCACCGATACGGGAAGCGTGATCCGGTCGAGCATCGTTTGCAGCTCGGGGTCGTCGGGAAGATACCGGCTCGCCTCGAGCGCGAGGCGAAAAGCCTCGTAGAGCTCGCCCGCCTCGGTCAGCCGGGTGATCTCGGGTAACGCTTCGTCGCGCGCCCAGCGCACCCGCGAGCTGCGCAGCAAATACACAGTGGCGATGGTTGCGACGACTCCGAGGACCACAACTGTGGCCGCGACCGATCTCCAACCGAGCCTCAACCCGGCGCGTGTTGCATCACCGTGAAACTGCTCATCGCAGCTCCGAAGCGCGTCGCCGAGCTCCGAGGTCGATGCAAAACGCCGTTGCGGGTCTTTCTCGAGGCATCTGTTGATCACCGCCTCGAGGTCATTCGGCGTGGCCGGCCGGAGGGAACGCGGCGCCGGTGGCGTGTCGCGGAGGATGGCGCTGAGGACGATGGCGGACGACGTCCCGAGAAACGGCCGCCGGCCGCAGAGCATCTCGTAGAGCACGACCCCGAATGAGAACTGGTCTGAAAGCTGATCGCCGCCGCCCCCGGATGCCTGCTCCGGAGACAGATAGGGGATGGTGCCGAGGAGAGACCCCCGCTGGGTCTGTTGGCTCAAGGTCGGCGACTCGGACCCGAGATCCGCGCCCGCGGGTGCCAGCTTGGCGAGGCCGAAGTCGAGGATCTTCACCCGCCCGTCGTCGGTGACCATGATGTTTTCGGGCTTGAGGTCGCGGTGAACGATGCCGTGCTCGTGCGCTTTGGTGAGTCCGTCGGCGATTTGCCTGGCCAGAGATACGAACCCTGGCAGACCGAGCTCACCCGCCCCGAGGATCTCACGCAGGGTCCGTCCCTCGATCAGCTCCATCGCGATGTAGTGCCGGCCCTCGTGCTCGTCGATGTCGTGGATGGTGACGATGTTGGGGTGGTTGAGGGCCGAAGCGGCGCGCGCCTCGCGCTCGAAGCGCCGCAACCGCTCGGGATCGGCCTCGAAATCCCCGGGGAGGACCTTGATCGCGACCTCGCGTTCGAGCTTGAGGTGTCTGGCCCGGTAGACCTCACCCATACCGCCCGCACCGAGGGGGGCGATGATCTCGTAGCGTCCGAGACAGTCGCCGGTTGAGAGCTCCATCGTTCGCCGTTTGTCGAGCGCGACCATGGTAACAAGAGTGAGATGGGATTTCAAAATTTGGTGCCGAAAGACGTGTTAGCATCGCGTGAAACGACGGTGGAGCAGAAACGATGCAACGAGGCCTTCGGATGCGGCTCGGAGTGGTGGCGGCCGCTGTGCTGACGGCCGTCCTGACGGGGGAGGCGGGCCCGTCTGCGGAGGAGGGAACAGTGGATTTCACGATTCAGTCGTCGGCCTTCGACAACGACGGAAAGATCCCGCGGCACTGCACCTGCGAAGGGGACGATGTGTCACCGCCGTTGACCTGGTCGGGTGTCCCGGACGATACCCAATCGCTGGTGTTGATCGTCGACGACCCGGATGCGCCGGACCCGAAAAATCCGCGCATGACCTGGGTCCACTGGGTGCTGTACGACATCCCGATCGCGACCGATGGCCTGCCGGAGGGCGTCGCCTCGGCGGCGCTAACACCCGGCACCCGCGAGGGTCTCAACGACTGGAAGCGCACCGGTTACGGTGGCCCCTGCCCGCCGATCGGCCGCCACCGCTACTTCCACAAGCTCTACGCGCTCGACACCGAGCTCGGTGACCTCGGCCGCGCCACCAAGGCCGATGTCGAGCGGGCGATGAGGGGGCACGTTCTCGCGGAGGCGGTCCTGATGGGGACCTATCAGAAGGGCGACTGAGGCTTTCGGCTCTTCCGGAATTCCGTGAGGTGTCAACGCATCAATTTCGGATTTCGGATTTCGGATTTCGGATTCTCCACCCACCCGTCCCCGAGGCCGTTGGTCCCATCCGTTGAAACGGTGGTCAGGGGCAGCGTCAGCGGCTGGAATCCGCGTCAGGGGCAGTCCACAGTGACAACATCCGGACGGACCGGCGCGGAGAACTGCCCCGGCCGCTGTCCGCTGGCGCTGCACCTGCGGGCTGCCTCTGTCCCGGTCGCTGCGCCTGCCGACCGGAAGGTCCAAACCTCGATATCAGGCCATCCTGGACGGACCCACATATATAACTGTATCCCTCGACCGGTGAACCAGATTCTGAGACACAGTCACGGCCACCCTCTCCCTCACCGGTGAGTTTCGCTGCTCAGCTCCGGCGGCTGATCATCAGCAACGGGCAGGTCGTGCTCTGAGCGATCTCGAGCACCCGTTCGCCGAAGACCTTGCGCCGCCGGCCGAGACGCTGGAGACCGAGAATCAGGAGATCGCTGTCGGCCGCTCTCCTGACGACCTCGGCAACCACGTCGTCTCGCAGCGTGACAACCGCGGTGCTGACGCCGGGGGCTTCGTCCCGCGCCAGCTTGCGAAGCTCCCTTCTGGCGCGGCGCTCGGCGGTCGAGTCGGTCGTCGTGGGCAGGACCCGAAGGTAGGTGACGTCGCGTACGCCGCCGCGACATAGATTGCCGATCAGGCGGGCGCGGATCGGGCTCTGGTCCCGACGGCCGCCGGCCGGCACGAGGACCCTGCGCACCTGGTCGAGGTCCCAGTTGCTGGGGGCCCGCAGGATCACCACATCGCCCTCGACCCGGCTCATCAGTTCCTCGAGCGGCCCGGTCATGAGTGAGGGACCGAGGTAACCGACGCCCAGCAACAGGCTGTCACAGCGGTAGCGCTCGGCCACCCGGGTGATCTCGCCCCAGGGGTTGTCGCTCAGTGTGATCAGCGCCTCCGGCCGGAGCTCGGCCTCGAGCGCGGTCGACAGCGCCCCGCCGAGGATCGACTGCGCGTCCACGAGCTGCGGCGGCAGCTCGTCAGAAGTCTTCTTCTCCGGTGGGCGAACCACCGACAGGAGCAGGACCCGGGCCACCGAGTGCGGTGCGAGCGCGTCGGCCATCGTCACCAGGGTCGCGGCGCTCGCGGGGTTTGCGATCGGCACCAGCACGAGAGGACTGCGGCCGCGCAGCCGGAGGAGCTGGGGATCGCGGGCCTCCGCGGAGGCGTCCACCGATCTCGCCCGCGGCGCCAGCTGGGTCATGTAGAGCACCGCTCCGAGGCTGAGCCACATCGCGGCCAGCGCCCCGGCCGAGGGCACCGCCACCGACTGGAACAGCGCCAGGGCCAGGCAGGAGACGCCGCCGACCAGTGGAACCAGCGGAAACGCCGGGGTCAGAAAGGGGCTGCTGTCCTCGGCCCGCATTCGGACGAGATAGGCGATGCCGTGGGTGAGGGCGAAGCTCGCCAGAAAGATGAGGCTCGCCATGGCGCCGGCCGCGGCGACGTTGGGAACCGCCACCAGCACGAAGGCCACCGTGGCCGCCGTCAGCTGGATGGCCGGGATCGGCGTGCCGCTGCCCGGGGCGAGGCGGTCGAAGCGGCGGGGCAGGGTGCGGTCGGAGGCCATCGTCCTGGCAAAACGCGAAGCCGCCAGCAGATTGGCCTGGAGGGCCGACAACATCGACAGCACCCCGGCCACGATCACCAGCCAGTAGCCGGTCGGACCGAGGAAGTTGCGCGACGCGACCGCGATCAGGATCTCGGGGTTCTCGCCGGCGGCAGCGGCGATCGGCTGGTTGGGCGATCCCACGGCGACGATCAGAAACAGCAAGGGCAGGTAGATCGTGAGGGCGGCGCCGAGCGACAGCAGCATGGCGCGCGGGATGTTGCGCTCGGGATTCTTGACCTCTCCGCCGACCGCCGCGATGAGATCGAAACCCTGGAGGGCGATAAAGGTGTATCCCATCGCCTGTACCAGCCCCTGGCCGCCATGCTGGAGGAAGGGCCGGAATCGGGCAGCTCAGCTCCTCGACCCCGGGCGGGTGGACCAGCAAGACCCAGAACCCGCCCGCGATCAGGACCAGAAAGACGATCACCTTGCCGACGGTGGCCCACTGGCCGCCGCCGGCCGCCGACCGCATGAGGCCCCAGGTATAGAAGGCGACCGCCGCCAGCGCGTAGAGCAGTACGGCGAAGCGGGCACCGAGCCACGTCGGCGGCGTGCCGCCGGCGGCGAGGATCATCTGCTCGAGGACCGGCACCAGAAAGACCGCAAAACCGAGGGCGTAGAGAACCGCCGCCACGACCGAGGCGAACCACACGACCCAGCCGACGGCGAACGCCGCCTCGACCGTCAGCACCTTGCGGGCGTAGGCGTAGGTCCCACCGGACTGAGGAAAGCGGGAGGCGAGCTCGGAAAACGACAGCGCCGTGAGGACGGCGATGGCGCCGTTGAGGGCGAAGGCGACGATGGCGCCCGGACCGGTGGTCGCAAAGGCGACCCCGGCGAGGGCGAGCACGCCGCCGCCGACGATCGCGCCGACGCCGACCAGGGTCGCGCCGCCGAGGCCGAGGCTTCGTTGGTCGTCGGGGCTCAGGTTGGGCATGAACCATTCTGGCATCAACTGCCGCCGACCGCGAGAAGAGGCGGTAGAATGGAGACCATCGGAATAGATGAAACAGCCGCTCCGGTTTGACCGTACAAGACCGCGAGGATCAATGACAAGAAAATTCGCTCTGCTCGTGCTGGCGTTCGTGCTGGCCGCATCGACGGCCGCGGTGGGTGACGACCAGTCGACCCAGCCGCAGGCCGGCGCAGTTGTTGTTCGGCGACAAGGTCGAGGTGACGGTCGTCAACGTCGACGTCTACGTCCGCGACCGCAAGGGGCGACCGGTCCGGGGCCTGACGGCTGACGATTTCCAGATATCACAAGACGGCATCACGATGCCGATCTCGAACTTCACGGCCTTCAGCTCCGAGGCGATCGAGAGCGTGCCCCCGACTGAGGAGGCTTCCTCGACGCCGTCGGAATCGGCCGTCCCGCGCGCGCCGGACATGCGGCCGGTCTACATCGTTGTTCTTCATCGACAACGTAAATCTCCAACCCCTCTACCGGAACCGGGTGCTCAAGCGGGTGCAGGAGTTTGTCGACCAGAACCTGGCGCCGCCGGTGCAGATGATGGTCGTCAGCTCCAAACCCTCGCTCGAGGTGCGGCAGCCGTTCACCGATCAGGTCCAGGCCGTCCTGGCGGCCTTCGAGACCGTGGCGGACGAGAGCGGTGGTCGGCTCGTCCGCGACCGCGATCGCCAGATGATCTTCGACTGGATGGAGGAATCATCCTCGGACGCCCGGTCGGATGTGCTCGAGTTTTTCAATCAGCCCGAGCAGCAGATCAACCGGATCCAGATCCAGGCGCAGATCCTCGCTTACGTGGAGGAGGAGTCCGATATCCTGCAGAACACCCTGCATCAGGATTCGCGAGGCATTGCGGCTGCTCGCCGGTCTCGACGGGCGCAGGTCGATGGTGTACGTGTCGAGCGGCCTTCCCCTCAATCCCGGTCTGGGGATGATCTACGAGTTCGCGGCCGTGCTTCAGGGACAACTCGATCTTCATGCGGGTCCCGCAGAGGAGCTTTCAGGACCAGTTTCACTCGCTGACCGCCGCCGCCAACGTCGAGGGGGTCAGCTTCTACACGATCGACGCCAGCGGGCTGAATCCACTCGACGGCTTTGGCGCCGAGGACCGTTATCGCGCCCGAATCCAGGGCTTCGGCGGCCGACATGAATGACCTCCAGGACTCGCTGAGCTATATGGCGGACGCCACCGGCGGTCTCGCCGTGCTCAACACCAACGACGTCGCCAAAGGGCTCGATCTGATCCGGGACGATCTCTTCAGCTACTACTCGCTCGGCTACACCATCTCCTCCAGCCCCGGCGACAGGGTGTACCGGATCCGGGTGGACCTGCCGGGCTTCCCCGACTACGACCTCAGGTATCGGAGGTGGGCGGTCGAGAAATCGCCCGATACGCGGGTGCGGGAGCTGGTCGCGAACTCCCTGCTGCGAGGCGTCGAAAGCAACCCGATGGAGCTGCGGCTCGATGCCGGCGAACCGACGCCGGCGCCGGATCGACGCTGGGAGATTCCGGTCGGCGTGTCGATCCCCCTCGATCGCCTGGCGCTGGCCTTGGAGGCCGACGAGTACGTCGGCCGGGTGCAGCTGGTCCTCGGCGCGCGCGACGCCCACGGCCACGAGTCGGTGCTCGAGCGCAGGGAGCACGTGGTCCGGGTTGCGGCCGCGCAGTTCGACCCCGCCGGAGCGCAGCGCTACCGGATCGCGATCCCGGTCCTGGTCAGGGAGGAGCACCACACGCTCGCGGTGGGGGTGATGGACCTCACCACCCGGCAGAGCTCGTGCGCGGTGCTCGAGGTGGCCGTGCCGTGACGATCACGCGTACGGGTTTTCAGACGGCGATCCGGAATTCCGGATAACGACACCCTCTGCCGGGGAGTCCTCGGCCAGCTTTGCATAGTTGAGTGACTCAAAAACTGTTCAGGAAACACAACTTACGACGATCTGAACCCGATGCCCGAATTCGGGTGCTAGTTGGCATGGTTCTTGAGTACGACATGATCGAATGATAGAAATGCCCGCAAAGCTGCAGTTTGCTGTAGGATACCGCGCGATGAGCGCTGAATTCACCGCGGCCAGGGCCGCGGAGCTTTCGGACGACGTTGATCCATCGACGTGCGTCACCCTTTGAAAATCGAAAGGAGGTCTGGACGAACATACAGGAGTCCTTGAGGCGTCGCACGCGCCGGCCAGGCACTGGGGAAACAATGGTTGGACGGTGGTGCGACACGATTATTTGGAGGAGGATTGAAGGAGGTTCTAGATGAGAACAGTGTTGAAAATCTCAGGCCTGTCGATTCTTGCCGCCATGCTGATTCTTGACCGCCCCGGCGGTCGTGGCGCAGGAGACGACGGGTAGTATCGAGGGCAGCGTTGCTGACCCGAACGGGACCCCGATCGCGGGTGCGATCATCGAGGCCACCGGCCCGGTGGGCAAGATCGCGACGACGTCGGACTCCGCCGGCGCGTTCCGTTTCCCGAGGGTGACCCCGGGTTCCTACACCGTGGTGTCCAGCTTTACGGGCTACATCCAGGCCAAGACGGAAGACGTCCGGGTCACCCTCGGTAAGGCGATCACGGTCGACTTCACGATGCAGCAGAGCTTCTCGGAGGAGATCACGGTCTACTCCGACACGGTGTCGATCGACTTCACCGAGAGCCAGACCGCGACCAGCATCCGCGAGTGGGAGATCGACTACCTGCCGCGCGGCCGCGACTACACCGACGTCGTGACCTTTGCGTCCGGCGCCCAGCTCAACAACCAGGGCGGCGGCATCATGATCGACGGCGCCTCCGGTCTCGAGAACAAGTTCATCATCGACGGCATCGACACCACCGACCCGCAGGATCGGATACTCCAAGTTCCCGATGCGCGCCGAGTTCATGGAAGAGGTACAGGTCAAGTCGGCCGGCTATGCGGCCGAGTACGGCGGCGCGATGGGCGGCGTGATCAACGCCGTCACCCGCTCGGGCAGCAACGATTGGCACGGCTCGGTCTTCGTCGACTACGAGAACATCGACTGGAACGGCGCGCGCGGCCCGAGCTCGAGTACTCGCTCACTGATCCGGACCAGCGCCGAGCTCAGGACCTACCAGAAGGACGACGAGACTCGTTGGGACCCGGGCTTCTCGCTCGGCGGCCCGATCCTGCGCGACCATCTGTGGTTCTTCGCCTCCTACCAGCCGGGCCTCCGCACCACGGATCGCTACGTCGCTTGGCAGAGCTATCCCGCCCAGACGTACACCTCGGACTTCCAGGTCGACTACGCGACCCTCAACCTGACGGCCAACATCAGCTCCAAGCTGCTGCTCAAAGTCGGCGGCGTCATCTCCCCTTACACGACCAGACGGCCTGCTCCCCAACCCGGACGGTCTGGCCGACCTGCCGGACGAGAGCAACTACGCGCCGCTCGGCTCGAAGGGCGAGCGTGAGACCTACTCGGGCAGCCTCGACTGGATCATCAGCGACGCGTTTGTGGCCAGCGCCCGCGGCGGCTTCTATCACGTCAACATCGAGGACACCGGCATCCCGTTCTTCGACCTCATCCACAACTACTCGACCGGGAGCGTCGCGGGCTTTGTCGACCGGCACCCCGAGATCCCGCCCGCCTTCCAGCAGGGTGCGGGCTGGCTCAGCGACAACCTCCAGACCGGCGTCCGCGCCTTCGACACCTACGAGCGGACCGCCTGCGGCGTCGACGGCACCTGGTACTTCAAGGGCGCCGGCGACCACTCGCTCAAGTTCGGCTACCAGAACGAGGAGATCTACCAACGACGTCCAGCAGGGCTACAACGCCGACCGCATCCTCTACTACTGGGACCGCTCCTACACCACCACATCGAGCGAGAGCGTGACCGGGCCCTACGGCTACTTCCGGCTGCTCAACATCTCCGCGCTCGGTAACGTCAAGACCACCAACCAGGCGATTTTCCTCCAGGACTCGTGGACCGTGGTCCCGAACCTGACCCTCAACATCGGCGTCCGCGCCGAGGCCGAGGAGGTCCCGAACTACGGCGCCACCGGACCCCAACCGGCGATCGATTTCAGCTGGGGTGACAAGGTCGCCCCGCGTCTCGGTTTTGCCTGGGACATCACCGGCGACACCAAGTGGAAGGTCTACGGCAGCGCCGGCATCTACTACGACGTGACCAAGTACGAGATGCCGCGCGGCTCCTTCGGCGGCAACAAGTGGGTCGACTACTTCTACACCTTTGACACCGCCAACCCGGGTCTCAACAACGCCGACATCCTGCCGCACCAACACCAACACCGTCTTCGAACGGCCGGTATGCCCGGCGGGCACCTTTATCGAGCCGGTCGACCGTCGCGCCAACGCGGCCGACCCCGCTGCTTGGGAGGATGCCGGCGTGCCGCTGATCGATCCCGACATCAAGCCGATGGAGAACTTCGAGTACCAGCTTGGTGTCGACCACCAGCTGACCTCGACCATCCAGCTCGGCGCGCGCGTCGTCCACAAGGAGATCAAGCGCGCGATCGAGGACATCGGCTTCCTGTTCCCCGGCATCGGCGAGGTCTACATCATCGGCAACCCGGGCGAGGGCCTCACCGAAGGTGACGGACGACGACGGTCTGTCCTTCCCGAAGCCGAAGCGTGACTACAACGCGCTCGAGCTGACCTTCGACAAGCGCTTCTCCGACAACTGGTCGTTGCGCGCCTACTACACCCTGAGCAAGCTCGAGGGCAACTACTCCGGTCTCGCCAACTCCGACGAGCAGAACACCGTCGGCAGCCCGCGGAACCTGGCGGGTACCTCTGCCCGTCGTTCTCCCAACGTCAGCCGGCTCTACGACTCGATCCGTTCGTTCTACGACGAGGACGGTGAGCACGTCTTCGGCGACCTGGCGACCGACCGCACCCACCAGCTCGGCTTCCAGTTCCTCTACAGCTTCCCCTTCGGCTTCAACATCGGTCTCGCCCAGTTCATCGGCAGCGGCACCCCGGTCTCGACGATCGGTGAAGTTCCGATCGGCAACCCGTTCTACCCCTACGGCCGCGGCGATCTCGGGAGAACCGCCTGGCTCACCCAGACCGATCTGTCGGTGAACTACACCTTCAACTTCAAGGGAAGCATGGCGTTCACGGTCGGGGTCAGCGTCCTCAACCTGTGGGACCAGGACACCGCGACCAGGTCGTGGGACACGATCGCCCAGCAGGACGTCCCTGTGACGGACGAGGACATCGCGTCCGGCTTCGACTATGCGGCGCTGCTCGCGAGCCTCGGCCCGACGGCCCTCGATCCACGCTTCGGCTTCGACGACACCTACCAGCCGCCGCGCGAGCTCCGCTTGAACCTCAAGTTCGAGTTCTGATTTTTAATCTGCGCCGTCAGGCGCTTTCAGGGGCTGCCATCCGGCAGCCCCTTTTTTTGGGTTCTTTACCGAGTTGGTTCTGTCCGGTCACCCGGGCTGTTGCGGACCCATCGTCTGCGCTTTTTCGAAGAACGGGACGGCTTCCTGCTGCCTTCCGGAGGCAAGCAGGACCCGCCCCATCATCAAATAGCCGAGGTAAAAATCCGGGCGCATTTCGATCATGTCCTCACAGGCGGTCAACGCCCGGGTCAGGTTTTCTGGAAAAACGTGCGACATCGCGTCAAGGGTTCTATTGTGGTACTCGATCAGATCCTTCGGGTCGATCGCCTCCCGGTCGAGATCGAGGCCGTCATCAGTCTTGTCTGTCATGACGTAGCCGAGGCTCTCGAGGAGTCTGACGGTATAGCCGTCAACAGAGATTCTCTGCTGTTGCGCATCGGAGGTCTGAACGTCACCGAGAATCTCCTGCAGCTTCTCTCGCATCTCGTGTGCGCGCTGTGATTCGATACTGATCAGATCCGTCCTCTCGTAAACATCTCGCGAGAGGTCGTACAGCTCTGGCCGGGTCGTTTGAATGTACTGGAAATCGTCGACGATCAGCCCCAGCAACGAATTTCCGCCGTATTTTCTCGGTTCCAGGCTCATACTGAACAGACCTCTCCCCGGATAGAGACGGTTTTTCCCTTCAAAGTATCCAGCCAGATCTCGACCCTGGATCTTTTCCACGAAACGAATGCCGAGTAGCGAAAGGATAGTCGGATGGATATCAACGATTCCGACGGTATCGCTGACTCTCAATGGGGTTTTCGCCCCCGGAACTTTGAAGATCAGGGGAACTTTCATGGTCGATGTGTAGATGAAGAACCCATGTGTGTCTTCGCCGTGCTCCCACTGGCTTTCTCCGTGATCGGCCGTGACACAGATGAGGCTGTTGTCGTACAGACCGAGATCCTTGAGTCTCTGAATGAACTTTCCGATACAAAAATCGGTGAAGGCGATTTCTGCCACGTAATCCTGAACGAAATTCGGGTATTCGTGATAGAGCCTCTTGATCTCCGATGCAAAAGGCTCCGGGGCGTCATATGGATCATGAGGATCGAATAGATGCAAAAAAATGAAGTTCTTCTCCTGATTGTGTTGCTCGAGCCATTCGATCGCCCGAGCGACTGTAACGTCACCGCGCCGTTCGCCAATCAAGGCAGACTCGCCAATATCGTCGTCGTAGGTGCCGAAACCTTGATCGAGACCGAACTTCGAGTCCAAGACGAGGGCGCTCACGAAGGCGGCGGTATTGAAACCGTTGTCTTTGAGGACTTCTGCGAGCGTGACGTGTTTCTCGGCCAGCGAATACCTACCGTTGTCGAAGATCCCGTGTGCCGGAGGGATCTTTCCGGTAAGCAGGCTTGCATGCGAAGGCAACGTGACCGGCATCGGAGCAAACGCATTTTCAAAGACCACATTCTCGCGACCGAGAGCGCCGATGTTCGGCGAGGTTATCTCGGGTGCGTCGTACGAGCTGATGGCGTCCCAGCGTGTCGTATCCATGCTGATCAGAATGACATTGCGGATTTCAGGTCGCTGAGTCCGTGAAATGTCGGACACTCGCTCACGGTCCCTCCGGTCAGGACTCTCAGGCGTCCGCACCTTATGCAGGTAGCCGACCAAACCGGCTGCGACAACCGCACCCAACGTGATTGCGCACAGGGTTTTGAGTTTCATGGCCTTCAGCTATCGTACTTCATCATTTCGAGTTTTTCGTGATTCGATGAGACCCCATGATCACCACGGCTATGGATGAGAGGGCCGAGAAACCTGGGCGTCGCGGCGCGGCACCGTGGTCATGGCGTGGAGGTCGGCGGGCCAGGCCGACAACGGTTGGTGAAGGGCGAGCTCTGCGGGTGCCCCCTGGAAGGCCTCGACAATTGAGGACAGCAGCGCCCGTGCGCCGCCGTCGTTGCCCGCGTCGCGCTCGAAAAGCGCCAGGACGACGTTGATCTTCGGATTTTCCCGCCGCGAGCGGGGCAGCGAGCGGAGGTATTCCTGCGCCTGGGTTCGCCATCCGGCGAGGCGGAAGCTCTCGAGCATCAAGGCGTCGGACTCGCCGGTCGGCACCAGGCGGACCAGCTTTCGAGCGAGCTCGACGGCGCGCTCGGTCCCGTGGAGCTGCTGCGCGCGAATCACCTGGTCGCGCAAGGCGTCGTCGTAGACCGCCACGTAGTCGCTGTTATCGCCGGCCCACAGCGACCGGCCCAGAAATCCCAGCCGTGGCCGAGGTGCGAGCTTTTCGATCAGCGGCGACCGGAGCATCGCCGGCTCGGGAACGATCTCGGGGCGGACGGCCGCCCACGGCGGTGCCGCGAGGCGGGCGGCGAGCTCGGTCCCGGTCGAGAGGGTAGATGCAAAATACCAGGGGTAGACGAGAAACCCCGATGCCCGCGCCTGACGTTCGAGGATCTCGAAGGGAACCACGGTCGGCGCGCCGTCGGCGGTCTCCGAGCGAGCATAGAAGGGGAAATCGGCCACCTGCTTGGCGGCTGGGATCGCGGGCCAGCGGCAGTTCATGAGGTAGGTTGCGACCGGCGTCGGGTGCTGGATGAGCGGCGCGATGTTGAGCAGCAGACAAATCCCGACAAATGCCCACCCGGCCCGCTGCGGCCATCTCGAGAGCCTGGCGGCGGCCAGCGGCGCCAACAGCGCGACCGACGGCACGATCAGACGCGGCCCCCACCCCTCCATCCCGTGCCAGCCCCAGTAGGGCGCGGCGACCGCGAACATCGCCGCCGTCGGCAACCACGCGGCCGCCGCCGCCAGACGGCGCGATTCCTCTCCATCACGCAGGGCGCGCCACGCCCACACCGCCGCCAGCACCGCGGCGGGGTAGAACAGCACGAGACCGCGGTTCGGGCCGGCGATCAGGCGCCAGAGGCCGTCGAAGAAGCCGTTTGTAAACCGGTCGTCGGGATAGCCACCGAAGAGGCGGCCGAAACGGGTCAGCTCGAAGCCAAGCCACACCGCGAGAACCGGCGCGGCGCCCAGCGCCGCGGCGATGATCTTCGGTCGCGCCCGCCGGAAGTCGCCGCCGCAAAGCAGCGGGAGAAGGGTCCACGGGGCGGCGACCACGAGGCTCGATTTGCTGAGCACCGCAAAACCCGCTGCGGCGCCGGCGCCCACCGCGAGGCGGGTCCCGATGGGGCCGCGGCGACCGGCGCTCGCGAGCGCGGCGGTGAACGCGAGCCCGAGTGCGGCCGCCTGGACCGGCTCCGAGAACTCCATCGCCGCATAGGCGCCGAGCGGCGACGCCAACGACGCCAGCAACACCGCCGGCGCCGCGGCGGCCGGTGGTGCACCCAGGAGGAGCACGCAATGAGCGGCGGCCCAGGCGGTCAGAAGTACGCCGACCATCGGTACGAGGAGAAACAGGAACTGCGAGGAAGCCGGGCCCCGGAACGCCTCGATCTTCGGTGCGAGCCAGGCCGCTGGCAGCTGGAGAATGCTGAAGCCCATGCCGAAGCGGGAGACGGAATCACCGCCCGCACGCGGTATCGAAAAGTCGGTATCGCGCGCCTGTCCGATCTCGCCGGTCTCGGCGATGGCGACCGCGGTCCTGATCATCTGCCGGCCGTCGGCCACGGCGCCGACATGCCGGTCGTCGGCAAACGCTACCAGCACCAAGGCGACTGCCAGCAGGGCGAACCGCGCCGCACGAGGAAGGGCGGTGAGGTTGTTGGGGGCCTGGTGGATCTGCTCCGAGACCTGCTTTGCCCTGGGAGTGCGATGTGGTGATCGACGTCGTTTCATGAACCCGACGATTTTAACCCGCATATCTCACCACGTCGCGTCGCGAGGCCCTCGAGATGTTGTGTGATGTGGTATTCGCGATCTGAGGGCCGCGGGGTGGCACTCGAATGATATTCTCCGTGAACCCTCTGTGTCTCCGTGCCTCTGTGGTTTCAAATCGGCCGATTGATCGGGGATTGCTCATGGTGTGGCTTCGTGCGGGCCGTCGCAGACGCAGTATCTTGTGATTGGCGAATTGAACGATCGACGTTTATGATTTCGGTGGGTGAATAATCGATCATGATCCACGACAAGAAGATCACCGTCGTCCTTCCGGCCTACAACGCCGAGCAAACCTTGCGCCGCACGATCGATGAAATTCCGCCCGGGCTGGTCGATGATCTGATCCTGGTCGACGACGGGAGCCTCGATCGTACCGTAGAGGTTTCCCGTGAGCTGGGTCTCCACACGGTCGTCCACGACACGAATCTGGGTTACGGCGCCAACCAGAAGACCTGCTATAGGGTTGCGCTCGAAAGGGGAGCGGAGGTCGCGATCATGCTCCACCCCGACTACCAGTACTCACCAAAACTTCTGGTCGCCCTCGCGTCGCTGGTCGCGATCGGCCAGTACGATCTCGTGCTCGGCTCACGTGTGCTTTCCGAGGGTGGGTTGCAGGGCGGAATGCCGTTTTACAAATACGTCGCCAACCGTCTTCTGACATTATTTCAAAACATCCTGCTCGCAAAAAAACTGTCCGAGTATCACACCGGATACCGTGCATTTTCGCGTGAGGTCCTCGAGACCCTTCCGCTCGCCGAAAACTCCGACGATTTCGTCTTTGACAACCAGATGCTCGCCCAGGCCGCGTACTTCGGTTTTCGCATCGGCGAGGTCTCGTGTCCCGCCAACTACTTCGAGGAAGCGTCGTCTATCGGACTGGCGCGAAGCATCGTTTATGGTCTCGGGGTGGTCCGGACCTCGCTGCAATACCGCCTGAGCAAGTGGGGGTTGGTCGCGAGCCCAATTTTTTCAAGGGACGGGCGGCGGCTCATTGCCCGCTGACGGTTTTGTGATCGTTCGTGCAAGCCAGGATCTTCTCATGATATCAAGAAACCGGCCGGGCAACGCCCGACCGGTCATATCTTTGAAGGTGTCGTATCAGCGGTACGACGATCTGAATCGTCTCCGGTCTTCAATCACCGAAGCTCTCGAAATCCACGACCCAGGCACCACTCATCGGACATCTTCGAGTCGAACGGTCGGACAACCCGACCGTTCGATAGTTCGGGACCCTACTTCTTCTTGGCGGCCGGCTTCTTCTTGGCGGCCGGCTTCTTCTTGGCGGCCGGCTTCTTCTTGGCGGCTGGTTTCTTCTTGGCGACAGCCTTCTTGGCGGCCGGCTTCTTCTTGGCGGCCGGCTTCTTCTTGGCGGCCGGTTTCTTCTTGGCGGCCGGCTTCTTCTTGGCGACGGCCTTCTTCGCCGCCGGCTTTTTCTTCGCTGCTGCTTTCACTGCACTCATTTCGTTCCTCCTTGTTTTGGAATTTCCGTCAATCGAATTTTCAACGATGTGCCTAGGATCTCTCCAAAAGATTAGCACACGTTTGCGATAATCTGATCAATCGTTGTCAATGCAAATTTTTTTTGTCAACGCGCGAGTCATTCGACTCCCTATCGAAGATCTCGATCACCATCGCCGAGCGACCACGATGAACGAATAATTTTTTGCCTGGCGCGCGCGGGAAATGGGAAGCGGAGGTGAGTTGTTGCTGTTGCAGTGTGACGAAAGAATTCTCGATTGCTGTCGATAGGCCGAGCGAGCGAAATCCGGCGCGGAACGGGCAGGGTGATCGTCAATATCACCAGCGGCCTCGGCAGCATCGCCAACAACGAAAGCGGAAGATTCTTCGGCTACCGCGAAAGCAAAGCGGCGCTCAATAATTTACGCGCTCGCTGGCGGCCGATCTGAAGGATGACGGATTCACGGTGATTGTCATGAGTCCGGGCTGGGTGAAGACCGACATGGGTGGCCCCAACGCAAGCCTCGAGCCATCGCAGTCGATAGCCGGAATGCGGGCGGTCATCGATCGTCTGACGCCGGCGGACAGCGGTACATTCTGGAACTACGACGGTACGCACCTGCCGTGGTGACAACCTGTCGATTTCGGATTTCGGATTTCGGATTTCGGATTTTCCACCCACCCCTCCACGCAGCCCTCGGTACCATCCGATGAAACGTTTCTCCTACCCTCCCTGGGAAGCAGAGGGAAAAGGAGAAAAGGAGAAAAGGAGAAAAGGGGAAAAGGGGAAAAGGGGAAAAGGGGAAAAGGGGACCGCCCACCCTCCCTCTCCTCGGGTGGCCGCCCCGGTCGCTGGCGCGGTCGATGTTCTCTGACCCTGCCTCTGCGATCTGTCGCTGTCCCTGTCGCTGCACCGGTCGACCGGAGCTTCCAGTCCTCGATCTCACGCAATTCCGGACGAGTCCAACAATCGGTGGTCCGCGGAAGCCGTTTCTCGAAATCCCTGCTAACCTTCGCGTGCCCCGTTTCGTTTGACAGACGGGGACTCCCGGGGGGATTCGAGATGATGGATCGCGGTGTTCTTTTGAACGGAGTGCTTCTCGCGGTGACCGCGCTGGCCGGCCCGGTATGGGCGCAGATCGAGCTGCCGGATCCGGTCTACCAGGTGAGCATGAACGCCGGCTACGACGCCGACACCCATCAGGTGCGTGGTGTCGAACGAATCCGCTGGCGGAACACAAGCTCGGCGCCGGTGGAGGAGCTCCAGTTCCACCTCTACCTCAACGCCTTCGCCAACGATCGCAGCACCTTTATGACCGAGTCGGGAGGACAGCTGCGCGGGCTCAGGATGAAGAATCGTCGTTGGGCTTGGATCGAGGTCGAGTCGATGCGGCTCGCTTACGGCGCCGACCTGGTGGCCGACGGCGTGCTCGCCGAGGATGAAGGCGCCGATCCGTTTCGGCGGCAGCCGACGACCGGGGTGCCGGGTGAACCGGACCCGGTGCGTCTCGACGGGTATCCCGACCTCAAAACCGTGGAGGAGTTCATCAGGCCTGACGACGGCAACCCCGAGGACCGGACGGTGGCGCGTTACCCGCTTCCCAAGCCGCTCGGCCCCGGCGAGTGGGTCGAGCTGGAGATCGAGTTTGCGGCGCAGATGCCCGAGATCTTCGCCCGCACCGGCGCGCACGGCGGCTTCGTCCTCGGCGGTCAGTGGTTTCCGAAGATCGGCGTTTTCGAAGACGCCGGTGATCGGGGTCGCTCCGATCCCGGTTGGAACACCCACCAGTTCCACGCCAACAGCGAGTTCTACGCCGACTTTGGCGACTGGGACGTTCGGCTCGAGCTGCCCGCCGAGTACGCGGGGCGGATCGGAGCCACCGGACGGTTGGTGAGCGAGTCCGTCGACGGCGACACGGTCACCGCGCATTTTGTGCAGCCGGGCGTCCACGACTTCGCGTGGACCGGCGATCCTCGCTTTATCGTGGTCGAGGACCGATTCGACCCCGACCGCGACGTGCCGGCTGCGCAGGCGGAGGCGATCGCGGCGACGCTCGGGGTGCCGGTCGACGAGTTGCGTCTGCAGCCGGTGGAGATCCGGCTCCTCCTGCAGCCTGCGCACCGCGCGCAGGCGGATCGTTACATGAAAGCCGCCAAGGCTGCCATCAGGGGCTATGGATTGCGGCTCGGCGCGTACCCCTATGAGACGCTGACCATGGTCGATCCGCCGCGGGGCGGTTTCGGCTCGGGAGGGATGGAGTATCCGACCTTCATCACCCTCGGCACCCACCCACTGATGGAGGTTCCAGGATTCCGCAAGGTTCGGATTGCGGAGAGCGTGACCGTCCACGAGTTCGGTCACAACTTCTTCCAGGGCATGATCGCGTCCAACGAGTTCGAGGAGGCGTGGATCGACGAGGGGATGAACTCGTTTTACGAGATGAAGGTGATGGAGGAGGATTACGGCACCATGATCGAGCTCTTCGGTCTCCGCGCCGAACCGGCCGATCTCGATCGTCTCCAGCTCGGCGCCGGACGCTACAGCGATGCCGTGGTGCAGCCGTCGTGGAGCTACCGGTCGAACGGCAGCTACGGCCTCAACAGCTACGCCCGGCCGGCGGTGACCCTGGAGCACCTGGAGAACCTGCTCGGCGCCGAGACCTTCAACCGCGCCATGCGGCGCTTCTTCCAGACCTGGCGCTTCCGCCACCCTTCAACGGAAGATTTTGAACGGATCATCCGCGAGGAAGCGGGGATGGACATCGACTGGTTCCTCGAGCAGGCGTTTCACAGCGACCGCGCGCTCGACTATCGAGTGCGCACCGCGACCTCGAGGCGGTACAAGGATCCGCAAGGGTGGTTCTGGCGGGAGGACGGCGAGAAGGAGCTCCTCGGAGAAATCGACCGCCATGATGGTGACGATCGGGTGCCGAGCGCGGATGACGAAATCGAAGCCGGAGACGAACAGGATGATGAGAGCGAGACCTACCGGACCGAGGTCGTGGTCGAGCGTGCCGGCGAGTTCGTCCATCCCGTAACCATCGAGCTGGTGTTCGCGGACGGCGAGCGGTTGCGGCATCAGTGGGATGGTCGTGATCGTTGGGTGCGCTATGTCGAGATCCGCCAGGCGAAGCTCGAGTCGGTCGAGGTCGACCCAGACAACCTGTTGGTCCTCGACGTCGACCCGCTCAATAACTCGTGCCGCCTCGAGCCGAACCGGACGCCGGTCATGAAGATGCTCGTGCACCTCGAGTTCTGGCTCCAGAACCTGTTTGCGCTGACGTCGATCGTGGGGTGATGCCATGACGTTTCTGAGCTATATCCGAGAGGGATTTCAAATCGCCGCCCGCCACAAGCGCGTGGTGATCGTCCTGTGGCTGGTGCCCATGATCCCCGCCGTGGTGTTGGCGGTGATGGCGTCCGCCAACCTGATGCCGAACCTCGGTCCGTCGATCTTCGCCGACCGGGTTCTCGACGGCGACTGGTTCGTCGTCTGGTCCGAGTTCCGCTCGTCGCCCGGCTACGCGCTCGCGCCGATCCTCACTACAGGGGTCGTGGTCATGGCTTTCTTGAGCCTGCTGGCCAACATCGTGGTTGCGGCCGGCGTGGTGGAAGTGGTGCTGGAGCGCGAGGAGAGCCGGCCGTTCATGATCGGTGTGCGGCGCAATTTCCTATCCTTCGCGCGAACCACCATCCTCCTCGCGCTGGGAACATTCATTTCCGGTCTGGCGGCCTGGGCCGTCGTCCGCGGTTCATTCAAGCTGGCCGCGGCGAAGGCAGACGGCCGACTCGATCTTGCCGGCGTTGCTGGTCGGCGCCGTCGTCTTCCTCGTGTTGTGGGCGCCCCAGTATCTGGCCGCCGATTTTTCGCGGATCGCCGCCGCCCGCCACGGCGATCGCTCGATGACCCGCGGATATTTCCGCGCGCTCGCGGCGGTGTTGCGACGCCCCGGGACCTTCGCCCCGCTCTTTGCGACCTTTCTGCTGCTGCCGTTGGTCTTGAACCTCTGCTACTTCATGTCTGCGGGCGCCGTGGACGCCGTCGACTGCAGTTGCCCTGGTGATGCTCATCCTGGCGCAGCAGATCGTGATGGTCGTCCGGGCGATGTTCGAGCTCGGATTCTGGGGCGCCGAGGTGGCCGCGTTCCGCGGTCTCGACGAGCCGCGGTGGTGTCGTGCAAAGGTGCTTCGCGAAAAGACGACGGGCCCGCCGACGGTCAGCGACGCGCTGCCGGAGTCCGCTGCTTCGTAGCGACCTCGGGGGCGTCGCAATCCTTTGGGACGATCGAGGTGGAATTGTGGTGCGGCCGTCTCGACCGCACACTCTGAACCCACCCTTCGACACTGTGGATTGAGACGCCTGCTCCAAGATGGAGGGAATTGATTTTCGATATTTGCGCCCTGCTCAGGATGACTTCGAGGTCTTCGAGGACGGCCGGCCGTAGTAGAGACCTCATGAACAATTCGGGCTAACACATGACTCTGTGGCCGACCGCGGCAATGACGGGTCGAGCGGGGGCGTAGCTCGGCCGCGGGGTCCGGAGGCGACCAACCAGGATCTCTATCTGGCCCTTTACTTTGACGATTCGAACGTCAACCCGCAGCGTCGGGCGATCGCACTCTCCCACCTCGCCGACTTTTTCAACCGGCCGTTGCCGGCAAACGTCAAGACGGCGCTCGTCCGCTTCGACGGCACATTGCACGTGGAGTCGGACTTTTCGAATCAGCCTGGACGGCTTCTCGCGGCCCTCGCCAGCATTCGCAGCCAGACTCCGATCGACTACTCTCGCGATGCGCAGTCTTTGATTCGCGAAATGGAGAGCGCCGCGACCGGTCTCAGGAGAAGCCAGGCGATCAGCAGTCAAGTCAATCCTTCGAGAAACAGCGGCCAGGCCGAAATACAGGCGGAGATGTCGTCCAACTTCGCTCCCCAGATCAACGCCTATGCCCGACAGAGCCAGCTGCGAAACCGGGCCTCACTGACGGCGCTCGAGAAGTTTCGTTCAGTCTTTGAGGGGCATCTCCGGCCGCAAGGCCGTGCTCTGGGTCGGCAGCTTCGAGATGAGGCCGGGCGAGAGCCTGTTTCGCGAGTGGCAACAGCTGTTCCCTGGTGGGATGGGCCGACAGGGCAATAATCCGTTGATGGCGGCCATGCGCTACGACATGACTCCCGAAGTGCGCGATCTGATCGACAATGCCAACAGCCACCGGGTCAGCTTCTACACCCTCGGACCGGTGGCCACCAGACGGGGCGCCGGCGTTTCGTCCGAGATGCGCACCGCCGGGACCTCGAG
The DNA here is from genome assembly GCA_963733915.1 of Candidatus Sulfomarinibacteraceae bacterium. Lineage (GTDB taxonomy): Bacteria > Acidobacteriota > Thermoanaerobaculia > Thermoanaerobaculales > Sulfomarinibacteraceae > Sulfomarinibacter. The sequence continues at coordinate 138,633 of CAVTEP010000008.1, forward strand.
TCGCGCGGGAAACTCCGGGCGCCGGGATGCCTGGGGCGAGGAGGAAGCGCAGCAGATGATGTCCGACCTGACCGGTGGGCGGATGCTGGCAGACAGCGCCGATCTCGACCAACAACTCGAGCAGGTTTCCGCCGAGCTCGGTAATTACTACTCGTTGGCCTACCCTCCGCCGTCGCCGGGTACCGGCGAAAACCGCAAGATAACGGTCAAGGCGAACAGTCTCCCGGACGTTGCGCGATTTTTCCCTGGTTGGGGCGTTCAAGGAATAGAAGGGGTGCGTGGCTGAACCCGGCGTCGATGGAGCGCACCGGCGAGGGTTGATACGGCGCGCGGAGAACCTCCTGAGGTGAGACGGCGTATAGGAGAGCAGAGCGTGGGAAACCGCCGGAGATAGCCCACTATGGGGGCGGTCGATAGCGCTCGAGTTCGTGTGCTACCCTCGGCGGGTACGGAGGACAGGCGGTCACAAATGAGAAGAAAAATCGGGCTCAATCGGCTGTTGGCGATCGCGCGATGGTCGCTGGTTGCGGTCGCCCTTTCCTCGGTGGGATTCGTCACCAATCCTATCGGCGCAGAGGAACCGGACACCGGCGCGGTTGCGACGTTTTTCGAACCGATCAACGTGCCGTTGGTGAGCGTCGATATCGTGGTGACGGACCGTCAGGGACGACCGATCGAGGGCTTGACCCAGGGCGATTTCGAGGTCTTCGAGGACGGCCGACCGATGGACATCACGCATTTCTACGCCGCAGGAGAAGGAGGAGTATCTCAGGCCCAGACCGGCGTTCCCACGCGCGGACCGGAGGCTCTCAGTCAGGACCTGTATCTGGCGCTGTACTTCGACGACACAAACGTCAACCTGCAACGTCGCGCGATGGCCCTCTCCCGCCTCGTCGAGTTCCTCGATCAACCACTCCCCGAAAACATGAAGACGATCCTGGTTCGCTTCGACGGATCGCTCCATGTGGAATCGGACTTTTCGGATCAGCCCGCAGAGCTGCTCGCGGCCATCGATAGGATCAGGGGCCAGACGCCACGAGACTTCTCGCGCGACGCGCTACGCCATGATCCGGGAAATGCAGGCCGCTTTGACTGGCTTTCACAACAACCAGACCGCCGGAGTGGATTCTTTTCAAGGCGCCGCTGGTGGCCGGCGCGAACCGTTCCCAACCGCGCATCGACAGCCACCAGCAGGTGTTTGCCGAGACCATGTCGAACTTCGCCCCGCAGATCAAGGCCTACGCCCGGCAGAGCGAGCTGCGCAATCGAGCCAGTCTGGAGGCCTTCGAGGAGTTTGTCCGCTCGCTGCGCGGCGTCCCCGGCCGCAAGGCGGTGCTGTGGGTCGGCAGCCTCGAGGTGAGGCCGGGCGAGAGCCTGTTCCGAGCGTGGGACCAGCTGTTCCATGACGTCCGAGGGCAGACTGTCAATCCGCTCATGGAGGCCATGCAGTTCGACATGACCCCCGACCTTCGCGATTTTGTCGACGTCGCCAACAGCCACCGGGTGACCCTCTACACGCTCGGCCCGCTGACAGCCGGGCGCGACCTCAGCCTCACTACCGAACTCCGCCCCTTTGACACGGGAAACCGGCCGGGACACCTCGGACAGCAGGACGAGTGGGGCGAGGAGGAGGCACAGCTCATCATGTCTGACCTGACGGGTGGTGAGATGCTGTCGGACAGCGGTGATCTCAGCCGGCAGCTCGGGCAGATCGCAGTCGATCTCGGCACCTATTACTCCTTGGCATATGTTCCGCCGGCACCCGGGTCCGATGAGGTCCACAAGATTACGGTCAAGGTGAACCACGACGGAGCAGAGCTCCGCTACCGGCGGAGCTATCGCGATCTCGGAGTACAGGATCGCGCGGCCGACCGCACGCTGGCGGCGGCGGTCCTCGGGGTAGCCGACAACCCACTCGGGATCACCCTCGAGCCTCGTGAGCAGGAGATCCGGGAGGACGGCAATTACCTGGTGCCGGTGAGCATCCGGATTCCGATCGGTGGGCTGATCCTCTTGCCGGACGCGGATCGCCACACCGCCCAGGTTTCGGTCTTTTCGGTGGTCCGTGACAGCGAGGGACGGCTGTCCGACGTCTACGGACGTTCGTATCCGATTGAAATCGACAACGTAAACCTGCTGACCGCGGTCGGACAGCAGGCCGAGTTCGTGTTCGGTTTGGTGCTGCGGGAGGGTCCGCACCGGATCGCGATCGGCGTGCGCGACGACGGATCCTCGACCGAGTCGATCGCGTACATCGAAGTCGTCGTCGGCGCAGATAACGGGGATCAGAGCGGGTGACGCGGGGCCGCCCGCTGGATCTGAGCCGGCTTCTTGCGGCGGTGTTGGGGCTCTGTTCGGTCTCCGTTCCGTTCACTGCCATCGCGTTGATGCAGCACGAGCCCCAACAGACGCCGGACGTCGCTGTGACAACGGAAGGTGAATCCTCCGTCGAACCGATCCAGGGCTCACTGCCGCCCGCAGCGTCGATAGAGGCCGAACCGATGAAAGGCGTCGGCGCCCGCGCCGCCGCCCTGCTGCTGTCGGACCAGAGCGGCGGCGAGGTCGACGGCGCCATGACGTGGACCACCAGCGGACCGGTCGGCGAGACGGGCCGGGTCCCGATCCAGGTTTTTGTCGAGGTGGCGGGTGGGGACCTCCTGGCGGACACCGATGACCCATCGGTTGAGATCGATATTTACGGATACGTGACAAGCGAAAAGGGCGCCCTGTTCGAACACCTGGCGCAGAGTGTTTTTCTCGGCGACCGCTGTTCAGATACAGCGGATTCGGGAGGGCGGCCTCAGGTTCATCGCTGAGCTCGATGTTCCGCCCGGCCTTCACTCCTTTCGTATCCTGGTCGCCAACCGGAAGTCCTTTCGCTTTTTCCTCGGTGGGTGCGCGCTCGGCATCCCCGATGCCAAACCTGAGACTCCGTTCCTGCTGCCCTTGCTCGTTGGCGACACCTCCGACACGTGGACGGTGGCTGTCGAGGGCGGTGTGCGGGAAGCGACGGTTCTCGATGGTCTGCCGGGCATGACGTCGTGGCCTTCCGCCATCCCGATCTGGCGGTCGGGCGAACCGCTGGTGATCGTGGTGGGTGGAGCCGAGGAGACAGCGTTCAACGGATCGCAGCTCGCCTGCTCGATGGCTCGGGCCAAACGCTATCCGAAATTGAAATCGAGCTCGGTGAGCTCCTGACGGCTGGAAACGGTCTCGCGTTCTACCGCGCTTCGATCGGGCCGTCGAGCGTGCCGGTGGGGGAGTATCGGGTCGAGGTGTTCATCACCGATGAGAGCGGGAACGACACCGTCTCGCAATCGATGCCGGTATTGGTCGATGACCGCTCCGTGGCGCTGGCCTGGACGGATCCGGATTCGCCGAGGGTGAGATCGTCGGGTTCCGGGGAGTTGGGCTTGGCACCACCTGGCGCAGTCGACGCAGCGGGCGGACGGCTCAGATGAGGCATCGCAGAGCGACGCGGAAGCCGACACCCGCGAGCGGCTGAATACCGACCCCGAGCGATTCGTGGGTGGAAAGCCGCAAACGAGGGGCCGCCGATCGGGCCGATCGAGGCGTTGGCGTTGGGCAGCGTCGACGCTCGCGGCGCAGCCCTTCTGATGTCGGGTCAGAGTGGTGGCGAGGTCACAGGTGCAGTCGTCTGGGCCGGGGGAGCCGGCGGGACCGACAACGGTCTGGTTTCGATCCACATCTTTGTCGAGGTCGACGGTGGCGAGCTTCTGGCCGATTCCACCGATCTCCCGATACCGGTCGAGGTCTACGGTTACCTGTTGGACAGCTCCGGGATCGTTGATGGCCCACGTTGCCGAGGGGTTTCTGCTCGATGGCCGGCTGCTGGCGCAAAAGATCGATCTCACCGGATTCAAGTTTGCAGGTGGTTTTGATGCGTCACCTGACGTCTACTCGTTTCGGATCCTGATCCGCAACCGCCAGACGGGCCGGTTTTTCCTGGCTCGCCGCGACATGAACCTCCGACCGGGAGAGCCGACCGAACCTCGTCTGATGCCGCCATTGGTTCCCGAACCGGACGAGAGCTGGGTCGTCGGAGCTTCAGCACGGGCTGCAACCCGACGATCTGAAACGCGAGGTCCCGGGCCTCGACTCGTGGCCGTCGGCGATGCCGGTGTGGCCTGCTGATCAGCCGCTCGAGTTCGTGCTGGTTTGCACCGAGCTCGGCGAGGGTCAGGCGGTTTCGGCACAGGTGTTCGACCGACTGGGCAACCGGGTCCTGGACCTCGACGTCGAGGTGGGGCCCTCAATTGCATCAGCGGACGGTCTCAGCTCATACCACGCTTCGGTGGCCGCCACCGATCTGCCGGCCGATCAGTATCGTCTCATGATTCAGTTGGCAAACTCTGAAACCGGTCAAACAGCCTCGCAATCGCTGCCGGTCGTGATCCACGGGCTGCCGTCCACCTTCGTGTGGACGGACCCGGCCGCACCTCGAGGGGCGCCACCACCGTCGGCATCGCCCCTGTTGGACATGCCGGGTGCGGACGATCTGCAGGCGGAGGCGATTCGAGCCGCCTACATCGACGCACTGCGTCTGTGGGCAGCAGGCGACGTGGTGGCCGCACGGCGTACGCTCGCGGAGCTGGAGGGATCGGTGGAGGCCTCCGGGTCCGCGCGTGGTTGGCGGCAGCTGATCACGCTCGAAAGGGTGACGGCGATGTCGTTGACCGGGGGTCACCCTGCCAGTGTCATGGGGGTCGCCTTTCTCCATCGCGACATGTTCAGTTGGTATCTTGCGCGCGGAGAACCGGGGCTCTCGACACACTCCTGGCAGATGGCCGCGACAATGGCCAGGATAGCCCCCGGGATCAAAGACTGGGATCCGCCGGACGGATTCAGCGAGAGCATGCTGATCGATCTGGCCGGCCTTCTCGTGCGATCCGGGCAACCGCGAACGGCGCGGCAGTTGTTGGAATCAGCCGCCAACCTGGCCCCTGGGAGCGCACCGGCCCTCCTCGGGATTGGGGCGCTCAACGAGCGCATCGGTCATCCGGAGGAGGCGGTGCCTCCACTGAAAACCTTGGTCGAGACCCACCCCGATGATCCCGAGGGCCGGCTGCGTCTCGCCGTCAACCTCGGGCGGACCGGTTCGGAAAAGAACGCCGAGGAGCATTTTCGAGCGCTCTTGGCTCCGTCGGTGACCGTCTGGGTTCGGACCCTTGCGTATCAGGAGCTGGGGCGAATGCTCGTCCAGCAGGGGCGGGCAGGCGAGGCGATCGAGGTGCTGAGCGACGGGGCGGCCCAGATCCCGGACAACCAACGCCTCCGGATTCTTCTGGCGCATGCGCTGGACACCGCGCAACGACCGAGGGATGCGACGGTTGTGATCGAGGATCTCGAAGCGAAGGCCGCCCAACAGACCACTTCGCCGCGGTACCGGTACTCGATGTGGCCGGATCTCGGTGGTGAACGTGTTCATTCCACTCTCGTCGCCTCCGAGGCCGAGGGTCTGGACGCCTTGCGGGAGGCGCTCCCATGAAGCGTTCGCCGAGATTCTGGTGGCTGGCTTGGGTTGTGGCCGTCGCGACGGTGCCGGTCACGGCCGGCGCCGACGACGGCGAGTTGATCTGGACGAAGTTTGTGAGACCCACCGACGGATCCGAGGCGATCGCCAAGGTGGTGCTCGAAGCAGACGTCGTGTCTCGGGACAAGATCCGGGACGTGGTGTTTTTTGTCGACGGCCGTCCGATCGGCGTGTTGACCATGGCGCCCTTCCGGATGGAGGTCGACCTCGGCAATCAGAATCGCTCGCACACCATCGAGGTCGTCGCGACGGATGTCGAAGGGCGTCAGGCGAGGGACCAGGTGCAGACGGTTCCGGTGCAGATCGGAAGTGAGTACGAGATCGACCTCCAGCAGCTGTACGTGACGGTGACCCGTGACGGCGAGCGGGTTCTCGGTCTCGAGCGCGAAGATTTTTCGATCATCGACGACGGCAGAAATCAGGAGCTCGTGACCTTTGCGGGCGGAGATGTTCCGTTCACGGCCGCCCTCATGATCGATGCCAGCGCCAGCATGTACGGCTCGAAGCTGGAAGCTGCGCGTGCCGGGGTGACCGCCTTCATCGAAGGGATGCGGGAACTCGATCATGGCAAGGTCGTCGTTTTCTCGGACGTGATTCAGAACAGCACCCCGTTTTCTGGCGTCCGGGAAGTCTTGACCGCAGGGCTGATCGGAGCGACGGGTCAGGGCGGGACCGCCATCAACGACAATCTGTATGCGGCCCTGAAGCTCCTGGCCACCCGCCAGGGCCGCCGGCTGGTCATCCTGCTCAGTGACGGAATCGACAGCCAAAGTGCGCTCGACGGCAAGGACGTGCTCGACTACGCGCGGCGAAGCCAGGCGATGGTCTATTGGATCCGGCTCCTCAAACCGGACGAAGGCCTCGAGGACTCCAAGCGTCTTCACCTGGCGTCGGCCTGGCGGGGCCCGGAAGACTATCGCCGGCAGGAGGCCTCGCTGCGCGAGATTGTCGAGCTGACCGGCGGCAGGATCATTCCGGCGCGATCGGTGGACGAGATCACGCCGGTGTTCATCGAGATCCTGCGCGAGCTCCGTGAGCAGTACGCGCTCGGCTACTACCCGACCGTCCTTCGCAAGGACGGTAGCTGGCACAACGTCAAGGTGCGTGTTGATCTCCCGTATGCCGAAGTGAGGACGGCCGAGGGCTATCTGGACTACTGATTACCGAATCCTTCCCGCGCGTGCCTTGAGCCGCCAGCTGATCGCGAGAGTGCCGTCGGAGCTCCGCCATAGTGGTTCGAGCTCGTCCTGGAGCAGCGCCACCGGATCGCCGCCGTTCATCTCGATGAACCGCCCGACCCCCGACCAGGTGCGGACAAATCCGAGAAACCGGGCCAGCGTCCAGCGCTCGGAGATTTCGAATTGCGGCACGTCAATCTCGTCGAAAGGGAACTCGATGGTTGTGTAGCCGTCGAGTACGTGGCGAATCTCGTCGGGCCAGAACTGACCGAGGACCTGATCGATGAAATGGAGCAGCACCCGGTCGACGTCGCCGGCGCGGACTTGGGGCAAACCGTAGGTCCAGGCCGCGATCACCCCTCCCGGACCGACGACCCGACGCACCTCGGCGTAGAAGGCCTGGTCCGCAAACCAGTGGAGCGCCTGCGCGACCGTTACGAGGGCGGCTGCGCCGCCGGCGAGCGGCGCCTGCTCGGCCCGCGCCACCACAAACTGGATATTGCCGATCGGCGTGGCCGACCCGATCTGCGCCGAGCTCGCGTCGGTCGCGACCACCAGATCGAATCGGGACGCCAGTGGCAGCGAGGCCTGGCCGCTGCCGCACGCGCAATCCCAGACCAGGTTGTTGCGCGGAGCGACCTCGGCCAACCAGTCAAAGAGCGGCGCCGGATAACCCGGCCGATAGGCGGCATATTTGGAAGCCACGCCCGAAAAGTGATCCGGAAAATCTGCCATAGGTCGACTTTATCCCAGATTCCAGCCGGGAAACGATGGCCCCCGGTAGTCGACTCCCGGCTGATTGTCTCATCCGTTGAAACGGCGCTCAGGGGCGGCGGCAGGAGCACCGGCAGCCTCTCTGCGCCTGCTTTCCTCCGCGAATCTGGGTTGAGGGGTGGGTGGGTGTCGTTTGCTCCTTTGCGATAAAAACCTAGCCTGTGATGACCGGCGTGGCGGCATCGAATGAGGCCAGCGCCTCGCGTTCGTCGTCGAAGACGTCGAAGACCGAAACAATCTGGGTGGCCCCCAGCACACCGTAGAGCTTTGGCGGCAGGTTCATCAGCTTGATCATCCCACCAAGATCGGACACCGTGTTGTGGGCGGCGATAAGCTCCCCGAGACCGGACGAGTCCATCTTTGACACGCCCCTGAGATCGAGCAGGAGCTTCGCGCTTCCCGACCGGGTTGCGGCATCGATCGCGTCGCGCAACATCACATCGCCGGCGCCGATCGTGATCTTGCCCTTGGGCTCCAGGATCGTGACGCTCCCCACCTGTCTCTTCGAAATCTTCATGATCATTGTCTCCTTATGTATCGTGGCGGTTGTCTCAACCGGTACCCGATGCCGGTCTGGGTCCGGCACAGTGTTCTACCTGCCTATATACGAAACTGCCGCCCTTCGGGTTCGGGACTAACACGATCATGGGGACGGATTCAGGCACCTCACCCCGCAAGAAGATCAATTGACCTGTTCGCTGTAGTTCGAGTTCTCGGTGATGATGGTCAGTTCGAGACCCTGCCACTCGGTGGTGGTGGTCGATCGCTGAGGATGGTGGGGACCGTATTCGATGGATCCGAAGCTCATGTCGAGTGCGACCGGCGACGTACTGACCGTGGTTGTGACCTTGACCGCCAACGGTCTCAAGCTTGCCTTTTCGATCTCGATCTCAACCGTGTCGCCCGAGGTCACCACATCCCGTGACCGCAGCCGGAGAGTCGTCCCGTTTTCCACCATCACGGCCGTCGCCACCGCCTTTTCCGCCAGCACCGGGCTCAGATACGCGTCGACCTGCCGCTTGGCCTCCATCGCAAACTCGCGGGCGGCTTCGCGCTCCTTCTTGGAAAGCTTCTTGCCGTTGGGAAGGAGGATTTTTGTCGTGTCGACCTGGCTGTTGATCTGGATTTTTTCCAGGAAACCGTCGCCGCCGTACTCTACGTTGTACACGTCGGCCCTCTTTTGCACTCCGTCTACGAAATAGACGATTTTCGACTGCCACGCGTAGGATCGCAGCTCTTCCTGGTTCTGCTTCATCCTGGCCGCCAACTCCTGCAATGTCGGCGGTTCCTGGGCGACGGCGTTCGCGCCGGCGATGATTGCCGTCACGGCGATTGCAAGACACGTCATGATCCGACTCAAATTGATGCTCCCTTCGATATCGATCGGCCGCCCCGGGCTTTGGTGGGCGAAATCTCTGACCGCCCTCACGGCGCAGCCGGGCCGCCCTGGCAGTCCGACGCCATGGTACTTCATGCCTGTGAAGATGAGGCATTCAAATCAAGAAAAACAGAGTTTTCGACAGTGAGTCCACGGCAGACACCCGGTGAGATATGCGGGCTAGCCCGCATATCTCACCGGGTTTCGTCGCGAGGACGGCGAGGCGCCGCGCCCAGTGGGGTTTTCGACCCGAGGGGCGCGGAGGCGTACTTGACAGTACGTCGAGCACCCCGAGGCGAGAAAGCACCGCTGGGTGTGATGCATCGCTGGCCGCAGCTGAAAGCTGGTGAGATACGCGGGCTAAGATTTCGAGAGGCCGACGATGCGGAGAAGGTGCTTCCGGAACTGGGCGGCGAGTCCGGCGGGCGAGATGAGGGCGCCACTCTCGTCCCGTAGCGACTCTCCCTCGAGCCGGCGGGCAGCCATCTTGTTCGCCAGGTGATCTGTGAGGTTCGAGTGCTGCTCGAGGACGGTACGGAGGCTCGCTTCGTCGATCTCGACGACCTCGAGGGACGACTTCGAAGCGCGAACCGTCGCGATCCGCGGGCTGCCGGTAAGAAATGCCGCTTCGCCGAAGAAATCGCCCCGCTTGACCCTTCCGACCGCGCGGTTTGCCTGCTCCACTTCTGCGTCGCCGGAGGCCACCAGGAGGAGGGCGGTTGATTTGTCGCCGATGCGCACCGCCGCCTCTCCCGGCGCGAAGCGGCGCAGGCGCGAGCTCGTCTGCGAGGACGCCGAGTGCCTCTTCCGGGATGTCGCAAAAAAGATCGCAGGCCCTGAGGGCCTGCAGGCGTCTATCGAAGGAGTCCGCGGCCTCTCGGCGAGGTGCGCGATGCAGGGTGCGCTGTGGAAAGGGAATCTCCATGCCCGCGCGCGCCAGCGCGGCATGGGCACGGGTCAGCAGCTCGTCGGTCAGGTCGTCCCTGCACCACGGAGTGTGAGTCCACAGACGACACTCGTAGACCACCGCGCTGTCGGCGAACTCCGAGGTCAGGATCTTCGGCGGCGGGTCTGATAGCACGCCCGGGATGTCCGCCGCCACCCCTTCGAGCACGGCCTTCGCCGCGTCGGGTGGGACTCCATAGGCCACTCCGAGCCGGACCGGAACCGCCACTGCCCGCTGTCCCGACCCGAGGATGGTGACCCGCGAGGCGCCGACCTCGGAGTTCGGCACCAGGACGCGGTTGCCGACCCGCGTGCGGACCACGAGCGAGCGCCAGCCGGTCTCCTCGATGAGGCCCACCCGGCCGTCCAGCTCGATCCAGGTGCCGGTCACGAGCCGCTGCTCCCACGCCAGGGCGAGCCCGGCCAGCAGGTTGCCCAGGGTCTGTTGGAGGGCGAGGCCGACCACGACAGTGATGACCGCCGAGGTCGCGATCAGGCCGGTGACCTGGAGACCGAGGTTCCGCAAGAGGACCACGGCGAGGAACAGGTAGACCACGAGGGCCACCACCTCGCGCACCAGCCGGGGCGGCGTCACGCCCATTCGACGTGTCAGCACCCAGTCGAAGAGCAGCATCAGACAGCCGCGGGCGATCAGGAAACCGATTGCCAGTACCAGCGCCCCCTCGGTCCAACTCCTGACGACATCGTCGACCGCGAGGGTGTCAGCCAGCAGATGGGCGAGCCCCGCCGCTGCGGTCAGAACCAGCGGCAGGGTGAGTGGGCGAAGCCGCCGTAGCGGGTCGGCCCGCAGGACCAGCGCCACCAGCAGGGCGAAAAGAACGAGCGCGATATCCAGCATGGGGAGATAGTACCCGTATCCTGCACGATCTGCTGTGTCGATTGCACGGCAAGCGGCCAGGAGACCCCATTGTGGTGTATGATCCGGGAAGCCGACTCCGGGTCCGAAAACGCGCTGATGCCCTTGTGGGAAGGAGGTTTGCCGGTCGTGTCTCCCGGCCCTTTGGGCGGACCGCCCACGACACCTGAGTGCGAGCCGCGGCGGGTTGGTTCCTTCGAACTCATCGAAGAGCTTGGCCGTGGTGGCATGGGGGTGGTATTCCGGGCACGCGACATCAAGCTCGAGCGTGAGGCCGCTCTCAAACGGCCGCATCTGGATCTCCTCGAACGACCCGGATTCCGATCCCGCTTCATGGCGGAGGCGCGGGCTTCGTCAAAGCTCATGCACCCCAACATCATCACCGTCTTCGAGGTTTTGGAGGAGGACGGCGTGCCGTGGATGGTGATGGAGCTGATCGACGGAGCCAGCCTGCGATCGTTGCTTTCCGGCCACTACCCCCTGCCGGTGGAAAACACCCTCCGCTATGCAGAAGGTCTCACCGATGCACTGCGCGCGGCCCACGGGAGTGGGATCCTCCACCGCGACGTCAACCCGAATAACATCCTGATCGGCAAGGACGGCCGCGCACGTTTGAGTGACTTCGGTCTCGCGCGCGCACGGGTCGAGCTCGAGGAGAAGGGTTGGTACTCGCAGGGATCGACCGAGGACGGGACCACGGGCGGGATCGTCGGCACCCGTGGGTACATGGCCCCCGAGCAGGCGCTCGGCAAGCCGGTCGATCCCCGCAGCGACATCTTCTCGCTCGGCACGGTGCTCTACGAGATGTGCACCGGAGATCCCGCCTTTGCCCGGCCGGGATCGCCCGACTGGCTCGACGCGCTGTTGCACCGCGATCCGCGGCCGATTGCAGACCGCAACCCCGAGGTGCCCCTGGAGCTCCAGAACATCGTCCACAAGGCGATGGCGAAGCGTCCGTTCCAGCGTTACGAAAGCGCCAGTGAGATGCTGCTCGACCTCCGCGCCGTCCGGCGGAGGATGGCGACCGAACCCGGGATCACGCTCGAGAATTCCGCATTCGGCGCGTCCCGGAAGTGGATCCGGTACGCCGCGGCGGGCCTCGCTGTGACGGCCGTCGGCGCTGTCGTCGGGGTCTATTTGCAGTCGCGGCCGAGCAACGCGGGGCCGGTCATCGGCCCGACGCACCACCGGCTCACCACCGGGCCCGGTTGGGAGGGCGAGCCGTCGCTGTCGCCCGAAGGCAGCATGATCGCGTACTGCTCGGATCAGTCGGGCAATCCGGACGTCTGGGTGGTGCATGCCTCCGGAGGCGACCCGCTGCGGCTGACCTCGAGCCCGGCCTCCGACACCAACCCGACCTGGTATCCGGACGGCTCCAAGATCGTCTTCGTCTCCGACCGCGGCGGTGAATGGGCGGTCTGGCGGATCCCGCCCCTCGGCGGCGTACCGGTGTTGGTGGTGCCGAACGCCGAAGATCCCGCGGTGTCGCCGGACGGTCAGAGTATTGCTTTCGCCAGGGCCGGCCCGAGCGGGCTGCTTCGGATCCACGTTGCTCCGCTCGACGATCCGTCGAAGGCCCGCGTCCTCACCGGCGACGACGACGGCTTCTGGGACCACCTCAACCCGGCGTGGTCGCCGGACGGACGGATGCTCTGCTATGCCGATTTCCGCGATCTGTGGCTGGTTCCGGTTGAAGGCGGCTCACCACGCCGCCTGACTTCGGAGGACGCCAGGGACAACGATCCGGTGTGGTCGGCGGACGGAATGAAAATTTTCTTCAGTTCGGGGCGAGACAACACCCTCGCGCTGTGGCGGGTGGACGTCAAAGGAGGCGAGCCGGAACGTCTGACCGCCGGCACCGGCGACGAGGGAGAGCCGTCGCTCAGCCGTGACGGTCGGTGGCTGGCCTATTCGACCCGCGAATTCAACCCCGACATCGTCATTCTCGATCAACGAACGGGTGCTCGCCAGGTCATCGCCGGCGCCACGATCGAAAACGAGCCGGACGTCGCTCCGGACGGTTCGAGCATCGTATTCATGTCCGATCGCCGGGGCACCTTCGATCTCTGGCTGCAACCCCTCCGAGATGGGCTTCTGGACGGGGCGCCGCGGCGGCTGACCGATCATCCCGGTATCGTCGCGGTGCCGGATTTTTCTCCCGACGGGCAGTGGCTCGCCTATTTTCGGGTCCTCGAGGGCCAGATGGACATCTGGGTCATGCCGATTGCGGGCGGCGCGCCGCAACGTTTCACGGATGATCCCGCCACCGACCTCCACCCCTCGTTTTCTCCCGATGGAGGAAAGCTGGCCTTCGTGTCGGATCGTGACGGCATCGAACACATCTGGGTGGCCGCGGTGGCCGACGGCCGTCGCGTCGGGGAGCCGTGGCAGCTGACCCACGGCAGCTCTGCGCATATCTTCCCGGCCTGGTCTCCCGACGGCCGGCAGATTGCGTGCGTCGTCCAGCGTGGTTACGAGCATGAGATTCTCGTCGTCGACCTGAACTCCGAGGAACCACCGGTCGAGGTGACGCGCGGAGCTCGCGCGGTTCGGGCCGAGTGGGATCCCTCGGGGGAGGAACTGCTGGTCAGCGGTACCTGGGGTGGAGACCAGGTGAGCTTGCGCAGGGTGTCGGTGGCGGACGATTCCACGCGCGTATTCGAACCCGAGCTGGTGCTCGGCCCCGAGAGTTACGCCGGGCTCTTCTCGTCGGACGCCGAGGGAGGAATATTGGCCTACGTTGTGGTCGAAAGGAGGGGAGACGTTTGGTTGGCCGAGGTGGCCGCGGATCGACGGTGATGCGGAATCGTCTTCGCCGCGGCGTGACATCATTGGGCCCGAGTCGGAAGGAGACGATAGATGAGTGAACACATCGATTTCAAGTTTCCAGTGATTTCGGTCTTGTATGAACTTGAGAGTGACGATGAGGACTACCAGCAGCAAGTCGACGAAACGGTGGAAGACCTCAGGCTCCTCTTGAAGGGGGATTTGTCAGCATACAAATCGGAGGGCGAGAACAGTCCTGTAAAACTGAGGGTCTTCAGCAGGAAATGTTGAACTGAGTGGTGCCGGCACCGTCTTCCACAGCTTCTCTGCAGTCATTCGAGGTGGTGCTGACCACCGCCTGCAATTTGCATTGCAGTTACTGCTTCCAGACCGCCCGGAGAAAATCTACTCTGAGTTGGGACAACCTCCGGGCGGCCCTCGATCTGCTCCTGCGGTCGCGACAACGGGAAGTTTCGCTGACATTCTACGGTGGTGAGCCGCTGCTCGAGCTCGCACAGATCAAACGAGCGGTCCGCTACATCGAGGTCGAGAAACCCCCCGACAAGGGGATTGATCTCCACCTCATCACCAACGGCCTGCTGCTCGACCGCGACATGGTCGGTTTCCTCGCCCGTCACGAGGTCGAGACCCAGATCAGCTTTGATGGAACCGAGGCGGCGCAGAATCTGCGCGCACCCGGGACCTTCGACCGCCTCGACCGTCTGCTGGTTCGCCTCCGTGAGACCGAGATACATTTCTTCAACGAGCTCTGCAGCGTCGCGATCACGGTGTCATCGCACAACGTCGCCCACCTGGCCGAGTCGTTCGCCTACTTCCTCGACCGCGGCGTGCGCACGATCGCGATCTCGCCGCTGGTCACCCACGACCCCGGCTGGCGCCCGGATTTGATTGAAATCGCGGTCGAACAGATCGCCGCCATCCTTCAGATGTCGCGTCTTCACCATCGCCGCACCGGTGAGACCCCTTTCGTTGCTTTTCAGACGAACAACGGCGACGCGCCGCTGGAGAATGGCAGGCCCGCCATGTGCAGCGCGGCGAGCCCGGACGAGCTCGCCCTCGGAACCGACGGCCGCGTCCACCGGTGCGTCATGTTGGTGGACTCGTACCAGAGGATCCCCGACGGCCCGCTGACCCGACGCCTCGAACAGTTGCAGCTCGGAGATATCCGCGGCCCCGATCTCGACCGGCGGCTGGAGGCGTTCCCAGCGGCGGTGGCAGCTGCGGGGATCTTCGCCGACAAACGCGACAAGCGGTCGTCCTATCGAAAATGCGATGGTTGTAGATACCTGCACACGTGCTCGATCTGCCCGGTTTCGATCTGCCACATTCCTGGCAACGAGGACCCGAATCGCGTGGCCGACCTGCCCTGCGCCCTCAACCTGGTGGTCCTTGCCGCCCGGGAAAAATTCTTCGACGAAACGCGAGCGGAGCAATTCTCAGTTTTCAGTTCTCAATTTTGAATTCCCTACCGCCCCCCCATTGGCGCTAACATAACCTCAGAGCAGGCTGTTCAAGCTCGAGCCCGTTACCGTTACCGTTGCCGATGCCACCCACCTCCTGAGAGGGAGAGTGTCATGTTCTTCGACTTCGGGAAGCTCGACCTGTACCGGGCTGCGCTCGATTTCGTCGTAGTCGATCTCTGAGAAGATCCCGAATCTTCGCCAACGGTAACGGGCTCGGGCTCGGGACGGACAAAGGGCACCAGCGGACTTGCGCGGCGACCCGGTGTGTGGAATCCTCGGGCCGGGGAGAATCTGAAAATGAATCTCAAATGCTGTTACCGTACCTCACGGTGTGCCTTGCTGTCCGTGGTGCTGACGCTCGCGGCCTGCGGCAAAGCACCCACGGACATGACGACCGGTACCGAGCCGCTCTTTGTAGGAATCGGAAGCCACCACCGTTCCGTCATGACATCGTCGGAGGAAGCGCAGGCGTACTTCGATCAGGGGCTGGCCTTTCTTTTCGCCTTCAATCACGACGAGGCGATCCGATCGTTCCGCCGGGCGGCGGAGATCGACCCCACCTGCGCGATGGCCTACTGGGGCATCGCCTACGCCAACGGCCCGCACATCAACAACCCGGTTGTGACGCCCGACCGGGAGGCGGAAGCCTTCGCGGCGGCTCAGGAAGCGGCGCGGCTGGCCGGGTCGCTCGACGACGATGCCGACCGCGCCCTGATCGAGGCCGTGACCGTCCGCTACGCGTCACCACAACCCGAGGACCGCGCCCCGCTCGATCTGGGATTCGCAGAGGCCATGGCGGAGGTCTACGAGAGGTTTCCGGATGACGGTGACGTCGGCGCCCTCTACGCCGAGTCACTGATGGACCTCCACCCCTGGGACCTCTGGAACCACGACGGTTCGGCCAAGGATTGGACTCCAGAGATCGTGGCCTTGCTCGAGGATGTGCTCGCGGAGCACCCGGAGCATCCCTTGGTGCTGCACCTCTACATCCACACGGTCGAGGCGTCGGACGATCCTGGCAGGGGAGACGTGGCGGCCGACCGGCTGCGCGATCTGACGCCGGGGCTCGGCCACCTGGTCCACATGCCGTCCCACATCGATGTCCTCCGAGGCCGCTGGGAGGAAGCGATCGTCGCCAACACCAAGGCGATCGAGGCTGATCGGGTCTACCGCGACGCCGCCCTCATAGCTCCCGACTTCTACCGGCTCTACATGTCGCACAACCACCACATGAAGGCCTACGCCGCGATGATGGTGGGCCAGAGCGAAACCGCCCTGCGATCCATCGCCGAGCTGGTGGAGGATATCCCGCAGGACTGGCTGCGGGAGAACGCGATCTGGGCGGACGGGTTCGTGGCGATGCCCTACGAGGTGTTGATGCGTTTCGGCCGCTGGCAGGAGATCCTCGAGGTGCCGGAACCGCCGGACTATCTCCCCTTCACCCGGTCGATGCACCACGCCTCGCGGGCGGTCGCCCTGGCGGCGCTCGATCGCGCGGAGGAAGCGCGCGCCGAGCAGGCGGCGTTTCTGGCGGAGCGGGAGTCGCTGCCCGAGGGCGCCTTTTTCGGCAACAACTCGGCCAACGATTTGCTCGATGTCGCCGACCGACTGGTCGAGGGCGAGATCCTGTACCGGGAGGGTGCGAAGGACGCAGGCATCCAGGCCCTGTACGAGGCCGCGGAGCGTGAAGCCGAGCTCCGGTACGACGAACCGCCGGACTGGATCCAGCCGATTCGCCACGCGCTGGGGGCGACCCTGCTCCAGGAGGGCCGTTACGCGGAGGCCGAGAAGGTGTACCGGGAGGACCTCGCGCGGCTGCCTGAAAACGGCTGGTCGTTGTACGGTCTCGGCCGGTCCTTGCGGCTGCAGGGCAAGGACGCGGAGGCCGAGGAGGTCGAGACGAGGTTCGACGCGGTCTGGGCGAACGCCGACACCAGACTGCGATCGTCCTGCTTCTGCCAGCCGGGAGTGTGAGCCGGCGCGCATCGCCACCCTGGCTGCAACACCCTTTGAGATATGCGGGCTAGAGCCGCTTGCTCCGTTTGATCGGCGCCAAAGAGGGGCCCGCGGGCGTACCATGGTTGCCATGGGCAGCGACTTCCCGAAGAACTCGGAGGTCAAGACCAGAGTCACGGGGGACGAGGACGGCGCCACGCTTGTCACACGCCCGGACCGGCCGAGGACCGAGGAGCCATTCCTCGTCGAGGTGAACCCGGGTCATTACGAGATCAAGGGCGAGTTCGCGCGCGGCGGTATGGGCAGGGTGTTGCTCGCCCGCGACCGGAGGCTCGACCGGACGGTCGCGATCAAGGAGCTGCATGCCAATGCGGGTCCCGGCGCACCGAGCCGCTTCGTGCGCGAGGCGTTTATTACGGCGCGGCTCCAGCACCCGGCCATAGTCCCCGTCTACGAGGCCGGACGATGGCGGGGTGGACGGCCGTTCTACGCGATGAAGCTGGTCGAGGGGCAGACACTCGACGACCTTCTACTCGCAGCGGTCGACATCGGCGACCGCCTCGCGCTGCTCCCTCATCTCATCGCGGTCGCGGAAGCGGTCGCCTTTGCGCACGGCCGGCGCGTGGTGCACCGCGACCTCAAGCCGGCCAACGTCATCGTCGGCGCCTTCGGCGAAACGGTGGTGGTGGATTGGGGGCTCGCCCGCGATCTCGATGCGGTAGGCGTGCCCGCCGAGCACGAACCGCGTCGGATTGAAGAGGTGGACGCGGGCCAGACGGTGACGGGCACGATCCTCGGCACGCCGCATTTCATGGCGCCCGAGCAGGCTCGCGGCCTGCCGGTCGACGAGCGGGCGGATGTCTACGCCCTGGGAGCGATGCTGTACTTTCTCCTCACCGGTTCCCCGCCGCACGCGGGTGGAAGCGGGCAGGAGGTCCTGGCCGCCGCCGCGGCAGGCGGCATCGAGCCGGTCGACCGGTGCCAGCCCGACGCACCGCCCGATCTGGTCGCCGTCGTCGAGAAGGCGATGGCCGCGGCGCCCGAGGGTCGATATCCGACCGCGCTGGAGCTGGCCGCAGATCTGCGCCGCTTCGCGACGGGAAAGCTCGTGAGCGCATATAGTTATTCAACCCGCGAGCTCGTGCGACGATTTGTCCGCCGTCACCGCGCGGAGGTGATCGTGGCTGCGGTGCTGTCGGCGGTCCTGGCCGCGGCGGTGGCCGCCGGTTTCGTGGCCGTACGCCGCCAGGCGAGACTGGCCGAGGCGGAGCGCGATCGCGCACAGATCGCAGCTCATCGGGCCGAGCAGATCGACGCCTTTCTGGTCGGGATGCTGGGATCGGCAGACCCGCGGGTACTCGGCCGCGACGTGACCGTGGCATCGGTCCTCGATGCGGCCTCGTCCCGCGTCGACACCGAGCTCGGCGACCAGCCCGACGTCAAGGCGGCGGTTCTCGCCACGCTCGGGACGACCTACCAGGGTCTCGGTCTCCTGACGCCGGCCAAAGAGCACCTGGCCGCCGCTCTGGACGCCGCCCTCGTCGCCTACGGGCCCGAGCACCTCGAGGTCGCGCGGGCCTTGAACCGACTGGCCGGCGCCGCCGAAGACGAGGGCGACTACCAGGAAGCCGAACGGCTGGGCCGGCAGGCGCTCGCCATGCTCGAGCGAGTCGGGGCGATCGGCGGCGTCGACACCGCTCAGGTCGAGGGAAGCCTCGCGCGCGTTCTCCGGTGGATGGGCCAGAACGACGAGGCGGAGGCACTGTTTCGCGAATCTCTGGCGATTCAACGCGGCCTGGAAGGCGATCACCGCGCCGAGATCGCGGCGACCCTCAACAATCTCGGCGTGTTTCTCGGCCAGCGCGGAGACTGGGCGGCCGCAGAGCCTCTGATCCGCGAGGCGGTAAATATCATCCGCGCTGTTCACGGACCGGAACACCCGGACGTGGCGGCCGGCCTGAGCACCCTGGGCGCGGTGCTCGAGGAGACGGGCGATCTCGCGGGCGCCGAAGGTCATTATCGGGAGAGCCTCGCCATGCGTGAAAGGCTTCTCGGACCGGACCACCCTGACACGGCCAGGTCGCTCTACGCTCTCGCAGGCCTCGAGCAGGCGACCGGTGATCCACGCGCTGCGATCGAATCGTGTCGCCGCATCCTCGCCCTGCGCGGCGAGGTGCTGCCCGACGCCCACCCGATGGTGGCCGCCGCTCTCCATATCGAGGGCCTGAGCCTGCTCGATCTGGGCAGGCCGCGCGAGGCCGAGGCCGCGTTGCGCGAGAGTCTCGAGCTGCGATTGGCGACCTTGCCGGCCGAGCACTGGCTCATCGCCTCCTCCAGGAGCGCGCTCGGAGCGAGTCTCACCGCCGGTGGCCGCTATGCGGAGGCGGAGAGCGTATTGCTGGAGGCCTACGCCGGTCTCGAATCGGCGCTTGGACCGACCCACGAGCGGACGCTCGAGGCAGCGGAGCGGTTGGTCTCGCTGTACGAGACCCGGGAACGGAAGGCCGAAGCCGAAAACTGGCGTCAGCGGACGAAGTGACGCCATCGACTCGCCCCAATCCGCGGCTCGATCTGTAGTGATCTGGGGTACGATTTCAAGGTACATATGGAGAAGCCATGGCCACCAAACACATGAACGCCGAAGCGGGGGATTTCGCCGCCACGGTCCTGATGCCCGGTGATCCGCTGCGCGCAAAATACATCGCCGAGAGCTTTCTCGACGGCGCCCGCCAGGTCACAGATGTCCGCAACATGCTGGGTTTCACAGGTGCCTTCAAGGGACAGCCCGTTTCGGTGATGGCGCACGGTATGGGGATTCCATCGGCTTCGATCTACTGCACGGAGCTGATCCAGAATTACGGCGTGACCCGCCTCATCCGGGTCGGCAGTTGCGGCACCGTCCACCCATCAGTCGGTCTTCGCGACCTGGTGATCGCGATGGCGGCGTCGACTGACTCGGGTGTCAACCGGATGCGCTTCGGCGGCCACGATCTGGCCCCGGTCGCGAGCTTCAGTCTCCTCAGAAAGGCGGTGCGGACGGCCGAGCAGCGCGGCCTCCGGTTTCACGTCGGCGGTGTGTTTTCGGCGGATCTGTTCTACGCCGCCGAGCCCGGCCAGTTCGAGCTGTTGAAGAAGTACGGCATTCTCGGGGTAGAGATGGAGACCTCCGGCATCTACGCCCTCGCCGCCGAACACGGCGTCGAGGCGCTCGCGATCTGCACGGTGAGCGACGACATCACGAGCGGTGAGGCCCTCTCGGCGGCCGAACGGCAGACGAGCTTTGACGAGATGATCGAGCTCGCCCTCGAAACCTCGATCCCCGCCTGAACCACCGCTCGGATTCCGGGATGCGTGACTTCGCTTCGACTGATCTGATCACCATTGGACAGCGAGAAATAGGTCCTTTGCCGCTGGCGGCGTCCGCCGGCTGTCGATCGTCGACTACGGCGTATCGGGGAGGGTCGCCAGCCAGGCGAACGGGCGCGCGGCCGGGGTACGAAGCAGCCGCAGGTGAATGCCTTCGCGCTTGAGCTCCTGCACCTCGCCGGACACCGGAAGAGCTTCGTCGGTGTGGGGTAGTTGCGACCCCACCGACACCAACCGGTTCTCGAAGTCATTATCAAACGTCGAGGCGATCACGCTTCCGTCGAGCCCGAGGACTGCCGACGGCCCTGGAAAAACATCCATGAGACCGACCACGAGCCCGCGATACATGGTCGCTCGGGCTTCGAGCGCACCGCGAAGCTCTTGGTGGCCGTCCAGCACGGCGTTCAGCTGGCGGGCGACGAAACCGAGCTCATCCGGGTGTTGGTCCGCCGCACGCCGATCAAGGCTGCCGGCGGCGATGGCCTCGGCGACCTCCGCAAGTTCGTCGAGGCGATCGAGAACCACCCGGTTCATCGCGCGCGACAAGAACGCAAACGAAAAAAGAGCAACCAGGACGAGCAACGCGAGAATCGTGGCACGCCGCGACGCGGCGTTTTGCGCGCGCGCATCTGCCTCGACCATCGCCAGGTGGTTGATTTCGAGGAGGTCGAGCACCCGCGCCTTGACCTCCTCGAACCGCGGGAATGTGTCCCCTTCGTAGGCTTGAAGAAGGTGCTCAGGATTCGCAGCTAGGAGCCGATCGCGGGATTCGGTGAACTCGGCGAACCGCTGCTCGATGTCATCGATGACGTCGACCTCGTCGGTGATGGTGATGTTCGACCGCGCGAGGGCCAGGGATCGGGAAAACGCCGCCTCCGAGGATTTCAGCGTATCGCGCGCACCATCATCGCCAAGCAGCACCGCGAGCACGGCGCTGTCCTGCCTTTCGAGCGATTCCACCATCGACATCGAAGCTCTGACGCTGTCGAAATTTTCAGTGAGCACGCGGCCGATGTTGTTGCCGAGTCGGTGAAAGCCGAGAGCCGCCCCGGCCGCGCTGATGACCAGAAGCGTGACCAGATACCAATAGCCGAGGAGTATGCGTGTTCTCAAGCGCATCGTCAGACCCTTGTGGCAAAACCGGCGACGGCTTCAGGGGTTCCCACGACCACCAGCACGTCGCCGGAGCGCAGCTGCTGGCTGCGATCCGGGTTAGCAATCACGTCGGCGCCGCGGTGGATCGCGACCACGGTGAGTTCGTACCGCCGTCTCACATCGGTTTCCACCAAGGTCTTGCCGACGAACTGGGCGGGGACCTCGACCTCCGCGATTTGGGCGCGTTCACCAAGGTCGAATCGTTCGAGAATGTTGGGGTGGGACAGGCGATATGCGAGGCGCCGTCCCATCTCCTCTTCCGGGCTCACCACCTCGTGGGCTCCGACGGCTCGCAGGACGCGGGCATGAAGAGTGCTGAACGACCTGGCAATGATATGGGGCACGCCCATCTGTCGAAGGAGGGCGGTGGTGAGGATCGATGCTTCCATGGACTGCGCGCCGATGGCGACGACCGCGCACGACATCCGCTCGACACGAAGCTCGCGCAGCGCGCCCTCGTCCGTGGCGTCGGCCCGCACGACAGTGTCGAGCTCGGCGGCCATCTTGTTGACCTCGTCGTCGTTGATGTCGATGGCAAGGACCGACTGGTTTTCGCCGGCGAGGCTGGAGGCAACGACCCTCCCGAAGATGCCGAGACCTATGACTACGAATTCTCCAAGCACGTGAGCAACCCCTTTCACCCGACCATGATCCTGGCCTCAGGGTAGCCGACCGCGGACTGTTTGTTCCTGCCGAGAAGGAGAGCGAGGCTCAACGGCCCAATGCGGCCGATGAGCATGACGACGATCACAACCAGCTTGCCCGGGCTTTCGAGGGCCGAGGTGGCACCGAGTGACAGCCCGACGGTGCCGAATGCGCTCACGGTTTCAAAAACGAGCGACGCGAACGACTGATCCTGGAGCACGAGCAGCGCGGCAGACCCGAACAGGATGACGAGCATCGCGACCACTGCGATGACGGTGCTGCGGTATACAGCATCGAGGCTGATGGATCTTTTGAGGAGCACGACCTTGTTGCGACCGCTGGCGATGGCCGGGATGGCGCTGAGGAGAACAACGAGCGTGGTGGTCTTGATACCGCCGCCGGTGCCACCCGGCGAGGCGCCGATAAACATGAGCGCCATGAAGAGGAGCCAGGTCAACGGATGTAAGCCATCGAGCGCCACGGAGTTGAACCCAGCCGTTCGGCAGGTCACGGACTGGAAGAGCGCGTTGACCAGCTTGTCGGCGGTGCCGAGACCGGCGAGGCTGCGGTGCCACTCGGCGAGAGCGACAACCGTGAATCCAGCGACTGTCAACGCAGCCGACGCGAGCAGCACGATTCGGACCTGGGTCGCAAGGCCGACGTGGGCGCTGCTGCGAAACCGAAGCCAGGCAAAGGCGAGCACCGCGAATCCGAGACCGCCGAGGGTGATCAATACCGCCATCACCAGCAGTACCAGCGGTCGCTCCTGAAAACCCACCATTGAGTCGGTGTACAACGCAAAGCCGGCGTTGCAGAACGCGGAAACGGAGTGGAATCCGCCCCTCCACAGCGCCGACAACAGCGGCGTACCGCGGTCCAGCTCGGCTAGCGATAGAATCGTTGCGCCAGCCGCCTCCACCACCAGAGTGCCAACGACGATGAAGGTGATCAACCGGTAGGCAGCGGTGATCGACGGCAGGTCGAGTATCGCTCCGAGCGCGTGCTCTCCGCGCAACCCGATTCCACGTCCCAGGAGGAGCGCGGCAAAGGTCGATAGAACCATGATGTTCAGCCCGCCAGCTTGGATCAGGATGAGGATGACAAGCTGACCGAAGAACGAGAAGTCGCGAGGGGTGTCGAGCACGATCAGCCCGGTCACACAGGACGCGCTGGTGGCGGTAAAGAGGGCGTCAATGGTCGTCAGGGGGTGAGCTTCGGCGGATGCGGCGGGAAAGGTGAGGAGCAATGTCCCGAACCCGATCAGGACGACGAATGAAACCAGTATCAGGAGAGCCGGTCGGCCGTAGAAATGGTGGAGGATCTCCGCAAACAACGCGCCCTGCATGGCGATCAGGATGAGAACCATCAGGTCGAATGCGGCCAGCAAGGCGAGCGCTACCGCCGGTTGCAGGGCGGTGCCGAGCGCGGCGCCGATGAGGAGCAACGGGGACGAGGCGACCCACCGGCGGTGACGGTACAACCTCCGCAGAAACCCAATCCCGACCGCGACCGCAAGAACTTGAAGCACCAGACAGACCACCTGCGCGGGGACCTTCGAACCGATCCCGTAACCGACCACGGCCACGGTCGCAATAAACGCCACCGCCAGAAGGTGGCGACCCGCTGGCCCGTTGGCCCTCAGCCAATTCGTGAGGTCGTCATGCGTTTGAGAGAGCTCGCGCCCCCGTAGGTTGACTCCCTCGTTGAATCCAAGGAGGACGCGACTGAGGAGATAGAAGTGCCACAGGACGACGATGCCTGCGGTTACGGGGTTGCCGACCAACGGCGGAATGAAGAGACCAACGTTGATAGCGAGGAGAGTGGCTGCCGCCACCGTCGACCAGCGGCTTCGGCGCGCCACGGATAGGAGCGTCACGGCGAGCGCCAGCACCATCGCCGCGGAATACGCGATGCCAAACCGGGTGATCTGGTCGGAGGGTCCGAAGTAGCCATCGGGCATGGATACCGCGAACTGCGCCAGAACGGCCGCCGCCACCGCGCCCACCAGACCCGCCATCCGCAGTCGCGTCTGTGCGATCGTTGTGGACGAATACGGCGTCGCCGTTCGGTGCTGCGAGAATGTGAGGCGTGTCACCTACCGCCTCGCGCGGGGCAGTCGTGATTCGGATCGGCATCGCCGGGCGAAAAGTCTCGGGAGTTCGGCATCGCCGGGCGAAAAGTCTCGGGAGTTCGGCATCGCCTCAATAATACGCTCCTACCGCGCCGCAATCGGCATCGGGGAGACGCCAAGGAGCCGTTCGCAGTAGACACAAAGTCAGATATGTGGGCTTGCTCGCTGCACCGGTTGCTGCCCCGGCCGCTGCTCTCTGACCCTGCCTCTGTTGTCTGTCGCTGTCCCTGTCGCTGCGCCCACCGACCGGGTCCTCAAAACCCGATCTCACGCTCCTCCGGATGTACGCCCACACAACGCCGGGGCTCCCGTTGTCCGTCTCGCGATGACGCGAGGCGTGGCGGGAGCCCCGGATTCTGACTGATCGTCGTTGGCTGCTGCGATCTACTCCTCGGTTTCGAAACATCCTTCGGTGATAGTCTGGTTTCCGCTCTCTTCGATCGCCAGGACCTCGAAAATGAACTCGGTTCCCTCGGCGAGGACCCCCTCCGGCACATCTACCATCGTCGTTTCCGCCGGGACGGTGACTGTGTAGTAGTGGATCAGGTCCTCGTCGGTCTCGACGATCACCTGGTAGCCGACGATCTCGATATCGGATGCACCCCAGATATCGGTGTCGACTGGGTCCCACTCGATGACGGCGGAGTCGACGAACACGCCGGTAGTGCATTCGTCCTCGTCCCCGGTCGGCATCGGCTCGACAATCACTGGGCCGGCAGGGACCGTGTGGGTCAGCTCCGCCGTGGCGGTGGCCCAGTTGTTGTCGGTCGTCCTGGCGAGAAAGTAATACTCGCCCTCGGGCAGCAGATCGATCAGATCCTGCATTTCATCGAGGGTGTCATACTCAGGTTCCACGGTTTCCAAAAATAGCTCGGTTCCACCGCCGATCGTCCTCACGCCGCCGGTCACGTTGACATAGAGGATCCGATTCCCGTTCGGGTCAAAGACCCGGACGTTTCTATATCCCTCACTATCGAGAAAGATCTGGAATCCCGCATCGCCGGCCGTCGAGTTGACCTCGATGATGATCGTGGCGGCTTTGAGTTCGATGACATCCTTTCTGTGCTTCAACCAGGCGCTCACCTCGGCCCAGGTCCCGGTGTCCAAGACGGCCTCGCCCAACTCGCCATGGTCGACCGGCTGTGCGGCCTGCGCCGCAGTTCCAGGGAATAAAAAAGCTGCTCCAACCAGAAGAATCAACAGACTACGGATCTTTCGAGTCATCTCATACCTTCCAATCTCGCGGCCTATCGAGTACCGCGTGGGTTCGTACTGTTGGTCTTGATAAGATTTCGGACCAGATTTCATTGGACTCGGCGCAGACGCCTCCTCTCCCGAATGGATGTCCTTCGCGCAGAAACCGGACTCGTACAAACGGCCGACCGGCTGAATTGATGGACAGCTGCCGATTCCCACTTCCGCCTCCTTTTTCTGTTTCGTTTCAAGGAGTAGGTGGGCGATCTGCGCCGAAATCCTTCGCGGTCGACGAACAGGAATGGGCTTCGATGTCGGGCGGAACTTTCGTAGTCGAGTGATAACTCGTTATCGGTGAGTGCGTTATCAGTGAGATATGTAGGCAAAAAACGTCGCAACCACAAAGGCACGAAGTCACAAAGAAAAACACGAAGAAGATCTTCTTGGTGAAATCCTTCGTGTCTTTGTGCCTTCGTGGTTGCGGTTCCTACAAATCCGATTCGGCACGACAGCCGTAGACGGGCCCCTTCAGGGCCCGCCACCCAAGGCTGTTGCGATGTCCGCTTTTCGGTGCCCGTGCTGTGGCGTTACTCCTGCTGCAAGTCCCTGGCGGTTTGCTCCACCTGCGACCACACCCGCAGGAGGTTTTCGCCGCAGATCTTGCGGATGTCCTCTTCGCCATAGCCGCGGCGCAGCAGCTCCGCGATCAAGTTCGGGTAGGCCGAGACGTCCTCGAGCCCGATCGGCGTGTCGGTGATGCCGTCAAAGTCCGAGCCCAGCCCGACGTGGTCGATCCCGACCAGCTCGACCACGTGGTCGATGTGGTCGGCCACGTCGCTGACATCGGCCGTCACCTTTGGGTTGTGCTCGTAAAAGAGCGCGATGCGCTCGCGGAACTCCGGGCTGCCCATGGCGACCTTGTTCTCCTCCATGTACTCGCGCATGGTCGCCCACAGCTCGGTCGACTGCTTCTGGGCCTCTTCGGTCAGGAAACCGGGCGCAAAGGCGATCTGGATGACCCCGCCCATCTCGGCCAACCGGGTGATCATTTCGTCGCTCATGTTGCGGTCGAAGCCCGGCGTGAAGTGGCGGCAGCAGGAATGGGAGGCGATCACCGGCGCCTGCGAGATCTCAACGGCCTGGTAGAAAGCCTCGTCGGTGACGTGCGAGATGTCGACCATGATGCCGAGCCGGTTCATCTCGGCGACCACCTCGCGGCCAAATGGACTCAATCCGTTCCAGGGCCGGTCGGTGGAGTACGATGAATCGCAGATCAGATTGGATTCGGAGTGGGTGAGGGTCATGTACCGGACCCCTCGGTCGTAGAAGTGCTGCAAGGCCGTCACATCGTCTTCGATGGCGGCGCCGTTCTCGATGCCCATCGGCAGCGCGAAAATGCCTTCCGCAAAGAGCGCCCGCACGTCGGCAACCGAGCGCGCGACGGCGAAGCTGCCCGGGGCCGCGGCCTGGAGACCCTCGACCATGTCGATCAGCTGGTCGGCGAGCTCGCGGCCGCCGCCCTCTTTCTGCAGCGACGCGGGGATGTAGATCGACATGAAAGCCGCGTCGAGCCCGCCAATACCGGCACGTACGGCGTCGAAGTGTCCATCGGAAGTCTCGACGGAGACGTCCTCGGGTTTGTCATGCAGTCGGTAGGGGAGGTCGATGTGGGTGTCGATGATCAGGAATTCATGAGCAAGCCGAGTCGCCTCGCCCGCGGGGTTCGTTTCGGTGACAGGCGGCTGGGTTGCCTGCTGTCCGCAACCGGCGGCGACAACGGTAATCGGTAACAGCGCCGCCCGGATCAGTGACTTGAAGTTCATAGCTCCTCCTTCGCCGGGGGAGTGTAACCCGGCTCCCTTCAATTGAAGGGAGGATTTCATTCTTTTCGTGGCCAAACGGGCATCGAGGACACGAGATGAGGAGGCAGTTATTTGACATTACTGCGAACGAGACCTAGTCTAGGTATTAGAAAATCGTCGATTGACTGAAACGGTCCCTTCTGAAAACAAGGTTTCAGGGGAACGATTCGATGTCGTGGAGGAAAATCATGGGCGTGCCGTGGGACCGCGTGCGTGCCTGGCTTCGAGACAACACCGTCGATTACAGGGTAATTGACGACAAGGACTCGCGGCGGGTTCACGTCGAGCTGACAAAAAAGGACGGCTCGGGTGGACTCGGCCGATCGTACATTCTCAACGCCGAGGCGTCGGCCACGGTCGACAGCCTCGGTTCCTTCAGAACAAACGACCTCATCGAGGCGGCGCATGCGTTGAGGATTGACTGGCCGTAGGAATCTCAGCAGGTTCCTCAATGAGGTTGGTGACCGATTCCGGTGGTAGCTTCGTGGTAGGCTCGCAACCGGCGGTGCCGAATTGCGGTTCGGATGTTCACCGACCCTGAGGTGAACCCATGACACCTGCGAGTGGTCAGACGCTGTTGCCGGCGCTCGTCGTGCTTCTGCTGGTGAGCCCGACAGTGGAGATGGGCGCGGACGAGGAGATCGCGCAGAATATGGCGGCGACGACTTCGCCTGCAGCCGCAGCGGTCGTGTTCCCCAACCGTTTCGTCGACCCGTTCATCGGCACCGACGACATGGGGCACACCTACCCGGGCGCAACCGTTCCGTTTGGGTTCGTGCAGCTCAGCCCCGAAACCGAGCTCGTTCCCTACAGCTTCGGCGATGGCTACAACCCCGAGGCCTATCGCTACTGTTCAGGTTATCAGTACGGCGACCGCACGATCGTCGGATTTGCGCATACCCACTTCAACGGCACCGGTCACTCCGATCTGGGTGACGTACTGCTCATGCCGACGGTCGGTGAACTACAGCTGGTGCCCGGCACTGCTGACCAGCCCGAAACCGGCTATCGTTCAAGGTTTTCGCACCAAACGGAATCGGCGGTGCCGGGCGGGTATCGGGTCACCCTGGACGACTACGCCATCGAGGTCGAGTTGACCGCGACCGAACGAGTGGGTGTGCACCGCTACACCTTTCCCGAGAGCGACGACGCGCACCTCATCCTCGATCTCACGGCCAATATCTATGACTTCCCCGGCAAAACGGTGTGGGCGTCGGTGCGGATGGAAAATGACACGCTTTTGACGGGATCACGCCTCACGACCGGCTGGGCCCAGTCGCGAGTTTTGTACTTTGCCGTCGAGTTCTCCAAGCCGGTGCGGTCCTACGGCCTGCTTGACGACGACACGACCGCCTACCGGGGTTTCTGGCGCCGCTTCGACCTGGACCATGACTTTCCCGAACGCGCCGGGCGTCGCATCAAGTGCCATTTCGATTGGGCGACCGCTGCGGGTGAGCAGATCGTGGTCAAGGTCGGTCTTTCGGGTGTCAGCACAGCCGGCGCGATGGCCAATCTGCGGGCCGAGGCCCCGGGGTGGGATTTCGACGCGGTGCGCATCGCGGCCGAAGCGCAATGGCAACGAGAGCTCTCGCGCGTGCGGGTGGACGCGGATCCCGCGGTCCTCACCAACTTCTATACCGCGCTCTATCACTCGAACCTCGGTCCGGTGGTGTTCTCGGATGTCGACGGGAGCTACCGCGGCGTCGACGGAAATGTCCACGCAGCCGACGGCTTCACGGACTACACGGTCTTTTCACTGTGGGACACCTTCAGGGCCCAGCACCCGTTGTTGACGATCCTCCAGCCCGAGCGCACCAACGATATGATCCGCTCGATGCTCGCCCATCGGCAGCAGAGCGTGCACGGCATTCTGCCGGTGTGGTCGCATCACGCCAACGAGAACTGGTGCATGATCGGTTATCACGCGGCGCCAGTGATCGCCGACGCCTATCTGAAGGGCCTGCAGGGCTTCGATGCCGATCAGGCGCTCGGCGCCATGATCGCAAGCTCCAACTTCAACCGTTATGACGGCATCGACGACTACCGCCTGCTGGGCTGGGTCCCTGCCGACAGCCAGTCCAATGCGGCGTCAAAAACGCTCGAGTTTGCCTATGACGACTGGGCCATCGCCCGCATGGCCGAGGCGATGGGTCGTGAGCAGGTCGCGGCTGAATACGATCGCCGTGCGGCATCGTGGCGCTCGCTCTTTGATCCGCAATCCGGGTTTCTGCGCGCGCGCAATTCCGACGGCAGCTTCCCGCAGGATTTCGATCCACTGTCCACCCACGGCCAGGGCTACATCGAGGGCAATGCGTGGAACTACTCGCTCTTCGTACCGCAAGACATACACGGTCTGATGGCAGTTTTGGGTGGACCGGACGGGCTGGTTGAATGGCTTGACCGCCTTTTCGTGATGGAGGTCAGCGACGAGAGCATCGCCCTCACCGAGGACGTCACCCGCGCGGGGATGATCGGCGCCTACGTGCACGGCAACGAGCCTGGCCACCACGTGCCGTACCTCTACTGCTACGCGGGCCAGCCATGGAAAACTCAGGCTCGTGTCCGGCAGATCATGGACGAAATGTACCGGCCGTTGCCCGACGGCCTCTGTGGTAACGACGATTGTGGCCAGATGTCGGCATGGTACGTGTTCAGCGCTCTGGGGTTCTATCCGGTCACGCCCGGGAGCAACCAGTACGTGCTGGGAAGCCCGGCGGTAGAACGGGCACAGATCGACGTCGGTTCGGGCCGCACATTCGTGGTCGAGGCCGAGAATCAGGGCCCGCGCAATGTGTATGTGCGCGAGGCGTGGCTCAACGGGGTGCCGCAAAAACGCAACTACATCACTCACGAAGATCTTCTCAAAGGTGGTGAGCTCCGATTCGTGATGAGCGATCAGCCGAACCGGCAGCGCGGAACCGGGCGAGACGCGCAGCCATACTCGATGTCACAGTAACCGATGGTGCAGGCGTGGCATAGGCGCCAATCACCGGACATCAACGCGTGCGCGTGGTACCATTTCCACTGTATGAAGAAAAAGACCGCCACCACTGTCGTCTGAGGGGTTTGCGAGCGGTAAATCTGCCGGTTCACCGTCCCGACCCCGATACCCCGTTCCCAATACCCATCCGGCCTAGGATGCGCCTCTGCGCGCCTATCGAACAGGAGACAGACAGTGGAGCTTGAACATTATGGTTGGAACGATCGATGTGAATCGATCTTTGGTCAATTCCGTCACCGAGACCTGCTTCCCGCCCGAATCATCCGCGTCGATCGCGGTCTGGTGGTGGCGCAAACGAAGCGCGGAACCGCCACCGCATTTTTAGCGGGGAGTCTGGACCCGGCGGGAGAAGCGGGTCCAGCCGCCGTCGGCGACTGGGTCGCTCTCGACCCGAGCCACGATCGCGGGGTGGTTCGCGCAATTCTGCCACGGGCCGGAGTGCTCGCGCGACGTCAACCCGGTTCGGCCGATCTCGAACAGGTGGTGGCCGCAAACGTGGATCTTGTTCTGGTCGTTGAGTCGCTGGAACGCGGACCGAACCCGAGGCGCATCGAACGGGCGACCGCCCTCGCATGGGATTGCGGCGCAACGCCGGTGGTGGTCCTCACCAAGTCCGACGTGTGTCCGGACCTCGAGGCGTCGCTGATCAGAGCCCGCGAGGGCGCGCCCTTCTGCGAAGTGTTGACGGTCTCATCGGTGACCGGTGACGGCATCCAGGAGCTGACCCGACGTCTCACCGTCGGAACGACCTCGGTGCTGCTCGGGACGTCGGGCGTCGGGAAGTCGACCCTCACCAACCGGCTTCTCGGCGAGGAGAGGTTCGCGGTGGCCGAGGTCCGGGCGAGTGATGGCAAGGGCAGGCACACGACCACCTGTCGCGAGCTGGTATCGATCCCGGGTGGCGCCTGTCTGATCGACACCCCCGGTGTCCGGGAGCTGGGTCTGTGGCTCGCCCCCGACGCCGTCGATTCGGCGTTTCCGGACATCGCGGAAGCGGCGCGACGCTGTCGGTTCAGCGACTGTCGCCACGAATCGGAGCCCGATTGCGCGGTTCGGTCGGACGTCGAGATGGGCGTCATCGATGCGGGCCGTCTCGCGAGCTTTCATCGGCTCCGTCGCGAGGCCGAAAACCTCGAATTGCGCCGTGATGTGACCAGGCGGTACGAAGTGCGGGCGAGGGAACGCAGCTTTGGCAAAATGGCGCGGGAGGCAATCAACCGGAAATACAACCAGAGCAAGAGAACGCGCTGACAGTAACCCTGAATCTCAAAACGCGTAGGATAGGGGAGGCGTGGACGGGGATACGGCTGTGTCGCCGCCCGCCGAAGGTTTTCGAAGGGGGTATCACGATGCCAGTACTCGATCGACACTATTGGGGCAAATCCGTCGGGTGGACCGTCACGGCGCTGTTGTTGGTGGCCGCCGTCCCGGTCGCCGCCGACAATCTGCAGGCCGATCTGCCGGTGGTCACGCCCGACGCCAACATGAGCCGCGCCGCCATACCGGATGTCTACACCTGGGATCTGCGGCCGCTGTTTGCGTCGGACGAGGCCTGGGATGCGGCACGTTTGAAGCTGCTCGCCGAGATCCCGGGTCTCGCGAGATACGAGGGCAAGCTGGCCGATCCAGCCGCCCTCAACGCCTGCCTCGAGCTCTATTTCGCGCTCCACCTCGAGGCCAACTTCGTCACTCTTTACGCCAACCTTCGCCAAAGCACGGCGCTGACGGACGAGACCGCCAACGCCATGGTCCAGCGCAGCCTGGCCGCGATGGACGAGCTGATGATCGCGGCCGCATTTATCCGCCGCGAGATCCTGACCCTGCCTGCCGAGAGCCTCGTCGCGGCCTACGCCGCCGAACCGGCGCTGGTTGAGTACCGCCCATATCTCGACAATCTGCGCCGCCGGGCGGGTCGGCTGTTGTCGCCCGACGCCGAACGCGCGCTGGCCTTGCTTGGCGATAATCTGTGGGCCGAGATCGACCTCAACGAAATCCCGTCGGCGGTCGAAGATGTATACGGCGCGTTGATGAGCGACATCCCGTGGCCCGAGATCACCGACGGGCGGGGCGAGAAGGTGCAGCTCACGCTGTCCAACTACTCTCGATACCGGGCGTCGGCGAATCGCGACGTCCGGAGGGGAGCGGTCGACGCTCTGTTTGGCACCCTCCGCCAGTACCAGCACGCGCTCGCCGCGACCCTCGCCGGCCAGTTCGAGCTCGACGTCGCCCTGGCCCGCGCCCGCGGCTACGACACCGCCCTCGAGGCCTATCTCGACAAGGACGATATCGCGGTCGCCGTCTATGACAACCTGGTGGCGACGATCAACGCCAATCTGCCGCTGCTCCACCGCTATGTCGAGCTGCGCAAGAAGGCGCTCGGGCTCGAGGACATCCACATCTACGATCTCTACATCCCGATGACCGCGGGTGTTGCGGTCGAGGTGCCCTTTACCGACGCCCGAAGCATGATCCTTGCCGCGCTTCAACCGCTTGGCCCGGACTACGCCGCAGTTCTCGCCGAGGGTCTCGATCCGGCCAGCGGCTGGATGGACCTCTACCCGCACAAGGACAAACGGAGCGGGGCCTTTTCGTCGAGCGTCTACGGACCGCATCCCTACGTCTTCATGAACTACCAGAATTCGCTCGACGACATGTCGACCCTGGCGCACGAGTTCGGCCACGCGCTACACTCGGACCTCGCCATGAAAACTCAACCCTATCCGAGCTTCCGCTACCCGCCGTTCCTGGCCGAGGTCGCCTCGACCTGCAACGAATCGCTGTTGTCGGACTACCTCGTTGCCAATGCCACCGATCCGGCCGAAAAAACGGCGCTGTTGGTCGAACGGCTGGAGACGATCCGCACCACCATTTTCCGTCAGACGATGTTTGCGGAGTTCGAGCGAAGGGTTCACGGGTATGTCGAGGACGGGACCCCGGTGACCGCGGCCCTGCTCGAGGCCACCTACCGTGACCTGATCGAGCGCTACTACGGCCCCGGCTTTACGGTCGATCCAGATGACGGGATGGAGTGGGCCTACATCCCGCACTTCTATTACAAGTACTACGTCTTCTCCTATGCCACCGGGTTGGCCAGCGGCATCGCGATCGCCGACCGGGTCACGACCCTCGGCGAGCCGGCCGCCGCAGCCTTCCTCGGCATGCTGGCCGGTGGTGCGTCGGCGCCGCCGCTCGAGCTGCTCGCCGGAGCGGGGGTCGACCTCACCAAGCCGGACGCCCTGGCCGCCGCCATGAAGACCTTCGAGGCGACCCTCGACGAGGTCGAGACGCTGATGGGCGAGTAGGGGACACAACCAATTCCAGCGGATTTTTTAGCTTCGCCGCCCTCGCTACGAAACCCACTGAGGCAAGCGGGTGAGTACACAACGACGAGGAGAACGACATGCAGCTCGCGACGGACGGACGTTTTGTCATCACCGGTGCGGCCGGTGGCATCGCCGACGCCATCATCACCACCTTTGCCGAAGCGGGGGCGCAGCTCGCGCTGGTGGATGTCGACCTGACTCGAGTGCGCGAACGGGCGCGCGCTCACGATGCGGCGGCCATCGAGGCCGATTTGACCGACCCCGACGCCGTCGCAGCCATGGTCCGCGATGCGTGCAGCGCGCTCGGCGGCATCGATGGCCTCATCCACACTACCGGCGGCTTTGCCATGGCCGCGGCGCACGAAACCGGGGAGGACCTCTACCAGCGGATGTTCGACCTCAACGTGCGCACGTTGGTGGTCACCGCGGGCGCCGTGCTGCCGGGCTTCCTCGAACAGGGGCACGGTTTCCTGGCCGCGTTCTCAGCGGCGCCCGCGTGGCACCGGTCGGGTGGCGCCGGGATGAGCGCCTACGCGGCGGCCAAGGCGGCGGTTGCCGCCTATCTGCATGCGGTGCAGGCCGAGGCCGGTGGTCGCGGCGTCTCGACCGTCGTCGTCTACCCGATGGGCGTGGTCGACACCCCGGGCAATCGCCACGCCATGCCGGATGCGGACCGGTCGTCGTGGATCGACCCACGGCTGATCGGCCGCGCGTTGCTCCTCGCCGCGACCACCGGCCCAGGCGGCCGGGTCGGCGATCTCCCCGTGTTTCCTGCCGGCTGAAAGCCAACTGGTTCGACAGATACCTGGGACCGGTCAACTGACGAAAACTCCGCGTAACCTGATACCGTACTTCGTAGGGTGCGGCATGACGACATCAGAACCTGAATTCGACCGGGACGAGCGGGCGCAGCCCGGCGGCGAGTACGAGAGCCACCCACGCGAGATCGCCACGGATATCGTCGAGCGCTGCGGTGACGACGTGTCGGTTGAGACTCCGTCCGCGGAGGAGCTTTTTCCCCTCGTCTACGATGAGATGAGGAGAATCGCCGGCAGGTTCATGAGCCGTGAGACTCCGGGTCACACCCTGCAACCGACCGCGCTTGTCCACGAGGCCTATTTGAAGCTCGTGGACCAGACCCGGGCGTCGTGGCAGGGTCGAACCCACTTTCTGGCCGTCGGCGCGAGGGTCATGCGCCGGCTCCTGATCAACTACGCGCGCGATCGAGCGGCGGTCAAACGGGGCAGGAGCTGGGAACGCGTCGCACTGACCGCCGCTCTGACCAGTCCGGGACGAGAGCTCTTCGATTTCGAGCAGCTGTTGTCGTTGAACCGGGCGGTCGACAAACTCGCCGAGCTGGATGACCGCCAGGCGGCGGTCGTGACCATGCGGTTCTTCGGCGGTCTCACGATCGACCAGATCGCGCAGGTGCTCGAGGTGTCGCCGAGGACGGTCAACAACGACTGGCTCCATGCACGGGTGTGGCTCTTCCGGGAGCTGGTCGGGGAGCCGGAAGAATGACGGTTGCAGACCACCGGCGGGCAAAAAAGATATTTGCCTGTGCCAAGGGGCTCGAGACGGCTGAGAGATTGGAGTTCCTCGAAAAGTCCTGCGAGGGAGACGCGGCGCTTCGTCGCGAGCTCGAGGTCCTGCTGGAGCTCGACGAGGAGTTGGAACGTGCCGCACGGGCGGCTGCCAATCCGACCGAGATCGGAAACTTTCAGGTGTTGCGGCGTCTGGGAGAGGGTGGGATGGGGGAGGTCTGGGAGGCCGAGCAGCAGACGCCGGTCCGCCGTCGGGTGGCGTTGAAGCTGGTCAAGTGGGGGATGGACACGAGGCAGGTCCTCGCCCGGTTCGAGATCGAACGCCAGGCGCTCGCCCTGATGAGCCACCCGAACATCGCGATGGTCTACGAGGCAGGGGCGACCGACGACGGACGACCTTACTTCGCGATGGAGTTTGTCGACGGTCCGAACATCATCGAGTACTGCGACGAGAACTGTCTTCCCATCCTCGATCGCCTCGAGCTCTTTACACAGGTGTGCTCCGGCGTTCAACACGCGCACCAGAAGGGGGTGATCCACCGCGATCTCAAACCCTCGAATGTGCTGGTCTCGTCTGAAGACGGGGCGCCGGTGCCCAAGATCATCGATTTCGGGATTGCCAAGGCGATCTCACGTCGGCTTGCGGAATTCACGATATTCACCGAGATGGGACAATGGATCGGGACCCCGGAGTACATGAGCCCGGAGCAGGCCGAGGTGACAGGCAGTGATGTCGATACCCGGACCGATGTGTACTCGCTCGGTGTCCTCTTGTACGAGCTGATCGCCGGCGCCCCGCCCGTCGACGGCAAAGAGCTCCGCGATGCAGGCTTTGACGAAATGCGGCGGCGGATCCGTGAGGATGATCCACCCAAGCCGAGCACGCGGGTGAGTCGTATGGGTCCCGCGTCGGTTGTGGCCGCGGCCAGGCGGCGGACCGACGCCACGGGTCTCATGAGGGAGCTTCGGGGCGACCTCGACTGGATTGTTCTCAAGGCTCTCGAGAAGGACCGCTCGCGGCGTTACGGATCGCCGGCGGAGTTCGCCCAGGACATAGCCCGGCACCTGCGGCACGAACCGGTCTCCGCCGGTCCACCGAGCGCGATCTACAGGATCCGAAAGTACGTTCGAAGAAATCGCCTCGCGGTGGCTGCCAGCTCGCTCGTCGTCGCGGCCTTGCTGGCGGCGATCGTGGGCACGACTCTGGGAATGCAACGCGCACGCAGGGAGGCAGCTACCGCGCGCCGCGTCGCCAAGTTCCTGGAGACGACGATCATCGATCTGAGCCCGCGTTCGCGGGGAGGTCAGACCTCGAGCCCACGGGAGATCCTGGATCGCGGGTTCCAACGGGTCCAGGTCGAGCTCGCGGACGAACCGCTGGAACGCGCACGAATCATGACGGCTCTCGGCGTCGCCTATGGTGGTCTCGGCGAGTACGGTCGGGCGCGGCCGTTGTTGGAAAAATCGGCGACGATTCGGCGCGAGCAGCTGGGCTCACGTCACCCCGACTATGCGACGAGTCTGTTTCACCTCGGGGACCTGTTGTTCGATCTCGGGGATGACGAGGAGGCACGGCTCGTCCACACCGAGGCATTGTCGATCCGGGAAGAGATCCTCCCCCCCGGCCACCCGACAACCATCATGAGTGTGGAACGGGTCGCCATCGCACTGTATTTGACCGGCGATTGCAGACAAGCGCTGACCATGATCGAGCGGGCTGCGTCGATGGCCGAAAACGGCGGCGGAAAAGACGATCCCGGCGTCGAGAGTGCTCTGGCAGCGTGCGGGGCGATTGCAGTTTCGTGTCAGGACCACGATTTGGCGCGCTCGCTACTCGAACGAACCGGGGTGGTGCGTGGGGCCTTTGCAGGCCCGGACTCTTTCACCGAGATGAGAACACTCCTGGACTATGCGGCGACCCTCGATTGGCTTGGCGAGTACAACCAAGCGCTCCCGTATGCGGAGGGGGCCTTGGCCATCTGGGAGAATCTCGACGGGCCCGAGGACAGCAGTTATTTTTCCGCTGTCGGCATCGCTGCAGCGGTCAACCTCCATACCGGCCGACTGGGGGTGGCTCGGGAGCAGCTCGAGCGCTTGCTGGCGGCGGAGCCGGGATTCATCGAAGCGTTTCCGGATTTCGAGATTGTCCTCTACAACCTGGCGGCCGTCCTCGCCCTTCAGGGAGAATCCGAAGCCGCCCTACGCCGGCTCCGCGAGGCCCTCGATCAAGGCTTCGCGCACAAGGTCATCATCGACGACCCGGCCTTCGACTCGCTGCGCGGCGACCCCGAATTCGAGGCCATCGTCGCCGAGGTCAAGCGAAGGTCGGCATCGCCTTGAGATGCGATTCCTCGTAAAATGCGATCATGCACTGGGGAAGTGTCGGAAAATGAGACAACCTGTCCCCGCCGAACGCGTTCTCTCGGCTCTGACGCCGTCGAGATTGGGTGAAATCCTGGCATCGATGTTGCGCATCGTCAGTGTTGGAGGAGCACGATGGTTTGTTTCGCATCAAAAGTACACCCCTGGCGGCGCCAAGCATGAAGCTCAGCTCGAATTCGAACCGGACACGAGATTCCGGGTTTTCGCTGACCGAGTTGCTGGTCGTCGTGGCCGTCATCGGCATCCTTTCAGCAATCGTCATCCCGAGTATGCTGGACAAGCTCCATAAAGCCCGCCTCGCTCGGTGCATGGTCGAGCTTCGTGGAATTCAGGCGGGACTGCATCTGGCGGCGGAACCCGGCATCCTCTTTCCCGACGCCACCACCTTTTGGAGCACCGTTTTCCCGGCCGCCAGGCCGGGTCCCTATTACTATCTGGCCGACGCCGAGGACCCGAATGCCGGACATGGAAACGATCTCGATGGATTCGACGAGCAGAATCAGGGAAACGGCGGTAAACGCACCGCGAAGGACATTAAATTCGTACTGATCTGCCAGCACGACCATGCAAATCTTTGCTGGTATGTCTACATCGAGGACGAGGGTCCGCCGCTGCTCGCGAGCGCCGACAACAACCCGGGATACGAGAAATTCATCAAGTGGGAGGAGGGCCGTGCGCCCGGCGGCCAGGGTGGTGGCAAGGGCGGTAAGGGTGGTGGCAAGAAATAGTCCTCCGATCGAAGGAGGGATCTGCTCCGATGAATCACCGGTAGCGGGGTACGCTCGGTGGCCACGGATGGCGAGAGAAGGACATTTCGATGATTGATTCGGCAGAAACTGTGAGCTCAACTTCTCATCCGCGCTTCAGGAGAAGGAAATACCTCATCGATCGCCGAGGCCAGTTGCTGGCAACCGCCAAGATTGCGGGCCTCGTGGCCGTGCTGCTGGTGCTCCTGAACCTCGTGTACTCCCTTTGGAGCTCGATAGAGACACGGGAAATCGTTGTGTCCAACCCCCAGCTGTCAGAAAAGATGGAGGCCATCGATCGGCGAGGGGCCCTCGCCCTCGCGACGGTTTCGATTTCGGTGTTCGCGGTTGTTGTAGCGCGTTCGATCATGTTGACGCACCGTACGGCAGGCGCAGCCTTCAACATTTGCAGATGTCTCGACAGCGTTGCATCCGGTAGTTACCAGACGACATTGCGGCTGCGAAAAAAGGACAACTTGCGGAACCTCGAAGCTCCATTCAACACGATGGTGCAGTCTCTCAGAAGCAGAGCTGCGGACGATCGCGATGCTCTTTCGGCCCTGGCGACGCAAATCGAAGCCCTCGGTCACGCCGACCTGGCGGATACGGTCCGCAAGCTGGCAGAAGACAAGGGGCAGCTCGTTGACCCACCGGCATGAACTGAAGCTGATATCCGCCCCGATCCCTCCATCAATCCTTCGGCAGCCTGGGCATCGCTACGAAACCCTCGAGCCCTTCCACCTTCTCGAGCCAAGCGCGGACCTGCGGGTAGGCCCCGAGGTCGATGCCGCCCTCGTCGGCAACGGCGATATAGCTGTAGCAGGCGACGTCGGCCAGGGTCGCGGCGTCTCCCACCAGCCATGGGCAGGTTGCGAGGTGGGCGTCCATCACAGCCAACAGCGCCTCGCTGGTGCTGCGGGCCAGATCATAGTCGAAATCCCGACCGAAGGCCTTGATGACGCGGGCGCGGGCGGGCCCCAGGAAGAGCGGTCCGGCGGCGGTCGCCAGCCACTCGTAAACGTGGGCCCGGGCGACCGGATCGGCCGGCAGGTAGCTGTGGTGGGTGTCGTACTTCTCTGCCAGATAGAGCAGGATCGCATTGGAGTCGCGCACGACCACATCGCCGTCCTGCAGAACCGGTATCTGACCGAAGGGGTTGAGCTTGAGATACTCGGGTGACTTCTGCGCCTTGGTCCGGGTGTCGATCGCCTCGAGCACGAGTGGGATCTGCAGGAGGCCGCACAGCAGCCTGACCTTGTGACAGTGACCGGAGTACTCGGAGTCGTAGAGCTTCATCGTCAGTTCCTCTCCCGCCGGATTGGTGTCCGTTGATTGTATCTCCCTTCAGGTAAGGCGACGAGCCGGTCGGCTATTGCCGGATGGTCGCAGGGGATCTGGGTGGCGCGAAAAACGGAGTAGGGCGGGTCGCCGGCGGGGTTTGGTGCGTTGCCGGCGAACGGGTTGAGATACTCCCACACGGTCTCTCCTCCTTCGGTCACCTCCACAAGACGTCCCGACGGTCCGAAGCAGATGAGAGTGTTGCCGTTTTCAAGGCGCTGAGCGCCGGAGAGAAAGTCCGCCGAGTAGGAGTCCTTCCCCGGCAACGGATAGGTCCAGACCGGCCGCTCGGGTGCGAACGCTAGGCTGGGGCTGGACGCATACGTCCCGTCCTCGTCGACAGGCGGTCTGATCTCCAGCACCGTCGACCGATCGCGCCCGGGGCCTCCGGACCCATTGTTGAAGACCATGATATTGCCCTCGCCGGGCACGCCGCGCGGGATCCACCTCACGTCATGGTGCCCGAAGAGGCAGCGATTGTCGGTAGTTCCTCGGCGATAGGCCTGAGGGTTCCCCCAGCGATAGAGAAGGTCCCCGCCCCTGCGAGCCCGACCGCCGGTGTGACCGGCCGCCTCGATTGTCGTGGTGCTGTGGTCGATGATCCAGATCTCACCGAAGTTGTGCGCGCTAAGAGCAATCTGATCGAGGGCGGCGTTGTGGGCGATGGAGTTGGCGTGCACGACGTCGACGGCGAGGTCTTTTGCGGAAATGGCGCCGACCACGTATCCCAGAGTCTTGAGGCGATCGACGACTTCGTCAGTCATCTCTCGCGGGGTGCGGTCACCGTTGATGTCAACGAGCTCCGGGTGATCCGCAACCGATCCGAAGTTGCGGCGTTCGGCTTCGTGGTCCTGAATAAGATGGTCCCAGAGATGCCATTCCCAGACGATCTTGCCGCCGTTCGGAGGCGCCTTCTCGACCTCGATCACGCTTTCGGATAGCAGTCCGGCATCGGGGACAAGCTCCGGTCTTCGACCCGCGACGATCGCCTCCTGCCGGCTCTTGTGCTCCCAAACGAGCGCGAGCACGTTGCCATTGGCGAGGGGCTCGATGTCATGATGCTGGACCCGGCGGGGACTGGCGACCACGTACTCCCAGACGAGGTCGCCGTCCCAACTGAGCTCCTGCAGTCGCCCACCTTCGCCTCCGGCCTGCAGAACCGGCGTATCGGTCTCCCGTGAACACCGTAGTAGATGGCCGTTTTCGAGCAGATACACCGAAGCGCCGGGCGCACGGCCGGTTTCCCATGTGTGAACGACACGACCCTCACGGTCGATGAGATAGGTCGTGGTCGCCAGCAACGGTGAAAACAGAATGAACCCGTCTGCGGCACCGGGGCTTTGATGAATGAGCCCCCGTCCACCGATATCGGCTCGGCGCTGTGGTGGTGAGTCCGAGGCCGTGCAGCGCTCAGGTTTGTCGCAGCCGAGTTGACCCGCGGTGACAATACCGACGAGCAACCAAAGAAAAGTCAGTCGGCCGCGGGAGCACCGCAACTTTGGGACGAATAATGAGTGGTCCATGCCCTCTTGTCCGCGTGGGTCCATGCCTGAGAATATGGATCCGCATGAGGAAACCGTCACCCATCGCTCGCGGACTACTCGACGTACCTCGCGTTGGTTCTAAGGCGGTCGATCACCTCGTCGATCCGTATATCATGCTGCCCGAACCATGGCACACTTGGGGGCATGAGAATCCGGGTCGGCGGTCTTCATTTCGAGGGGGAATCATGGAACACGAATGGCGAGGCTCGAAGCGGACACGGTGGCTCCTGATCGGCATAGTCGCCGCGGCCTGCGCGGTTGCCTGCGCGCCTACGCTGTCCAATGGTCCCACCGTGTCGACCGGACGGACCATCGTCTTTGTCCATGGCGCCTGGGGCGGCGGTTGGCAGTACACAAAGGTGCAGCCCCTGCTCGAGGAGGCCGGGCACACTGTCTATCGCCCGACGATGACCGGGCTGGGGGAGCGGGTTCACCTGGCCCGGCCGGAGGTGGGGCTCTCGACCCACATCTTGGACATCGTCAAGGTCCTCGAGTTCGAAGACCTCCACGAGGTCGTGCTGGTGGGACACAGCTATGGCGGGATGGTGATTGCCGGTGTTGCCGAGCGGGTCCCGCACCGGATCGCGAAACTCGTCTTCTTCGATGCCGTCGTTCCCGAGAACGGCGAATCGATGGCAGGGCTCATTGACGGTGCCATCGATGATATGGCGACGCCGGGGGGTGAAGGTGCCGAGCCGTGGTTGCTGGTACCGCGTTGGGTGGAGGAGGGGAAACAGCCGCCGGTCGACGTGCCGCAGCCTCTCCTGAGCTTTACCGAGCCGATTGTCCTCGGCAATCCGGAGGCTGCGAAGGTCCCGGCAGTGTTCATCCTCACCGTCGAAGCCGGGAGCGAGGTCGACGACTTCGATCTCTTTGCCGACCGTGCCAGGGCCCGCGGGTGGGACGTGATCGAGATGGAGGGGGACCACAACCCCCACTGGTTCCAACCCGAGGTTTTTGTGAAGGTGCTCGTGCAGGTCCTATAGACGCGAGTCGCGCGCCGGCACCGTCCGAGCTATCCCTCGTCCCTTATGATATTGAGATACCACTCGCTGAAACGCCGGGTCAGCTTTTCCATCGTGCCGTAGGGGCCGGGTTCAAAGAACCGGGAGTTGACGCCGGCCTGGTTGGCCTCGATGATCCTCTTGTCGGCGATCGTGGTCACGTCCCAGAGCCA
Source organism: Candidatus Sulfomarinibacteraceae bacterium (assembly GCA_963733915.1). Lineage (GTDB taxonomy): Bacteria > Acidobacteriota > Thermoanaerobaculia > Thermoanaerobaculales > Sulfomarinibacteraceae > Sulfomarinibacter. Next base: position 180,953 of record CAVTEP010000008.1, read on the forward strand.
GACCAGGTCGTCGAGGCGGTAGTCCGTGCCTTCCTTCGCATCCGCCTTGACGAGCCAGGATATCGTGCAGCGGCAGCTGCTCACCGTGTGCGGCGAAAAGTGGTAGATCACGACGTGATCACAGTAGGCGAGAAAAAAGGTCAGCGGGCCGATATGCAGATCGGTGGCCGCGCCGTCATAGCCCTTCAGGTCGCCGAGCAGCGGGGCCAGAGGTTTGCCGTCCCTGCTGCCGGTGTCGTTGCCCTCGAACAACGGATACCGCTGGTACTCGGTATCCTGACCCACCGGTCTGTCGAGCTCGAACGAGTGACTGAAGTAGTCGGTCGAAAGCCCGATGGCTGCAGATCGGGCGTTTGACGCTTCGCAGAGCTCAGCGGTCTTCCGCTCCGGTATCGCCAGGCTGTGCGACCGGGAGTACTCGGGGTGCGCGATGCGGCAGTGGTAGCACTCCGTGTAGTTTTCGACCGCGAGCTTCCAGTTGGCGGATATCGGGTAGTCGCGCATCGCTGCAACCTTGGCGTCCGCCAATCGGTACGGCCGCAATCGCTCGCCGAGGTCCTCCTCGATCGGATCGAAGGGAACCGGGTCCGGGTTCAGATTGATGAAGATCATGCCGTGAAGCTCACGGAGGTGGGCCGTCTTGAGGCCGTGATCATTCGGGTCGAATCCGTCGGGCATGTATTTGGCGACCTTGAGTCCGCCATCGAGTTCGTAGGTCCAACCGTGGTAGGGGCACACGAAGAGCTTCCGGCGTCCGGAGGGCTCGAGGCAGATCCGCGAGCCGCGGTGTCGGCAGACGTTGATCAGCCCTTTGATGCCGCCTTCGGTGCTGCGCACGATGATCACCGATTCGCCGGCCAGCTCGAACAGATACCAGTCGCCGGCCTCGGGAATCTGGCTCACGTGGCAGGCGTAGTGCCAGGACTTGAGGAAGATCCGCTCGATCTCGCGATCGAAGACCTCCTGGTTCTGGTAGAAACCCCGTTGCAACGCATGACCGGGCCGCTGGCTCGTGACCAGGTCGCCGATGGATTGTGGACTCACGACCGGGACCTCCAACCCTCTGTTGTGGGCAGTCCGGATTCTAACCGGTAGGTTCATTGTTTGTGTTGCGATTGAAACTCTTTTACAATTGAAACACAGTCACCGAAGCGATTATGGGCTCCAGCCTCGAGGCCGCACGGCCGCACGGCCGCGCGGCTGGAAGGTGGATCGTTGTGGAAAGGCAGGTGTGCCATGTGGAGATGGGTTCTTTCGATCGGTTTTATCGCTCTGGTGGCAGTCATTGTACCGGTATCCGCGGAGGCGAGCGAGGACGTCAATCTGACAGAGGTCATGTACGAAAACTGGAGACACCCGAAGGCGGGCGACCCGCTGCCGGTTGGCGGCCCCGTGATCCGCGTCTACTCCGAAGGCGGCGACGAATTCGATTTTGTCGGCCACACCAACCAGCCGATCAGTTTCTGGGGCGAGCTTTCCGGAGCCTGCGCGCGGGTCAACAAGATCAGCTATCTCCAGTTCAAGGTCGCGGACACCACGGCCTCGGTGTCGCACCCCGATGGGCGCGGGGCGTGGTTCGACCGCTACGGTGTGGCGGAGGTGCCGCACAGTGAACTGAAAGACTTCGACGCCGTTCGGGCCTGCAACGACAAGCTCAAGACCCTCGCCGCCGAAACCGGCCGCTCACGGAGCGAGCTTGTTGCTGACGGTTTCGGCATCCACTTTCCCGACTGGATCGAGGGGCGGGGGATTCTCATGTGCAGCGGGCGCAACAACAGCGATTCGGACACCGAGAAGCTCGACCTGTGGGTCGAGTGCGTCGCCAACCCCAAGGCCGGCGAACCGGAGCCGCCGGTCATGAAGACGGTGCCCGCAAAGCTCTCGCCTTTCATCACCGGCCTCAGCTACGAGGTCGATCGACCCAATTGGGTCGGAAAATGTCCGGTGGGATTGACATTCACGGGTTCCATCACGACCTCGCGGGCGGGCACCGTGAAGTACCGGACCGTTGCCCAGGACGGGAGCACGTCGCCCACCTACACTCTCTCATTCGGTTCCGCGGGTACCAGGGCCATCGGCACGTGGGGCGAAACTCTCGCCAAACCGAAAACGTCGGCCACGCTGTCGGCGGGTGGGGAAAAGCAGGGACCCGACTTCCAGGGCTGGAGGCGGCTCCAGATCATCGAACCGGCCGGGCTCGCTCCCTCCGCCCCCGCCGAGTACAGCGTGACCTGCCAGGAGCAGACCATGCAGCTCCAGGCCGCGCCGGTCGCACCCACAAAGCCACCGAGCCGGATCCAGAAGTGACGGTCCGGCGCGCCTGTCTCACCGGGTATCTACTGCGGAGGGTGAATCATGCTCGGGTCGGGAATTGATGTGGCTGCTGTGACCTCGAGAGCCGTAAACCCGACCGCCGCGTAACCGACCCAGTGGTGGAGATTTGACGGAGCCGTCGTGCCGAGGCCGGCCTCGATGGTCTGCGGCGATACCTGGAGCTGCGGCTCGGAGAGGCTGGTGGCGTAGCGCAGGAGATGTCCCTGAGGATTCGGGAGCCCGGATTTCTCCGCGACCAGGCGTAGCAGCTCGAGCGCGAAGGGCACCGAAAAACGACCGCACCACGGCAGCTCGTAGCTCCGGACATCATCCCGGTCGACCAGCGTGTACAAGAAGCCCTCCAGCTTGCGTTCGTCGAGCGGGCCCTCGAGGTACTCCTGTGCGAGCTCGACATCCCTGTTGACCGCGAGCTGGTAGCCGGCCGCATCGGTGCCGAAGGGGGTGTGGTCGAAATCGGGCCCGTAGTGCACCGCGTCGGACGAGACGACGATCGCGATGTCGCGGCCGAGCCGCCACCCGTTGTCGCGCATCAGCTGCGCCAGCGCCGTCGAGAGCTCGTCGGCGAGATCGGCGAGGCGATCCCACGAGGCGTAGGGCACCAGTATCGGCACGATCGAAACATCCCGGTTTCGGTGCTGAAGAAAGGGGACGATTGCTTCCAGCGAGTGCTCGCGGCAGTGCATTGCGTTGTCGACGACAAACGAGCCCTCAGTGAGGTTGGCGAGCAGCGATGCGCGAAGGGGGTCGATCGCGACCGGTCCCCAAGGACCGTGCCAGCTCTCGAAGTCGTCAAACACGAGCACATCTTGCAGGTCCCAGAGGCGGGCCGCATGAAACACCCCGATGAGCACGACGCGCGGCGCCGTAATCCGTTCCGTGAGGTGCACGTACGCCCGCGCCGCGTAGAGGTGATCGTCGTGGGGACAGACGCCTCCGACAAAGCCTTGCTCGGGCGAGGTGCCGAGCATCCGGTCGTGATCGAGAATGGCCTCGCGCTCGAGCCCGATGGCGGTGGAGACCACGTCCTCGGCCTGCGCGGCGGTGACGACGAAGCCGACAGTGTCCATCTGCCCGCGCATAACGTCGCCCTCGGATCGCAGCCCCATCTCGGCCTCGATCTCATCGCGGGTCGGTGGAGTGGACGATGTCGCACCTAAGGCGAGACCCGCGGCGAGTACAAGAACCACGAGCATGATTCTCTGCTGGGATTTCATGCCGGGAGTTTAGACCATCACGAGCGGTCGCTCCACGGCAGGTCTCAGTTGGCGGCGCCCGGAGTCGCGGTCGCTGCCAGCGCTTCGTCCAGCATCTTGATCAGCATCTCGCGGTCAAAGGTGTAGGTCTGGTCCTGGTTGAGCTGGGCCATTTCCTCCATCGCCTTGGCGATCGTGATCTCCGCCTGCCGCTGGTTGGGCACCACCATGTAGCGCATCTTCGGTTTTTGATCGAAGAGTGCGTGGAATACCGCTTCGGCCACGGCATCCGGTTCCTCCGCCTGAGACGGACCACCCATGCGATCCAACATGGCCTGCATCTCCTCTTCGTACGGAGATCCTTCGATATCGATGCCCTTCGCTTCCATTCTCTTCTTCAAGGTCGCACCGATCTGTGACTGATAGTTGCCGGGCTCGACGACGCTGACCTTGACGTCGAAACGCTGCATTTCCCTGGCCAGCGAATCGGAGTAGGCCTCCATCGCGTGCTTGCTCATGCTGTAGGGTCCGAAGAGCGTGCCCGACAATATGCCGGAGATCGATGAGATGGTGGTGATCCGGCCCTTCGACGCGATGATCAGCGGGCTGAAGGCCTTGGTGATCCGATAGGGGCCATAGATGTTGACGTCGAAGAGGAAATCGAGCTCGCCCTCGTCGACCTCGATCAGCGGCGCCACGATGGCAACGCCCGCGTTGTTGACCAGACCGTACAATCCCCGGCCTTCCCTGGTGATGGTGGCGACCGCCGCGTCGATCTCCTCCTGGACTGTGACGTCGAGCCGTACCGCCATGACATTTTCAATCGCGTTGAGCTCCTCGATGTCCGAGTCCTTGCGAGCCCCGGCGTAGACAAAGACGCCTTTCGATGCCAGCAGTTCGGTGATCTTTCGGCCGATCCCGGTGCTCGCACCGGTCACCAGCACGGCTTCTTGAGGGCTGGCGGTCTCGGCCAGTTTCTGCGTGCCGGATTCGGTGGTGGCGCTCGCAACCGGAGCCGCCGCAACAATCATCAATCCGGCGACGAACATCGACGTCATGGATCTGGTGAGAGTGTTCATGTACGCGTCCTTCGTGGTGATTATCGATATTGGGTCTCATTCGACCTGGTCATGCTATCACGGCTGCAAGGCGTCCCGGGTCTTTTTGTTCATAACCCTGGATCGACGTCAGGAGTCAGATTCGGAGAGTACGCGAAGGATATTGCCGCCGAGAATGCTGTCGATCGTGGCCTCTTCGAATCCCCGTTTTTCGAGTCTTTGCCGGATCCGGGCGAACGCGTCCTTCTGATTGAGGGTGACTGGCACGTACTTCCCGCCGGCCTGGAGGTCGGTGCCGATGCCGACATGATCCGGGCCGAGGCGTTCGACCAGGACCTCGATATGGTCGACCAGCCGGTCGAACGCCTGATCCTCGTCCGCGTCACCCAGAAGATCCTCTTTCTGGAACGAGACCCAGACCGAACCAGCATTATTGGCGAGCGCGCTCAGCACCTCGTCGGGCAGGTTGAAGCCACTCGGGACCACGGCTCGGGTGAGGGAGTGGGTGGCGACAACCGGTTTCTGGGAGCAGGCGATGACCTCGAGCTTCTGTTCGTGGCTGAGGTGGGTGATGTCGATCAGCACGCCGGCCTCGTTGATGGCGTGGACGATCTGTTTTCCGAAGGGACTGAGCGTCGAGGACCGGTCGCCGGTTTCGAAGAGCCCATCCTGGTCATTCTCGGCAAGGCCGATCACACGAATTCCGAGGTCTCTGTAGGTCTGCGCCAACGACAGATCGGAGGCAAAGATGGTGTGAAACCACTCGATCGAAAAGAGGAGATGGATGCCATCTCCAGGATCGGCGGAGAGCAGCTCCCTCGGAGTGTCGCCGAGGCTGAAACCGGGATCGCTCAGCGAGGCCTGTTGTAACCAGGTAACCTCGGTGGCGATTCGTGCCGGCAGATCGGAGGTCCTCGACCGATCAACGGGGAGCGCGATCATCACGACGTCGATGCCACGTGACTTCAAGTCGTCGAGCTTCGACGTGTCGATGACGCTGCCGTCGGCCGACAGACCCTCGTGGTTGTGGCCGTCGACAACCGGAGTCGAGGCGGTTGCCGCCGGTACGGACGCGAGCATGACGGCCACGATGGCCTGCACCAGGTGTCGCATCATCACCTCCTGTCACCCACGATATACGGTACCGGGTTCCAGGTGATCATCCATGTCTTTCGAGGTCATGACCGGTCATTCTCCGTTTCACGGCGGAAATTGGACCGAGTATATTTGTCATCGCGGACGAGAGCGCGCTGAGCTCGAGGAGAATCCGAATGCAGGCTGAGACCCGCAGGGTGGTGGCGGCCGTCATCGCAGGGGCGGCGCTCGTGGTGGCGGTCGATCTGACGGCGCAGACTGTTCCGCGAACACCGCCCTTTGGCGTCGAGAGCTCGAAAATTCTCACCGCGCCGCGCCCCACGGGCCGGCGGGTTGCACCGGCCGCCGATCCCTTCGATCTGGTCAGCGACACCTCGCTCTTGCGTTTCGTTGATGCCCTGACGGCGATCGAGCCCCACTCGGGGTGGCGGACCTGTGGCAGCTCCGGAGAGCTTGAGGCCTTCGATTTCGTCGGGGACCGGTTGCGGCGCTACGGCTATTTGACCGGCATCGGTCTCGAGCTCGAGCTCCAGAACTTTCGCACCGCTGTCGGGGTCGAGTTCCACGAGTCCGAGGTGGTGCTCGAGATTGGACGTCACGGGGTCGAGGTGCCTGCGGATGCAATCGCCGGGCACCCCTATCATCCCGAATTGACCGCGCTTTACGATTCGGACGGCGACCTCAGCGACCACGACCCGGATCTGGTGACTGCGGAGGGGCCCGTCGTTGTCTTCAGCTCACCCGACCAACTCCAATCTCTCGGCCCGGGGGACCTGCAGGACGCAATCGCGGTGATCGATTTTTCGCTCATCGATCTGATGTTGGTCGGCTCCGGTGACGCGCGCGGACGCGTCGAGTCCCTTTTCGACGCTGGAGCGGCGGGTATTGTCGTCGTCACCGAGGACTCGCTGGTCATAGGCGAGAGCCACGGTTCCTTTATTCTCGACTCGAGCGTTTTCAACTTTCTCCAGACCGATCCCCCGATCCCGGTCCTGGTGTTGGCTTTCGAGGCACTGACTGCCGCCGGTATCGACGGGTGGCAAGGATTGGCGGAGATCAGCTCCGCCAGATTGACCTGGGACGTGGACGTCATGATGCCGGGCCTGTCCCACAACCTGGTGGCACGGATTCCGGGTGTGGAGTCGACGCAGGCAGTGGTCCTCTCGGCCCACCTCGATTCGCCCAACTCACCCGGTGCCCTCGACAACGGTTCCGGATCTGCCGCGCTGCTGGAGGTTGCCCGGGTCCTCGATCGGGCGCGGTTGACGCCTCCGGTAGACGTCTATTTGGTGTGGTTCGGGTGCCACGAGAAAGGCCTCTTCGGGTCGGCGCATTTCGCCGCCACCCATCAGGAGCTCCTCGATCGCGCCATCGCCATGATCGAGCTCGATGCCATGGCGCGCCCGCTCGAGGGTCTCGACGATCCGGTCAACCTCGAGTCGTGGTCCTTCTCCCGGCTCGGTGACTACAGCCTGCCGTTTCCGGATTATCTGCAGCAGGAGATGGGGAGAAGGGGCACGGAGATCGAAACCTGGGATTTCCACTGGCTGCTTTCCGACATCACGGGCTTTGTTCCCTACGACGTCCCCACCGCGCTGCTCGACAATCTGGACATGGACGCCTATGACGAGATCGGCTCCTACCACTACATGTCCCACTGGCACACGCCCTACGATGTGGCGATGCACGCCCGGGCCGAGGCCGAACGCTTCAAGGAGCTGACACGGGTGTTGTTGTCGGCGGCGCTGGACACCGGACGCGATCAGCCGGAGTTGCGGGTGAGTGCACCCGCCGCCGGCCGGGCTGTCTTTGTTGCCAATCACACCGAATCGGTGCACATGACACCGATGCTGTTCACCGATCTCGGTACGATCCTCGCCTGGGAAGGTCTCGACGTGGACCTGGTGCCCTGGGAGAACCGCTGGCCAGCGCTGACCTCGAGGACGCCGCCCTGGTGGTCGTGCTTCCGGTGCACGACTATCCCATCGAGCAGTCCGGCACCAGCGGTTATGACGAGGCATGGAGCTCGGCCGAAATCCAGATCCTGAGCGATTATGTTGATCGCGGTGGACTCCTGGTTCTGACCAACAGTAGCCATCGTCTGGGGCCGTTCGGGCGGCCTCGCGAGTCCAACGAGGACTGGGCGGACATCAACGATCTCGGCGGTGTGTTCGGCATCTCTTACGCCGGCCCGTTGCCGGGAGGGGAGGCCGCCGCGGTCCCTGGTCACTCTCTCGTTGACGGCGTTACCAGTCTCTCAATGATCGACGGTAATGCGCTTGCCGTGTCGATCACGGGTCGGCCCTTCGAGACGCTCGCCGCGACCGACGGCGGTGTGGCGGCGGCCGTGGTCGGAGTGGGCGACAGTGGCGGTGAGGTCATGGCACTCGCCGACATCGGCATTCTGGTTTCGATGTTTGGCGAGCCCACCAACTTCGAGTTCTGGCAGAACCTCGCGCGCTACGCCCGCGAGCGGTTTTCCAGGTGACGCTCAGGGGAATCCGTTTGACGGAATAGAGCGCGGTGGAAATGCAGACCGGTCCTCGGCGGTTGCCGGTCATAGCGGTATGGTTGGAGGTCGCGAATATGGAGAGAGAACGCCGGTCGAAGCTGACCGCCGCATTGGGCTGGACCGCAATCGCCCTCTTCGCCCTCATCTACGCGGTCGAGCTGCTGCCTCACCATGGCCGGCCCGCGACGCTCAGGTGGATCGAGGAGAGCTTTGGGCGGGGCGGTCTGATCGCCCTCAATATCCTCATCGTGGTCGCCTTTCTGGCCCTGCTGCCCTATCGCCGCGAGACCAAGGGGACCTGGAAGTCCAAGGGCGCCTTCATCGCCTTTGTCATCGCCCTGATGACCGAGATGTTCGGCTGGCCGCTGCTCCTTTTCCTCGTATCGCCGTTGGTAGAAATACCAAGACTGGCGCCGGCCTGGTTCGACGCGGTGGGGCACTGGCCGGCCAGGGTCGGCACGATCCTCAGCTTTCTCGGCATCGTCCTGATCGCCGCCGGCTGGCGGCAGATCCACGACGCCCGGGGCCTCGTCACCACCGGGATCTACCGCTGGATGCGCCACCCGCAGTACACCGGGATCTTTCTGTTCACCCTCGGGTGGATCCTCCACTGGCCGTCGGTTGTGACCCTGGCGTTGTGGCCGGTACTGATCGCGGCCTACTGCTGGCTGGCGTTGTTCGAGGAGAAACAGGCGCGCGCCGAGTTCGGCGCCGAGTGGGAGGCGTACGCCGCGAGGACCAGGCGGTTCATCCCGGGGATCGTGTGAACTGAAGCCGGTTAATCGGCTCGGGCGAAGGTCGTTTCCAACTCGGTGAACCAGTTGAGGATGATCTCGAGGTGGCCTCCGGGGGGGTCCGAGATCATGACCAGGTGCTGCCCGTCGGGGTGGACGTCGTACTGGCGTTGCCAGCGGTATTGTCGAAAGGAACCCTCGAAAAGCGTTCTCCGGCCGGCGACCCGAAATTCGGGATCGGTGGTGATCGTGACGGCGATGAACTCGTTGCCCTGGAAGTAGAAGAGCTCGCGCCCATCCGCCGACCATGCGGGGTTGGCGCCACCAGCGATCGAAACTTGGACGACGCCTTCTGGATGCGGAAAACTCGTGGCATAGATCTCGTCGCGGCCGCTCTGGTTCGAGACATAGGCCAGCCAACGACCGTCTGGAGAAACCGACGGTGAGAGCTCGTCAGCCACGCCGTCGAGGAGAACCTCGATCGTCGACTCGTCACCGGGATCGGACCAGCGCATCAGATCCATCCCCTTGCCAGGGATCTCTTCCCGAAAGACCAGCGTGCCATCGTCGGTCCACTCGGCGGTGCGAAGGTTGTTCTCCCGTTCCAGCAACACCTGCTCGGGTTTGCTCATGTCGAGCGGGCGCAGCATGAGATCGAACGAAGTAGTTCGGGTGGTGCCGTAGGCCAGTTGAGCGCCGTCGGGGCTCCATACCGGGTAGAAACCGTTTTCACTCAGCTTGGTTGGCGCGCCCGAATCCAGATCGACGACCCAGACGGCCCCCGCACTTTCGTTGAGGGCAATCTTCGAGCCGTCGGGTGAAAAACGGGGATCGTTGGTGTCTCGAAAAGGCTGCGGTCCATTGAAAACGGGCTCGACATTTCCCTCGAGATCCACCATCACCAGGCGGCGCAGACCGCGTTCGTCGATCGGCAGATACACCGCGGTCCCGGTAGCCGACACCGCGAGCTGCATCGCCCTGCCATCGATCCGGACTCTGGGGAGGACCGGGATGGGAGAGCCGATCGGTTTCAGTTTCCGGGCATCGAATCGCACCGCGAAGACCTGATTCGAGTAGGTGTAGATCAAATGGCCGGTCGGGACATAGCGCGGATCCGATCCCTGGAGCCCGAGTTCCTGGATCGAGTGGTCCTCGAGATCGAGGGCGACCAACGTGGAACGGGAGCCTTCGCTGACCGTAAACAACAAGGTCTTTCCGGAAGGCATTGCAAATGGATTCCCGAGAGTCTGAGAAGCCAAGGCTTCGGAAGCAATGGGTTCGGTCGCGCCCCCGTTTTCGGGTATCCGAAAGAGTTTCCTTTCAGACAGAATGTAGATAAAACCGTCGCGCGACCAGGCTGCGCCGATCGGAAACGAATTGAGCGTTCCGAGCTGGGTTGGCGGACCGCCGGCGAGATTGACCTTCCACAGCCCCTGGGTGTTGACAAAACCGATCCACGAACCGTCGGGCGAGAAAAACGGCAGCCGGGCGCCTCCCGCCGCATTGATCGGGTGCACCTCGAACTCGTCGATTCGGCGGTAGTAGAGCACGTCATCCGATCCGCCCGACGCACTGGTAACGATTACGGTGCCGTCGGGAGAGAGATCCAGGGCCCGGCCGTCGCCAAAACGTTGGCCCTGGGTCTTCGGGTACTCCATGGCGAAGCGGCCGACCAGAGGATCGGGCGCGTTGGATCGCAGGACCAACAGACCAATTGCTGCCGCGGCCACGATTCCGGCGGAGGCGGCCGCGATCCACGGCAACCGGTGTGAGAATGCGCTTCGCGTTGGCGCGCCAACCGTTTGGATCTCGCTTTCGCTGGCACCGGTTTGGGCCTCCTCGAGCGCGATCCGCGCTTCGCCGATGTCGCGGAGCCGACGACGCGAATCCTTCACGGTGCACCGTTCGATCAGGCGGCGAACCGACCTCGGGGTGCCGGCCGGCAGCGCGGCCGGGTCGGGTTGGGCGGTCAGGACCGCCGCTAGGGTGTCGGAAACCGTGTCGCCGGCAAAGGCCCGCGAACCCGCCAACATCTCGTGGAGCAGACAGCCGAAGGCCCAGATGTCGGCGCGCTTGTCGACCGCCTGGCCGCGCGCCTGTTCGGGCGACATATAGGCCGCCGTGCCGAGAATCACTCCGGCGACGGTGCCGGCGCTGGTCAGCGTCGGCGAAATGGAGGGGCTGCCCGCAACCGAGCCGGGATCGGCGTCGAACGACTTTGCGAGACCGAAGTCGAGTACCTTGATCCTGCCTTCAGGCGTGACCATGATGTTTGCGGGTTTGAGATCGCGGTGGATCACCCCCTGCTCGTGCGCCGCCTCGAGCGCCTCGGCGATCTGCGCCGCGTAGGCGAGGGCCCGGTCGACGCTCAACGGACCTCGCTCGAGAACCGCCGCCAGGTCTTCGCCGGGGACCAGCTCCATGGCGATGAAGCGTTCGCCCCCAGGACCCCTGTGCAGCCCGTAGACCGCGGCGATGTTGGGGTGGTTCAGCGAAGCCAGCAGTTTGGCCTCGCGTTCAAATCGTGCGAGCCGATCGTGGTGGGCGCCCAGGGCCTCGGGCAGCACCTTGATCGCCACCTCGCGTTCGAGCGAGGTGTCGGTAGCCGTCCACACCACGCCCATTCCGCCCTCGCCAAGCTTGTCGACGAGCCGGTAGTGGAGGAGGGTCGCGCCCGGATTCAGAGACATCGTCGCAAGTCTACAGGCTGCGTTGATTTCGCGCCACCGATACTTCGGTTTTCGACCGTTCTTGGGAGCCTTCGACGACAACGACCCTCTGGTTGACGGCGACGCCGGTGACTCGATCCTCTATTCCGGAAGGCCACCGCACCGCCACGTCGACCATGTCGACCGAACCAAGGCCGAAGTGCTGGACGAGATCGCTCTGACTCCGCCACCCGGTATGGCCCTGCACCTCGCGGATGAGCCGGGCGGGCCCGCCCGCCGACGGAGTGACCTCGATCCTCGCGCCGATGGCAGAGGCGTTGGACTCGGTTCCGGTGAGCTGGACCTCGAGCCAGTTGCCGCTCGAGGAGCGGTTGATCAGCACCAGGTTCTCCTCCTCCGGGCCGGGCACGTTGGGCCAGTTGCCGATCGCGAGATCGAGCAGGCCGTCTCCGTCAATGTCGCCGGCCGCCACGCTCGAGGCGAAGGATATCGGAGAGCCCAGCTGCTCGACCGCTACTGAGGTGAACCCGCCGGCGCCGCCGTTGAGGTAGAGGGCGGGAGCCGAGCCCCAGTTGGCCACCACGAGATCGAGGTCCCCGTCGTTCTCCGCGTCGATCGTGGTCAGCGCGTAGCTGTTGCCGCCTTCGAGTGTTGCCGCGTCGTCGAGCACCCGTTCCAGCTGCCCATCGCCCTGATTGACATAGATCCGATTGGCGAGTCCGAGGACGCCGCTGACGACCAGGTCGAGGTCGCCGTCGTTGTCGAGGTCTGCCCACACCGCCGCGCTAGAAGCGAACGCCGGGGCGTCGAGGGGTCCGTCGATGCGCGTGAAGTGAAAATTTCCATCGTTTCGATAGAGCGCCGGAGACGTCCCGAATCGGTAGTTGGTCACCACCGCGTCCTGGTCGCCGTCGTTGTCGTAGTCGCCCCAGGCCGTCCCGCACGATGCGTCCTCACCCTGGACTATCTCGCCGTCGGTGATGCGTTCAAACGAACCTTTGCCAAGGTTGCGGTAGAGAAAATCTCCCTGCACGTGGCTCATACCGCCGTTGGCGACAAACAGATCGACAAGACCGTCGTTGTCGATGTCGACCCACGCCGCAGAGTAGGAGTGGCCGCCGTCCGACACCACCGGTCCGTCGGTGACCGCCGTGAAGACCCCGTTTCCGTCGTTGAGGTAGAGCGAGTTGTTCTGGTCCTGTTGGTTGCTCACAAAGACATCGAGATCACCGTCGTTGTCGATATCGGCCCAGGTGCTGCCGGAGGAGTATCCCTCGTCCTCCACCAGCGGGCCTTGGGTGACGGGCACAAAAGTGCCAGCATCGTTGCGGTAAAGCCGATTCAACTGTGGCGAAGGCTGCTCAGCGCTGACGTCGTAGCCGTTGGTGACATAAAGATCCGGATCACCGTCACCGTCGTAGTCCACCAGACTGACGCCGCCGGTGCTGGCCCGGTCGGTGACTACCGGCCCGTCTGTCAACGGTTTGAAGCTCAGAACCTCGTCGGTAGGTCGCGCCGCAGCGTCGATCCGGTCATTTCCCTCCTGAGTACATCCGCTGATTATGGTCAGAGCGACGAAGGCAACGCCACAATGCCGTACGACGTGCATCGTTACACCTCCTTGCTTCTTCTCCGTTGATACGCAGCCTTTGTGCCTGGAGTTTTCAGCCATCTCGAGGGCTTTTGGTCTCCCGCCGACACAATGCAAAAATAGAATGATGGATCCTGTGCGGATTTTTGTCGGTTACGATCCCCGGGAGGCGGTGGCATTTCACGTGCTGTCGCATTCCATCCAGACACGCGCGAGCACGCCGGTTTCGATCACGCCGCTGATGCTCTCCCAACTTGACGGGTTGATCTGGCGCGAGCGCGACGACCTGCAGTCGACCGATTTTTCGTTCTCACGATTCCTTGTTCCGTACCTGTGCGACTTCAGGGGGTGGGCCGTATTCATGGACTGCGACATGCTGGTCCTCGACGACATTGCCAATCTCTGGGCGCTGCGGAATGATCGCTACGCGGTTCAGGTCGTCCAGCACGACCACCGGCCCCGGGAAACCACCAAGTTCCTGAACCAACCGCAGACCACCTACGAGAAGAAGAACTGGTCCAGCCTCATGCTGTTCAACTGCGCCCGCTGCACCGTTCTGACGCCGAAGTACATCAACACGGCCTCCGGTCTGGAGCTTCACCGGTTTCAGTGGCTCGGAGACGAGGATCAGATCGGCGGGCTCCCACACCGTTGGAACCACCTGGTGGATTACGACCCGGCGCTGCCGACCGAGGAGATCTCGAATCTCCACTTCACCAGCGGCGGGCCGTACTTCGACGTTTACCGGAACTGCGGCTACGCCAATCTGTGGTTTGCAGAGCGTGACCGTATGCTCACAGCGGGCTAGCGTCGAAGGTGTCGACGGTGACCGGTGTCGACGGTACTCAAGATGCAGAAGCGTCGTGTCGTGCGTTCAACCGCGACTGATTGTCTTGCTTCGAATCCGGCGTATGCTTGCGATGGTCGCTCCGTCGCCAACCACGGTGTCGGGACGGTGCCGTCCGCAGTTCGTATGATCGGCGGCAAAGAGTCGGGGAGGACGGACATGAGACCGTATCGACTGCTATGGATAGGCGTTGCCGCGGCCATGACTGCCGGGTGCTCGAGTATCCTGCCTCGTGGCCTGACAGCGGAGGCCCCGGTGCCGTCGGCGCCTGAGCGCGCAGTCGAGCTTGCACCGCCGCTTCCGATCCCGCAGTCGCAGCCTTCGATTCCCGAGGACCTGTTCGTGCCTGGCGCCACCTTCACGCTGGCGGATGTGGTCGCGATCGCGCTGCGCAACAACCCGCTGACCCGGGCGAGCTATTTCCAGGCGCTGGCGGCGCGGGCCCAGCTCGGGAGCGATCGTGCCGCCTACTACCCGAAGCTCGACTTCAACGCCAGCCTCGCGCACACGAAGCAGAGCGTGATCGGGGGCCAGTTCGATTTCGAGCAGACAACCTACGGGCCGCAGATGAGCCTTGCCTATCTCGTGTTTGACATCGGCGGGCGCGCAGCCGACGCTGAGAGCTCGAGACTCGCGGTACTCGCCTCTGACTGGACCCACAACGCCGTCGTGCAAAATGTGATCCTCGGCGTCCAACAGACCTACGTCGAGTACCTCAACGCGAGGGCCCAGCTCGTGGCCGCAAGAACGACGGTGAAGCAGGCGCAGACAGCGCTCGACGCGGCCACAGTCCGGAAACAGGCCGGCGTCGCCACCATCGCCGATGTCCTGCAGGCACAGACGGCGATGTCGCAAGCACAGCTCAGGGTAGATCGCCTTTCCGGCCAGGTGCTCGCTCTGCGCGGGGCGCTCGCCACCGCCATGGGGCTGCCCGCCAACACCCCCTACGACGTGGGCGACCTGCCGCTGGAGCTGCCGACTGATTTCGTGTCCAAGGCGGTCGAGGACCTCATCGCCCAGGCACGGAGCCAAAGGCCCGATCTCGCGGCCGCACGCCTGGAGGCCGAGCGGGCGGACGTCCACATCAGATCGGTCCGCTCGGAGGGCCTGCCGACCCTCGTCGCCGGGGCCGATGCAAACCGCACTTACTACGACCCGTCGACCTACGCAAACTACGGCGACAGCTGGTCCGCGCGTCTGGCGCTCCGGATCCCCGTCTTCACCGGCTTCGAAACCAAGTACAACGTACAGCAGGCGAAAGACGAGGCGGCAGTCGCCGTTGCTGAGGCCGAGAGCCTCGAGCAGCAGGTGATCCTGCAGGTGTGGGTCAGCTACTACGGGTTGCAGACCGCAACCCAGCTGGTGAAAACCAGTGGCGACCTCCTGGCCAGCGCCGAGCAGTCCGAGCGGGTGGCGCTCGCCCGCTATCAGGAGGGCGTTGGAACCGTCATCGACCTGCTCACGGCCCAGTCGGCGCTCGCCGACGCCAGGGCCGAGGAAATCCTGGCGAGGTCGTCGTGGTTCTTTGCGCTGGCGCAGCTCGCCCACGATACCGGCGTCGCATCGCCGACGCTCAAAGCTGCCGTGTCCGTTACCCAGGAGGAAGCGACGCCATGATGTACCAACCGAGCGCGGCAAATATGAGCCCCAACGGAACACCCGTGCCGTTGGCCGGCGGCGCACATCGATCCTTGCGGACCATGGTTATTTTTCCGGCGCTTGTGCTGGCGCTGGTCGTCTCCGGCTGTGGCGGGTCCTCCACTACGCAACGCGGTGCCCAGCCGGTCCCGGTGACGGTGGCCATGGTCGATCAGAAAACCATGCCCATCACGATCCGCGCAATTGGCAACGTGGAGGCCATCGAAACGGTCGCGATGAAAGCGCGGATCGGCGGCGAGCTGCTGCGGATTCCGTTTCGCGAGGGAGACACCGTTCGCCGCGGCGACGTGCTCTTCGTGATCGACCCCCGTCCGTACGAATCTGCGTTGGCGCAGGCCAAGGCCATGCTGGCACGAGACCAGGCGCTCCTCGCCAAGGCGGAGGCGGACATCACGCGTTACGCCGATCTCGTCAAACAGGACTACGTCACCAAGGAACAGTACGACCAGATCAATGCTGACGCGGCGGCGTTGAAAGCTGCGGTGGCTGCCGACGAAGCCGCCGTCCTGACGGCGCGCCTCAACCTGGACTACTGCACGATCACGGCCCCGGTGACCGGTCGCACGGGCAATCTCAACGTCAAGACCGGCAACCTGATCAAGGCCAACGACGACAACGCGATGGTGACGATCAACCAGGTGAGCCCGATTAATGTGACATTTGCAGTCCCGGCGCAACAACTGCCCGCGGTCCTCGCCCACCGGAGTGATGGCATTCATGTGTTGGCCGCTCTTCCGGAAGACACCTCTGAACCCGCCGCCGGGACGATGACCTTCGTGGACAACGCCGTCGACACGGCTACCAGCACCATCCTCCTCAAGGCAACCTTCGCCAACCAGGACGAGCGGCTGTGGCCGGGCCAGTTTGTCGATATCACCGTGATCCTCGGCGAAGAATCCGACCGGGTCGTGTGCCCCGCGTCGGCGGTGCAGACCGGTCAGCAGGGCCGGCACGTGTTCGTGGTTCTGGATGACAACACCGTCGAGCTGCGTCCGGTGCGAGTGAACCGGATGGATGAACACGACGCGGTGATCGACGACGGGCTGACCGTCGGCGAGACCGTGGTCACCGACGGTCAGCTGCGGCTGGTGCCGGGGACGGCAGTCGAGGTCAAGGGCGCCGCGACTACGGACGGCACCGTGTCATGAACATCTCCGAGCTGTTCATTCGCCGGCCGGTGATGACGACCCTCGTCATGGGCGCGATCCTTCTCTTCGGGTCGATGGCCTACCGGCTGCTGCCTGTGAGCGATCTGCCCAACGTGGACTTTCCGACCATCGCGGTGTCGGCCACGTTACCCGGTGCCAACCCGGACACCATGGCGTCCTCGGTGGCGACACCGCTCGAAAAGCAGTTCTCGACGATCGCCGGCGTCGACTCGATGAGCTCCACGAGTTCGCTCGGCAACACCAACATCACGCTCCAGTTCAACCTCAGCCGCGACCTCGACGCCGCAGCCCAGGATGTCCAGGCGGCGATCGCCCGCGCCAATCCACAGCTGCCACAGGACATGCCGTCGCCGCCGACCTATCAGAAAGTGAACCCGGCCGACCAGCCGATCCTCTACATCGCCCTGACCTCGCCGACCCTGCCGCTGTACGAACTCGACGAGTACGGCGAGACCATGATGGCGCAGCGGATCTCAACGGTCCTCGGAGTGGCCCAGGTTCAGGTCTACGGCTCTCAGAAGTACGCCGTCAGGATCCAGCTCGACCCGACCGCGCTCGCCACCCGCGGCATCGGCATCGACGAGGTGTCCGGCGCGGTCCAGAGTGCCAACGTCAACCTGCCAAGCGGTATCCTCTACGGACCCGAGACGGCCTACACCCTCGAAACCCGGGGGCAGCTCACCAGCGCAGAGGCGTACCGCCCGTTGATCGTCGCGTATCGAGACGGCAGGCCGGTGCGGCTCGACGAGCTGGGCGCGGTTTCGGACAGCGTCGAGAACAACAAGACGGCCGCCTGGTTCGTCAATCAGCGGGCGGTCATTCTGGCTATCCAGCGCCAACCGGGAACCAACACGGTCGAGGTGGCCAACGCGGTGCGCCGGCTCATCCCCACCTTCGAGCGGCAGCTGCCGGCCAGCGTGACCCTGGAGGTGTTGTTTGACCGATCGGTTTCGATCCACGAGTCGGTCACCGACGTCAAGCTCACCCTGCTGGTGACGCTGATCCTGGTGGTCCTTGTCATCTTTATTTTCCTGCGCAACCTCTCGGCCACTGTCATCCCATCGCTGGCAATGCCGATGTCCATCGTCGGGACCTTCACCGTCATGTTTTTGCTGGACTACTCGCTGGACAATCTTTCACTGATGGCGCTGACGCTGTCCGTGGGCTTTGTCGTGGACGACGCCATTGTCATGCTCGAGAACATCGTCCGACACATGGAGATGGGCAAAACGCCGTTCGCGGCCGCCCTCGACGGTGCCCGTGAGATCGGATTCACCATCGTGTCGATGACCCTGTCGCTGGCCGCGGTCTTTATCCCGATCCTGTTCATGGGCGGCATCGTCGGCCGTCTGTTCCGCGAGTTTTCGGTGACCATCGGCGCGGCGGTGCTGATCTCGGGATTCATCGCGCTGAGCCTGACGCCGATGCTCTCCAGCCGCTTCATCCGGCCGCCGAAGGACGTCACCCACCATGCCCTCTATAACTTTTTCGAACGGTTCTTCGGCCGCATGCTGGCCGCCTACGAGGTCGGGCTGAAATGGTCGCTCGGCCACCGTCGAACTATGGTGTTCGTCACGGCCGTGGTGACGGTACTGACCGGAGTGTTGTTCGTGGTTGTGCCGAAAGGGTTCATTCCGAACCAGGACACCGGTCAGATCTTCGGTCAGGTGGAGGCCATCGAGGGCATCTCATACGACTCGATGGTCGAGCATCAGCAAGCGGTGGCGGCGGTCCTCGAAGCGGATCCAAACATCGAGGCTTTCATGTCGTCGGCCGGAGGCCGCGGCGGGTTCGGCGCCTCCAACACGGGGTTCTTCTTTGCCCGCCTCAAACCGATCGGTGAGCGCAAGCTCACGTCCGAACAGGTGGTCGAAGAGCTGCGGCCGAAGCTGGCGCAGATTCCTGGAGTCCGTGTTTACGCCCAGGTACCGCCGTCGATCAGGATCGGCGGCCGTCTGACGCGCGCCCTGTACCAGCTCACACTCACCGGCCCCGACACTGAGGAGCTCTACCGCTATACGCCGCAGCTCGAGGCCAAGCTCCGCGACAACCCGATGCTGGTGGACGTTTCGAGCGATTTGCAGCTCAAAAACCCGCAGATCAACATCGACATCAACCGCGACAAGGCCTCAGCCCTCGGGGTGACAGCGCGCCAGATCGAGAACGCTCTCTACACAGCCTACGGCAGCCGGCAGATCTCGACCATCTTCGCCCCCAACAACCAGTACCGCGTGATCATGGAGCTGCTCCCGCAGTACCAAACCGATATCCTCGACCTCTCGCTGCTCTACGTGCGCTCAGCGGGAGGTGGGCTGGTGCCCCTCGATTCCCTGGTGACCATGACCCCCGGTCTCGGCCCGCTGACCGTCAACCACTCGGGCCAGGTACCGTCGGTGACGCTGTCCTTCAACCTCGCGCCGGGGGTGTCACTCGGCCCGGCGACCATCGAGGTGGAGCGGCTGGCCAGGGCCACCCTCCCCGCAACCATCAATGCCACCTTCCAGGGCGCGGCCCAGGCCTTCCAGTCGTCGATGGGCGGTCTCGGCCTCCTGCTGGTGCTCGCAATTCTGGTGATCTACATGGTGCTGGGAATTCTCTACGAGAGCTTCATCCACCCCTTCACCATCCTCTCGGCACTGCCGCTGGCCGGCCTCGGGGCGCTCGCCACCCTCCTGATCTTTCACGTCGACCTCAGCATCTACGCGTTTGTCGGCGTGATCATGCTGGTCGGTCTGGTCAAGAAAAACGGCATCATCATGATCGACTTCGCCCTCGAGGTGCAGCGAGAGGGCGGCAAGGCGCCCGCCGAGGCCATCTATGAGGCGTGCGTGGTCCGCTTCCGACCGATCATGATGACCACCATGGCCGCCTTCTTCGGCACGCTTCCCATCGCGCTCGGTCTTGGCGCCGGTGCGGAAGCCCGCCGTCCGCTCGGCCTTGCGGTGGTGGGCGGGCTCGTGGTGTCGCAGTCGCTGACCCTGTTCATCACGCCGGTGATCTATACCTACATGGAGTCGCTGCAGACCAATCTCGGCCGGTGGCTGTGGTTCCTGGGTGGGCGCTCCACGGAGTCTCGCGTCCTCAGTGGCGACTGACGAGAAACGGCGCCGCCAGAAGGGCGAGACCGACGAGGACCAGGGTCAGAATGCCGCTGACCACATACGGATAGATGCACAGGCAGACTCCGGCGACGAGAAACGCGGCGTTCTGCTGCCTCTTGCCGTACATGAAGTACGCCATGCCACCGACGCCGGTGAAGATGTAGACCATCAGGGTCAGTGCGCTGGGCATTTCTCATTCTCTCACCGTTATCGCTTCCGACCGAAATCGAAGCTGTGCGCGAGCGCAACGCGACGGTGTGACCTCAGCCTCTTGTGTCCTTGGGTTCCTCGTTGTCTCCGTTGGTCATGCGATCACGAACCTCGCGAAACTGGGCGCGCACCCGCCCGGCCTGGACCGCCATCACGATCGCCTGCACCGCGCCGATCTCCTCATCGGTGATCCCATTTTTCTTGGCCACGCCAAGATAGCTCTCCATTCACGGATAGCAGGCTGCCGACATCGCCGTCGCGAGGTGGATCAACAAGGTCGTCTTCGGGTCGAGGATCTTGTTGAACCGGGCCGATTTGTAGAACTCTCCAAAGGTCTTATCCTGTTTTTCCGGTAGCATCGGCGGTCCCTCCGGGTGTGGTTTCTGAAGATACGCCCGGTGATGGGTCGGGGTTTCTTCGACTCAAGGCGATGCGGGCGATCTCACCGTCGTCGATTCTATCGTCCATGACGGGCTATGCTGTCGGTCAAGGAGGCGTCATGAAGAAAATTGACCACTTGCTGAGCCATTTCGGGTATGGGCCCGCAGCCCTGGTCTTGTGTTTCGCGATGATACCGGCCTCGGTTTCTTGGACCGACGAGACGGCGAAGACGAACGGAGTCCGAACTGTGTACCTGATTCGGCACGGCGAGTACGATCACGCCGATCAGCGGGACCCCTATGTCGGGAAGGGCCTGGTGCCGCTCGGCGTCGCGCAATCCAAGATCGTGGCCGCGAGGTTGCGCGGGCTCCCGGTCGAGATCACCTCGCTTCACAGCAGCACCATGACGCGGGCGCGAGAGACCGCGCTGGTGATCGGCGAGGAGTTCCCCGATCTCGAGGTCCAGACATCGCGGTTGATCAGCGAGTGTACGCCCCCGACCCGGCGCACGGACATCATGGCTGAAGAAACCAAAGCCGATCTGAAGGCATGCACCAGGCAGCTCGAAGAGGCTTTTTCTCAGTACTTCGCACCGTCACCGGACGCGGATCGCCACGATGTCCTCGTGTGCCACGGCAACGTGATCCGCTACTTCGTGACCAGGGTCCTCGGAGTGGATACCGAGGCCTGGCTCGGGATGTCGATCGGCAACTGCAGCCTGACCGTGGTCACGGTCAACGCCGACGGATCGACGAGGTTGCTCTCGTTCAGCGACGTCGGGCACCTGCCGCCGAATTTGACGACCCGAACCTCTCCCGGGATACCGATCGACCTCGAGGTGCCGGGGGACACTGGAGAAGTTGGCGGAAACCCGACCAGGATGGAGTGAGCAGCAGCTCATCGTAGGGCCGCCCAACCGGAGAGACGTCGCAATTACAAAGGCACGAAGACACAAAGGACGACACGAAGACACAAAGAACGACACGAAGAAGATGATCTTTGTGAAATCCTTCGTGGCTTCGTGGCTTCGTGGCTTCGTGGTTGTGGTTCCCACGAATCGGTGGAGGCGGACGCCACCCCTGGCTGTTGATGATCTGTCGCAAGGCGATTTCGAGATATGCGGAATTGCTCCAGAACGCGAGGTCATTCGAGCAGCCGACCATCGGCGTCGACGATCGCAAAGAGGAGGTCCAGCTCACCGGCGCTGCCCTTGGTGGTGTGACCCGTGATCGCACACCCACCGTCCGCGGTCCCGGTCACGCCGTAACCCAGGCTTTGGCCCTCGGCGGTCGCCGCGATACCGGTCGTCCACAGCACTTGTCCTGCATCATCGACCTTGACCACGAGGGCGGTGCCGGTCGGCGGGCTGCCGGCGACCTCAAAGCCCGTGAGACACAGTCCGCCGTCCGCGGCCTGGGCCCCGGTCAAGGTCCGGTTGTGTCCGTCCAGCTCGAGCACCCGGCTCCACTCGATCGTCCCGTCGTCCGCGAATTTCAAGAGCATCGGGTCGTCAGGGCTGGCCGCGAGGCTGGTGGTGTAGCCGGTGACGTAGTACGAGCCGTCGTTGCCGGCCGCAACCGAGTGGGCGACGTCCGAGACTTCGCCGCCGTGGGTCTTCGACCACAGGAGGCGCCCCTCGCGATTGGTCTTCAACACCCAGGCATCGCGGTCGCCGGCCCCGGTGCTGTAGGTCTGACCGGCGATGACGAGACCGCCATCACGGGCCGCGACGACCGAGAAGCACCGGTCGTCTTTTTCGCCGCCATAGGTGTGGGACCAGATCTCCCGGCCCTGAACGTCGGTCTTGATGAGATAGCAATCGCGCTCTCCGGACCCGGAGCTGGCGGTTTCCCCGGCCAGAACATAGCCCCCGTCCGCGGTCGTAGCCACGGCCCAGCAGCGGTCGTCCATTGCTCCGCCGTAGGTCTTTGACCAGGTGGGGGAGCCCTGAGGATCGGTTGCAATGAGGGTACAGTCAAAACCGCCGGCCCCCTCACTGTTCGTAAAGCCGCCGACGATCAGGCCCCCGCCGGCAGTTTCGAGCACCGCCCACCCGTCGTCGTCGCCGGGGCCGCCAAGGGTCCTCTCCCACAGCACATTTTTCCCGGAGTCGAAGCGAACGAGGTAGATGTCCTCTCCACCGGCCCCTGTGCTTTGGGTCACGCCGACGACGACGAATCCTCCGTCGGCCGTCTGCGCAACCCCGACACCTCGATCGGCCTCGCTACCGCCAACGACGATCTCGGCGGATACGGCGAGCGCCGCGGCGCCTACGAACGTCAAACACACGAGCGATACCACGCCGCTGTGACTGAATGCCGTCATGTTTCTCCTCACAGAACGATTTTCGCCCAACGCCGGGACGGACACCGCCACCCTGATGGTCGGTCTGGAACTTCACACCCTGATACGAAAAACGAGTCGATAGGTTCAAAAGGGAGCTTGCTCGAGCATTACTCTCCCGCAGTGTGATCCCCGCCACCTGTCGGGGTGGCGCCGGATGCCACAATGGAGACGGCGAACCTGCTGGCGCAAGGAAGGAAGCATAGCGTGGAAGGATTCAGAACCCGCAACCTCGTAACGCTCGCGGCTGTGGTGCCGCTCTCTCTTCTCTGGGGCAACCAGACGGTTTTCGCGCAGGGAACGGTTGAGGTGGCCATTGACCTGGCGGCGGGAGATCGTGAGATCTCGCCCGCAATCTACGGCGTCAGCTTTGCCGGCACCGACAATCTGGTTTCGGTGCCCTATCCGGCAAACCGTTGGGGCGGCAACTCGGTCACTCGTTACAACTGGCAGGCAGACGTCAGCAACCGGGCCTCGGACTGGTTCTTCATGAACATCCCCGAGCCGAGCGTCGATCCGGATCTGCTGCCCGACGGATCCACCGCCGATGTTTTCGTGGCCGACAGCCTGGCCGGCGGCGCGGAACCGTTGATGACCCTGCCCCTGATCGGCTGGACACCGCTCAGCGTGCGCGAAAAAAAGTGGGGTTTTTCGGTGGCCAAGTACGGCGCCCAGGACGAAACCGAGTGCACGGTCACCGGCGGCGCGTTCTGGTGCGAGCCCGACGCCGGGAACGGGTATGCAGGTGGAGTCAAGCTGACCGGGAACGACCCCACCGACACCTCGATGCAGATCGACGAGATCTGGGTCACCGATTGGGTGAGCCACCTCGGGACTTCGGTCCGCTGGTTCGCCCTCGACAACGAACCCATGCTGTGGTCGGAAACCCACTTCGATGTCCACCCGGCGCCGCTGAATTACGACGGGATCTGGGAGCGGACCGCCGCGATCGGGTCAGCGGTCAAGGCCTTCCGCCCCGATGCCACGATCTTCGGCCCGGTGGTCTGGGGGTGGTGCGCCTACTTTTTCTCCGCCGCAGACGGGTGCTCCCCCGGTGCCGACCAGGGCGCGCACGGCGGTCAGCCCTTTCTCGAGTGGTACCTCGATCAGATCTGCGAGCACGAGGCAGACACCGGGGTGCGCCCGGTGGACGTGCTCGACATCCACTACTACCCGCAGGGGGGGCAGGCGCTCAGCGGGGAGGGCGGGGCGAGCCTTCAGGCCCTGCGTCTTCGCTCGGTCAAGGACCTCTATGACCCCAACTATGTCTCCGAGTCGTGGATCGCCCAGCCGGTCCGCCTGATCCCTCGGATGCGCGAGTTGATCGATCAGCGCTGCCCGGGGCTCGGTCTCGCCCTCACCGAGTACAACTGGGGTCAGGACGGCATCTCGTCGGCCCTCGCCCAGGCCGAGGTGCTGGCGGTCTTCGGGCGCGAAGGAGTGTTTGCCGCCATGCGGTGGGTAGTGCCAGACGTCGGCAGCCGGGTGGAGGACGCGTTTCGGTTGTTTCTTGACTACGACGGCGCCGGCGCGAACATCACCGGCACCAGCCGTTCGTGCACCAGCTCGGACGTCGATCGTGTCGGAGCCTACGCGGTCGAATCACCGACCGGGACGCTCCTGGTGCTGCTCTTCAACAAGAGCACCTCGGCCGAAAACGCCCACCTGAGCGTGACCCAGCCGGTCGCGGGGACAGCATCGTTGTACCAATTCACCGACGCCCTGGCGCTGGGGCCGGCGGGCACCGTGGAGGTGGTGGTGGGTGAGGCCGATCTCCTCCTGCCGGCCCGCTCGGCCACCCTTGTCGTCCTCACCGGGGCGGGCAATCGGCTCTTTGCCGACGGCTTCGAATCGGCGGGAACCGGCGCCTGGTCGAACTCCGTCGGCGGCTGAGGAAAGTGGGTCAACGGCGCAAGAAGGCCAGGGACTCGACCTGGCGGGTCTGGGGCATCATGTCGACGACCTGGACGGTGACCAGCTTGAACCCGCCTCGGATGAGCACGCCAGATCGCGGGTGAGGGTGGCTGGGTCGCAGGAGAGATAGGCCAGGGACCGCGCCGACGAGGCGATGATCGTCTCGAGGGCCGGTGGGTCGGCGCCGGCGGCCGAGGGGTTGAGGATGACGGCATCGGGCTTCTCCTCGCGCAGACGCCGCTGGGCGCGGTGCAACGGGCTGGCGAGGATCTCGACGTTGTCCACCCGGCCCGCCGTGATCGTCGCCCGGCCGTCCGCCACCGAGCTTCTGACCCCCTCCACGCAGAGGACGCGGCGGAAGTGCTTGCGCAGGGCGAGGCCGTGGGTCCCGACGCCGGCGTAGAGGTCGACGAGGAGATTGCCGCCGCCGAGGAACTCCGCCATCCGCGAGTGGATCTCGGGCAGGAGGCCGAGGTTGACCTGGAAGAAGGACCCGGGCGAGACTCGCAGGGACAGCCCGCTCGAGTCCACGTAGACCTCGCGCACACCGAATACGGGATCGATACGCCCCTTGATGACCTGAGCACCGCCCTTTGGATTGAGGTTGACCCCGATGCCGGCGACGTGGGGGCAGGCCTCGGCGATGGCTTCGATCGGGAGCCTGGTCGGTTTCTCGGCTTTGACCACCAGGGTCAGGTGCTGCCGAGTGGGGTCGCTGCCGCAACGCAGATCGATGTGGCGCAGCGCAAATGGGAACCGGGTGGGGGAGTTCAGCAGCCGGCGCAGGCGGCGGGTGGTCTCGAGCAGCTCCGGAACGAGCACCCCGCAGTGCGGCGCGTCGACGACCTCGCGGCTGCCGCGTTGAAAGTAGCCGAGCGAGGACCGGTGGTCGCGATCGGAGGAGATCGTCATCTTGGCCCGGTTCCGGTAGCCCTCGATCAGCGGCGACGGCAGGGTCGGCAGGATCTGGTCGGCGGTCGTAACGCAGCTTCTTGTCGAGCGCATCCATCAGCCAGCGCCGTTTCTTTTCGAGCTGCACGCCATAGGCTTCGCGCAGCAACGAGCAGGCGCCGCACTCGACGCGGTGGGGGCAATCGACGGTCTGGTCGGCGGTGGCTGTCATCGTCGGAGAATAGCCTATCGGATTCCACTGCGAAGCGTGCTTTCCAACCCAATTGAGACCGGGAGACGATTGTGGTGCAGGCGTCTCGCCTGCACACCTCCCGGATCATCGATGATGATTTACCATTCTCGAGAACCGTTACAATCTGCGGTCAGCGAATCTGGTTACTGAACAGCGATCACAAGGGAGACGTCATGATAAACGCGTACGCAGCGTTCGAAGCCGGGGGAGAGCTGAAACCCTTCGAGTACGACCCGGGGCCGCTCGCCCGCCACAGCATCAAGCCGGTGATCGAGACCTACCCTTTCGATCGGGTCAACCAGGCCCTGGTGCGGCTGCTGAGCGGAAAGACCCGCTACCGGATCGTCCTGAATATGTAGCTTAGGTTCTCGGTCCCGGACTCGGGGTCGGTCAGTCCTCCATGTCCAGGTTCTTCGCCAGGAAGGCCCACTGGTCGGCGATCTCCTCGATCTGCATCCAGGTGGGTTTGCCGGCGCCGTGGCCGGCGCGGGTCTCGACCCGGATCAGGATCGGGTTGTCGCAGGCCTGGGCGTACTGCATGGCCGCCGCGAACTTGAAGCTGTGCCACGGCACCACCCGGTCGTCGTGGTCGGCGGTGGTGATCAGGGTCGGCGGGTAGCAGGTGCCCTCGACGGTGTTGTGGTAGGGCGAGTAGGCGAGCTGGGCGCGGTACTCGTCCTCGTTCTCGCTCAGACCGTAGTCCGAGGCCCACTGGCGGGCGTTGGCGCTGGGCAGGTGGTAGCGCAGCATGTCGAGCACGCCCACCGCCGGCAGGGCGGCGCCGAAGAGCTCGGGCCGCTGGGTGATGACCGCGCCGACCAGAAGGCCGCCGTTGCTGCCGCCCTGGATGGCCAGCTTGGGGGTCGAGGTGTAGCCGTTGGCGATCAGCCACTCGGCGGCGGCGATGAAGTCGTCGAAGACGTTCTGCTTCTGGAGCTTGGTGCCGGCCACGTGCCACTCGCGGCCGTACTCGCCGCCGCCGCGGATGTTGGCGATCGCCAGCACGCCGCCCATCTCGAGCCACACCATCCGCGAGGTGCGGTACGACGGGGTGCGCGAGCTGTTGAAGCCGCCGTAGCCGTAGAGCAGGGTCGGGTTCTGCCCGTCGAGCGCGCATGCCGGTCTTGTGGACGATGAACATCGGCACCCGGGTGCCGTCCTTGCTTTCGAAGAAGACCTGCTCGGCCTCGTAGCCCGAGAGGTCGACGGGCGGCTCGGGGCGGGCGAATATCGTGCTGTCTCCGGAGTCCACCATGTAGCGGTAGATGGCGGTGGGGGTGGTGAAGTCGGTGTAGGAGTAGAAGGTCTCGGGGTCGTCGCCGTGGCCGGAGAAGCCGCCGACGGTGCCCATGCCCGGCAGCTCCACCTCGCGAACGACGCTGCCGTCGGCGGCGTGGACGCGCACCAGCGAGTGGGCGTCGCGCAGGTACTGGCAGATCAGCCGGCCGCCCACGAAGTCGACGGAGCTCAGGGTCTCGTCCCCCTCGGGCACCACCTCGCGGAGCGGACCGGCGGCATTGCGGCCGAGGTCGACCGCCACCACGCGGCCCCTGGGGGCGTCCTTGTTGGTCCAGAAGAAGAGGGTGTTGCCGTCGTTGCCGACGAAGTCGTAGCGCGCGTCCCACCGGTCGAAGATCGGCAGTGGCTCGGTGGCGCCGGTGCCCAGCGGAAGATAGAAGACGTCGTTGGCGTCGTAGCCGAGACGGTTGGTGATGATCAGGTAGCGTCCGTCCTGGGTGGCGGTGCCGTAGGGGTTTTTGGCGGTGTCGCCCGGGATGGTGTAGATGTGCTCGTCCTCATCCTGGGTCGTGCCGCGGCGGTGGTAGTAGATGGAAATGGTCTTGGAGCCGTCGCCGGCGCCGTTCTCGCCCGCGGGATAGCGGCTGTAGTAGAAACCCTCGCTGTCGCGCGACCACGACGCACCGGTGAACTTGCAGCGTGAAACCGAGTCGTCCAGGTCCTCACCGGTGTCCACGTTGCGGATGCGCCAGGTCTTCCAGTCGGTGCCGCCGTCGGAGGTGGAGTAGGCGAGCCAGTTGCCGTCCGGGCTCGGCGCCCACGAGGCGAGGGCGATTGTGGCGTCGGCCGAGAAGGTGTTGGGATCGATCAGGACCCGCGGTTCGCCGCCCACGGTGTCGGCCACGAAGAGCACGTCCTGGTCCTGTAAACCGTCATTGCGCTCGAAGAAATAGCGATTGCCCTCCTTCTTGGGGAGGTCGTAGCGTTCGTAGTTCCACAACTCGGTGAGGCGGTTCTTGATCGCCTCCCGCTGCGGGATGGCCTCGAGGTACGGGATGGAGATGGCGTTCTCCGCCGCCACCCAGGCCGCGGTGGCGTCGCCGTCGAGGTCCTCGAGCCAGCGGTAGGGATCGGCGACCTCCTCGCCGAAGTAGAGGTCGACTACATCGCCGCGCTCGGTCTCCGGGTAGACGATCGCCGTGCCGGTGTCACCGGCCGGCGAGCACGCCGACAGAGCGAGGATTGCAGGGCCCACCAGGGTGAACGCGCGGAGATGCTTATTCATGGGATTTCCTCCGTGCCGAGGTTGCGGCGAAGGTAATGCTACATGGACCCGGACAGCGGTCGCAAGCGATTTGGCGGCTGAAAGGAGGCCACCCTCACCCAAACATCATCGAATCCTCAACCGCCCATCAAGCCTGGCGGCCGCTCTCGCTCCACCTTGGAAGCAGGACCTGCGGCCCCGGTGCCGGACGGACTGATTCACGAGGGAAGGACGGGACACGACAATGACGAAGATCCAATCGCTTCGGAGATTCCTGATGGTCGCGGTGGCAGCCGTGGTGACCCTCGCGTCGGCGGGGGCGGCGGATGCCGGCGAAAGAAACTGGCGGATGCGGCTCATGGCCGCCGTTGTGGGTGACGGTGGGGTATTCGTCACCGCCGGCGACGACCACGGCGTCGGGGTGTCATCAAACGGCGGCGCCGGCGTCGGCGTCAACTTCGAGTACCGTTACTCGCCGCGCATGGGTTTCGAGGTAGGGGCCATGGCCGTGGCCTCCAATCTCGGTGTGCAGGTGGGGAAGGACTACCGGTATCCCCATCACTGGGCGGAGGTCGAGCTCGGGTCTTATGTGCCAATCACCTTCAGCCTCAACTACCACCCACTGAAGAAGACGGAGGTGTTCGATCTCTACGTGGGTCCCCTAGCGGCCTCGACCTTTTACAGCAACATCGGTACCGGGGTGTTGTGGGGCGCTGGGACCGCCATCGAGTCGGGCGTGAGCTTTGGTCTCGGAGTCAACATGGGCGTGGATCTCAACCTGGGCAAGAGCCGCTGGTCGCTCAACGGTGGCCTCAAGTACATCGCCATTTCGGGTAACGGCGGGGGCGGCTCGGGAATCGAGCTCGATCCGTTGATCGTCAGCTTCGGGTTCGGCTTCAAGTTCTGACCATGTGCGGCGAGTCTGTATTCAGAAGCTGTAAACCATTGACATCGACCCGATGACGGCCCGGTCTGAAAAATCGGCGCCGAGGTCGATCTGGAAACTGTGGAAGGCGAGCCCGAAGCCGAACGCCCCGTGGGTAACACTCGCCGTGGAGGTCGTTGATACGACATCGGGCTCGAGATACGTTGTCCGTTCTCCCTCTGACTCCCGCCAAAAACCTGCCCGAAACGCGACCACCGGTTTCCACTTCAGCACAGCGTACTCGACGCCGAGGTGAAGCTCGGCGCCGCCGTCAGTGGTCGTGGAGCCGAAGGGCAGCGGCCTTGCCGCTCTGCCGACGTGATCTATCTCGAAGCCGAGAGTCAGCCCGCCACCCTTCGGCTGGAAGGCGCCGGCGACACCGTAGGTACCTGGAAGCTCGAGGAGGGAACGGTCGGCGCCGGCATTGGTTTCAAACGCGGGACCCTGACGATAGAAGCCCGCAAACCTCCAGTTCGCGGCGGCGTTCCACAGGACGCCGACGTTGATTCCCCAGTCCGAGTCCGAGATGCCGGCGGTGAAGGTGGAGGAACCGCGGTCGGCGTTGAAGTAGCTGAGGCCGGCGCCGATGCTCAGGCGCTCAGAGATCTGGAGAGCGGCGGCAGTTGAGTAGCTCCTGACCGTGAGCTCGCGGGTGAAGGGGTCAACGCCCACAAGCGTGAGGTCAAGGCTCGCCAGTTGGTGGGAGTAGAGGGCCAGCGCCCAGCGTTGCGCCGGATACACGAAGGAGAAGAAACCGAGTCCGGATACCGCGGCCTCGCTTTCGAGCGGCCCGCCGATTCCGGAAGTTGACACGGTGCCGCGAAACTCGGCCGAAACCTCCGGGCGGAGGATCTGGACCAGACCGGCCGGATTGGCAAAGGCGGCGGTGGCGTCATCGGCAATGGCGGCGAAGGCCCCGCCGAGACCTATGCTGCGGGCGCCGGGGTTGATGAGGACGCCCTCCTGCCCCGAAGCCGGTCGCGCGGCAACCGCCACTGCAACGAGCAGTATGGCGATGAAGGCCCGCTTTCTCATCGCGCGGATCGTAACACCAGGGATTGAGGATGACGCCCAATGACCCATTCTGTCGCCCCTTATGGGGCTTACGATGTTTTTGGCGGACTGTTTCCTCGGGCTGACGCCCCAGGCTATGGATCTTCCGCCGCCTGGCGGCCGTATCTATTTCTTCTGGCGGTCCTTGTCCAGGATGATGTCTTCAGCGGACTTCGAGCTTTCCTCCGAGAGTTCGTGCCTGCCGACGGACGGGAGAGAATAAAAACCAGTACGGCCGCCCCAATGAGGAGCGCGACGGCGTTCCACGGCAGGTCGAGACGGATCACCGAGAAGGTGATCGAAGCCATCACGGTAATCGTAGCTGCGACCTTGGCCCGCGGCCCGATGGCCCGGTGCTCGCGCCACGAGTGGATCATGGGCCCGAAGCGCGGATGCTGGTGGAGCCAGGTGTGAAACCGCTCCGAACCGCGTGAGTAACACACTGCCGCCAACAGCACGAAGGGCGTTGTCGGCAGCAGCGGGACAAAGATGCCGACAAAGCCCACGGCCATGCTGGCGTGGCCCATGATGAGAAAAGTCGTTCGCATGCGAAGGTATCAACCCGCGCCGGACCCGGGATCTTCCAGCCGTCGCCGGCCTGGCGGCTCGCGATGGGTGGGATTCAGCGGTCTCCGGCTACTATATTGATCGTTCATGAAACGAGGCACCAACTGATGTCTCCGCGGATCGCCGACGCCTGCCTGCTCTGCGGCAGCACCGACGCCGGCGTCTTGTGCGAGTA
This sequence comes from Candidatus Sulfomarinibacteraceae bacterium, assembly GCA_963733915.1. Lineage (GTDB taxonomy): Bacteria > Acidobacteriota > Thermoanaerobaculia > Thermoanaerobaculales > Sulfomarinibacteraceae > Sulfomarinibacter. The sequence continues at coordinate 212,130 of CAVTEP010000008.1, forward strand.
TCCCGAGCTCACCTGGGTAAAGTGTCGCTGTGGTCTGGTCTACAAGCGGGACGAGTCGGTCCCGGAGGTTCAATACCAGGAGCAGTACTTCCTCAACCGCGAGAGCGGTCGCCGGCAGTACGACAAGAGGGCGCTGCGGCGGATGCGCAAGTCCCGCTCGCAGATCCTTGACCTCCTCAACCACACCCCGCCGGGTCCGTTGCTGGATGTGGGCTGTTCGCTCGGTTACACGTTGAAGGCGGCCTTGAAGCTGGGGCTCCCGGCCACCGGTGTCGACATCAGCGAGCACGCGGTCACCGTCTGCAGGGAGCAGGGATTTGCCGCCGAGCGCGGAACGCTCCACGGGCTGCCGTTCAGCGACGGCTCCTTCCAGCTGGTGATCATGAAGCATGTCCTCGAGCACACGCCGCGGCCTCGTGAAGCCCTGCGGGAGATCTGGCGCGTGCTCCGGCCGGGTGGTGGCGTCCTCATCGCAGTGCCCCATGGGGGCTACCTGAAGGCCCGTTTGAATCCGGTGGGTAGCCGCTTTTACCGGCCCGAGGTCGCCGGCCGAGAGCACTACGTCTACTACACGCCGGCAACGCTTTCACGGCTGCTCCGCGAAGAGTGCTTCGACCCGGTGCAGTTACCGCACCCCCGCCTCTTCCACCGGCGGGCGGGATTCGTCAGAAAGACGGCCGAGATCGCGGTCGCGCCGCTGCGATTCGCCGCCCAGCGGGCGCGCTCGCTGGTCGCGCTGGACAAAGAGTTCTGGGTCACCGCCGTTCGTCGTTAATGTGGATGACCCCTCGATCTGCCACGCCCCGACGAAGACGTTGAAAGATGAATCGGCGAGCACCGCGGTCAATCGGTTGTCCGGTGCAAGCGCCAGGGCCAGGACCCGAAGCACGGCCCAGTCGTCAGGCGATGCCTGTTCGATCGAATATTCACCGCTGGGCTGATGGAATCTCCAAGCCAGGGCGCCGATCAGAGCGACAGGCTCACCATCATCCACTCGCCAGACATGGATCGCGACCCGACTCGCGGCCGCCACCAATCCACCGTCATCGCGGAATGCGATCGGCATGTGGCCGTTCACCTCCTCATCCTTACGGTTGGTAAACGGCATCAGGGCCACCCAGGACGGCACGGCGGCATCGGCTGCGGTTCTGCCCTCGACGATGCCGAGGAGCTCGGCGCTCGGCCAGATCTCGAAGTGGCGGCCGGTGTTGTGAGCGAGCCACCGCCCGTCCAGCGAGAACCGGTAGCCCTGCTTTCCGACCCGGGCATAGTTGTTGCGCAGGTCGAGGATCGCGATGCCGCGACCATCCGCCCTAAACACGGCGGTTCGGCCGCCGGTCCACCAGGACTGGCCCAAGCGAACGGCGACGAGATCGGCCAACCCGACCCGGGGTTCGACCTGCTCCGGGCCGTGAACATCGAAATCGAGACGGGCCAGGGGTTCGACCGCAGTCGACCTGTCTCCGTCCGGTTGGAGCGTGACGACCCCGAGCTCGCCGAGCGCGACGATGGTGTCGACTTCGCCGCCGACGGCAATCTGACGCAGGTCGTCGTCTCCGAGCTCGATAATGGCCTCGAAGGTGCCGTCTGAATTCCTATCAAGGATTTCCGCGCCGACCTTTCGCTGGGAGACGAAAAGCCGCTCACCGTCCAGCGAAAAGCCCGCGTTGACCTGTCCCGTGGGGGACATCGAATAGAATTTGATTGGCTCGCCGACGTGGCGGTAGACGATCTCACCCGACTCCGTGTCGACGACCCAGAGTCGATTTTTGCTGTCGGTGGCTGCCAGAAGGCGGCCGGTCGGGCTCAATACCATTGCTGTGGAAGCGCCAGTGGCCTGCGACTGGAAAAACTTGATCTTTACCAATTCGGGATTTCGATCGAGTTGATAGGTAAACAACTTGCGGGCATTGGCACGCAGGGGCTCGATCGGCGTTTCGCACTCGAGGGAAGGCACGCCGTCCTCCGGAGCCTCACGGGCCGTACACGCGACGTGGCCGATCCTACCTTCGGGGCCGACCTGGACCAGCATGCGATATTGGTTGCCGGCCACCGCCGCCCCGACCGGCATTCCCATCGGCATGACGGGAACGACCACAAACTTGCGATCGGTTGTCCACTCGTAGACCCAGTAGGTTGAAACGTCCAGACGCTGCGGTTCACCAAAGGTCTGTCTCACGGTAGCGGCCTCATCGCCCGCGACGGGAAGGCTTATCTTCTCGAGTTTTGGTCCCCCGCTCGGCATCGGGATGGAGATACAGGCGGTCAGCGCCATGACCATCGGCAACAAGATCCAGCATCCACGACACTTCAAAGTTGGACCTCCGGGTCGATCACGAGCCAACACCCGGATGGGTTCTTTTGTTCCCGACCTGAGCGCCGGCGTTCGCGGGGGCTATCTTCCGATTCTGGCGAGGAAAGCGCAGACGCACGCTTCAGTCGAGTATTTCGAGCCCGTGCACCTCGAAGCCGTCGGCAGCAAAGGCGACCAGAAACCCGCCCACCCCACAGCCGATATCGAGATACGAGCGCCTTCGAGCCTCGAAGAGACCACGGTACCGAGTCAGAAAAAAGCGCCCTCTGGTGTTCGCTGACATGGCGAACCTGAACCACATCCGCTCGGGGTTTGGCAGAGTGTCAAGGTCGCCAGGGGCTTCGATCCGGAATGGTGCTCCCGAGTTCCAATGAAGAATGTATGCCCTCGCAAATGCCGGACCGATCTCGTAGGTGGCAACCAGGTGGTCGACGAGCGATTCGTCGATTCCTCTCATGCGGCGAAGAATACCCATCAGGTTTTCACGGGTGGAAGTGTTCTGCCTGTCATCGCACTGAAATACCTTCGAAGAAAGATCGAAAATGCGAGGGATCACATTGCCACGTTGCGAGACGAAACGTCTTATCTGACATTCCTGTCGCAAGCAGCCTTTCTTCGCGGTGATCTGAGATCAATATTGACGCCCCTTGGTGTTCAGGCCTCAGGTCCCACCTGTGACGGACCTCACCTTGCACCGGTGACGGCAGTGCGACTATTGTCTTGAACGCAGGGACGCGGAGGTGCCGTCATGTTCACCATCGACGGTTCGGATAACCACAGAACCTGCCGGGCGTCTTATTCACCGCGGTGGGTTCACAGCTTCCCGTACCGCTTCTTCGTCACCAACACCTTCCTTGCCGGTCTTTTGGCCCTCGCCTGGCTCGTGCTGCGGAGCGGGCCCAAGCCGAGCCGCTTCGCCTACCCCTGCCAGCAGGCGGCGCTGTCGGCCGCGACCCTGGCATTCGGCGCGCCGTTGGTCTCCGCCATGGTCGCTGCGAGACGCCACATCGCTGCGGGACTGCGAACGCCCGTCGGCGTCGCGATCGTCGCGGGGGTCGTTCTGGGCGGCCTCGGCGTCTCCGGCATTCTCATCCGAGTCGATGCGACCCAGGGGCCGCTGACGAGCCCCTCGGCCACATACCGTGCGCAGCTCTTTCACGTTGAAAGCTGCCCCCAGGATCCGGTGGCGGACCATTTCCCAGGCCTCGAAGCGTTGGTGAAGTTGATGGGTGGTCGGGGTGTCAAGCTTCATGACTCAATGTCACCCTCACCGATCGCGGGTCCGGACGGCATCATCGGCGTCGACGACGTCGTGCTGATCAAGATCAACTACCAGTGGGCGGAGCGGGGCGGCACCAACACCGATCTGCTGCGTGGTCTGATCCGGCTCATCGTCGATCACCCGGACGGATTTTCCGGCGAGGTCGTGGTCTGCGAGAACACGCAATTCGCGGGAGCTGAAAACTTCGACCGGACCGCCAACAACGCCCAGGACCATGGCTTGTCGCCACGCGACGTGGTGGACCATTTCTCGGCCCTCGGTTTTGCGGTTTCGCTTTCCGACTGGACGGCGATCCGCTTCAACGCGGTGACCGAGTACTCGACCGGTGACATGACCGACGGCTACGTCGTTTACGGCTACGACTCGCTGCTCCACGGGCGGGTGTCCTACCCGAAATTCCAGACCGACCACGGGACCTACGTCAGCCTGAGGGACGGCGTCTGGGATCCGGTAGGTGCTACATACGACCGCGATCGGCTCAAGCTGATCAACCTCCCGGTGCTCAAATCCCACCACTCGACCTATGGCGTCACGGCTTGCGTGAAGAACTTCATGGGCTTGGTGACCGGCGCTCTCGACACCAACTCCCACAGTGCGATTCGCTACGGGCTGCTGGGCGCGGTCATGGGTGAGATCAGGCCACCCGATCTGAACATCCTCGACTCCATCTGGATCAACGCCGACCCCTACAGCGGACCGGCAACATCCTACGGCGGGGCGACCCGTCGCGACGAGCTCGTGGCGAGCACGGACCCGGTAGCAGTCGACATCTGGGCCGCCACCAACATCCTGATCCCGGCCTTTCTCGATAACGGATACCTGCCGCCGTGGCCGGATCCCGACGCCACGCCCGACGACCCGAACAGCGATTTCCGGACCTATCTCGACCAGTCGATGAGCGCGATCCTGGCCGCCGGCTTCGACGCCACCAACGATTTTGGTCAGATCGATGTCTACTCGAGGGATCTGTCACTGCTGATCTTCGCGGACGGTTTCGAGTGGGCCGATACCTCGGAGTGGTCGAGCGCGGTTTTTTGATCAGCTCCGAGTACGGTCGCCCTTCCGCCGGGACACCCTGTCCTCCCGTGTGGACTCTCGGCCGCTGACGGAGCCCTGAAAGCACCTCGATCGCTGGCACGGGACTTGCCCTACCGAGGTCGGTGATCGCATCGAGTGATCGCCGAGGACGGGAGGTGCGACGATGAGTTCCCGGAAAATCCATTTGGTCATGGCGCTATTGTCGGCCGCCGCGTGTTCGACGGTCAACTACCAGTCCCCGCAGTTCGCCGAGCGGGCCCAACACCACCAGATCATCGCCGTGCTTCCGTTCGAGATGGTCCTCACCGGGGACCCGCCCGCCAAGCTCACGGCCCAGCAGGTCGCCCAGATCGAGGAGGCGGAGAGCGTGGCCTTCCAGGAGGCGTACTACTACCGACTGCTCCACCAGGCGAGCGTGCACCGGAAGGACCCGATACGGATCGAGATCCAGCCGGTCGAGACCACCAACAGGCTCCTGTCGGCGGCGGGTATCGGTGTTCGCGAGTCGTGGGCCATGTCGGCAAAGTCGTTGGCGAGTGTGCTCAGGGTGGATGCGGTGATCAGCACATCGGTGCAAAAGACCCGCTATCTCTCCGATGGCGAGTCTTTCGGCCTCGACCTGGGCCTCCAGGTCGTCAACGAGGTCACGGAGGGAGTGCTCGCGCCCGTTCTCCCGTGGGGCCTGGTCAAGACCCACGACATCTGGGCCAACTGCGAACTGATCGACAGCCTCGACGGTGCGGTGCTCTGGCAGACGGATTTCGCCCAGGCCACCGACTGGCGGCGCCCCGCCAACCAGGTGATCGCCGGTTTCACCGAGGAGCTGGCCAGGAAGTTCCCCTATCGGGGTTGAACTGGGCGTTTGGCTGCAGCTGGCCTCGCACTCGAAGAGCCACTGATCACGGGCTTGGATCAGAATCCTTTGCAGGTGCCGAAGCTTCTTCCATCGCCACCGGCAGCCCCTCGGCCCGCCACGCCAGGATGCCGCCGCGCAGTCCGAAGACGTCTTCGAAGCCCATCGTGAGGAGCATCTGCATCGCGCGTTGGGTGCGGCGGCCGGAGCGGCACGCGAGCAACAGCCGCCGGTCCCGCGCCAGCCCGGGGCCGACGTCGAGGACGGTGCGCAACGGCATGAGACGGGCGCCGGGGATGTGTCCCCGGACGAACTCGTCGGGTTCGCGGATATCGAGGACGAGCGCATTCGGGTCGTCCGCCATGGCGCGGAACTCGTCGACGTCGATGATGTGGGCGGGGTCGAGCGAGACCCGCTCGATCGGAGGCACCTGCGCCCGGTACGGGTGTTTTCTGAGCGCCTGGCACTCGGCGAAGACGCGAAGCTCGCATTCGTAGGTGCACACGGCGGGGTCCAGCACCTCCTCGAAGAGGTGCTCGATGGCCCCCTCCTGGGGCAGGACGTGATCGAGACCGATGAAGTCGAGAAAGCCGGAGTCACGCATCACCTGCTCGACCGGCTCGCGCAGCCGAACGAGGTAGACGTCGCCCCCGAACGATCGGTAGGTGTTGACCGTGGATTCGAGCATCTCGATGCCGCTGAGGTCGATGATGTCGACGCCGTGCATCCGCAGCATCAACAGGTGCTGGCCCGGGTTGTCCTCGAGATTGTGGCGGAGCTCTTCCTCGATGTGGTGGACGGCCCCGAAGAACAACGGCCCCCGGATGTTCATGACGCCGAGCTGGGGGCAGACCGGTGCCTTGGGCGAGTGGACGAGGTGGCGGAAAGGCGATCGGGAACAACCTGGTAGACCCGGGGCAGGCTGGAGCGAATGACGAAGAACGCCAGCGAGAAGAGGATCCCGGCGAGGATCGCGAAATCGAGCGGTTGCACCAGGGTTGCGAGGAAAGGTCACCGCCATGATGGCGCCCTCGGTGCGCGAGGTCTTGAAGACCCGCAGGATCTGGTGGCGCTCCAACATCCCCCAGGCGATCGCCAGCAGCACGGCCGCGATGGCCGCCCGCGGGATGTAGCGCGCGTAGGGCGCGAACATCAGCATGCCGAGGAGGACGGTGATGCCGGTGATGATGCCGGTCAGGGCGGTGCGCCCGCCGACCTGTTGCGCGACCGCCGACCGGGTGAACGAGCCGGAGCACGGGTAGCCCGAAAACAGACCGGACGCGAGGTTGGCGAGGCCCTGGCCGAAGAACTCCTGGTTGCTGTCGATCCGATCGCCGCTTCGACGGGCCAGCGCCTGGCCCGAGGCGACCGCCTCGACCAGACCGAGGGCGGCCACCGCCATTGCGCCCATTCCCATCTTGCGGATCATGTCGAAGTCGGGGAGGCTGGCGAGCGACGTCCAGGTCAAGGGCGGCAGGCTGCGGGGGATGGCGCCGACGACCCTGACGCCGCGGCTTTCGAGTCCGAACACCGCCACCGCAAGCGCGGCCACCGTGATCGCCACGAGCGCCGCAGGGACCCTCGGACCAAGCCGGCGCAAGCCGACGAGCAGGACCGAGCGTGCCGAGACCGAGACCGAGGCTGAGCAGGTGGGTCTGGTGAATGTTCGCGACCACCGCCGCCAGCTGGTGGTAGAGCTCGGGCTCCGCGGGCTCGCTGATCTGCAGCAGGTTCTTGAGCTGGCCGACTGCGATGTGGATCGCGGCCCCGGCGGTAAAGCCGATCAGGACCGAGCGCGAGGCCAGGGTCACCAGGGCTCCGAAGCGGAGAACGGCGAGCGCGATGTTGAGAACACCGACCATCAACGCCAAGGTGCTGGCGGCGATCAGAAAGTCCGGAGTGCCGACCGCAGCGACACCGAGCAGCACCGGCAGGACCAGCATCGATACCGCGTTGACCGGACCGGTGGCGAGGTGGCGCGACGAGCCCCACAACGAGCCGACGATGCGCGGCGACGACCGCGGCGTAGAGACCGTACTGCGGCGGCAGCTCGGCGATCGACGCGTACGCGATTGACTGGGGGATGGCCACTGCGGCGACCGTGATGCCGGCGATGATGTCGGGCGACAGATCCTGCTTTCGATAGTCCCGGAAGATGTCGAGTGGGCCTGCGCAGATAGTCGACGAACGCCGTGAGAGGGCTCGGTCAATGCTTCGATCGCGATATCGGAATCTTTGGGTTCTGTGATGCCATCTCAATTAACCATTCAAGAATATGGCGAAATCAAGCGGTCTGTCAATTGGGCTGGTGCGGCAGGCTTCGGGAGCGGGCGACTACCCTGCGCTCAACGTCCGGCTGAAAAATGGGCCTCGGCCTCTCTCACGGCGTTCTCCTGAGCCTCGGTTTCGATCGATCCGGGCCGGAGCTCGCGAACCCTGGCGATGGCTTCGTCGGCCGTGGCCCCTTTGGCGACCAGGTAGACGGCCGCCATGGTGCCCGAACGCCCCAAGCCCCGCGGTGCAGTGGACGGCAGCCGGTTCTCCGCGCTCGGTCGAGTCGGAGACCACGTCCACGAACTCGATCATCTGTTGCAGGGTCGGCGCCGTGAAATCCTCTATCGGTATCCTGACCTGGCGAATCGAGGCTTCTTCGAACGACGGGGGGTGCTCGGTCAGCGAAATGACGGTTCGGACCCCCTCGTGCTGCAAGAAGTCCAGGTTCTCGGCCAGCGGCCGGTTGCGGCCGGGCAAGGGCATGGCGGCGAGCTCGCCGTCCACGATCCAGGAGAAAGTTGCCTCCGATGGGTCGTGAGGGTGGTATTCGCGGGTTGGTTTCGGTTGCAGCTGGCGACGGCGGCAACGATGGCCATCGGGCGACGTAGGTTGATTGTCCGGCAGGCGAGGGTGAGAAATTGAGGGCGAGCTTACGAACACCACAGGGTCTGCGCCGGCTCTTGAAAAGGCACTGGAGGATCGAGACGCCATGACAGTTGGACGGCATGGGGGTATCGCCTGCTCCACCGGTGGGCCGTACGAGGCGGGAAGCGATCCGCCGGAATCCCATCTGGCCGTGAGAGAACGGGGTCCTGCGGGAGACGGGTTCGCTCACCGGCAGCGACACCGCCGGTGACCGACCTATTTCGCCGCCTTGGCAGCCTTTTTTGCAGCCTTGTTCGCCTTCTTCTCCTTGGGGGAGAGCTTGGGCTTGTTGGTCTTCGGTTTTTTGATCTGTCCCTTGGCCATTTGCTTGCCTCCGTCCCCGAGGATGAAACGCTTCGGCTGATCGGCCGATGATCCCCGGGAGTCGCCACTTTACAACACTGCGATTCCTTTTCCGAATTGCTGGAGATCAAAAGGGAGTCTCTTCGTGCCCGAAGAGCGTGGCCGCGTCCACCGGAGCTGGAATCTGTGTCTTGTAAGGAGCGTCTTCGAGGAATTCTTTCCGAATCCGGGGGTTTAATCAAAGAGTTGGGTTGAGTTCACAAAATCGACACATTCTTATCCCGCGACCGGCGGGATCCTTGGGGGAGCGAGCATGATCGGCAGCAGTTTTTCACACTACAAGGTGACCTCGAAGCTGGGCGAGGGCGGGATGGGGGAGGTGTGGCGCGCCGAGGACACCAAGCTCGGCCGCCAGGTGGCATTGAAGATGCTGCCCGAGGTCTTCGCCCAGGATCCCGAGCGGCTGGCGCGATTCGAGCGCGAGGCCCGGGTGCTGGCGTCGCTCTCGCACCCCAACATCGCCGGGATCCACGGTCTCGAGGAGGTCGACGGCAAGCGCTTCCTGGTGATGGAGCTGGTGGAAGGGCAGACCCTGGCCGAGCGCATCCAGCAGGGGCCGATGCCGGTCGACGAGGCGGTGCGCATCGCCAAGCAGATCGCCGAGGCGGTGGAGGCGGCGCACGAGAAGGGCGTCGTCCACCGCGACCTCAAACCGGCCAACGTCAATCTCACACCCGGACGGCGGCATCAAGGTGCTGGACTTCGGTCTGGCCAAGGCCTTGATCGGTGATCCGATGTCCGGCGACAGCGTCAGCCACGATCTGTCGCTGTCGCCGACCCTGACCCAGGCGATGACCGGGCTGGGGGTGCTGCTGGGAACCGCGGGTTACATGAGCCCGGAGCAGGCGCGGGGCAAGCCGGTGGACCGGCGGGCGGACATCTGGGCCTTTGGCTGCATCCTCTACGAGATGCTGACCGGGCAGCGCCTGTTTACCGGGGAGACGGCGACCGACGTGATCGGCGCGGTGGTGCACAAGGAGCCCGACCTCGACGAGCTGTCGTCGAAGGTGCCGGCACGGATCCGCCGCCTGCTCGAGCAGTGCCTGCAAAAAGATGCGACCCGTCGCCTGCAGTCGATCGGCGACGCCCGGATCGCGCTCCAGGAGTGGATCGAAAACCCCGCGGCGGAAGACGCCGTTGCGCCCGAGGTCGCCCGCCGTTCGCCGTGGATGCTGGCCGCGGGTATCGCGGCCGGATTGGCCGTTGGCTTGCTGGTCGGCGCCATGATCCTCGGCGGTGGCGGCGAGCCCGAACCAGGTGCGGCGGTCGTCCATCCTGGTGGGGTCCGAAGGCCTGTTCTCGGGCTTCGGCACCAGCGCCGTGCTCTCGCCCGACGCGAAAAACCTGGCCTACGTTCTCGGATCCGGCAGCGAGGGTGGAGAGATTCGTCTGCGTCCGCTCGACCGCTTCGAACCCACCACCATCGCCAGTGGCGGCGCCGGATCGGCTCCCTACCAGCCGTTTTTTTCGCCGCGTGGCGACTGGCTGGGATACGTCACGCCGACCGAGCTCAAAAAGGTATCCACCGCCGGCGGCGCGCCGATCACCCTGTGCAAGGTCGATCTCAGCCGCGGTGCAAGCTGGGGAAGCGACGAGACCATTGTTTTTTCACCGTCGCCGAGGAGCGGTCTCATGCGGATGTCCTCCGCGGGCGGCGAGACCCAGGCTCTGACAACCCTCGCCGAAGGCGAGATCAGCCACCGTTGGCCGCAGTGGTTGCCCGACGGCAAGTCGTTGCTCTTCACGTCGCTCACTGAAGACGGTGGAAACTTCGAGGGCGCCAGCCTCGAGGTGGTGACGGTGGCGACCGGTGAGCGGAAGGTCGTCCATCGCGGTGGTTACCACGGACGCTATGTGGCAACGGGGCACATCCTCTATGTCCACGAGGACACTCTTTTCGCGCTGCCCTTCGACGCCGGGAAGCTCGAGACTCTAGGCTCTCAGATGCCGGTGCTCGAGGGAGTGGGTGCCAGCGTCGTTCAGGGTGCCGCGCAGTTCGACGTGTCGACCGACGGCGTTCTCGTCTACGCACCGATGTCCCGCGAAGGCGATCCCTTTCCAGTCGTTTGGGTGGACCGCACCGGACGAACGGAGCCGTTGTGGTCGGAGCCCGCGCTGTACGCCAACCCCGAGCTCTCGCCCGACGGCGGGAGGCTTGCTCTGTCGATTCTGCGCGGCAACAACTGGGACGTCTGGGTGTACGACCTCGCACGTAAGGTCGCGACGCGTTTGACCTTCGATGAGGGCTATGACGCCGATGAAATCTGGTCTCCCGACGGCCGATACATCGCCTTCAGCTCGAATCGGGAGGGCAACCAGGCAGTCTACAAGAAGGCCGCGGACGGATCGGGCGAAGAAGAGGTGGTTGTCTCGAGCGACAAGCTTTCGGGGCTGTATCCGACTTCGTGGTCCCCCGACGGTCGGTGGATCATGCTCTGGAGCGGGAACTCCGACATTTACGTGTTCGACCTCGAAAGCGGCGAGTTGGAGCCGTATCAGACCAGCGATTTCGGCGAGTTCAACCCGAGCTTCTCTCCCGACGGCCGGTGGATAGCGTACGATTCCAACGAGTCCGGCCGTCTCGAAATATATGTGCGCGGATTTCCCGCAGGAGGCGGCAAGTGGCAGGTTTCGGACGGCGGCGGCGCCTTGGCCCGCTGGTCAGCCGATGGTCGCGAGCTCTTCTACCGCACCGAGGAAGGTATCGTCGGGGTCGAGGTCGACGGCAGCGGAACGACCTTCGAGGTCGGCACCCCGCGCACCTTGTTCACCGGTTCCTTCCTGGGTGGGATCAACGGTGTCGCGGTGGGTGGCTTTGTCTTTCCCGATTACACCGTCAGCGGCGATGGCGAGCACTTTGTGATGTTTGCCGGAAGAGAAGAAACCAGCCGCCCGACCTCGGTAAACCTGGTCACGAACTGGTTTGACGAATTGAGGCGCTTGACTTCGGTGGGTGGCAGGTAGGGGGGTGTCGGTTTCCGCGAGATCTGAGGACGTAGGAGGAGCGAGCATGATCGGCAGCAGTTTTTCACACTACAAGGTGACCTCGAAATTGGGCGAGGGCGGGATGGGGGAGGTGTGGCGCGCCGAGGACACCAAGCTCGGCCGTCAGGTGGCATTGAAGATGCTGCCCGAGGTCTTCGCCCAGGATCCCGAGCGGCTGGCGCGATTCGAGCGCGAGGCGCGGGTGCTGGCGTCGCTCTCGCACCCCAACATCGCCGGGATCCACGGTCTCGAGGAGGTCGACGGCAAGCGCTTCCTGGTGATGGAGCTGGTGGAAGGGCAGACCCTGGCCGAGCGCATCCAGCAGGGGCCGATGCCGGTCGACGAGGCGGTGCGCATCGCCAAGCAGATCGCCGAGGCGGTGGAGGCGGCGCACGAGAAGGGCGTCGTCCACCGCGACCTCAAACCGGCCAACGTCAATCTCACACCCGGACGGCGGCATCAAGGTGCTGGACTTCGGTCTGGCCAAGGCCTTGATCGGTGACCCGATGTCCGGCGACAGCGTCAGCCACGATCTGTCGCTGTCGCCGACCCTGACCCAGGCGATGACCGGGCTGGGGGTGCTGCTGGGAACCGCGGGTTACATGAGCCCGGAGCAGGCGCGGGGCAAGCCGGTGGACCGGCGGGCGGACATCTGGGCCTTCGGCTGCATCCTCTACGAGATGCTGACCGGCCAGCGCTTGTTTACCGGGGAGACGGCGACCGACGTGATCGGCGCGGTGGTGCACAAGGAGCCCGACCTCGACGAGCTGTCGTCGAAGGTGCCGGCGCGGATCCGCCGCCTGCTCGAGCAGTGCCTGCAAAAAGATGCGACCCGTCGCCTGCAGTCGATAGGCGACGCCCGGATCGCGCTCCAGGAGTGGATGGAGAACCCGGAGGCCGAATCTGCGATGGTCGTGGCGGCGCCTCAGGGATGGCGCAGATGGCTGCCAGGTTTGACCGCTGCCGCCGGGCTTCTCGTCGGCGGAATCGCGGTGGCCTTATTCGCCGGCGGTGGCGCACCGGCGAGCGAGCCGGTGCGCCGATTCGAGGTACAGATCGCCGACTCGGTGCTCGACTGGTCCTTGGGCTCGGGGGTCGTGCTGTCGCCCGACAGCAAGTTCCTCGCCTACGTCGAGGGCGGGGGCAACGAGTCGACGCTCTTTCTGCGTCCACTCGACCAGTTCGAGGGCCACCGGGTGGCGGGCGGCACTGGGACGGAAAACGCGTATCATCCGTTCTTTTCGCCCGACTCGCAGTGGCTGGGCTATGTCACTCCACAGACGCTCAAAAAGGTTTCGGTCACCGGCGGGTCACCGATCACGCTCTGCCAGCTCGACCGCAGCCGCGGTGCGAGTTGGGGGCCGGACGGCACAATCGTTTTCGCGCCGTCGGCGAACACCGGGCTCTCGGTCGTACCGGCCACTGGCGGCGAATCGAAGCAGCTCACCACTCTCGACGAGGCTGCGGGAGAGGTCAGCCACCGCTGGCCGCAGTGGCTGCCCGGCGGCAAGAAGATCCTGTTTACGGCCAGCACCGAGGCGACCGACTTCTCCGGAGCCAGCCTGGTTGTCCTCGATGTTCCCGAGTGGAAAGCGCACCGTGATCCATCGCGGCGGCTACTACGCCCGTTACGTCCCTACCGGACACGTGCTCTACGTCAATGACGACACCATCTTTGCCCTGCCGTTTGATATCGAGCGGCTGGAGGCGACGGGTTCGCAGTTTCCGGTCCTCGAGGGGATCGAGGCGGATCCGGTCAACGGTTCGGCGCAGTACGACGTGGCCGAGACCGGGCTGCTCGGTTATCTGCCGGGGGTCGCCGACCTTCGCCCGTTCTCCATCGTGCGGGTCGACGCCGAGCAACGCAGTGAGATTCTCTGGCAGGAACCCGGGGTCTTCGGCACCCCGAGGTTGTCCCCCGAAGGGGGCAGGCTGGCGCTGTCGGTGCTGCGCGACGGCAACTGGGACCTCTGGGTCTACGACCTCGAACGGGGTGTGGCGACCCGGATCACCTTCGGCGCGGGCTACGACGCCGACCCGGTGTGGTCGCCGGACGGTCGCTGGCTCGCCTTCGCCTCCGATCGAGAAGACGGGATGACGGTGTACCGCAAGCGTGCGGACGGCTCCGGTCAGGCCGAGCGTCTGCTGGACCCGGCATTGCTGCCGAGCCCCTACCCCAACGCGTGGTCGCCCGACGGCCGCTGGCTGGCGGTGAGTCCAACCGGAGCCGGGGGCAACGATCTGTGGATCGTACCGGCGGACGGCCAGGGCGAGTCCGAGGCGCTGATGGCGACGCCGTACTCCGAGGTGTTTGCCACCTTCTCTCCCGACGGCCGCTGGATCGCATACGAGTCCGACGAGTCCGGTCGACTCGAGGTCTACGTCGGATCGTTTCCGGCCGGAGGCGGCAAGTGGCAGATCTCGGACGAGGGTGGTTCGCAGGCGGTATGGGCACGCGACGGCCGCCGTCTCTATTACCGCACTGACGACGGCGTCATGGTGGTCGAGGTCGACGGCCGCGGCGACAGCTTTCGCGCCGGCAAGCCGCGACCCGCGATCTCAGGCACCTACGTCGGTGGACTGAACGGGGTCCAGGCCGGCAACTACTTCTTCCCCGACTATGATGTCGCCCCCGACGGCAGCTTCGTGCTCTTTGCCGGCGACGAACAGCCCGTGGGCGTGACGACCGCCAAGCTCGTCACCGGGTGGTTTTCGGAGCTCAAACGCCTGACGACGGCGACCGGCAAGTAGAGGGGCACAGCGGATGGTAGGGACACTGAGTCGCGCGTTGGATTTCTCCAGGAATTCCGCGCGGTCGCGGCGGTTTTAAATAGACGGGTTGTCTTTCGTCCTGACAATTGATTTTCATACCCCCGCCATCCGGGGGGCTCCGGAGGAGCGAGCATGATCGGCAGCAGTTTTTCACACTACAAGGTGACCTCGAAGCTGGGCGAGGGCGGGATGGGGGAGGTGTGGCGGGCCGAGGACACCAAGCTCGGCCGCCAGGTGGCATTGAAGATGCTGCCCGAGGTCTTTGCCCAGGATCCCGAGCGGCTGGCGCGATTCGAGCGCGAGGCGCGGGTGCTGGCGTCGCTTTCGCACCCCAACATCGCCGGGATCCACGGTCTCGAGGAGGTCGACGGCAAGCGCTTCCTGGTGATGGAGCTGGTGGAAGGGCAGACCCTGGCCGAGCGCATCCAGCAGGGGCCGATGCCGGTCGACGAGGCGGTGCGCATCGCCAAGCAGATCGCCGAGGCGGTGGAGGCGGCGCACGAGAAGGGCGTGGTCCACCGCGACCTCAAACCGGCCAACGTCAACCTCACACCGGACGGCGGCATCAAGGTGCTGGACTTCGGTCTGGCCAAGGCCTTGATCGGTGACCCGATGTCCGGCGACAGTGTCAGCCACGATCTGTCGCTGTCGCCGACCCTGACCCAGGCGATGACCGGGCTGGGGGTGCTGCTGGGAACCGCGGGTTACATGAGCCCGGAGCAGGCGCGGGGCAAGCCGGTGGACCGGCGGGCGGACATCTGGGCCTTTGGCTGCATCCTCTACGAGATGCTGACCGGCCAGCGCTTGTTCACCGGGGAGACGGCGACCGACGTGATCGGCGCGGTGGTGCACAAGGAGCCCGACCTCGACGAGCTCTCGTCGAAGGTGCCGGCGCGGATCCGTCGTTTGCTCGAGAGGTGCCTGCAGAAGGACCCGACCCGCCGTCTGCAGTCGATCGGCGATGCACGGATCGCGCTCCAGGAGTGGCTGGAGAACCCCAAGGCCCAAACGGTCGAGGTCGCGATGGACCGCCCGGGCTGGCTGCCCTGGGCGGTGGCCGCGGCTGCGGCGCTCGCCGGCCTCGCGCTGGGAGGGTATTTTCTGGGATCGAGCGAGCAGGATCCGCTTCCCACTCAACGATTCGTGGTCGAGCTCGCGGAGGAGCCACCGTTTACCAACCGCGGCGCCGCCGCGGTTCCCTCGCCGGATGGGCGTTATCTCGCCTACGCGACTTCGGTCGACGGGGGTGGCGCTCTCTATTTGCGGCCCCTCGAGAGGTTGGAGAGCCTGCAGGTGGCCATCGGCCAGTCCCGCGAGTGGCCGCATAACGCGTTCTTTTCCCCCGACAATCAGTGGCTCGCGTTCTTCACCGTCGCCGAGCTCAAGAAGGTGCCTGTGACTGGTGGTTCGCCGATCACGTTGGCTCAGACCGAAATGCCGCGCGGCGGCAGCTGGAGCGCGGACGGGCGCATTGTCTTCGCGCCGGAATCGAGCGGAGGGCTCTCGATCGTGCCGGCGGCTGGCGGCGATGTGGTGCCCTTGACAACAGTCTCAGATGAGGAGGGCTTCGAGAGCCACCGATATCCACAGTGGCTGCCGGGCGACCGTGCGGTGCTCTTCACCGTTGTCGATCCGGCGGGTAACCGTCTCGAGATCGTCGACGTCGAGAGCGGCGAGCGGAGGGTGTTGCACGAGGGTGGTTTCTACGGTCGTTACGTTCCCACTGGTCACGTGCTCTTCGTCGACGGCGATGCGGTTTTTGCAATGCCTTTTGACGTCACGCGACTCGAGCGAACCGGGTCGCCGATGCCGGTGCTCGAGGGGGTTGCCTCGTTTCCTGCCGGAGGTCAGGCGCAGTATGCGGTCTCGGACAACGGATTGCTGATCTACCGGCCTGGTTCCGACGATCTCGATCCTTTCCCAATCGCCTGGGCGGACCGCTCCGGCCGAATCGAAAGCTTGTGGGACGACGAGGGCATCTATGGCTCGCCACGCCTCGCTCCGGACGGCCGTCGGCTCGCGGTTTCGGTTCAGCGCGGGGACGACTGGGACGTCTGGGTTTATGACATCGAGCGAGATGTTGCGACACGCCTGACATTCGAGAGTGGCTACGACGCCGATCCGGTGTGGTCGCCCGACGGCCGCTACGTAGCCTTTACGTCCGATCGCGACGAGGGTCAGTACGCGACCTACCGCACCCGCAGTGACGGCACCGGCGAGGCGGAACGATTGATCGAACCGGGCAAGCTCGAATTCCCGGCACCCTTGAGCTGGTCCCCTGATGGCAGCCGCCTGTTGGTGATAACCCCGGGAGCGAACGGTTCGGACGATCTCTGGTTCGTGCCTGCGGACGGGCAGGGTGAACCCGAGGCGTTCCTCGCATCTCCCTTCGACGAGGGCGATGGTCACTTCTCGCCGGACGGGTGGTGGATCGCCTACCGCTCCAACGAGACCGGAGATTCGGAGATCTACGTGCGCTCGACGCGGGGGCCCGGCAAGTGGCAGATCTCGGATGGCGGTGGTTGGCAGCCGCTGTGGTCGGGTGACGAAAGGACGCTTT
This sequence comes from Candidatus Sulfomarinibacteraceae bacterium, assembly GCA_963733915.1. GTDB lineage: Bacteria > Acidobacteriota > Thermoanaerobaculia > Thermoanaerobaculales > Sulfomarinibacteraceae > Sulfomarinibacter. The sequence continues at coordinate 229,216 of CAVTEP010000008.1, forward strand.
TCTTCCGCAGCCGCGAGGGGCTCAACGTCGTCGAGTTCGAGGTCGAGGGCGACGAGTTCCGTGCGGGTCGTCCCCAATTCTTGTTCGGGGAAGTTTTCGGTGGACCATCTGGGGTGCAGTTGCCGGGCTTCATTTTCTTCGACTACGACGTCAGCGCCGATGGCGAGCGATTCGTCGTTTTTCCACGCCGAAGCGAACAGGAGGCCGGTTCTGCAAATGTCCATGTCGTCAGTGGCTGGTTCGAGGAGCTGCGACGGCTGACTGCGGGCGGCAGCAAGTAGGATCGGCGAGATACTCCGCGATCGGCGGGCATTGAAGGAGCGAGCATGATCGGCAGCAGTTTTTCACACTACAAGGTGACCTCGAAGCTGGGCGAGGGCGGGATGGGGGAGGTGTGGCGGGCCGAGGACACCAAGCTCGGCCGCCAGGTGGCATTGAAGATGCTGCCCGAGGTCTTCGCCCAGGATCCCGAGCGGCTGGCGCGATTCGAGCGCGAGGCGCGGGTGCTGGCGTCGCTTTCGCACCCCAACATCGCCGGGATCCACGGTCTCGAGGAGGTCGACGGCAAGCGCTTCCTGGTGATGGAGCTGGTGGAAGGGCAGACCCTGGCGGAGCGCATCCAGCAGGGGCCGATGCCGGTCGACGAGGCGGTGCGCATCGCCAAACAGATCGCCGAGGCGGTGGAGGCGGCGCACGAGAAGGGCGTGGTCCACCGCGACCTCAAACCGGCCAACGTCAATCTCACACCGGACGGCGGCATCAAGGTGCTGGACTTCGGTCTGGCGAAGGCGCTGATCGGTGACCCGATGTCCGGCGACAGCGTCAGCCACGATCTGTCGCTGTCGCCGACCCTGACCCAGGCGATGACCGGGCTGGGGGTGCTGCTGGGAACCGCGGGTTACATGAGCCCGGAGCAGGCGCGGGGCAAACCGGTCGACCGGCGGGCGGACATCTGGGCCTTTGGCTGCATCCTCTACGAGATGCTGACCGGCCAGCGCTTGTTCACCGGGGAGACGGCGACCGACGTGATCGGCGCGGTGGTGCACAAGGAGCCCGACCTCGACGAGCTGTCGTCGAAGGTGCCAGCGCGGATCCGCCGTTTGCTCGAGCAGTGCCTGCAAAAAGATGCGACCCGTCGCCTGCAGTCGATAGGCGACGCCCGGATCGCGCTCCAGGAGTGGATCGAAAACCCAGCGGCGGAAGACGCCGTTGCGCCCGAGGTCGCCCGCCGTTCGCCGTGGGTGCTGGCCGCGGGTATCGCGGCCGGATTGGCCGTTGGTTTGCTGGTCGGCGCCATGGTCCTCGGCGGTGGCGGCGAGCCCGAGCCAGTGCGGCGGTCGTCCATCCTGGTGGGGTCCGAAGGCCTGTTCTCGGGCTTTGGCACCAGCGCCGTGCTCTCGCCCGACGCGAAAAACCTGGCCTACGTCCTCGGATCCGGCAGCGAGGGCGGTGCGATCCTCCTTCGTCCGCTCGACCGCTTCGAACCCACCGCCATCGCCAGTGGCGGCGCAGGATCGGCTCCCTACCAGCCGTTTTTTTCGCCGCGTGGCGATTGGCTGGGATACGTCACGCCGACCGAGCTCAAAAAGGTATCCACCGCCGGCGGCGCGCCGATCACCCTGTGCAAGGTCGATCTCAGCCGCGGTGCAAGCTGGGGAAGCGACGAGACCATTGTTTTTTCACCGTCGCCGAGGAGCGGTCTGATGCGGATGTCCTCCGCGGGCGGCGAGACCCAGGCTCTGACAACCCTCGCCGACGGCGAGATTAGCCACCGTTGGCCGCAGTGGTTGCCCGACGGCAAGTCGGTGCTCTTCACGTCGCTCACTGAAGACGGTGGGAACTTTGAGGGCGCCAGCCTCGAGGTGGTGACGGTGGCGACCGGTGAGCGGAAGGTCGTCCATCGCGGTGGCTACCACGGACGCTACGTCGCAACGGGGCACATCCTCTATGTCCACGAGGACACTCTCTTCGCGCTGCCCTTCGACGCCGGGAAGCTCGAGACTCTCGGCTCCCAGATGCCGGTGCTCGAGGGAGTGGGCGCCAGCGTCGTTCAGGGTGCCGCGCAGTTCGACGTGTCGACCGACGGTGTGCTCGTCTACGCACCGATGTCCCGCGAAGGCGATCCCTTTCCAGTCGTTTGGGTGGACCGCACCGGACGAACGGAGCCGTTGTGGTCGGAGCCCGCGCTGTACGCCAACCCCGAGCTCTCGCCCGACGGCGGGAGGCTTGCTCTGTCGATTCTGCGCGGCAACAACTGGGACGTTTGGGTGTACGACCTCGCACGTAAGGTCGCAACGCGTTTGACCTTCGATGAGGGCTATGACGCCGATGAAATCTGGTCTCCCGACGGCCGATACATCGCCTTCAGCTCGAATCGGGAGGGCAACCAGGCAGTCTACAAAAAGGCCGCGGACGGATCGGGCGAAGAAGAGGTGGTTGTTTCGAGCGACAAGCTTTCGGGGCTGTATCCGACATCGTGGTCCCCCGACGGTCGGTGGATCATGCTCTGGAGCGGGAACTCCGACATTTACGTGTTCGACCTCGAAAGCGGCGAGTTGGAGCCGTATCAGACCAGCGATTTCGGCGAGTTCAACCCGAGCTTCTCTCCCGACGGCCGGTGGATAGCGTACGATTCCAACGAGTCCGGCCGTCTCGAAATTTATGTGCGCGGATTTCCCGCAGGAGGCGGAAAGTGGCAGGTTTCGGACGGCGGCGGCGCCTTGGCCCGTTGGTCAGCCGATGGTCGCGAGCTCTTCTATCGCACCGAGGAAGGTATCGTCGGGGTCGAGGTCGACGGCAGCGGAACGACCTTCGAGGTCGGCACCCCGCGCACCTTGTTCACCGGTTCCTTCCTGGGTGGGATCAACGGTGTCGCGGTGGGTGGCTTTGTCTTTCCCGATTACACCGTCAGCGGCGATGGCGAGCAGTTTGTGATGTTTGCCGGAAGAGAAGAAACCAGCCGCCCGACCTCGGTAAACCTGGTCACGAACTGGTTTGACGAATTGAGGCGCTTGACTTCGGTGGGTGGCAGGTAGCGGGGTGTCGGTTTCCGCGAGATCTGAGGACGTTGGAGGAGCGAGCATGATCGGCAGCAGTTTTTCACACTACAAGGTGACCTCGAAGCTGGGCGAGGGCGGGATGGGGGAGGTGTGGCGGGCCGAGGACACCAAGCTCGGCCGCCAGGTGGCATTGAAGATGCTGCCCGAGGTCTTTGCCCAGGATCCCGAGCGGCTGGCGCGATTCGAGCGCGAGGCGCGGGTGCTGGCGTCGCTTTCGCACCCCAACATCGCCGGGATCCACGGTCTCGAGGAGGTCGACGGCAAGCGCTTCCTGGTGATGGAGCTGGTGGAAGGGCAGACCCTGGCCGAGCGCATCCAGCAGGGGCCGATGCCGGTCGACGAGGCGGTGCGCATCGCCAAGCAGATCGCCGAGGCGGTGGAGGCGGCGCACGAGAAGGGCGTGGTCCACCGCGACCTCAAACCGGCCAACGTCAACCTCACACCGGACGGCGGCATCAAGGTGCTGGACTTCGGTCTGGCCAAAGCCTTGATCGGTGACCCGATGTCCGGCGACAGTGTCAGCCACGATCTGTCGCTGTCGCCGACCCTGACCCAGGCGATGACCGGGCTGGGGGTGCTGCTGGGAACCGCGGGTTACATGAGCCCGGAGCAAGCGCGGGGCAAGCCGGTGGACCGGCGGGCGGACATCTGGGCCTTTGGCTGCATCCTCTACGAGATGCTGACCGGCCAGCGCTTGTTCACCGGGGAGACGGCGACCGACGTGATCGGCGCGGTGGTGCACAAGGAGCCCGACCTCGACGAGCTGTCGTCGAAGGTGCCGGCGCGGATCCGCCGCCTGCTCGAGCAGTGCCTGCAAAAAGATGCGACCCGTCGCCTGCAGTCGATAGGCGACGCCCGGATCGCGCTCCAGGAGTGGATCGAAAACCCAGCGGCGGAAGACGCCGTTGCGCCCGAGGTCGCCCGCCGTTCGCCGTGGGTGCTGGCCGCAGGTATCGCGGCCGGATTGGCCGTTGGCTTGCTGGTCGGCGCCATGGTCCTCGGCGGTGGCGGCGAGCCCGAAAAGGTGCGGCGATTCGAAATCAACGTCTCGGAGCAGGGGCTGTTCTCCCGTCTGGGTTCCGGCATCGTGGTGTCTCCCGACGGCAGCATGATCGCCTATACGACGGGTCAGGAAGGCCAGACCCAGTCGCTGATTCTACGCCCGCTGGAACGTTTTCAGGAAACCGTGCTCGCCACCGGCGAAGGCGGCAGCGGTCCCTACCACCCGTTCTTCTCTCCGGATGGGAGTTGGCTGGGTTACGTGACGCCGGGCGAACTCAAGAAGATCTCGACCAGCGGCGGTGCGCCGATCACCCTCGCCCAGGTCGAACGCAGCCGCGGCGCCACCTGGGGCCCGGACGGCACCATCGTCTACAGCCGTTCGATCTACACGGGATTGTCACGGATCTCGGCGTCGGGCGGTGACCCGCAAGCTCTGACCGAGCTCGACGAGGCGGCCGGCGAGCAGTCGCACCGCTGGCCGCAGTGGCTCCCGGGTGGCAAGGCCGTGCTCTTCAGCTCGCTGGCCGAGGGTGGCCAGTTCGTTTTCGAAGACGCTGCTATCGAAGTCGTGGAGGTCGATACCGGCAAGCGAAAGGTCGTGCACAGGGGAGGTTACTACCCCCGGTACGTACCGACCGGGCACATCCTCTACGTCCACGAGGGTACGCTTTTCGCCCTGCCGTTCGACGTCAAAAAGCTCGAGGCCACCGGCTCGCAGATGCCGGTATTGGAGGGGCTCGAGACCAACGCCGGCCAGGGTTCGGCGCAGTACGCAGTGTCGGACAACGGACTCCTGGTTTACCTCGAAGGCGGGAACGCGCTCGAGCCCTTCCCGATCGTGTGGGCCGACCGCGATGGCCGCAGCGAGACCTTGTGGGCCGAGCCGGGGATCTACGGCACGCCCCGACTCTCACCAGACGGCAAACGACTCGCAGTCTCGGTGCAGCGCGGCGCGAACTGGGACGTCTGGGTCTATGACCTGGAGCGGGACGTCGCCACCCGGATCACCTTCGGCGAGGCCTACGACGCCGACCCCGAGTGGTCGCCGGACGGCCGCTGGATCGCCTACGAGGGCGAGATCGACGGGGTCGACGGCATCTTTCGCAAGCGCACCGACGGCACGGGCGACGCCGAAATGTTGATGGAGCCCGGCAAACAGACCTTTCCGTCGCCTCAGTCGTGGGCGCCCGACGGGCGGCACCTGGCGATCCAGAGCGCCGGCGAGGGCGGCCAGACCGACATCTGGATCCTGCCGATCGACGCGGACGGCGGTGCCGGGGAGCCAGAGGCCTTTGCCCGGACGCAGTTCGAGGAAAACGGCGCGAGCTTTTCGCCGGACGGGCGCTGGCTCGCCTACAGCTCATCCGAAACCGGCCGCCCCGAGGTTTTCGTCGCCTCGTTCCCGCCGGGTGGCGGCAAGTGGCAGGTTTCGGACGGCGGCGGCACCCAGGCTCGGTGGTCGCGAGACGGCCGCGAGCTCTTCTTCCGCACCGACGCCGGCGTGATGTCGGTCAGGGTATCGAGCGATGGGAACTCCTTCCGGGCGAGCCGTCCGGAGATCGTCTTCGAGGGCAACTTCCTCGGCGGGCTGCGCGGGGTGCTGCTCCCCGGATACAACTTCCCGGACTACGACGTCTCGGCCGACGGCACGAGCTTCGTCATGTTCCAGGGCACCGCCGAGGGAGCTCTCGCCACCGAGGCCAAGGTCGTGCTCGGCTGGTTCGAGGAGCTGCGCCGTCTTTCCCGCGCCGGTGCCCGTTAGAATGATCGGATCATCTAGGATCGTGTGAGATCGAGGCTTGGAAGTGCATATCAGCAGGGGCAGCGACAGACAGCAGAGACGGGGTCAGTGAGCGGCGGCAGCAGCAGCGGCCGGGGCAGCGGGCGCGGGTCGTGACGACGGCATGGCTGTCAGTCGGATGCGTCGCTCGCCGGGGGGCATTCGCAGTCGGGGCATCCGCGGTCGAAGACCACCTTCCAGGCGCCGTCGGGACCCCGGCGCCAGACAGAGTTGAAGGTGCCGATTCTGGTCCCGTCCGGAGCCAGGACCGGCCCCGACGTGAGGCCGAGGGCGCCCGAGTCGAGCACGGCCGCAGTGTCCGGCGACCACGAAAACGGCGCTTCAGGTCCGTCGAAAAACGGCTTCCAGGCCGCCGCCACCGCCTCGCTGCCGCGGATCTCGCCGCGACCTCCGAAAAACACCGCGTCCTCCGCAAGAAACGTCACGAACGCAGCGTGGTCGCGGTCGGCCATGGTCTGCGCGAAGGCCTGCTCGGTGGCCCGCAGGTCTCCAGCGACGTCCGCCGTACCGACGCCCTCGGCGGCTGCGACAACTCGAGGCGCGACGACGGCGAGGATGATGGCGGAGACGACGAAAGTGATTTGAATCGAATCGCGCATGGGCTCCTCCTTCGATGATCGACAGAGAAACATACGAATTCTCTCCCGAGGCGTTTCGCGGCCGAATCCTTCACGAAAAGCCGAGATGTGCTGGCGGTGCGGGCAGGCGTCGAAAAACTGAAATCAACACGCTGCTGCAAACGTTGTTGCGGAAAGAAGAGACCGTCCTTCTGAGAATATTGGAGAGGGAACATGACGAGATCAGTGGGCAGCGCGACGGAGAATAGAGTTCTGAACACGGACGCGGTCGGCAGCGCCGGAAAAACGACCGCGTCGCCATGATTATCCTACCGAAGATTCGCCAGAACATTTGTCTCACGGCCCATCCCGCCGGCTGCCGGGAGCAGGTGCGGGAGCAGATCGCGTACGTGCAGGGCCAGCCACCGGTCGAGGGACCCAAGAGGGTCCTGGTTGTCGGTTCTTCGAACGGCTACGGGTTGGCCGCGCGAATCGTGTCGGCGTTCTCGTGCGGAGCGGCTACCGCTGGGGTGTTTCTCGAACGACCCGGCGCCGAATCGCGGACCGCGACGGTCGGCTGGTACAACAACATCGCGCTCGAGCAGGAAGCCCACGCGGCTGGTCTGGTGGCCTTCAGCGTCAACGGGGACGCCTTTTCACCCGACGTCAAAACCGAGACGATTCAACGGATCCACGACGAGATGGGCCCGGTCGACTGTGTGATCTACAGCATCGCGGCGCCACGTCGGATCGATCCGAAAACCGGTCAGATCTACTCATCCGTGGTCAAGCCGATCGGGCAACGATTCTCCGGCAAGACCGTCGACATCAAAACCGGCGCTCTGTCCGAAGTGGTTGCCGAGCCCGCGACCGAGGACGAGATCGCTGAAACCGTCAAGGTGATGGGCGGTGAAGACTGGATGGATTGGATCGCCGCCCTGCACGATGAAAAGGTGCTCGCCCGGGGTGCGGTGACGGCGGCCCTCTCGTACGTGGGTCCGGCCTTCACCGCGCCGATCTACCGGGACGGCACGATCGGCCGCGCCAAGGAGCATCTCGAGGCGACCGCCGAGAAAATTCAGAGTCGATTCGAGCACATGGATCTGCGGGCCGTCGTTTCAGTCAACAAAGCGCTGGTCACCCGAGCGAGCGCCGTGATCCCTTCGGTGACGCTGTACATCTCTCTTCTCTACGCGGTCATGAAGCGCAAGGAGTTGCACGAGGGCTGTATCGAACAGATGTACCGGCTCTACCGCGACTATCTCTTTGCAGCCGACCCGAAACCGCTCGACCCCGGTGGCAGGATCCGCTTGGATGATTGGGAGATGCGGGAGGACGTGCAGCGCGAGGTCGCCGAGTTGTGGCAGCAGGTGATCGAAGATCCAATCCGGAAGGTCCCCGAAATCGACGGTTTTCGCCACGAATTCCTGCGCCACCACGGCTTCGAAATGCCGGGTGTGGACTACGACCAGGATGTCGATCCAACCTAGCCGAAAGGAATCCACCGTGGTTGGGCTGGCAAAGAAAGGGACGGAATGAACCTCAAGACAATCCTCTCCGTGCGCGACTCAACGACATTTGCCGACCTCAGCCTGCTGTTGATCCGGTTTGTCGGCGGCGTCGCCTTCATGCTGCACGGGTGGGGCAAGATCCAGAACCCGTTTGGCTGGATGGGACCGGACGCATTTGCGCCGGGCATGTTCCAAGCGCTCGCGGCGCTCTCCGAGTTCGGTGGTGGGCTGGCGTGGGTCATTGGTTTGCTGACGCCGCTCGCCTCGTTGGGAATCGCTTCCACGATGGCGGTCGCGGTGTATTTCCACGCCGTGATGAGGGGCGACCCGTTCGTCTCGTCGGGCGGAGGCCCGTCCTTCGAGCTCGCGGCGATTTATTTCTCTATCGCCGTGCTGCTGTTTGCGATCGGCCCGGGACGGCTGTCCCTCGACAGAACGATCTTTGGTCGTCGCGCTTGAGCACGGTGGTCGATTGTTCCGATTCTGTGGACCGCATTCCCGGCGATCAGTCCAATGAGAGAAAACGCCGTGACGCACTGCAGATCGCCGGTCGCAACGGAGAGGTGGCGAGATAAGCGGGCTAGGAGAGTCGCGCCCACAGGTAGAAAACTGCGCCCACCGCGGCCCCGCTCAGGAGAATCATCCACTCGTAGGGCCACACCAGGGCTGAGGGGCTGCCTGGCAGGTAGAGCATCGCCATGCCGAGCGCGAGGGCAAAGGCCGTGTACCCGACGAACGATCCATACCGGACACGGTACGGCCTCGGCATCTCCGGTTCCTTGCGGCGCAGGACGACAAACGACAGCGCCACCATGGCGTAGGCGATCACGATTCCCAGACCACCGGCATCGACCAACCAGACCAGGGTCTGTCGACCGAAGAGGGGCGCGATCACGGCCAACGCGCCCACCAACACGACGGCGTTTGCCGGCGTATTGAAGCGCGGGTGCAGCCGGGCGAGGAACCGCGGCAGCGAACCGGCCTCGGCCAGGGCGTAGATTGCTCGGCTGCCGCCCACCAAAAACGCATTCCAGCTGGTGAGGATGCCGGCGATCCCGGCCACCACCACGAGCTTGCCGACCAGGGGCCTGCCCCAGACCGCGGATCCGGCGTCGGCCGTCACCAGCCTCGCGCCGGCGAGGGCTTCACCGTCGAGCGACATCGAGACGCCGAGCACGATCAGGACATACCAGGCCACCGCCATGATCACCGAAATCACCAGCACGGTGCCGATCTCACGGTACGGCAGGTCGATCTCCTCCGCGGCCTGGGGAATCACGTCGAAGCCGACCAGGAGAAACGGCACCATCACGAGCACGGTCAGCATTCCTTTGATACCGTCGACCTCGAGCGGCTGCATGTTTGCGGCGCTGCCGTTGGCGAGCGCGCCGCCGACCACGACCACCCCGGCCAGCAGGATGACCAGGGTCACCGCGGTCTGCACCACCGCCGCCATCTTGATGCCGACCACGTTGACCGCAGTCATCACGAGGGACCCGGCGACACCGATCAGCACCCAGCTCGAGGTAGACCTCGTAACCGGCGACCGTCCAGAGATAGCCGGTCTTCAGACCGGGGAAGAGGTACTCCATGACCGTGGGGAGCGCCACGACCTCGAAGGCCACGACGCTGACATACCCGAAGATGATCGCCCAGGTGCACACGAATGAGGCGCCGGGGCCGAGGGCACGCAGGCTGTAGATGTGCTCGCCGCCAACCAGCGGCATCGCGGCCGCGAGCTCCGCGTAGGTCAGACCGATAAAGGCGATCACAGTGCCGCCGATCAAGAACGCGGCGATGGCGCCGAGGCTGCCGGCCGACTGCAGCCAGGTGCCGGCAAGTGCCACCCAGCTCCAACCGATCATGGCGCCAAAGGCCAGCGCCAGAACCTCTCGCCGCTTCAGAACGCGGATCAGCCGGCCCTGCTGCGTCACGGACTCAGCGCGGGTCACGCCGTCGCCGTGACTCATCTCAGGCTTCCAGGACGTCGCTCATCGCGGCGAGCACCGTGTCGAGCTCGTCGTCGTTGATGGTCAGCGGCGGCTGGATGCGAAGTACGTTGCCGTACACACCGCCGATGCCGATCAGAACCCCCCGGTCGCGCACGGCCGCCTTGATTTTCTTTGCGGCCTCTACCGCCGGCGCCTTGCTCTGAGCGTCCTCGACCATCTCGATACCGATCATCAGGCCTCTGCCGCGGATCTCGCCGATGGTCAGGCCTTTCGGCTTGATTTCGCGAAGTGCCCGCATCACTCTTACGCCCTTTGCGGTCGCCTGGCCGGCCAGGTCGTTGTCTTCCATGAACTCGATATTGGCCAGCGACGCGGCGCACGAGATGGGGTTGCCGCCAAAGGTGGTGAGGTGATCACCCGGCTGGAACGCGTCGGCAATCTCCTTTCGGGCAATGAAGGCGCTCAGAGGAAAGCCGTTGGCGATGCCCTTGGCCATGGCCATGATGTCCGGCTCGACGCCGTAGTGCTCGATGGCGAACATTCTGCCGGTTCGGCAGAATCCGGACTGGACCTCGTCGGCAATCAACAACACGTCGTGCTTTTCCAGGACCTCCTTGGCAACCTTGAAGTAGTCGTCCGGCGGCACGATGAGGCCACCCTCGCCCAGCAGAGGCTCGGCGATGAAGAACGCGACGTTGTCCGCGGTATGGAAGTTGATGACATCGTCGATTGCCTCGGCGCAGGCCGTGCCGCAGCTGTCGGGCTCGAGACCGAGCGGGCACCGGTAACAGTAGGGCGCCGGCGCAAACGCGACCCCGGGCATGTAGGGTCCACCGCCCCGCTTTCTGGTCGCGTTGCCGGTCAGGCTCAGGGTGCCGTAGGTCCGCCCGTGGAACGAATGGGTGAGAGCAATGGCCTCGTTCTTGTTGCTGTAACGTCTGGCCAGCCGGACCGCGCCCTCGATCGCCTCGGCGCCGCTGTTGCCGAAGAAGGTCTTCTGGAGATCGCCGGGGGTGATCTGGGCCAGCTTCTCGGCCAGGTCGGCCACCACCTCGACGTGATAGAGATACGAAGAGCAGTGGACCAAACGTTCCATCTGCTGTCGCGCGGCCGCCAGGATCTTTTCGTTGCCGTGGCCGGTGTTGACAACCGAGATCCCGGCGAAGCAGTCGATAAAGCTGCTGCCGTCGGGTCCGAAGTAGGTTGCGCCCTAGGCGCGGTCGATCACCAGCGGGTCGACGGCCGGCAAGAACGCGGTGTTGACGTACGTGTCGTATTTTTCCCTGGTGTCCACCTCAGATCCTCCTTTGAGGCATATCTTAGCCCGCGCTTCGCTCTTGACGCCGTGCTCTGAAGCGGTGAACACCCGATCGGATTGATCATTTGGATCTTGGGTCCGGACATTTTTTGGGGCCGAGCACATTTCTCAAGACCTCAGAGCCTGGCACACACGCGTGTACTATGAGCCCGGAGGAAGGGTGATGGTGAGGTGCTTCCTGCCAATTCTCGTGATGTCGGCGCTCTCCGCACTCGCGCCCGGCTCGGTGAAACACGCAAATGATCCCGGCGACGACGAGGTCGCGGCGTATGAGGAAGCATGGAGCGCTGCCGTTGACCGGGTGACCCCTGAGGGTTATCTCTACGAGGAGCTTCGCCGCTGTGCGGGCTGCCACGAAACCGCCAAAGACGCTGCCGGCAACTCCACCCACCGCAACGCCATCGGTATCACCGGCGAGCCCTCGTCGCCGACTCTCACCGGCAAAGGTTGGCTCAGCGGCGCCCACGGTCGCAGTCAGGACCCTGAGATCGTCTCCAACACCTACTGCGCGTGGTGCCACGCGCCGAGCCAGCCCGGTGTCACTGACGACATCCGCGCCGGCCGGTCCATTGGGTCGGACCGGGCCGGGGTCAGCTGCATCGCCTGCCACGCCAGCGATGCCGTCGACGAGAGAGTTCGGGACCTACCAGGCCAACTTCCGGCCGGGTGGTGACCGCGACAGTCTGGTGGACTTCGTGCCCCGCCAACCGGCGAGTGGCACCGAGACCAACGCCCAGTGCCTCTTCTGTCACATTCGCCCACATCCCTTTGCAGCGCCACCACATGGGGAGATTGTCGACAGTGGAGATCTTCGCTGCATCGATTGCCACATGGCCGTTTACAACGTCACCGAGTCGGGTCGCAAGGAGCGCTACCACAACATGAAGGTCAGCTCCAACAACGACCCGGCCACGTGTCGGCCGTGCCACGACTACAGTCAAGCCGAGGTGTCGATGCGGTGTGCCGAGTTAGTGCCCGCGTCTGCGTCCATCGCTCACGCCGTTCCGCCTTTTGAGTAGTCGGGCCCCGATGCGGCACACCGAGCCGGTTCCCTGGAGGTACGCATGAGAAAAGTTTCCGCAACGGCTGTCACGGTGGGGGTGGTTGTCTGTTTGGTTGGCGCTCTCTCCGCCGGCTGCGGGTACGATCGTGTGCCGGACGCCGATCTCGTGTTGGTCAATGGCTCGGTCTACACCCTTGCCTGGGGAGAACCCTCGGTGGACGGCGCCATTGCCGCCGACGCGCCGCACGATGCCGCCGGGTGGCACCCCGACGCCGAGGCTGTGGCCGTGAGCGATGGCCGCATCGTCTTCGTCGGTACCGCTGCCGATGCCGAGGGGTATCTCGGACGCTCGACCCGCGTCATCGATGTCGGCGGTGCCGTCATCGTACCCGGGCTGGTCGACTCACACGCCCACATTCAGGAGCTGGGCCGCGAGAAGGTCGAGGTGGACCTGGTGGGAGTCCAGACCGAGCAGGAGGCGATCGGCCGGGTCGCCGAACACGCGAAGGACATTGCACCGGGGGAGTGGATCATCGGCTGGGGCTGGGACGAAGGTGCGTGGGCCAACAGGTATCCGACCCTGTCACAGTTGAGCGATCGTTTTCCCGACAACCCCGTCGTCTTGAGAAGCCTGCACGGGTTTGCCGTCTGGGGCAACCGGTTGGCGTTTGACGAGGCAGCCATCGATCGCCACACGCCCGACCCCGAGGGCGGGAGGATCCTTCGCGACGATTCCGGCAACCCGAGCGGAGTCCTCATCGATCGCGCCACCACCCTCTTGACTGCCGCCATCCCCGAGACAACCGACGAGCAGATGAAGGCCTTTGTCCTCGCGGGTCTCGAGACCATGGCGCGAGACGGCTACGTGGCGGTCCACCAGGCCGGTGCCGACACCCAGGTCATGTGGGCCTTCGAGGAACTCGAAGCGGAAGGCCGGCTACCGGTGCGCGTCTACGCCATGATCAGCCTGCGCGACGAGGCCCTCTGCCGCCGCTGGATCGAGCGCGGTCCGAGCGTCGACGGGAATCGGCTGACCGTTCGCTCGGTCAAGGCCTACTACGACGCCGCGCTCGGTTCGCGCGGAGCGAGGCTCCTCGAGGACTACGCCGACCGGCCGGGCCACCGCGGCGTCAGCGGCGCCAACTATGGCTTCGACCAGGAGTTGGCGGGGGAGATGATGCGGGCTGGGTTCCAGATCGGGATTCATGCCATTGGCGACGCCGGCAACCGGGAGACGCTGGCCTTTCTGGAGTCGGTCATCGCCGCAAGTCCCGGGACCAGGACACTGCGTCACCGGATCGAACACGCCCAGGTCATCCACCGGGACGACTTTGCTCGATTCGCCTCCGCCGGTTTGATCGCAGCCGTGCAACCGCCCCACTGTGTGGAGGACAAGACCTGGGCGGAGGACCGGCTTGGACCCGAGCGCGTCAGAGGGGCGTATGCGTGGAGGACCCTGCGACGAGCCGGCGTGCCCTTGACCTTCAGCGCTGACCTGGCGGGCTCGGACCACGACATATTCTACGGGCTGCACTCTGCCATCACCCGCCGCGACAAAGAGCTGCAACCGACCGGCGGCTGGTACCCGGAGGAGGCCATGACCGCCGAGGAGGCACTCCGCGGCTACACGAATTGGTCAGCCCTTGCCGCCGGTTGGGAAGACCGGACCGGCGTGCTGCAGCCGGGCTACTGGGCCGACATTACAGTCGTGGACATCGATCCTCTGGCGGTGGGCGAAACCGAACCGGGGCGACTTCTCGACGGCCGCATCCTGGTAACCGTGGTTGGCGGCACCGTGGTCTACGAAGACCTCCCATAGGGTTCCAATGGCACCCGTCAGAGCTTGACCATCACCTCAAAGCCGCCCCAGATCAACCGCTTGCCGTCAAAGGGCATGTTCTTTGGATCCATCATCTTTTTCGAAAGCGGGTCTTCCATGACCTTGGCCATGACGCGGTCGCGGTGGGCCCGGGACTTGTAGACGATCCACGAGAACACCACCGTCTCGGTGCGCTTGAGCATCACGCTTTGCGGGAACGACGTCAGCTTACCCGGCTTGACGTCCTCGGCGACGCACTCGGCGTACTCGAGCGCTCCGTGCTTCTTCCAGATTCTGCCGAATGAGCGAGATATCCGGCGGTATTCATCGAGCTTGTTCTTCGGTACCGGCACGACAAATCCATCAACGTACTGCATTCCAACCTCCTTGAAGGGTGCCACTGATCATAGTTTCACGACATCAGCCCAGTCTTGGTGACCATTGCAACAACGCGACGGGTGGCACCCTTGGCTAACCCCACTTCTTTCCGAGGGCTGGCAACCCGGCATTCTGAAGGTCCTTTGGACTCATGATGACCCTGAACCGGACGTCGGCATTGAAATTGAGGAAAAAAGGCTCCGCGAATTTCGGTACGTCTGAAGGGTTTTTGACATCGATAACGCAGAAGCACCCTCTCTTCCCGTCGAGCTCGGAAAAGTAGATGGTCTCCGGCTTGAGGTCGTCCACGATTTTTCCGATAACGTCTCCCACCGTGCCGTTTCTGACCAGGGTGTTAAACGGTTCGAGGGGCATCTCCACCGTGAGTAGCATTTTCATGACGTGATCCTCCTTTTGCTTGGCTTGAACAACCTTTGTGTTTGTTCGCTCATTCCGGGAAGAAGTGCGGGAGAATTGCCACACGGCACCGGTCGAGGTTTCTCCGATGGCCACACAGAGGGACCCGGCGCCAGTGAAATTGGTGACGGACAGCGATCACGGACGCGTGGCGCGTGTTCGCTTGAAATTTCTCGTCGAGCGACGTACATTGGCAAGACCGAACCATCACAGAATGTTGTGAGGGCGAGGCGCAATGCCCGGAGGTGGTGTGCCGCGCCGGTGTGGAGAAACACCTCGGACGATCCTGGAGGTATTCATGCAACCTTTTCGGTGTATTCCTGGTCTCGTTGTTTCCCTTCTCGTCGTGCTGGGCTGTGCGCCTGCCGCAGAGATTGGACCAAACCTCGAAGAAATCGAAGCCGCGGTTCGCGCGCGTTCCGCGGAAGTCGCCGGATTGGAGAAGGCGGGGGACTACCAGACCGCCATCACGTACTTTGCCGATGACGTCATTGTTCAAATGGCGGATGCTCCACAGTTCCGCGGCAGGGAACCGTTGCTTGAAATCTACGAGACCGTTCTCGCGAGCACGGTGGAGTTTGACGGCGAGACAACTGACGTTGTTGCGGCCGCGAGCGGCGACCTCGCCTATGAGTACGGGATCAATCGATTCGTGTTCGAGACTCCGGATGGTCCGCGCGAGATCATAGGGAAGTATCTCGGAGTGTGGAAGATGATCGAAGGCGAGTGGTACATCGCCGCCATTGCGGTGAGCAACGACGCGCCGCCAGGTTGAGCCAGCCACCGGACGCCACCGCGTCGCTTCAAAATCGGCGGACGGCTAGCCCATGACCGTGCTACCGTCCTTGCCATGCCACTCCCGCCGAGCCTGGTGAACCTCCTGCGCGGGCCTTCCGCGGCGGCGGTGTGGGAGCTTCGGGGCGAGCTGCTGGCAAACGGGCTGTCGCCGAGCGCCCGGGTCTTCGAGCTGTTGGCCGAGTTCCATCGCTTTCTCGACCATCTCGAAACCGGCGCCGCCTCGCGCGATTACTCGGAGCGGGCGTCCTTGATGGACATGGGTTCCTTCGGTGCGGTCGTGGCCGCCGACCTTCTGGAAGCGGAGGAATCTCCCGAGCTCGCGCGACGGCTGCTGGCGGGGACGCTGACCGAGGGTCTTGCGGTTCTTGCTACCCGCCAGCACGTGAAGGCGTGGCGGGGCGAGCTGGCGTCGGTCTTTCGCGACGCCGCCTGGGCCCTTTACGACGAGCTGTGGCGCTGGGCCGCCGAGCGCAAACCGGAGCTCGCGCCGGCCGAGCGCGCCAGGCTGATCGATCAGCTCCTGGCACCCATCCGCGACGGGGGCGTCGAGCCCACTCAGAACGCCCTTCTCGTGTGCTCGCTCTTCGCGCTGCTGATCGTCGAGGCCGTGGCTGATGAAGGCGCCCGGCACGCGGGTCCGTAACGAGATCACCAATGGCGCGAATCGGGAAATCGGTGCCCGATCGCTGGAGGCACATGTTCCTGATCCAGCCCGATCAACTCGGCAAGGCGATCTTTCGTTTTTCGGGATCGGGTTGTTCGCGGTAGAAGATCGCCATCTGGCCGACCGTACCCACGCATGAGCAGTTGAGGCGCGATTCGATGATGGACACGAACTGCTCCCGTTCATCGCGATTGGATGCGATCTTCACCTTGATCAGCTCGTGCGATTCGAGGGCGGTGTCGATGGCGCGAACGACGCTTTCGGTCAAACCCTCTTTGCCGGTCTGTACCAAGGGTTTGTAGCTGTGGGCGACGCCCCGGAGGTATTTTCGTTGTGATCCCCTGAGTTCGCCCATGGATCCCCCTTCTGAGAGCCAGAAGAGTAGCATTTGCGTCGTTGCCAGTTCCGCAGTTCAGCGCGCGACTTGGGCTTTGGAACCCACGCAGTTGTATCCTTTCAGGGTGAGCACTGATCGGAGCTGCTGATGGTCACTCTTCTCGATGGTGGAATGGGCTTCGAGCTGAAACTGCGCGGGGTCAAGGTGCCCTCCCACATCGAATCGATCTGGTCGGCCCTGGCCCTGATCGAAGATCCCGATGCGGTGGTCGATGTGCATGCCGCGTATATCGAAGCCGGCGCCGATGTCCTGACCATCAACAACTACGCGGTCACGCCGCCGATCCTGGCCCGTGAAGGCATGGAGCATCGCGTGGAAGAGCTGACTGGTTTGGCCGTGGATCTCGCCGAAAGGGCGTGCTCGCTCACGGGCCGCCGGCCCCGGTTGGCCGGGTCGTTCCCGCCGCTGGAGACCAGCTATCGCG
This sequence comes from Candidatus Sulfomarinibacteraceae bacterium, assembly GCA_963733915.1. Lineage (GTDB taxonomy): Bacteria > Acidobacteriota > Thermoanaerobaculia > Thermoanaerobaculales > Sulfomarinibacteraceae > Sulfomarinibacter. The sequence goes on from CAVTEP010000008.1 coordinate 246,316, forward strand.
CCGATCTGATCAAGGGGCGGGAGGAGGTGCTCGAGGGATATCGCAGGATCGCTTCGGCCCTGGCGGGGCGCGTCGACCTGATCCTCTGTGAGACCCTGGCGAGCTCCCGTGAGGCGGTGTGGGCCTGCGAGGCGGCGACCGAAACGGGCTGCGAGTTCTGGATGAGCTGGACCCTTCAGGGCACCCGGTTGAACACCCTGCCGAGCGGGGAGAGCCTCTCCGAGGCGTTTTCAGCCCTGGCTGAGCTCAAACCGTCCGCCTACCTGGTGAACTGCTGCGGGGCCAACTTTGTCACCGCCGCGATACCGGTGCTCTTGGGCCTGACAACCGCCCCGGTGGGTGGCTACGCCAACGCCGAAAGCGTCGTGCCCGGTGACGCTCGCGCCGGCGTAGCCGATGATCCCGAGTCGGCGCAGCGGAGTGCGGCGAACGCTCTCGATCCCGAGGGCTATGCCGCCGAGGTCCAGCAATGGTTGGACGCAGGGGCGAGCATCGTCGGCGGGTGCTGTGGAACCCGGCCGAAACACATCCGTTGGCTCAGGGAGATGCTGGCAGCAAAATGAAAGAAAAGGGTACCTGGCTGGCAGTCCGCCAGAACCAGCGGTTACTCGCGCTTCGCCGCTCTCGCGACGAAGCCCGCTGAGATTTGAGCTTCACGCAGAAATTTCGTGTGTCGATTTCGCCTTGCGGATGTTGGTGAACCGCAACCACAAAGACACAAAGCCACAAAGGATTTCACCAAGAAGATCTTTTTGTGTTTATCTTTGTGCCTTTTGGTTGTGATGTCTCTACAGTCGTCACCGTTCACCGCAAAAGGCTCATATGCGCACTATGCCAGCAGAGCAGACTCGCGGGCGATCCAGAATCGCGAGCGGCCGATCACGAGATCGTCGCCGGCGTCGAGGCGGGCCGCGCCGACCGTTTCGCCGTTGACCTTCACGGTGCGGCCGCTGAGACACCTGAGCAGGAGCTGACTGCCGATCGGCGACAACCGGGCGTGGATCGGCCCGACGCCCCAGCCTCGGGCAGCCACGTCGACGCCTCGCCCGCGGCCGAGCAGCAGGTCGTGATCGATTCGCTGCCGTCCGCTGGTGCTCGCCAGCCAGAACGTCGCCCGTGACCCGTTGGTCGTGATCAGGTGCGTTTGGGGAACCTGTGGCTCCTGATCCTCCACCTCGAGATGCAAGAGAAACTTGCCGATCCGAATTTCGTCATCCTCAGAGATGGGGGAGATGTCGATTTGGCGGCCGTTGACCGTCGTGCCGTTCGAGCTGCCGAGGTCGGCCAGCATGAACCGGCCGCGATCCCACCACAGCCTGGCGTGGCGGCCGCTGACACCCAGGTTGTCGATAAAGATATCCACTCGCGGGTCGCGCCCGATGATCATCTCTGGCGGCGTGAACGGGCGGCGCCGGATCTCACGATCGTCCATCGAGACCAGAATAGTGGCGGGCGGCGATGGCTGAGCCTCGTCATCGAGCCGCGAAAGGGTGCAGCCGGCGTCGGGATCAGGGGCGAGGTAGAGCTCGGAAAAGACTTCGAATCGGGTATCCGCGACACGGTCAAATGCCCACAGCAGAAGTCGCTCCTCCAGCGAGCCCTCGCCGGGGTCTTCCGCCGGGTTTCCAAAAAACAGACGCGCCGGCCGCCCCCGATGCAGAAAGAGCAGCGTCCTCGCGCCATTGTGTTCGAGCGCGACCGCGGCGTCGCGCTCTTCCTTGGCCAGGATCCGGAGAACGTGGGCGGGGTTGATGAGCTTGAGCGAGCCGCCGAGATCTGGTCTCTTGCTGAAGTGAACGGCCGTCAGCAGGACCAGCGCCTTGTCGCACGAGACGAGGCGGCAGACCGGATTCTCGAGCTGGCGCGCCCGCACGACGAATTCGTGAAGCGGTACCGGCCGCAGGGCCTGGCCCTCCTGGAGACCGGCGACATATGGCGCCGACGAGTGGATCATGGCCACCAGCCGGGTGTTGCCGGACTCGAGCTCGAGTCGCCCGTCGTCGCACCGTCCGGTGATCAAAAGTCGATCAATCTCGAGCAGGGTGGCATCATCGAAGGCAAACGCCTCGAACACGACCTCACCCGGTGGAAACACAACCGGGGCCCGGGACGGTTCGTATACTGTCCAGCTCATTTACATTGTGGGGAGCCTAGCACATTCCGAGTGTCAATCGTCATGTTGCTTCGAGTATGAGATGCAATTTCATGACCTGGGCATTGCCCAGATACCCATTTGATGCAAATCGGGGAACCCGAGGAACAACGCGCCTGGTGGCGCCCGAAAACGATGAAACCTCCACCGACGTTCATCGTACGAAATCCCCAGTAATCATTCTCAGGGCGGCCGCAACCAGATTCGAGCACGGAGGGGCTCATGAAGCATCCTGCCAGCGTCATTGCCGCTATCGCGGTATTGTCGCTCGGGTCCGTCGCGGCCGGCCCACCGGCGACTATCACCTATATCGCCAACGAAGGCTTTTTGATCGAGGTGGGCTCTCGGAAGATTCTGATTGATGCCGTCTTCGACGACCGATCGATTGCCTACTCCCATGTCCCGGACGACGAGACGCTGTCGCTGATGCAGGCCTCGAAGGCGCCCTTCGACGATATCGATCTGATGTTGGTAACGCACTTCCACCGCGATCACTTCAGCGCCGCACCGGTGCTCGAGCACCTCAGAGGAAACCCCTCGGGTGTGCTGATCGGTCCGCCACAGGTTGTGGACGCGTTGAGAGCCTCCGATCCCGAGTTCGAGGATTCCGGCATCACGGTTCGAGAGGTCGATCTCGATCTCTTCGAATCCGCCGATCTCGAGGTCGAGGGAATTCGGGTCCGGGCCATCCGGCTCCGCCACTCCGCGTACATGGAGACGAATGAGGAAACCGGTGAGCAGTTCAACCGGCACGAAGGAGTCGAAAACCTGGTCTACCTGGTCGAGGTTGACGGCCTCACGATGCTCCACGCCGGAGACGCCCTCCTCTCGCAGAACCTCGAGCTTTTCGAGGAAGGTGGATTCCAGAAGAAGAAAATCGGCATCGTGTTTCTTGAATACTTCGACTGGTCCGATGAAACAAAGGCTGTACTCGACGAGTGGATGACACCGGATCACGTGGTATTCATGCACCTTCCCCCGGACCCCGAAAAAATCCGTCAGATTGAAGCGCGCCTCCTGCAGACTTTCCCCAACGCCGTGGTCTTCGTGACGCCGATGGAGGCGAAGGCGTTATGAGGATCGACGCTGGTCGTGGTAGCTGAAAAACTCTTGTGGGAACTGTCACCATCACTGCTATATTCGATATTGGATAGGGTGGAGCCCAAGATCCGCGGCACCCTTTTTTCGTTTTCTTTGACAGCGGGGAGGAATAATGCCGTTTCAAATACGCTCGCGGAAACTCTTCGTCCTGACCGCAGCATTGGCATTCGTGACTGCCTTTGCGAGTTCGGAAACACAGCCCGACGCCACGATGGACACGCTTGTGTCGACGGAGTGGCTGAGCCAGCATCTCGATGACCCGGATCTGGTGGTGCTCGACTGTACCGTCAGCGTGGTGCCGGACGAAGACGGCGGTTTCCAGATTGTGAGTGGCCGGGCCGCCTACGAGGGCGGCCACATTCCGTCCGCGGGGTTTGCCGATCTCATGGGTGATCTGTCGCTCAGCGAGAGGCCACTCGAGTTCGCCGTGCCGACACCGGAGCAGTTCTGTGCCGCGATGGGCGCGCTGGGTGTCGGCGACGATACCCGGGTGGTCCTGTACGACGGGCGAAACTCGGTCTGGGCCGCCAGAGTCTGGTGGATGCTGCGCTGGGTCGGGTTCGACCGGGCGGCGTTGCTTGACGGCGGTCTGGCTGCCTGGACCGCGGAGGGTCGACCGCTGTCGACCGAGCCGGCCAAACGATCCGCGAAACAGCTCACCCCGGCTCCCCGACCGGAGCTGATCGCCGACCGGGACGAGGTGCTCGCCGCGATCGGCAACAGCGCCGTTCATCTCATCGATGCAATGCCCGAGGCCCACTTTCGGGGCGAGATGGCGATGTACGATCGGCCAGGCCATATCCCCGGCGCCGCAAACATCCCCGCTTTCGCGCTGGTCGACGATTCGGGCCGTTACCGGCCGCACGATGAACTGGACGCGATGTTCGGTTACGACCGAAACGACCGCGCCATCACCTACTGCGGCGGCGGGGTTGCCGCGTCATCCGACGCCTTCATCATGACCCGACTCGGCTTCACCGACGTCGCCGTCTACATCGCCTCTCTCCAGGAATGGGCCGCCGACCCTGCCAACCCGATGACAGTCGATTAGTCCGCTTGTCTCACCGGGTTTCGTGACGAGGGCTGCGAAGCGAAAGTATCCACTGTGCAGCAATGCGAAACGTGGTACGCATCAATCAACTCCCGGTAGCTGCCGGAAGAACGGTGATGATCAGAGCATCGTCGGTCGATTCGGCGAGAGCGCCGTTGAAGGAGACTGAGAGCCCTTCGGCCTCGACCCTTAGGTTTCCGCCGTTTCGCTTGACCGTCGGCTCGCCCGAAAACCCGGCGACGGTAATCTGCCGAAACCCTTGGAGAAAGGGATGGTCGCCGGACGGGCGTGTCAGAGCGATGACGCCTTCCAGGGAGTGGCGCACGAAGCGAGGGTTCAGCAACCTCACGTGGCCGTGCGGGTGGCTCGCGACCAGTAGATGGGCCTGAAGGGCTTCGCCCCGCTCCAGGATTTCCACCGCCATTGGATCAAAGTCGTCGAATTCGAGTCGCTCGCCATCACCGGCCAGGCGAATAATCACCTTTTTTCCGCGCCGATTGAAGTCCTCGTAAAGCCCCGCCCTCTCATCCGCGAGCCTGGCGATTGCAGCCTCGGCCCGCGCTGCGACCTGCGTCAGCTCCTCGTTCGAGAACGAGGCGGCCGCCACCTCCTCTTCCGCCGCCACCGCCGCGCTCAGCAACTCGGCAAACGTGGTCTCGGGTTTGGCGTCGAGGACCTTTTTCCACGACGGCATCAACCGGTCGAGGACCACAGCGATCGCCGCTCCGGTCTCGTAACAGCGCCACCGGATCCCCTCAGGTCCACGATCTTCACGAAGCCTCTCCGTGTCACTGGCGATCCCGATCGTCGACCTCCCCATGTACACTGCGGTCCCCTCCTGCAGCTCGAGTAAGGTTTCGAAGCTGCGGTGTTCAGCGCTCAGCCTCTCCTGTCGTTCGACGCGAAGCCCAAGCGCCAACGCCGCCCACGACGCCGCCTTTTCCTCCGATTCGGTTTCAACGGCGCGCGCCAGCGCTTCTTCCTCCAGAAGCAACAGCCGGTAGTTGTCGAGATCGTTCATCGGATAGCTGTAGCGCCAGATCTCGTCGGGCCTCCAGGTGGGGTGGAGCGGTTTGGAAAAAAGATGGAAGATCTCGTGGTAGAGGATATGGGCTTCGTACTCAACCGATCGTCCTGGCTCAATCGTCAGCAGCAATGTCGCGGTGCGAACGCCGCCGATATCGGCATTCGAGTTCCACCGCATGGCTGGGTGCCTGCCGGCGGAGAACCAGACGCCGACGTGTCCTTCGAGCGGCTGGAACTCTTCCGGCGGGCTCGGATGGCGCACCAGGAGGGTGAACTCGCCATCATAAATGGCGATCGGATAGGCCGTGGCATCGAAGCCGGGCCACAGATCCATCTCGGAGGCGCGATCGACGGCGGCAATGACCTCGAAGGGATCGACGAGATCGGTTTTGGCCGCGGCGGTCGTCACAAGACCAACGGCGAGAACGGAGATCCCGATTCGTCCGACGATGTCCAATGGAGCTCGACGAACCCTGCGCCGTCGAGGCGATTTCAACAGTTCGCATCCACGTGTCGTCGCCAACTCATGTTGTGCGTCGATTCGAGCTGAGGTCGAGCGGTAGACGCCGTGCATCACATCCCCCTTGGGCGTTTGGTCTTACTACTAATATTTTAGTACGAATGTCGACCGCCGGAGTTTCGGTGAAGTCGGTTGCCGGTTCCATTCGGCGGCGGAATTGATTCGATGCCTCCCGTGGGGCGTCGAAACAGGCTCACGAGGCTTGCAGGGTTGAACACACCGCGCGACGCATCGGTGCGCCGTGCGGCACCCACGAAAAAACGGAAAACACGCTGCGTGGCACTCACGAAATCCTTGATAGCGGACGCGATCCCAAAGGCTGGCGACAAAGTTGAAGGCATCGAGTGCTAAGTGACACCCAGGCATGCAACAATGCGAAACGTGGTACCTACGTGGTACGCAGGTGAGAAAACAAAAAAGGGAGCCGGTTTGTCGAATCAAGATTTGCCTCGAAGTACACGCGTCGTGATCGTGGGTGGCGGCGTGATCGGATGTTCGGTGGCCTATCACCTGGCACACCTGGGCTGGACGGATGTGGTCGTGCTCGAGCGCCACCAGTTGACCAGCGGCACCACCTGGCACGCGGCGGGTTTGATGACCACCTTTGGTTCGACCTCGGAAACCCAGGTCAAGATGCGCATGTACACGCGCGATCTCTGGGCACGTCTCGAGGCGGAGACCGGCTTGAGCACCGGCTTCGAGCCCCTGGGCTTCATCGAGATGGCCGCGGACAAAGACCGAGTGGAAGAGTATCGCCGGGTGGCTGCTTTCAACCGCTTGCACGGCAACGACGTGGAGGAAATCGGCCCCGACGAGATCAAGAGGCTCTTCCCCCTCGCCAGAGTCGACGACATCGAGGCGGGCTTCTACTTGAAGCAGGACGGGCGGGTCAACCCCGTGGATGCGACCATGGCCCTGGCCAAAGGTGCGCGCCAGCTGGGCGTCAAGATCATCGAGGGCGCATCCTTCACGGGGGTCACCACCGCGAACGGCCGCGCCACGGGCGTGACCACCACTCAGGGCGCCATCGAGGCCGAGTTCGTGGTCAACTGTGCCGGCATGTGGGCGAGACAGCTCGGCGCCCTCAACGGCGTCAGCATCCCGAACCAGTCGACCGAGCACTACTACCTCATCACCGAGCCCATCGAGGAGGTGACGCGGCAGCTTCCGATTATCGAAGACCCCTCCTGCTACGGCTACTACCGGGAAGAGGGCGGCGGGCTGATGATCGGCCTCTTCGAGCCCGTCTGTGCTCCATGGAAGGTCAACGGCGTACCTGCAGACTTCTCCTTTGGCGAGATCGAGCCCGACTGGGATCGCATGGCGCCCTTCCTCGAGAAAGCCATGAGCCGCATCCCGATTACCCAGGAGGTCGGAATCCGGAAGTTCTTCTGCGGCCCCGAGAGCTTCACACCCGACATGGGCGTGGCCTTCGGCGAGACGCCGGAGATTCAGAACTATTTCGTCGCCGCGGGGCTCAACTCCATCGGTCTCATCACCGGAGGCGGTCTCGGCAGGATCATGGCGCAATGGATCACCACCGGCGATCCGGGCGTCGACATCACACCCATCAACCTGGATCGCTTCCACCCCTATCAGTGCAATCCCGAGTACCGCAAGACCCGCGTGGTCGAGACGCTGGGAATGGTCTACCGGCGCCACTACCCGACCCGCGTGCCGCAGACCGCGCGCGACTGCAAGCGCTCGCCCTTCCACGATCGTCTGCGCGATCAGCGCGCCTACTTCACCGACGTGAGCGGCTGGGAAAGCCCGGCCTGGTACGCGCCGGAGGGGAAGGAGCCCAAGGTCGACAAGCTCTCCTGGGGCCGTCAGAACTGGTTTCCCTACTGGGAGGCGGAGCACCGGGCCTGCCGCGAGGCGGTCATCGCCATGGACATGACCTTCATGGGAAAGTTCCTGGTCCAGGGGCGCGAAGCGGGCTCGGTGCTCGACCACATCTCGGCCAACAGCGTCAACGGACCGGTCGAGACCATCACCTACACCCAGTGGCTGAACGAGCGCGGCAAGCTCGAAGCCGACGTCACCGTGACCAAGCTGGCCGAGGATCGCTTCATCGTGGTGGTCACCGATACGATGCACCGCCACGTCGAGACCTGGCTCAGACGCCACGTCCCACCGGACGCACACTGCTTCGTCACCGACATCACCGGAGGCATCGGACAGCTCAACGTGCAGGGCCCGAGATCGCGCGAGCTGCTGCAGTCCATCACCTCGGCCGATCTGTCGAACGAGGCCTTTCCCTTCCGCACCTCGCGCGAGATCGACATCGGCTTCGCACGCCTGCAGTGCAACCGCATCACCTACGTCGGCGAGCTCGGCTTTGAGCTCAACATCCCCGCGGAGCAGGCCGTCCACGTCTACGAACGCGTGGTCGAGGCGGGCAAGAACTTCGGCCTGCGCCACGCCGGTCTGAGGGCGCTGGGCAGCCTGCGCATGGAGAAGGGCTATCGCGACTACGGTCACGACATCGACAACACCGACGACGCCCTCGAGACCGGTCTCGGCTTCGTCGTCGATCTGGACAAGCCGGACTTCATAGGCAAGGCCTACTGCGTCGAGAAGAAAGCGCAGGGGCCCGCCTACGACCGGCGCCTGCTGCAGGTGCTGGTCAAGGACCCCGAGCCGCTGCTCTACCACGCCGAGATCGTCTATCGAAACCACAAGCCGGTCGGCTATATCCGCGCGGCGAGCTACGGCCACACCCTGGGTGGCGCCGTCGGTCTGGCGATGATCGAGGCCGGCGAGCCCATCAACAAGGCCTACATCCAAGAAGGTGAATGGGAGATCGACATCGCCGGCACGAGGTACCCGGCCGAAGTGTCACTGCGACCGATGTACGACCCGAAGATGGAGCGGATCAAGGCCTGAGCGGGATCTGGATGGCCCGTGTATTTTGTAGGCGGGCCCTTCAGGACCCGCCAGTGAGAATTTCAATACCCTTCTCGCGCGCCCTGAAGGACGCGCCTCCAGGCGTACATACCTTGTTGGAGAAATGGGCGTCACCCCCGACCCGTCGTGATCGGTGGAGGCCGAAGGGCGGGTCTCAGTCGAGGCGCTTCTCGCGTGACCGCTCCACCGCGCGTGCCAGACCGACGAACGGCAGCAGCTCGTCCAGCATCTCTTCAAGCCATTCGAGACGCTCGGCCGGCGTCATCCGCTCACCGGCACGAATCTGACGCCGGCGAGTTTCAGCATAACTCCAGTCGAAGCGCTTTGAGGGTTTAGTCATCGTCGTCAGCCCGTGACAGCGATTCGAGAACGGCGACGTCGTCGAGATCTCGAGGCCGCCCGGCCGCCCGCTTGAGAGCCAGAAGGTCTTCGAGACACACAACGTGTGCGGAGGTTCCTGAAAGCGGCATATCGACCCGTCGCTCCCACGCCTTGTCGAAGTCGAACGGCTCCTCCACGAAAAGATCAACCTCGAACCCGGGAAGCCCCTCATGCCACAGCGAAAAGACCTGGAGGTTTTTGGTTTCGATCCAAGATCGGCGGGTCTGGGAATCGGCGAAGCATCGCAGCGTCATGATTCACATTCTACCTGTCGTGATCTGTCGAAAGAAGAATTCGAGGAGAAATCGGGGTCTTGCAGGAGGTTCACGCGACACCCGCGCAGCCTGGATTTCCGTGTCAGGGGACCGGTATCCCGAGGGGCCCGAGCTTTTCGAACTCCCACAGATCTCGGATGTAGATGCCCTCGTATCCCCGGTCGGGCAGATTGGGCTTGTGCTGGCGCACCTTGTCGACCGCATCCAGATGGACCCGAACCAACCGATAGCCCCGCGAGAGGTACAGCCCCGCCGCGCGCAGATTGTCGTTGGTCATCAGCGCCCAGGCGCGGCCGAGACCGAGGGTGTGGAACTTGTTCTCGATCGCCTCGAGAAGCCGGCGGCCGAAGCCACGTCCGCGGACGATGGTGTCGAGGGTCACGATCTGGCCCGCCGGTCCATCGACGTGATAGGTCACCAGCCCGACAATCTCGTCGTGATAGTCGACCAAGGCGAGACCCTCGACATCCGAGGGCACGAAGACCGCGCTCGGGCCGACGACGAGGCCGAACCAACGATCTTCCCACACCGCCGCGATCTCTTCGGTTGTCGCCGGCCTCAGAAGCATGTCGTGTTGCCGAAGTGGTGTCATCAGAACCTCCTTGGCAGGGCTCGTGTCTTCATGCCCTTCCGTTCGCGGTCGATACGGTTTCCCTCGTCATGCGGTGCCTCCCATCGCCTTCATACAGCGTGGAGCGACCGGCGACCGGGATCCTCTGCTCGAGGATATCGAGAATATACCGGAATTGACGGAGGTTATCCTCCGAGACTCGCCGGTTTCGGTTCATGGTCCGAGCACCGGGAACTTGGCCGCCGCGCCGGCCGGTATCACCACGTGGTCGAGATGTCCGGCGGCGAGCGGTTTGCCGAGAACGCAGTGAATATGAGTCGTAGAGTCCCGGTGCGTGAAGACGCCCTGGTCACGAGTCGAATAGAAACCGACCAGGGTCGCCGTGGCATGATCTACTGATATGCGCGTCGAGGCCTCGAGGTGATCCTGATGCGAGGAACCACCCCCGGTCAAGCGGCTGCCGTCGACCACGTGGAATTGGAGATCTTCGAATTCACCCTCCAGAAGAAACGGGAAGCGATCGTGAGCGTTCATCCCCGCCGATGCGGCGAGCTCGGCGATCGCTTCATCCAGGTCCTCGAAACGAATGCGGTCCTTGATGCTGAGGCTGATCCATGCCGGGACGCGAGCGGCAACCAACAGGGTCGCCTCGGCGTCACTCCAAACGGTCTTTTCGACCCTTGCGGTCGCGGAGCCGTCCGGGTACGAGAGGTACACATCTCCGGCGATGACCGTGATCTCACCGTCAAGGCCGGCGAGAGCTCCCACGGCATACAAATCCGGGTCGGGAAGCATCGCATCCATGGTCACCACAGATCCGATCTGTCCCTCGTGGGACATGGCTCGCAGAGAACCGTGTGTGTGGATTTCACCGTCCCAGAATTGGGTGGACATGGCGGCATCGGGGTCGTTGGCAAGCCAGGTCGTGACGTATACCTGATTCGCTGCCTTGACCGCGACGATATCGTCCGCCGACAGGGCGGCGGATTCGCCGAGCCCGGGGAGCGCCCACAACACGATTCCAAGGGTCAAGACGAGGGATTGGAGATGCTGCACGTGGAGGTGTCCTTTCGCAACGACGAGTACTCTCGGTATACGGGAGGCGGCGGTGTCGGTTCCGGCAGGTTGCCGTACCGCCTTGCCACACGGCGCGTTGGCTCTCGCCACGATCCGCAACAATGCAACAATGACGTACCTGGCACCCGTGATGAGGAGGTAGGCGATGGCGAAGTACCGAATTCTGGCGATCGATGGGGGTGGAATTCGCGGGATCGTGACGACGGTGATGATGCAGCGGCTGGCGGCAACGCCGGGGCTGGAGGGCTTCCTCGACAAGGTCGACCTGATTGCCGGAACCTCGACAGGGGGTCTGCTGGCGCTCGGCATCGCCCACGGATTGAGCCTTGACGATATTCACGATCTCTACGTGAATGATGGGCCCGAGATCTTCGATGACTCGTGGATCGACGATGTGCTGGATCTGGGGAAGCTCAGGGGGGCCGATTACAAGACGGCGCCGATGAAAAGGGTGTTCAAGCGGGTCCTCGGCGAGAATACGACCCTGGGACAGCTCGACCGGCACGTCCTGATCACGGCATTCGACCTCGACAACGAAGACCCGGACGAAAACAAGAGAACCTGGAAACCGAAAATATTTCATAACTTCAAGAGCAAGAGCGGCAACAAGGATGATCGGCGCGAGCTCGCCTACAAGGTCGGTCTCTATACCGCTGCGGCACCGACCTACTTTCCTTCCGTCGACGGCTACATCGACGGCGGCGTCTTTGCAAACAACCCTTCGATGTGCGCGCTCGCGCAGACCCAGGACGATCGCTACGTAGGATTGCCAAAGGACATGAACGAGGTCGTGCTGCTCTCCCTCGGCACGGGTACCAGCCTGTTTCACATCAAGCGCAAGACCCTGGACTGGGGCTACGCCCAGTGGATCAAGCCGTTGATCAGCCTCATCCTCGATGGCATCTCGGGAATCGCTGACTACCAGTGCAAACAGATGTTGCGCGATCGATACCACCGCCTCGCACCGGTGTTCCCACCCAAGGTCTCGATACCTATGGATGCGGTCAAGAAGATCCCGGACATGATCGCGTTCGCCGAGGGACTGCGACTCAAGGAAACCTCCGACTGGATCACGACGAATTGGATGTAGGCGCGCGAGAAGGCCGTTGAAGCCTTCGTTGGCGGGCCCTGAAGGACCCGCCTACGGAGGAGAGTTCGTCAGAGCAGGACAGGGGCCTTCGATGGCGGGCCCTGAAGGACCCGCCTACGAAGGATGGATCGTAAGAGCAGGGCAGAGGCCTTCGGTGGCGGGCCCTGAAGGACCTGCCCACGGAGGAGTATTCGTCAGGAGCCGGGTGCGCGGTAGCTCGGCGCCTTCTTGACGGCCTTGTCCATCTCTTCGGGCGTCATGAGCATCGTGCTCTTGATGGTCACCGCACCGCTCGCGTTGACGACCAATGCGGCGGCCGCGGCGCTGATGTTGTCGGGCAGGTCGACAACGACGAAGACGTCGGTGTCGCCAAAGGCGTAGTACATGCTTTCCACCTTTCCGCCCAGCGACGAGATCAGCTTGTCGACGGCCTCCCGGCGCTTCAACGCGCCCTCTTTCATGAGCCCCTTGACGCCCTCCGCGAGATAGTTACCTTGGATCAGATACTTTGGCATTTGAGTTGTCCTCCTGAGGACTGAAACTCCCGGCGAGCAATAGGCATTCCGACAGCACCGACGATGGACGCCGCACGCACGGCCGAACTGTCGTTCTGAATTACGGGGATTCGGAGAGTATGAACACCCTTCCCGACAGAAAATCGCTGATCCACAGCCTGCCGGATGAGTCGATCTTTCCCCTCGTGATCGAAAACAGAGCGTCTCCGAACTGACCGCTCAGGTAGAACGACACATTCCTCGAATCGAAGCTCGTATCGCCGTAGGGGTACTCGACGGTATGCAGAATCTCGAATGCTCCGGAGCCGGGATCGAAGCTCGTGATGTCGAGCCTGTCGCTGTTGTGGGATGTGATCACCAGCTTGCCGTTCCATTCGAAGATGTTGTCGGGGAGCCCCTCGGTTGGTAGATTCCGGCTGTTCCCACCGACCTCGATCAGGCTGTTCCCGGAATGGTTGATCGCGTAGATCTTTCCAGCGCAGGCGCAGAGCTTGAGCGGTTGCTCGCCGGCCTCCACTTTTGAGACCGAATAATCTGACGTGTCGATTACCGAGACGCTGTTCGAGTCGAAGTTGGCCACGTAGATGTTCTTGCTGTCGAAGGCGAGGTCCGAGGCGGTCGTGCCGAGCTCCAGCCTGTGCAGGACAGTACCGCTGTCGGGCTCGATCACCTGCAGCACGCTCGGATCCTCGTCTTTTTCTCCGACCCGTACGAGATAGAGGAGATTCGAAGCCTCGTCGTACCTCAGGATCCTCTGGGTGATCTCCCGTTCGACCTCGTCGACCAGCCTCAGGCGCTCGTTGATGTTGAAGAGGCGGACCTGGTCCTTCATGACCCCGACGAACTGCTCCTCTTTGCCCCAGTTGTTCTGGGTGAAATAGAGGACGCCGTCGTTATCGAGGACCATCTCGTGGGCCTGGCGGGGTATCCGCCGGTCGTACAGCCCGAGATCGTCGGCATCGATCGTCAGCACTCCGTTCTTGGCATCCCAGATGTAGACAGTGGGCCAGTACGACTGGTGCGGACCGTAGGAGAGGTAGACGTCCCCCTCGGGGCTGTCGATCGCCCGGATCGGATAGTCGAAGGGCAGCGGGTGCATCTCGACGCTTCCGTCCACCTTCACCTCGGCAAACGCGTCCTCCGAGTTGAAGACCAGGAATGAGCCCCGGCTTTCGATCTCGATCAGATCGATCGGCGCCCAACCGGTGTGAATCTTGCTGAGCTTGCCGGTCGAAGGGTCGAACACGGAGACGGCCGAGCCAAAGGCGCCGTTGACCGCCGACGCGCCTTTTGGGAAGTAGACCATCCCGGTCTTGGGGTTGAAGGCGAGGGCGAACATGTGCGGGATGATCCCGAGCCCGGGATGCCGCGTGACGAGCTTTCGTTCCTTCAGATCGATCACATCGATCTCGCCGTGCGCCCAGCTGGAGATATAGAGAATCTCGTTTTCGGCATCGACCGCGCTGCCGTCGTTCCCGTAGGCGGGAACCATGATCTCGTGGAGCTCTCCGCCATTACCGAAATCGACGACATGAACCGAAGCATGGTTGTCATACGGTATGTAGACTTCCTCCCTCGCGCTGTTGTAGGTGATCCCCACGCCCTCGGTGTACTCCGGAAGAGGCACGACCACGTCCTCGGTCCCCGTCACATCGATCTTTGCCGCCTGGATGACTCTCCGGTCGACCGTCTCGACCACCAGATAGAGGTGGTGGCTCGACTCGTTGGAGCCACCCAGATGCCACCTGCCGCCCGCCGCCAGGCCGATCGGCCGCGAGGTTTTCTTGGTGCCGGTCGTGCCGTCAAAGACATAGATGGCAGGGTCGAGCCCGTCCACGGCGATGATGTCTCCGAGGGAGCCGTCGGCCACGACCTTTCGTATGGGTGGTGGAGGGGTCGCGTTGAGATTGATGAGCTCCTCTTCGGTCCCGAGCCAGTCGAGCATGCTGAGCCTACCGCTCGAAGCCTCGAAAAACCCCAGCCCTCTGCTCTCCCTCCCCGCGATGAAGACGTTGCCGCTTTTTTCGTCGACGGCGATCGACTCGAACTGCGCGTCCGTCGGTATCTGCTGAGAAGTCTGCGCGTCGGGATCCACGATGTAGAAACAATTCCTGCCGATCAGGTAGATGCGGCCGGTCGCCGCGCCGATCGTCATGGATTCCGACTTGAGGTGCTGAAAGGCCCTGCCGGCGATCGGAATGTTGATAACCTTGCCCGTCTCGCAGTCGATCACTGACACCGACGAGCTGAGGGTGTTGGCGGTGACGAGGCGGTTGCGCGGCACATCGATCTGCACCAGCAAGGGCCCGGCGCCGTTGAACTGCAGACCCGATTTCTCGAGAAAATCGAGCTCGGTCACTGAATACTCGGCGCTTGCCGCGACCGCAAGCCCAACCAACAGCAGGAAGATCGTCACCTTTCGCATGATCATCACTCCTTGTCGGCATCGATTCTGCCATGGACAGCGTACTTTGGCCCGCCGTCTCTCGGCGGTGGAGGCCGGGTTTTCGCCGTTGCAAGCTCTGGTTGGGGCGTTGGGGTTCCGCCGGCGCGTCAATAAAGCAACGAGGTCTGCGACATATGGATCGAGCACGGTGTCTGAGCACCGAAACGGCACCTCGACCACTCCGTGATCACTGCTCCGGCTCGGCCTGAGCTGAACAGTGTGTTATCGTAAACGCCACGCTCAAGCGAAAATATGCCGAGAGGAGACATGCCCGTGAGTGATATGAATTCAGGCGGGGCACGAAGCAAGACCCCGGTCCATCTCTGGATCGTCGGAGTGGTTTCCCTGTTGTGGAATCTGATAGGAGCCTTCGATTATCTGGCCACCCAGCTCAAGCTCGAGTTCTACATGAGCCAGTTTACCGAGGCGCAGCTCGAGTATTTTTACAGTTTCCCCAAGTTGATGACCGCGTGTTGGGCCTTTGCGGTCTGGGGCGCGGTCGCGGGATCGATCGGCCTCCTCATGAGAAAGAAATGGGCGGTGCAGGCATTTGCCATCTCGTGCGCCGGGATGGTGATCACCACGATCTACAGCTACGGGCTGACCAACGGCGCCGAGATCATGGGTACCGGTGGATTGATCTTCTCGGCCGTGATCTGGGTGATTGCGTTCTTCCTGCTCTACTACTCGTGGGCGCAGGCCAAAAAGAGAGTTCTGGTCTGAGCGCGGGTCGATGCCGGATGATTGCTCGCGGCCGGAGAGCGCCATCGCTTCGTGAGACTTCAGCGGTGATGCGTTGTCGACCTGGATCGTCTAGGCTGACGGACCGGAGGGCGATCGAGTGATGCGTTACCACCTCGTGAAGGCCATTGTTCGAGACCCGTTATCGTAGAGCCCCAGGACGTATTGGAGCTCCGGGAGAATCGACACGCCGCAGTCGGGAGGACGAGGTGCTCGTCCGGGTGCGAGGACCTCCGTCCACGCCGCGGTGGCACGCGGTGAGCGGCCGACCCATTCTCGTGCGCCTCTGGGCGCCGGCCACTTCAGGCCCAAGGACCCGATACCCGGCACGGACCTCGCGGGGGGTCAAGTCCGTGGGCAAGAACGTCACTCGCTTTGTGGTCGGGGACGCCGTGTTCGGCGAAAGCCTTCTGAAGATGCAGTGGCGAAACGGGGGCACCTTTGCCGAGTACGCTGCCGTCCCCGAGGGTGCACTTCAGCTGAAGCCCGAGAACCTGAGCTTCGAGCAGGCGGCGTCTGTTCCCACATCGGGTAACATCGCACTGATCAACCTCATGGGGGACGCTGAAGTGCGGCCGGGGCACAGTGTGCTGATCAACGGCGCCGGAGGCGGCGTGGGTTCGATCGCCCTGCAGGTGGCCAAGGCGCGCGGCGCAACGGTCACGGCGGTCGACCGCGCCGAAAAGCTGGAGATGCTGCGCAGTCTGGGTGCAGACCGGGTGATCGACTACCACCAGGAGGACTTCACCCGGGGCGACGAGCAATACGACCTCATCCTCGACGTGGCGTCGACCCTGGCCCTCAAGGACTGCAAGCGCGTACTGAAACCAACGGGGATCTACCTCATCATCGGCCACGACCGACTACGGGGCCGCTGGCAGACGGATTCTGGGGAGCCTGCCGCATTTTTTCATGCTCATCGCACGCTCACCCTTCGACCGACACCTCCCCGCTCTGAGTTTCTCAGTGCCCGAAAAGTCCGAGATCATGACCGAGTTGAAGGGGCTGCTCGATACCGGAAAGATCACACCATCATCGACCGCTCCTTCCCGCTGAGCGAGGCCCGCGCCGCCATGCGCTACCTGCAAGACGGCGGCGGGCCAGGCAAGATCATTATCACCCCGTGAGGGTGCGACATTCCGCATTGACGCTTTATCGAGTGCATGTGATACCCGCGTGGAAATGTATGGGTTGATCTCCGACAGTCTGTGGAGGTCGGGGCGCCGAAAATCGGATCCGTCAACCTGGCGGGCCTGTGAGACGTCTCAATCGTATGAATCGTCACCGCCTCAGGAGCGCATCGTGAAGCGGCCGCTGTTGATGCTTGCTCTTGCTCTATCTGCCTCGTTCCCGGCGCTCGGCGCGGGTCCTCTGGTAATCGGCGCCGTTGACCATGACGAGGTTTTTCGCATCGGGCCCGGGGAGGAGCTGGACAGCATCGATGAGATCTACATCGTGAATCGGGGAATCCTGCTCGTGGAGGGCGGAATCCTGAATCAGGCAAACCAGATCTATGTCCTGGATGATGGGGGCTTCGTAATCGATGGCGGCGAGCTTCACCTTTCCGGAAACGACACCAACATCAGGGTCGGTGATCATGGACGCTTTGTGGTTCGCAACGGCGGCTTTTTGCACTACGTCCAGCAATACGTGGCGCAACACAACATCATCGGTTGGGGAGACGCCCGAATCGAGCTCGAGGACTCGGAGGTCGATTGCGACGGCTCCATCGAGTTCATTTATCTGGTAGAGCGCGCTTCGTACTCGGCCACGCGCACGACCTACAACCACTGGAAGACCTGGTATCTCTGGGACGACACGGCCCTGAGCCTCACCGACGTCAACATTGCCGGCGACGTGGTTTTTTATGACCGTCCGACGCTGCGGTTTACAAATACAACCCTTGTCATGCCATGGCTTTTTCTGGATGACGGCGCGACGGTCGACTTCAGCTTCCCGAAACCGGAGACTCCGTCGGCACCGGTGAGCCTTGTCATCGAGGATGGTGTCGACGGGTTTTCGGGGATTCCGTGGTCTGTGTCCATCGACAACTGCCGATTTGTCGCCTGGGGCATCAACCCTTTTCCCGGCAGTCACGTCACCGTCCGCGACTCGGACTTGACCATGGTGCTCTTCCGGTTCCTCGGCCAGGGACGGGGAAACATTGACGGCATCATGCGCAACGACTCCTTCTACGAAGACCAGGTGGTGCCGTCCGGCGACCGTTTCCTTCGTCTGTTCGACACGTCGGTGATTTCTGGAAAGTGGACGTGGATGGGCGTATGACCTCACCGCGAGAGGCATCGTTTTCAGCGAGATGATGGTCAAAAACGACGGCGTCGCGTACGTGATTGATTCCATCTGTGAGGGTCAGACGATCCACCTGGGGGTTCAACATCGCGCGATGCTCGTGTTCGAGAGCGGCGAGGTCTGGTCGTACGTCTCGGCATGGGACGACGCCACGATGGTCCTCAAAAACAGCCTCGTCGACTGGAAGCTGGGCCGGTTCATATACCAGACCCGGAACATCGCCCACGGAAACTCGCGGCTTTACTGCATCAACAGCTGGCTTCGAAGTCCGCCCGAGGCGCTGGACGCGGCCCTGGTGTTGTTCGTCGCCATCGACCGGCTGAGTGTGGTCACACCGGGCCGGCTCGGTATTCGGGGCTCCGCGTGGATCGGGACAGGGTCCTCGAGCCCGGCATCCTTCGAGCGGTACCGACTCGAGTTCAGCAAAGAAGGCGACGAAGACTGGTCACTCATCGAAGATTCAGTTCGACCGGTCGACAGCGACGAGCTCGGTGTGTGGGACATTGCGGATTTATCCGCCGGACGATACACGCTGCGTCTCACCGTGTGGACCAGAAACGACGACTGGTCAAAACCCACTCACGCGTACCCGGCGGTGAGAACGGTGACCCTCCCGATGATGCCGCCGCCCAGAAGGACATCGAGGCGGCTTAGCGAGAATGTGCAAATGCGAAGGGTGGCACCCATCCTGACGATGACGATCCGGGTGAATCTGGAAATGACAGCCTCCTTCGCGAGGAATCAGGTCGAGCGATATACGAATGACTTCGAGCTTGGGTTATTCCTCCGGAATCCTCCAGTTGTCGACAGTGCTTGTGGTCAAGAGTGCCACACTCTGCACCGATGCATTGTGGAAAATGGGTGCCGGGCTTCAGAGTTCTGAAGCCCGGCACCGAAAGAGAACTTGGGGTATTTTCGGAGGTCTGCTACGGAGCGTCAGTGTTCCAGATGTCGCACTGGATCTGCCACCCGTCGCCGACCTTCTTCGATACGTTCATCCACTTGCCCATCTGGGCGGTGGCGCCGTCCGCGGTCATCAGGTGGTAGGTGCCGTGGGCCCACGCCATGTCGCCGTGGGACTCGGACGCCCCCAGCTTCAGCTCGATCTTGACGATCCCTTGATCGAGGGTTCCCTGGATGTTTTCGACAATGGCCTGCCGGCCGCTGACAGTCGGCGCCTGGTACGGCAGCCTCATGGCGTCCTCGGCGTACATCGCCGCGATCGCCTTGGCGTTCCCGGCGTTGAACGATGCCTGCCAGGACGCGACGATTTTGGCCATGTCCGAGGCGTCGCCGGCGAACGCCGGAACCGCCGCCAGCGTCACGACGATCACGCTGCAGACAAACAGACATTTCCACTTGGTTTCCCTAAACATTCTGCCTCCTTTGTTGTGGTGCCTTTCCGGCACGGGTTGATTCGGGGATTATACACGACGCCCTCCCTGAGGGCCCGCGCGTCAAGACCGGCACCGATTCAATATGGTGTGGATAGTCGTAGGCGCGTCCTTCAGGGCGCGCGAGGAGGGCGTTGAGGTCCTCGAACGCGGCCTGGAGGACACGCCCACACCTCATTTTCCGAATCGGATGTGCGGGAACCGTAACCACGAAGACGCAAAGCCACGAAGAATTTCACCAAGATGATTCTCTTCGCGTTTTTCTTGGTGTCTTCGTGCCTTTGTGGTTGCGACGTCTTTTTGCGGATATCAGACCTGCCTCAGGATCGAGGCTCTTCCTCGCGGCGTTCTTCGCAGGTCGGCACGATCGGGAGTTTTTTGAGGACCTGCATGAAGGGGTCCACCTGGACATCGGATTCCCGTACCCCCGGCAGTTCAGCCCGGTTCCCGTTAAACTCCACCCGCAGCATTTCGCCGTTCACACGCACGGGCATCGGCATCGGAAACTCGAGCTCGCCGATGTTCTGCCACTCGAATACCAGCCCCGAGTCGGTTTCGTTCAGCTCGAGCACCGGTAACGGGCCGCGGCGCGCGTAGACCTCGAAGAACCACGCCATGTCCTGTCCAGCCTCGTCACTCGCGATCATCATGAAATCGTCGGTGGTACGAAAACGTGCAGCGATCGGTGGTTGCAGCTCCTCGGGATACGCCGTGTCGTAGACGAGCCGCCGAATCGCTCGCCAGAAGGCCTCTTCGCCGATCAGGTAGCGCAACGAGTGGAGCAGCCAGGTACCCTTGGTATAGATGTCACCGCCGGGTCCTCGACCATCCGGGTCGTCAAAGAACAGCTGGTCGGACGAAAGCTCTTCTCTTGGTGCGATCGCATTACAGGCCTTGATGCCCAGATACGATTGGTACATTGCGGAGTAGAACGCGGCGTCACCCATGACCTCGCGGGTGTACTCCGGTTGCATGAAGGCGGCGAATCCCTCGTGCAGCCACATGTCCGAAACCGTCTCGTGCGTCATGACGTTGCCGAACCACTCGTGCGCCAACTCGTGATGGAAAAGCCAGTCGAAACCATAGGGGCCGCGTCTGAACTCGTTGCCGTAGGCGTTGATCGTCTGGTGCTCCATACCCAGATGCGGTGTCTCGGCGACGCCGAGCTTTTCCTGGCCCCAGGGATAGGGCCCGACCTTGCGTTCGTAGAACTCGATGGTGGCCGCGAACTCCCGGTCAAAAAGCTCGCGCGCCTGTTCTTCATGATCTTCGATGGCCCAGAACTGCACCGGAAACTCGGTGCCGTTTGAAGATTTGTACGTATCCTCGATCAACACGTAGGGACCGACGTTGAGCGCGACACCATAGGTATTGGTCGGCACCCCGGTGCGCCAGTGAAATGTGCTCGTGCCGTTTTCCTCAACGACATCTACGAGCACGCCGTTCGACGCGGCGATCAGACCGTCCGGCACCGTGAAAAAAAGATCCATGCCCGCCGGCTCGCCGGCCGGATGGTCCTTGCACGGCCACCAGATGTCGCAGCCCTCACCCTGCATCGCGGTGGCGATCCAGGGTTTGCCCGATGGCGTCTCGCTCCAGACAAAGCCTCCGTCCCATGGCGCCCTTTTGGCTTCGACCGGCCGCCCGTGATAGGAGACGGTCACCTCGCCGCTTTCGCCGTGCGCGAGCGGTTCGCGCAGCGTCACATAGAGCTTGGCCTCGTCGCGAGTGGAGTCGAGTGGGCCATGCTCATCCTCGATGAGGTCGATCGTGAAGAGACCGTCGAAATCGAGCTCGAGCACCGACAGCTCCGCCAAAGCCGTGAATCGAATCGCTGCGGATCCGGCGATCGACTTCTGCTCGATCTGGATGTCGTTGCGAAGAGTGTAGTGGTCGACGTCGTAGGCCTCGAGGCCGGCGGACATCGGCCGGCTCGAATCCATGGTGATCTCACTGCGTGGGACATCGATCGGGGCGCAGGCACTGACGGCAATCAGGCACGCGAGGAGCAGAATGCGAATCATGGCCATCCTCCAGAGGTCCCGATTGTAACCGCGCGCGATTGCCGGGTTCGCCGGGAAACGGCATGAGATTGGAAACAACGCGCAACCCGAGAGGCACCCAGGAATGGCCGCCTGGCCTACCGGCACAGCGCGGAGCGAACCTGTGAAAGGTTGGCCTCGATACCGGCGATCTCGCGGCTCATGGCTTCCCTGCGGCCGGCCAGCGCCGCCACCCCATTGGCGTCGCCGAGTTCCTCTAACTCGGCCTCCATCCCAGCCAACTCCGCGGAGTCTCTGCGCAGACTTTTCAGGCGCGCCAGCGCTTCTTCGAAGCCAACGGCGAGTTCGTCGATCTGGCCGGCGTGCGCGATGTCGCCCGCCGCCCGATAATGGCGGGCGGCTTCGGGGAGTTCCAGGCGGCAGGCCAGCAGCTGGCCGAGTTGGTCGTGGATACGCGCTGCCAGCTCGGGGTCAGGTGCGGCGCCAAGCGCCTCGCGGAGGTGGGTTATGGCCTCGTCATTGTGGTCGAGAGCGGCAAGCGTACGGCCGAGGTAGAAGCCGGCCAACGGATCCTGAGGGCGTTGTTTCACCGCTGTAGCGAACCAGCCGGCGGCGACTTCCAGTTGATGCGCGCGGAGACCAGCCTCACCGGCGAGAAGAGCGTTTTCGTACCCCGGTGCGCTGGCTGCCAGCGCGGCGGCGACCTCGAGAGCGCGGGCGAAATAGACCGCCGCGAGTTCGTCATCAGGGGTTGCCACCCCAAGGGCCATCGCGTTCGACGCAGCGGCGCGGCCGCTCACGACGTCATCGGGGTCGAGGGCGAAGGCCCGATCAAAGTGGTCGAGGGCGGCCTCACGATCTCCCATGGCCAGGTGCGCTCCGGCGATCGCCTGGTGCAGGGCGGCCCGGTCCGGGTCACTGCTCAGGCAGGCCTGCAACACGGCCACCGCGTCGGCCGGGCGATCTTCGGCGAGAAGGCAGCGCGCCCGCATTCGCGCGACCTCAGCCATCCAGTCCGGGCTGAGCGTCTCGAGATCGAGGCCTTCGAGCAGCTCGCGGGCCTCGGTAAAATGTTCCACCGCCATCAGCGCCCGGGCCAGGGCCGCGGCGTTGGCGGGGTCGTCCGGACCGAGCTCGGCGGCCCTTCTGAGGTTTGCGAGGGCCTCTTCATGCAGGTTGGTCGCGAGCTGGCAGCGCCCAAGCATCAGGTATCCGCCAGGCCAGTTAGGGTTCGAATTCACAGTCGCCTGAAACTGTTCGGCCGCCTCGGCAAAACGCCCCTGGCTGTAAAGCTTGAGACCTTCATTCCAATCGGCGGTGACGGGTCCGGCTGCGAACACGGACACTGCGGCAACAACAACGACGATTACTTTGTGTGATGATCTCATGTGCACTCCCCGAGGGTGGCGTCGCCCGCCGCGGCGAATCCACGGATGGCGGCTTACTCAAGCTGTCAGAACTCGCGCGGCGTCGGATGTTCCGCCAAACACAGTATCCATCAGTTTTCGCAAACCATGGTGCCACGTGTTGCATCCGCTAGGGTGACACGCACCTCGCTGCTGCGTTGTTGTGGCACCTTTTGAACGTGACCTCAATCGATCAGCGGGCCGTCTTCGTCAACAGGTTGTTATTGAACTTCAGAGCCACGACATTTCCTTTGACGTCCCTGCTGAAAATGTAGTGTTTGCCCGGCTCCCCGTCGGCGCCCACTTGGCGGAACACCTCTCCTTCGACCCTGGTCAGCTTCGTCAACGAACCGATCGGATCCGGGTTGCCGCCCGGCACCCACATGACAACGAGGTTGTCGTGCCAGGAAAGGACCTCGGCGTCGGACCAGGTCGTATCCGAAGTGTAGAACCCGACATACTCCGCCCATGTGCTCCGCCCCGTCTCCTGGGTGAGGGTATTCTTCAGAACCGGTGCCATGATTTCAAAGCTCCGAAAGACGAGGGTGAACTGGGGGGCGTCCGTGGCGTTCACCATCACGACCACCGCGATTTTCTCTTCCGGGCAGATGATGAATTGCGACTTGTAACCGGGGCAGCCGCCCTGATGCCCGACAAAGTCCGTGTCTCCCATGTGCCAGATCGTGAAACCGAGACCCCATGCCGGGTCCGGCCACTGGATGGAGTACATCTCGCGAAGCGTATCCTGGTCCAGAACCGTGTCGTCCTTGCCGTCGAGCGCCCGAAATTGCCACATCGCGAACTTCGCCATGTCTTCCACGGTCGAGGCAAAATCCACCCGCAGGCGTCAGGGCTTTCTGATCGTGGTTGACAATATCGATGCGCGAACCGTTTCGCGGCCACGGCCCGTAGCCCTCGGCGATTTCGCGCCCCGCGAAGACTCTGGGCATGTACGGAGTTGTTGCCTCCAGGTCCAACGGTTCGAGGATGTGCTGCCGGACGTAATCGGTGTACTCCATGCCCGAAACCGCTGACACGACTCTCTCCCAACAACGCGTACCCGAGGTTCGAGTAGTTGAACGTGGTGTTGGCGGGGTAGCTCATTTTCAGACTGGAGACTCTCTCGATGAGCTCTTCACGGGTGGGAAATCAGCATCGTCGGGCTCGGTCCAGACCGTCTGGTCGGGCTCACAAGGAAGGCCGCCGCTGTGACGCAGCAGGTCTCGCAGGGTCGGGCCTTGGGTATCGGGGCTGAGATCTGCCGGCGCAAACCACGGCAGATATTGATCGACAGGATCGTCCAAATTCAGTTTGCCCGCGTCGCGAAGCTGCATCACGGCGATACCGGTAAAGATCTTGGAGATGGAGCAGATGCTGTAGACAGTGTCCGGCGCAGCCTTCACCCGGCGGTCAAGATCACTGGAGCCAAAGCCTTTGGCGTAGACGATCGTCTGATCCTGGACGATGGCCAGGGACAATCCTGGAAGTCGGTCATAGTCGACAATCGATTGAATCCAGGTCTCCAGCAGGGAGACGGCCTCCCCGTATCGGGGGGCTACTGTCGGGTCTTTATCGGCGGCCTCAACTCGTGCTCCGAGCTGTCCGAGTGTCAGGCATGAAACCAGGATTAGGGCGCGATTTAGGTGTCTCATGAAACCCACCTTTGTCGAGACGCATATTGAGAAATTAATACGTGGAAAGAGGAGATTTGTTTTCAGGTACCGAATGCAAAGTACCGAAAATGAACATTTTGAACCAGCAAATTTCCGATCGAATTGGTCTTCAGGCGTATCTCGAATGTTCACAAAGCCGGAGTTGTGGTGTGAAGCCCAGTCGTCGCACAATCAAACCACCAATGGGTTCCAGGCTTCGAAAACAACGAAAGCCAGATCCACGGTTCCGTGCGAGGATTGACGGGTGAAGATTCTCACCAGCCTGGTCGTCGCTTCAACCTGTGTCGTCGTCGCGACAGCCGGTGATCTTGGAACTGACCAACATCCACAGCCGAAGCTCCAGATGGCGGTCACCGTGGATGACCTTCCGGTGGCCCAGCCGAGCTGGCATACCGATGAACAGATGGATAGGATCACGACCGACCTGCTGGCGACCTTCGCCGAACGCGGGGTGCCCGCGGTCGGATTTGTCAATGAGGGAAAACTTGAAACCGGCGGAGAAATCCAGGCTTTCCGCGTTGGCCTCCTCCAGCGTTGGCTGAATGTGGGGCTCGAGCTCGGCAACCACGGCTGGGCCCACCTCGATCTGCATCAGGTGCCGCCGGAGGAGTGGAAGACGGACGTCGTGCGCGGGGAGGCCCAGACCCGAAAGTTGGTCGAGGCGTTCGGCGGGAACCTCCGCTATTTTCGACACCCCTATCTCCACACCGGTCTGAGCGTCGACGTCCAGACCGATACCTACGACTTCCTCAGGTCGCGCGGCTACACCGTGGCGCCGGTGACAATCGATAACAGCGAGTGGATCTACGGCCGCGCCTACGCCCGGGCGTACAACGACGACGACGAGGAATTGATGCTACGCATCGGCCGCGATTACATTCGGTACATGCTCGAGGTGGTGGAGTACTACGAAGGCCAGAGCCAGGCCATCGTCGGCCGCGCCATTCCCCACATCCTGCTGGTGCACGCCTATGCTTTGAATGCCGATTGGCTGGACGAACTGCTGACCGAGCTTGAACGCAGGGGTTACGGATGGGTCTCGCTCGACATGGCGCTTGAGGATCCGGTGTACAAACGCCCCATCGACGGCTGGACGGGCATGGGAGGTATCACCTGGCTGCACCGCTGGGCGATTGCCGAGGGCATCGACCGGTCGGTGTTTGAATGCGAGCCCGAGCCCCCGGCGTGGGTGCGGGATATGAGGCCCTGACGAGATCGATCCAACAGAATTCGTACCCTTTCGTCGGTCTGGAGTTCTCCCAAGGCCGAAAACGTCGGAATCCGGACTCGGCACCCTATCAGTACCTCATCCCGAGAGTCTGCGTGACGTTGTCGCCGTCGAGAGCGAACTTTGCCTTGTTGAAACTGGGCGCCTTGAATCTCACCTTGACGTTATTGGAGAAGCAGTAGCCCTCCTTTGGCAGGTGGAAGGCCCCGAAGGTCATGTCCAGGCTCGAGTCCTCGTCATGCAGGACCGCGATCGCATAGTCGCCGTGGGGGAGTTCACCAAATACTGTCGTGACCTGGCCCGATGTATCGGGTGCGACGGCGGCCGATCGTATGGTCGTGCTGCGGTCCCTCGGGAATCCCTCGGCCCTGTTGTAGAGGCTGATCAGGACCTCGCCTCTGTCGTTGCGGAGACCGGTGATGACGACTGTGATGTCACCGACTGCCGCCGACTGCGCACCGGCATCCGCCGTCAACAGACCGGCGACGGCCCAAACGAGGATGGAGGAAATTGTCCGAAAATGTCGCATGGATGCTCCACAAACCCGAAAGTGCTATTCCGCCGGCCCACGATACCAGGAGTTGGTGGCTGCGACTCCCTCTCCGATCGGCGTTGCCTCGCCGCCGAATCGGGCGTCGTAAGGGTGGGGGAACCGTTGAGTGGCCCGATCCATGCCGCGGCGTCCCTTTATAGGGCCTCCGTCGACTGATACCTTGCCGATGCAGAGGTTCGGGGCCACGCCCCGTCGGTCATTGCAGGCCGAACGGGAGGGAGGCATCGTGAGGTATGCAAACGTTCAAATGCTGGGGATCGCCCACGTGGATGCTCCCGAACGGGTGTCGTCGGAGGACATCGAGAGCCGGCTCGCACCGGCCCTGAAACGGATGGGTATCCCACGCGGGATCCTCAAAAAGCTGACCGGCATCGAGTCGCGACAGATGTTCGATCCGTCGTTTCCTCCGAGTCAAGGAGCCCTGCAGGCCGCCGAGAAGGCGATCGAATCGACTGCGATCGATCCCTCCGATCTCGGGGTGGTGGTCAACACCTCGGTGTGCCGCGACCCGGTCGAGACGTCGACCGCCGGTGTCGTCCACCAGAAGCTCGGGTTGTCGGAGAACTGCATGAGCTTCGACGTCGGCAACGCCTGCCTCGGCTTTATCAACGGCATGGATCTCGTGGCGACGATGATCGAGCGGGGCCAGACCGATCATGGACTCATCGTCAACTGCGAGAACACCCATTTCGCCATGCTCGAGACCATCAAGCGGCTGCTCGACCCGCGGGCCACCTGGGCCGCGTTTCGCGACAACTTCGCCACCCTGACCCTCGGCTCGGGCGCCGTCGCCATGATTCTCTCCCGCGCCACCGGCGCCGGCCGCGAGCACCGCTTCCTCGGCGGGGTGACGCTGGCCGCGACCGAGCACTGCAGGTTGTGTACGGCCCAGGTGGACCAGATGATCACCAACACCAAGAAGCTGTTTCACCACGGCCTCGAGCTCGGGCTGAAGACCTGGGAGCTTGCGCGCGAGGTGCTCAACTGGAAGATCGATGACCTCGACCAGTTCATCGTCCACCAGGTCGGCAAGGCCCACACCGAAAAGTTCGCCCGCACCCTGGGGGTCCCCCTGAGCAAGATTTTCCGGCTCTACCCGGACCACGGCAACATCGGCCCTGCCGGTGTCCCGATCGCGCTCTCCAAGCTGGTCGCGTCCGGCGATCTCAAGCCGGGCGACCGGATCGCCCTGATGGGGATCGGCAGCGGGATCAACTGCTCGATGGTGGAGCTCGTGTGGTAAGAGCAAGGGTCAAACGAGCACCCGTTCAGCAATTCGCTGTGCGAATTGCTGAATGAGGCTTTCCCATGCTCCTTCGGCACTGTCTAGCGTGCATTTCTCACCGCCTTTCTGCCAGGGCCGCCGATGCACCACACTCGGCGTTGTTTTCTCACCTCGGGGTGCGCGACGTACCGTCAAGTACGCCTCCGCGTCCCTCAGATCGAAAACCCCACCGCGCGGGGCGCCTCGCCGCCCGCGCGACGAAACCCGGTGAGCTGTGCAGGCTTGGGGGGCGCCACATTGACAATAAACCATTTTGAAACCATATTGGTTGCAAAGGGGGGGGCATGGCAACGATCACCGTGAAAAACATCCCCGACGAGCTGTATGCCAGGCTGAAGGCGGCTGCCGAAGGCAACCGGCGCAGCATCAACGGCGAGATCATCAGCCGTATCGAGAGAAGCCTCACTCCTCGCCCGATCCAGGTCGAGCCTCTCCTGGCCCGCATCCGACGGCTGCACGACAGCTTCGAGGGTCGTAGTCTCACCGTTGAGCAAATCGAGGACGCCAGAAAAGAGGGCCGTCCGTGATTGTCGTGGATACAAACGTCATCGCAGCTCTGATCCTCCCGACCAGTGAGCAAACGGACCCTGCGATGAAGCTGTTGTCGATCGATCGTGAGTGGGCTGCGCCGCTGCTGTGGCGCTCCGAATTTACCAACATCCTGACGACGGGAGTTCAAAACCGCTGGTTCGATCTTTCCCAGGCCCTGGAAGCCCTCGAAGCGGCCGAGGAGGTCATCGGTGACAATCAGTACGCCGTGCCGGCCGATGAGGTGCTGAAGCTGGCCGTCAGCAGCGGCTGTACCGGATACGACTGCGAGTTTGCGCTGCTTGCGCGCGACCTTGGAGCTCGCCTGGTCACACTCGATCGAGAGCTCTTGGAAGCGTTTCCGGAGGTCGCCACGTCGCTTGGCAATTCGTTGCGCGAATTGGGGTCACCGGAAAACAGTTCCTGAAGCGGAGCATCGAGACCCCCGATACCTCGAGCGGCTCAGTGGTCCAGCCCTCGCTGGTCGCCGAACCGTTTACAGTCCACTCCACAAAACGACGAGTTCATTCTGGCACCGACGATTGCGGAGTATGATTGGCCGAGTTGTATGAAATGCGCTGTCCAGTCTCATCGCGTGTGAGGTGTCCCAGAATTCTGAACGGGTCGATGTGCGGTTGTGCCCAACGTCCGCCTGCGTTCCGGACGAGCGGCGCCACCGCTGCCGCGCTGAAGATCGTCGGTCTGACCGTCATCTTCGGCATTGCGGTTTCGTGTGCCCGCGGCCCGGAGGGATCGGGCGGAATCGGGAGAGTGCTCGAAGCCTCGATTGCAGAGATCGAGGCGGGACGCGATACCACTCCGCTCGTCGAGCAACCGATCCAGGGCTCGGATGCGACGGTGACCTTTCTGGTCAAGAGCATCGCCGGCGAGGTGCCGCGCATCGTCTCGGACGTCACGGGTTGGGGCGAGAGCCCGGACGACAGCAGCTTCGACCTGAGCACCGGCACCATGACCAGGATAGGTGCAACGGTTTGGTACCGGCTCGAGGCGCAGGTCGCGCCCGGCGCACGGATCGAGTACCTGGTCGTACACGGCGGGACCGACTACCGGGTCGACCCGTACAACCCGCGACGGGCATGGTCTCGAGGCGGACATGCCGTCTCCGAGTTCGTGACGCCCGATTACCTGCCGCCGCAGGAGCTCTCGGACCCACCGGTCACGCCCGGCGGCAGGACGGTCGAGGCGCAAATCGACAGCCGTGCGCTCGGCGGGTCGCGCCGGGTGCTCGTCTACCTCCCTCCCGGGTACCGCGACGACGGCGCCTACCCGGTCGCGGTCTTCCACGCCGGTTGGGGCGTTGCACACGAGGGTCAGGCGCCGCGCGTGCTCGACTGGCTGATTTCGCACCGGGAGATTCAGCCGATCGTTGGGCTGTTTCTCGATTCATACCTCGCCGGCGACGATGACAACCACGAGGGCCCGCCCCTGCGAGCCTTCCTCACCGAGGAGGCGCCGGTCTGGTTGGCGTCGCGCTACGGCGTTACGGCACGAGCCGACCAGCGGGCGGTCCTCGCCATATCGTACGGCGCGAAGGACGCGCTCGACGCCGCCGTCGCGCCCATCGGGACTTACGGGCGGCTGGGCCTTCTGATCCCGGGCCGGAGGCTCACCGCCGCCGATCTCGAGGCCTTCGCGCTGCAACGAGATCATCGACTCGGCGTGGCCATCCTTGCCGGCCGCTATGACGCGGCCAACCTGCCCACGGCGCGGAACGCGCGGCAGGTGCTCAGCGATGCCGGCCACGTCGTCGAGTACATCGAGGTCGCGGAAGGCCACAACTCGACGACATGGCGCGACCACCTGCGGGACGTGCTTGTCAGGCTGTTCGGGGATGAAAACGCCCGGCCCGCCCAGACCTCAAGATGAGCTGTGTAATTCTTGGAGGCGAGTCCTTTAGGGCGCGCGAGAAGCGCTAGTCAGAAACGTATCGGGGGTATGTCGTCTTGGCTCGCTCCGCCTCTTCTCGATCGACATCGATGGTGAGGAATGGATGATCGGCGGAGGTCGTGCCGAGTATCTTCCCTTCGTCGGGCTCGATGATCCAGCCGACGCCGGCGAAGTCGCCTCCGTCTGCGGTTGTACCGGCCAGGTTTGACGAGAGACAGAAGGCCCCCGAGACCACGGCTGCGGCCTGACCCCCGGCCAGCCACTTCGGCGCCGTGGACGCGGGTGTGGCTCGAGAGCAGACAATGATATGGGCACCCTGTTTTCCGTAGTCGCGCGCGTGGGTTGAAAACCAGAGCTCGGTGCAGATGAGAAAACCGACTCTTGCCCTCGAGGTGTCGGCGACCGAGAAGTCTCCGTCTCCACGCTGATACCAGGAGGCCTCCCAGAAACCGGGCTCGTCGGGAAGATAGTATTTGGCGTGGACATCCACCACGCCTGCGTCCGGCTCCCAAAAAAAGCCGACATTGTGCCGGGCGCCCGCTTTGACCACCGGCCTGGAGCTGATCACCGTCGCCGGGGCCAGCTCGTGAAACCTGCCGACCCACTCTTCGTGAGCTCGCACCGCGTGATCCCACTCATCGGGATTCAGTTTTTTTGATTGGGACAACCAACGATAAAAGGGCATCTCCGGCAACAGCACCAGGTCGCTCTCGAGCCGACGAACATGCTCGACCAAGCGGGCCCAGGCGCCGGCTAGGCTCTCGGGCTCGTTGGGCAGCTCGCAGACAGTGAGCTTCAATCGTGCCACGAATCACATTGTCACATTACGGAGCTGAAAGTCATAACGCGACCCGCGACATCCAACCTTGCCCGATGCAACCAGGCGATGAGTGGCGCCCACGAATACTGCGGGCCCTGGCGCCGGTTCGAAACGAAGCCTCCGCGACAGAATGTGCCGGTTGCACTCATTGTTGATGTTGGTGAAGACCACCACGATGCAAAGTCATATCTCAGGTCCACTGACCGTCGCGCTCGCACTCGGCGTCGGCCTCGTCGCTCAGGCGGCGGTGGCGCAGTCACTGCGTGCGATCCAACCGCTCGACGACAGCGGACTCATCACCTATTTCGTCGCCGAGGGCCTGCCGGGATCGCAGTACCGGCCGTCCGACCGGGACCTGGCAACCTGGGCATTGAAAGCGTGGGAGCGCAACCTGCCGGGAGCCGTGATGTTTGAACCCGCCCCCGAGATAGATGCTTTGGTCCGCATCTACTGGGTTCCGGCCGGGGATAACCTCTACGGAGAAATGCGTCCGCTCGAGGTCAAGGGCCGGCGTGGCGCCGCAGTCTACGTTCGCCCGGACACAAGCGCTCTCGGTCCGGATCTCGCCGATCGGGCGGCGCGCGATCCGCTATTCCGCGACACGGTCGTCTATCTCACGTGCCTCCACGAGCTGGGACACGCCCTCGGCCTCGGGCACACCAACGATATCCGCGACATCATGTATTTCTTCGGTTATGGCGGCGATATTCCTGCATTCTTCGGCCGCTATCGGGCTCTCCTCAGCAGCCGCGACGACATCGCGAACGCGTCGGGGCTCTCCGCGGCCGACGTCACACGCGTGCGCAAGCTCTACGAATCGAACTGAACTCCGGCCGGCAATGACCTGCGATCGCCGGTGCATTGTCGGCACCCATGGCGACGTTTCTGCCGGCGATTTGGTTCGGACAATATTCAGCATGCCACCCATGATGTGCCGGAATGTACCGCTGGGAGTCGTCGCCCGCCGGTGGGGAGGCCTCCCGAGTGGCGCCCTTGACATCGCCGCCGAGGGCGGATAGGGTCGTCTTCATTATTGATTCTTGATCGCAAAATCAAATCACCGAATTTCCAACATTGCGCCCTGCAAGGAGACCTGATCATGGATTGGATCGGCAGAAGCTCCAGTGCTCTCATCTGCGCAGTCGCGGTGTCGATGGCGGCGACCGCGGGCGGGCAGGAACAGCCACCGGGCGAAAATTCGGAGTCCGTCCGAGAGTCGGTCATGTTGCGCTACCCCGAGATCATACGCGCGCAACAGGCAGTGATGAGTCTGTTGTCGCGAGCATTGTCTACCGACCCGGGCCTGGACGAGCTACGCGTAGAGTTCGAGCAGGCACAGGCGGAGGCCATGGTGGCGCTGGATCCGCTGACGACGCAACGTGTGGAGCGAATGGCCGAGCTGCAGGCGCTCTATGACCAGGTCGTTGCCACGGAGAAGACGCCCGATATCAGCACCTTGCTCGAAGAGGGACGGCAGCTCCGCAAGGCGCTCCAGGAGACGGCGGTGCAGGCCCGTCGCAAGCCAGAGGTCGCGAAAAAGGCGGACGCATTTGCGTCCGCACTCGAGCTGCGCTTCCAACAGATCGATCCCGAGGCGTTTGCGCTTCTCGCGCCGTACGACGGGTGGGTCGAAGCGGTGTGGGCCGCCCTGCTCGTCAGCCCATGAAGAGCTCCCGAGCCCAACGGAGATAGCCGATGAATATTCTCACTCGTTCCTCCCGCGATGGCGTTGCCGTAGTCCTCGTGCTCTGCATGATGGCCGGCGCGCTCCTGGTCTCTACCGCTCCCGCCGACGCCCAAAACCTGGGGGCCTGGAAGAAGGACTGGAACGTCCGCTGCAGCTGGGTGGACCGGCAGCTCTTCGAAGCGACGGCTGGGATCCTCGTCTCGCTGTTCCTCGACATGGATGC
Source organism: Candidatus Sulfomarinibacteraceae bacterium (assembly GCA_963733915.1). Lineage (GTDB taxonomy): Bacteria > Acidobacteriota > Thermoanaerobaculia > Thermoanaerobaculales > Sulfomarinibacteraceae > Sulfomarinibacter. The sequence continues at coordinate 279,190 of CAVTEP010000008.1, forward strand.
GACGGCACTCATCGAGGAGCTCGCCGAGCAGAACTGCGACGATTCGCGAATCGGCCTGGCGTGGCTGGCGCGGGAGGAGTTCCGCGCATCCAGCTTCTGGCTGGAGGGGCTCGGGTTCGAGGATCCGATTGTCAAGCCTGCACCGGACGACCGCAAGTATCTGGCATGGCTGGATCAGCACTGGCCGTGGCTTCGGGCCATTGACAGTCAGGGCGATGTCTTTCTGCTGGAAAATGGCTTCTACCACCCATCCGGCAACATCTTCATTTCGCCTCCGATGATCCGCGCCCGTTCGGCCGTCGAGGCCCACGAGCAGTTCCACGGCGTCCAGAACAGCATGGCGCCGGTGGCACTTGAGTACAACTACTACTGGTGGTTCGACAACATCTGGGTGTGGGAGGGGACGGCACGAGCCGAGGAAATGATCTGGGCGATGAAATCCAACCAAAACGTTTCCTTCGAGCGACGGCCCTTCGATGCCCCGCTCTACTGGATTCCGTCAAACTCAAAAAGGCCGGCGTACGGAACGGCACCTTTCTGGCTGGATGTTGGCCGACAGCTGAGGGCCGACGACTACATCGGCTATCTGACCGAGGTGTTCGAGAAGATTGGCGACCAAGGCACTCCTGCCCAACGACCGAGCATGGGAACGCTCCATGCGGTCGACGAGACGATCGAGAAGCTGCTCAACGAGAGGGGTATCTACAGGGGCGGCCTCGCGTGGTCCTACCCCGAGTTCATCCGCTACATGATTGACGACCTCGAGTCGGCTCGGAGTTTCTTCCAGTTGGTCCGGCCGGTGGTCATGTTCGTCCCCAGTCCTCTTGACGGCGGGGCAAAAGACACGTTTTCCGAGGAATACGACATCGCGCCCATCGCCACCAACGCCCACAAGGTGATCGCCCGTGTGCCGCCTGGAAGGGTGGCCTCACTCCGCATCGAGGTCTCCTCGCAGGACGACGAAGTTTATCGGAATCTCCATCTGATCGTTGACGACCGTCGTTACGATCGCAAGCCCGACACACCCGATCCCAACTGGCGGCGCAACGTCTTCGCGACCACAATCTCCGGTAGTGATGTGGACGAGGACTTTTTCGTCCGGGTGGCCAACGTGGCCAGCCCCGCAGAGGTGATGGACGACCGTTACACGCTGAAGATCACCTTACAGACGAACGACGCACTGGCCGTGGTCACGGGCGCCGAAAACAGGCGCCTGAGCGATGGGGTGCTGTTGTCCTACGTCAACATCAACCGCGACCCGCGCGAGATGGCGCGCAGCATGCAAACAGCACTCATCGACCGCTACGCCGACCACGCGGGGCTCTCCGAGCAGACCGAGGAGGGGGCCGAGTCGCGGGAGATCATTTCGGCGATCGCGGAATCCGAGCTCGGCCCTGCGCCCGCTCCGCCGAAGCCCGGTGCAGCCCGGTCCGCCGTGACCGCAGGCGCCGAGTGCCTGGCGACCATCACGATTTTCGACGACGAGTCCCGGTCTGTCGCCAAGATGCTGTGGAGAAGTGCAGAGCCCTTCTTCGGCGGCACCCACGAAATTCAGGGCAGCTTTGCTACCGGGATTCACGACGCCCTCTACGCAACCTTGAAGAACATGGGCCAGGAGCTGACGATGCTGGAGAGTCCGGAAGCTCTGGCCAGCTATATGGAGCAGATCCAGGGCCTTACGTTGCCGGGGCTCGCGGACGCGATGGCCACGGCAGGCGAGACGGGCGCAGCTGCACAGGTGCAGAGCGCGCTTGGCGGATTGCTGGGCGGTCTGGGCGCGATACCGTCTCGGGAGGGGCAGGTCCCGGCGCCCAACCCGGGGCAGGAAGACATGGGAAGGAGTTACGGCGAGTTCGGGACCGGGACCCTCGAAATCGAGCCGAGCTTTGGCGACCAGATCGTCGGCCGCTTCAACTTCAACGCCGTCGACACCGCGGCGGACAAGTCCGTCAACGTCGAAGGGCAGTTCATTGCGATTCCGAGGCCGTTGACCGAGGACAACCTGTGGAACGGGTGCGAGCTGATGCAGGTGCCCGAGGAGGACAACGGTGACATCGAGCTCGCGCCGGCCGTGTATCCGCCCGGATTCGATTCCGAAGAGGACGATGACTGGGACATCTGTGCCGATTTCCCGAGCTGGATCGTCTGCGTGTGCGCCTTGGCCGAGGTGTTGTACCCGGAGCTCTGTTCTGATGATGATCCCGAGGATTGCGAATTCGGAGAACCCGTCGAAATAGTGATCGATGATTGGCACGAGGCGATCAACGCCCAGGGTGACCGGGTCCTTCGACAACGGGTGCGCCGTTTCTGGCCGGTCATCAAGCCGCCACGCAACGGCGGCAAGAGGTGTCCTCCGCCTGAAGAGTTCAACCGGGACCGACCGATTGGAGACGACACGGCGGACTGCAAGTACGGCGACCCTGTCGATACCGTGGTCGAAGAGTGCCATGAGGTGACCGGCGCCGCCGGCGAGCGGGTAGGGCGGCGGGTCATTCGCCGCGAGTGGCCGGTGATCGAACCGGCCCGCAATGGCGGGGGAAAATGTCCCGATCCGGAGCTCATCCCCGAGGAGTGCCCGATTGACGAAGAGTGTGTGGATTGTGTCGTCGGCCGGATGACCACCGAGGTTGTTGTTGATTGGCACGTCGTCAAGATCGGTGGCAAGCGATTCTGGGAACGCATCGTCCGCACAGATTGGGAGATCCTGCAGGAGCCGAACCACTGTGGGAAACCCTGTCCCGATGGCGGGAGCCGGACTGAACTGCGTCCGATCGGGGAATCCGATGGCGGCGATGGTGGTCCGCAGCCGCCTACCGAGGGCGGCGGGACGTCGCCACCGAAAGGTGGCGGACCTCCGGAGCCCCCCGATGCCGATTCGCGCCGCCTCGGACCGAAGCTGATCCTGGACTTCCTGGAGGAGAAGCCGGCCGATGTCCGCTCCGCACCGCAGCCGGTCGAGGGCAGCGCCTCGATCGGGCAGGTGTCGGTCGCAGCAAAGTCCTTTAACCTCGGCATATCGATGACCGACGCCGAAATCGCGTCCTGCGGCTGCAACCAGAGCGTGACCATGGGGCTGAAGATGCTGGCATCGGGGCGCACCATCAAGGGCTCATTGAACCTCAACGCCACCGCGGGCAAACTGAATCTCCAGTTGAAATTCAAGGAGGGGACGATTGGAATCAAAGGTGACGCGTCGTTTTCAGTCGTCGACGCGAAGACGATCCGCGGCGAAGTGGCCCGGGGCACCCTCAACATCGCGCTGGATCAGGGGAGTTGCTCCTGCAACAATCTCATGGACTTCTCGTTTACGCTGACCGAGGTGCCCTAGTCCGCATACCTCACCGGGTTTCGTCGCGGGGCCGACACCACCGACACCATCACGGTCGTCCTCGGTCTCGGCCGTCTCTTCGAGCATCGAGGAGGGTGCCGGGAGGCACCCGTGTTATCGAGGCCGGTGCGCCTCCAGCTCGATCTCGATCATGAACTCGGGCAGGGCGAGCCCCTTGACCTCGAGCCAGGTCCCGGTCGGGAAGTTCTTTGTGTAGATCGAGCTGCGGTAGGCCGCAACCTCGAGGAACTTCGCCATGTCGGTGGTGAAGACGTTTTCGACGATCACGTCGTCAAAGCTCAAGCCATAGTGCTCCAGCACCTGGCCGAGATCGGAGTAGGCGTTCTTCATCTGCTGCTCCAGATCGCCGACGGCGGTCGGGTTGCCCTGATCGTCCATGCTCACGGCCCCTGAGATCTTGATGTCGTCGCCGATCCTGATGGCGTGGGTGTAGCCGTAGGCCTTTTCGACCTCGGGACGCAGGAGGAAATACTCCGGCGCTTCCGAAGTCTGTTCCACCTGTTCCGCGACCCCGCAGCCGGCAAGCGGAACCATGCAGAGCGCGATCAGTACGAAAAGTGACCTTTTTTCCATTTTCCATTTCCTCCGTCAATGCATTGTCGATCGGTTCTTCGCAACGAATCTGTAGGTTTCGGGTGAACCGGCCGAGTGTAGGTCGCGTTTTGCAGGCCGTCAACAAGAGCGCCATTCGGAGATGCGCCGACGATTTGCCAACCGTTACGAAAGGGGCCTATGGCGAATATGTCGTCTTCTGACCCTCCGATTTGCGTATCGAGACCAAGTCTCGGTGTAAACTGAAGTCTCTCAACGCAACGGAGGACGGCGGACGGATGACCATCGAGGCCGGACAACAACTGCTGCACTACCGCCTGATCGAGCAGATCGGTGAGGGCGGGATGGGCGTCGTGTGGAAGGCCAGGGACACCACCCTCGACCGCGATGCGGCCATCAAGACGCTGCCGCCGGCGGTGGCCGGGAATGCGGACCGCATGGCCCGCTTCGCACGCGAGGCGCGGATGCTGGCCACGCTCAACCACCCGAATATCGCCGGCGTGTACGGCCTGCACGAGGTCGACGGCTTGCACTTCATCGCGATGGAGTTGGTACCCGGTAAGGACCTGGCCGAACGTCTCACGCGCGGTCCGCTCGCGATCGACGAGGCGGTCGACATCGCTCGACAGATTGCCGAAGCGTTGGAGGCTGCACACGAACAGGGCGTCATCCACCGCGATCTGAAGCCCGCCAACGTGATGCTGACACCGGAAGGTCTGGTCAAAGTGCTCGATCTGGGCCTTGCCAAAGCACTGGTCGGAGAGGCTTCAGGAGATCCGACCCAGGTGTCGCTGTCGCCGACCCTGACTACCGAGGGCACCGTCGCCGGGTCGCTGCTGGGCACGGCGGCCTACATGAGTCCCGAACAGGCCAAGGCGCGGACGGTCGACCGCCGGGCCGATGTGTGGGCCTTCGGCTGCGTGTTCTTCGAGATGCTCACCGGCAGGAAAGCGTTCTCGGGAGACGGGATCTCGGAGACCTTGGCCTCGGTGCTCCGCGATGAGGCGGATTGGGAGGCGCTCCCCGCACAAACTCCTGCGGCGGCAAGGCGTCTCCTCAGGCGCTGCCTCGATCGAAACGTCCGGATGCGGTTGCGCGACATCGGCGAGGCTCGGATCGCACTGTCGCCCGAGTCGCTCGGGGAGACGGCTGACGATGGGTCGGTGGGACACCCGGCGGACGCCGCCGCCGGCGGCGGTCGACGCGTGCGGTTCTTCCAGGCGGTCGCGCTCGCAGCGATCGTCGTGGCGGCAATCGCCGGATGGTTCGCCGCGCACCGCGGCGCACCGGCGGTTCGTCCCGAGGTCCGCGCCATGATCCGTCCGCCGGATGGGCAGGTGTTCGAGGGTTACGCCAGTTACACCGGAAACCTCACGCTGGCTCCTGATGGAACCCGCATGACCTTTTCCTCCGCCGCCGAGGGCGGTCGACCCATGCTCTACGTGAGGTCGCTGGGGTCCGAGTCTTCGCAACCCCTGGCGGGAACCGAGGGAGCGATCTTCCCATTCTGGTCTCCGGACGGCCGCCACCTGGCCTTTTTCGTCGAAGGGAAGTTGAAGCGCGTCGACCTCGACGGCGGGGCGCCGATGACGATCTGCGCCGCCGCCGCGGGGCGAGGAGGAACATGGAACTCGAGCGGCGACATCCTCTTCGCCCCGGAGACTCAAACGCCGATCTTCCGCGTGTCGGCAAGCGGCGGGGAACCCACCCCGGTAACGACCCTCGACAGCCAGCGCAAAGGGGAGACATCCCACCGCTTCCCATCGTTTCTTCCCGATGGCAGCCACTTTCTCTTCATCCGCATGGGGCATGCCGCGGCGCTGGATGACGAGGTCAACTCCCTCTGGGTCGGCTCGCTCGATGGCGCCGAACCCGTCGAGTTGATGCACACCGTCTCCAACGCGGCATACGCCATGGGCCACCTGTTCTACCTCCGTGACCAGTTCCTGATGGCGCGGCCCTTCGATCCCGACTCGCTGAAGTTCACCGCAGAACCCTTCGTGGTCGGCGAGGGGATCGTGTTCCAGCCGACCTACTGGCGCGGGTCGTTCGCGGCGGCCGACAACGGCGTGCTCGCCTTCCAGGGCGGACTCGGGGTGCTGCGCCAGCTCGCCTGGTACGACCGCGAGGGAAGCCAGCTCGGCCGGATCGGTGATGGTGGCCAATACGGTCAGATCCGTCTGTCGCGCGACGGCCGCCAACTGGCGGTGACAATCAACGACCCCGGGTCGGGGCGCGGCGACATCTGGATATTCGACATCGCCCGCAACGTGGCCAGCAGGCTGACCTTCGACGAAGCGAACGACGCCCAGCCGGTGTGGTCTCCCAAAGGCGACCGGATCGCCTTCCAGTCCGATCGCGAGAAGAGCACCGGAGACGTCTACGTCGTCCGCGCCGACGGCCGCGGCCAGCCCGAGCTTCTGTACGCGAGTGAAGGTCCGGTCACGCCCACCGACTGGACTCCCGACGGCAAGTTCCTCTCGGTCGACAGGAGTGGCGGCAAAAACGACCTGTGGATCGTGCCGGTAGACGGCGGCGAGCCCTTCGCGCTGGTCGCGACCCCCTTCGACGAGGGGTACGCACGCTTCTCGGCGGACGGAAAGTGGATCGCCTACATCTCCAACGAAAGCGGTCGTTTCGAGCTGTATCTTACGCGTTTCCCTTCGGGTGAGGGGAAGTGGCAGCTGTCCACCGATGGTGCCGACTGGGCGATCGGATGGAAGGACGACGGCAGCGAAATCTACTTCCTCGATCTGGAGGGCGCGCTGTGCAGCGTCCGCCTCGAGCTCGGCGACACCGTCGTCGCCGATCGGCCGACACAGCTCTTCGCAACCCGGTCCGACATCACCTGGGCCTCGGCGCGCGACGGCCGGCGCTTCATCCTCGGGACCCCCGACAACCCCAACGAGGACTCGATCACCCTGATCGTCAACTGGGCCGGCAAACGTTAAGCTCAGTATCAGTATCAGAATCAGAATCAGTGCCAGGTCCGCAGTTCCGCACTTTGTGCGAACTCAGCTTCGAATTCCGGACCTGGCCCTCATGAAGCGGCACCGACCTTCGGTTCCCTCTCCGCTCTTGCACCTTGTACGATCCAGGTCGAGCCAACCTGCCCCGTACCATGTAGTAGAGTGACGCCGATGGCGATTGCACCCGGGACCCGAATCGGTCCGTACGAGGTCGTCGCGCTGCTCGGCACCGGCGGCATGGGGGAGGTCTACCGCGCCAGCGACCCTCGACTGGGCCGCGAGGTCGCGATCAAGGTGCTGCCCGAGGCGACGCGCGCGTGCTCCGATCGTACCGCCCGCTTCGAGCGCGAGGCCAGGCTGCTGGCGTCGATCAACCACCCGAACATTGCGACCATCCATGGGCTCGAGGACCTCGACGGTTCGAGCGCGATCGTGATGGAGCTGGTGGACGGCCCCTCGCTCGCGGACCTCATCGCGGGTGGGCCTCTGAGTCTCGCCGAGGCTGCGCGAATGGCACACCAGATCGCCGACGGCATGAGCAGCGCCCACGCGCGTGGCATCGTCCACCGCGATCTCAAGCCGTCGAACGTGCGCATCGCTCCCGACGGCCGCATCAAGATCCTCGACCTCGGCCTGGCCAAGATGGTTGCGAGCGACGCGGGCGCAGCGCTGGTGCAAGCGTCCCCGGACGAGGAGGAAACGCTCGCCATCGAGACGCGAGAAGGCGCCGTCATCGGCACCGCGCCCTACATGTCACCCGAGCAGGCGGTCGGAGCGCCGGTCGATGCGCGCACCGACATCTGGGCATTCGGCGCCGTGCTGTTCGAAATGCTGAGCGGCCGGCGCGCCTTTCCCGGCCGTACCATCACCGAAACACTTGCAGCCGTGCTGCGCGGCGCTGTCGATTGGGAGGCGTTTCCTGCCGACCTCCCGCGGGAGATCCGGCTCCTCATCGAACGCTGTCTCGTGCGCGAAGCCTCGGGTCGCCTGAGCGATGTCGGCGAGGCCCGAGACGCGCTCCGGCCATTCGCGGATTCCCGGTTCCTCGCCGCTCCGCGCGCGTCGGGCGATACGAAGTCGATCGTCGTCCTGCCCTTCGCGAACCTGAGCCCGGATCCCGACACCGAGTACTTTAGCGACGGGCTCACCGACGAGATCATCACCGATCTGTCGCGGGTCCAGGCGCTGCGCGTGATCTCCCGGTCGTCGGCGATGAGGCTCAAGGGCGACGAGCGCGGCCTCGCGGCCATTGGCCGGGACCTCGCCTGCCGGTACGTGCTCGAAGGCAGCGTGCGGCGCGCGGCGAACAACCTGCGAATCACGGCGCGGCTGGTGGATGCGCCGGAAGACGTCCAGCTCTGGGCCGACAAATACGGCGGCACGTTGGACGACGTGTTCGACATCCAGGAGCGAGTGTCGCGTTCAATCGTGGACGCTCTCGAGATCCGGCTCTCGCCACAGGAGGCCGCGCAGCTCGCCGAGCGGCCGATCGACGACGTCCGCGCCCAGGAGAGCTATCTCCGCGCGCGGAGCGAAATCTGGAGCTTTATGCCAGGCAGCCTGGACCTGGCGATCAGCCATCTCGAGGCGGCGCTCGAGCTGGTCGGTGACAACGCCCTGATATATCAGGGACTCGGCGAGGCGTATTTCCAGTACGTGAACATCGGGGCCGCGGTCGGGCGCGAAGAGAAGTTCATCCAGATGTCGGAAGCCTGTGTCGACAAGATTTTCGCACTCGAGCCCGAATCGCCGCGCGGGTACCTGGTGCGTGCGCAGATCCAGATGGCCCGGGGTGACATTCACGGCTGTGGCCGGAACTTCCGGCGCGTATTGCAGGCCTTTCCGAATGAAGTCGTGGCGCTTCAGCTCTACACCCACGCACTCGGCTGGCTGGGCGGGAAGCCGGACGCCGCGGCGCCTGTCGCCTCACGGCTGGTCGACATCGATCCCCTCAACCCGATGAGCCTGCTGGTGAGCGCCATGGTGCCGTTGTTCGCCGGCCGATTCTCGGAGGCGGTGGACGCCGCACGTCGCATGTTCGACCTCGATCCGGTCACCCCGGTCTGGCGTTCGAACTTTGTGATGGCCCTGAGCTACGCCAGGCAATTCGACGAGGCGGAGGCGTTGACCGAGGCGGTGGTCGCGCAGCCGGACTCGGACGTCGCCACGTGGCAGATGGGGCTCTCCCGGGCGGCCTGGCGGGAGGACCGTGAGGAGGTCTTGCGGCTCGCCGACGGTCCCTATCAAAAGGTCGCCGCGTGGGATGCGGAGGTCCCGTGGTTCCTGGCGAGTGCCCATGCCGCGGTCGGCGCCAAAGACGAGGCGCTGCACTGGCTCGACCGCGCGATCGAACAGGGGATGATCAATTACCCGTTTCTCTCCCAACACGACTGGCACCTGAACAGCATTCGCCGCGATCCGCGATTTCACCAGGCCATGGATCAGGCCAGGCGCGAGTGGGAACGCTTCGAGGTGTGAGGTTTCTGGTGTTTGAAGTGCCAGACCCGAGGTTGTGGCGAATGAGGTCAAGAAGATGAGGAATCGTCGAATCTTCAGATCCATTCACTTTTTTCGGCGCGGTCCGAGCTACCATCGATCGGGGATTTGACCAGTGTCGCCAGCAAGAGCTGAACAGTCCGATTCCGGCGGCGTTGAGGCGCACCGGTTGCTGGAAACCGCCACCAGGTTGAAGGAGGTTCGGAGGAGGTACGTCGTCGAATCCGGCGACGGAGAACGGTTCGCTCCGACCAGGGACCACCTCGATTCGATCATCTCAGACCTGGATGGATGGCTGAAACCGGGTGGAATACCGATTAAGGTCGGTAATCTCGATCACCGGTTGGCAGTGCTCCAGGAGATGATTGGTTCCGTCGGTTTCCCGGGCTACGCACACGTCATAGCCAGCGTCCGCAAAATCCTCGTGCAGCCGGTCGAGGACGCGAAAGCCGACGAGGAGCCACCGCCGCCACGACGGTACGAACCACCGGCTGCCCAGTTTGCTGACGTGTCCACAACCGAAGCCCATCTGGATGAATGGGAGATCCGGGCCGCAGCGGAAAGGACGCAGGGACGTCGGGGACGGCTGATTTGGTGGACGCTGATCGGCGGCTTTTTGGCGGCCGCCGCCCTCCTGTTCTTATGGCAAGGCGAATCCGGACGCGGTACCCCGGACCGAACCGGCCAGGTACCTGTCAACGAGCCGGACGTCCTGGAGCTGACCGCGCCGCCCGCCCCAAAATTGATACCGCACCCGGCCGATACGGAGGCAGAGGAGGAGTTCAGCGCTGAGAGTCTGGCGCAGATCACGCGCGAGATCGATCTCGCCCACGATGCGTTGATCCACCAGGATTTGGATATGGCGCTGCAACACTTTGTAGCCGCGGCAACCATTGATCGCCATGATTGGCGGGTGAGTGAGTTGGCCGGATCCTTGATCGACGCTCTGTTGAAGGAGGCCGATGAAGCCTTTGACAACAGCGAATGGGGACTCGCCGCCGATCGGGTCGAAATTGCGCGGCGAATCGCACGAGGCCTCTATTTTGACACGTCGGTGATCGACCAGACTGCCCAGAAACATGCGGCTTTGACCCGCTTCGAAGACGTCACACCAGATGACCGGCGCGCATGCAGCAGGGCGGTGGGCCATGCGGTACGGGTCACGCACACAAACGGGGAAGTACTCTTTGGCCGGCTCGAGGCATTCGAGGACACCACCTTCCTTCTCGAGGTGCACACCGGGGTTGAAGGGGGAGGGGTGCAGTTTCTAAAATCGATCCCCTCGGTGATGATCCGTGAACTGCGAGTTTTCGAAACCGCACGGCTTTCGGAAACTGTATTGGGAGAGTAAGAAGGTTGCCACGTTCACATTTGTTGATTTGCGTGACGAATAATTGGGGAAGTGTGAACGTGGCACCCGTGCGAGGGGAGTGAAAGATGACGAATGACACGAGGCGAGAGAACGGGCAGCCGATGAAAGCGCGACTACTTGCAGCATCCGTGGTGCTGCTCGTGGCCGGCGCCGCATGCGCGCAGGACACGAGCTACCCCAGGGCCAAGGTGAGCTTCGATGACTTCAAGGGTCTGGTTGCAGAGGTCGAGGCGCACCGGGCGAATCGACTGATCGACCTCGATACATTCCTCCGAATGAGCCGACAGCCAGGGACAGTCATCCTCGACACCCGCTCGACATTTCGTTTCGAGCGCATTCACCTCAAGGGCGCCAGGCATTTGAGCTTTCCCGATTTCACGCAGGACAATCTGGGCGGAGTGATTCCTTCGTTCGATACGATTGTTCTGATTTACTGCAACAACAACTTCGAGGGGAATCAGACCGATTTCGCCTCCAAGGTCGCCATCCCGCTTGCAAGGACCGGCGTCTCGCCGGCCGAACAGATTGCGGCGCAAGCGAAGCCGCTCATGATGGCGCTGAACATCCCGACCTATGTGAACCTGTACGGTTACGGATACCGCAACGTGTATGAACTGCATGAGCTCGTCGACGTGAATGATCCACGGATATCCTTCGAAGGCACGATTGTCGACCTTCGACAGGAGACCGGAGCCGAAAGGTGAGATGGCTGTCAACCGGCGTCGCCGATACAGGGCACCCGTGAGGTTCGATCTCAGCCGTTGAGCATCGACATCGCCTGCTCCGGGTAGCGGGTCCCGGCCGCCATGTCGCGCGGAATCAGCTCGTCGATCTCGGCCAGCTCGTGGTCGCTGAGACCGATCTCCGGGGCGCCCGCGTTTTCCTCGAGCCGTGAGCGGCTGCGGGTGCCCGGAATCGGCACCACGTCGGCGCCCTGCGCCAACACCCACGCGAGCGCCAACTGGGCCGGCGTGCACCCTTTGGCTGCGGACATCTGTTCGACCCGCTCCACCAGCTCCAGGTTCTTGGCGAAATTCTCGCCCTGAAAACGAGGCATGTGGCGGCGCCAGTCGTCCTCGGCCAGATCATCGATGCTTTTGATGGCGCCGCTCAAGAAACCGCGCCCGAGCGGGCTGTACGCCACCACGCCGATGCCGAGTTCGCGGCATGCCGGGACGACCTCGTCCTCGATGTCACGGGACCACAACGACAGCTCCGACTGCAGGGCCGAGATCGGATGGACGGAGGAGGCCCGCCGCAGGGTGGATGCCCCGGCCTCTGACAAACCGAGAAACCGGACCTTTCCCGCCTCCACCAATTCGGCCATGGCGCCGACGGTGTCCTCGATCGGCACCTGCGGGTCGACCCGGTGCTGGTAGTAGAGATCGATGTGGTCGACCCCGAGCCGCTGCAGGCTGGCGTCACACGCCGAGCGCACATAGTCGGGTGTGCCGTTGACCCCCCTGAAGCTGTCGTCCTCACCCCGCACGACACCGAACTTGGTGGCCAGGACCACCTGGTCGCGCCGGCCGCGCAAAGCGCGCCCCACCAAACGCTCGTTGGCGCCGACGCCGTACATGTCGGCCGTGTCCCAGAAGGTCACGCCGATGTCGATCGCGTGCTGGAGCAGATCGAGGCTCGCCGCCTCGTCGCTCGGCCCATAAAACTCCGACATGCCCATGCAACCGAACCCGACGGCCGCAACTTCGAGACCCTGCAAACCAAGACGACGATGCTCCATATCAGACTCCCGCTATGTGGCCTGTTTCAACTTCGCGCAACCCGCAACCGGCCACTCGATATTCCGGCTCCCGAAGGGTGCCACGAAGGGTGCCAAATCCCACTTGTTCGTGTGGCACCCATGATGGATGGTTTTCACGAATACCCGTAGACGGGTGGCACCCTAATGTTGGACGCCTTCGGGCCACTGGATGAAGATCCCTTCACTCATGACGATGTCGTCTTCCAAACGGTGGGTCGGACCGTTTGTGTACGGCGGATCGGGGGTTCCATCCAGCGCATAGGAAATAAGGGTGTATATGTGACCGTCACTGATGTACACATATGGTCTCCTCCATCCGTCCGTTGCCTTGTAAAGTCCTGTGTACGGCTGGAGGTGCGGGCGCAGATTTTCGGCGCTCACGAGCGATGTCTCGATCGGGTAGTCGATGTGGTCCTGTTCGTACAAAACCAACGCCCCGGCGATTGCTCTCATGTCCGCCATTGACCGAGATTGACGGGCGCGTTGGATTGCCGCAATCACATTTGGAATGGCCATCGATGAAACGAGACCGATGATTGAGACCACGATCAACAGTTCCAGGATGGTGAATCCCCTATCGGTTGATGGGTCTCGAGTGTTCACGGTGGGATGATAGCGCAATTTGAAGCACACGAGTGCCATACACAATCAACCAGTGTGAACGTGTGACCGTGGAACCCACGAATGAGTTCATGAGAAGGGTGGCACCCAGGGCGGGATGCCCCGCCCCAGGGTGCCTTCAAGGACCGGGTTCTATTGCGTCGGGACAAACGAGGGGTCGCCCGACTGGTTGTCGATCACCGTTGCATATGCGTAAAAAGATGCGCCCGGTGTGCTTGTCCAAACGACAGCGTACCCAACGTCGACTTCTTCCTGGTACACGCGGTTGAGCTGCACGTGCTCGAAGGCCTCGACGTACCTGCTCACTGTCCTCACCAGGCTGCCGTCGTAGCGATACAGGGCGACGTGGACGACGGCCACTCCGTTGAACGCGTTGACGATGCCCAGGTTTGTGCGAAAACCGCCGGCGTTCGATTTCGATTCCGAAAGCCCGACGAGTCGTCCGACCTCACCGAAACCGATGGCTCGCGTCGGTGAGTGACCGGGCATCGACTGACCGTAAGATCCGTTGGTCTCAGCTGCCGACGTGCGGCTCGTCGCAACAAGGAACGAGTTCTCGGAGAGGATTCTCAACGCGCCGGTGCCATGAAAACCGAAGACGGAGTCGTAGACGTCGATGTGATGGACCGATCCGCCTGCAGCGAGGACATAACTCACGCTTTCGGGCGAGAGATTCGGTTGGCCGGACTTCAGGAGCTGCACCGTGAACATCATTTCCCGATCGGCGGTGTTCGCGAGATCGAGGTCCGTTTGCCACATGACGTCGCCGACACCGGTGACGCTAGCCCCGGCGAGGATAGTGGTTTCGGTGAGAAGGACCGCGGTGCCGGACGGCGATGGGGCTGGATTGCGGTGCATCGGTTGAATGGTGAGTCCGCCGACGTCATCGATATTCGGGTCGAGGAGTGGTTTGAGAGTGAAAGGTCCCGGCGCGTTGTCGGGCTCGGGCTCGACGGTGATCACCGCCGCATAACCGGAGGTCAGGTCTAACGCCGGGTTGACGAAGTCTTGTCCCGGGAACCCGGGTGTCGGTTCGGGACCGGCGTCCGGACCGGCGCCGTCGGAGTCCGCTCCGGTGACGCTCGCGAAACGCCCCGTTGAGACCGGACCTTCGCCGCCGACGACCCATCCCTCGTAGATCCAACCGGCCGGGAGGTCGGGGAGGTCGAGGGTCGGGCCCGGGCCGGCGTCCGGATCGAGCCACCAGATTCCGTTTGCGTAGCTCGCCGCGCCTCCGGCTGACGGGGCCGCCAGAATGTAACCACCCGTCGCGGTCGCGAAATCGGTACCGATTGCGGCCGGGTGGCCGATCGTGAGCTGTGCACGACGACCGGTGACATCGCCCGCGAGCAGGTGAACCGAGCTCGGCGCCGGATCGGGATCGGGACTCGGCTCGATGGTCAGCACGAAGGCGGAGATCGCGTCGAGGCTTTCGACCTCAGTCGGGAAGTAGTTCTGCGACGGGACACCGTTCGGGTTCACCGTGAATGTACCGGAGCTCACCGGCGCACCATCGACGATCAGCCATCCCTCATAGTTCCATCCGGCCCCCAGGTCTTCGAGGCTTGTGAGATCGAGCTGAAGATGAGCCACTTCGGAGGTGACCGCAGATCCCATCATGGTGACGGTCGCGGTGGGGAATTCGGCCGATCTATTTGTCATCGGTTGCAGAACCCCCATGCCGACGTCGTCGATGGTTCCGTCGATCAGCGGCTTGAGGGTGAAGGGGGATGGACTGTTGTCCGGGTAGGGCTCGATCGAGAGCACCGCCGCATGTCCTCTGCTCAGGTCCACCGGAGGATTGACGAAGTCCTGGCCGGGGAAGGGCGGCGCATCGAACGGTCCCGAACCGATTCCCGCGCCGTCGGCGTCCGCGCCGGTCGCGTTGGTGAACTGGCCGGTCGAAACCGGTCCGTTCTCGCCGACCACCCAGCCCTCATATACCCAACCGGTTGGCAAGGTCGGGAGCGAGTACCCCGGCCCGGCCCTGCGTCCAGGTCGAGCCACCAGATGCCATTGGCGTAGTCGCCGCCCTCTCCGGCGGACGGTGCGGCGAGGATAAAGGCACCGTCGGCGGAGCTGAAGTCGTTGCCGAGGGCCGCGGGATGACCGACGGAGAGCTCGGCGATCCCGTTTGAGAAATCGCCGCCGAGCATGTGGATCGCGCTCGGCTCTGGATCGGCGTCGGGAAACGGTTCGATCGTCAGAACGAAGGTGCTGACGAGGTCGAGGTCCGCGACCTCCACCGCGAATGCCGATCGCGACAGGTTGCCGTCGACGGACACCGTGAAGGTTCCGGTGCTGACCGGCGCGCCGTCGACGATCAGCCAGCCCTCGTACGCCCAGGCGGGGCCGAGATTCTCGAGCCCTCCGGCGTCAATCTCGACGTAGGCGGTTTCAGTCCCGAACACAGCCGGCGTTGCCGACGCGATCAGGCAGGCCGCGAGGAGCAGGAACCAGAGCCTCCGCGCGATCAAATTGTCCAAGGTGATTTCGTTCGACATGATGCCTCCGTAATCGAAAGGCTCGTGGAGGCCCGTTGAACAGGCCCCTCACGGCACCTTTCACAATCGGTCCGAATACTCACGTGCGGGTCGCGGAAATGTCACCGATTGATAACGATTTGCCAGAGTGCCCCGGCGGAGCGTCCTGTCAACCGGTCGTCCGGTCGAGCCGGTTTGTTCGTGTGGAGTGCGGGGGTCAGTCCGCGGTCGGCAGGGAAAAGGAAAAGGTGGTGCCGGTGCCCACGGTGCTGACCGCCTCGACGGCGGAGCCGTGGAGTTCGAGAATGCGCTTGACGATTGCCAGGCCCAGACCTCCGGGGGGAGATTGACGGTCCTCCGCCGATCGCCCCTGGTAGAAGCGATCGAAGATTTGTTGAAGCTCATGCTCCGGTATTCCGCAACCGGTATCCTCGATGCGTACGGTCACGGTTTCGGTTCCGGGTTCGATCGTGACCTCGACCCTGCCATCCTTTTCGGTGTGTTTGATGGCGTTGCCGATCAGGTTTTGAAGTGCCCGCTGAATGAGCCCGATGTCGGCCAGAACCAGTGGAACATCCTCCGGCCGTTTCATCTCGACGTGGACGCCCTTGTCTGCTGCCTGCAGGTTGAACGTCTGGACCACGTCCTGGACGAGATCTGGTAGCGGGAACGGTTCGGTGTCGGGTTGCATGTCCCGCGATTCGAGCCGAGCGAGCTCGAACAGCTCTTCGACGAGCTTCCCGAGGCGCTCACCCTGACGCCCGGCGATCGCGAGATATTCCTCCCGTTCGCTGTCGCTGAGACTTCCCTCCTTGAGCTGGAGCGTTTCGATGTAACCCGTCAACGACGCGAGCGGCGTGCGGAGATCGTGCGAGACGTTCGCGACCAGTTCGCGGCGGAGCTCATCGGTCTGCTTGAGGGCGCGGACCTGCTGGTTGATCCGATCGGACATGCCCTTGAAAGTCTCCATGAGCCGATCGATCTCGTCGCCACGTTCCGAGATCTCGTCGATCGTTGCCGGACGGGTGAAGTCTCCGCGACGGAAGTCATCCATCGCTCGTGCGAGTGCACGCAGCCGTCGCGTCAGCCGGGAGAAGAGCAGGGCTCCCACGAGGGCCACCACCACGAGTGCTCCCACCATCATGAACACGCTGAGGCGGAGAATGTGGCTGCCCCACAGGCGATGCACAACCGAGTCGTACGCCTCACTCGCCAGCACGACGTACAGGTATCCCTCGTACCTGTCCTCCACCATGATCGGCGAGACGGAAAACACCTTGACCTGGCTGCTCCCGCGGGGATCGTCGCCGAGGATCGGCAGCTCGGCCGAGGAGTCGAGAAACTCCTTGATCGGCTCGATCGAAACGCGGTCGCGCACGACCTTTCCGGGAGGGGCCGAATGCGTCACGACGTGGCCCTCGAGATCGAGCAGATAGACCTCGATCGCCGGGTTGATCACGCTGAGGGTTTTGAAGACATTCTGGAGGGCCTTCTCGTTGACCTCTCCATCAACCAGCAGGACGTCCTCACCGACCAGATTGGAGGCCAGCGAGTGATTCAGACGCTGCACCACCTCCTCTTCGTATCGTTTGGTCGAATAGACCGTGACGCCAACGAGGATCGTTCCGAGAATCAGAAACAACGTCAGGAGCACCGCGACCAACCGTCCGTGCAGCGACCTCAGCATCCGTCAATCTCCTCCGCGGCCGAAAACCGGTATCCGACCCCCCACACGGTCAGGATGTATTTGGGGTGCGATGGATCGTCTTCGAGCTTTCGTCGCAACCTGTTGATATGGGTGTTGACGGTGTGCTCGTAGCCCTCGTGTGCGTAACCCCAGACCTGGTCGAGGAGTTGGCCGCGGGTAAAGACCCGGCCGGGGTGTTTGGCAAAGAAAGACAACAGATCGAACTCCCTGGCGGTGAGAGCGATGGGCGTCCCTTCGATCGTGACCTGCCTCCGGTCCGCGTCGATCGTCAACTGGCCGATTTTGACGTTGGTGGCGGGGGGCTCGGTCTCGATGCTCTCGATACGACGAAAGATCGCCTTGATGCGCGCGAGAAGCTCGCGAACGCTGAATGGTTTGGTGAGATAGTCGTCAGCGCCGAGCTCGAGACCGAGAACGCGATCCAGCTCGGTCGAGCGGGCGGTCAGCATGAGCACCGGTACGTGCGGCTTCTCCGCGCGCAGCTGCCGACAGATCTCGAGGCCATCGACGCCCGGCAGCATGAGATCGAGCAGCACGAGATCCATGGACCCGGTGAGTGCGTGTCTCAGCCCGTCGCCGCCTGTCGTCTCGACTTTCACCTCGTAACCCGAATCCCGGAGGTGAAGCTCGACCAGATTTCGGATATCCGCGTCGTCCTCGATGACCAGGATCGTTTTCGGTGACATCGTGACCAACTCTACCCCGAAACCCTTCCGAGATCTCACCGCGAGGTTTCAAATTCATAAACATTCGATAAACAAAGCCTCTCCATTTGCGGGTGATTGCGAACGATGGCACCCATGTGGCACCGATGGTACCCATGCCCACAAATCAAAAAATGTAAACGTGGAACCTATGCATGCAAATGTGAACGTGGCGCCCACTCATGTGCACCTGGAATAGACTGAATGACCCTCCGGTTGCAGGTTGGTCAGATCACAAGACCAGGACGCGCGAGATCGGCGGTGGATGCGTGACGTGCTCTTGCGAAAGGATCGATCTCGAAATCACAACGGAGGTGAAGTCATGACGTCTCACGATTCGCGAAGGACCGAGGGCCGCGGCCGCCTCTACGACAGCGTCGTCGACACGATCGGAGACACGCCGTGCATTCGAATCAACCGCCTGGCGCCGGATCATGTGCGCCTCTACGTAAAGGCCGAATTCTTCAATCCTGCGGCGTCAGTGAAGGACCGCCTGGCAATCAGCATCATCGAAGAAGCCGAACGCCGAGGCGAGCTCGAGCCCGGCCAGACGGTGGTCGAGGCGACCAGCGGCAACACCGGCATCGGACTGGCCATGGTGTGTGCCGCGAAGGGCTACCCGCTCGTCGTCACGATGGCCGACAGCTTCTCGGTCGAGCGGCGCCAGTTGATGAGGATGCTCGGTGCGAAGGTCGTGCTGACGCCGCGCGCCGAGAAGGCAGTCGGCATGTACAGGAAGGCCGTGGAGCTGGTGGAAGCCAACGGCTGGTTCCTGGCACGACAGTTCGAGACCGACGCCAACGCGTTGGTCCACGAAAACACAACGGCGCGCGAGATCCTCGCAGATTTCTCCGGTGACCGCCTCGACTACTGGGTGACAGGCTATGGCACCGGCGGCACGATGACCGGTGTCGGCAGGGTGCTGCGCAAGGAACGTCCCGAGACCAAGATCATCCTCAGCGAGCCCTCCGAGGCACAGCTCGTCGGCAGCGGCATCCCGCAAGAGCGCGGCGAGCACAACGCTCCCGCCTCAGGTCACAGCGAGTGGAAGCCGCACCCGATCCAGGGCTGGACGCCCGACTTCATCCCTTACGTGCTGCAGGAGGCGATCGACCATCAGTACTACGACGAGCTGATTCCGGTGGCCGGACCGGAGGCCATCGCGTGGTCGCGCAAGCTCGCCCAGCAGGAGGGGATCTTCACCGGGATTTCCGGAGGTGCGACCTTCGGCGTTGCGATGCAAAAGGCTGAAAAGGCCGACCCAGGTGCGGTCATTCTCTGCATGCTGCCGGATACCGGCGAGCGTTACCTTTCGACGCCTCTCTTCGACGGGATTCCTACGGAGATGACCGAGGAGGAGACGGCGTTGTCCCTCTCGACTCCGAGCTGCCAGATGAAATCTGTGGAGTAGGGGTGATGATCTATGGTGCCCTTCGCAATCACTCATTCCTGGATCGGCGAATCAGCGCCTGGTGTAGGTCATCTCCATCATCTTCACTTCTGTGCCGTCACGGCCGGGGCCGTACATCGCGAAGTACTGCTCGTCGGGCGACGTCCACTTCGCCACGTAGCGGCTGGTCACGGGGCCACCCTTGAGGGGATCGTTGTAACTGCCGACGAAGGTGCAGTTGAAGTCCTCGTCGCACTCGCCGTTGGAGACCATGATCCCGGTGGACATGCTGTCGGTCCACGTCGACCACCATTTGCCGGACACGTTGTCGTAGCCGCCGCGCGACAGACCCGTGAACGGCATGCCCATCATGTCGCTCTCGAACTCCTCGTGCATGACCCGACCACCCATGTGGAGGGTCCGGACCGCCACGCCCTTCGACTCCATCGGCGGCGCCGCCGGGTCCATCCAGCTCTTGATCGCGACGTCGTAGGTGCCGACGTGCTGGGCCATCAGCTCGTGCTCCGGCCCGAGCGCGCCGGCCTTCATGTACGCAGCCATCTCCGCCTGCTGCTCCGGCGTCATCTGCGGCATCTCGCCCTCCTGGGCGAACGCCGGCGTCGCGAGCACGGCCGCGAAAACACAGATCGATAAGAATGTCCTGATTCGCATGATTCCTCCTCCCGTTCGTTGATCGAACTCTTACCCGATCAGAGATTCGGGCACAGCCTGTCTTTGGCAAAAATCGAGGATAGCACGAGTCTGACAGCAATTGCCGACATCGAGGAGCCCCCGGCCCCGGTCGCTTGGATGCCAGGCTCGCACATTCGGCCCCTCAGGGCGAATGTCTGCCAAAAATCACCGTACTTTTGCTCAGCGACAATTACTCGTGTGCATCACAAAGGTAGTTGACGCCGGGCATACTTCCTTGTCATATTCCGTCTGGTCGCTCCACAGTGCAACGATGCGAAGGGTGGCACCCTGCGAAGGATTCCCACGCCCCCCGCACACCTACTCAGTGAGAACCAGGGCATAAACGGTCGGTCGATCCACCAGCGGCGGTCGACGACCGGATGGCCCGAGGGAGGTCACGATGCATCATCGAGCTGTCTGGGTGTCGCTTTTTTGTCTGTCTGCGATTGCCGTACCGGGAATCGCCCAGGAAGATCCGTGGCTCGCTGACCGCGGACCTGGAATGCCGACGTCGCTGTTCGGCACGTACATCACCAAGGGCGAGTTTCTCGTCTATCCGTTTTATGAGTACACGAAAAACACCAGCGAGGAGTACCAACCGACCGAGCTTGGCGGGGAGTACGACGGCACGGACGAGTTCATGGGGACGCTTGTCGAAGATGAGTACCTCTTGTTCCTGGCGTATGGCATCAGCCATTGGGTGCACATCGAGCTCGAGGGCGCTCTTTACACCAAGGGGACGTTCGAGACCGCGCCGGACGATCCCTCGGACCTCCCGGACAGTATCGTGGAGTCTGGGCTCGGTGACGTCGAGTCGCAGCTTCGCTGGCGATGGAACAAAGAAACCGCCAAGAAACCCGAGTACTACAGCTTCGTCGAGGTGGTGTTCCCGCTCCAGCCGGACAACGTGGTGGTCGGGACCTCGGACTGGGAGTACGCCGTAGGCTTCGGGCTCATCAAAGGGTTTTCGTGGGGCACCCTCAACGGCAGAGTATCGCTCAAATACGATGAGGTCGACGGCCAGGTGGAGGCGGGGGAGTTCGCCGTCGAGTACCTCAAACGGTTGTCTCCAAAGTGGCGCATGGTCGGCACTCTCGAGGGTGAAGACGACGAGATCTCGCTGATCGGCGAAGCGCAGTGGTTCATCAACCGGCGAACCTACTTCAAGTTCAACTGCGGCGTCGGGCTGTCCGACAAGGCGCCCGACATCGCGCCCGAGGTCGGAATCATGTTCTCGTTCTGACCATTAGGGTGCCTATCAGGAATATGCTGCATCGACGTCGAGGTATTAGACTGGGAAAGTCTCGGCGAGATTTCTCCCGTGCTGGCGGGACGACGCCAACCCGGCTGCCACAAATCAACAAGTGCACAGGGCCCCGTGCTATTCGGCGGCCGAACCTCGTTTCCGGAGAGAATCAGCTGTACCGGTCAACGGCAGAGCGGTGATCAGGGCCTCGGTTTGAAGGCCGAGAAGTCCTTGTTGAAGCGCCAGTAGCTCGACGTAGGTGTGATGTCGTTTTCAACCTCGACCCGGCCGCGGATCTCAACGACGCGGGTCGCGGGGTCGAACGCGACCCGTTCGATCACTTTGACCGGGAAGCTGCTGAAGAAGTTTGTTTTTTCGAAGGCCCCAACATATGGGTTGTAGTTGATGTACTCGATATACCCCTCGTGGAACTCCTCTTCCCCTTTGTAGGTCGAGTCGTTTTCGCACACGATGAAGGCCGGCCCCTCATCGCCCTCGAGCGCATACCTGCAGATTTTGGTCCCGGTCTCCTGACGCGGTGGAGCCTTCGGATCCGAAACATCGTAATGTGCGGTACTGACCTTCCAGGTTCCGATCAGGAAACCGAGGTCGGCGGTCTTGAAGCCACTCGCCTCGTCCTCCGACAACGCGATCGCGGGAGCAAAAGTGAGAACCACGACAACCAGGAGCATTTTTCGCACGGCTTCTCCTCCTCAGGCATTGAGTTGATCTGCGACCGGGAGGTCGCGGACTCGCCGGCCCGTTGCGTCGAAGATGGCGTTGCACAGAGCGGGTGCGAACGGCGGCACCGGCGGTTCACCGACCCCTGTCGGCTTTCCGTTCAACCCGGCGATGTGGACGAAGACCTCACGAGGCGCGGCGTCGATCCTCACAGCCGGGTAATCGTCGAAATTGCCCTGGTCGACCTTGCCATCCGTGACCGTGAGCCGGTCGTAAAGGGTGTGGCTCGAGGCGAATATCGCCCCGCCTTCGAACTGCGCCCTGACCTGGTCCGGGTTGACCACGCGGCCGCAATCGACGGCGTAGTCGACACGGGGGATCGTGAGCCTGCCCCTGGCGTCCACTCCGACCTCGATCACGCACGCGACGTACGTCAGGAAGCTGTAGTGTGCGGCAAAGCCGCGCCCCCCGCCCGCCGGGAGTGGGTCGCGCCATGCGGATTTTTCGCGGACGAGCTCAGCGACCCGTCGCAGCCGTCCTGTCTCGAACGGGAAGTCCTCCAGCGATTCGTCGTAGTTCCAGATCTGATCGCCCTCCAGGATGACGCCCGGGTAGTCGAAAACCCGGTCCGGGCCGAGAAGGTCGATGAAATTGTCGATTGGATCCATGTCCCGCGCACGCGCCAGCTCATCGAGGAACGAGCCGAGCGCGAACGCGGCATTGAGGTTGTACACCGAGCGGTACCAGCCGATTCTGATCGGGCTCTCAGCGGCGATGTTCTCGACCTTGATGTTCGGGATCGCGAACGGCATGTCGGTGATGCCCTGGTTCAGAAAGTCGTCGCCGAGGAATTTGACGTTGGGCGCGAAGGTGCTGACGAGGTTGTCGGTCGCGAGCTTGTGGCGCCAACCGATCACGCGATTGTCCGCATCGAGCGCCGCTTCGAGCTTTTGGACCGACATGGCGTGGTAGTAGCCGTTTCTGGTGTCGTCCTCGCGCGTCCACTGAACCCGTACGGGTCGGCCCACCATCTTGGCGAGCTTGACCGCTTCGACGACGAAGTCCAACTGGGCCTTGCGCCCGAACGCGCCGCCGAGCAGCGTCTGATGCAGGGTCACGGCGTCCGGATTGATCCCGGCAGCTTCCGCGGCGACGTCCCTGGCGATGTCGGCGTACTGGACGGGCGCCCACACCTCCAGGCGTCCCTCGGCATCGTAGCGAGCGGTGGCGACCAGGGGCTCCATCGCCGCGTGGGTCAGGTGGGGGACCCGGTAGAGCCCGGACACTGTACGGACCGCGGCTGCGAACGCGGTGCCGACGTCGCCGAGATCCCGCACGAGCTTGACGTCGGTGCTGTCGAGGTCGCCGAGTTGCTGAACGTAGGATCGTGAATCGTAGGCCCCCCCGGGCCGTCCTGCCATTCGATGTGGAGGCTGTCCCGGCCCTTGATCGCCGCCCACGTGTTCTCCGCGATGACCGCGACGCCTTCCTTGTTCATGAAGCCGGCCGGCTGTGGAGGGCCTTCAAGGTGCAACACATCCAGCACCCCAGCCACCTTCCTGGCCTCGCGATCGTCGAAGGACGCGACCTTGCCGCCAACCACCGGGCTTCTCGCGATCACAGCGTAGACCATGTCGAGTACCGTGACGTCCGCGCCATAGACTGCGGCGCCGCGGGTGATGTCCGGGAGGTCGATGAGCGCCCTGTTTGTGCCGATGTACCTGAACTCCTCCGGTTGCTTCAGGATTACCTCGTCGCTGGGTGGAACAGGCAGCCCGGCCGCTGTCCCCGTGAGCTCGCCATAGCTCAGGGTCCGGCCGCTCGGAAGGTGCGTGACCTGGTGAAGGGCGGCCCGGCATTCGGACACGGCAGCGCCCCACGTGATGGCCGCCGCCTGTTCCAGCATCAGTCGGCAGGTCGCTCCCGCCTCTCGCATGAAGGCGTAGTACGAGCGCACGCTCTTGGAGCCGTCCGTCGCCTGGTCGCCGTACTGGGGGGTGCCGTCCGATTGCTCGACCGTGACCCGGTTCCAGTCCGCCTCCATTTCGTCGG
This sequence comes from Candidatus Sulfomarinibacteraceae bacterium, assembly GCA_963733915.1. Taxonomy (GTDB): domain Bacteria; phylum Acidobacteriota; class Thermoanaerobaculia; order Thermoanaerobaculales; family Sulfomarinibacteraceae; genus Sulfomarinibacter. Next base: position 303,268 of record CAVTEP010000008.1, read on the forward strand.
CAACGATCATCGGCAACCCGGTTCTGATGCCCTGACCCATCTCCGCACGGTTGGCGATGATTGTGACGTCACCGCTGGGATCGAGGGTGATGAAGACGTTGGGCGTGAACTCTGGCGAAACGTCATCAGCTGAATCTGAGCATCCCGAGAAGTTCACGCCGACTACGAATGCAGCGGTACCGGTTCCCGACAGTTGGAGGAACCTGCGCCGGCTCATATTTCGTATCGTTGTCATGTGCCGCCCGAGTCGCCTGTTTGATGGCTGCCCTGATGCGAGGATAGGTTCCGCAACGGCAGATGTTGCCGAGCATGGCATCGTCGATGTCGTGATCCGTGGGGTTCGGGTTTGCTGCCAGGAGCTCCGCCGCCTGCATGATCTGACCGCTCTGACAGAACCCGCACTGGGGTACGGTGTGCTCGATCCAGGCGAGCTGAAGCGGATGGTTGCCCGTCTCGGAAAGCCCTTCGATGGTCGTGACCCCGGCCCCGTCGAGCTTGCCCATTATCAGCCCGCAGGAACGCATCGCAGCGCCGTCGACGTGAACCGTGCAGGCTCCGCACAACCCCTCACCGCAGCCGTACTTTGTTCCCTTCAGGTCTGCAATGTCACGCAGATACCACAGGAGGGGCATCTCCGGGTCGCCGTCCCACGTGTGTTCAATACCGTTGATCTGCAACTTGATCATCGACATCTCCGTCCGCAGTCGTTAGCGGGAAATCCTGGGAGAGAAACGGCAACGTGCCATGAAGGTTTCATGTGGAAGTCACCTGGAGGCCACCTAACCTTGGATGTCATCCATGCTCACAAACCAACAAGCGTGTACGTGTGTACGTGGCAACCATTATTCATGGGATCATTGATGTGTGCATTGGTTCCCGATCGTTGTTCTCATTTTCCTGGGTGTGATCTTCTCTGACAAGGCCGTGCGCCGCGGAGCCCGGCGAACCTGGGCATGGGGCCGGACGGGTGGAGGGGCTCCCTTATCGCGGCGGTCATACGCGATCTGGGGTTTCATGTTGTTTGCAGTCGCGTTCACTGTCGCTCGCGCTCCCGACCCCGGATGGCTAGCCGCCGTGGCGATCGGAATCTGCTTTGTAGCCGTTATCGCGTCGGGATTTGCCGACACTCGTGCCGCCCAACGATTCCGAACTGCGAAGGAAGCGAGCGATACCGAACCGTAGTCTTGGAAGTGTGCCACGTACACACTTCCACACTTGGGGCTTTATTGGGTCCATCCTGAGATGGCAGCATCGACGAGGGGTTAATCGGGCTTGACTTCGTATAGAGGCACTCATGTGGAACCCATGCAACTGGCACCCATGGAGGATTCGGCACTCTCCGGAGGGCTGAGGAGATCCCTCGGCTGCGGCGCCCTCCCGGCCCTGCCGGTCGGGCACCCCTCCCTCGGGATGACAGTGAAATTAAGGCACCTCCGCTCGGGATGACAGAGAGATGAACGCGCCTATTCGCCTGCCATCAACCGTTCGAGTTGAGCGACGCCGTTGGTGTTTTCGGGATCGAGCTCGACGGATTTCTTGTAAGCGGCGATAGCGCGGTCGATCTCGCCGCGGGCGGCATAGCCTTCGCCGAGGCTGTCCCAGGGATTCGAGCTTTCGGGGAACGCGCGGACGTTCATCTCGAAGACCGCAACCGCCTCGTCGATTCGATTCTGGCCGAGGTACTCGTAGCCGAGGGCGTTGAAGGCGTTTTCAGAGATCAGGTACTCGTCGTAGCGCAGCACGAGCATTTCATCGAAAGCAGCCAAGGCATCGTCGATACCCTTCTCGTCGATGATCCGGCGGATGGCGGCGCGGGCGTCCTCCCCACCTTTGGCGAGCAGCCAGGTGTTGGTGACAGTGGCTTGGTGCTGGCGCTCGAGCTCGTTCTTGTCGATGCCGAGGTCCGCCATATAGGCGAAGCGGGTTCCGAGGTCGAGCTGTTCGCGGGCATCCGCAAGGCTGCCGCCTGATTCGATGACGTTGGTGACGCCGTTCCACACGTCGTTGGCGTAGTCGCGCCGGATCTGGAACTCGTCGCGGTTCATCACCCGGCTGTGGACCGGCACCACGAGCTTGAGATTCGGATCGGCGAGGATGGCATCGAAGACCTCCACCTTGTATGGGATGTCGGCGCCGGGCTCGACCTGGCGGAGGAACTCGGTGGACTGATCGTGCAGCAGGTCGCCGGTGGCGACGACGCCGAGCTCTGGGAAGTGGACCATGATGTCGTCACCGGTGTGGGTGCCCGGGCCGAAGTAGTAGAGGTCCATCGTGATGTCGCCGAGGTCGAGGTGCAGGCGGTCGGAAAAGGTGATGGTCGGCAGGTGGGGCTCGTAGTCGTCACGAAGGTCTTCGGACATCCAGCTGTACTTCTCGACGAGGCCCTGCAGCCGATCCGTCTCGTCATCGGCGGGATCGGCGGTCTCGAGGATCGTGAGCCACCCATCCACCCGCGCCTGCTGCTGGGCGACGAATTGGTCCCGGGTGCGGTTCCAATTGATGATCCACTCGCGGGTGAGCTCGTGACTGATGACGGTCGCCTCCCGGAAGACCGGGTTCCCGACGACATGGTCGTAGTGGAAGTGTGTGTTGACGACGTAGAGGAAGTCCTTGCGCCCGAAGACCTCCTCGATCTTGGCGCGGTAGGCTCGGGTGGCCTTGACGGTGGTGCCGGTGTCGACGACCACCAGGCCTTTCTCCGAGGCGATGGCGAGCATCGTGTCGCCGTAGGTCTTGCCGGACCCGACCTTGGTCGCCTTCGGGTGGAGCTGATCGACGGTGACCTCGATCTCGGCAGCATGTGCTGGCGCGTGCAAGCTTACGGCCAGGAAGCCAACAAGAAGAGCGATCGCTGTGGTTCGGATGTTCATTGCTTCGTCCCCCCAGGAGCGAGGTACGGAGGGGAGAGTGCGGGGTTTCCGCTGATCTACTTCAACGCGTCGTGAAGGGTGCCGGGTTCACATTTACACAATTGTCAGCGGCCCCATCCTCGGAATAACAAATCAACAAATGTGAACGTGGCACCCATGCACCAGGTCCGCAGTTCCGCGCTTGGCACAACCTCAAACTCGACCTCCGGACCTGACACCCATGTCGCGCGCCTTCTCACGGCACCATGATGAGAATCTTGACATTTTTTATGTGAAACATAAAATACATTATGTCGTACATAAATCATGGAGGCGATGCCTGAGATGTTAATCGCGGTGAATCTCGATTTAATGCTGGTCAAACGAAAGATGACGCTCACCGAGCTTTCGCGGCGGATCGGCATTTCGGTGACCAATCTTTCACTCCTCAAGACGGGCAAGGTACGCGGCATTCGTTTCGCGACCCTGGCCGCCATCTGCCGGGAGCTGGAGTGCCAGCCCGGAGATCTGTTGACACACACCGGTGAAGCGTTGGAGGAACGAGACGCTTCGGGAAGGCAGGCGGACGATGAATGAGAAACGTTTTGTAGGTGCAGGTTGGGCTGCGATCGCCGCGGCAGGGCTGATGCCCACCGCCTTCATCGTGGCCGGCCTCGAGAAAGCGGCATTCGACCTCGGAGTGATGCATCGAGCGGTCGGGCTTGGTGTATCGGACGTCCTGTTTCTGGTTTTCGGGGCGGCAACGGTGTACGTGCTCATCGAGCTCAAACGCATGCTCTTTGAGCGGTACAGTTACCGTGGCCTCGACGTCATCATCGCGCTGGCGATCGCTTGGACGGTGGTGAACTACGGCGGGTCGTTTGCCCTCCAGTCGTTCTTTTCGCTCATCGCGCCGATGTCCAGCGTGAGCGCCGAAATCGTCACCACAGTCTTCTGGATAGTCTGCATCGGCGTGTTCGGGATCATCGATGCGATCCTCGGCATCATGCTGCTCATTCAGGGACGCCGGTTCGGTATCCCTCTTCTGGTGTTCGCGGCTTTCAGCGTGGCGATGGGACTCTGCGAGGTGACGGTGGTCCTGTCATTCTTCGGCCTGCTTCTCTTCCCCGTCGCCTACATCTCGCTGGGAGTCGCGTTTCTCCGGCCGGAGGAACGTCTCGAGTTTGTCTAGGAAGCCGGCGCTTGGGGAGCTCGGGTGCCAGGACCGACAGTCTTGACACCTTGGGCGGTGAAACAGGGCAAGAGGTGCCCCAGACAAGAGGTGCCCGGCACGTGCTTCAGTGACTCAGTAACTCATCATCGGTTCCACGTGCAGAATGCACCATTGTCATCGTCGGAAGATCCCGGCACAGTATTCTCAGTGCAGAACGAGTGAGTCTTCGAAGGCATCGGAGGAAGGCACAATCACGAAGGTGAGGTAGGGCGACGATGAAAAGCCTTCTGGAAATAGTCAATCGAGCACCAGACCCTCGTCCCTGGGCCGAGGGCGACAACATTCCTTGGTATGACCCGGAATTCAGCGAACGAATGCTGGCTGAGCACCTCAGCCAGGAACATGACCTTGCGAGCCGAAAGAGCGCAACCATCGACGAGCATGTCGACTGGATCTTCTCCACGGTTCTCGACCGCTGCCCGGGCATTCTTCTTGACCTCGGCTGCGGCCCAGGGTTCTACGCCCACCGACTCTCGGCCAAGGGCTGTGAGTGCGTCGGGATGGACTTTTCACCGGCGTCGATTCGCCATGCCAAGGAGACTGCGACTGCTGACGACCTGCCGTGTCGCTTCGTCCTTGCTGATCTGCGGGACGAGGCGTTTGGCGTTGGATTCGACATGGTCATGATGATCTACGGGCAGTTCAATGTTTTTCCGAGACACCGGGGCATGGAGATCCTGAGGAAGGCCCATGCTGCGCTCGCCCCAGAAGGAAGCCTCCTGTTGGAGCTGCAGTCCGCCACGCACATTCAAAAGGAAGGCGAGAGTGGCCCGAGTTGGTACTCTGCTCCGTCGGGGCTCTTCTCCGACAAGCCACACCTGGTGCTCCAGGAGAACTTCTGGGATGGCGAGGCTGCGGTGTCGACCACGCGTTTCATTGTCATCGACGCTGAGACAGCCTCGGTGAGCAGCTACGCCTTGAGCAATGAAGCCTACACCGAGGAAGAGCTACACGACGCATTGCACTCGGCTGGGTTTGGCGAGGTGCAGAGCTTCCCGTCGTTGAGCGGGAAAGTCCCGCCAGGGGGGCCGGATCTTCCTGTTCTGGTGGCTCGTCGATAGCGGAGTTCATCGAGGGCGTGAATCTCGGCATCATCACTTCTGGATACATTCCTCATGACGAGTGCCGAAGGGCGCCACGTTCACATTTGTTGATTTTTCGCCCCTGGAAACGGCCTGCGAACAAATGTGTAAATGTGAACGTGGCACCCATGCAACTGATTAGAAAGTGGCACCCATGGTGCCCTTGGGACACCCGGCCTCGGTGGTACCATCGAGTGGGAGGATCTCGTGACTCTCCACCGTTGTCCCCAGTGCACCGCACCGATGCGGACGGACTACATCGGAGCCCTTTCCGACAAAGTTCTGCGCTGCGACCACTGCGGCACGATCCTGGATGTCCCCGACGAATCGACCGTCGAACAGTCGACCACCACCCACGAGGTCCGCCCAGGTCGCACTGTGACTACGACCCGAAAGAAGGTGGTGACCCGCCGGGACGGCCTCGGTGAGCGCGGCGGCGCCGGAGATGCGGCGACCGTCGAGATCGACCTCGGCAACCGGGAGCAGGCGACGCGTCAGCTGCGTGAGTTCGTTCGTGATCAGGCCGGGGACGGCGTCGCCTTCGATCTCGAGAACCTGGATCTGGTTGTCGAGGACCTCACCGCGACCGAGGCTGAGATCCCGGAAGAGCTGTTGCACCAGCTGCAAGGTCTGCTCCGCGAGGGCAGCTCGGCGTCGCTCGATATCGGTGGCCTGATCGGGCTGAGTGGCGGGTCGGGGTCCATCGAGCACGTGGTCGACAGCCGCGAAATCACCCTCAGCTCGAGCACCGGGGTGGCGGCCGATCCATCACCGGGTAACGGCAACCGAACCGGATACGCGCTCCACGGAAGGTCGGCCTCGAGCGCCGCCCGGCGGCATCGAGCCGGTGCGGCTCGTCCCCCGCTGTGGATGGTAGTCGTGGCGGTGACGGTGGTCGTCATCATCGCCATCGCGGTGCTCGGCTGAAGTCGAAGGGTGCCACCCATGATGGATTGCGAAGGGTGGCGTGCGCCGAGCAAAGCTCGGGGGAGGGGGAAGAGATGACATGAGATGAGTCACTCGGAAACCTTTCGTACAGATCCTGCGGGTCGAGTCCCGCGCGGGTAAGGCTGGCCCCCGCCCGGAAGCGAGTCTTGCGTGGTGGTCGGGTAACCGTCACTGCGAAGCGTAGACAGCGAAGATGCAGGCCGTGTGATTGAGCCCCGAAATTCGCTATTCGTGGGAGCCGACACTGTGTCACTTGTGGAAGGCAACATCGCGAGCGCCGAACTGGCCTGGCGCTCCGATCCCACCGGAGTCTGATGTGAGCAGGGCATGCGTCGAGAGGATCTGACGGGAACTCGGGAGATCCTGTTTTCTCCGTCCTCAAGGAGCCGGTAGGGGAGCCGGCTGATCAAAACCCAGGCTCGCCGTGGGCAGTGCTGGTCGACGGCGGGAGCGAAACAAACAGCACAGGGACGGTACCGGCAGGCGAATTCAACGAGCCTCCCGGGATGGATGGCAGGAAGTCGGAGCGCCCCATAGTACCGATGAGACCGGGGAACCGAACCCACAGGGACCCGGAGGAGGGAAGGGGGCGCCGGGGCATGGAACCGGTGGAGGGAAAGATGGCGAGGACATCGGACCTCGGGAGCGTCTCAACGAGACTGCATCGGATAGCTGAGCTGGCAAGGCAGGCACCTGAAATGGTGATCGTGACCCTTGCCCACCACATCGACCTGGCGTGGATGTACGAAGCATACCGGCAGACGCGCAAGGACGGGGCGGCAGGATCGGACGAGGTGACGGCGGCAGAGTACGCCGAGGATCTCGACGAAACCTGCGGTCGCTCCTGGAGCGCTTCAAGTCGGGATCGTACTTCGCGCCGCCGGTGCGACGGGTGCAGATTCCGAAAGGGGACGGGAGCAAGACCCGCCCGATCGGGATACCGACCTTTGAGGACAAGGTCCTGCAGAGGGCGGTGCTGATGGTGCTGGAGGCGGTGTACGAGCAGGACTTCTATGACTTCTCGTACGGCTTCCGGCCGAAGCGGTCTGCACACCAGGCACTGGACAGCCTGTGGCACAGGCTGATGGATGTGCATGGGGGCTGGGTGCTGGAGGCTGACATCTCGAGCTTCTTCGACACCCTGGATCACAAGATCCTACGGAGCTTTCTGGACCAGCGGGTGCGCGACGGTGTGATTCGAAAGATGATCGACAAGTGGCTGAAAGCGGGAGTGCTGGAGGACGGGCAGCTGCGACGGACAACGGACGGCACGCCGCAGGGAGGGGTGATCTCGCCGTTGCTGGCGAACATCTACCTGCACGAGGTGCTGGACCGGTGGTTTGTCGAGCAGGTCCAGCCGCGGATGCGAGGGCCGGCCCACCTCATCCGGTACGCGGACGACTTCGTGATGGTGTTTGCCACCGAGTCCGACGCGCGCCGGGTGATGGAGGTGCTGCCGAAGCGATTCGCGAAGTACGGGCTCACTCTGCACCCAGAGAAGACGCGACTGATCGAATATGGCCGGACCCAGGGGCCGAGGAACGGAGGGGGAGGCGGAAAACCGCCGACCTTCGACTTCCTCGGATTCACCCATTACTGGGGAAAGTCACGCAAGGGGAAGCTGGTGGTCAAGCGCAAGACGGCGCGGCGCCGGTTTGCCCGCTCGCTCAAGCGCGTCAGCCCAGTGGTGCAAGCGATACCGACACGAACCGATCGCAGACCAGCAACGGTTCCTCTCCGCGGTGCTGCTGGGGCACTATGCGTACTTTGGCATCACCGGTAACGGCCGAGCTCTTGGTACGTATCATCACCAGCTTGTCAGGATCTGGCACTACTGGCTGCGACGACGGTCGCAGCGCAGATCCCTGAACTGGGACCCGGTTTGCCCGCCTTCTCGAGCGCTTTCCGCTCCCGCCACCAAAGGTCGTCCACTCGATCTACCGCCACGCAGCGAACCCATGCGCCTGAGGAGCCGGATGCGGGAAATCTGCACGTCCGGATCCGTGGGGGGCCCGGGCGGGTAACCGCCCGGGTCTACCCGACACCTTCCCAAGGTGAAGGTGCCCAGACACCGCTTAGAAGAACTCATCTACTCAGA
>CAVTEP010000009.1:0-237272 GCA_963733915.1 Candidatus Sulfomarinibacteraceae bacterium
TCGGATGCGTTCGGAGAGATCCTCCCCTTCCACCAACTCCATGGCGAGAAACGTTGTCGTCCTCGCGTCCGCGTCCGCGCCCGTGCCCGAAACTGTCTCGAGCCCGAAGAGCGTCGCAATGTTCGGATGGTTCAAGCTCGCCAACACCTTCGCCTCACGCTCGAACCTGGCCAGCCGCTCCGGGTCGGCAGCAAAATCCGGTGGAAGCAGCTTGAGCGCCACCTCCCGCCCCAGCTTTTCGTCGGTCGCGCGCCACACCTCCCCCATCCCGCCGGCGCCGAGCGCCGCGGTGATGCGGTAGTGGGCGAGGGTGGTGCCGATCACGACGGGCCTCTGCCGGTGGCGGTCGCGAGCCACACATCGGCCTGGTGTTCTTCCTGCAGAAAGAAGATCTCCCTGCCGTCCCCGCGAGGCTCCGGCTTGCTGTAAATCTCTCCTGGCCCCGGCTCGAGGAGCAGGCTCTCCTCGCCGTTGACGACATCGGCCAGGTACAGCGCACCATCACGTGAAATAACGATCTTCGAAGTGGTGCCCAGCCATTTCCCGAGCTGAATCGGGGCACCGCTCTCGGAAGCGCCGGCCATCATCGTGTGGTAGCTGCGGTCCTGGAAGTTCCATGCCACTACGTGCTCCGCCGGGCTACCATCGGGCTTGAAGGCGAGTCCGAGAAGGGTCCGCCCATCGGGCGACCAGGCCGACGCCGACAGCACCGTACCGTCTCCGATGGGGGGTAACTCCTCGGTGGGCGAGGTGGGCAACTCCCCCAGCAGATCGAAAATCACGGTCCGTTGACTCCCGAGTTGGGTCGTGATTCGCGTCCCGTCGGGTGACCACGCACCGAAGTCGACCCAGATATCCGTTGTGGTCAGTTGTTCGAGACCGCTGCCGTCAGGATGCATCGCCCACAGCTCGTACTTGCCGTTGCGATCCGAATAAAACGCGATCCGCGTCCCATCCGGCGACCACTGGACCCCGCGATCCCGGAAGGGGTCGTCGGTCAGACGCCGCACCTCCAGGCCGTCGCGACTGATGACCCAGATGTCCTCCTGCCCGTCGGTGGTCGCAACGGCGATCCACGCCCCGTCGGGCGACGGGCTCACCCACTGATACGAGCGACTGCCACGTGTGATCGGTTCGAGCAGACCGATCGGCCGCCCGGACGCAGGATCCACACCGATCACCGAGAGATTCGCGCGCCGGTCGAGGCTGGTGAATACGAAGCTCGAACCATCAGCCGAAAACGCCGTTTGACCGCTCCACCGCGACGGTGTCGTGATGGGTTGTGGAGGGCCCTGGATCTCACCGGTGGACTGGTCGATCGGCACCCGCCAGAGGTTGAGGCTGCCACCACGATCGCTCGAGAAGTAGAGAAAGGAGCCGTCCGGCGACCACACCGGATTCCAGTCGACGGGCGCATCGGCCGTCACCGGCACCACGCCGGTGCCGTCGATGCCAACCGTCCAGATGTCGCGTTGCCCGGTGTCTGGCAGCAGACCCCAAAAGGCGACCCGTTTCCCGTCGGGCGATACCGACGGTTGAACGCCGTCCGTGACCTCCGCCAGCTGTCTGATTACCCGTGTCGCGATATTCACCGCCCACAGCGGGCTCTCGATGGCTCTCGAAAGCGGGTTCTCGGTGACGCTCTCGGTCGAGAACACGAACTCGGACCCGTCGGGAGTCCAGGCGGGATTGAAGCCGTGATCGGTCACGCGGACGACCGACTCGCCGGTGGCGCCCATGACGAAGATGCCGCCCCCGCTGCGCTCCGACCGGAAGGCGATCTTTTCTCCATCCGGCGAAAAGGCCGGCTGCATGTCGGTTTCGCCCGATCCTGCCGTGAGATTGATCGGATTGCCGCCGCTTGTTCGCATCAGGTAGATGTCCCAATCGCCGTCGGAATCGCTCGCGTAGGCCACAAACCGGCCGTCGGGAGACAGGGTCGGCTGGACCTCGAGGCCGGAGAACTGGGTGACGGGACGAAAAGAAAGAATCGGGACCGGTGCCGGTGATTTACCACGAGCGGACCACCACAACGCCGAGATCAGAAGGCCGGCCGCGAGGCCTGCAGTGACACCGCCCGCCACACGCCATCTCATCGGTCCGCCGGACGGTGGAGCCGCCTCCTCCGCCTCGTCAGCACCCGGGGACAGGAGATCCTCGAGGTCCAAGCGTCCGTCGGCGATGTCGTGCAGACGCCGGCGCGGGTCGCGTTGGAGACAGCGGCGCAGCAGCTCGACGAGCCGGCGTGGGGTCTCCGCCGGGAGAGACTCCCAATCGGGATCGTCCTTGAGCACCGCAGCCAGGGTCTCGGAGGCGGTCTCCTCGGCGAACAGCTTGGTGCCGGTGAGCATCTCCCACAGCACCACGCCAAAGGCCCAGATGTCGGCCCGGCGGTCCACCTTCTTGCCCTTTGCCTGTTCCGGGCTCATATAGGCCGCCGTGCCGAGGATGACGCCCTCGAGTGTGGCGTGTCGGGTCAGCGTGGGTGAGAGCGACAAACTGGAATCGCCCGTCTCCGTCTCCCACGCCTTGGCAAGCCCGAAGTCGAGCACCTTGACGACGCCGTTTTCGGTGAGCTTGATGTTCGCCGGTTTGAGATCGCGGTGGACGATCCCCGCCTCGTGCGCCGCCTCGAGGGCCTCGGCGATTTGAAGCGCGATAGGAACGGCCTCGTCGAGCGGAATCGCTCCGCGTTGGATGCGTTCGGAGAGATCTTCTCCCTCCACCAACTCCATCACGAGGAAGGTGACAGCGGAGCTGTCATCCTGAGCGGAGGCGTCACGAAGTGACGCCGGAGTCGAAGGATCCCCTGATATCTCCGGAGACTGCTGAGATCTGATTTTCGATCTCGCATCTGGGGGTCCTTCGACTCGGCCTTCGGCCTCGCTCAGGATGACAGAGGATTCCAACCCATACAGATGGGCGATGTTCGGATGGTTCAAGCTCGCCAACACTTTCGCTTCGCGTTCGAATCTGGCCAGGCGATCCGGGTTGGCGGCGAAATCCGCGGGCAACACTTTGACGGCCACCTGGCGGCCGAGCTTCGTGTCTTCGGCACGCCACACCTCCCCCATCCCACCGGCGCCGAGGGCCGCGTTGATGCGGTAGTGGGCGAGGGTCGTGCCGATCACGGCGCCGCCAGATCCAGGTGCCGGCCCCAGTTGAGGGCGATCTCGACCTGTGCGGCGGCTTGTGCGCGCCGCTCGAACTCGACAAAGACAAAGCGCTCGCCGGATGGATCGACATCCCAGTTCGAGGCAGGAGCTGTCGAGGTCACGTAGCCTCCGCTGAGGTTCTCGAGCACGACCCGGGGCGGCCCGAACTGAAAGGTGTCACCTGGCAGGACATCAACCACCATCAGGGGTCGCTTCGGCAGCCCGATATCGATGTAGAAGAGCTTTCGCCCGTCGCCCGACCACCGCGGGTAGGCGCCGATCTTCGGCGACACCTGCCACTTGCCCTCACCCGTGAGTGGCCGCACGTAGACGGAGGACGTGCCGGAGCCCGGCGAGGCATAGGCGATCCACCTGCCGTCCGGGGAGATCATCGGGCAACTGGCCCCACTCTCGAAAAGCCGGGCCTCCTCGCCCTCGGTAATTACAAAGACATCGGCGGTGGCTCCGATGCGGGTATAGGCGAGAGTGCGGCCATCGGGAGAAAAGGACTCCGGAAAGAGGGGGTCTTTGCTCCCAGGGGTCAAAGGCTCTTCCGTGGAGCTGCCGTCTGCTGCCTTGACGAATACACCCGAATCATCGGTGTAGTTCACAAATGCGATCCGGAGACCGTCCGGCATCCACAGTGGATAGAGCTCGTTGCCGCCGAAGGTCAGTCTGTTCAAGCTCTGGGAAGCCAGCGAATAAACCCACACGTCGCCGGCGACACCGGTGTAACCCTCGCCGACGGTGAACGCCAACCGGGTGCCGTCGGGTGAAAACCGCGGTTGGTAGAAACCGCGCTGCGAGAGCGGGAGGCGCTCCGCCACACCGCTCGAATCGACGATCGTCAGCAGAGAATCGGCCGCCGTCACGGCACCCCCCAACCAGGCGATCGTGCCGTCGGTCGCGATGGCGAAATACCCGGCTCCACTCGAGGGGTCGCCGCCGACATCCTCGATGACCGGTGCCGCCGCACCGACTGTTTGCAGACGATCGGGGTCGAAGTCGATGGCGTAGAGATCGCCCGATCGGGCAAAGACGATCCGATCCCGCCCCGCAAACCGGGCCATGCTGGCGCTCTCGATCACCGTACGGCGTTCGCCCGTTTCGAGCGAGAAGACATCGATCGCCGCACCGCTGTAGTCGTTCGGGGAGTCGAGAGTGCCCACGGTGAAGAGGACAAGGTCACCCTCCGGGGTCGCGTGAGGAAAGCGGAAGGTCCGCTCGCCGTGCTCGGGATCGACGTCGAGCAGCATTTCGGGCGCACCACCGTTGTCGGCAACCCGCCACAACCCGGCAGCGTACTCGGGCGAGAAGAGGATCGTCCCGTCGGGGAGCCAGACGCCACCGCGAGGCGTCGGGGCGTCGGCAAGCGTGACCACCGAACCGCCGTTGACCGACGCTCGTTTCAGCTTGCCGTCGGCAAAGAATGCGATCGAGGACCCGTCCGGCGAGAAAAACATCTCACCGGTCCCCACCGTACCGTCGAGGCGCTCGGATTTCTCTCCATCGAGGCGGCGGAGGACGATGACGTCGCGAGCGGAGTCGGCGTCGTTCGCGGTCATGGCCAGGGTCCGGCCGTCGGGAGAGATGGCGAGGATCGGCTGGTCGATAAAGGACAGCGACCGGGTGTCGCCGAGACTGATCGAGAACCGGGTCAGGGGAGGAACGAGAGCCTCTTTCTGCTGGAACCAAATGATCGCGGCCACCACCAGCGCAGCCGCGGCGGCGAGCCAGCCCAACCACTCGCGGCCTCGAGACCGGGGGCGGGTCGTGCCAACGAACTCGTCACGATCGGCAGCTTCAGCATTCTGAGCCTCAGCGAGATCGAGCCTTGCGTCGCCGATCCACTGCAGCCGGTTTCTGGGGTCTCGCTCCAGACAGCGCGCCAGCAGTCTGCGCAGCGCCGGCGGGGTGTCCTGGGGAAGGGTCTCGAGGTCCGGCGCCTCTTTGAGCACCGAGGCCAGCACGTCAGACACCGTGTCACCCTCGAAGAGCTTGCGGCCGGTCAGCATCTCCCACAGGACGACGCCGAAGGCCCAGATGTCGGCTCGCCGGTCGACCTTTTTGCCCCGTGCCTGGTCGGGGGACATGTAGGCCGCGGTACCGAGGATGACCCCCGCAGCGGTCGCGTGCCGCGTCACCGTGGGCGACAGCGACAGGCTCGAATCAATGCCCTCGCTCTCCCACGCCTTGGCGAGCCCGAAGTCGAGCACCTTGACCACGCCGTCGTCGGCGAGCTTGATGTTGGCCGGTTTGAGATCGCGGTGGACGATTCCCGCCTCGTGCGCCGCTTCCAGCGCCTCTGCGATCTGCCTCGCGATCGGGATGGCCTCGTCAACCGGGATCGCGCCGCGCTCTATCCGCTCGGACAGGTCGTCTCCTGCCACCAATTCCATCACGAGGAACGTTGTTGTCCCCGCGTCCGCGTCCGAGTCCATGCCCGATTGAACCGTTTCAAGCCCGTACAGATGAGCAATGTTCGGGTGGTTGAGGCTCGCCAACACCTTCGCCTCGCGTTCGAATCTTGCCAGGCGCTCCGGGTCTGCTGCGAGATCCTGCGGCAGCACCTTGAGTGCGACCTCGCGCCCGAGCTTTTCGTCCTCGGCGCGCCACACCTCCCCCATCCCGCCGGCGCCGAGGGCCGCCGTGATGCGGTAGTGCGCGAGGGTCGTGCCGATCATCGACCGGCCTTCTGCGGCTGCCAGTTCACCACCACGACCGGCGGGTCCGGCAGTTCCTCTTCGAAGAACGCACGGTAGAGAATCCGCAACCCGTCCGGTGCCACGTCGTAGATCTGGTAGAGCCTGGTTCCGGAAAACCCGTCAAAGAGCACGGCGGGCGCCCCGATCTCGATTTCCGATTCGCGGGTGCGAACCGCAACGGAGACAAAACGACCCGAAGCGTCCTGGTACACCACCTCGCCCGTCGCCGCTATCCATTTCGGCCAGATACCGCCGTCGGTTGACAGCTGGCGGTGACGGCCGTGGCCCGAGGATGAGGCGATGTAGATCTCAGGCTTCCCGGACTCGTTGGAGGTGTATGCAATCCAGCGGCCGTCCGGGGAAAAGACCGCGTGCTCCTCATCGAACTTGGTGGCGCGGAAGATGTCTGGCTCGCCGCCTTTCTCGAGATCCAGAATCAGCAGATCGTTCGCGGAGTCCTGGCTCCGCACGACAAGCAGCAGCCGATTGCCATCGGGCGACACCGAACTCACGAAGGTCGCGCGCTCGTCGCCGATGACAAACTCGGGTTCTTCAGATTCTTGAAGTGTGAGTCGATAAACGCTCAACGGGCCGCCGCGGTTCGAGGTGAAGTAGACCTTGCGACTATCCGGCGACCACACGGGCGCTAAATCCTCACCGGCATTGAAGGTGACCCGCGACCGCAGGTTACGAGCCACATCATAGATCCAGAGATCGTGCGTCCCGGTCGTCATGTCGGTCACCGGCACCACCACGCTGGCGCCGTCCGGTGAGATGGCGAGGGAGTAGTACGACGCAAAATCTCCGAGTGCGCCCAGCCGGTCGCCCTTGCGATCCAGCCACACCAGTTCATTGAGAGTCTCAGCCTGGCCTCGTTGAAAGGTCAGGATCTCGTCGGTTGCCGAAAATGCACCGCGGGCTGCGCCGGTGATGACCATGAGACCATCGGCCAATTCGATATCGTCGCCCGAAAGGGACAGCATTTCGTTGTCGAAGGGTCTAGCCATCAGACTGGTTGCTCGTAAATACAACAGGTGGCCGGCCACATACTCGGCCGCAGCCGGCGACCTCATGATCTCCAGGTCGGTCTTCCCGTCGAGGGAACCCACTCTGACGGTGTTGGCATCGCTACCATGAACGCTGCGTGCCAGGTAGAGAAAGCGTCGACCGTCGGGGAGAAAGAACGGGTGGCGGTGGGAGTTGTCGCCACGCTCGGCATCAAGCGCAGTCAACTGTCGCGGTTCGCCCCCCTCTGCGTTGACCGCAAACAGCGAGGTGTTCGAATCCGGGGTGAAAACGATGACGTCATCCCGATTCCAGGTTCCGCCCTTCCCGTTGCGCGAGGAAGCCAGTGTTCTCGTCGCTCCACCGTCCACCGGGATGACCTTGAGCGCCGAGTCGTTGCGGGTGAAGAAACCGACCTCGCTGCTATCGGGCGACCAGAAGGGGTACTGCGCCCCTTCCGTGCCTTCCAGGCACTCCACATTGATCGCATCGAGACGCCGGATGCAGACGCGGACTGTGTCGGTTCGGTCGCGTGCGGTAAAAGCGACGCGGCTCCCATCGGGCGAGAGAGTCACCGGTCCGGGGCCAAGCCCATCGAGGTGGAAGACCAAGCCATCGGGAGGAGGAATTGAAAACCGTACGATCCGTTCGTTCGAAGCCGGCTCTCGGAGGGCCGCGATGATCGCGACCACGGCAACGCCGGCGAGAACGGCAGCCACCGCCCACGGCAGGAAACGTTTGTGTCCTCTTGCAGCGTCAGCCTGCACGGGAGGCATCTCATCACTGGCTGCGTCGGCTAGATCGAGACGGGCATCGCCGATCCACTGCAGGCGGTTCTTCGAGTCCCTCACCAGGCATCGCGTCAGCAGTCTCCTGGTGGCGCGAGGGGTGGTGGACGGCAAGACCTCAAGATCGACCTCCCGGGTCAGGACCGCGGCGAGGACATCCGACACCGTTTCGCCCTCGAAGAGCTTGCGGCCAGTCAGCATTTCCCACAGGACGACGCCGAAGGCCCAGATATCGGCCCGGCGATCGACCTTCTTGCCGCGCGCTTGCTCCGGTGACATGTAGGCGGCGGTCCCCAGAATCACGCCCGCAGCCGTCGCGTGCCGGGTCATCGTCGGCGACAGCGAAATGCTGGAGTCGCCAGACTCGGTCTCCCAAGCCTTGGCGAGCCCGAAGTCGAGCACCTTGACCACATCGTCGTCGGTGAGCTTGATGTTGGCAGGTTTGAGATCGCGGTGGACGATGCCCGCTTCGTGCGCCGCCTCCAACGCCTCGGCGATCTGCCGTGCGATCGGGATCGCTTCGTCGATCGGGATGGGACCACGCGCGATGCGCTCGGAGAGGTCTTCGCCCTCGACCAGCTCCATCACGAGGAAGGTGACAGCGGAGCTGTCATCCTGAGCGGAGGCGTCACGAAGTGACGCCGGAGTCGAAGGATCCCCTGAAATCTCCGGAGACTGCTGAGATCTGAATTTCGATCTCGCATCTGGGGGTCCTTCGACTCGGCCTTCGGCCTCGCTCAGGATGACAGAGGATTCCAACCCATACAGATGGGCGATGTTCGGATGGTTCAACGAAGCCAAAACCTTCGCCTCGCGTTCGAAGCGGGCCATCCTCTCCGGGTCCTGGGCGAACTCCTCGGGCAGCAGCTTGAGCGCTACCTGGCGGCCGAGCTTTTCGTCCTCGGCGCGCCACACCTCGCCCATACCGCCGGCGCCGAGCGGCGCGACGACGCGGTAGCCGCCTATCCTCGATCCAGCCTGCATTGTTGAGAGTCCCCTTATGCGACCGAGATTGTATCTCGGTCTAAACTACAACACAAGGTGGGGCAACCCTATTCTCTGTATGGCGCCTGCGTTTCAGGCTCAATGAGACGACGAAGTGCCGATCGCGCCTCAGTTTCTCAGCAACCCTTCGCCAAAGGGCGACCGCCCCGCGACGAAACCCGGTGAGAAATGCGGGCTAGGGCAGCCGTTCATTCGGACAGATACTTCTTGAGGAACGCGACCGTTCTGCCCCACGCCAGATCCGCCGCGGCCTTGGAGTAACGGGCGGCGTTGGTGTCGTTGTTGAAGGCGTGGTTGGCGCCCTCGTAAACGAAGATCTCGAAGGTCTTGTGGTTGGCCTCGAGCGCCGCTACGTAGTCGTCGATGCCGGCGTTGATCCGCTCGTCGAGACCCGCGTACTGGAGGCACAGGGGGGCGGAGATTCGCGGCACCTGCTCGGCCGGCAACTGGCGCCCGTAGTAGGGCACCCCCGCCGCGAGCGCGGTGCCCGCCGCCGCGAGCTCGTTGACCATTCCGCCGCCCCAGCAGAATCCGATCGCGCCCACCTTGCCGGTGGAACCGGGGTGTGCCGCGAGGAACGGCACCATCGCCGCGAGTCTCGCGACGGTTGCATCCGGGTCGAGCTCGTAGATCATCTCGCGCGCCTTGTCCTCGTCCGCCGGCGTCCCGCCGACCGGTGACAGGGCATCGGGCGCGAAGGCCACGAAGCCCTCGAGCGCCATCCGCCGCGCGACGTCCCGGATGTGCGGATTGAGGCCGCGGTTTTCATGGATGACAATCACGGCCGGCAGTTTCCCGTCAGCCTTCGGCCGGGCGAAATAGCCCGACATGGTCACCCCGTCCACCTCATAAGTCGCCGTCTCGGTGACCAACCGCTCGTCGTCCTCGGGCACCACCGCGGCCTCGGCATAGTTGTTCTGGAGCACCGGCACCAGCGCCGCGGCAGCCGCCGCACCGCCGGCTGCCCTGGCCAGCCGCTCCATGAACACCCGCCGGCTCATGGTGCCGTGGGTGAACTCGTCGTAAAGCTCGATCCACTCCTGCTTCAAATTCCGGTTCGTCATTTCTCCTCCTCGAATTCCAGCTCTTCATTCCCGGCTCGCCACAACTCGCCCATTCCGCCGCCGCCGAGGGCGGCGGTCACGCGGTAGTGGCCCAGCGTCGCACTAATCATTTCTGCGCCTCGATCGCCGCCGGCCAGTTGACGACCACGGTGACCGGTTCAGGTGGTGCGTTTTCGGCTGCTTCGACAACCAGGAAGCGTTGCCCGTCCGCGGTGACGTCGAAGCCCGGCCCGTTTGAGGTGAACCTGTGTCGGAACAGGGCCTGCGGCTGCCCGAAGGCAAGCCCGGCCCCCCGCTCTTCGACCGCGACCCCCATCATATCGCCTGCGGTATTGATATAGAGGATCTCGGCACCATCCCGACGCCAATTGGGGTAACCTCCACCAGCCACCGAAACTTGCCATTTGCGGCCCGGTCCGGGGAAGGGCACCACGTAGACCTCCCACTCACCCGACTCGTTGGAGCCGTACGCCACCCAGCGACCGTCTGGGGAGAAGCGGCCGTCGTACTCGATGAATTCGCTCTCCAACCACGGCTGCGGCTCACCACCCTCGCCGATCGGCCATGTCAGGAGATCGATGTTGTTGGGAGACTCCGACACCTGCCTCGCCATGAGGAGGACCTCGCCTGAGGGGTGCCAGGACAGCGGCCACGTTTCCTTGTCAAACTCGGCCAAAATCTCGCCATCTCCGGAACCGCCGACCGCCTTGCGTTGTAGTGCGAACCGCTCCTTGCCGTCGGTCAGCCCCCACATGACATTCTCTCCATCGGGCGAGAAGACCGGAGCGTCGTCTCCGTCGGGGTTGAAGGTGAAGCGCGTCCTCAGCTTGCGATCGATCTCGACCACCCAGAGATCTCGGTTGTCGCCCTCGTCCGCCTCAATGTGGACCATGGCAGTGTCCTCGGCCGGCGACAAGCGCAGATTGTCGGTGAATCGAGCGGGCTCGCCAATGGTCTCCTGTATCGAACCGTCCCGTCCCCGCCAACGCAAGACGAGGTCCGCCGACAGAGTGCCACCCTGGAACGCAAGGACACCCGTCTGCGAAGCCGAAAAGACCGCCTGCGCAGTCCCAGTAGAGATCAGCACAACGGTATCGGCGATGGGAAAGGGCTCGCCCGATAGCTCGAGAGCATCCGAGTCGAAAGGCTGAGCCATCAATGTCTGTTCGCGGAGAAAGAGGAGATGCCCCGAGGCGTACTCCGCGGCCGCGGGCGAACGGACAATGGTTTTTTCCTCGCCGCCATCGAGGGACGCAGCGACAACCGCCTCCCCTTCCTGCGCCCCGGACGGAAACCTCGCGAGGTAGAGAAAGTGCTTCCCGTCGGGAAGAAAGCGCGGGTGGCGGTGGGAGTCGTCGCCGCGCTCTTGATCGAAGTTCGTCACGTCAACCGGTTCGCCGCCGAGCTGTGAGACGCGCTGGATCGGTTTGTCGGCTTCGGGTGCAAAGAGAATCACGCCTCCAGCGCTCCAGCTCCCGCCCTTGCCGTCGGGGGCATCGCACAGCGTCAGCGGCTGCCCCCCGGCCGCACTGACCTTTTTGAGCTTGCCGTCGGCGAAGAAGCCGAGGTTCTTGGAGTCCGGTGACCAGAAGGGGTACTGAGCGTTTTCGGTCCCGGCCAGAACGCGGGGCCGGACCTCGTCGAGCTCGCGCACGAAGATCCGGACCTGGCCATCGGCGTCCCAGGCGGCAAAGGCGAGTGACTGTCCATCGGGCGACACCACCACCGGCCCGGGTCGGTACGTGTCGAGCTGGTAGCCGCGACCCTCGGGTGGCGGCACCTGGAAACGGATAGCGGTTCCGGCATCATTGCCCTTCGACAGCGAGCCAAGACCGAGCAGCAAAGCGGCGACCGCGGCCGTCAGCGCCAGGGCCCACGGCAGCGCCTTCTTCCAGGTCGGCTGCGGGGTAACATCCACGATTGCGCCCGAGGTTGGTCGATCGAACGCCTCGGGGTCGGCGCGGTACTCCTCAAGCAGAATGCGCGCATCGCCGATCGCCTGCAGCCTCTGTTTCGGTTTCTTCTTCAGGCAACGGGCGATGAGTTCGCGAACACGGACCGGGGAGTCATCGGGAAGGGCCTCGAGATCGACCTCGTCCTTGAGCACCGACGCCAGAACGTGCGAGACGGTCTCGCCCTCGAAGAGCTTGTGACCGGTCAGCATCTCCCAGAACACGACACCGAATGACCAGATGTCGGCGCGGCGATCGGCCGCGATCCCCGCCGCCTGTTCGGGCGACATGTAGGCGGCGGTGCCGAGGATGATGCCCGCCGCGGTGGCGTGCGCCGTCAGGGTCGGCGACATGGAGAGATTCACCCCCGAGGTGTCGGCGTCCCACGCCTTGGCGAGCCCGAAGTCGAGCACCTTGACCGTTCCATCGGGGCGGAGCTTGATGTTGGCGGGTTTGAGGTCACGGTGGACGATGCCCTGCTCGTGCGCCGCCTCCAAAGCCTCCGCGATCTGCAGCGCGATCGCGGTCGCTTCTTCTATCGGAATCGGTCCACGCTTGATCCGTTCAGAAAGGTCCTCGCCCTCCACGAGTTCCATCACCAGGAAGGTCGTCACGCCCGCTTCCGCGGGAAGTTCTGAGTTTTGAGTTTTGAGTTTTGAGTCCCCACCCAACCCACCCGGCACGCGGGACGCGTGCCCCACAAACCCTTCCTCATCAGCCTGGGTCCCTTGTGGGGCAGCCGTCCCGGCTGCCGGGCGGGTGGGTGCCGTTGTCACCGTTTCCAACCCGTAGAGGTGGGCGATGTTGGGGTGGTTGAGGCTCGCCAGCACCTTGGCCTCGCGCTCGAAGCGCGCCATCCGGTCAGGGTCTTTGGCGAACTCATCCGGCAGCACCTTGAGTGCCACCTGCCGCCCCAGCTTTTGGTCTTCGGCGCGCCACACCTCGCCCATCCCGCCGACGCCGAGGGCATCGACCACGCGGTAGTTGGAAAGGCTCATTCCCGGTTCGATGCTCATGCAGTGACTCCTCAGTGCAGATATGTGGTGTTGAATCCGACGCGTTCCATGAGGGTCTGGAACCGTGGGTCATCCTCGTGCCCCGGCATGTAATAGGTCGGCACACCCGGCATGAAAACCGCCAGAACGGTGTGGGCGTCAACCGCGCGTTCGATCTCGTCGAGCAGGCGATCGGTGTCGCCGAGCCCGGCGTAGATGATCCCGTAGGCGAAGGGATCGACCTCCGTGTCCCTGGCAAATTCGTCGAGCGTCTGCAGCGCCGCCTCGGCGCGTTCCGTATCGCCGCACCTGCCGTAGGTGTAGCCCACCCACGAGCGCGCGAGCGGGGTGTCGCCGCCGTGAAGCTGGGCCTCGGCGTCTTCGGCGGTCGCCAACGCCTCCTCACACTGGCTGTTGTCGGCGTAGGTCTTGGCGAGCTTGATATAGCCCCAGGTCCAGTTTGGGTTGAGATCCAGTGCGGCGCGGAACTCCGCCGCCGCCCGGTCGTACTCGCGCTTGCCCATCAGCGAAAAGGCCACCAGGTGGAAGGCGGACGGCGACAGGGGATCGAGTTCCTTCGCCGCCGTCGCCTGCTCGATCGCCTCGTCGAAGCGCCCGACAGCCGACAGATAATAGGCGTAGGACGCGCGGGCGAAATCGCTGCCCGGGTTGAGCTCGACGGCTCGCTTGAGGTCGTTGTCGGCGCCCACCCAGTTCCACTCGAAGAGGTACTTCCTTTCGGCCGATGCGGCGAGCGCCTCGGCCAGGCTTCCATCGATGGCCAACGCGTGATCCACGGCCGCCTTCGACAGCTCGAGGGCCTCCTCGCGTTCCATGACGCCGTGGAGAGCCTGGGTCATAAAGGCGTCGGCGAGACCCGCATAGGGTTCCGCGTAGCCGGGGTCCAGGGCGATGGCCTGTTGGAAGTGCCTCGACCGCCTTATGCATCTCCCTCGCCGAGCCGATAGTGAACCCTCGCCCCTGGAGATAGAGGCGGTGGGCCTCGGGGTCGACGGCGTACCTGCGCTCAAGGCTTTTTGCCGTGTCGGGAGACAACTCGATCCTGAGGGTCTGCGCAATGGTGTCCGTGAGCTCCTTCTCGATGGCCAGGACATCGGCCTGGTCACGGTCGAAGCGGCCGCCCCACAGCTGGTGGTTGTCGTTCACATCGACCAACTCGGCGCTCACCGCGAGCTGGGCGCCGCGCTGGACCAGACGACCCATCAATAGCGCCTGGACGCCGAGCTTGCGCCCGATCGCCTGCGGATCCTCCTCGCTGTCCTTGAAGGCGTAGGCGGAGCGGCGGGAGATCACCTTGAGCTCCGGTATCTGGGCCAGGGTGTTGATCAGGCCTTCGGTCAGCCCGTCACAGAGGTAGTCGGACTCGGTGTCTCCGGTGCCGTTCTCGAAGGGCAGCACGGCGATCGACCCGATGGCATCGCCACGCGAAGTCATCACATTGCCGCCAACGAAGAGGGCTGCGGCCAGGATGAGAGCCGCGGCGCCGATCAGGCCGTACCTCACCCACGGTTTCGACGCGCGAACCTGTCCGATCACCACGGCCGCACCGGAATCGGTGTCGCGCTTGAGGTTGTTGAGATCCACCGCGAGCTCACGGGCGCTCTGGATACCGCCGGCCGGGTCCTTCTCCATGCATCTTGCGGATGATGCGCTCCAACTCGGGCGGCGATACCGGGCTCAGCTCGGAGACCGGCGTCGGTTCCGAGCGCACGATCTCGGTGATGGTCTCGGTGGGTGTCGATCCCTGAAAGGGCAAACGGCCGGTAGCCATTTGATACAGAACCACTCCGGTGGAAAACAGATCGCTGCGGTGGTCGGCATTCTTGCCGAGGGCCTGCTCGGGGCTCATGTACTGAACCGTACCCATGACAACCCCGGGCTGCGTCATGGTCGCTGCGGTGCCTTCTGCATCTCCCCCGACCGTCGGTTGGAGTTTGGCGAGACCGAAATCGAGGATCTTGAGACGACCCTCGGGAGTGACCATCAGGTTGGAGGGCTTGATGTCGCGGTGGGTGACGCCGTGGTCGTGGGCGGCGGCCAGGGCGTCTGCGAGCTGTGCGCCGAAACCAACGATCTCGGATGTCGTCGACGGCTGGCGTTCCATCCGGTGGCCGAGGTTCTCGCCGACGACGTGCTCCATCGCGATGAAATGAACGCCGTCGGCCTCACCGATGTCGTAAATGTGGGCGATCCCCGGGTGGTTGAGGGCCGATGCAGCGCGGGCTTCGTCTTCGAAGCGGCGACGGCGGTCCTCGCTCTCGGCCCGCGCCGGTGGCAGGGTCTTGAGCGCGACCGTCCGGCCGAGGCGAGTGTCGCGCGCCAGCCACACCTCTCCCATCCCGCCCTCACCGAGCTTGTCGGTGATCCGGAAGTGCGAAAGCGTCCTACCGATCATCTGCAGCTCCCCCGATTGCGCAATGTGCTCTCCCGACCGGCTCGCCGCGGATTGCAGTCGCTCTCCTCGACGCCTCGCTCATGGCCCGGATCCGGTCGTGATTCGTCTGTTCGTCACGATGAATGGACGACGAACACTATAACGCACTTGAGACGCAGCCGCATTTCACATATGAAACATTTTCTTGAAGACTGCAGGTCGGGTAGAGGGATACTCAGTCTTCGAGGCGTCGGATCGCTAGCAAGGTCCGGTCATCGGGAAACGGTACGCCGCGGACGAAGTGGTAGAGATCCTCCTCGATGGAGGACAGGAGCTCCGCGACGGGTTCGTGGCGGTTTTTGACGCACACCTCGCGCAGGCGGTCGCCACCGTACTCCTCCTCCTCGGGGTTCTCGGGCTCCGTGATCCCGTCGGTGTAGAGCACGAGAGTGTCGCCGACCTCGAGATTTCGTTCGCCGGCGGTAAACACGCCCTCGGGGAGGATTCCGAGCGGCATGCCGGTCGACTCGAGCCACTCGGTCTCGCCGTCGGCGCGCAACAGCAGCCCCGGGTTGTGGCCGGCGTTGCAGTAGCGCAACAGACCTGATTCCGGGCTCCACCGTCGCCAGAAACGAGGTCGCATACTTCTCCGGCGGTGTGCGCTCGAAGAGCAGGTGGGACACCGATCGGAAGATGTCCTCCACCGCCACGCCGTCGTGGATCGGACCCGCGGCCAGCGCCTCCAACGAGGCGGTCAGCAGCGATGCCGCGATGCCCTTGCCCGACACGTCCGAGAGCATCAGCACGATTTCGCTGCCGTCGTGCCGCAACTCGACCTTGAAGAAGTCGCCGGAGACCCCCCGCGATGGGATGTTCCCCGCGGCGATGTCCCACCCGTCCACCTCCGGCAGCGAGTCCGGAAGCAGGCCGACCTGGATCTCACGCGCCAGCGCCACCTCCTGTTCGAGGCGCCGCCGCTCCGCGGCCTCCTCGGCGAGATGGACGTTGCGGATGCGCATCGCCGCCACCGACGCCAGCGACGCCAGCAGCTCCATGTCCGCCTCTTCGAACTGGCGGACGGTCAGACGCGACCCGAGAACGATCAGCCCGAGCGCTCCGTCGGGATCGAGGAGTGGCGCGGCCACCAGCGACCGCACGCCGGCGTCGAGCAGGCTCATGGCCTCGTTGAAGCGCTCGTCGGTCTGCGCGTCCAGCACCAGCGCCGCCTGCCCATCTTCCACCACCTGCCTCATCAAGTTGGTGGAGAACAGGATCTCGGGGTCGCCCTTGCCCGTCGACCGGCTGGCCGCGCGATCGTAGCCCCCCTTGTCGTTGAGGAGGTAGATCGCCGCGTCCTCCGGGCGGAAGTGCTCGAATGCACGGTCCAGGATCAAATCGAGAAGGTCGCCCAGCGACATCGCCCGGTCGAGGGCCAGGTTGACCTCGGTCAGCAGTCGGAGGCGATCGGCGTAACGGCGCAGACCCTCGCCGGTCGGGGTGACCGAGTCGGTTCGAATCTCCTCCGGCTCCCGCAACAGCTCGACCGCGGACCGGAAGATCGTGTGGCTGTCGTGACTGGTGACGGAGTGGCTCGAGCTGGGTACCGGTCGCGTCGCCTCACGCAGGGTCACCGTTGTGCTGCCAATCTGCATGATCGATCCGTGACCGAGTTTTGCCGGATCGTTGACCGGATGCCCGCCGAGAAGTATTCCGTTGCGCGAGCCCAGGTCCTCGACATACCAGGCCCCATTGTCGAGGTACAGACGGGCGTGCATCCGTGACATCGACCGGTCGGGAACCGTCAAATCGGCCTTGGACGACCGGCCGATGACAAACGACTCACCGTCGAGCGCGTGGTCGAACGGCGATCCGTCCGTGGTCACCACGTGCACGATCATGGGCGGTATCTGAATTCCAGGCTTCGTCACGGCAGGCAATATCATACAACCATCAAATCAGAACTCGGAATCCGTCGAGCGGCGATCGTCAATTGCTCAGCCAGCGGATGGCTGCGCCGTGGCAGACGACCTCGGGCCCGGTACTCGGCACCCGCATTTCCTCCAAAGGGCGAACATGCCGCCCACACTCGATGATCACGACCGCATCGGCGTCAAGCGCCGCGGCATCCCGCCGCAGTCTCTTCTTGGCGGTATCGACGGCCTGCTCCACGGTGCCGGTCGACCCCATGAGCGGCACCCTGGCCTCGAGAAGGCCGCCCAACTCCTCGTACTGGCGATTGGGGACCTGACCCGGTTCGTAAATCCTCACCTCTTTCTCCCACGCGTCGACATCGCTCGTGCTCGAACCCGAGCTCGAGCATCCTACCGTCACCACCATCCACATGACTGCAAGTGCGACCAGTTTTTTCATGACCGTCTCCTTTGTGCTCACCGGGACCTTGGGTCGGGTCGATCGGGGAATGTCGGGGACCAGACGACGTTTGAATGTAGCAGATGTGCCGGGTGGCACCGGATCGACAGCCTCAAAGAGTCAACACCATTGACAGCCCGACACTCAAATATGAGAATACCCGCTCGTTGATCGGTATTCCGATCGCTCGAGGAGAACCGCATGCCCCTGTACGAGTATCGCTGCCGGAAATGTGACGCCCGTTTTGAACGGCTCGAAAAGGCGTCCGAGCCCACCGACCGTTCGTGCCCCGAGTGCGGGGGAGTCGCGCGGCGTCTGATCGGCGCTCCGGCCCTCCAGTTCAAGGGCAGCGGGTGGTACATCAACGATTACGGAAGCGGAAAAGGCTCACAGACCGCCGACGCCGAAACCTCGTCACCGTCCGCCGCCGACCATCCACCGACAAGAAAACCGATGCGAAGACCGACAAAAAGGCCGACGCGAAACCTGAAAAGAAGGCCGACTCGAAACCGGAGAAGAAAACCGATACCAAGGTCGCGTGAGTGAATTAGGAATGAGGAATGAGGAATGAGGAATTCCCCTCCACCCTCCCACTCTCTGTTGATGCCCCGGGGAGGTGGGCGGCATTCCTAATTCCTCATTCCTAATTCCTCATTCCTCATTTCTCGTTCCTGACTCTTCCTAATGCCTCATTCCTAATTCGGTTCGTTCGGTTTCCACCTCGGTGATCAGGGCGCGCAGCCGCTTTGGTTGAAGAGTGTAGGCCATCCGGCAGAATCCGCAGACGACGTCCGAACCGCCGTCGCGTCCTTCTTTCAGCACGGCGCGAATCTCCGCCGACCCGAGCAGCTTGAGGGCCCGTTCGACCCGCTCCATCGAGCACCCGCAGAAGAAGCGCGCCGGAACCTCGCCGAGGAGCGAACAGCCATCGGGAAAAATCGAAGCCAGCCACTCGCGCGGTCCTTCGCCGGACGCCAGCCGCGACGACACGGCGCCCAGTTCACGGATGTTGTCGGTGAGGGCCAGCGCTTCGGCGTCGCTGACGCCGGGCAGCAGCTGCACGAGGAGACCTCCGGCGCTCGCCACCCGGCCCTCGCGCAGGCACTTCACCCCGAGCACCACCGCGGCCGGCGACTGCTCCGACTCCGACAAGTAGTAGGCGAGGTCCTTTGCGAGCTCGCCGGATACCAGCTCGACGACACCACGGTAGGGCTCGCCGTTCCCCGGATCACGGGTGACGACCAGCTGTCCGGATGTGCCGACCACCCCCGCAACGTCGAGCTTGCCGTCGCCGCGGCGGGCACCGGTAGCGTGCGGGTTCGCGGCCATGGCCCGCACCCATCCCGCGGGCGACGCGGTCGCCACCAGGCGCCCCGCCGGTCCACCACCGTCCACCTCGACCGTCAGCATCGGTTCCCGGCTGGTGATCTTTTCCAACGTCGAGGCCAGCAGCAGCGCACCGGTCGCCAGGCGGCCGACGGCTGCCGTCACTTCGGGGGAAGGGTCGTGCAGCCGACGCAGCTCCTCCACGGATTCAGTGGTCACCGCGACCACCGCCCGCGCACGGCCACCGAGTCCCATGGCGTGAATCAAGTAGTCGTTGGCAGACTTTCCCACAGATCGATCCTACCTCACGAGATCGATAAATACCTGTTGTGAGGGTCGCGGATCTTCGCCCTTCTTCGGACGCCTGCGCACATAGGTGCCGTCCGGACGCAGGTCCCACGCCGATTGGTTGTCGTTTTCGGCGACCGTCAGGATCTCTTCGATCTCGGCGACCAGCCTGGGATCGCTCACCGGTGTAATGGTCTCCATCCGGCGATCGAGGTTGCGTTTCATCCAGTCGGCCGACCCGATGAGGTACTCGGGCGAACCCAGGTTTTCGAAGCCGTAGATTCGACCGTGCTCGAGGAAGCGGCCCAGCACGCTGAACACGCGAATGTTCTCGGACAGGCCGGGGATCCCGGGCCGCAGACTGCACAGACCGCGCACGTTGAGGCTGATCGGCACCCCAGCCTGGCTCGCGCGGTACAGCTCGCGGATGATCTCGACATCCTGGAGCTGGTTCATCTTGGCTCGAATGCCCGATGGCTCGCCGCTCCGGGCATGCTCCGCCTCGCGTCGGATGAGCTCGACAAAGCGCGCCCGCATGTGCAAGGGGGCGACCACCAGTTTTCGATAGCCGTCGTTGGCGGATGAGCTGGTGAGCTCGTTGAAGACGGCGGCGACGTCGGCGCTCAAAACCGGATCGCAGCTCAGGATCCCGAGGTCCTCGTACAGCCGCGCGGTTCGGCTGTGGTAGTTGCCGGTCCCGACGTGAACGTATCGGCGCAAGCCGTCCGCTTCCTCACGCACCACCATGGCCAGCTTGACGTGGGTTTTGAGCTGTTCGACTCCGTAAGATACGTGGGCCCCCTCCTGTTCCAGCATTTTTCCCCAGGCGATGTTCGGCGCCTCGTCGAAGCGGGCCGTGATCTCCACCAGCACCGCCACCTGCTTGCCCCTCCGCGCAGCCTCGGTCAGCGCCAGCACGATCGGCGAATCTGAGGAGGTGCGGTAGATCGTCAGCTTGATCGCCAGCACCCGCTCGTCCACCGCCGCCGACTGCAGAAACTGCAGGACCGAGGTGTCGAAGCTGTGATAGGGGTGGTGGAGAAGAATGTCCCCCAGCCGCAGCTCGTCAAAAATGGCGCCGGGATTCCCGGTCTGGAGGTTACGGAGCCGGTGATGGGTGATCGGCGTGTGAGCCGGAAACCGGAGCCCGGCATGCCCGTCGGGCGCAAAGTGCATGAGATCGACGACCGCCAGGAACGGTTCGGTGACGTAGACGTCGATATCTTCGAGCTTGAGCTGCTTGGCAAGCCACTGCCGCATCTTCTTCGGCGTGCCGCGGGCGACCTGCAACCGTACCTCGCCCGCGAAGCGGCGCGCTTTGAGCTCGTCGGTGACCTGGCGGATGATGCTCCCCGGCTCGAGGTTTGAGCGGTCCGGCGATCCAGCGGGTCCTGATGGATCCGCGCCATAGGCGGCGCGGGTCACGCGGAAGGGGTGCGAGGTGATCTCAGTCTTCGGGAAGAGTCGACCGAGGTTCGCAGCGATGATTTCCTCGAGTGGAACGAAACCCGAGCCGTCGCTGAGCGGCACCCAGCGGTTGCGGTTCGTGGGCACCTTGAGACGGACGAACCCCTTCTTCTTCTTCTTCTTATCCCCCAGCGTCACGGCGAGGTTGATCCCGAGCCCGCTGATAAATGGAAACGGGTGTTCGGCATCGACCGCGAGCGGGGTCAGGATCGGCAGCACGGACCGCTCGAAGTAGTTCGACAGGTCCGCGCGGTGGTGGTCGTCGAGCTCGCTCCAGCCCCTGATGCCGATCCCGGCCCCATCGAGGGCCGGCCTGAGCTTCTTTTCGAAGAGCAGCGCCAGCCGTTTGCTCTGCGCGAGGATTTCAACCCGGCAGGCTTCGAGCTCCTCGAGCGGGGTGAGCCCGTCGAGCGACAACTTGTTCACGCCAGCCCGCACCTGTCGCTTGAGACCCGCGATCCGCTTCATGAAGAATTCGTCGTGGAGCATGCCGAGGATGCCCGCGTACTTGACCCGTTCGAGCAGCGGTACGGCCGGGTCTTCGGCCATTTCGAGGACCCTGCTCGCAAAACGGAGCCAGCTCAGCTCGCGGTTGATGAAAGCGGCCGGCGATTCCGCCGTCATTTGATCATTCGTTTTGGCCGCGGCAACCACTGTTCTCTGCTCCCAATTCTCCAAAGACTGGTCCCCGATTATATGAGAGCCCGGGCCGACTGTCAGTGATGAAAACCCGCTTTGGCTGAAGATTGTGTAGAGTTCTCGTGTATCACCTCGTGGCATCCGACTCCCGAGGTTGAAAGGAGACACCATGGCACGACCCAAGTTGACCGACGTACCCGGCATCGGCAAAGCGACAGCGGGCCTTCTCGCCCGAAACGGGATCCGTACGGTGGCCGCGCTGGCCGAGGCGCCGCTCGACGATATTGCCGCCGTCCCCGGGTTTGGCCCGGTCCGCGCCAGAATCGCCAGGACTGCGGCAATCGAGCTGCTCGGTGGCCCGGCAAAGCGGGCCGCGGCGCCAAAACCGAAGACTGTGTCGCCGCCCAAGCCGGTGACCCCGGCAATAAAGAGACCCGCTGCGGCGAGTGCAGGTGCGACGGATGAGGACGGGGCTGGGACAAAACCGAAGAAGAAGAAAAAGAAGAAGCACAAGAAAGACAAAAAGCGCAAAAAGGACAAGGCCAAGACCAAAGCCAGGAACGAATCCCCGAAGAGCAAGGGAAAAAAGAAGAAACAGAAGGGCGGGAAGAAGAAAGACGGGAAGAAAGGCAAGAAGAAAGGCAAAAAGAAGTAGGTCCCGGGTGATGTGGATCGCCCGCCGTTCGAAGGACCTGCCGTGCGCGGAGCGCGGCGGATACCGTCTTGCCTCTCTCATCGCAGCTCCATGACGCACGACGCAGTTTTCGCCGCAGACGAAACGATCCTGGACACGCTCCACGGGTCTTTCGGAGAGAGCTTGCAGGTCGACCCCAGGTCCCAGCTCCTGGTCACCCACCTCGACACCTTCGACTGGCGGCTGTGGCGTGACGGATCGCGGCTCAGCATTGAGACCACGGGCGCGCGAAAATCCTTACGCTGGAGACCGCGCTTCGATCCCCCGTACGCCATGCCGGTTGGTGGCGACATCCGTTTCGTCCGCCAACTCCCCGACGGATTCCTGCGTTCGGCCCTGGAGCCGATCGTCGGCGTGCGGGCGCTGACGCCGGTGGGCGAGTGCCGGGTCGAACGCATCACGGCGCGGATCGCGGACGGGCGCGGCGACACCGCTGTGCGGCTCGTCTTCGAACGCATCCGCCCGCTCGACGCAGCCGGCACGCCGATTGGCGCCGCGCACCTCCGCCTTTCATTGAGCCCGGCCGCGGGCCACGAGAAGACCGGAAAGCGGGCCCTGGCCGTGTTGCGCGAGGCCGGCACAGTGAAAACCACCGTGGACGATGACCTCGGGCTGACCACCGCCGCGCGTGGGCGGCGACCCGGCGACTACCGATCCAGACCGCAGCTACGGCTCACGGCCGGACGGCCTGCGGGCAAGGCTTTGAGAGTGATCCTGGGATCGCTGCTCGAGGTCTTTCGCGCCAATATCGAAGGCGTCCTCGCCGACCTCGATACCGAGTTCCTGCACGACCTGCGGGTCGCCACACGCCGTGGCCGCGCCGCCCTGGCGCAGATCAAAGGGGTCCTGCCGCGGGAGACAGCCGCCCTTATCTCAGATGAGTTCAAGTGGCTTGCCGCCGTGACCGGTCCTTGCCGTGACCTCGACGTGTTTCTGCTCGAAATGGAGGATTTCCGACGACAGCTCGGCGATCTCGCCGGCGAGCTCGACCCGCTCCAGCGGCACCTCGATTCGACCCGCCGTCGCGAGCATCGCCGGGTCTGCAGAGCCCTCAGGTCGGCCCGGTGCAGCCGGCTCCTCGACGATTGGGCAGAGCTCCTCGCGCCCTCTTCGGCTGACGGGCTGGAGCTTCCGGCGGCCGGCGAGCCGATCGGTGAGCTGGCGGCGAAACGGATACTCAAGGCCTACAAGAGAACGGTCAAACGCGGTTCGAGCTTGGCCGGGGATTCCCCGGCCGCGGAGCTGCACAAGCTTCGCATCGACGCCAAGAAGCTCCGCTACCTGCTCGAGTTTTTCGACTCGCTCTTCGAAAAGAAGACGATCGCCCGTCTCGTCAAGGAGCTCAAGCTGCTGCAGGACATCCTCGGCGGATTCAACGACATGGCGGTCCAGCAACGGCGGCTGGGCGAGTTCGCCGACCAGCTGACGGCGGCCGGCGAAGCGCCGGCGTCGACCGTGCTCGCCATGGGCCGGCTTGCAGCCGCCATGGACCAGCGGCAGCAGGCATACCGGCGTCAGTTCGCCAGAAGATTCACTGAATTCGCGAGCGATGAGAGTCGCGAGCTGTATCGATCGACCTTTGGAGGAAGCTGAGACCGTGTACACGATTGCCGTCTGGACCATCAAGGGAGGCGTCGGCAAGACCGCCGCCGCGGTCAACCTGGCCCACGCGGCCGCTATCGGAGGCACCCGGACCCTCCTGTGGGACCTCGACCCACAGGGCGCGACCAGCTTCTACCTTCGGATCCCGCCGCACCTCCCCAAGGGTGTGCGGTCGGTCATCGATCCATCGATCGATCTGGCGGCGCTGATCCAGCCGAGCGAGTTCGACAACCTCTCCCTTATTCCTGCGGATTTCTCGTACCGCCACCTGGATCTCGAGCTCGATGCGGGCAAGAAACCGCGGAAACGTCTGCTGCGCATGCTCGATCCCCTGGCCGATGACTTCGACCTCGTCCTCATCGACTGCCCGCCGAGCGTGTCGCTGGTCTCCGAGGCCGTTCTGCGGGCCTCTGAGGCCGTGCTGGTTCCGGTGATACCAACCACCCTTTCGATGCGCACCCTCGATCAGGTCCGGGACTTCGCGCACTCGACCGGAAAACACGAGCCTCTCCTGCTGCCGTTTCTGTCGATGGTCGACCGGCGCAAGCGGATGCACCTCGACACCTGCGATTTGTGCCTCGCCGACGACGGTTTTCTCCGTACCACGATCCCTTCAGCGAGTGTCGTCGAACGGATGGGTCTGAGCCGCGCCCCGGTCGCAGCCACTCTGCCGTCCCAGCCGGCGGCAAAGGCCTTCGCATCGCTGTGGGCCGAGATCGCCCAGCGACTGCACATCGGCCCGGGGGTGGATCCGGTCGTTGGAACGTTAGAACGTTCCGGCGGTCCCTCCTGGGGAGGCAGAGGGGAAAAGGGGAAAGGGGAAAAGGGGAAAAGGGGACCATTGCATATTTCGGATTTCGGATTTTGGATTTCGGATTTTCCACCCACCCGTCCCCGACACCGTTGGTCCTATCCGTTGAAATGGTGGTCAGGGACAGCGGCAGCGGCCGGAGACGCGAGGGGCCGTCCACAGCGACCGTCCTCACGACCCGTGCGACCTCTTCGTCGGTCGCTGCACCGGTCGCTGCCCGGGCTGATGCGAACTCCTATACCTCGATCTCACGCAATTCCGGATGAGCCGAACCCAAGAACGTCGGTAGGTTTTCGCACGAGCTCGATCGGATGGACCGCTCTTTCGTAGAGGCTCCCATAACCCTTGACGATGATCTCTATGTTGAATGGTCGGAATCGGCTGACCTTGCACGGATGTGCGGTGGCAGCGGCATGCGAAAAGCTCGCAGCAAGGCGACAAATGCAACGACCCCGACAACGAAGCGGATGCGATCAGCCCATATCCAAGTGCGCACCAGCGCGGCGATATCGGCCGCGGGGAGATCACCTCCTGCCTGTGCAAACAACACAGCGTTGATCGGGTAGATAAACGCAAATGTAAAAGCGACGGCCGCAAGGAGGCAGACAACCGCGACACCAATTGCAGCCCGGTGCCTGGGCAGATGCCATGCCAGCGCCAGCGCAACAATGATCGGAATCACGCGCGCAGCCATGAAGGGAGGACCAAAGAAATGAAAGATCGTCTGGTTGTATTGAGTCCCGAGAAAGAAAGCGCGCACAGATTCCGGCGGTGATGAACTCCACATCGGAACAACAACCAACATTTGATAAAGGGTGCCGCCAAACCACGTGCCCCAGGCGAATATCGAGTACCAAAGAAGAACATTGAGAATCCGTTCGCGCAATTCCATTTCACCTCCGGCAATTGGCCGCATGACCACGTGATATGCGGACAAAAAGGTCGAAAACCATGATCAAGTTTGGCGAACCGCCAACGGCTGCGTTGTGCTTTGGGTCAGATACCAGTCGGTCGATATTCTAGCACCCCGAGCGTCTGCTCCAGTCATCTGCACTTCCGTGCCTTTCAGACGACGCCGACGCGCGCGCGGTGCAGCACGGCAGCGGATTCGCCCCCAACCTCGATCCCTGGCTGGTGGGAGGCGCAGCGGCGGACCGCAGGGACAATTATCGCTCCGGGTTTCGTCACCCGAAAACCCTTTCACGGGACGGATGCGGACTCGGACGCGGGACGGAGGCCCGTGTACACTGTGGCGTCCGAAAAACCCCAGTGAGGTGAGTCCATGGAGCACAGCCAGCCGACCACGATCAAAGGCCTGCCGGAGAACGCGCGGCGTCCGCTGGAGCCGGGCGAGACCTATGTTCCGGTGGTGCCGGACGAGACCGGCGTCAACGAGGTGACGGCGCGGTCGGTGACGATGGGCCTGCTTTTCTGCGCGCTCTTTTCGATGGCCGCCGCCTATCTCGCGCTCAGGGTCGGCCAGGGCATCGAGGCGGCGATCCCGATCGCCATCCTCGCGATCGGGCTGTCGCCGCTTTTCGCCCGGCGCAGCACGATCCTCGAAAACGTCATCGTGCAGTCGATCGGCGCCAACTCGTCGCACGTCGTGGCGGGCGCCGTCTTCACCATCCCGGCGCTCTACATGCTGGCGGCCGAAGCGGGCTCGGGGGTCGCCCAACCGACCGTGCTCCAGGTCATCATCGTTTCCTTCCTCGGCGGCTGTCTCGGCATCCTGTTCCTCATCCCGCTGCGCTACCACTTCATGGTCGAGCTCCACGGCGAGCTGCCGTGGCCCGAAGGAACGGCCACCACCGAGATCCTGATGTCCGGCGAGCAGGTCGGCGGCCAGGCCAAGATCCTCGCCCTCGCGGCCGGCCTCGGCGCCCTCTACGACGGGCTCGCCACGACCTTTCACGCCTGGGCCGAACAGCTGTCGTTCCGGGCGATCGGCCTCGGGCAGGTCCTCGAGCGCCAGTTCATGACCCTGCGCATCCTCAACAACGCCGCCATCATCGGCATCGGCTATATCGTCGGCATCCGCTACGCGGCCATCATCTGCGCCGGATCGTTTCTCTCGTACTTCGTGCTGGTGCCGCTGGTGCACGCGATCGGCTCCTTCGCTCCCGGGCGTCCTTCCCCCGGGCACGGTGCCGATCTCGGAGATGGGCATCGACCAAGTCTTCAGATCCTACGTGCGGATCATCGGAGTCGGCGGCATCGCCGGCGCCGGCATCCTCGGCATCATCAGTTCGCTGCCCTCCATGGTCCGTTCGATCGGCGCCAACATCGTCGGCATGAGCCACCAGGACGAGCGCACCATCACCGAGGTGCCGCGGGTCGACCGTTCGTTGCCCGGCAGCTTCACCATCGTCGCACTGGTCGTTTTCGCCCTCGTGGGGTTCCTCTTCTTCTCCTACGGGATCGGGATCGGCGGATCCTTCGTCTACGCCGCCGTCGCCACCGCCCTGGTCATGTTTATCGCCTTCCTCTTCGCGCCGGTCGCCGCGCGCGCGATCGCCATCGTCGGCACCAACCCGGTTTCGGGAATGACAATGCTCACCTTGATCGTCACCGGCTTTGTGCTCCTCAAGATGGGGCTGTCGGGCGGCAACGGAATGTTCGTGACCATGATGGTCGGCGGCGTCGTCTGCACCGCGCTCGCCGCTTCGGGCGCGCTTTCCTCGGACCTCAAGGTCGGGTATTGGATCGGCGCCACTCCCGCGCGGCAGCTCGGCCTCAAATTCGCCGGTACTGCGGTTGCAGCCATCTTCTGCGGGATCATGATGTGGGTGATGTCTCAGGCCGACCCCGGCCAGGGCTTCGGCACCGCCGCCATCCCCGCGCCGCAGGCATCGGCGATGAAGGAGATCCTGGTCGGCATCTTCGGCGCCCAGACCGCGCCGCTGCAGTGGTACCTGTTTGCCCTCGGTGTGTTGCTGGCGCTGATCCTGCGAATGACCGGTGTGCCGCCGCTGGCCTTCGCGCTCGGGATGTACCTGCCGATGGAGCTCAACACGCCGGTCCTGCTCGGCGGCATTCTGGCGTGGTTTGTCGGTCGCAAGAAAGACAGCGACTCCAAGCAGGACACGAAGGCTCGAGTCGACCGCGGAGTGCTGGTGGCTTCAGGTCTGATAGCGGGCGGCGCCATCATGGGCGCCTTCGACGCCATCGCAAGCGCTGTCGTCAAACAGCTGACCGGCTCCACCGAGGCCAAGAACTCAATTCACCTGCTGTCGGATCGGGCCTTCGAGGGCATCCCGGGCGAGATCGTCGGCACGATCGCGCTGGTCGCGCTCTGCGTGTTCGTGGTGGTCTTTTCACGCCGGGCGAAAGCCACGGAGACAAGTTAGGAATTCGGAATTCGGAATTCGCAATTCGGAATTCCACCCGCCCTCCCATGAGGATGAGACGACGGTGACGTGACCTCGATCACTGTTGGTATTTCTATTTCGACATATAACAAAACGGTGAGATTCTAAAATGCGAGGTTCGCATGACGAGACACCGTTGTGGAATGTGGAAATCCGTCACGATCGCGACGACGATTTTCGTCGCGGGCGGCCCCGCGGTCACGGCCGCGGAGAATGAGCATGACGGTCTGACATGGTCCGGGCCGGGCACCTGTCTCGAGTGTCATGGCGAGGAGGCGACGGAGGTCCACGGCTCGGTCATGTACCAGTGGCAGGGCGATGCCCCACAGATGACCACCGGACCCGAGAGCCAGGGGAAGATCGCAGGCGGGGTCAACAGCTACTGCATCAATATCCTCGGCAACTGGGACACCTGTGGCAACTGCCACGTCGGTCTCGGTGCGCTGCCCGAAGCGGGTGTAACCTCCGAACAGCTCGAGAATATCGATTGCCTCCTCTGCCACCAGCAGGAGTACCGGCGGAAAAAGGTCGCCGGCACCTTCGTGCCCGACACCGACGTCATGAGCATCTCGATGGACGAAGCCGTCAGAACGGTCCACTCCCCCACCCGCGCCACCTGCCTCCAGTGCCACGCCAAAGCGGGCGGCGGCGACGCCGTCAAGCGCGGCGACCTCAGCCTCGCCCACGGCGCCACCGCCGATGCGAGCTTCGACGTTCATATGGCCACCAGCGGCGGCGACCTCCGCTGCCAGAATTGCCACACCTTCTCGGAACACCGGGTCGCGGGACGCGGCTCGGACTTGCGGCCCACCGACTCGGCCGCGGTGCTCGAGTGCACAAATTGCCACGCAATCATGGCGACCACCGACGGCCACGAATGGTCCGTGGTCGACCGCCACATTGCACGGGTCGCCTGCCAGACCTGCCACATCCCGGTCTACGCCAAGGACGCATCGGACAGCGACGCCCCCGAAGCGACCGAGACTCACCGCACCTGGCTCGCCACCCACAGTACCCAACCGCCGTTTCACCCCGTAGCCGACACGGCCAACCGCATCGAACCGGCCTACCGGTTTTGGAATCGCCGCAACCGCAACTATCTGCTGCACGAGTTGGCGGAGATTGACCCTACCACCGGGCGCTATCCGACCTCACGCCCGGTCGGACACATCAGCGACCCCGAGAGCCGTCTCTACCCGTTCAAATACAAGACCGCGGAGCAACCTATTACGAACTCGACCAGCCGGTTGATCGCCCTCGATACCGCGATCTTCTTTGCCACCGGTGACGCGGCGGCGGCCACTGAGCAGGGATTGGTCAACATGGGCCTCCCGGCAACCGATGCCTACTCCTGGGTCGAGACCGACACTTTCCAGATGCTGAATCACGAAGTGTCACCGGCGGGTTCCGCGCTGGATTGCAATGACTGTCATGGGGCAGGCGCTCGCATCGACCTTCAGGGCGAGATGGGATACGGGCTGCGGGGGCCTGAGAGCACCATATGTTTTCAGTGCCACGGCCCCGAGGAGTCGGAAAACTTCGAGCACATTCACGAGAAACACGTCAAGGACAAAAAGTTTGATTGCTCCTGGTGCCACGGCTTCAGCCGCCCCGAACGGGCACTCAAGATCTCACCGTTCATTTTTGGAGACGGCTTCGAATCGGCGGACACCTACGCCTGGACGAACTGACGAGCCCGCATATCTCACCAACTATCTGCTGCGGCCGACGATGCATCACACCCAGCGGTGCTTTCTCCGCTCGCGGTGCTCAACGTACTGCTGAGTACATGCCGCGCCCCTCGAGTCGAAAACTTCACTGGGCACGGCGCCTCGCCGCCTTCGCGACGAAACCCGGTGAGATATGCGGGCTAGCGTTTCGGTGGCTCGCTTAGAACACGGCCGTCGGGGTCGACCTCGACCTCGGTGCCGGTCTCGACCAGGATCGTCCCGCGGCCGCCGGGCATGTCGAGACGCAGGTCCTCAGAGCCGACCCGGATCGGCAGCGGCAGCTCGAAGGCAGGATCGTCCCAAATGATCTCGACCCGCTCACCGCCGCCATCAGGACGGCGATCCATCCGCCAGCTCGGCGGCTCGGCGCGTGTACACGTATCGCTGCCAGAACCAACCCAGGTCGAGACCGCTGACTTCGGCCACCAGGCCCGTGAAGTCGGCGGTCGAGACCAGCGAGTAGGCGTACTCGGGGTCGTTGGCAAAGCGCCAGAGGACGGTGAAGAAGTCGTCGTCGCCGATCAGCCAGCGCAGCGTGTGGAGGACCCACGCGCCCTTGAAGTAGATGTCGCCGGTGTAGGCCTCGGCCGATGTCAGATCCCTGCCATCGACGATCGGCTCGCCGTTGTCGATCCGCTGCTCGAGACGACGCATGTAGTCGAGGTAGCGCTCTTCTCCGAGGGTGTCGAACACGTACAGGGCCTCGGCATAGGTGGCAAAGCCCTCCTGGATCCAGAAATCCGCCCAGTCCGAGACGCTGATCTTGTTGCCCCACCACTCGTGCGCCACCTCGTGCAGGAGAAGGTCGTCGAAACCATAGTTGTTGTCGGTGAAGAGCGCCCCGTAGGCGACCAGCGTCTGGTGCTCCATGCCGTAGTAGGGTGCGTGCGCGACCGCGAACTTGTCGTTGAAAAACGGGTACTCGCCGAATCGCCGGCCGAGGACCTCGAGGATGTGCGGCATCTGCTGCCACATGGTGCGCGCGTACCGCTCGTAATCCGGAATCGACCAGAAGACCAGGGTCTCGTCGAGGGTACCGTCGATACCGTGGTAGGGCACCTCGATCGCCACGTAGGGGGCGATGTTGACGGTCACCAGGTAGTTGTTGATCGGGTAGCCGACCCGCCAGCGGCTGGTGACGGTGCCGTCGTCATTGTCGGTCTCGCCCAGGAAGCGGCCGTTCGTGAGACCGACGAGCCCCACCGGCACGGTCAGCGCGATCCCCATGCCCTCGTCCGGTTCGTCGGAGGGGTGGTCCTTGCACGGCCACCAGTTGTCGCCGCCGTCCCCCTGACCAGTGACCCCGATCCATGGCTCGCCGGCCGGAGTCTCCGACCACACGAACCCGTCGATCCAGGGCGGCCGCAGCGCCACCTTCGGCTCACCGCCGTACACGATACTGACCTCGTGCCGCTCTCCGGCTGTCCACGGCGTGGGCAGATCAGCTGTGATCACACCCTTGCGGTGGCGGAACTGGCTGGCTACGTCGTCGACCGTTACCGACGCGACCGCGAGGCGGTCATCGAGGTTGATGGCGAAGGTCTCGAGATCGGCGATCACCTCGAGGGTCACCGTGTTGCGGCCTTCGATCCGCTGCTCGGCGGGAACGACCCGCACCGCGAGGTCGTAATGACGCACATCGTAGGCCGCCATCAACGGCGGCAGCTTTCCACCCGAATCGAGCATCTGATTCTTGACGTACCAGCCGAGACCGATGAGGAGGGCGAGAATCGACACCAGGATCACGACAACCACGATGCCGCCGATCTTCAACCACCGCGGAACCCGGGCTCGACTCATTTCGACTCCATTCCTGCGTCTGAACCGGCGAGGAATCGTTCGAGGTCCCCGGCCACCGCCGCAGTATGCATGTAGGTATTGGAAGGGCAACTCACCGCCGTGCCGTGGGGCATGACGCCGACAATCCGCTGCACCTCGTGCTCCGCGTGCAGAGTATCCGAACGGGCATACGCCACCGCCACGGGTCTCGAAATCGACTCGAGACCGGGGAGCGCGTTGTAGTCGATCACCGCCCGTGCCGACAACATGATGCGGCGTGGGTCAGCGGCGCGGACGGTTCGCACGTAGCGGGCCATCTGATCGGGATCCTCGCGGGCGTTGACCCTGAAGTTGCGCAGGTACCACAGCACGAAGGGCTTGGCCGCGGTGTAGACCCATGAGGGAAGGTGCACCAATGGCCGGCCCCACCACGGAAACCCGAAATCTGCGTTGGGTCCGACCAGAAAAGCGGCCCTCGCCTGCAGCCGCCCCCCCTTGAGGGCCTCGAGGATCGCGTTCGAGCCCATCGAGCTGCCAAAGAGAATCGTCCGCTCGCCGTCGAGGCCGAGCTCGGCTGCGGCGATGATCAAATCATCGGCCAGGCGGGTAATCGAAAAGCTCGCCGGCTTCATCAGTTCACGGTCGATCTCCGCCGATCGCTTTTCCCTGGTTTCGAGGTAGAACACGGGACGGCTCGTGAACAGCTCCTCGAGCAGCGATTGCCAACCGCTGACCAGCGACACCCAACCCGCCACGAAGAAGATCGGGTCGGCGCCGGCATCCCGCTCCGGGCGCCAGCTGAAGACCCGAAGTCGGACTCCGGGCTCGACCGTCACCCAGTCCTCTGAAAACCGCACGCCGTCTACCGGAATCGGGTTGAGGCCCTTCGTCATTCATGCAGGCTAGATTAGACTCTGCGAATGAGCAACGCTGGCCGCCACCTGCCCGTGATCCAGGAATCAGACAACGACGCCGAGACGCCGGCGTGCTCTCCGAAGATCTATATCTCCAACGAGGAGGCGGCGCTGCTTGCCGCCATGCGGGGCCTGCGCGAGCGATCCATCGCGGTGAAGAAGCAGGTGGAGGGCGCCGAACGCGATCGTCGCGTACGTCTCGAAGCGGAACTGGAGGAGCTGCGCTCGGAATGGAAGGTCCTTTCCGACCGTCGCGAGCAGGCCTTCATCCGCAAAATGATCTTGCTCGGACATCTCCCACCCGACCACCCTGTTGAACGTTAAACGTTAGAACGTTCAAACGTTAGAACGTTTCACCCACCTACCCGGAACAGGCAGAGGTGAAAAGGTGAAAAGGCGCTGAGGAGACCAACCACCCCCTCTTCCCCACTGCTACCTCGGGGCGTGCGGGTGGCAAAGTTTCACGTTCTAACGTTTCAACGTTCTAACGGAGGTCGGCAACCTCGGCGTGCCGAAAGCAACCGACGAGATGATCGTTCACCATCCCTGTCGCCTGCATGTGGGCGTAGACGATGGTCGGGCCGACAAAGCGAAACCCTCTTTTCTTGAGGTCCTTGGAGATGGCCTCGGCGAGCGGGGTCGTGGCGGGGAGCTGGCCGAGCGAGCGCCACCTGTTCTGAACCGGTCGCCCGTCGACAAACGACCAGATGAACTCCGCAAAACTCCCCTTCTCCTGTTGCACCGCGAGGAAGGCACGCG
Organism: Candidatus Sulfomarinibacteraceae bacterium; assembly: GCA_963733915.1. Taxonomy (GTDB): domain Bacteria; phylum Acidobacteriota; class Thermoanaerobaculia; order Thermoanaerobaculales; family Sulfomarinibacteraceae; genus Sulfomarinibacter. The sequence goes on from CAVTEP010000009.1 coordinate 32,815, forward strand.
CGTTGTCGATCGCCGAGGCCACTTTAAGCCGGTTGCGAACGATGCCGGGATCGGCAAGCAGGGAAGCCACCTTGCGCGCACCATAGCGAGCCACCAGCTCGGGGTCAAAGCCGTCGAAGGCCCGCCGGTAGCCGTCGCGTTTCTTGAGAATCGTCGACCAGCTGAGCCCGGCCTGCGCGCCCTCGAGGATCAGGAACTCGAAGAGCGTGCGATCGTCGCGTACGGGCACCCCCCACTCGTCGTCGTGGTAGGCCACGTACAACGGATCGGTCCCGCACCAACCACAGCGTGTCCTGTGCTCACTCATGTCTCACGCCTTTTCGATGACTTGCTCCTCGCCGAGAAAGTGGAGGCTCACGCCGAGCCCGAACGCCTTGGTGAAGAGGTTGGATTTCCTGCGCAGCGTCAGACTCTCGAGCGGGGCACCGGCTGTGCCGTCGACCCACAGCGAGAGCCCTTTGTCCGTCACTCTTGCGGTCACGTGCTTGATCTGCTGACGGTGCTCGCGATCGAGGGAGTCGGCGAGTCGAAGGATCGCTGCGAGTCGAGTCACCCGGTCTCTGTCTTCCTCGGACAGCAGCATGAAATAGTGATGGTGGGCCGCCGGGAGCGCCTTGCGGTGATAACGGGCCACATTCGCCACGATCTGCATCTCGCGTTGACTCAATCCCGGCAGCTCGGAGTTGGAGATCAGATACAGCGAGTGCTTGTGATGGCCCTTGTAGCTCACGAATTGGCCGATGTTGCAGAGGATCGCCGCCGCCAGCAGGATTTTGCGATCCTCGACGGCCAGGCCGTGGAGCGGCCCCAGTTGGTCGAACAGCGACAGCCCCAGCGCCGCCACGTGGCGGGCGTGAACCTCGTCGAAGAGGTACTTTCGACCGATGGCAACTGCGCCCGTCATCAGCTCACGTTCCTGCCGATCCTCGCGCCCGCGCCGATGGACGAGCCCCGCGACGAGGTCGAAAAGCACGCCCTCCTTGATGCCGACTCGCGGGACGATGATCTCGTTCGCTCCACTGAGCTCGGCCAGCCGTTCGTAGACCATCGCCGCCGGCAGGATGACGTCGGCGCGGTCGTCGCGCAGCCCGAGATCGTCCACCCGCTGTTTGTAGGAGAGCCGAGCCAGCTGCTCGATGATCGTCCGCAGGGTGTCGACCGGCAGCCGGGAAACGCCGGTTTCTTCCGGCAATCCGGCGAGCCTGGCCAGCGATTCGATGTTGCCGCCGGTCGCTACGTAGCCGACCGGGCGGTTGCGCCCCTTCAGCGCCGGCACCTTGAGCACCGACACGTATTCGGAGAGTACCCGTCGGAACCGTCCGGGATCGGTGCCTGCCTCCGTGAGCTCCTCGAGCAGCCTGACCGATCCCATGGTGTGCGACTCGGACCAGTAGATTCCGCGCCGATCCACCAGGGACACCTCGACGCTGCCGCCGCCGAGATCGACCAGCAACCACTTTCGCCGTCCGAGGGGAATTCGTCGGGCGACCGCAAGGTGCACCAGCCGGGCCTCCTCTGAACCGCTAATCACCTCCAACACCAGCCCCGTCTCGTCACGGACCCTGGCCACGAAGGCATCGCCGTTCTTGCTCTCGCGAACCGCGCTCGTCGCCAGCACCCGCCGGTGCGTGACGCCGAGCGTGTCCATCTGCAGTCGGAAGTCTTCGAGCGCCGCAACCGCGTCGTCCATCGCGCGCGGGTCGAGCCTCCCGGACAGGAAGACGCTGTGGCCGAGCCGTATCGGTCGCCGCTCGGAAGCGAGCGAGAGGAATTGGTCCTCGGCGCCGAACTCGGCGGCGACAAACCGAATCGCGTTGGAACCCATGTCGACGCACGCCACCCGCAGCGGGTAACTCACTGCGTTGTCGAAATCAGTCTTTTTCTTTTTCTTTTTCTTTTTGTATGCCATCTGCCACTGTCATTCTATCGCCTCCCACCCACTCATCACGGGGGCAAGATGCTCGATGCTCGATGCTGGAAGACCCTGCTTTCAGTGGCTAGGGGGTGGGTGGGAATTCCTAATTCCGAATTCCTAATTCCCAAACCTATTTCCCCTTGAGCATCTTCGGGGTCACCAGCCAGCGCAGCTCGCAGCTGTCGGGGCCGAGATCGCTCCAATCACCTCGTCGAAGATCGAGGCAGGCGACGGCCGCCGTCGGCATGTGCACCCGGCCGCCACCGACGAGCCAGGTCACGAGCATCGACCAGGTGGGCTCGTGACCGGCGATCAGGAGCCGGTCGATGCCGGGCTCGGTCGCCCCGATGATTTTCAGCACACGTTCCGGACCACCGCCGTAAAGCGCCTCGTCGGCGATGATCGGGCAACCCCACTCGCCTGCCTCCACCGCCAACTCGGCGGTTGTCAGGGCGCGCACTGCGGTCGAGCTGACGATCAGCTCGGGAACCGCATCGGCTTCGCAAAGATATTTCCCCATCCGGCGCGCCGCCTTGACGCCGCGTTCGGCGAGTGGGCGATCATGATCCCGGGAAGAGGCCGTTCCCCAGTCGGACTTGGCGTGCCGCATAACCAGAAGTGTTTTCATGGTTGTCGTCCTGGGTGCGAGACGACCTTGTCGGCCAGCTTCTCCCGCACCACCCTGCCGTCTTTCAACCGCAACGCCGAAAGCGAGCCCCCATAAACGCATCCGGAGTCCAGACACACGGCATCGTGCGCCCTGTAGAAGCCGAGCAGCGCCCAATGACCAAAGATCAGAGCGTATCCCTGGCGCCGCACCGCCGACGGCATGAACCACGGCTTCCAGCCCTCAGGCGCATCAGCGATCGGGCCGTTGAACTCGAGTCGCGCTCTTCCGTCCGGCCCGACCATGCGCATGCGGGTGAAGACCGCCGCCGCCGAGGCGGTGAGCTCGTCACCCTCGAGATCCGGGTGCCAGGATTCCTTCAGCCGGGAGTACAGGTGCTCGAGGAATGCCTCGCCACCCGGCGAATTGAGGCGCTCGGCCGCGGCGTCGGCGAGCCGGCAACTGACCTCGATGCTCCAGTCGGGCTCCAGGCCCGCGTGCACCATGACCCAGGGCCCGAAATGGTGGAGAAACGGACGCGCGCGCAACCAGTCCAGGAGCTGGTCCCGGTCCGGAGCCGCCAACACCTCGTCGAGGGTGTCGCCCTTTTTGGCCTTCGCCACCCCGGCCGCCCTCGCGAGAAGATGCAGATCGTGATTGCCGAGCACGACCGTCAGCCGGTCGCTGTTGGCGCGTGCCCAACGCAGCACCTCGAGTGACGACGGTCCGCGGTTGACGAGGTCACCGACCATCCACAGCTCGTCGTCTCCGGGGGACCATCCGATGCGGTCGAGCAAACGCTCGAGGGTCCGCCAGCAGCCGTGCACGTCACCGATGACCCAGGTCGCCATTCATCAATTCCTCAAACGAGGTTACGGGCAAAGGCAGCAGAAGGGAAGTGGGGTGAGCTCGACACGAGTCGTCGCGTCAATCCCGCAACCGCCACTCCCACTCCCTCGCTCTCGATTCTCCCGCCATCGCAATTCCGCCCGCCGAACCCACCCAATACCCGGCCAACCACTGAAGCTCTTCGAGCGAGGTCTGCTCCTCCCCGATCGCATTCGACAGCCAGCAACCCGCCAGCACGACGAGGACAAGCAGAGCCTGACAACACGGTTTAGTCACGAACACCATCAGGCTCAGTGCGGCGCGGTTCATGCTTCACCCCCGACAGGATTGACTCCGATCATTGTAGACGCGCCTCGCCAGCCCGCCAACGCGGGTTACACTCTCGACACGGAGGTTGCAATGCGTCTGCAGCTCATGTCCTGGCCCGAGGTCGAAGCCTATCTGAACGACAGCAACGGCATCATCGTGCCGATCGGCGCCACCGAGCAGCACGGCCCCACCGGGTTGATCGGCACCGACGCGATCTGCGCCGAAAGCTTCAGCTGGCGGGCGGCCGAAATCGCGAACGCGGTGGTGGCCCCGACGCTCAACATGGGCATGTCGGAGCATCACATGCATTTCCCCGGCTCGATCACTCTGCGGCCGGCGACCCTGGTCGCGGTGGTTCGCGACGTGATCCTGTCGCTTGCACGCCACGGCTTCCGGCGGATCTTCTTTGTCAACGGCCACGGCGGCAACACGGCCTCCATCAACACCGGTTTCTTCGAGGCCTATGCCGATGCGCCGCAGCTGGTGGATGGCGGCGACGACCTGCGCTGTGTGTGCACCGAGTGGTGGCACCTGCGCGTCGGCACAGGCTTTGAGCAAGGAGTTGTTTGACAACCGTGACGGCGACCACGCCTCGGCGTCGGAGGTCTCGGTGGCGGCGGCCGCTTATCCCGACCACCTCAAGACCGCCCGACTCGAGCCCGAACCCGCTCCTTCCAGCCACGTCTTCGGTCCGGCCGACTTCAGGCGTCGCTACCCGGAGGGGCGGATGGGCTCGCACCCCGAGCTGGCGTCGGTCGAGGCCGGGCGGAGGATCATCGACGCCGTCGCCGCAGACCTCGCCGAGGAATATCGGAAGTTCCTCACAGAGGAGTAACGGCGCAAGGGTTTGGGGGCGGGCGACATTCTGAAAAGGGGAAAAGGAGAAAAGGGGAAAAGGAGACCGCCCGCCCTCCCCCTGTGCCCTGACGCAACCTTGCGCCTCTTCCCCTCTGCTCTTTTTCTCCTTTTCTCCTTTTCGCGGAAGGGGCGGGCGGGCGGAGTACAATCCGACCGTCGGGAGGATTGATTGGACGCCTTGTTCCGTTTTTCCGCGCTTGCCGAGAAGATGCAGCCGTCGCCGATCCGCGAGCTCTTCCAGATGATCCAGCGGCCGGGGATGATCTCCTTTGCCGGCGGGCTCCCCGACCCGGACACCTTCCCGGTCGAGGCTTTCGCCTCCTGCGCCGACGTGCTCTCCCGCGACGGCCGCACGGTCCTGCAGTATGGCGCTTCGGAGGGCTATCCACCATTGCGCGAGGCCATCCTCGACATGATGGCGGTGCGACTCGGCTACCGCCCACAGGGCGACGAGCTGCTCGTCACCTCGGGCTCGCAACAGGCGGTGGACCTCATCGCCCGCGCGTTGCTCGACCCCGGCGACGTGGTGCTGGTCGAGGCGCCCACGTATCCCGGCACCGTCCACTGCCTGCGCAACGCCGGCGCCCGCTTTGGGTTGGTGCCCGCGGACGGCGATGGGATGCAGGTCGAGGCGCTGCCCGAGGTGATCGAACGCTCCCAGACGGCGGCGGGCCGCCGGCCGAAGCTCATCTACACCGTGCCCGACTTCTCCAACCCGTCGGGCGCCTGCATGAGCCTCGAACGCCGCCGCCGTCTGGTCGAGCTCGCGGCCGAGCTCGAGATCCCGATCTTCGAGGACGATCCCTACGGGCGGCTGCGCTTTGCGGGCGAGACGCTGCCGACCCTCAAGGCGCTGGTCGGCGACGCACCGCAGGTGATCTACGCCTCTTCCTTCTCCAAGGTCCTGGCGCCCGGCGTCCGCGTCGCGTGGACCGTGGCAGCGCCAAAGCTCATCCGTTCGATGGTCCTCATGCGCCAGGGGGAGGACCTCTGCACCTCGACCGTCACCCAGGCGCTGGTCGCCGAGTACTGCACCCGGGGCCTGCTCGAGGAGCACCTCGGTCTCATCGTCGACACCTACGCCCGCAAGAGCCGCGCCATGCAGATCGCCCTCGAGCGCCACCTCCCCACGGGCGCCGCCCACTGGCACGAGCCGCGGGGCGGGTTCTTCTTCTGGCTCCAACTGGCGGCGGGCGACAGCCGCTCGCTCTTCGATCGCGGGGTCGAGGCCAAGGTCGCCTTCGTTCCCGGCCACGCCTTCTACCCCGACGCCGACGAGCAGGTCGGCGACGGTCTTGACGGGCGAGCGCTTTGCCCGTCTGTGCTTCACCTATGCTGACGAGGCCGCCATCGATGAGGGCTGCCGGAGGTTAGGCGGGGCGCTGAAGACCTGATTCAGCGGTCCCAGCCGAGTCGGCACGAAAAATATTCGACACGGTGGCGCGGTATACTCTCTCCGGTGATGGGCGCCGTCTCATGAAAATACTCCGCAAGGTCTTCCCGTTTCTCGATTGGTTCCGGGAGCTGACACCAGAGACGATGCGCGTCGACTTCGTCGCCGGGCTCACCGTCGCCCTGGTGTTGGTCCCGCAGTCGATGGCCTACGCGCAGCTCGCCGGGCTGCCCGCCTACTACGGGCTGTACGCCGCCTTTCTCCCACCGATGGTCGCCAATCTGTTCGGGTCGAGCCGTCAGCTGGCCACCGGTCCGGTTGCCGTCGTGTCGCTGATGACGGCGGCAACCCTCGAGCCGCTTGCCACCGCCGGCGGCGAGCAGTTCATCGCCTACGCCATCCTCCTCGCCTTGATGGTGGGGATCTTCCAGTTCCTCCTCGGAATTGCCCGACTCGGTCTGGTGGTCAACTTTCTTTCGCACCCGGTAGTCAACGGCTTCACCAACGCCGCAGCGATCATCATCGCCACCTCACAGCTCGACAAGATCTTCGGGGTGTCGGTGGAGAAAGCGGAGCACCACTACGAGACGATTCAGAGAGTGGTCGAGGCAGCGGTCCACTGGACCCATCTGCCGACCCTCGGCATGGCCGTGGTGGCCTTCGCGGTGATGGTCGGGGTTCGTCGCCTCAACCCGCGGCTGCCAAATGTGTTGATCGCGGTGGTGGTGACCAGCCTGCTGGCCTGGGCTTTCGGTTTCGAACACAACGAAACCGTGTCGGAGCACGAGATCAACTCGCCGCGGCTGCCCGCCCTGGTCGAAGATTTCAATACCAGGGTCACGACCCAGAAACGCATGGAGGAGCTCCGTTTCGAAGGCAGTCAAACCAGCATGACGATCGCACACGGCGCCGGCGAGTTCTGCCAGCGTTGCCACAGCGAACGAAACGTCGATGCCCTCGAAAGCCACCTGACCATCGCCGACGACGGTGGGATCCCGGAGCGGGCGCTCGCCCTCCACCAGATGGCGGGGCTGTTGGACACCCATATCGACGGCCTCAGGGAAGAGGTTTCGGTCACCCGGACCGCGCTCCGCTCCCTGGCCGTGGTGCGCGTGCCGGACGGCAATCCTTCCGCAGGTTTCTACGAGCGGGACCTGTTGCCAATCGGCGCACCCACCGACGGGCGTCGTTGGCGACTCAAGGTGGGCGGTCGCCCACTCGACCCCGAGAACCTGCTGTTGGTCGGCGGTGGCGCGGTGGTCGGGGTGATTCCCCGCGGTTTACCGTCACCACAGGCACCCCGCCTCGACACGACCGTCATTCCAAAGCTGCTGGCGCCGGCCATCATCATCTCGCTCCTGGGTTTCATGGAGGCGATCTCGATCGCCAAGGCCATGGCAGCAAAGACCCGCCAGCGCCTCGACCCCAATCAGGAGCTCATCGGCCAGGGTCTCGCCAACATGGTCGGCTGTGTCTTCCAGAGCTATGCCGTATCGGGTTCGTTTTCGCGCTCGGCCGTCAACCTCCAGGCTGGTGCCAGGACCGGCCTGTCCAACGTCTTTTCGAGCGGCGTCGTGATGATCGTCCTCCTGTTCTTGTCGCCGTTGTTGTACTACCTCCCGCAGGCGGTGCTGGCGGCGATCATCATGATGGCGGTGATCGGTCTGCTCAACGTCAGCGGATTTGTGCACGCCTGGCGGACCAACCCATTTGACGGTCTGGTTTCGGTGATCACCTTCACAGGGACCCTCGCCCTCGCTCCCCACCTCGATTGGGGCATCTTCATGGGTGTGGCATTGTCGCTTGGCGGCTATTTCTTCCGGTCGATGCGACCGCACGTGGTGCGGCTGGCTCCGGCAGCGGACGGCACCATGCACGATGCCGGCCGCCACGAACTTCGAAGCTGTCGCTACGTCGCGGTTGTCGGTTTTGACGGACCTCTCAATTTCGCGAGCACCTCGTACCTCGAGGACGAGATCCTGAGGCAGGTTGCGGACCATCCCGACCTCCGTTATCTGCTGCTCTCCGGTCAAGGCATTACCGAGGTCGACGCCTCAGGCGAAGAAACCCTGCGCCATCTCGTGGATCGTCTGCGAGCCACCCACATTCAGGTCGCCATCACGGATATTTCAGACAAGGTGCTCGATGTTCTGAAACGCTCGCATCTGTACGAGCGGATCGGTGAGGAATACATTTTCGCCACCGATGCGCGGGCCATCGCCGCGATCTACGCCCCGGCCCATCGTGAAACCGACGAGATCGACTGCCCGTTCCTCGGCATTGTCCCCCGCCTCACCGAGCTGTCCCTGCACCCGGACGGCTCGCTCCACGACGCCGCCCGCTACCGCCTGCCGATGTGCCGGCATGTAGCCGTCTTGCGGATCGAAAGCCCCATCAACAGGGCCAATGTTCGTTACGTCGAAGAGTGGATATTCGAACGAGTCGCGAATCGACCCGACATCCGTCACATAGTGATCGTCGCTCACGACGTGACCTCGATCGACACCGAAGGCGCCCAACGCCTCTGTCGGCTGGTGGATGAGCTCAAGACGCACGATCTCGAGGTTTCGTTCTGCGGGGTCCCGGACGTCGTGGTCGACGCCGTGGTTCAGATCGGACGCCGCGATGTGATGGACGAATTCCACCTCTATGCGACAGGATCGGTGGCCGTGGGGTCCATATGGGCGGTGGCCCACGTGGATTCCGATGAACGCGCGTGTCCGCTCAATCCGTTGGCTCCCCAACTGACCGAGCTCAGCGTCCACCCGAAGGGCGGACTACGCGACGCTGTCCGATCCGGTCTCCGTCTGTGTCCGACGATCGCCGTCCTGAGGTTGGACAGCGCCTCGGGTTTCGCCAGCCGCGGCGTCATGATCAGCGAGTTCGACCGCTGGCGACGCAACCGTCCCCGGGTCACAACGATCGTTTTCGTGTGCACCGCGTTGACCCGCCTGGAGCCAACCCAGGCGGAGAACCTCTTCGAGTTGGTGCGGCATGCGCGACAGAACGGTTACAGGGTGACGTTGTGCCGGCTGCCGGACTCCCTCTTCGAGACGCTGGCTCGCACCGGAGTCGGCGATCTTATCGGCGTCGATGATATCTACCCGTCGGTGACCGGGGCGCTGGCCGAAATGTGGGGCGAGTCCCACCCCTCGGGAGAAGACCTGAGCTGCCCGCTCGAGGGTCTCCTGCCGCACGTCACCGAGCTTTCCTTCCACCCCGACGGTTCGTTCCGCAACGCTCGGAGACACTCGCTGGCGCGATGCCGCTTCGTCTCGGTGGTTCGCTTCGACGGCCGCCTCGACTACTCCACGCTCAAACACTTCATCCGCGGGATCGATGGTGTGGTCGATAGCCTCCCCGAGCTGCGCTGCCTGATAATCGCCGGCCACACCCTCGAACGGATCGACGAGGAGGCGGCCGAAGGCCTGGTGGAGTTCTTCGATCGCCTGCGAAACGGAGGTCTTCGGGTGTGCGTCAGCGGCCTCCGCGACGAGGTCCTCGATGTTCTGCGACGCACCGGTGTGCACACGGCATTGGGCGAGGAGTGCATCTTTCCGACCCAGGCCAGGGCCATCGAGTGTGCCCACGCCGAAACCCATCAGGGGATGGACGAGGCTCGTTGTCCCCTCATCGAGGTTGTGGCGATCGATTCCGAATAGACTCTTCCTACCAGCCCTTGGTCTTCATGATGTCGTCGATGTGCTCCTGGGCGATTTCCTCCTCGCGCGCCAGCCGCGCCGCGCGTGCGGACCGGATGCGTTGCACCAGGGTCTCCACGTCGGTCGGCTTCTCGAAGATGTCGGTGGCCCCGAGACGGGTCGCTTCGACGGCGGTCTGAACGGTTGCGCGACCCGAAAGGATCATCACCTGCAGCTCGGGTTGTAACTCACGCAGCCGGCGAAGCGTCTCGATGCCGTCCAAACCGGGCATCGCGAGATCCAGAACCACCGCGTCAAAGGTCTGCCCCTCGACGGCGCTCAAAGCTTCCCGTCCGGAGGCGGCACAAACGACCTCGAGCCCACGGATCCGCAAGCGCTCGGCCAGCGCTTCGAGGAACGTCACCTCGTCGTCAACCAGAAGAACTCGATCCATGGCCATTTAAACCCCCCCTTCCCGGTCAACCACTCGGGCGGCCGGCCCGGTCGACTCCGAACCCAGTTTCAGTACGATGTTGTATCCGCCTCCGGAAGCTCGTTCGAGTCGCGGCACCACCGCCAGGGCCGCGCAACCGGCCTCGAGCATCGCCGCAATCGACGCATCAGGTTTCAGGTCGGGGATCGGGTCGGCGCTGCCCACGATGACTCGCGCGCCGTCGGGCCCTTCTTCGGCCGACACCTCGATCCGCCGCTCGGAGGCAGCAGCCGCCAACGCCGCCCGTAGGCACGCATGGAGGGCCAGCAGCAGGGCGAAGCGATCGCCCCGATGAGCGATCGGGCTTACGGTTGGACGAACCTCGAAAGCGACCTCCGCAAGGCGGGCCGCCCGCGCCGCCAGTGTGCCAAAGAGGATGAGGGTCTCGCCGAGGTCAAAGGTCCCGTCGGTTTCGTCGACGCTGTGGGACAGTCGGTGCAGACTGCGGTTGATTTCCTCTCCGCGAACGACCTGCGCCTTGATCCGCGCCGCGAGATCGGCCACCCGGCTGAAACCAGCTGCACCACCCTGGGCGGCCGCGGTGAGGATGTCCTGCTGGAGACCGGAGAGCTCATTGATGATGTTGAAGACGTTGCTCAGCTCGTGCGACAGCCCGGCGCCAATCGCGCCAAAGAAGTGGAGGCCCTCACGCTCCAGGGGTCGCACGGGCTCGTCACTCATTCGGATGGCCTCTTTCGTCGGAGGCAGTCGCCTGCTCGATGGTCGCCAACAGGTCCTCGAGGTCGACCGGCTTCTGCAGGTAGGCCACCGCCCCGAGACGGCGTCCGATTTCGCTGTCCTCGGCCGATCCGTGCCCGGTCATCAGAATGACCTTGACGTCGGGGTTCCGTCGGTTGATGGTTCGAAGGACCTCGATCCCGCCGATTCCCGGCATCTTGACGTCGATGATGACGACCTGAAAGGCCCCGTCGCGCAAACGGTGGAGCGCCTCGTCTCCCGAGGTGACGCCTTCCGCGTCGATGCCCCGAAGCTCGAGCCGCTCCACGACCGTCGAGACGAGCTCCTCCTCGTCATCGACAAACAACAGCTTCAGATGGTCCATAGGCCTCACCCCTCCCGCGAAACCGGTAGGACGACCGTGAAGCGGGTCCCTTCGCCGACCGTGCTGTCGACCCGGATTTCGCCTCCCAGCTTCTTGACGATTCCATAGGTGATGGATAGTCCGAGCCCGGTGCCTGAACCCTGTTTGGTGGTGAAAAACGGCTCGAAGATCCTCTCCAGATGCGCTTTCGGGATGCCGACGCCGTTGTCGGCGACGGTCACCGCAACGCGATCCGGGTCCTCGCGCGCGATCTCGATCCTGATCTCGCCTCCCTCAGCAACGGCGGCGAAAGCGTTGTTGAGAATGTTGAGGAAGACCTGTTGCAGCTGGCCGCGATCGCTGGCGATGGTCGGCAGTTTGGGGTCGATCTGGAAACCAACCGTCACGTCCCGGTACTCCGCCTCCTTTTCCAGAAAGCCCAGAACTTCTCTGAGCAGGCTCTCGAGATCGATCGTCTCGGTCTTGACGTCCATATGACGCGCAAACCCGAGCAGGCGATGGGTCACCTTTTTACACCGTTGAACCGACCTCAGGATCGAGTCCACGGCGCCAACCAGCCGCTCCCGATGCTCGACATCGGGGCCTACCGTGACCAGATCCAGCACCAGACCGGCCTTCTCGTTGATGATAGCGAGTGGGTTGTTGATCTCGTGGGCGACCCCGGCGGCCAAGCGTCCGATGGATGCGAGCTTGTTGCTGTACTCCACGTGGTGGTAGAGGGCCGTGCGTCGTTCGTCAGCCTCGCGCATCCTCCGGATCAGGAGACCCGAACCCCAGAGAACCACCCCCACGATCAGAGCCGTGCTGGCTAGGAGGAAGCCGATCAGCTCGCTGCGGAGCGTAAACCAGCGCCCCATCGCCTCACGCGCCGGTTTGATGTGGACCAGGATGAAAGGCGAGCTTGCGATGTAGGCCGACGACATGAAAACCTTCTCGCCGTGAGGATCCACAACCTCGACATCCTCTACGCTAGGAGAGAAGTGTGGAACCGGCATCGGAAACGACCGCAGGATCTCCCCATAGCGCCGCGACGGCGACTGGAGAATACCGTCGCGATTGATGAGAAACACGTCGTCGTTGGGATTCAGACCGGCGGTGAGTATCTGTTCACTGAGCATGTCCGCGTCGATCGTCGCACGCAGGATGTAAAAGCCACCATCATCCCGGTCGTGCCGGGTGGCGATCGCGAAGTGAGGCGAGTTGCGAAAACCGAGAAAGACATCACTGGTGTAGGTACCTAGCCGCGCGACCTCATGGAACCAGTCCTGGTCGACGTAATTTCGACCCTCCAGCTCGTAGGGACCCGAGTAGCACGGCTGGTTTCCGTGGTCGTCGATCACCCCGAGATCGACGAACGCGCCGACCTCTAGGGAGCGGTTGAGGTTGGAGATCATTCGCATCAGGGACTGCTCGTTGCACAGGTCGGTGAATGGGCGCTCGTGCACCAGAAAGGTCAGCGCCGATCGTCGCTCGGACAAAAAGAGTTCCAGCGAGCGCTTGGTGTTGAGGGTCAGCCGCGCCATGGGCTGTACCGCTTCCGCCTGCAATGCTTGCCGGTACTGCACGTAGTTCATCAACGTGGTGATGATCAGGGGCACCAGGGCAACCGTGGCGGTCGCCACGACAACTGACCTCCGCAGCGTCCGGTACGCACTCTTGGGTACGCTGCCGTCGGCTTCGGCGGGCTCCGGCATGGAAAAACGGGGCAAGAGACCGCGGGGCAGAGACATGAAAAGCGCTCTCAGTCTCCGCTGCGCTCTGCGCGGCCCTCTTCGAGCCGGCGGTAGGCCGCCTTCATGGTCTCGGTCAGCACCTCGATGTCGACCGGTTTGCGGAGATAGGCAAAGGCGCCGAGCTCTTCGGCCAGCACCTCTTCGGCATCGGAACCGTGGCCGGTGAGGATGATGACCTCGGTGCTCGGGTGGGTCCGTTTGACGCGGCGCAGCACCTCCATCCCGTCGATCCCCGGCATCTTCAAATCGAGAACCATGACCTCGGGCTCATCGTTCTCGACCATCGCGAGCGCCTGCTCGCCGTTAAAGGCTACGGCCGGCGTCATCCGCCGGGTCTGCAGACGTTCCGAGAGCGCCAGGACGAACTCTTCCTCGTCATCCACGAGCAGCACCTTGGACGGCACCTCGATGTCGATGTCGAACGAAATTCCGGGTTCGCGGTAATTCGGACCCGGCCGCGCGGTGGCGGAGCGGACACCGGGTACCGCAGTCGCCAGCTCGACGAGCTCGCGTTGGTGGCGCTCGAGAAACATTGTGTGCCGTTTGATCAGGATCGTGATCTCGCCGTCGCTGCAGGCGGTATCGACGTCATGACCGGCGTCGGCCAGGGCCACGCCGACGGCAGCAGACAGCCGAAAGTCGCGGATAGCCTGCTCCACCGACGGCGTCACGGCAACGGCGGGTTGGAGCGCTTGGGTGGTGATCATCTCCACCGCCGCGTCCACCGACGTGACCTGCATGGCGACAAACACGTCGTACAGTTTCTTGTCCCACGGACTGCGGTTGAACAGATCACCCGTCCACTCGGCCCGGAGCTCATCGTCCTTGCTGATCCGGCGCTGGGCCTCCCGTTTTGCAACGCCTTCCGCCACAGCCTGCTGCACCCGGTAGTCGGGAGTGCCTCCGAGGCAGACCTTGAGGACTTGAGTCAGCGCCGGCGGTACGAGGTGGCCCACCCGGCCCAGGTACACCCGGGCTTCGCTGCCGCCGACCGCCGCCGCCACCGCGGCCCGCAAGTGGGCGACCAGGCGCGCCCGATCGCGTCGGACGCCATCGAGCAGTGACCGCGGGCCATACACCAGCTTTTCGAAGCGCGCCGCGGCGATCTCCGATCGTTCCGCAGCGGCGGCAAACAGCTCTTCGTCCTTGAGTTCCGCCGCGCAGAGACGCTCCCGAACTCCGGTCGCGACCTCGCGCCCCCTGCAGAACACTCCGGCGTCAATCGCTACGATTGCCATGCCGTCCGTTCCCTCCGATCAGCAGTGCGCGAGCATTGAAGTGTGTTCGTCCGGCCGTGTCAATGATCGCACGAACGACCCGGCGAAACCTCCCAGAGTCTACCACCGAATTGCGACGGCCATGAGGCACACTGGCCCGATCAAAATGTGCGGCGCGCCTACCGCCCCCAGTAGTACAGCAGGAGGAATCCAAAGAGCCCGAGCACCGCCCAGAACACGATTGCGCCGGTGTTCCAGGTGCGGGCAAAGACGCCGGTCGGCCCGTGCAGGCGGTAGATCAGACGGTAGACCCGGTCGAGCTCCGCCGAGACAACGGCGTGCAGCCGCTCACCGACCGCACCGCCGACTCGGGCAACCCAACCAATCAAGGTCGGCAGACCTTTTCGGTAGATCCAGTCGACGTCGAGGTTGACCGACTTCAGCTCGGCCGGATAAATGCCGGTCACCTTGAGGACGGTGAAGGCGAGGGCGGAAAACAACAGCAGCTGGTACTGCGTCACGACGTGGGTGGTGGTGTAGGGGTGGTAGTCGACGGCATACGGCAGGATCGAGTAGAGCAGCCCGGGGAAGATGCCGATGACGACGCACGCCAGCGCCATCGCCGCCATGGCGATCAACATCGGGCGCGGCGCCTCCTTGACGCGGAACCCGGCGTCGTGGGCGAAGAAGGCGAAGAACGGGATCTTGATCCCGGAGTGGTGAAAGACGCCGGCCGAGGCGAAGAGCAGAACCAGCCAAGCGATGGTGTGGCCGCCAGCCGCAGTTTCGTCCAAGATCATCGACTTCGTGACAAAACCGCTCAGGAACGGGAAGGCGGAGATCGACGCGGCGCCGACGATGCAAAATGCCGTGGTCAAGGGCATCGACTTGTAGAGCCCGCCGAGCTCCGAGCCCTTGCAGGTCCCGGTGCGCAGCAGTACCGCCCCCATGGCCATGAACAGCAGCCCCTCGAAGATGATGTTGGCGAAGGCATATGAGACGGCCCCGTTGACCGCCATCTTGGTGCCGATACCGATGCCCAGGACCATGAATCCAAGCTGGTTGTTGAGCGAATACGTCAACACCCGCCGCAGGTCGTTCTCGATCACCGCGTAAAAGATCGGGAAGGCGGTCATGGTGGCGCCGATCCAGATCAGGCAGTCGGTGCCGGCAAAGCCCCGCGCCAGCGCGTAGACCGCAAGCTTGGTGGTGAAGATGCTGAGAAATACCGTCCCGGTCGGCGTCGATTCAGGATACGTATCCTGAAGCCAGGGGTGGAGCAACGGAAACGCGCACTTGATGCCGAAGGCGAAGAAGATCAGCACGACCCCGGGGCCGGCAGAGCGCAGCAGCCCGTCGCTGCCGATCAGTTGGCCAAAATCGAGCGAACCGGTGGCATACACATGGAGGATGACCCCGGCCAACAGAACCACACCGGATCCCACCTGGATAATCAGGTAGCGCATGCCGGCCCTATAGGCGCGCTCGGTACGGCTCGCCCAGATCAGAAAGACGGACCCAACCGCGGTCAGCTCCCAATAGATGAACAAAGTGATCAGGTCACCAGCGAAGACCGCGGCCACCGCCGACCCCACGTAGATCATCGCTGAGCTGTGCTGCAGGCTATCGCGGACGTTCAGCGCGTATACCGCCGTCAGGAACGCCGCAATGTGAAAAATGTAGCCGAAGATCTGGCTCAACCGATCGACCCGGACCACCGTCAGCTCATAATCGAAGAGCTGCAAATGGAAAAAGGATCCAGGTTCGAGCATGAGCAGCTGCGCGAACCCAAGCACCGGCAGCACCACCGCGGCGACCGCCTGCGCCCGTCCCCGCAACAACGGGATCAGCAGCCCGCCGAGGATCAGGATGAGGCCGGGCGGCAAGGCGTCAATCATAGTAGTCCTCGTCGCGCATCACGACCTTGCGAAGCTGCTTGGCCGCCAGCACGAGGCTGACACAAGCAACAAAGCCGTAGAAACTGAAAAAGCCCAACCAGTATTCAAAGCGGAAATGGAGGTGGTGTTTGTATGGGAAGAGATCGATCAAGGCGACTAGAGCGCAGACGATGTAGAGGCCGTAGATGACCTTGTTGACGTTCTTTCGGTCGTCCAGCCAGTACTTCTTCTCGTCGTTCATGGCGTCACGATCCCCATCAGCAACCGATAGATGTCCTCGGCGTAGAAGAAGAGCACCACGCACCCGATGCCGGTCAGAACGGGCGGCATCACGCACAGCAGCGGCGCCTCACGGATTTCCAGTCGGCTTCCTCCGTTTGGGTTGCCGTGCCCGTCGGCGGCCGGCGGCCGGAAAAAGCCGCGCGCCACCACCGGCATGAGGTAGCCGATCGACAACAACGAGCTTGCCATCAGAACCACCATCATGGTCAGCTGACTGGCCTCGACCGTTCCCAGCAGCAGGTACCACTTGCTCCACGAACCGCCCATCGGCGGCAGGCCGATCACGGAGAGCGAACCGAGGAGAAAGGCTCCAAAGGTGAATGGCATCCGTCGCCCGAGCCCGTCCATCTGGGAGATCTCGGTCTTGTGGGCGCCCACCAGAATCGCGCCGGCACAGAAGAAGAGGGTGATCTTTCCCATCGCATGCATCGCGATGTGCATGCCGCCGCCGAGCACGCCCGCCGAGGTCGCAAGGGCACCGCCGAGGACGATGTAGGAGAGCTGGCTGATCGTCGAATAGGCGAGCCTCGCCTTGAGATTGTCCTTGGTGAGGGCGACGACCGACGCAGCAATGATGGTGAAAGCGGCGACCCAGGTCAGCCAGCGCCCGGCGCCGGTGGCCGCCAGCAGGTCGATACCGAAGATGTAGATGATGATCTTGAGGACCGTAAACACCCCCGCCTTGACCACCGCCACCGCGTGCAGCAACGCGCTTACCGGGGTCGGCGCAACCATGGCCGCCGGCAGCCAGCGGTGGAAGGGCATCAGCGCCGCCTTGCCGGTGCCAAATGCGTACAGCGCCAGCAGCACCATGAGGTGCCAGCCTTCGACCCTCCCGGTGAGAATGCCGCCGGGCCGGAACTCGGTGGTCCCGGTCGCGAGATACGTCCAGACCAGGGCGAAGAGGAGGAAGGCCACCGAGGTCCCCATGAGGATCCCGAGATAGACGCGCCCCGCCTTTTTTGCCGCCTCGGTACCGTGGTGGGTGACAAGCGGGTAAGTGGAGAGGGTGATCGCCTCATAGAAGACGAAGAGCGTGAAGACGTTGGCGGCAAAGGCGACGCCGAGCGCACCCGAGATGGCGAGCGCAAAACAGATGTAAAAGCGGGTCTGGTGCTCTTCGTGGTGGCCGCGCATGTAGCCGATGGAATACAGCGTCGTGACGATCCACAAGCCCGAGGCCACCAACCCGAAAAGCACACCCAACGGTTCCACCTCGAATGCGAGGTCGAGACCCGGCAACACTTCGATGAGGTCCAGGCGAGGCCTGCCCCCTGCCCGCACCACCGGCAGGATGGCGCCGGCGACAACGGCAAAGAGCGACGAGCAGGTCACGAGGGTGGCGGTTTCCCGAAGGTTCGGCCAGCGCCTGAAGAGGGCGATCAGGACGATACCCGCGAGCGGCCACAGGACCGCCAGCCCGACTGCGGCCTCGACGCTCACGGCCCGACTCCCAACAGCATCCGGGCGGCCGCAGACGCCGTGCCCACGCTCAATGAGGTGAAGATGCCAAAGAACACGGTGGCGCCGGCCAGCACCCAGATCGGCCCCAGCAGGCTGATGGGCGCTTCGCCGACCTCGGGCACATCATCGGGCGGATGCCGGAAGTAGGCCACCTCCACCACCCGCCAGATGTACACCAGGGCGAGCAGCGAGCTGAGAAGAATCATCACCGCCACCGGCCACAGTCCGGCCTCGATGGCGCCCAGTCACCAGGTACCACTTGCTGACAAAGCCCACCGTCAGGGGCACTCCGATCATGCTCAGACCGGATACCACGAAGGCCGCCATGGTCCACGGCATGCGGCGACCGAGACCGGCCATGGCGTCGATGTGCACCGACCCGGTACGCAGCAGACACCGCGGCCATCACCAGGAAGAGCCCGCTCTTCATCAGCGCGTGGTTGAAGAGGTGCACCAGCCCGCCCGTCAGCCCGCTCACCGACACCAGGCTCAGCCCGAGCACCATGTAGCCGATCTGGGCGACGCTCGAGTAGGCCAGCATCCGCTTCATGTTGTCCTGAAAGATGGCCACAAACGAGCCTGCGAACATCGCGGCAACGGCCAGCGGCATGAGCACCGCATCGAGGCGGAGCAGACCCGAAAGCGAGCGGAGCGCCGAACACCGAGAACACGAAGCGCACCAGCACGTAGTACGCGACCTTGGTGGCGGTGGCGGCGAGAAACGCGGTCACGATGGCCGGCGCATAGGTGTAGGCGTTGGGCAGCCAGATGTGGAGCGGAAACACCGCCAGCTTGATGCGCGGTGCCGATGCCGATGCAGGCCAAGGCCACCAACACCGTCCGGTTGGGCCCGACCGCTGCCAGCTGCACCGCCATGTCGGCGATATTGAGAGTCCCGGTCACCATGTAGATCATGCCGATACCGAGGAGGATGAAGGTGCCGCCGATGGTCCCCATCACCAGATACTGGATCGACGAGGTCAAAGCCCGCCGCGTCGTGCCCTGTGAGATCAACGCGTAGGACGACAGCGACGAGATCTCGAGGAAGACGAAGATGTTGAAGGCGTCGCCGGTGATCGTCATGCCGGCGAGCCCGGTCATGCAGAGCAGGTACAAGGCGTAGAACTTGGAGTGGTTTTCCGGCCAGATCTCCTGGTCGAGGCTGCGCGGGCTGGCGGTGAGAACAATGGCGCAGATCCCGGTCACCACCAGCAGCACGAGGGCGTTCAAGAGGTCGATCCGGAGCTCGATGCCCCACGGCGCCCGCCAGCCGCCCTCGGCGTAGCTGATGACGCCCTGCGCCACAACCCGGCTGTAGAACGACGCAGGCGCTCGCGAAGGAGCTCCAGGCCACCACCATCGCCAGCGCCCACGCGGCGCGTGCGCGGCGAACGATCAGGCACACCGCGGCCGTCAGCAGCGGCACCGCGATCTGCAGCGCCGGCAGGTTGGTCGCTCAGGCGTTCGAGGAGCTCGCCGCTCACTCCGCCTCCTCATCCCGCTCGATCTCGCGCAGCTCGTCCTCCTCGATGGTGCCGTAGGCCTCGTTGATGCGGACCACCAGAGACAGCGCGACGGCGCTGGTAGCGACGCCGACCACGATCGCGGTCAGCATCAGCACGTGCGGCAGCGGGTTCGAGTAGACGGTGATGCCAGCGGCCTCGATCGGCGCGGTCCCGCCCTGGACCTTGCCCATGGCGATGTAGAACATGATCACCGAGACCTGGAAGATGTTGAGGCCGATGATCTTCTTGACCAGGTTGTCACGCGAGATGACCACGTAGAGACCGGTCATCATCAGGAAGATGACGATCCAGTACGGGTAGAGACCGCCCTCAAACATCGCTGCGCCCCCGGCCCGCGAAGTGGAAGAAGATGGTCACCATCACCGACGCCACCGTGATTCCGACCCCGAGCTCGACGAGCAGGATTCCGAGGTGCTGGCCGTGCACCGGTTCGTGGGCCAGCGCGCTGTAGTCGAGGAAGTTGCCGCCCTCGACGATCGCGGCGATGCCGGTGCCGCCGTAGAGCAGCAGCCCGAAGGCCACGAGGAACTCGAGCACCCGCGGCGGAAAGACCGCCTTCGCCGTCTCGAGCCCGAACATCAGCGCGTAGAGGATGATCGCGGCGCCGAAGATGACGCCGGCCTGAAAGCCGCCGCCCGGACCGTAGTCGCCGTGGAACTGGACGTAGAGGGCGAAGAGCATGATCAACGGGATCAGCATCTTCGACAGCACGCGGAGGATGGCGTGGCGGATCATGGCGCCGCTCCACCGTCATCGACCTCGTCGTCTTCCCGGCGGCGCCAGAGATAGAAGGTCCTGGCGCCCCCGAGCAGCAGCATGACGCCGACGCAGGCGGTGAAGATCACCGTCGTCTCGCCCCAGGTGTCGTAGCCGCGGTAGGAGGCGAGGATCGCGGTCACCATGTTGGGCACGCCGATCTCGGCGTCGGTGTCCTCGATGTAATGGTCGGCCACGTGGTGGTGGATCGGTGCCGCGGGATCGCCGTAGCGCGGCATGTCGAAGGTGGCGTAGACCAGCGCCGCGCCGGTCAAGACCACTGCGATCAGCGCCAGCGGCTGCGGCCGCTGATAGAGCGTGCTTTCCTTGCTGGTGGTCAGCGACAGGGTGGCGAGCATGAGGATGGTGGAGATGCCGGCGCCGACCGCGGCCTCGGTGAAGGCCACATCGACCGCGTCCATCACCGTGAACAGCGACGCCGACAGGAGGCTGAAGATACCCATCAACATCACCGCCGCGAACAGATCCCGTAAGCGGATGATGGCGATGGCGATCACCGCGAGAAAGGTGAAGAGCACGACGTGGATGAGGTCAATCACGATCGTCCTCGATTTCCAGGCCGCGGCCGAGCATGGGCTCGAGCCCCCGCAAAAAGGCCGCCTTGGCGAGGGCGTGGCTCGACAGCGGGCTGGTCACGGCGAGAAACAACCAGGAGCACCACCAGCTTGATCGTGACCAGGGTCCACCCGGCGGTGAACATGAGGCCGACGAGGATCAACCAGGCGCCCATCGTGTCGGTGATGCCGGCGGCGTGGATCCGGGTGTAGAAGTCGGGCAAGCGGATCAAGCCGATGCCGCCGATGAGCACGAAGATCGAGCCGGCGGCAATGAAGATCCAGCTCAGAACCTCGGCCGCCGCGATGCCGCTCATAAAGATCTCCTCCTCGTCGTCCTCCATCCCGGCGAGGTCGCCGAAACGGGTGAACTTCATGACCGCGATGGTGCCGATGAAGTTCATCAGCGCATAGACCATGGCCAGATCGAGGAAGTCCGGCCGACCGGAAAGGAATCCGTAGACCGCGATCAGGAGAACGGTCTTGGTGCCGAAGCTGTTGACCGCCAGAATCCGGTCGAAGACCGTCGGTCCGGCGATCGACCGTGCCAGGGTCATGACCATGCAGACCAGGAGGGCCGCCGTCGCTGCGCCAAACTGGTCGATCACGGTGCCTCGCCTTCGAGCCAGGTCACCCGCCGGTCCATCTCGCCCTCCATGAGCCCCTCGGCCATCTCCTCGGCGATCGCGTGGACCGTGATATAGGCGCCGCAGACCCCGATCGACACCGTACCCGGCGTGAGGGTGATCGAGTTGGCGTAGATCACCCGCCCGAGATCGGTGCTCTGGGTCACGCCGGTGTTGAAGACCCGCGGGCTGACGTCGGGTTCAAACGGACTCAGAATCCGACGGGCGACGTCGAGGTTTGACTTGAAGATTTCTTTGACGAGCCACGGCAGGTAGATCACGGCCCGCGGCAGGAGATGCACCGGCATGCCTTCCCGGTCGACAATGCCCATACGCCAACTCAGGAAGACTACGAACAGCGACGAGAGGACGCCGAACCCGATCAGGAGCGGCGTGTAGTGGCCCGAGTTGAGCAGCCAGACCGCCATCAGGACCACGAACAGCACCAACGCGGAGAGGGCGCTTTCTCCGCGCGGTGCGCGCCACGGCTGCTCTGGTCTGTCGAAGAGACCCATCCGGCGGTCCTCCTACGAACAACGGCCGACAGGATAACCCAGATCCAGCCCGTTTATGAGGGCCGACCTGAAAAAGAAGATCTATCGCGGCTGAGGGCGATCCTCGAGTTCGACTATCATCATCGACGATGACGCGGTCAGTCCGAAGCGTTGGCGTGGCCCTTGCGCTCGTCGCAACCGTATCGTGCGCGAGGCAGGAGCCGCTGCGCGCGGGTAGCCGCAAGCTCAACGTCCTCGTGATCACCCTTGACACGATCCGCGCCGACCGCCTCGGCGCGTACGGCAACCCTGAGGTCCGCACCGGGTACGTCGACGGACTCGCGGCTCGCGGCGTCGTCTTCGATTCCTGTGTAGCGCCGACGCCGCTGACCCTGCCGTCGCACACCTCCATATTCACCGGCACCTACCCGATCTTTAACGGCGTCCGGGACAACGGCAACTACGTCGTGCCCGGCGAGCTGACGACGATGGCCGAGCTCTTTTCCGAGGCGGGCTACCAGACCGGCGGCTTTGTCGGCGCCTTCGTCCTCTCGTCGCGATGGGGCCTCAACCAGGGATTTGCAACCTACACCGAACCCAAGGGCGGCTACGACCCCGAGCTGGTGTCCTTCGCACAGATCCAGAGACCCGCGGATGCAGTGGTGGACGACGCCATCGCCTGGCTCGAGGAGAGGGGGGACGCGCCGTTCTTCGCTTGGGTCCACCTCTACGATCCCCACATGCCCTACGACCCTCCGCCCGCCTTTGCAGCCAAGTATCCGGACGATCCCTATCTCGGTGAGGTCGCGTTCGCCGATTCGCAACTGGACCGTCTCGACGCCTATCTCGAGTCCTCGGGGCTCGGAGCCGACACTCTCGTCGTATTTGCCGGCGATCACGGCGAAGGCCTCGGCGACCACGGGGAACTCGACCACGGGCTCCTGCTGTACCAGACGACCGCGCGCGCGCCCCTCATCATGGCCCACCCAGATTCAAAGACCGGAGGCGTCAGACGGGGCGAAATCGTGTCTCTCGTCGACATCCTGCCGACCGTCGCCGACGCGATCGGTCTTCCGCTCCCCGAAGACGTCCAGGGCCGGAGCCTGTGGCCCCTCATTAGCGGAAACGGGACCTTCGCCGAGCAACCGGTGTACGCGGAGACCTTCTACCCGATGCTCCACTTCGGGTGGAGCCCACTGACGGCGATCCAGGACCGCCGATTCCAACTCATCCAGTCGTCCGAACCGGAGCTCTACGATCTCGACCGTGACCCTGAGCAGCGGCGGAACATCTACGCCACCAATCAAGCCGTTGCCGAGAAGATGTCTGCCGAGCTCGACCAGCTGTCCGAGTGGCTCGCCGAGGGAGCAAAAGAGGCCGCCGCAACGCCCGACGCCGCCACGATCGCCAAGTTGGCGGCCTTGGGATACGTGGTCGGCGGTCAGGGACCGGCGGCCGACGAGCCACTCGACGAGCTCCCGAGCCCAAAGAACATGCTCTGGGTTTACAACCTCCTGATGGAGGCAAACAACGCCGTGGCGGCGGGCGATGAGGCCGGCGGCGAGCGGGCTCTCCTCGAGATCCTCGCGGCCAACGACACCCTGGTCGACGGCTGGGTCTCGCTGGGCAAGATTTACCGCCGGCAGGGTCGATTTACCGAGGCGGTGGCGGCGTTCCGCGAGGCGCACGCCAGGCGGCCGCTCGACCCGGGCCTCGCCTCGCGGCTGGCCACCGCCCTGCTGGCGGCGCAGCAGCCCGCAGAGGCGGAGCAGCTCTTGTTGGCGGCCCAGGACGAACACCCCGACGATCCCTACCTCGTCTTTGCGCTGGCGAGGGTACTGGAGAAGACGGGGCGCCTCGGCGAGGCCGAGGTCATGTTTCGTCGATCGCTCGAACTCGACCCGCACTCTGCCCCGGCCCACGTCCGCCTCGCCGCGCTCGCCCTGCAGCGTGGAGATGTGGTCGCCGTCGAAGCGGAGCTCGCCGCGGCCCGCCAGCTCGACCCGCGGGTACCCGAGGCGCACCTGGTCGAAGGCCAGCTCTTCGAACGCCGGAAAAGCTTCGATGAAGCGGTCCAGGCTTACCGGGACGAGCTCGAGCTCTCACCTCGAGACCTGCCGGCGGCGCTCGCCCTGAGCCGTCTCGAAGGCGCTCTCGGCAGACCCGACGAGCAGGAGCGTGTTCTCCGCACCGCGATCCGGGCCAACCCGACCTCGCCCGGACCGTACCTGGTCCTCGCCCTGACCTTCCTGCAACGCGAGGAACGCTACACGGAGGCGGTCGAGCTCGCCGAGCTCGCCCTCGATCAGAAGCCCACCGGGCAGGAGCTCGCCCTCACCTACATGCTGCTCGCCGATCTCCACAACCGCCTCGGCAACCCGCAGCTGGAGGCCGAGTACGCCCGGCTCGGCCGGCAGGCACAAGCAGCGCCAGGTCCGTAGTTCCGCGGACCTGGCCGTGTATTTCCACGTTAATCATCGTCTCGTCGATAAGCGCGCGCTCGGGTGGTATCACCACGGCAAGTTTTCGAGATCCACATTCCCGCCCGAGATGATCAGGCCGACGCGGCGATCGGCGAAGTGATCGGGGCGCTCGAGCACCGCGGCCAGCGGCACCGCTCCTGAAGGCTCGACGACGATCTTCATCCGCTCCCACAACAACCGCATGGCGCGGGCGATGTTTTCTTCGCTGACGGTCAGAATCCCCCGCAGCCGCTCGGACAGGATGCGAAAGGTGCGGTCGGAGAGCGAGGTCAGGAGGCCGTCGGCAATCGTCGTGGGCTCGACCGAGGGGTAGCGCCGGCCGTCGCGCAGCGATCGAAAGGCGTCGTCGGCGCCGGCAGGCTCCGCGCCCCAGAGCTCGATATCGGGGCGCGACGCCGAGACGGCGACCGCGGTTCCCGACATCAGACCGCCACCCCCGACCGGCGCCACCACCACCTCGAGTTCCGGGACCTCGGCGATCAGCTCGAGCGACGCCGTTCCCTGGCCGGCGATGACCATCGGGCTGTCGTAGGCGTGGACAAAGGTGGCGCCGGTGCGCGCCACCAACTCCTCGAGTGTCGTCTCACGGGCTTCCAGGGTCGGCTCGCACTCGGTGATCTCGGCGCCATAGCCGGCCACCGCCGCCTTCTTGACCGGCGGGGCGGTGCGCGGCATGACCACATACGCCGGCACCCCGCGGATCTGCGCGGCATAGGCCAGCGCCGCCGCGTGGTTGCCCGACGAGTGGGTCGCGACCCCACGCGCCGCATCCTCGTCGTCGAGTGACAGCACCGCGTTGGTCGCGCCCCGCGCCTTGAAGGCGCCCACCTTCTGCAGGTTCTCGCACTTGAAGAAAAGGTGCGCGCCGGCAATACCGTCGACCGCCGACGATGACATCACCGGTGTGCGGTGAACGTACGGGCGGATGAGTTCGGCCGCGGCCAGTACGTCCTCGAAGGTCGGGTCATCCTGCATCTTGGACATCCTATCTGAGTGGACGGGCGGACGGAAACGGCCACAGTCGAACGTCAGAACGCGAGAACGTTAGAACGTTAGAACGTTTCCTCCCCGGCACCCAGGTTCTGAGGGTCAGAGGGAGGTTGGGATCGTTCAAACGTTTCAACGTTTAACGTTCTAACGATGTTCTCTGATCAGCTGTCGCGATGGAGAGCGAGGAGGATCTGGTCGCGGTAGGCTCCGCGCTTCCAATAGCGCTCGGGGACGCGCCCGACCTCCGTGTACCCGGCCTTGGCGAGCATCGCCATCGAGCGCGAGTTGTCGGCGATCACCGTCGCCACCAGCAGCCGCATTCCGAGGACCTCGAAGGCGTAACGGTTACGGATCCTGGCGGCGTCCGTGCCGAGCCCGCGGCCCCAAAGGTCCATGCGGCCGATGACACTGCCCGAGACCGCAACCCGGCTCTGCCAGTCGATGCTGCGCAGGCCGGAAAAGCCCACGTGCTCTCCCTGCAGGCTCTCGACCGCGAACTGCACGCTGCCGCGATCCTGGCGCTCGGTGGCGCGGAAAAACTCCTCCTCGGCGCCCCGCGTCAGCGGCCAGTCTCCGGTTTCGAGCCACTGGGTGATCTCGGGATCGTTGAACCACTTCAACGCGTTGTCGAGGTGCTTGTCTCGGTCGAGCGGCACCAGCCGGACTTTCTCGCCTTCCCATCCGTAACCCATATCTCCCCCGTTTCTGAGCCTCAAAAGAGGTTAAGGGCTCGAAGGTCGCGAGTAAAGCACAAACGTTTTAACGTTTGAACGTTCGAACGTTACAACGTTCCTGACGGCGAACCCCCACTCGTGGAAAAGACGACGGTGTCGCCGCGCTCGAGGCCGGTGGCCTCTGCCGCCGAGCCGCAGTTGACCGCCAACTCGAGGTAACCGGCCGACCCTTCGAGCAGCACGACCTCGTCGGCCGCCGCTTCACCGTAGGTACCGACCAGACGCGCGCTTCGGCCGGTCGGCCAGGTCGCAGTCGTCGACGCCGCTACGCCTTCGCCGCGACAGTTGGTGACAAGGTTTCCAAAGCGGTCGACGTGCACGATCGTCGCGTGAACACCGGCCCCGGCGTGAACTGCGTCCGGCAACGGGCACGGCACCAGGGTCTCGACGGCGATCTCTGCGCCAAGATCGAGCTCATTGGTGGCGGCTGCCAGCCGGGCCGCGGCCGGGGCGAAAAGGTCCCGCGCGTGGAAGGTCTTCGAGGGTGGGTCGAGATCCATCCGCCGCCAATCGAGGACCACAGCGGAGCCCGCCGGACCAACGGCGGCGGCGAGGCCGTTGTCGGGTGCCACCAGCCGGCGATCATCGATCGCCACCGCGACCGCGCGGCGCGCGGTGCCGACGCCCGGATCGACAACTGCCAGCACCACGCAGTCAGCGGGGAGATGGGACCAGGCGCACCGTAGCTGGAAGCTGGCCTCCCAGATGTCACCCGCGCCGATGCCATGTGCGAGGTCGATACGGACGGCCCCCGGCGCCTCGCGCTCGAGCACCGCGTGCAGCACACCGGCGTAATGGTCGGCAAGACCGAAGTCGGTCAAAAGGGCTATCGGGCGCATGGAGTCACGCTAGCACATAATCGGAATTAGGAATTAGGAATTAGGAATTAGGAATTGGGAATTGGGAATGAGCAATGAGGAATGAGGGATGCCGCCCGCCCTCCCCGGATTATCACTGGTCCAGGGGAGGTTGATTTGGAGGCTTTGCGTTTTCACTGGGGGTTCTGGAAACGGTGCTTGACGCTCGGCGCGACATCGAGCCTGCATTACCCCTTATAATGGTGGCCGCACCCTCGGTCCGAGGAGACGCTCACAATGGCGAACCCAGACCATCTTAAACAGCTGCGCACCGGTCAATGGAACGCCTGGCGCGTGGCCAATCCGACGCTGGCGCCGGATCTCATCGAAGCCCAGTTGGCAGGCGTGGATCTTCGCGGCATCGATTTCTCGAAATCGCACCTCCGCGGGGCAGATCTCACTGGTGCGAATCTCGAGGGCGCAAATCTCACGCGTGCGATCGTCGAAGGCGCCAAGTTCGCCAACGCATCGCTGGTCGAGACCAAGTTCGAAAACGTCCAGCTCGACTTTCTCGACCTGTCGGGCGTTGACCTTTCCCGCGCCTCGCTGTTTCGGGCTTCGCTGAGGGGCGCAAACCTCTCGCGCAGCAACCTCCGGCACGCTGATTTGTCACAGTCACAGATGGAGAGCGCACTCTTCGACCAGGCCGATCTTTCCGGCGCCAAGCTCCAGGGCGCATCGCTGCGGGGTGGGCGGTTTGACGGCACGGTGATGCGGGGCATCGAGGCGGAGTCGGCGATTCTCGACGGCGTCGAGTTTCCCAACCTCAGTATGGAGGGAGCGAATTTCACCAACGCGCAAGGTGACGCCGCCCAGTTCAAAGGGTGCCGGCTGCAGCGTGCAAACTTCCAGGGCGCCGCCATGCGATCGGCCAACTTCCACGGCGCCGCCCTGTGCGAGGCGAACTTCGAGGACGCGCAGTGTGAGGCCGCCAGTCTCAGTCACGCCGATCTCGAGAGAATCAGCTTCGTCCGCACCAATCTTTCGGGCGCCGACCTTCGGCAGTCCAGCATCATCGGCGCCGTCTTCGACAGATGCAATCTGGCCGGCGCGCAGCTGGCAGAGCTGGACTTCCGCTCACCGAGCCTGGGCCGGGTCTCCTTCGCCACCGCCAATCTGCGCAAGGCGGTCTTCTCACGCTGTGAACTGCGCGCTTCGGATTTTCGCGAGGCCAACCTCGAGCAGGCCGACCTCCGGCACGCCTTTTTCGAAGGGTCGAACTTGAGCGGCGCCAACCTCGTGGACGCCAACGCCCGCCACGCCAACTTCAAACAGGCAAACCTGGAGGATGTCATCGCTCAGGGGGCGGATCTGTCGGGCACCAACATGATTCTGGTCCGGGCCAAAGGAGCGAAGATGATCGGCGCGGACTTCCGGTTTTCTGACGCGGTCGGTATCGATCTCGAGCGAGCCGACGTCCGCTACTCCGACATGCGCAACGCCGACCTCACCAAGGCCAACCTCACCGGAACCCGGCTTTGGGGATGCAAGGTCCGCAACACCAAGCTCCCGTCCTCGGTCGGCCACCTCAAGCTCCTCCTCAAGCTCAGCCAGATTTTCCAGGTCGTCGGCAAGCGCGCCGACAAGATGCGCCAGGCTCGCGAGCTCAAGCGCGTCCGCCAGGTCGCGGAGCTGGTACGAGAACGCGAATCCGATCGCAAGCGGCGCGCGAGGTGAACTCAGCCCGGCTGGTCGGCGTCCTCCTCGCCGTCCTGACCGTAGTTGCGGCGCCAGCATCCGCGGACGACTCGCTCGACGGCGTTCCGATCGTCGCCATCCATTTCGAGCGTTTCGACATTTTCGACACCTCGGATCCCAAGACCAGCGCCTGGTTCTACCGCTGGGCCAACGCCCTTCACATCGTCAGCAAGGAGGACTTCCTGCGCTCGATGCTGCTCTTCAAGGAGGGCGATCCGTACTCCGCCGATCGCGCCGCCGAGAGCGCCCGCATCCTGCGCGCCCTCGGCATCATGAACCCGGTCTACATCACCGCGAGGCGGGTCGACCAGGGCGTCGAGGTCACCGTGGAGACCCACGACCATTGGACTCTCCAGATCGGCGGCGAGGCCGGGCTCGCCGGCAGCCGCTCCTCCTTCGGCATCAACATCGATGAGGAAAACCTCCTCGGCTGGGGCAAGTCGGTGGGCGTCGCCTACGGGTCTGACAACGAGCGCAGCACCTGGTCCTACCGGTACTTCGATCCAAACCTTTTTTCGAGCCGCTGGCAACTGTTGCTCCTGCACTCGGATCTGTCCGACGGGTTGCGCGACGAGCTGCGGATCGACCGCCCTTTCTACTCGCTCGAGACTCAGTGGTCATGGGGAGCCGAGGCCGCTCGTGAGGAGCTTATCGAGCACCTCTACTCCGGTTCAGAATCGGTGGTGGACGGCGACCGCGACAGCGACGGCTGGCGTTTGTGGGGCGGAGCCCGTCTGCCCGGAGGCGGTGACATCACGCGGCGCCTGACCGGCGGCTGGACATTCCGCCGTGATTTTTTTTCCAATTGGGAGTGGGAGAACACCGGGGAGCCCTACCCGACCCCGGACGATTACCTCATCAGTGGTCCGACCCTCGGCTACCAGCAGATCGCCGACCGCTTTCTGGTCGTCAATGGCTTTCGTTCGTGGGACCTCCAGGAAGATGTCGCCCTCGGCCCGAACTTCAGCCTCGGGTCGACTCTCTCCCTGCCATCCTTTGGGGGCGATCACGAGCGATGGCTCCTCGCCGGCGCCGTGCACGTCGGGGCGCAAAAGGGCCGCTGGCTCTACCTCGCCGACGCCTGGCTGTCGGGCCGGGTGGAGGATAATGGCGCGCAGAACGTCCTCGCCGGCGTCCAGGTCGGGGCCGCCGAGCTCGGGACGCGCGGGTGGCAAACGCGCCTCCTGATCGAGGACTCGCACGAGCTGGACCTCAATCGGCAGCTCTCCCTCGGCGCCGATATCGGGCTGCGCGGGTGGGACCCCGACTATTTTGACGGGACCGGGCGCGCGCTCTTCAACCTCCAGTGGCGGTCCCTGATCAAAAAGGAGTTCTTGGGGCTGTTTTCGGTCGGCTTCGTGGTGTTCGGTGATGCCGGCATCACCTGGAACCCGCGAGTCGGTCCCGACACTGACGGCGCCCGCTTCGACGCCGGCGTCGGTCTGCTCTTTGACCTCTCCCACCTCAGCCGCAGCAACCTGCTGCGGGTCGACGTCGCTTTCCCCGACGACGGCTCCGGACCGACCATTACCGTCAGCACCTCGTCGATCTTCCGCCTCCCCCGGCGCGTTCAGTGAGGCCTCCGCTTGAGTTCCGCAGGCTAAAATGGTCGTTGGATTGATCCCCGATGAATCACCTCGGTCTTCTTCGGCATCTCGTTGCAGCGATCACGATGTTCGTTGCCGTGATCGCCATCGGCGACGCCGCAGCGGAGGACGAGCCGAAACCGTCAGGCGACCCGGTCACCATCGTCATCTCGATTGACGGCCGAGCCGAGCTCGAGCGCCTGACCCGGCTGGTCGGCATCGAGGATGTGCGCGGCCTCGAGGTCAGAGCGGTCGCTTCGCCGCGCCAGCTCGAGGGCCTGCGGGCGGCCGGCTACACCTGGCAGATCCTGCCGTCGATCGCCGTCAAGGCCGACGACATCACGATGTGCCCCCCCGGTTGGGAGGACGACCCCGGGCGCTCGTGGTCCTGCTATCCGAGCTATCCCCAGTACGAAGCCCTGATGCACCGCTTTGCGAACGACCGGCCGGAGCTCTGCCGGTTGGTCGACCTCGGCCCGTCCGCCAACGTTCTTCGCCCCCATCGCCTGTGGGCCGTGATCGTTTCCGATCACCCGGATGACGACGAGGACGAGCCCGAGGTCCTGTTGACCTCGACCATGCACGGCGACGAGACCACAGGATTCGTGCTCATGCTGAGGCTCATCGATCATTTGCTTGCGGGTTACGGCGTCGATTCCGCCATTACGTATCTGGTCGACGCGACCGAGATCTGGGTCAACCCGCTCGCCAACCCCGACGGCACCTATTTCGGAGGTGACGACACGGTTGCCGGGGCGATCCGCAACTACACCACCGCCGCAGGCGGTAACTCGGAGGTCAACCCCAATCGGAACTTTCCCGACTTCGAGGACGGCGATCACCCGGACGGCAACCCGTGGTGGCCCGAGACCGCGGCGATGATGGCGCTCGCCCAGCAAAAGACCTTCGTCCTGTCGGCCAACTTCCACGGCGGCGCCGAGGTCGTGAACTACCCCTGGGACACGGTCGAGCGCCGCCACCGCGACAACCACTGGTTTCGCGACCTGGCCCGCGACTGGGCCCGGCTCGCGCAGAGCGACGGCCCGGCCGGCTACATGACCGGGATTTCCAACAGCGGCATCACCAACGGCCACGATTGGTACGAGATCGACGGCGGCCGGCAGGACTTCATGACCTACTTCCACGGCGGGCGCGAGCTCACTATCGAAATCTCGGAGACCAAGCTGCTCCCGGCCGACGAGCTCGACGATTTTTGGCGATGGAACCGCCGCGCTCTCCTCGACTTCATCGCTCACGCCCATCTCGGGATCCGCGGCGTGGTCACCAACAGCCTCGGCCGGCCCGTTGCAGCCACGATCGAGGTCCTGGGGATCGACCGCAAGGCCGACGGTTCGACGGTTCGCACCGATCCCGCCGTAGGCGACTACCACCGTCTCCTTCTCCCAGGGCTGTATGACCTGGAAGTACGGAGCGCAGGTTGCCTGCCGCTCGAAATGCCGGGTGTCGCGGTCATCGACGGCGAGGCGACGCGGGTCGATGCCGAGCTGCAGTGTGCGGTCTTCAGACGTTCCGGCAGGCCGGTCCTCCCGCATTGATCGGCGTCTTGGCGCCGGCTGATTCAGCACCCGTCACTCGAATTCGTCGATCTCTTCCTGCTTTTTGAGAATTACTCTCGAAAATGAGAATACCGTTGCATGGGCATATTCATTGTTGTATATTCCCAAATGTGCTCGTATCTGCAAGTGTCACACGAATGCAGAACCCTGCATTCGAGAAACTCTCGAGGAGGAGGAGAAAATGACCCTGAAGCCAGGAACCCAAAGGACTCTGCGGCTCGCCGTGGTGGCGATCGCGATGATGTCGGCGGCAATGGCCGTCGATGCCCAGGTGACGGTGTCCTTCGATGTGACCGGCGACGCGGTGCCCAACGGCACGGTGCAGGTCACCGCCAACGTCACCATCACCGACGGTTCGACCCTGCAGTCGTACTCGTGGGAGCAGGTGGGCGGCGCCGAGGCCATGCTCAGCGGGACCCATTCGCAAACGGTGACCGCCACGCTCGCCACCATGGACGAGTACAAGGCGTACCTGATTCACGTGTTGATGGAGCCGCCGATCACCGAGGAGCAGCTGCCGCCCAACGTGCCGCTGCCCGAGGGTGAATTCCCCGGCGGTCTCCAGGATCGATTCCAGGTCGTGGCGATCAACCCCTTCTCGCTCGAGCACGCCCAGGCCGTCGAGCTCGAGGTCGAGGTGGTCACCACCTCCGGCACCTACCACGCCGATGTTGAAATAATGACCGCCCTTCCGTGGAAGGTCTCGACCGGTCTCCTCAACGTGCCGATCAACGCGCCCGTCCTGCTTCACGGCAAGGACCAGGCGTCCTATGACTGGACGCTTTCCGCACCCGGCGGCTCAGGCGCCGTGCTGATGGATGCCTCGTCCCAGAACCCGACCTTTACCCCCGACGTGCCGGGCCACTACACCGTCGAGGTCGACGAGGACGGTTCGAAAGTGCTGGTCAGCATGTCGGTTTACGCCGGCACCTGGATGGGTATCATCGTCGGCCAGGACGAGAACGGGCGGCCGGTCTCCGACAGCTCGTGCCTGGGGTGCCACAACGACAAGGTCGCCGAGGACAACTTCACTCCGTGGGCCCAGACCGGGCACGCCGAAATCTTCAGCAGCCAACTCGACACCAGCACCCACTATGGTGAGAACTGCTTTGCCTGCCACATGGTGGGCTTTGACCCGACCGCCGACAACGATGGTGTCGACGAGGCCGACGACTACCAGGCGTTTCTCGGCGCAGGCCTCATCAACAACCCCGGCGACAACTGGTCCATGGTCCTCGACCAGTTCCCGGACACCGCACGGAAGGCCAACATCCAGTGCGAAAACTGCCACGGCCCGCAGGTCGGCGGGGCCCACCTGCCGGACAACCCCGACGGCGAACCACGGGTGAGCCTGTCTTCGACCGTTTGCGGAACCTGCCACGGCGAGCCCCTGCGCCACGGCCGCTACCAGCAGTGGCAGCTCAGCGGGCACGCCAACTACGAGCTGGCGATCGACGAGGGCGACAGCGGCAGCTGCTCGCGCTGCCACACCGCCAACGGCTTCCTCGCCTGGCTGCCGGTGCTCACGGGTGAGGTGCCCGGCGACCCGCTCGACGACGTCGAGGTGACCTGGACCACCGAGGAGACCCACCCCCAGACCTGCGCGACCTGCCACGACCCGCACGCCATCGGCACCACAACCGGCACCTCCACCAACGCCACAGTGCGTATCAGCGGCGACACGCCGCCGCTCATCGCCGGCTTCACCGCCACCGATGTCGGCCGCGGCGCGATCTGCATGACCTGCCACAACAGCCGGCGCGGACTGCGCAACGACGAAGTCTTCAACACCGAGGTCTACGGCACCTCGGAGGCCTCGCGCGCGCCCCATCCCGGCCCGCAGGCCGACGTGATCATGGGCCAGAACTTCTACCTGGTCGAGGTGGGCCAGCGTGCCAGCCACTCGGAGGCCTCGAAGGTCCAGGACACCTGCGTCACCTGCCACATGGAGGCGACGCCGCCACCACCCGATCTGTCCTACAACCTGGGCGGCACCAACCACACCTTCTACCCCTCTCCGGACATCTGCCAGAGCTGCCACCCCGGTCTCGAGGCGAGCGATTTCCAGGGCCCGGTCGAGGACAGGATGCACCAGCTCGAGGGCCAGATTCAAAGCTCGTTCTACAACTTCTTCGAGGCGCAGATCGAGGCGGGGAACACGATCGACGTCGGCGGCCAGGCGACCATTACAGACGCTCTTGACATCGCCGAAATCCAGTTGTCCGAGACCCGTGGACGCCAGGCCCTGATCATCACCTTCACCGACTCGACCGTCGTCGGGCCGATCGGCGTCAACAGCATCGAGGTGGTGCCGGCGGCGGGTGAGCCATACGAGATCTACAGTGCCATCAACCCGCTGGTCATCAAGGCCTTTTGGAACCTCCTCCTGCTCGAGGCCGACGGCAGCCTCGGCGTCCACAATCCCAGCGTCGCGATCCAGGCCCTGGACCGTTCGATCGAAGTTCTCGAGTCCGACATCGAGCCCTGCGCGCCCGATGCGGACACCATGTGCCTCAACAACGGCCGCTTCAAGGTCGAAGTGACCTGGACCGATTACCAGGGCGGCACCGGTCCCGGCATGGTCGCCCCGTGCGGTTCGGACGACTCGGGCCTCTTCTACTTCTTTGACGAGGCCAACTGGGAGATGCTGTTCAAGGTCTTGAACGGCTGCGGCTACAACAACAACTACTGGGTGTACTTCGCGGCCACCACCGATGTCGGCTTCAACGTCAGGGTGACCGACACCATGACGGGCTTTACGAAGGCCTACAGCAACAAGAGCGGCGTGGACGTCGACTACAGCAACGAGCTTGGACACCCGGCAAACGCGGTCACCGACGACACCGCCTTCCCGACCTGTCCGTAAGACCGATAACATCCGGAAAAAGCCGCCGCCAGGCGGCTTTTTCTTTTCGTTGTTCCGGGCATTTCCAGCGGGCGTCGAGTCGATGTCTGGTAGGCTCGTGCGATGTCGAGATCCTCTGCACTCTGGTGGTGGATTGGAGTTGTGGTCTCAACCAGCGTTGTGCTGGTCGGCGCCTTCGACAGCCATCTGTGGCACCTCCCACCAGAGACGCCGTTCGACAACATCGACAGCAGTCATGCGGTTGAGTGGCGGTTCCTCGACGAAGCCTCGGCCATCGTGGCTGCGGGTTCAACCTTTACGGTTCACGCACCCGACACCGACACCGAGATGAGTCTCTACATGATGTCGGTCGGGCTCCTGCCCAAATCCACGCCGATCCCCACAAGCTACTACGGAGGGCCGGTCGCCGCATCTGCAGCGGCGGAATTCGTCCTGTCCTACGGCATCGAGGCCGACGAGACTACC
Organism: Candidatus Sulfomarinibacteraceae bacterium; assembly: GCA_963733915.1. GTDB lineage: Bacteria > Acidobacteriota > Thermoanaerobaculia > Thermoanaerobaculales > Sulfomarinibacteraceae > Sulfomarinibacter. The sequence goes on from CAVTEP010000009.1 coordinate 67,770, forward strand.
GATTCGGACTGTACCATCGCGATCGCCGGCGGATACGTGACCGTTCGCGGACAGTCGCGCAAATGACCACTTTGCTGTTCTTCGCCGCGATGTTAGGGGCCCCCCTCGCCTTCGGTCTGCCTCTGCTGCGCCTGCCGTCGCTGAGACATCTCGATCTGACGGCGAGGAGCGCGATCGGCTGGGCCGGCGGGACGTTGATCCTGGCGCTGTTGTTGACCGTCCTCGCCGCTATCGGCATTACGTGGAGTCCGTGGATGGTGATGGCGATCGCGGTGGTGCCCGTGGTCATCGCCCTGCGAATGCCGGCCGCACCACAGCAGCCCGGGCCCGCCACATCGAGGATCGACCGATCGAGCATCGTGACCGCCGCCGTCTGCGCAGTCATCGTCGCCGGGGCCGGGTTTCTTCGGTTTGCGGCCGGCGCTGCGACCTCGGCCGACCTCTCGTACTTCTGGGGCGTCAAGGCGGTCCACTTCGCGCTCGACCGCGGGATGGATTTTGAGTGGTTGCAGCTGCCCTACCTCATCCATCTCCACCCAAACTACCCACCGATCTGGCCGGTCTATCTCGGTTGGGGGGCTCTCGTCTCGGGATCGATGCCTTGGTCGGTGGTGCCGACCTTCACCTGGATTTATCTGATCGCCGCCGGGCTCATCGTTCACTCGCTGCTGCGGCGGCGCCTCGGGAATCGCGGCGCAACGGCTGTCGCCTGTCTCTGGTTCGCGGTGCTCACCGGATCCGCGCTGCGGTCGTTTTCGGGCGGCAGCGCGGAAGGGCCCCTGCTGCTCTTCGTCACCGTCGCAGTGACCACGTTGGTGGCCGAGGACCGCGGTGAGGCGCCAAGGCTCCGCTGGCTCACCGTGGGCGCGCTCGCCGGAGCGGTGCTGACCAAGAGTGAGGGCGCGGTCGCCGCGGCCCTCATCATCGCCGGCACTGTTGCTCGCGATATCGCCTGGAAAAGCCCTGAGGTGCTCCGGCGCACAGTCCACCTGGTCGCGCCGGTGATTGCCGCGGCCGGGCTGTGGATCGCGATCAAATTCGCGCACGGTCTTCCCCTGACCGACCCGATCCGTGAGACCGCGTTTCGCGTGAGCTTCGGCCACTTCCGCCTGATCGTCACGGTGTGTGCGCGACTGCTCGGAACGAGCGCTCTGTGGGTCGGCTGGCTGGCGCCGCTGATCGCCGCTTCGACGACGAGACCTGTTCAAATCTTGAGGGTGCTGCCCGGACTGTTCCTTGCGGGCGGTCTCCCCCTGTTTGCGGTCGTCTATTACCTGCACGCCGCCGGTGACCCCGTCGAGCTGATCGGGTGGACCTTTCCGCGCCTCGTTCAGCCGGCGATCTCGGCCTGGATCGTGAGCCTCGGAGTCATCTGCTCTGGCGACCCAGCCGCCCCGGGGGACGACCGTTGATGCGGCGCCGCCCACTCGAGCTCGTGCTCGATCTCACGAGCCGCTGCAACATCCGTTGCATCATGTGCTACTTCTCCACCATCAATCGGATTCACTTCAAGCCCTTTGATCACGACCCCGACCCGCGCGGCAACATGAGCATGGCCATGCTCCGTCACATCGCCCCGGAGCTTTTCCCCATCGCACGATCTGTTGGCCTCGGATGTTCGGCGGAACCGCTTCTTCACCCAAGAATCTGCGAAATCCTCGAGCACACCCGTGCCCAAGGGGTCCCTCACACGTGGATCCAGACCAATCTGCTTGCCCTCAACGGCGCCACCGCCGAGTCGATCGTTACCAACAGTGTGAAGACCGTCGCGGTGTCGATCGACGGAACGAGCAGGCACACCTACGAGAACATTCGCCGCGGCGCCTCGTGGGACCGTCTGCATGATTGCCTCGAGCTGCTGCGGACTGCTAAGGACGACGCCCGTTCGGTTTATCCGCGCCTCCGAATCACCTTTGCGTGGATGCGATCGAACCGGGACGAGCTCGTCACGCTGCCCGAGTTTGCAGCGGATCTCGGGGCGTCTGAGATCGACGTCCGATTCGTCGCGCCGACCGTCGGCGTCGACAACAGCCGCGAGCTCCTCACCTCGGAGAACCCCGAGACACAGGCTGCTGAGCTGTGGTCGGTAGCCCGCGATGCAACGCATCGCGGCATCCGCCTCAGTGCCTACCCCACCCTTCACGACGAGCCCGCCGCGCGCGATTCCTTGATCGAAAGGGTGCGTCGGCGTCTGTGGAAGCTCAAGTCAGGAATCGATGGTCCGCATGTTTGGCGACACTCGTTTTTCGAGCGTCTCAACGGATGTGCCTTTCCGCGGCGCATGCTCCTGATCCGGCCCAATGGCGCCGTCCTGCCATGTCCATATTGGGAGGACGATCCAGTGGCGCTAGTACCGCGAGACGACCGCCCGGCGATCTTCGGATCTCAGGGTATTGCCGACATCCGTCGCGGTCTGCGCTACGGCTGTCCGGTCGGCAGCTGTCGCAGCTGTGAGATGAAGAAAAACGCACTCTTCAGGCCCGCCGTCGCGCTGCCGTTGATCGGAGGCTGACCAGGCGGCGATTTGGTTGTCTTCTGAGGCCACGGGCACGACAGTTCGACATCCGGCCTCGGCAGCGCTATCGTCTGCCGATCGTCACCAGCAGGGGGCAGAATCTTGAGCACCATCAAAGGCCTGAAACCAAGCACCCGCGACCGTTCGCAGATCGCTGAACGATACACCTGGGACCTGAGCCACATTTATCCGGATTGGGATTCATGGGAGACCGCCCTCGATCAGCTGCAGGGTCTGATGGACAGCTACGCGGGGCTCAAGGGGACTCTCTCCGAAGGGCCGCACCGGATTCTGGAAGCCAGCCTCCTGTCCGACGAACTCGGCCAGCTCGCCTACCGGGTGTACCAGTACCCGGGGCTGATGCAGAGCCAGGATACCCGCCAAAATGCGGTCCAGGCCAGGCTCGAGCAGGTACGTTTGGCGATCGCCGCCTTTCGCCAGGCTACCGCCTGGTACACACCCGAGCTGCTGCGGATTCCCGAAGAGACGATGAGGCTCTGGCTCGACGAGACGCCCGATCTCGCCCCCTACCGATTCGGGATCGAGGAGAGCTACCGGATGCAGGCGCACGTCCTCGACGAGGACGGCGAACGCCTCCTGGCCTACGCCTCGACCCTCAACGGTACGCCCGCGCAGACCTATTCCATGCTCGCCGACGCCGACGTCCAATTTCCCACCGTAAAGCTGTCCGACGGCACCGAGGTCGTGGCGACCCACGCCAACTATTCGCACGGGCTCTACACCCTGCACGAGCAGTCGGATCGCGAAACCCTCTTCAAAGCCCACTTCTCGGTGTTTGACGGGTACCCGAACACCTATGCCGCGATCTACAACGGGGTCCTGCAGAAGGACTGGTTCACCGCACGCTCCCGGCACTACGATTCGGCCCTCGAGGCAAAGCTCGACGACGACAACATCCCGGTATCGGTCGTCGAAAACCTCATCGCCGCCGCCCGCACCGGCAGCTCACCGCTCCAGCGCTACCACCGGCTGCGGCGCAAGGCGCTCGATCTCGACCGCTACCGCTACTTTGACGCGTATCTGCCGCTGGTCGAGATCGAGTGGCTGATGCCGTACGATCCGGTCCGCCGTCTTGTCGTCGACTCGGTCGCAGTCTTCGGCGGCGACTATCAGCAGACCGTCGAGCGCTCCTTCTCCGAAAACTGGATCGACGTCTACGAAAACGAGGGGAAGCGTTCAGGGGCCTTTTCGGCCGGTGTCTACGGGGTTCACCCGTACATGCTCCTCAACTACGCCGATACCCTCAACGACGCCTTCACCGTCGCCCACGAAATGGGCCACACCATGCACACCGTGCTTGCACACGAGAGCCAACCCTTTGCGACCTCCTCCTACTCGATCTTCGTCGCCGAGGTCGCGTCAATGACCAATGAGTCCCTGTTCCTCGACCGCCTGCTCGCCGACGAGGCCAAACCCGCGCGGCGGGTGCTGCTGCTCCAACACGCCATCGACGACATCGCGGCCGGATTCTATCGCCAGGCCATGTTCGCGGACTTCGAGCTGCGCGCCCACCGCGAAGTGGAGGGCGGCCGGCCGATCACCGCCGAGGTCCTGCAGCACCACTACCTGGAAACGCTCGCGTCATTTTTCTCCGACACCCTCGACGACCAGGAGTGGTATCGAAACACCTGGGCGCGGATCCCTCACTTCTATGGCTCGCCCTACTATGTCTTTCAATACGCGACCTCGAAGGCGGCTGCGACCCTGCTTCACCGACGATTGACCACCGGCGACGAGACAACCCGATCTTCGACCGTCGCGCTGTACCTGGAGCTGCTGCGTGCGGGGGGCGACGACCACCCCATCGCGCAGCTCCAGAAGGCGGGGGTTGACTTCATGACCACCGAGCCGATCGATGCCCTCGTCGCGGAGATGGATGGCCTTGTCGACAAACTCGAAAACGAGCTTGAAATTCTCAATTCTTAATTCTCAATTTTGAATTCCCGTCCACCCTCCCCCCGGAACACAATGGGGTGGGTGGGGGCATTGAGAATTGAGAATTCAAAATTAAGAATTTTGCGGCGGAGCCGCCTTGTGCTTCTTCGTGCCTTCGTAGAGTTCGAATTGGAGGAGCCGGCACTCGATGGGTCCGTTGAAGAGCGGAATGCGGCGGGCGGGTTTGAGACCGATCTGCTTGGCCAGCCTCGGCTCGCCGGCGAGAATCCAGGCGGTGGCGCCGGTCGCCTGGTTCTTCATGCTGTCCCCGAACCGACGGTAGAGACCGTAGAGCTTTTCGACCTCGCCAACCCTCTTCCCGTACGGCGGGTTGGCGACGATGACCCCGCCCGATCCCCACGGCAGGTGCAGGTCGAGCGCGTCCCGTTGCTCGAGCTCGACCCAGCGATCCATCCACGCCGCCTTGAGGTTGGCCGCCGTGGCCCGCAACGCCCGATCGGCGCGGTCGCGGGCGAGGATCGGCTGCGGCGCTTCGCGGTGACCGTGGCTCGCCTCGTGCTGCACCTCGCTAAAGGTCAACTGGTCGTGAACGCGCCACCGCTCGAAGGCAAAAGCTCGATGGAGACCGGGTGGCGTGCGGGTGGCGATCAGCGCCGCCTCGACGGCAAAGGTGCCGGTGCCGCACATCGGATCGAGCAGCGGCTCGGAGCCGTCGTAGCCCGCGATCAGGAGAATGCCCGCGGCCAGCGTCTCGGCGAGCGGCGCCGGCCCACCGCGCGGTCGATAGCCGCGGTGCGACAGCGGCTCGCCGCTGGAATCGATGCTGAGGGTGACCGGGCCCCCTTCCACGAGACGCAGATGAAGCCGGACATCGGGGTCCTCCCGGTCGACGTTGGGCCGCCGTCCGCGCACGCCGCGCAGACGATCCACCGCCGCGTCCTTGACCACCTGGCCGGCAAAGGTGGTGTTGCCAAAGGCGCGGTGTCGACCGACCACTTCGACGGCAAAGGTCTGCCCCTCGGCGAGCACCTCGTCCCACGCGACCGAGGCGGCGAGCTCGTAGAGATCATTACGCGAGCCCACCGGCCCGCGCACCAGCGGCGCCAGGACCCGCATCGCGGTGCGCAATCGGAGATTGACGTCGTAGACGGTCCGCAGATCGCCCTTGAACAACACCGACCCCCGATCGGGGGCCACGGCCTCGGCACCAAGAGCGCGAAGCTCGTCGGCCAGCACACGCTCCAGACCGCGCGCGCAGGTGGCGGTCAACGGTTGAGTCTTACCGAGCTCGATCATTCGCGAACACTACAGAAGCGCGACGGTCGAGAACAAGCCACTGTCCAGACCAATTTCGGATTTCGGATTTCGGATTTCGGATTTCCGTCCTCCCACCCAGGAATTCGTTCCCGTACTCGGGTGGGTGGGGGTCAAATCCGAAATTCGAAATTCGAAATCCGTCCAAATTCACTACCTCTCGATGAACTCGATGGAATAGCCGTCGGGATCTTTGACGAAGGCGATGACGGTGGTGCCGTGCTTCATCGGCCCCGGCTCGCGGGTCACCTGACCGCCGTACTCGCGCACCCGTTCGCAGGCGCCCTCGATGTCGGCGGCGCCGATCGCGATATGACCGAAGCCGGAGCCGAGCTCATAGCTCGCGGTGTCCCAGTTGTGGGTCAGCTCGATTACGGCATTCGAGCTCTCATCGCCGTAGCCGACAAACGCGAGGGTGAACCTGCCCTCAGGGTAGTCGTGCTTGCGCAGGAGCTTCATCCCGAGGGCCTCGGTGTAGAAGGCGATCGACTTCTCGAGATCGCCGACACGGATCATCGTATGTAAGAGCCTCATCCAAACCTCCCATTCAGAGTTTTGAGTTTTGAGTTTTGAGTTTTGAGTTGTTGCCGACCCACCCACCTCGAGAGAATCGGGAGGGCGGGCGGGAACTCAAAACTCATAACTCAAACCTCAAAACTCAGTAGTCGCTCGTCATGATAAACACCGGTTCGCCCTCGAAGCGGGTGAACTTGGGGCGCAGGCGCTCGGTGTTGTAGAACTTGGCCACATCGACGACTTTCTTGCGGCTGGTGACGACATCGATCGGCACGTTGTCGTAGCGCCCGTTGCGGATGTTGACGAGGCGGCCGGCGACGCCCTCGAGAATGAGGTCCATGGCGAGGTTTCCGAAAGCCATCGGAACGATGGAGTCCATCGCGTCGGGATCGCCGCATCGTACGAGGTAGCCGAGCCGCTGGTTGATGACGTTGACCCGGCGGCCGTTGTTGTGCTTCGGCGACACTTCCCGCAACGCCCGCGCCACCCGGTCGCCGACACCACCCAGCTTTTTGTGGCCGAACATGTCCTGTTCCTGATCCTCGTAAACCATTTCGTCCTGGCCGGTGAAGGTGGCTCCCTCCGATACCAGCACGACGCTGTAGTTGGAGGGATTCCGTTCACGGTCGCGCGACAACAGTTCGCAGAGATTGTCGATGTCAAAGGGATGCTCCGGGATCACGCAGCGGTTGCCGGCGCCGGCCATCGTGGGCAGGAGCGCGGTAAATCCAGCGTATCGACCGAAGACCTCGATCACCAGAAACCGCTCGTGGCTGCCGGCCGAGGTGCGAAGCGCGTGGGTCATGGCGATCGTCCGCGTGACGCAGGTGGAAAAACCGATGCAATAGTCGGTGCCGGGAACGTCGTTGTCCATCGTCTTGGGGAGCGCGATCACCGGCACCCCCTTCTTGTGGAGCTGAACCCCGTAGGACAACGTGTCGTCGCCGCCGATCGGAATCATAGTGTCGATGCCGAGATACTCGAGGTTGGCGAGCACCTCCTCGGTGAGGTCGTTGATCTCGTCGTTGTAGCGGCCTCGGAGATGGTCCGGCACCGCCGTAGGCGGCACGTGCGACGGCCGGGTGCGCGAGGTGTGGAGGAAGGTGCCGCCGGTGCGGCCGACCTTGTTGACCACCTCCTCGGTGAGGTTGATCACGTAATCCGAACCGTTCTTCCGATCGCGGTCGATCTCGATCAAGCCCGCCCAGCCGCGGCGGATGCCCAACACCCGGTACCCCTCCCGGAGGGCGCGCACGGTCACCGCGCGAATCGCCGGGTTGAGACCCGGCACGTCGCCGCCTCCGGTGAGGATGCCGATCGTCCCACGATGTTCCTTGCTGTTGCCCATTTCGTCGTCTCCTTGTCTCATAGGCAGCGCGCGCCGCCCCCATTCGCCGGCGCGGTTGCGCGCATCAACGGCACATATCTAGCTTGAAATCGTCTCGCTGACTACCCGCCACGAGATTTTGCCACCGGCCCCGAGCGGTACGACCTCGTGTTCGCCGAAGGAGTAGGTTTCGGGCACACTCCAGCTTTCCTTGACCAGCGTCACGTTCTCCCGGTTTCGTGGCAGCCTATAGAAATCGGCACCATGATGGGAGGCGAAGCCCTCGAGCAGATCGAGCGCCCCCGCCTGGTCGAAAACCTCGGCGCAGAGCTCGAGCGCGGCATGGCCCGAAAAGATACCGGCGCAGCCGTGCGCGGTCTCCTTGGCGCGCCGCGGATGTGGAGCGCTGTCCGTGCCGAGGAAGAACCGTGGGTTGGCGCTGGTCGCCGCCCATATCAGAGCCTCTCGGTGGCGCTCGCGCTTGAGGACCGGCAGACAGAAGAAGTGGGGAGAGATGCCCGAGGAAAAAATAGCGTTGCGATCAAACATCAGGTGGTGCGGCGTGATCGTGGCCGCGACTCGCGGCGGCGCCTGGAGGACCCAGGCTACGGCCTCTTCTGTCGTGATGTGCTCGAAGACGATCTTGAGCTCCGGAAGGCGGTCGACCAACGGCGACAGGACCCGGTCGATGAAGACCCGCTCGCGGTCGAAGATGTCGATCGCCGCGTCCGTGACCTCGCCGTGCACCAACAGGGGCAGGCCATGGGCCGACATCGCCTCGAGGGTCGGCACCACCCGCTCGATATCGGTGACTCCCGCTTCGGAATTGGTGGTGGCGCCCGCGGGGTAGAGCTTGACGGCAACCACCCCGTCGCCGGCGGCGGCCGCGGCGATTTCCTCCGGCGTCGTCAGATCGGTCAGGTAGAGGGTCATGAGCGGTTCGAAGGTCGCCCCGTCCGGCAGCGCTCGTCGTATACGATCGCGATACTCTCTGGCGTCCGCAAGAGTCCTCACCGGCGGACGCAGATTCGGCATGATCAGAGCGCGGGCAAAGACCCGCGCGCTGTGCCCGACGACGTCCGCCATCTCCGCGCCATCACGCAGGTGGAGGTGCCAGTCGTCCGGTCTGGTGATCGTTACAGTCATCCCGCCAATTCCCAGCGCATCATCGCACACTCCCGGTTGCGGAGGGGCACGGCCGTTTCTCGGCCCAGGTTGCTCTGAGCGCCTCTGCTCATCCAGTTTATTGATCGAAGCTGGACACGAGGCCAGGGTGGCGGGTTACAATGCGACGTCTGACTGAACAGGGATGAGGAGATGGCGGAATTTACAATCCAGGAACTCGAGAAGGCAGCCCGCAACCTCGAGCGGGTGGCCGAGTTTCTGGGCGAACGCCGGAGCTGGATCGTCGGCGAAGGCGGCTCGCCGGACGCCATCAATGTTCGCGACGCCGCCTTCACGCTCTTCAAGCTGCTCACCAACATGACCGCCGTCGGGCTCCACTTCGACTCAAAACCGAAGCCGCCGCCGAAGCTCGAGCCCTCCGCAATGGTTTCGGCCGTCCGGCTGTCCAAGTTTGCCGACTTCCTCAACCAGCTCCTGGCGTGGTTCGCGTCGCAGAAGGGGGCCGAGGTGTCGCCAGAAGCTGAAGCTCTCCTGCGCTCGATCCTGGGCTCGCTGGCCCTCATCAACGACTCCGCGGACGCCATGCTCGGGCCGAAGGCGCCGCCCCCTCCTCCTCCGCCGCGGACCGCCGAGGAGCTGGCCGGCGAGATTGACCGTAACCCGGTGGCGGAGGTCGATCCCGCCGCGCAGTTGGTGCTCGAGGTCAAGCCGATGATGCCTCTTCTCCAGACCTTCAAGGGGGTGACGGAGCTGACGGTCGAGGCCAAAAAGGCCCTCGACGACTTCCTCGCCAGCCAGGCGGTCGAGATCGAGAAGTTCGAGCGGCGCCGCCTCCAGGACAAGCTCCTCCGGTGGATCGAGGGGATTCCGGAAGGACAGGTGCTGGTGGTCAAGCTCTCCGGTTTGACCGGCAAGCCGCAGGCCTACTCCTCGTACAAGCCGAAAAAATCGATGACCGGCGCGGGTGGCAACAAACCGGGAGCTTCGTGATGCGGGCGGCTTCATGAATACACCGACACGATCGCCCGTGACCGCTCTCATCTCCCGGCTGCTCCCGAGATTGCGTTACCCCTATCTCTTCCTGATTCTCGGCGGGCTCTTCGTTGTCGATCTGGTGATCCCCGACCCGGTGCCGCTCATCGACGAGCTGTTTCTCGCCATTCTCACCTTCATTGCCGCCACCTTTACGACCCGCAAGGAGCCGGACCTGCAACCGCGTGACATTACTCCAGAGGATGAAAAGGACAATGGCGGCGCCCTCACTGCCGGCGACGAGCGTCGTCCTTCGGATTCGGAACCCGTCTGAAGAGGCCCTCTTCGACCAGCCGCAGCGAGGAGATTCGCAGACCCGGTCGGGCCGGTTCGAAATCGGCCCGAAGTCGAAATACGAAATCGCCCCTCCGTCCGTGCAGCGGGACCCGCATCCGGCCGGCACGTCCATCGAGAGAGCTCACCGATTGCCGCAGGATGACCTCGCCCGCCGGCTCTTCGCCAACCCGCTTGAGCACTTCCACTTCGGCCCGACCGATGTCCGATGGAAACCGGTAACGCATCTGGAGGGCGTCAGTCCGGTCATCGAGAGAGAAGGGCAGATCGACGGTCCCGGAACGCCGGAGAGTCACCGTCGCGCTCGTGACGTTCACCGACACCGGTGCCGGACCGTCGATCTCGTCGATCCCGGCGCTTTCGTCGAAAAAGAGCCCGAAGCGGCGAACAAGCAGCGCCCGCTGCGGTTTTTTTGCCCCGCTCATATCGGGGAACTCGAAAACGATCGCGTTGGTGCCCGAGTGCAGCGCATCCACGGGCAGGGTCAGCCGCCGCCGCTCGAATCCTTCGCGCAGCTCGAGCTCGCCGCAATCGGCACCGTTGATCCGAATCCTCACCGAACCCGACGCAGGATTGCCACGGGCGCGAAGACTGTCGAGAATCAGCACCCGATGTCCGCCGACCGCGAGGTCAATCTCGAGCCCGGCCGCAGGGCCGTTCGCCCACACGCCGCGGGTCGAGGGCGCCGACCACTGGCCGGCTGCAAGCCGCGGCAACGGGAACACCTCGACCACCGGATCGGCCGGCTGCAGCCGGAGGTCGACGACCGGCTCCACCGGCTCGTAGCGAAGGGCCGACGCCCCCAGCAGCTGCGGTGGTGGTGGAGGAACCTCCCGCACCGTGCGCAGAATATCGGCCACCGCGACCGCGATGAAAAGCGCGATCAGGGTGAGCGGCAACGGGCGCAGCAGCAGACGGCTGTTCAACTCTCGTCCGCCACCGGGCTGCGCCCGGCGGAGCCGGGCGCGGCCGCGAATTCGCCCACCCGCCACCCTGCGGCCTCGGCCCGCAACACGAGTCGGTCCGCTGCGGCTGCGATCTCCGCAATCCGGGCGGGGGTGTCGTCGTCGCTTCCCAGCATCGCCGCCACGACCAGCGGCAGCGCCAGCCAGCCCAGCAACTCGGTGAAGGCCTCACGATTGAACCACAGCACACCCGCGTGCCGGTTGACCATCAGACATCGCTTGCCGGTGGGAATATCGAACAGCGCCACGACCGTGGCTGCCAACGCTGAGTCGGGGGAACTGTCCTTATCGTCCGGTCGATCGGAGGCGATCATCAACGACGCGGTGTCGGCCGCCCGCCCTGCCACACCCTCTGATTGACCACTGGCGATGAGATGGTCGATAAGGGTCGAGCGCAGGTGCCACTCCTCAAAACGACTGCGCGTCGGCGCGGCCTGACCATCGTCGCCGTCGAGCTCGTCGAGGCCACGGCCGATCAGCCACGAAAGCGCCGTCGCCCATCCGGACGGCTGCTCGAGCACGTCGCTCAGCCAGGCCATCCACGAAGCCGTGGAAACCTGCTTGCGCTTGTCGAGTTGTATCCCGCGCGCCTCGGCCGCAAGCTCCACGACGGCTCCCAGCATTCCGAGAATCGACGCTTCGGTCGTGGTTGTTTTCACGCCCCGACCGAGCCGTTCGGAGGCGGCCGCGAGCACCGCCTCGACCTCGCCCGCCGCCGGCGCGAGCAGCTCGTCGCCGTCCGTGCCACAATCGCCGGCCACCGACAGCAGACGACGAAAGGGCTCGAGCACGGCCGTCACCGTGAGTTGACCGAGCGCATCATCGACGCTGCGCACGCCGTTCCCGGCGAGCTGTTCCGCAAGGGCCCGGCAGGGATGGTCGTCATCCTCCACGATCTCGCGAAAGTCGTGGAGGCAGTGGAGCCGGTAGGCATCGAGCTCGAAGCGCAAGCCGTCCGACCGCAGCTCTCGGCACGACCGCAGACGCTCGAGTCCCGTCACCACATCTCGATACACGACCCACGCCCGTTCGTCATCCGGCAACCGCAGACCGTCACCGAGCGAAGTCCGGACAAGTCTTCGCTCGTCGCCACTCGCGGGATCGGCGACGGCGGTGGATAGCCGAATCGTGCCGCACGTTTCGGCGAAGCGATTGTGATAGACGACCAGGCTACGTTCGCCCTCGATTTCGTTGGAGTAGGCAAAAACGTTCTCGTCGACCAGCCCTTCGTCGGTGACGAAGTCATAGAGGAGGAAACGGTCGACCTCGGAAAAAAGACGACGCCTTCTCAATAGCGGGAAGAGCTGGACCTCGTGCCGCCAAACAAGCCCTTCGTTCGGACTCTCGTTCCACCGGGGTCGCTCGAATTCCATGCCGTACTTCTCGGCCAGGCCCTCGATCTGGCCGTGACCCAGCATCGGCAGCCCGGGCATGGTGACCATCAAAGTCGCCACTCCGAAATACTTGTCGCCGGTGCCGAACTGATCGACGGCGGTGCGCTCGTCGGGGTTGGACATGAAGTTGACGTAGCGTTTGAGGATCTGCGGGTCGAACTCGAGAGTCGAACGGATCAGCTGCCGGTACTCGGCGTTGCGCTCATCTCGGAGCATGTGCATGAAGGCAGAGTTGTAGACGCGGTGCATGCCGAGGGTACGCACGAAGTAGCCCTCGAGCAGCCAGAAGGCCTCCGCCAGCAACAGCGTGTCGGGCGCCTCCTCGGCCACGCGGTCGACGACCTCGCGCCAGAACTCGCGCGGCATGGCGGCGTCAAACTCCGCCCGGGTCAATGCGAACTCCGCCCGCGATGGAATCGCGCCGGCGGCGCCCGGCTCCGGGAACCACAGGCGATGGTAGTGCTGCCGCGCCAGCGTCATGGCGGCATCGAAACGGATGACCGGTGAGCGCCGCGCGACCGCGAGGATGGTCTGAATGACCGCCTCGCGGACTTCGGCTTTGAGGTAGTCGAGTTGGGCGGTGTCGTTCCATGGCATCGAGGTCCCGTCGTTTCCGTGGTAAACGTAGCGCACGTCGCCGGTGTAGCGGTCGAGCCTCTTGAACACGACCGCGGCGTCCGATCGTCGCCAGTAATGGTCCTCGATAAAAATCCCGACCCGCTCATCATCCGACAAATCGGGCCCGTCGAAAGAGTAGGCGGGAAACGGCGTTCGATCAACGGACAGAAACCAATCCGGGTGCTCGATCATCCACCGTGAGTCGATCCCCATGTGGTTGGGGACCATGTCGGTGGAGATGCGGATTCCACGCGCCCAGGCGCGCGCCCTCAGGTTTTCATACGCCGCTTCGCCGCCGAGCGCCTCGGCGACAACGTAGTCCCGAAGGGAGTACGCCGAGGCGACCGCCTCCTCGTCGCCCATCATCCTTTTAATCCGTTGCGAGGCCCGGCTGCGTTCCCAGACGCCAATCAGCCACAGACCGGTAATGCCCCAGCCCGCCAACCGGTCGAGCTCGTCGTCGGGGATGCCGTCCAGCTTCGTAATCGCGCGACCGTGGATGCCGCTGAGTTGGGCCAGCCACACGTGGGCGTTCTTGGCCAGCAGCACCAGACGCGGCATCCACTCCCGATCGGCCGAATAGCGCTCGCCGCTTTCCGCAAGGACCCGATAGTCGGGCGGCTCAATGGGTCCCGGCCCGGCCGGAAAAAACGCCCGCTGTTCTTCGGCGAGAAAGTCGAGGCCGCCGAGAACACGGTGGAGGTCCGGCCCGAGGAGCTCCGCCCAGGCGGTGCGGATGAACTCGAGCTGGCCCTGCAGCGAATCGGGTGCGGCACGCACCGGCGCCAGCAGCAAATCGAGCAGGCTTTCACCCGCCGGTCCGGCGGTTTTCGACCCGGCGAGGAAGGTCTCGAGGCGCCGCGCAGCCGATCCGTAGGCGGTGGCCCGTCGCAGGCCCTCATCGTCGAAGAGCTCGCGGTAAGGGGTGAATGCCGGGTTGCGGTTGGCAAGCCAGAGCATCACCAGCTCTTCGAGGGCGAGCTCACGATGGCTCTCGCCGGCGGTCTCGCCCGCGAGATATGCCTCCGGTGCGACCTCGTTGCGATACACCGCCGACGGCGGGAACTCGTCGACAAACGCGAGCAACAGCTGATCCACCGCCTCGCGCCCGTGGTCCGCCTCGAGGGCTGCCAGGGCCTCCGCCCACAGCCGGGGCGCGCGCTGCCGCCGGTGACGGGCCACCACCAGGTGCAGGACCTCGTCGATCAGGCCGAGAGCGTGGATCTCGCTCGCGCTGATCGCTCGCTCTGGGTGGCGGTCGACGTTGCGGCGCTCGTTGATGCGGTGGGCGAAGAGGCGGGCGGCATGGAAGTCGGCAAAGACCACGTTGCCGGTGGCTGAAAACAGGGTCGCTTCCAGACCATATTTCTCGCGCGCGCGACGCGAGACATGGAACTCGCGCGCGGCGCCACCGGAAAAAAAGCGTGGACGGGTCGTCATCTCAGGATCCGCGGCCAATCATACAGACGCCACGCGAATTAAATTAGGAATTAGGAATTAGGAATTAGGAATTCCCTGCCACCCTCCCCCAAAATTCGATCGCGAAACTGGGTGGATGGGCGGCATTCCGAATTCCGAATTCCGAATTCCGAATTCTGACTTTCGGGCTCCGTATCACGGAGCCCGAAAGTCAGTGGACAGTGATCCGAGACATCCCAAAACGTTCCGTCCTCGGCGCCGGGGCGCGAGATGAGCTCGGAGCACTGAAGCCGCTGGCAGTGGAGCCAGGACCGCACCGCCTCGACCGGGTTCCGTTCGTCAAATCCGCCGACAAACACCTGATCGAGCAAGGACGGCTGCTGGACGCCGTCGCGCCCTCCCCCGCCTTCCCAGTACGAGCTGCAGCCGGTGGCGTTGACGAGGCGGCGCAACCCGGCCCGGCCGAGGATCGCCTCGACCGACTGCAGCTCGCCCTCGAGACCACCGCGAGGGGAGCCCGAGGTGTTGAAGTCGCCGAGGACGATCACGTCGGGATCGCCGATCTCGTCGATCCACCCCTCGATCCAGGCACTCAGTGCCCGGTTCTGACGCCGGCGGTCTCCGAAGTTCGCCGGTCCCGATTCCAGGTGCACGACGACCAGCGTGAAGTCGGCCCCACCGGCGCGACGGCTCCGCAGATACGCCGCAAAGCCGGGACGCATGCCGGGCTCGAGCGCGACCTCAACGATTTCCATCGGCTTGCCGATCAGCTCGAGCTTGGAGTCATCCCACGCGATCGCCAGGTGCTGGCCGAAACGCCCGCCCCCGGCCGAGTACCTGATCTGCATCGACCGCCCGCCGCAGGCACGCCTCAGGATCGGCTGGAAACGGCGGACGTCGCAGATCTCCTGGAGCCCGAAAAGATCGGCCTCGAGCCCGCCGAGCGCGGCCTCGAGATCGCAGATGTTGGTGCGCCGGGAGTAGCCGAGGTCCGCTTCCTGCGGCCGCTCGTCGAGCGGGAAGTTCCGCAGGTTCCACGACGCAATGCGGAGGCTGCCCTCGGCGGGTAATCCACCCGGCAATTCATCCGCCGCCACCGATGGTCCCGAAAAACCCGAACAGCGCAGGCGGTCGCGGAGGACGACGGCGAATGTGCTGATCACCAGAACGCCGAGGACCACCCCGACCACGATCCGACTCGAGCCTGTCGCCATCCACGGCAGTGTGCCTCGGGACGAACGGGGGCGCAAGTGGCGCCCGACTATCGGTGTCGATCGCGTTTCTGAGGATCGGCACCGATCGCCGGGGCCACCGAGATTTCGTATCAAAACCCCCCGTGCGATGAGACTGAAGATAGTCGAAAACATGACTGCGGGTGGTGGAACTATTGAAAATAGCTCGACAGCAAAATTTATAACCACATGGTGATTTGTTGATGCTCACATTTGAGTTGACAATCAATAGAGACAAGTGCATTCTTCAATGGTCATGAGATTGTCACGGCATCTGATTTCGAATCACTGCCGAGAACGCAACGATTCGTGAACGGGATTGCTTCACGAGCGGCGCATTTGCTGCCATGGTTCGGATCGAACGCGATTGATTCCGAGGCGCCGCTTCGGCGCCGCGCGCAGAGATTGACTCCAAGATGGAGAGGGAGGCAGAAAGATGATACCGATCACGAGGACGTTACTGGTGCTTGCGGCCGCGGGCGTCACGGCGGTGCCCGTTGCTGTGCGGACATCGGGGCATCGCGCCAGCCCGGCGGCGACTGAGATCGATCCGCAGCAGTTCTACACCAAGAGCCAGGCCGAGCACTACCTCACAAAAGAGCAGGTGAACTACATCAGGCCGGGGCTCCACGTCACCGTCGAGGATGTCCAGATACCGACCGATCGCCACCCCGTGGTGGAGTTGAGCATCACCGATGACTTCGGTCAGCCGCTCGACCGCGCCGGCAACATGACGCCGGGGCCCGTGAGCATCAGCTATATCCTGTCGTGGTACGACGCCAGTCGCCGCGACTACGTTGCCTACACCGTACGGACGCAGACGAGCCCGATCACGGGCGACTCCGCGATCCAGGCATCGACCGATTCGGGCGGCACCACCGAGGATCTGGCGATGGGCCACATCCGCTACACCTTCGGCACCCAGCTGCCGGCGGACTACGACATGTCGGTGACCCATACCGTGGGCATCTACGCCAGCCGCAATCTGAGCGACACGCCGCTCGAGACCACCCAGTACGACAACGTCGAGTACGACTTCGTGCCCGACGGCGGCGAGGTCGTCGACCAGTGGCAGGGGATTCTCAACCAGACCTGCAACGGCTGCCACAACCAGCTCGCGCTCCACGGCGGCAGCCGACGCGACGTCAAGCTCTGCGTGCTGTGCCACAACAAGCAGACCTGGGACCCCGACACCGGCAACTCGGTCGACATGAAGCAGATGATCCACAAGATCCACAACGGGCCCAATCTGCCCAGCGTCCAGGCCGGGACTCCTTACCAGATCATCGGCTTCCGCCAGGCGGTGCACGACTATTCCCATGTGGAGTACCCACAGGACATGCGCAACTGCGTCCGCTGCCACACCGCCGACACGCCGGAGGGCGACGTCTGGTTCACGCGGCCCAACCGCGACGCCTGCGGCTCGTGCCATGACGACATAGACTGGGAGACCCCGGTGAACCACCCGGTGGCGCAGTTCAACGACAGCCTGTGCGCCGCGTGTCACATTCCCGAGGGTGAAAACGAGTTCGACATCTCGATCATGGGCGCGCATACCATCCCGACCAAGTCGAGTCAGCTCGCGGGGCTCAACATGGAGATCACCGACGTCACCGACGCCATGCCCGGCGGCACCCCGACCGTCTACTTCACGCTGACCGACAACGCCGGCGACACCATCTCGCCGATCTCCGGTCTTCGCACCCTCACCTTGCGGATGGCCGGCCCCATCGGCGACACCATCGACCACATGCTGGACATTTCACAGGACGGGCGTCAGGCCACCATGGTCGGCGACGAGTACATGATGACCTTCACAACCCCGATCCCCGAGGACGCCACCGGCAGCTGGGGCTTCTCGGCCGATGTCCGCCGCGACACCATCATCGACAACGGAACCCTCGAGGGCTTGCCGGTGACCGAGGGCGCGTTCAACCCGATCTACTACGCCGCCGTCACCGACGCCGAGGCGATGCCGCGGCGCGAGGTGGTCTCGATCGACAAGTGCAACGTCTGCCACGACACCCTGGCGCTGCACGGCGGCCAGCGCTTCAACACCCAGGAGTGCGTCTTCTGCCACCGGCCCAACAACACCGACGCGGTGGTCCGGCCCGAAGGCGAGATGCCGCCCGAAGGGATCGACTTCCGCTGGCTGATCCACCGCCTCCACACCGGCGAAGAGCTGACCGTCGACTTCACGGTCTACGGCTTCCGCAGCTCGGTTCACAACTACAACGAGCTCGTGTTCCCCGGCGACCTCCGGTCCTGTGACACCTGCCACATCGATGGCTCGTACAACGTCCCGACCCCCGAGGGCTCGTACGAGGTCACGACCGAGCGCAGCTACTACTCGCCGACCCAACCGGCTGCCACCGCGTGTCTGGCGTGCCACAGTACGGTTGACGCCGCGGCCCACGCCTACGTCAACACGGCGCCCTTTGGCGAGTCCTGTGCCTCGTGTCACGGCGAAGACCGGGAGTTCTCGGTCGACGCGCTCCACGCCCACTAAGAAACCCGTGATCATGCGCCCCGCCGCTGGTGCGGCGGGGCGCGTGTGAAGGGAAAGGAAGATCGGGTATGAAAAAACTCATTTTCACGCTGGCATTCGGCGCCCTGGTGGTCGGGCTCGGTCTCGCAACCACCTGGCCCGCGGCAGCCAGCGATCCCTCCGAAGACTGCGCGACCTGCCACGAAGAGATCGCGGCCGATTTCGCCCACACCGTGCACGCGGTGGCGGATCGGGGCACTCCGAGCTGCGTCACCTGCCACGGCAACGGCGACCGGCACATGGAGGAGGGCGGCGACCCGGCCTTGATAGGGAAGCCTCAGGGACCGGACCTGGAAAACCTCTGCCTCAGCTGCCATCGCGACACCCGGACGATGTTCTCGCGTCGATCGGTACACTCGGGCGCGGCGGTGACCTGCGTCTCGTGCCACAACATCCACACGACGGATCCTTTACAACCGGAAATGCTACAGACGGCCGCCAACCAGCTCTGCGCGAGCTGCCACTCATCGGCCGCCGGCTCGTTCAACCAGCCCTTCGGCCACCGGCTCGACCTCGGCGGGATGCAATGCGTTTCATGCCACAACCCACACGGCGGCGCCGGCGAGGCCAGCCTCAAGGTCGATCGTTCGGGCGACGTCGCGTGCGTCAGCTGCCACGCCGAAAAACGCGGGCCCTTCGTGTTCCCACATGTGGTCGGCGGTGTCAGCGGCACCTGTCTGACCTGCCACGTCCCGCACGGCGCCTCGAACCCGATGGCGCTGACCCGGTCGCGGGTCGACCAGCTGTGTCTCGAGTGCCACAGCCCGATGGGCACTACTCTCGGGTCGCAGCCGCCGTCGTTCCACAACCTGACGAGTCCGCGCTACCAGAACTGCACCACCTGCCACGTGATGGTCCACGGGTCCAACACGTCGCCGTTGTTGTTGAAGTAGGAGGAAGATCGATGAACACATATCGCCTGTCGATCACCGCCTGCGCCTTCCTCGTCCTCGCCCTGTGTGTGCCCTTTGCGGCCGCGCAGTCGACCTCGTTCGACATCGAGGCCGGCTACCAGGAAGTCGATGTCAAAGGCAACGAGGACATGTTCCGGACCCAGATCAACCAGCAGGACGGCTTCGTCCTACGCAACTTCTCGATCAACTTCGTCGACCCCTCGGGCGACGCCGGTTTCGTGGATCGGTTGCGGGTGGACGCCTCCGGTTTCGGCGGCAACCCCGCCGGCCGCTTCCGCCTGCAGATGGGGCTCGGTGATATCTACCGGGTCAATCTCTTCTACCAGAATTTCGAGAGCTTCAGCGCGCTGCCGGCCTACGCCAACCCGCTCCTCGACGACGGCGTCTACCCCGGCCAACACACCTGGGAGCGTGACCGCGACATTCTCGACCTCCAGGTCGAAATCCTTCCCGGCCGCACCATCACGCCGATCGTCGGTTATCGCTGGAACAGCTACGAAGGACCGGGTGGGACCACCTACAGCGTCGGCGCCGACGAGTTCCAGCTCAACTCGGAGCTCGAGGAGACCGAAGAGGAGTTCTACCTCGGTGTGAACTTCGCGACCAAGGGCATCCAGGGAACCCTGCTGCAGGGCTGGCGGAGCTTCGAGGGAACGTACACGGACACACTCACACCCGGTGCGGGCGCCGGCAACAATCCCGGCACGGTCATCGGCCAGGAGGTCGAGCTCGACACGTTCAACCGGACCACTTCGACCGAGGCCGACACGCCGGTCACGACGTTTCACCTGACCGGACGGGTCACCGAGACCAGCCGCTTTGTCGCGTCCTACGCCCGTGCCGACTACGAGGGCGAAACCAACATGGACGAGATGCTGTCGGGAAGCCTCGTCAGCTTCCAGCTTTCGCGCTTCTTCGAAGGCCTCGACCAATCGGTGCAGAGTCGGACCGAGAACCCCTACTGGCGCGGTGAGGCCCGCTTCGAGTGGGACATCAGCCACAAGGTGGGAATGCGTGTTGGCTACGAGGCGCGCGACCGCCAGCTCGAGGGTTGGGCCCTGATCTCCAGCCTCTATATGGACACCATGACCTTCAATGGTTTCGACCCAAAGGACATCACGACCCTGGTCGAGGCCGAGACCGGCTACGAGCGTGAAGAGGGCATCGCCAATATCAGGTTCGACTTCCGCAACCTCGGCGCCTTCTCGCTGTGGGCCGAGTACGCGATCACCGACCAGGATGTCGACCTCTCGGCCGATGTCGCCGAGATCATTCTCCCGGGCGGCCAGGAGGGCGAGTATGACCGCCAGATTTCGAGCTTCGATATCGGCGGCATGGTGACGGTCGGCAACTTCAAGCTCCTGCTCGACGCGGTCGGCCAGGATGCGGACGAGGTCATCGTCCGCACCGACTTCAACGACCGGCTGCGGCTCCGCGGCCGGATCGACTGGTCGATCAGCCGGATGTTCCGGGCCCTCCTCACCGCCGAGTCGATCGATGCCGACAACGACTCTTCGGGGATCGGCTACCAGGCCGACACGGATCGTTATGCCGTCGACCTGAACTTCACTCCGACCGAGAACTTCCTGCTGCGGGTGGCCTGGGACAGCTACCAGACCGACACCGAGATGCCGATCCGGGTGCCGCAGACCTTCGAGATCATCCCCTCGATGTACGCCGAGGAAGGCGATCTCTTCGAGGGCAATCTGCGGTGGAAGATCGCGCTGTTCACCATCGAAGCGGCGTACTCGACCTTCGAGAACACCGGCAGCTTCCCCTTCGAAATGGACCGTGCGTTCGGCAGGCTCGCCGTCGACCTCAGCAAGCACTTCTCCCTTGCCGGCGAGTACGAGAACTGGGACTACAGCGAAGACCTGTTCCCGGTCGCTGACTACGACGCCAACCGCTGGGGCTTCTTCGTGCGCTGGCGGCAATAGTCGAAAACACTCATACGATTACCATTCAGGGGGCCGAAAGGCCCCCTTTTCAATTCTCAATTTTGAATTCTCAATTCTCAGTTTCCCACCCGCCCAATCCGCTCTCCGCGGATTTGGAAAATAAATAAAAATTGAGAATTCAGAATTGAGAATTCCTTTCGGGCTGCTATCCTCCGCCCCCGAATGAACGACCTGCCGTTGACCCAGACCCGCATCTTCCGCTTCTGGCTGCCACTGGCGGCCACCTGGCTGATGATGGCGGTCGAGGGGCCGTTTCTCGCGGCGATCATCGCCCGTCTCGACGAGCCCATCTTCAACCTGGCGGCCTACGGCGTCGCCTTCTCGCTCGCGCTGGTCGTCGAGGCCCCGGTGATCATGATCATGAGCGCCGCGACCGCCCTCGCCCGCAACCGCGCCTCCTATCTGCGGCTGCGAAACTTCACCCACGCTTTGAACGCCGGCGTCACCGCGATCATGGTCATCACGGTCCTGCCGCCCGTGTTCTCGTTTCTTGCCTTTGACCTCATCGGCCTCCCGCCCGAGGTGGCGTTCCGCACCCACGTCGCGCTCGTGATCCTGCTCCCCTGGCCGGCGACCATCGGGATTCGGCGTTTCTACCAGGGCGTGCTCATCCGTCACAACCTCACCCGGCGGGTGGCCTACGGCACGGTCGTGCGTCTGGCGGCGATGATCGCCACCGCCGGCGTGCTGGTGCGCTGGGGCGGCATCGAGGGCGCCTGGGTCGGCGCCGCCGCCCTCACCATGGGTGTCAGCTCCGAGGCGGTGGCGAGCCGGCTGATGGCCTCAGGGTCGATCCGGGCTCTGTTCGAGATCGAGGGCGTGCCCGGTGGCGCCGCCGCGAGCTACTCCGGGCTCACGCGCTTCTATTACCCGCTGGCCCTGACCACCCTCCTCAGCCTCGGCATCCATCCGGTGGTGACCTTCTTTGTCGGCAACAGCCGCGCGTCGCTGGAGTCGCTGGCGGTATTGCCGGTGATCGGCTCGCTGGTCTTCATCTTTCGCAGCCTCGGGCTGTCCTATCAGGAGGCGGTGATCGCGCTGATCGGCGACGACGACCAGGGCTTTCGTCCCCTGCGGCGTTTCGGCGTGTTGCTGAGCCTCGGTGTCGCGGCCGCGCTGTCGCTGATCGCCTGGACGCCGCTGGCCGAAATCTGGTTTCGAGACGTGTCGGGGCTCTCCGAGGAGCTCGCCGAATTCGCGCTCGTGCCGACCCGCATCCTTGCCATCATGCCGGGTCTGACCGCGCTGCTCTCGTTCCAGCGGGCGGTGGCAGTGGTCCGGCGGACCACCGACGCCATCACCTGGGCAACGATCATCGAGGTGGTCGGCGTGGTCCTCGTCCTGTGGATCGCCACCGCCCACCTCGACGCCGTCGGTGCGGTCGCCGCAGCCGCCGCGCTGCTGATCGGGCGCATCGGGGCGAATCTGTACCTGGCGCCCGCGCTGCGACCGTAATCAGCAGAGGTGAAAAGGGGAAGAGGAGCTGAGGAGACCACCCGCCCCCTTTTCCCCCTTTTCCCCTTTTCCCCTTGGTATGATCGGCGCCTCGAAGGGGGTAACGTATGGAATACCGCTTTCTCGGCAACTCGGGTCTCACGGTTTCGGCCCTCAGCTTCGGCGCCTGGGTCACCTTCGGGCCGCAGATGGACGTTGATAAGGCGGCAGAGTGCATGCAGGCGGCCTGGGACGCCGGGGTCAATTTCTTTGACAACGCCGAGGTCTACGCCGCTGGGGTCGCCGAGGAGATCATGGGCGAGGTGCTCAGACAGAAGGGCTGGAAGCGCTCGGACTTCATCGTCTCCACCAAGATCTTCTGGGGCGGCGAGGGGCCGAACGACCGCGGACTGTCGCGCAAACACATCCTCGAAGGCGCCGACGCGGCGCTGGCCCGGCTGCGGCTCGATTACGTGGACCTCATCTTCTGCCACCGCGCCGATCTCCACACCCCGGTGGAGGAGACCGTGCGCGCCATGAACCACGTCATCGACCAGGGCAAGGCCCTCTATTGGGGGACCAGCGAGTGGCCGGCCGAGCGCATCCTCGAGGCCTACCACCTCGCCCGCCGCGAGCGCCTCATCCCCCCGCTCATGGAGCAGCCTCAGTACAATTTGTTCCACCGCGACCGGGTCGAACGCGAGTACGCCCCGCTGTACGAGCGCATCGGCCTCGGCACCACGATCTGGAGCCCGCTCGCAAGCGGCCTTCTCACCGGCAAGTATTCGGAAGGGATACCGCCCGGAACCCGCAGCACCCTCGGGGGATACGAGTGGCTGCGATCGCGCCTCGAGGGGGCGGAGGCCGAGGCCAAGATCGAAAAGGTCAAAGACCTCGCGCTCATCGCCGACGAGCTCGGCTGCACGACCGCCCAGCTCGCCATCGCCTGGTGTCTTGCCAACCCCAATGTGAGCACGGTTATCACCGGCGCATCGAAGCCGGAGCAGGTGCGCGAGAACATGAAGGCCATGGCTTTTGTCGAACGCATGA
This sequence comes from Candidatus Sulfomarinibacteraceae bacterium, assembly GCA_963733915.1. Classification (GTDB taxonomy): domain Bacteria; phylum Acidobacteriota; class Thermoanaerobaculia; order Thermoanaerobaculales; family Sulfomarinibacteraceae; genus Sulfomarinibacter. The sequence continues at coordinate 91,342 of CAVTEP010000009.1, forward strand.
GCCCTGAAGTTCTCGAACGTATCGAGGAAATCGTCGGCAACCGGCCAGAGCCCGAGCAGGACTGGCGATGATCCGAAGCGAATTTGAGTCTGCAATCGACACGAGATGAGAAGGCTTCTCTGCAACAATATCCCCCGCATGCCGACCGTGTTGACGGCTCGGTGGGGCCGCCGTAGCATGGAGCGTCTATTGAGACATTGAAAAGCGCAGCAGCGGAAGGAGGTTCGATGTGATCGCCTTGAATCGCAGACGCATTCTTCTGGTGGCGGCGATGGTGGTGGCGACGCCGGCGCTGAGCTGGGGCTCGGGATTCTCCCTGTTCGAGGTCGGCAACCGCGCCATGGGCATGGCGGGCGCCTTTACAGCGGTGGCCGACGATCCTTCGGCTCTGTTCTGGAACCCGGCCGGCATGGCCTTTCAGACCGACAAGGGCACCCAGCTGATGTTCGGCACAATCCTGGTCATGCCCGAGCAGACCTTTTACGGCGAGGCGCCCTACCCCGGCGACGGCTACACGGCCTCCCTGATCGAGCAGGTCTTTCCGCCGATCCACCTCTTTCTGGGGATCCCGATCAACGAGCGCCTCGAGCTGAGCTTCGCGGTTTACAACCCTTTCGGGCTCGGCACCTGGTGGGAGGATGACTACCTCGGCCGGTACATCTCCAAGCGCGCCGATCTCATGGTCACCGAACTCGGCGTCAGCATGGCCTACCAGCTGAGCGAAAGTCTCGCCTTCGGTATCGGCGTCGACTACATGATGGCCGACATCGAACTCACCCGCAATATCGGCCTGATCAACCCCTTCAACCAACGCCTGACCGACGTCGCACAGGCCCACCTCTACAGCGAGGGCTACGGCAACTCGGCCTTCGCCTGGAACGCCGGTCTGCTGTGGAAGATCGGCGCCGGCTTCCAGTTCGGTGCGCTCTACCGCTCCGACTTCTCGATCGACGGCGAAGGGCTGGGGTCCTTCACCCAGTACGGCACCGGCTATCCGCAGCTGGATGCCGTCGTTGCTTCGATCTTCCCCTTCGAAGAAAACGTGCCCATCACCACTACCATCGAGTTCCCCGACTTCTGGGTGGCCGGCCTCGCCTGGCAGAACGAGAGATGGACTTTGTCCGGCCAGTACGGGGTCATGGGTTGGCAGGTGTTCGAAGAGCTCGCCATCATCTTCCCCGAAAACCCCGAGTTCAGCTCGGTGGTGCGGGAGGACTACGAGGACGCCTACCAGTACCGCTTCGGCGTCGAGCTGCGAGCCAGCCAGCACTGGGCCATCCAGGCCGGCTATCTCTTTGACGAGTCCGGGCAGCCGGTGGAGTCGATGTCGCCGCTGCTCGCCGACGGCGACCGCACAAGCTACACCGTCGGACTCAGCTATTTCACCGATCGTTTCCGTCTCGACATCGGTTACGAGTACATCGATTTCACCGGCCGCTCGACCGGCGGCATGTCGTGGGACGGATTCGACGGCAGTTATGAAGCTACGGCGCAGCTCGCGGGCGCCACCTTCACGATCAAGTTCTGAAAAGGAGGACGCCAATGAAAAAGATGATGTTCGCAACCTGCCTGGTCGCCCTCCTCGCCGCAACGCAGGCAAAGGCGCAGGTGGATTTCAGCCGCTATGTGGCCCTCGGTGACTCCGTGACTGCGGGCTTTGCCTCCGGTTCGCTGATGGACTTTTACCAGCAGCGCTCCTTCGCGGCCGTCCTCGCCGATCAGGCGGGGGCCGGCACTTTTGAAATGCCGTTGGTCTCAGAGGACGGTATCCCCCCGATCCTGGAGCTCGTCCAGCTGGTGCCGACACCCGAAATCGCGCCGGTTGGCCTGTTGCCCGGGTTTCCGGTCAACGCCGAGTACCCGCTTCCCTACAACAACCTCGGGATTCCAGGCGCAACCCTCTTCGATATGATTTTCCAGACCGGCGACATCACGAATCTGATTCAGGGCAACTTCGACACTGTCATGTTCGACATCGTGCTCCGTAACGGCATCAACACCGCCCTCGAGCAGGCCATCGGGTTGCAACCCACCTTCATGACCGTGTGGATCGGCAACAATGACATCCTCACTGCCGCCCTTGTCGCCACTCCGATAGACGGCGTGACAATGACTCCGGTCGATGTCTTTGCCGGGCTCTACGGCAATGCTATCGGTGCGCTGGCCACCAACACCGCCGCTGACATCGTGCTCATCAACATCCCATACGTCACCGAGATCCCGTTCGTGACCACGGTGCCGCCGTTTGTCGACATCCCGGGCCTCGGGCCGACGCCGCTGATGGGCAGCAACGGCCCGCTGACCGCGGACTCTCTGGTGACCCTGCCCGCGGGTGAGCTCATTGCGCTGGGATACGGCCTCCCCGGAGGACCACCCCTTCCCGAGGATTTCAACTTCTTCACCCAGGAGCCGGGCTTCGTGCTGCGCCCAGACGAGATCGAGATCATCAACAACCAGATCGACGCCTTCAACCAGATCATCGCCGACACCGGCGAGGCGCTTGGCTACCCAGTGCTCGACATCAACACCCGATTCAGTGAAATCGCCGGCGGCGACCTGTGGACCCTCGGCGGCATCTACCTGTCCGCGGACTTTCTCCTCGGCGGCCTGTTTTCTTACGACGGCATCCACCCCCAGCACATCGGTCAGGGATTGATCGCGGTCGAGCTGATCGAGCTTATCAACGCCGAGTTCGGGACCAACATCCCGCAGGTCGACATGAGCACGGTGGTGTTCGAAGGTGATTGGCAGACGCCGGGCATTTCACCGGCCGCCGCAAAGGAGACGGTCTTCAGCCTCGAGGCACACGAACAGCTGCTCAAGCTCTTCCCGCCAAAGCTCGACCAGGCGCCGAGGATCCGCCGTCCGAGCGGCACCACTCCGTCCAGGTCGCGGCAGCGGCAACAGCCTCGACCTCGGATTCAGTAACTCGAAAAGGCGCCGGGCTGGAGCCCGGTGACGACGCGTCACGATTCGTCTTGCGGTGCCAGGCTGCGGCCTGGCACCGTTTGTTCTGGGCTCCACAGTGGCTGTTAGTATCGCGAACGGAGGACGTGTTGATCTACCGAGCTTCATCACAACGCGGCGGCGGCTTTGGCAGCTTTGCCGGTTCCGGCGCGCCGGTGCCGAAGGACCTCGTGGGCATTCTCGTCGCCCTTTTCTTCAGCTTCTCGCTCCAGTTCTTCGAGAGCACTGCGCTCATCCCCGCCCTTCTCCGCCTCAGCCCGGCGGTCTTCCGCGGCTTCGTGTGGCAGATCTTCAGCTACCCTGTAATCGGCTGGGGCGGCTCCGGTCTCTGGTTTCTGATCGAGCTCCTGATCCTCTTCTGGTTCGGCCGCGACGTGTTCTGGCGTCTGGGGCGGCAGCGGTTCTGGCTGTTGCTGGCGCGGGCCGCGGTCGGGGCGGCGCTGGTGGCGATTGCGGTGCAGCTGATCCAGACCCTGGCCGGCGCGACCGGACCAGCGACCTTCGAGCTCATGCAGGGCCAGCGCATCCTGCTCGCCATCGTCATCGCCGCCTTTGCGACCCTGTGGGGTGAGGCGACGATCCTCCTGTTTTTCGTCCTGCCACTGAAGGCGCGATGGTTTCTGTGGTTGGAGATCCTCTTCGCCTTTATCGGCTTTCTCGAGTCAAAGGACCTCGCCGGGTTCTGCGGGATCTCGACGGCGGTCTTCCTGACCTACAGCGGGCTCAGAATGGGCGGCGCCGGCGGCGTCCTCCACGATTGGCGGAAGCGGGTCGAGGCGTTCATTCTCCGCCAACGGCTCGAGCGGCTCAAGCGCAAACGGCGTTTCGAAGTCGTTGACGGCGACAGCGGCAAGAACGACTGGGTGCACTGAGCCATTCAAACCTGCATACCCACCCGAATGTTGTCTTTCGGGAATATGAGCGGAACTTACTCAGGTTTAGGTTGGTGCCCGCACGGCGGCCTTGACCGCAGCCGCGCGGAGCGACATCCTGACTGAAGTGACGGTGGCATCCACCGTAGGAGGCAACATGACCGAACTCATCACCCTGCCCGTCATCCCGCTTCGCGAGGCGGTACTCTTTCCCGAGGTGACCTCACCGATTGCGGCCGGCAGGGCCGGTACCCTGCGCGCCATCGAGGCCGCCCTGCGTTCTGAGGACAAGAAGATCTTTGTCGTGTCACAGCGCGAGAACCTCGAAGACGTGACGCCCGAGATTCTCTTCGGCATGGGAACCGTCGCCACCATCGGCCCGGTCCAGCGCGGCCCATCCGGAATGCGCCTGCTGCTCAACGGCGACTACCGGGCGGTCGCAATCCGCTACGAGGAACAGGACGAGTATCTGGTGGCCTCCGTCCACGCCACCGAAGAGATGCCGCCGCTGGACCCCGATTCGCCGACCTTTGCAGCGCTGTATCGCGAAACCCGCGAGCGGGCCGCCGAGCTCGGCCGACGGGCAGGCATGCCAAAGGAGGCGGTGCAACAGTTCCTGGCCGAGACCAAGGAACCCGGGCGCTTTGCCGACCTCGTCGCCGGCCACCTCGATCTCAAGCCTGCCGAAGCCCAAAAGCTGCTCGAGGCGTTGTCGGTCGAGGACCGGCTGCGGTCCGTGCTCCTCGCCATCCAGCGCCAGGTCGCGGTCCTCGATGCCCAGGAGGACATCAAGTCCCAGGTCCAGGAGGAGCTCGGCGACCGTCAGCGGGAGATGTTTCTCCGCCAGCAGCTCAAGGCCATTCAACGGGAACTCGGTGACGACGGCGGCCGTGAGGACCTCGAGGAGCTGCGCGAAAACCTCGAGGCCCTCGATTTGCCGAAGGCGGCCCGGAAAGAGGTCGACCGCGAGCTCGGCCGCCTCGAGCGGATGGGTCCCGAGGGCATGGAGGCCCAGGTCATCCGGACCTACCTCGAGACGATCTGCGAGCTGCCGTGGGCGGCGCGGAGCGAGGAACGGATCGACATTCCGCGCGCGGCCGAGATTCTGGAGGAGGATCACTACGCCCTCGGCGACGTCAAGGACCGGATTCTCGAGTTTCTGGCGGTGCGGGTCCTGCAGAAGAAGGCCGAGGAGGTGGAGACGAAACCCGGACCCGCAGATGCTGAGGCCGAGACGAAGGCCGAGAAGGTGAAAACGAAGCCTCAGCCTGCCGACAATGAGAAGGCGACCCCCGAGTCTTCGATCCACGACACCGCCAGCCGCAACCCGATCCTGCTCTTTGCCGGTCCTCCCGGAGTCGGCAAGACCTCGGTGGCAAAGTCGATCGCCCGCGCCATGGATCGCGAGTACGTCCGCATCTCACTCGGCGGCGTACGTGACGAGGCCGATGTCCGCGGCCATCGCCGCACCTACGTCGGCGCCATGCCGGGACGCATCATCCAGGGCATGAAACAGGCCGGAACCAAAAACCCGGTCTTTCTGCTCGATGAGGTCGACAAGCTCGGCGCCTCCTACCAGGGCGATCCCGGAGCGGCGCTCCTCGAGGTCCTCGACCCGGCCCAGAACGACAGCTTCACCGACCACTATCTGGGAGTGCCCTTTGACCTCAGCGAAGTCCAGTTCATCTGTACCGCGAACTTCCTGCAGAATATCCCGGGTCCTCTCCAGGACCGGATGGAGGTGGTGGAGTTCGCGGGTTACACCGAGGCCGAGAAGCTCGAGATAGCCAAACGGTATTTGACACCGCGTCAGATCAAACAGACCGGCCTCACCGACAAGCAGATCGTCATCACCGATGAGGCGGTGCGCGAGGTCGTCACCCGCTACACCCGCGAGTCCGGAGTTCGACAGCTCGAGCGCGAGATCGGGCGGCTGGCGCGAAAAGTGGGTCGCAAGATCGCCGCCCAGGAGCTTGAACACTCCGAGATCACCGCCAAGGAGGTCAACGAGCTTCTTGGACGGCCCAGGGTCCATCCCGAGCTGGCGGCGGCCTCGGATCAGGTCGGGGTCGCCACCGGCATGTTCTACACCCCGGTCGGCGGCGACATCATGTTTGTCGAGGCCTTACCGATGCCCGGCAAGGGTGAGCTCGTGCTTACCGGCCAGCTGGGTGATGTGATGAAGGAGTCGGCGCGTGCGGCGTGGACCTTCGCCAAGGCCCACTCCGAGGAACTCTTCATCGATCAGAAGGCCTTCAAGCAAGACGTCCACATCCACGTCCCCGCAGGCGCCATCCCCAAGGACGGGCCATCCGCGGGACTGACCATGGCCACCGCCTTGGTGTCCGCCCTTTCTGGCCGCCCGGCGCGCAACGATGTCGCGATGACCGGGGAGATCACTCTCTCCGGCCGGGTGCTGCCGATCGGCGGCCTCAAGGAAAAGGTCCTCGGCGCGGTGCGGGCCGGTATCACCTCGATCGTCCTGCCGAAGGTCAACGTAGTCGATCTCGAGGACCTGCCGGAGGAGATCCGCAACAAGCTGGTTTTCCACCCCGTGGAGGAGCTCGGCGAGGCCCTGGCCCACACCCTGCGCGGCGGCGAGTTCCGCGAGGGCCGGCTGCAGTTCGCCGGTCTACCGCCAAAGAAGGGATCATCAACCGGCCTGCGGCACTGATTGGTACGGCGAGTCCAGGGTGCCAGGCTGACGCCCGGCAGCCGTCCTCGTGTCGCGCGGGGTATCTGCTGTGCCTGAATTCGGGCGCACTCATAACCACAGAGTCACAGAGGGCACAGAGCCGCACAGAGAATTACCGAAGCTTTGACCATCTAAGAGGAAAGGCGGTCGATTTCATGCATCGCCATGAGTGACGGGAGCGCACCGTCAAAAAGATCTCTGTGTCTCCTCTGTGTCTCCGTGTCTCTGTGGTGATCTCAGAATCCCGTCAGTCTCCGCCGACAATCTCTACGCGATCAATCTCTACAAAGCATTCAATGGGGTCAACAACAGTAGGCGGCGGGTTGTCGAGGTCGAGCTCGTAGCTGCGGTCGTCGGCGGTGCGTACCGGCTCGCCCACCGGGTCGAAAACGTGATTGCCGGCGCCCGCAAATTCGTCCGGCGCCACCGAAGCGGCGATGCAGCAGCCGACGACCCAGACGTGGTTCTCGGCCGCCCGCGCCTGCAGCAAGGTGCTCCAGATATGGTCCCGCCGCCACGGCCACCAGGCCGGCACCACCAGGAGGTCGCAGCGCGCCTGGAGCTTGAGGGCCCGGGCCTGTTCGGGAAAGCGCACGTCGTTGCAGTTCAGGAGGCCGACCCGCAAACCCCGCCAGTCGAAGGCGACATAGCGTTCGCCCGGCTGCCACATCTCAAACTCGGAATTGGGAGCGAAGAGATGAACCTTGTCGTAGGCGACGAGCTCCTCACCGCCGAGCCAGACGGTGACCCGGTTTCGGCGGTCCTCGCTGATCGAACCGAAGACGAACAGCGTCTCAGGCGCCCCGCCGGAGGCCTCAGCGAACACGCCGCGGGCCCGTGCCGGGTCGACCGCCCGTGAGTAGCCGGTGAGGAACAGCTCCGGAAACACCACGATTTCCGCGCCGCCCTCTGCGGCTCGGCCCGCCTCGACCCGCAACCGCTGCAGGTTGTCGTCCACTCCGAGACACACCCAACGCGAGAGATGAACTTTCATGGGGGCATTTCAACACACCCCAGGGGCTTGAGGCTTGAGGTTTGAGGGGGGCTCTGAGGCGGTGGCCGGCGGGAGCAAGAAAGATTCCAGAAACGAAAAGAATCTGGAATTTCATTTCATGTATTGCTGTTGATCCGCTCGAAGGGGGTTGTGGATGCGGATTTCCAAACACGAGGAGTTCGGTCTGCGGCTGGTGACGAGCATCGCCCGCCGAGGTGGGCAGCTCAACATTCGCGAGCTTGCCGAGCACGAGGGTTTGCCCGAGGCCACCATCGCCAAGGTCGTGGCCCGGCTGCGGCACGCCGGTCTGCTGGCCGCAGAAAGGGGCCGCAACGGCGGCTACTCTCTGACCCGCGAGGCCGACGCCATCACCGTCGCCCAGGTGGTCGGGGCGTTTGGAAACCAGATCTACGATCAGGAATTCTGCGGCCGCATGAACTCGGGCGAGAGCTGCGCCCATGACGCCGCCTGTGGGTTGCGGCCGGTGTGGAACGGCCTCGGAGAGGTCATCGGCAATTTTTTGGACGGCTACACGGTTGGCGACATCGTCCGGAGCACCCGGCCGGCGCGCAACGGAGGCACCAATGGGCATTTTCTGCCGGTCGTCAAGGGATGCAACGGCTGACACTATCCTCGCGGCCCGGCCGCGATTGAGGACATGAGGACACCATGGTTACCCAGGAACAATTCATCGAGGATTTCGCAAACCGCGAGTACGAGCACGGTTTTGTCACCGATGTCGAGCAGGACACCTTGCCGCCGGGGCTCGATGAGGACGTGATCCGGTCGATCTCGAAGCGCAAGGGAGAGCCCAATTGGATGCTCGAGTGGAGATTGAAGGCCTACCGCCACTGGCTCGAGCAGACCGAGCCGCGGTGGCCCAACGTCCACTACCCACCGATCGACTACCAGGCCATCTCCTACTTCTCGGCCCCGAAGAAGAAGGAGCTGCAGAGCCTCGACGAGGTGGACCCGGTGATTCTCGCCACTTACGAGAAACTCGGCATCCCGATAGACGAGCAGAAGATCCTGGCCGGCGTGGCGGTGGACGCGGTCTTCGACAGCGTCTCGGTGGCCACCACCTTCAAGGCCAAGCTGGCCGAGCTCGGGATCATCTTCTGCTCGTTTTCGGAGGCCGTCCGGGAACACCCCGATCTGGTCAAAAAATACCTCGGGTCGGTGGTCCCCACCACCGACAACTTCTTTGCCACCCTCAACTCGGCGGTCTTCACCGACGGGTCCTTCGTCTATATCCCGAACGGCGTGCGCTGTCCGATGGAGCTCTCGACCTACTTCCGGATCAATGCCGCCAACACCGGGCAGTTCGAACGCACCCTGATCATCGCTGACAAGGGCGCCTCTGTCAGCTACCTCGAAGGGTGTACGGCGCCGATGCGCGACGAGAACCAGCTCCACGCCGCGGTGGTAGAGCTGGTAGCTCTCGAGGACGCCAGCATCAAGTATTCGACGGTCCAGAACTGGTACCCCGGCGACAAGGAGACCGGCGTCGGCGGCATTTTCAACTTCGTCACCAAGCGCGGCATCTGCAAGGGCGACCGCGCCAAGATCTCCTGGACCCAGGTCGAGACCGGCTCCGCCATAACCTGGAAGTATCCCAGCGTGATCCTCAAGGGCGATGACACCGTCGGCGAGTTCTACTCGGTGGCACTCACGGCGGGCCGTCAGCAGGCCGACACCGGGTCGAAGATGATCCACCTCGGCAAGAACACCTCGTCGACCATTGTCTCCAAGGGAATCTCGGCCGGTCGCGGCCAGAACACCTACCGGGGCCTGGTCAAGGTGGCAAAAAAGGCCGACAACGCCCGCAACTTCTCGCAGTGCGACTCGATGCTGATCGGTGACCGTTGCGGCGCTCATACCTTCCCCTACATCGAGATCGCCAACCCGAGCGCGCAGATGGAGCACGAAGCCTCCACCTCGAAGATCGGCGAGGACCAGATCTTCTACTGCAACCAGCGTGGCATCGAGACCGAGGATGCGGTGTCGATGATCGTCAACGGCTTCTGCAAGGAGGTCTTTCGCGAGCTGCCGATGGAGTTCGCTGTGGAGGCTCAGAAACTTCTCGGCGTCTCACTTGAGGGAAGTGTTGGATGAAGAATCAATTCTCAGTTCTCAATTCTCAATTCTCAATTTCCACCCCTCCCCAGGGAACGACGGGCGGGCGGGGGAAATTGAGAATTGAGAATTCAAAATTGAGAATTCTAGCTATTTGGAGTTGAAATGCTTGAACTCAAGAACCTTCACGTCGTCCATCGGTGGCAAGGAGATCCTCAAGGGGATCGACCTCACTGTGAACCCCGGCGAGGTACACGCCATCATGGGGCCCAACGGCTCCGGCAAGAGCACCCTTGCGAGCGTGCTTGCGGGCCGCGAGGACTACGAGGTCACCGGGGGCCGGGCCCAGTATCGGGGTCAGGATCTGTTGGAGCTCGACGCTGAGACGAGGGCCCGCGAGGGTGTGTTCCTCGCCTTCCAGTACCCGGTCGAGATCCCCGGCGTCAGCAACACGTATTTCCTGCGGACGGCCTTGAACGCGATCCGCAATCACCGCGGCGAGGAACCGATCGATGCCATCGACTTCCTATCGCTGGTGCGGGACAAGGCCAAGACGGTCAAGATCGACGAGAGCCTGCTCAAACGACCGGTCAATCACGGGTTCTCCGGCGGGGAGAAGAAACGCAACGAGATCTTCCAGCTGGCGGTGCTCGAACCGCGGTTGGCGATTCTCGACGAGACCGACTCCGGGCTCGACATCGACGCGCTCAAGATCGTCGCCGACGGCGTCAACTCCTTGCGCGACCCGGAGCGCGCCTTTGTGGTCATCACCCACTATCAGCGTCTGCTGAACTACATCGTGCCTGATTACGTGCACGTCCTGATGGATGGTCGGATCGTCCGTTCCGGCGGTCGCGATCTCGCCCTCCAGCTCGAAGACCAGGGCTATGAGTGGCTCGAGACCGAGCCCGCCGGGGCGGCACACGCATGACCGATACCGCGACTTCCACCGCACCCACAGGTTTCGCCGCCGCCCTCCAGGCTGCCGCCGGGTTGCCGGCGCCGGAGCTCCTGAAGGGTCTGCACAGCTCGGGCCGCGCGAGCTTTGCCGCCCTCGGTCTGCCGAGCCGGCGCCAGGAGTCCTGGAGATTCACGCGTCTTGCAGAGGTCGAGAAGGCCCGGTACGAGGCACCGGCGGCGGTCCCGCTCAGGGTCGACGTCTCGACGCGGCGGCTCGCCGACGCCCACCTGCTGGTATTTGTCGACGGCATCTACTCTCCCGATCTGTCCGATATCGGCGACCTTCCCGACGGTGTGGTGGTGTCGAACCTGGTGGTGTCCGCGGCCGCGGGCTCCGCGGTTCTGGCGGGCCACCTCGGCCGTCTGGCGCCGCTCGAGAAACACCCGTTTGCGGCGCTCAACACCGCGGTCTTCGCCGACGGCGCCTTCATCCACCTACCCGCTGCCGTCGAGCTCGACCGTCCAATCCAGCTGCTCTTCGTCTCGGGTTCGGACGACCGGCCGATCCTCAGCGCGCCGCGATCGCTGATCGTCGCCGAGGCTCGCAGCCGGTTGACGGTGATCGAGCAGTACGTCGGTTCGAGCGGCGCCGGGCTCAGCTGTCCGTTGACCGAGATCGTCCTCGCCGAAGATGCCGCTCTCAGCCATCTCTCGACGCAGGAGGAGGGCCCGGCGGCCAACCACCTCGCGGTGCGCCAGGTCCAACTCGCCCGGGGAAGCCGCTACTCAGGCCACGCGGTATCGCTCGGCGCTGCTCTCGGCCGTACCGACATCGGCGTGGTGCTCGGCGGCGAGGGCGCCGAAGCCTCGCTCGACGGCCTCTACCTGTGCGACGGCACGCAGCAGGCCGATACCCACGTCACGGTGCGCCACAGCGCCCCCCACTGCAACAGCCACCAGTTGTACAAGGGCATCCTCGGCGGCTCGTCGCGGGCGGTGTTCAACGGCCGCATCATCGTCGATCAGGACGCGCAGAAAACCGACGCAAAACAATCGAACCGCAATCTGATTCTGTCCGACAACGCAGTTGCCAACTCCAACCCACAGCTCGAGATCTTCGCCGATGACGTCCGCTGTACCCACGGCTCGACCATCGGCCGGCTCGACGACGAAGCGGTTTTCTACCTCCGGACCCGCGGCATCGACCGCAGCGAGGCCCAGCGTCTGCTGACTCTCGCCTTCGCCGGAGAGGTCCTCGACAGGATTCCGGTGGAGGAGCTCCGCCGCCGTCTCGAAGCCACGATCGCGGACCGGCTCGCTGAAATAGAGAGCGCCGGAGAGGGCGCGTGACGACCCCCTCGGCTTCGGCCGAACATGTCGAGACCCTCGATGTGGAGCGGGTCCGCGCCGAATTCCCGGCCCTCGGCCAGACGATCGGCGGCAAGCCCCTCGTGTATCTCGACAACGCCGCCACCACCCAGAAGCCGAGAGTGGTGATCGACGCGGTACGGTCCTTCTACGAGCGGGACTGCGCCAATATTCACCGCGGTGTCCACCAGCTGTCGCAACGGGCCACGATTGCCTTCGAGCGGGCGCGGACGGCCGTCAAGACCCACCTCGGCGCCCGCGATAGCCGCGAGATCATCTTTACCCGATCGACCACCGAAGGTATCAACCTGGTGGCCGCGAGTTTTGTCCGTCCACGGCTCGGCGCCGGCGACGAGGTTCTGATCTCGGCCATGGAGCACCACTCCAACATCGTTCCCTGGCAGCTCCTGTGCGAGGAGCGCGGTGCGAGGCTCAAGGTGATTCCCATCGACGACAACGGTGACATCGTCCTCTCGGAGTACGAACGGCTGTTGTCCGAGCGCACGAAGATGGTCAGCGTGGTCCACGTCTCGAACGCCCTGGGCACCGTCAACCCGGTGCGGGGAATGATCGAGCTCGCGCACGCCCGCGGGGTTCCGGTGCTGCTGGACGGGGCGCAGGCGGTGCCCCACATCGAGGTCAATGTTCGTGATCTCGACTGCGACTTCTACGTGTTCTCGGCGCACAAGGTGTACGGCCCCTCCGGCATCGGCGCGGTTTACGGCAAGCACGAGCACCTGCTCGGCATGCCGCCCTACCAGGGCGGCGGCGACATGATTCTCTCGGTGAGCTTCAAAAAGTCCACCTTCAACGAGCCGCCCCACCGCTTCGAGGCCGGGACCCCGAATATCGAGGGGGCCATCGGTCTGGCCGCGGCGCTCGGATACATCAATGGTATCGGTCTCGCGGCCATCTCCACCTACGAATCCCGATTGCTCGAAGATGCCACGGAGGCCGTGCTCGGGGTGCCCGGCGTCCGGCTAGTGGGCTCCGCGCGCCGCAAGGCGTCGGTGCTGTCATTCGTTATGGACGGTGTCCACCCGCACGACATCGGCACCATTCTCGATTCCGAAGGCGTTGCCGTGCGCGCCGGTCACCACTGCGCGCAGCCCGTCATGGCCCGCTACGGCGTCTCGGCCACGGTGCGGGCGTCCTTCAGCTTTTACAACACGAGCGCGGAAATCGAGGCCCTGGTGCGTGGGTTGCACAAGGTCAAGGAGGTCTTCGGCTGATGTCCGACATGCGCGAGCTTTACCAGGAGATCATTCTCGACCACAACCGCCGGCCGCGGAACTGCTACGTCATGAGCTGTGCGACCCGCACCGCCGACGGCCACAACCCACTCTGCGGCGACATCGTCAAGGTCTACCTGAGGATCGAGGCCGGGATCATCGAGGAGATTAGCTTCCAGGGCTCGGGTTGCGCGATCTGCACCGCCTCGACCTCGCTCATGACCGAGTCTGTCAAGGGCAAGAGCGTGGCCGAGGCGAGAGAGATCTTCGAGGGATTTCACGAGATGTTGACCGGCGTCGCCGAGGAGCAGGGCGTCGAGCTCGGCAAGCTGCAGGTCTTCGAGGGGGTGCGCGAGTACCCCGTGCGGGTCAAGTGCGCCACCCTCGCGTGGCACACGCTCAACGCCGCCATTGCCGCGGACGGCGAGAAGGTGACAACAGAATGAGTTTTGAGTTCTCAGTTTTTAGTTTTGAGTTGTCCCCCACCCACCCACCATTCCCGGGGGGGAGGGGCGGGAACTCAAAACTCAAAACTTGGTAGGCCGTGATGAACACCCTTCGCGACCAGGTCATCGGAGTATTGAGAACGGTGTACGACCCGGAGATCCCGGTCAACATCCATGAGATGGGGCTGGTGTACGAGGTCACGGTCGACGACGATTCCAACGTCCACATCCTCATGACCCTCACCTCGCCCATGTGCCCGGTGGCCGAGAGCCTGCCGCCCGAGGTCGAGGAGAAGGTGGCGCGAATCGAGGGCGTGGCGAAAGCCACGGTCGAGATTACCTGGGACCCACCGTGGGACCCCGAGATGATGTCCGAGGCGGCAAAGCTCGAGCTCGGAATGTTTTGAATGAAGAATTAGGAATGAGGAATTGGAATTCGGAATTCCCACCCTCACTCCCCATCATTTCGACTGTAAGGTGATACGGCGACGTTCCCCCGCCCGCCCCATCCTACGCGGTGATTTTCGAACGACGGGAGAAACACGCACCCGCATCGCGTCATTGGGAGTCAGCAAGGGTGAGTGGGTGGCATTCCGAATTCGCGGTGGAGGCCTCGCACCTCACGACTTCTTGTTATTCTTCTTTTTCTTGGCTTGGGACTTTTCTTTGGGAAGCGCCGCCTCGAGCGCCGCACTGGCGGTGCGCAGCACCTTGAGGCGGGCGAAGCGCTTGCAGTTGCCCTCGACCAGGGTCCAGGGCGCGTCCATGGTCGATGTCCGCTCCACCATCTCCTGCACCGCGCGTTCGTAGAGCTCCCACTTCTCGCGATTGCGCCAGTCGTCGTCGGTCAGCTTCCAGCGCTTGTAGGCGATCTCCCGGCGCTCCTTGAAACGGCGAAGCTGCTCCTCGGCGGTGATGTGAAGCCAGAACTTGACGAGCACGATCCCGAACTCGGTGAGCTGGCGCTCGAACTCGTTGATTTCGGTGTAGGCGCGCCTCCACTCCGGCTCGGCGGCAAAGCCTTCGACCCGTTCGACGAGCACGCGGCCATACCAGGAACGGTCGAAGATCGTGACCCTGCCGGCACGGCCGATGTGACGCCAGAAGCGCCAAAGGTAGTTGTGGGCGCGCTCCTCGTCGGTGGGCGCGGCAATCGCAATGACCCGCGAGTCGCGCGCATCCAACGCCTGGGTCAGCCGTCGGATCGAGCCACCCTTGCCGCCGGCGTCCCAACCCTCGAATACCGCGACGACCGAGATGCCACGCTCCCTGGCCCGGCGGAACAGGGCGTTGAGCCGCCCCTGCTCCTTCGGGAGCTCGCGGCGGTAATCCCCCTTGCTCAGGAATTGATCCATGTCCAGCTCGGTGAGCACCGTGCGGTCGAGGGATGGGGCGAGGGAGGCGATAGCGGTGTCGACGGCGGCCTCGGGGGGCTGCTCCCCGATCTCCATGTCGACCGCAGTCGCGGCCCTTACGCCACCGTCGAGCCGGTCGCTGACGGCATCGCGGATGATGGTCGCGACCGTCAGCGAGCGGTAACGCGGATCGAGACCCTCGACGATCTTCCACGGCGCCCTGGCAAAGCTGGTGCGGCGGATCGTGTGCTCTGCCGCCATGACGAAACGGTCGTACTTCCGCCAATGCTCCCAGTCAGTCTCGGTCACCCGCCAGCTCCGCAGCGGGTCCTTCTCCAGCGCCTTGAGCCGCCGCTTCTGCGCCGCCTTGCCGAGGTGCATCCAGAACTTGAGGATCAGCGCGTCGTCGTCGGCCAACACACGCTCGAAGGCGATGATTCGGTCGAGCCGGCGATCGAAGTCCGCGTCGGTGATGCGATCGTGGACCCGGTCAAGAAACGGTGGCGAGTACCAGGCGCTGAGAAAGAGACCGAACTGTCCCCGCTCGGGCAGGTCGCGCCAGTAACGCCAGAACTCGGGTCTCTCTTGTTCTTCATCGGAAGGTTTGAGGTAGGCGTAGGTCTCGATCCAGCGCGGGTCCATCCACTCGTTGAGCAGATTGACGGTCGCGCCCTTGCCGGCGCCGTCGACCCCGGAAAACAGCACGATCACCGGGAAGTCGGCCTTGCGCAGCGCCTGCTGCATCTCGAGGAGCTGGACGCGCAGCTCCGGCACCGCTCTCTCGAAGGCCTTCTTGAAAACCTTGCGGCCGAGTTCAGCGGTTTCGAACATGATGCTCCCGTATCGTGATCCCGGTCCAGAATAACTCAAGTCCCTCATGACCGGCACTTTCCCGGCCGGCTCGGGGTACCATGAACCGGCATGGCGAAGACCCCCCTCGACCTCCGTCTCTACGCCCACCGCGGCGCCTCGGCCCACCTGCCCGAGAACACTCTCGAGGCCTTCGAGAAGGCTTTGGCTGACGGCGCCAATGCACTCGAGCTGGACATCCACCGCACCGCCGACGGCCACTTCGTGGTGGCGCACGACCCCCACGGTCAGCGTCTGGCCGGTGTTTCCGAGCACATTCGAGCGCTTGGCCTCTCCGCAGTAAAAATGTGGGATCTTTCGGCCACCGACGCTCGCAACCTCGACCACCACGCCGTGCCCACGCTCGACGAGGTTCTCAAGGCTTTCCCGGGCGTGCCCATGAGCGTCGACCACAAACCCGGTGACTCCGGAGCGATTCCCGATCTGCTCGAGCTGTTGGCACGGTACGGTGCGGAGGACTGGGTGACCCTGGCGAGCTTCAGCGTTCGCGTAGTCCGCCGCATCCGTGACCTCGGCTACCGCGGCCGCACCGCCCTCACCCGGCCTGAGGTGGCATTGCTCCGGTTCCTGCCGGCAGCGCTCGCGCGGCGCTTCGTCGCAGGCGACGCCGCCCAGATCCCGACCCACTCCGGGCCCATCCGGCTCGATGGACGGAGGTTTCTCGAAAAGTGCCGGGCCCTCGGGATTCGCGCTGACTACTGGGTGGTCGACGACCCCGCCGAGGCCCGCCGTTTGCTGGATATCGGCGCCACCGGCGTCATGACCGACGATCCGGCGCGCGTCGCTCCAGTATTTCGGGAGCGCCGGAATCAGTTTTGAGTTTTGAGTTTTGAGTTTTGAGTTGTTGTCGAACCCCACGGTTCACCGGTGGGACGGGCGGGAATTCCGAAATCCGAATCGAAATCCGAAATCCGAAATGGCCAGCTAACATGAACACATGCCCAAGCACGATATGCCTCCGGGCGAGACGAATGTTGACACTGGAGTCTGGCAGGGGCGCTCGGTGGCGCGAGTGGCCGAAAGCCCCGATGGCATGATCGTCCTGGTCGGCCGCACCGCCCGCGACAACGACCTCCTGTCGGTCAAACTGGCGGCGCCCAGGGACTTCTGGTTCCACGTCGCCGGCGAATCCGGTTCGCACGTGGTGGTCCGGAACCCGGACAAGCTCGAGACGCTGCCGCGGGAGACAAAGCGCTTTGCCGCCGGGCTCGCCGCGGGCTACTCGAAGGCTCGGCGGGGCGGCAAGGTCGCCGTCCACATGGCGCGGGCCGGTGATGTGACCAAACCGCGTGGCCTGGCCGCCGGAAAGGTCCATCTGCGACGCTTCACGACCATCCACGCAAGCCCGTTCCGGCTCGACGATGAGGGAGACGACGAGTGAAAGCGTTCGGTTCCCAGAGCATGGTCGAAAACTTGAAGAGGGTCCTCGTCCGCCGGCCCGACGAGGCCTTCGGCAACGCCGACCCCGCGCGCTGGCACTACGTCTCGAAGCCGGACCTGAAGGTAGCGCAGACCGAGCACGACGCCCTCGCCGCTCTTCTCGCAGAGTCCGGGTGCGAGGTGCTCTACCACGAGGCACCGCTTCCCGCCCACGCGGACGCCATCTTCACCCACGACCCGGTTATCGTCACCGACGCCGGCGCCGTGATGCTGCGGATGGGCAAGGCCGAGCGCCGCGGCGAGGAGGCGGCCATCGCGGCCACTCTGGAGGCCCTGGGGGTGCCGATCCTGGCCACCCTCGAGGGCGAAGCGACCGCCGAGGGTGGCGACCTCGTGTGGCTGGACCACAACACGCTGGCGGTGGGGCGCGGTTATCGAACCAACGCCGAGGGCTTTCGCCAACTCACCGCCGCGCTGAGGCCGCTCGGGGTGGAGACGGTCGAGGTGCAGCTTCCCCACGGCGACGGGCCGGCCTCCTGCCTCCACCTGATGTCGTTCATCTCGATGCTTGACCACGACCTCGCAGCGGTCTATCCGCCGTTGGTGCCGGTGCCATTTATGGAGCTGCTGGCGGATCGCGGCATCGAGCTCGTCGAGGTCCCGGCGGAGGAGTACCCCACGATGGGTCCCAACGTCCTCGCTTTGGCGCCGCGGCGCTGTCTGGCCATTGATGGCAACCCCGTCACCAGAAAACGGATGGAGGCCGCGGGTTGCGAGGTTCTCACCTACAGCGGCCGCGAGCTCTCGCTCAAAGCCGAGGGCGGCGCCACCTGCCTGACAAGACCGATCCTCCGCGCCAGAAGTTGACACAGGTCAAGGCCAGACCTACGGTCTTTCTGAGAATATCAGCGGAACAAGGCATTGAAATTGAACCCGATCGAAACGCTCCGCAATGAGCACGGCCTCATCCGGCGATTTGTCGATCTCCTGTCAGTGGCAGTAGCGCGACTCGAGGTCGAGAACCCGCCACCGCGGGCTTTTTTCGACAACGGCATCGAGTTTGTTCGTGGTTTCTCGGACGGCTTTCACCACAAAAAGGAAGAGCTCGTGATGTTCGTACAGCTGGCGCAAAAGAAAAACGGCGCCATCGACGGCCAGATCGAGGCCCTCCGCTACCAGCACGACCAGGGCCGCGGGTTCATCGCCGCCATCGCCGGGGCGCTTAACGGCTATGCGGAGGAGGATTCAAGGGACATTGCGGTCGTGCGGGAGAACGCGGCAGCCTTCGCCTCGCTGCTCAAACACCACACCCACATCGAGGACCACGCTTTCTTCCCGATGGCACGGGAGACGATGACCGAGGAGGAGCTCGAGGAGCTGGGCAAGAAGTTCGAAAAGGTGCAGGAGGTCCACGGCGACGAGACCTTCGAGCGATACCACAAGCTCATTAACGACCTCGAGCTCATGTTGGCGGAGGATTGATGCGCTCGGCCGACGAGCTCGTGGAAAAGGCCGGAGACTGGGCTCTGATGCGGCTGTTGTTGGAGCGCCCCAGTGAGAGCTGGCGGCAGCGGCTGCTCGCCGAATCGACAGACACAGTCGACCCCGAGCTCACCAGCGCCGTGCAGATGGCCCAGGCCGAGGGCAACGAATACCTTCACCAGGTCCTGTTCGGAGCTGACGGCCTTCTCACCTCGAGGGAATCAGACTACCGATTCGAGCGCGATCGGGGAGCGGTCGTCGCCGACCTCGAGGGCATGAGGGAGCGATTCGGGTTTTCGTGGGACGGATCGGAAGCGGCCGACCACATTCTGGCCCTGGTCGGACTGATGGCCCATGTTGTCTCAATGCAGGTCGAGGCGGTCCGGGACGATAACATCGGCGAAGCACTCTATCTCGAAGGTATCACCGAGTGGCTCCGTCGCGGCCACCTCGCCTGGTTCGCCGAACAGATCGCGGGCGCCCTCAACGCGACCCAGGTGTGCTATCTGTCGCACGTGGCCCATGCTCTCGAGCAGAGGGTCCTCCCGACCGGCGAGACCGGAAAGCCGGCGCGCCGCCCATCGGAATCGATTCGAAACCGTAAATCCGAAATTTCATAAGGAGGCCGAAATGGACCCGATCGAAACTCTATCCAACGAGCACGGCTTGATTCGCCAGTACCTCGATATCCTGGCAATGGCGGCGGAAAAAATTGAAAATGGACAGTTTCCGTCGAACGCCTTTTTTGAAAAAGCGGTGGATTTTTCGCGCACCTTTGCCGATAGCTTTCACCACTTCAAGGAGGAGCACGTGCTCTTCGTGCAGCTGGCGCAGAAAAAACGTGGCGAGGTCGACGCCCAGCTCGACGCCCTGCGCTATGAGCACGAGCGCGGTCGTTCGCTGGTCACTGGGATTGAGAAAGCCCTCCCTGGCTATGCGGCCAAGGACCCGATCAAGACCGGCGAGCTGCTCGAAAAAATCGCGGCCTACGTCTCGCTGCTCCGCCACCACATCCATGTCGAGGACCACGTCTTCTACCCGATGGCGAAAAAGACGCTCACCGAAGAGGAGTTTGCCGCCCTTGCGCCGGAGTTCGACAAGCAGCGCGAAAAACAGGGGCGCGACACCTTCGAACGCTGCCACAAAATGGTCGTCGACATGGGCTCGATCGTCACGCATCTCACATGATGAGCCGAACGTTTTAACGTTTCAACGTTTTGACTTTTTAACGATTCAACGTTTTAAAGTTGCTCACGCCCACAACTCGACGCCGAGCTTCGACGGTGCACCCAGCACCTCGCGCACCAGCCGGGGGACGAGATAGCCCGGAAGGCGGGTCTGGAGACCGGCCACCAGATCCCTGGCGACCTCATCCGCCACCGCGAAATGGGCCGCGCACTGGACGGGATCGAGCATGTGCAGATAGTACGGCAGTACCCCGGCATCGAACAGCGCCTCGCCAAGCTCGACCAGCGCGTCCACCGAGTCATTGACGCCGCGCAACAGCACCGCCTGATTGAGCACGGTGGCGCCGGTGGCTCGGAGGCAGATCAGCGCGCGTCGCACGTCGGTGTCGATCTCCTGCGCGTGGTTGACGTGAACCACGATCGTGGTCGGCAGATCGAGACGCGCAAGCCAGTCCACGAGCCCCTCATCCACCCGCTGCGGGAGCACGATCGGCAGACGCGTGTGGATCCGGAGCCGGCGGATATCGGGCACGGCCGCCACCCGGTGGGCGAGCTGGGCGAGCGGCTGATCCGGCAGGGTCAGCGGGTCTCCCCCGGAGAGGATCACTTCCGAAAGCTCGGGGTCGGCCGCAATCGCAGCCACGACGGCGTCCCATCCCCGGCTGGCCGCGCCAAGCTCCGCATAGGGGAAGTGGCGCCGAAAGCAGTAGCGGCAGTGAACGGCGCACGCACCGGTGACAACCACGAGGGCGCGACCGTGATACTTGTGGAGCACGCCGGCGTCGGGCGGCGCCTCGATCTCGCCGACCGGATCGGTGGTGTAACCCGGAGGTGTGTCATCCTCGGCCGACACCGGCAGCACCTGGCGCAACAACGGATCGTTGACGTCGCCGCGCCGCATCCGTGCCACGAATCCTCGTGGTACTCTGAGCGGGAATCGGCGCGCCGCGTCGGGGGTTGAAGACGGGACGAGTCCGCCGAGAGCGAGGAGCTCGATCAGCTCGTCCACCTCGGTCACCGCATCCGCAAGGAGGCGGCGCCACTCTCCGGCCGGCCATGGTTTGGACGATATTCGCATATCGAGATACAGTCTCGCAGCTTCGGTATGATCAGCGCAAGCAAGGAGAACGAGTGATATGGCTTCCTACAACATGAACCAGGTCAGAGTCGGGCTCAAGATCATGATGGACGGCGACCCCTGCCTCATCGTCGACACCGACGTCGTCAAGCCCGGCAAGGGCCAGGCCTTTACCCGCGTCAGATACAGAAATTACAAGACCGGAAGGGTCAACGAAACTACCCTGAAAGCATCGGACTCGGTCGAGGGCGCCGACGTCGTCGACAAGGACATGCAGTATCTCTACTCCGACGGCGGAATGTGGTATTTCATGGACCAGGATTCGTACGAGCAGGTGGGCACCCCCCCCGAGGTGGTGGGCGACGCCGTCAAGTGGCTCAAGGAAGAGGACATCTGCTCGGTAACCCTCTTCCGCGGCAACCCGATTGTCGTCACTCCGCCGAACTTCGTTGTTCTCGAGATCACCGAGACCGACCCCGGCGTCAAAGGCGACACATCCGGGGGCGGCAACAAACCGGCCACCGCCGAGACCGGCGCCGTCATCCGGGTGCCGCTCTTCGTCCAGATCGGCGAAAAGATCAAGGTCGACACGCGGACCGGAGAATACGTTTCGAGGGCATAACCCCGTGCCCGTCTCCGTCTCCGTGCCCGATTGGAATTCGGAATTCGGAATTCGGAATTCGGAATTCTCACCCTCCCACCCGGCACGCGGGACGCGTGCCCCATGGGGCCTCGCCCGGTGGGTTACGCCCTCACAAGCAATCAAGACATGCTCGTCACGGCGAAGACCGAAGGGCGGAGCCGGATGGGGCAGCCGTCTCGGCTGCCGGTGGGGTGGATGGGAACTCAATACTCAAAACTCAAAACTCAAAACTCTACTCACCGGGAATCGACTGTGAATTCGCGAAAAGACGATTGGCGGCCGACGGCCACGCTGGAGGCCTTGAAGATGCGCGCGGAGATCCTGTCGAAGATCCGCGCCTTTTTCGCCGATCGTGGGGTGCTTGAGGTCGAGACCCCCCTGCTCGCTTCGGCACCGGTCACCGATCTCCACCTCCACGCTCTGAGCTGTCGCTATCGCGGTCCGGGCTGTGATGACGGACGCGAGCTCTACCTCCAAACCTCGCCCGAGTTCGCCATGAAACGACTATTGGCGGCCGGCAGCGGACCGATCTTCGAGCTCTGCAAGGCGGTGCGCGACGGCGAAGCGGGACGACGCCACAACCCGGAATTCACGATCCTCGAGTGGTATCGGCCGGGTTGGGACCACCACCGGCTGATGGACGAGGTCGACGAGCTCCTGGGCGCGGTCCTCGGCAGCCGACCGGGCGAACGACTGAGCTATGCCGCGGCATTCAGGCGCTACGCCGAGGTCGATCCTCACGACGAAGCCGATGACACGTTGCGCGAAAGAGTCCTGCGCCTCGGCGTTTCCTCCGTCGACGGTCTCAGGCGCGACGACCTGCTGGATCTGATCCTGACCCACGTTATCGAGCCGAGACTCGGCCACTGCCAGCCGACCTTTATCGACGATTACCCGGCCTCGCAGGCAGCGCTGGCGAGGATCCGCCCCGGCAACCCGCCCCTCGCCGAGCGATTCGAGGTCTTCGTCGAGGGGCTCGAGCTCGCCAACGGCTATCACGAGCTGACCGATCCGGCTCGAACAGAGGCGAACGATTTGAGAACGACCTCGTGGCGCGACGCGGCGCCGGTCTGCCTGAGGTCCCCATCGACGAGCGTCTGCTGGCATCCCTCGAGCACGGCCTGCCGGATTGTGCCGGCGTCGCCCTCGGCGTCGACCGGCTGGTGATGTTGGCGGCCGGCACCCGCTCGATCGCCGACGTTCTCGCCTTCCCAATTGATCGGGTTTGAGCTCACGACCGCGTCCGGATCCCGGCTCCGTGCCCGGTTCGATATCGGATACCATTGAACCGTCGTGCAGGACGATTCCACAACCCGCCAGCGGTCGCTCGCTTGGGCCATGTTTCTTGCCGCCATCGCCGTCTTCGCCTGGCTCGTAATCCGCGACGCCTGGCTCTGTGACGACGCCTTCATCACCTTCCGCGTCGTCGACAACTTCAACAACGGCTTTGGCCTGCGTTGGAATGTGGTGGACCGGGTCCAGGTCTTTACCCATCCGCTCTGGTGTCTGTCCCTGATCGGACTGAGCTCATTCACCAACAATCTCCCGCTGGCCGCCATCTGGTGGTCGGTGGTTCTCTCGGTGGCCGCGTTCGCGATCGTCGTCCCGCGACCCACTCGCCCACGCCTCGATCTCGTGCTCCTCGCGCTCCTGGCCCCGGCATCAAAGGCGGTCACCGACTTCGCCACCTCCGGTCTCGAAGGACCGCTCGCGTTTCTCCTGCTTGCCATCCTGATCGCGGTATGCGGCGGTCTCGAACCCGGTTGGCGGTCCGGCGACCGGTGGGTCCCACTGCTCGTCGCTGCTCTCATTCTCACCCGGCCCGATTTGGTGCTGATAGTCGGTCCGTTGTTTCTTGCCTGGTGGCTCCGCAAACCGATTCGCGAGACGGTACTGCCGGTCATTTGCGGGTTCGCCGTCCTTGCTGTCTGGGAGGGTTTTTCGTTGATCTACTACGGGAGCCTGGTTCCCAACACCGCACTCGCCAAGCTCAACACCGGCCTGCCGATCTCGGAAAAGGCCATCCAGGGTCTGCGTTATGTCGGCGACTACGCGCTGCGCGACCCGGCGGGATGTATCGTCCTCGCCTTCTGTCTGGTTTTTCTCATCGCCCTGCGCACCGATCTCCAGGCGCGCGCGGTTGCCGGAGGTATCGGGCTCTATCTGATCTACATCGTCGCCATCGGCGGCGACTTCATGAGCGGGCGGTTCTTTGCCGCTCCAGTCTTTTTAGCAGTCGCGGAGACGGTTCGCACGGCCATCTCACGGCCGCGGCCGCGGCCCGCGGTCACCGCCGCTTTCGGGGTGGTCGTTCTGACTCTCGTCGCCTCCCGTCTGCTTGGCTTTGCCGGTCTTGTCGACGACACGGTGAGTTCTAACGGCATCGCCGACGAACGCCGCGTCTATGAGCCGGCGCTGTCGCTCGCGGCGGTCCGCAACGGCCGCCCGGTGCAACGGATTTCGTGGGTCCGCGATGCCCGGGATGCGGCTCAAAGAGGGCCGTCGTTGATGCGCGCGATCGCGGTCGGGATGTCGGGATACTACGGCGGGCCCAACCTCCATATCCTCGATGTCAACGCCCTCGGCGACCCCTTGCTGAGCCGTCTGCCTGCGAGAATTTGCTCGAGGGTCGGCCACTTCGAACGCCGGATCCCCCAGGGGTATGAGGAGAGCCTCGAAAACGGGCGGTTGATGATTGTCGACCCGGAATTGGAGGCGTACTGCGGGGTCGTATGGTCGGTCACCCGCGGCCCGGTGTGGTCGTTGTCACGCCTCGGCCACAGCCTCCGGCTGATCACCGGTGCTTACGACCCTTTGGTCGCCAGCTACCTGTCGCGATCGGGCGTCTGGCAACGCGAACCCGGAGTACCCGCCCTGCCCCCGCCCGACGCCACCATCGAGATGCTCTTTCTCCCGCCGGAAACACCAATCCCATCCGCAGGCCCCGAAACCCCGAGTCAATAACCGAATCCCGGAATCTAAGTCACCTGCGGCCGGATGGACCGGTTGGTGGCGGTGCGGAAGGAGGGAGTCGGAACCACAGAGACACAGAGGCACAGAGAAAACACAGAGGTCATTTTTTGAAGTGGCGCTCCTGAAGGTCCACTCAATGAGAGGTTGCAGCCCCGCGACCGGCTGCCAAGCGATATTTTGAAAAAACTCTGTGCGGCTCTGTGTCTCTCTGTGCCTCTGTGGTTTTGCCTCCTTCGCAGCCCAAAGCTCCCGAGGCGCCGGTCGCTCAAAGGGCGGATGGGCGGCATTCCTGGTTCCCAATTCACCAAAGCTATACTCTCCCCCATGATCCTCACCCTCATCATCGTGTTCTCGCTCTTGTTTGTGCTCACCCACTTTGCGCTGAGCCACGGCGCCGTCCGCCAAGGCCTGGTGGACAAGCTCGGTCAATGGCCGTTCCGGGGGCTGTACTCGCTGGTGTCCTTTGGGACCCTGGGACCCGCGGCGGTTCTGTGGTGGCAGAACCGCCACCTCGGTCCAGTGCTCTGGGAGCTGCCGTTCTGGCCGGAACGGATCATTGCCGCGGCGTTGATGCTCTTCGCCCTGTTCCTGTTTTTCCAGTCACTGGCAACCCCGAGCCCGGCCAGCATGGCGCCGGCCAAGAACGCGGTACGCGGCGTGCTCCGCATCACCCGCCACCCGATGAACATGGCCCTCGCGCTCTGGGGTCTCGCCCACCTGCTCGCCAACGGTACCCTCGGCGACCTGGCGTTCTTCGCTTCCTTTGTCGTGGTGGGCGTCCTCGGCGCCTACCACATGGACGCCCGTCTCAAACGGCAGAAGGGTGAGGGCTTCGTGGAGTTTTGCCGCCAAACCTCGGTACTGCCGTTTTCCGCCATTCTGCGCGGCCGCAACCGCCTCGCCATTGACGAGCTTGCGTTTCCTCTCGCTCTGATCGCCATCGCGGTGTTTGTCCTGCTCACCCTCTTCCACAGCCGTTTCTTCGGCGGGGGGCTGTACTAGCCCGATTCCGGAACCTGCGTCAACTGCGGCCGGATGGATCGGTTGGTGGCGGTGCGGGAGGAGGGAGTCGGAACCACAGAGACACAGAGGCACAGAGAAAACACAGAGGTCATTTTTTGAAGTGGCGCTCCTGAAGGTCCACTCAATGAGAGGTTGTAGGCGCGCGACCAGCTGCCAAGCGATATTTTGAAAAAACTTTGTGCGGCTCTGTGTCTCTCTGTGCCTCTGTGGTTCTTCCTCCTTCCCAACCCAATGTTCCTGATCCACTGGTCGCTCAAAGGGCGGGTGGGCGGCATTCCCAAATCCCCAATTCCCAATTCCTAATTCCTAATTCCTAATTCCTAATTCGTCAGGGCTATACTCCTCCGATGACAACCGCGGCTGCCATCATCATCGGGGACGAGATCCTGTCCGGCAAGGTGCGAGACGCCAACGCCGCGCCGCTCATCGACCTGTTCGCCGAGATCGGAGTCGAGCTGCAACGGATCTCCTACATCGGCGACACCGAGGACGAAATCGTTGCCGAGGTGCGGGCCTGCGCCGAGCGCTTTGACGCCGTGATCACCTCGGGTGGCGTCGGACCGACCCACGACGACCGCACCGTGGCCTCCATTTCCAAGGCCTTCGGAGTGGCTGTCGAACGCCACCCGGACCTGGTGAAGATGATCCAGGCCTGGTGGGGCGAACGACTCACCGATGCGGCGCTCCGAATGGCCGATATCCCCGCCGGCAGCAGGCTCGTCTACTCGAACGACGGGCTGATTCCACTGGTGGCCTTCAAAAACGTCTATATCTTCCCGGGCATCCCCCGCCTTTTCGCCGCCAAGATCATCGCCCTCCGCGGCGAGCTCGAGGGTTCGCCGAAGCACCTCGCCCACCTCTTTCTGAGTTCCGATGAAAGCGCCATCGCCGACCGTCTGTCGGCCGTCGACAGTGCGTGCCCGGAGGTCAAGATCGGCAGCTATCCGCGATCCGAGGGCGAGGACCATCGGGTGTGGATCACGATCGAGTCCGTCGATCCGGCCGCAGTCGACAGTGCCGTGAATCGCCTGCTCGAAGTCCTCGATGCAAACGAGATCGTTCGCGTTGAACGTCTCAACGTTTGAACGTTTTGTCGTTTGATGGACACGGAATTCCAGTTCATTCGGCGGCGTTTCCGGTGCTGACATGATCACCAACGATTCGCAGACCCGGGAATGGATCGACTACGTCACGGAAATCCGGCGCCGTCCGGAGACGCCGTTTGCGGAGCAGTTGACGCGCTTCAACGAAATCTATGCCGGCCGCAGCCCGGGTCTACCGCCGCCACCGGCCTGGGTGCCCGACGCCGAAAGGCTCGAGTTTTCAAACCTCAGCGTCTTCATGCGCGAGCTCGGGATCGACGACTACCGTGACCTGCACCGTTGGTCGACCGAGCACCGCGTCGAGTTCTGGAATCGCACGATCGAACGGCTCGGAATCGTCTTTTCGCGGCGGCCCGACGACATCCTCGACCTCAGCGCCGGCGCGCGACAGCCGCTCTGGCTGCCGGGCGCCGAGCTCAACATCTCCTCGAGCTGCTTTCAGCCATTCGACTGCAGCCTCGCCGTCGTGGTCGGCCGCGAGGGTTCGACCGAGGTCGAGGCGGTAACCTACGGCGAGCTCGAAGAGCTGGTCAACCGGGTCGCCAACGGCCTCGTTGCGCACGGTTTCGAGACGGGTGATGCGATCGCGCTCTACATGCCCATGAACCTCGAGTGCGTGGCGGCCTACCTGGGCATCATCCGCGCCGGGTGCGCGGTGGTCTCGATCGCCGACAGCTTTGCGCCACCGGAGCTGCAACGGCGCCTCGAGATCGCCGACGCCGCCGGCATCGTCACCGTCTCGAGCTTCGACCGCGGCGGACGGTCCATCGAACTGTATGACACGGTCTGCAAAGCGGCTGCGCCGCGCGCGATCGTCATCGATGGACGCGATACGGAAACCCCGGTGCTCAGAGATGGCGACCTTCGGTGGGATGGGTTTCTGAGCGACGCCTCCACCTTCGAGCCGGTGGTCGCGATACCGTCCACAGTTACAAACATCCTCTTTTCGTCCGGCACCACCGGCGATCCCAAGGCCATCCCGTGGACCCAACTGACGCCCATCAAGGCCGCCATGGACGGCCACTTTCATCACGACATCCAGGCCGGCGACGTGGTCGCGTGGCCCACCAACATCGGTTGGATGATGGGGCCGTGGCTGATCTACGCCACACTCATCAACCGCGCCTGCGTTGCGCTCTACGAGGGTCTTCCATCGGGGCCGGGCTTTACCGACTTCGTCCGCCGTGCCGGAGTCAGCACGCTCGGCGTGGTTCCATCGCTGGTCCGGGCGTGGCGCGACTCCGGAGCGTGCGAGGGCGTCGATTGGTCTCTGATCCGCGTTTTCTCCTCGACCGGCGAACCGTCCAACCGTCGCGATTACCTGTGGCTGATGAGCCGCGCCGGCTACCGTGCGCCGGTCATCGAGTACTGCGGCGGTACCGAGATCGGCGGTGGACACCTCACGGGCGCCGTGTTGCAGCCGTGCTCGCCCGCGACTTTCTCGACCCCGGCACTCGGTCTCGATGTCGCGATCCTCGAAGATGACGGATGTCCGGTCGCCGACGGCGGCGAGGGCGAGCTTTTTCTGGTGCCGCCGTCGATAGGGCTGTCGCAGGCGCTCCTCAACCGCGACCATGACGCGGTCTACTACGACGGCTGTCCGACCGGCGCCGGCGGCGTGGTGCTGCGGCGCCACGGCGACCAGGTCACGCGACTGCCGGGCGGGTATTATCGCGCGCAGGGCCGCGCCGACGACACCATGAACCTGGGCGGCATCAAGGTCTCGTCGCTCGAGCTCGAGCGGGTGCTCGAATGCCACCCTGAAGTTGACGAGGCGGCGGCGGTCGCGGTCCAGCCCGAGGGCGAGGGCGCCGAGAAGCTGGTCGTCTTTGTGGTGCCGGACGGCGAGCCGGACCGCGACACTCTCCAGCGGGAGCTCGGCAAGGCGCTGGCAAAGGAGCTCAATCCCCTTTTCAAGGTCCACGACCTGGTGCTCGTCGACTCCCTCCCGCGCACCGCATCTAACAAACTCATGCGCCGCGAGTTACGTCAGCAATACCGCAAACGGTAGCTGCCGGATGCCGTCATCGCACAGGAATATGGTGAGAAAAACGTTGAAACGTTTGAACGTTCAACGTTCGAACGTTGTTCCTCTCTGATACCCTC
Organism: Candidatus Sulfomarinibacteraceae bacterium; assembly: GCA_963733915.1. GTDB lineage: Bacteria > Acidobacteriota > Thermoanaerobaculia > Thermoanaerobaculales > Sulfomarinibacteraceae > Sulfomarinibacter. The sequence continues at coordinate 120,092 of CAVTEP010000009.1, forward strand.
CGGAAATGTGGCTTGACGAGCTTTCGACTCCCGCAGCGTTGGTCGATCTCGATCGCCTCGAGAGCAACGCGGCCCGGATGGCGGAGAAGGCGATCAGGCTGGGCGTCCGGCTTCGCCCGCACGTCAAAACCCACAAGTGTGTCGAGGCGGCCCGCATCCAGACCGACCTCCACTTTGGCGGCGTTACCGTTTCCACCCTGGCCGAAGGGCAGGCCTTCGCCGCAGCCGGTTTCACCGACATCACCTATGCGGTGCCGATTGCGCCGCAGAAGATCGCCGAAGCGGCCGATCTGAACGCCGAGATCGACTCCTTCAATCTCGTCGTCGACCACCCAGATACTGTTCGGGCCATCGAGGAGCTGGCCGCGTCCCGCGGCGCCGTCTTGCCTGTCTTTCTCGAAATCGACTGCGGTGGTGGCCGCTCCGGCGTCGAGCCGTCGAGTGACCTGGCCCAGGTCCTCGTGAGACAACTCGCCGAATCCGATTGCATCGACTTCCGTGGTCTGCTGACCCACGCCGGCCACGCGTACCGCGCCCGCTCGCGCACCGAAGCCTTCGAGGTGGCCTGCGAGGAACGCAATCTGATGGCGGCCTTTGCCGCCGAAGTGCGCGATCTCGGAATATCTGTCTCCGAGCTCAGCGTCGGCTCGACCCCAACGATTCGCGCCATCGACGACCTCACAGGCATCACCGAGGTCCGACCGGGAAACTACCTCTTCTATGACGCCTTCCAGACCGCCATCGGCAGCTGCGCCGTCGATGACGTCGCGTTTTCGGTGCTGGCGACCGTGATCAGCGTCAACCCCGAACAGGAGCGCGCCGTCATCGACGCCGGCGCCCTCGCGCTCAGCAAAGACCCCGGTCCGACCCACCTCGACCCATACTGCGGGTTCGGGCTGCCGGTGACCATCGAAGATCAGCACCCCCTGCCCGGGCTACGACTGATCACGTTGACCCAGGAGCACGGGACTCTTACCGGCCCCGGCGTCGCGGCCCTCCGCCCCGGCACCCGAATTCGAATCCTGCCCAACCACTCCTGCCTGTCGGCGGCCTGCTTTGACCGTTACCACGTCCTGCACGGCACCGAGGTCGTGGACGAGTGGCGCCCCGTGCGGGGTTGGTAGTACCCGCCCACCCACCCGATGCTGGATGCTGAATAGTGGAATCGTCTGCCACGTCGAAGGCTGGGCTGCGGCTCGCGGGGTATTTCACTCTATGGAGTCACACCGGCGTGGAATAGTTTGAACTTGGAAATCATTCCTGGTATTAGTGTCGGCCCTACATTCGGTGGATCGGAGGTATTCAGACATGCAGTACGCGGTACCGCAGCGGGCTGACGGATCCTCGATCGGCAGCCTGGCCGGACCGGATCTTCACCTGATCGAGAGCCGTCATATTCACGAACATCTGCTCGCCGGGGTGTCGAGGACCTTTGCGTTTACGATTCCGCAGCTGCCGGACGGGCTGCGAGAAGCGGTCACCAATGCATATCTCCTGTGCCGGACAGCCGACACGATCGAGGACGATCCGGGCCTAGACTCTGAAAGCAAGGACGGGTTCCTCCGGCAGTTTCTAGGTACGCTGGAGACCGGTCGCGGCGCCGAGGACTTTGCCCGCGGACTGTATCCGAGCCTGGCGCCGAGCACTCTCGCGGCGGAGAAGGAACTGGTCCGGGAAAGCCCACGGGTTCTGCGCGCAACTCAAAACCTGGCGCGGCGCCAGCAGCGGGCTATCCACCGCTGCGTGTCGACGATGAGCTCCGGGATGAGCTATTTCGAGCGCGGCCGGAAGCGCACCGGTCTGGCCGATGTGCCCGAGCTCGAGCGCTACTGTTATTTCGTGGCCGGTGTCGTCGGCGAAATGCTGACCGAGCTCTTCTGTGACCACTCGCGGGATATCGACGCCAGGCGCGGCGAGCTCGAGGCGCGGGCGGTGAGCTTTGGTCTCGGCCTGCAGATGACCAACATCCTCAAGGACGTGTGGGAGGATCACGCGCACGGCGTCTGCTGGCTGCCGAGAGACATCTTTGCAGGCCACGGATACGACCTGGACCAGCTCGCCCCCCACCACAACGGCCGCGGCCCGGCGTTTGCTACTTCGATGCAGCACCTGGTCGGCATTGCCCACCGCCACCTGCGAGAGGCGCTCGCCTACACGCTGATGATCCCCAGGAATGAACCCGGAATCCGGCGCTTTCTGATCTGGGCGGCACTGCTGGCAGTCTCGACACTACGCAAAATCTCGACCGACCCCTTGTTCGATTCGGGTGCGCAGGTTAAGGTGTCGCGCCGGAGGGTGAAAGCGATCGTGGCGCTCTCGAACGCGGTGATCCGCAGCGATGTCGGGCTCAGCGCCCTTTTCTATGGCGCTGCTCGCGGACTCCCGATCGAGAAAAACGACGGTTCGTCGACTCCAGTTGGAAAGGAAACACCCACACCGTGAGCAGCTCCTGCTTCCCCTCGTTTCACAAGCTGTCGGTTCAGGAACGGGTCCGCACGGTCCGTGATCGCGGCCTGCTGTCGTCGCAGGACTACAGGGCCTTGGTCAACGGCGAGACCATCCTCGACGTCAACGACGCCGACACCATGATTGAAAACGTCATTGGTGTCATGGGTCTGCCCATCGGTCTCGGTCTCAACTTTCTGATCAACGGCAAGGACTACGTGGTGCCGATGGTGGTCGAGGAGCCGTCGATCGTCGCCGCTCTCAGCTTCGCCGCCAAGACCGCGCGCGTCGCCGGTGGTTTTGTTACCTCGAGCTCTGAGCCGATCCTGATCGGCCAGGTGCAGCTGGTCGACGTGCCGCACCCGAGCAAGGCGCGGCAGGCCCTCGAGCGGCGAAAGGACGAGGTCCTCAACCTCGCCAACGCCCTCCACCCCAGAATGGTGGCGAGGGGCGGCGGCGCCGTCGACCTCGAGGTCATACTCCATCCCGCCACCAGCGACACGGTCGAAATGTTGGTGGTGCACCTCCTCGTCGACACCCGCGATGCCATGGGCGCCAATCTGGTCAACACCATGTGCGAGGGAGTGGCCTCGTTCATCGAGAGCATCACCGGTGGACGGGTTTTTCTGCGCATCCTTTCAAATCTCGCGGACCGGTCGTTGGTGCGTGCGTCGGTGCGGATCCCAGTCGAGCACCTCGGCGTCAACGGATTCGACGGCGAACAGGTTCGCGATGGAATCGTCATTGCCAGCCAGTTCGCCGCCGTCGACGCCTACCGGGCGGCGACCCACAACAAGGGGATCATGAACGGCATCGATGCGGTGGCGCTGGCCACCGGCAACGATTGGCGCGCCGTCGAGGCCGGCGCCCACGCCTTTGCCGCGCGCGGCACTCATTACACCTCTCTCTCTCGCTGGAAGAAGTCCGAGGACGGTTCGCTGGCCGGCGAGATCGAGCTGCCGATCCGGGTCGGCATAGTCGGCGGGCCGTTGCAGTCGAACCCCTCGGTGGCAATGAACCTTCGCCTCTCGAGGGTGGAATCGTCGCGCGAGCTCGCCGAGATGATGGCCGCCGTCGGTCTCGCGCAAAACTTCTCCGCGCTCCGCGCCCTCGTCACTGAAGGCATCCAGCGGGGTCACATGACGCTCCATGCACGGAGCGTCGCCACCGCCGCCGGCGCCACGCCGGAGATCTTCGACGCCGTGGTCGAACAGCTGGTGGAGTCGGGCGAGATCAAGATCTGGAAGGCCGAAGAGGTGATCGGCCTGGTCAAGACCCAGATGGGTCACACCATCGCCCACGACGAGCGGGAGGAGATGGCGGCCGGCCACGGCAAGATCATCCTCTTCGGCGAGCACGCGGTGGTCTACGGCAGCCGCGCTATCGCGGCGCCGGTACCTCTGGCGGTACGGGCGCGGGTCGTCGACGAGGACGACGGGGTGTGGTTGGTTGTACCCCGGTGGGGAGTCGAGCAGAGGCTGCGCATGGACCCCGCCAAACAGATGTCCTTCGAGGTTCCGGCAGCACTGATTCTGCGCGAGCTCGGTCTGGCCGACCGTTCGATGAGGATCGAGGTGTTTTCGGAGATCCCACGTGCCATGGGCCTCGGCGGTTCGGCCGCGGTGGCGGTGGCCATCATTCGCGCCCTGGACCAGCGCTTCGAGCTCGGACTCACCGACGATCAGGTCAATGCTCTCGCATTCCAATGCGAATGCGTCGCCCACGGTACGCCGTCCGGCATCGACAATACCGTCGCTACTTTTGGACAACCCCTCGTCTTCCGGAAAGGGGACCCGCCCGAGATCCATCCACTCCAGCTGACCGCGCCCCTCAGCTTCGTGATCGGCATGACCGGAGTCGAGGGCCTCACCGCCAAGATGGTGGCCAGGGTCCGCGACGGACGGCAGCGGAATCGCGATGTCTACGACACTGTCTTCAAGGGTATCGACGCCGTAACTCTACAGGCGATCGAGGCCATCAAGCGCTACGATCTCGAGCGTCTCGGCGAGCTCATGAACGTGTGCCAGGGGCTGCTCAACGGGCTCCAGGTTTCGAGCTGGGAGCTCGAAGAGCTGATCCAGATCGCGCGAGAGAACGGCGCCCTCGGCGCCAAGCTCACCGGCGGTGGCGGCGGCGGATCGATGATCGCCCTGTGTCCTGACGACGCCGGTACGGTGATCGAGGCAATTCACAGCGCCGGCTACCAGGCGATGGAGGTGCGAATTGGCTGAGGCCGCCGTGAACTCGACCCACGAGGTGGTCTCGAGCGAAGAGGAACCACTCATTTTGGTCGACGAGTCGGACCGCGAGATCGGCCACCTCAGCAAGGGTGCGTGCCACGACGGCGGCGGCGTGCTCCACCGGGCATTCTCGCTTTTCATCTTCAACCCGGAGGGCGAGCTCCTGCTGCAGCGACGTAGTGGCGAGAAGCGCCTGTGGCCGCTGTATTGGTCCAACTCCTGCTGCAGCCACCCGCGACGCGGCGAATCCATGAACGAGGCAACCGAACGCCGCTTGTATCAGGAGCTCGGGATGACATCCGAGACCCACCACCTCTTCACATTCCAGTATCACGCGGCCTACCTCGACCTCGGTTCGGAAAACGAAGTGTGTTGGGTCTTCGCGGGCCTTTGTGACCATGACCCGATGCCGAATATCAACGAGATCGCCGCGCTTCGTTGGATCACTCCCGAAGACCTCGATCGCGAGCTCGAAACGAGGCCCGAGATCTTCACTCCATGGTTTGCCATGGAATGGCCCCGGGTGCGAGAGGTGTTCCGGCAGAAGCTGGGTCTGAAGGCGGGAGAGTGATGGGCGTCCCACTGATTCAACAGCTGCGCGTCGGCTCCTACCTCATCAAGAACCGTTTCCGAGGGCGCGACCGCTATCCCCTGGTGCTGATGCTCGAGCCGCTCTTCCAGTGCAACCTGGCCTGCGCCGGCTGCGGCAAGATCGACCACCCGACCGAGATTCTCAAACGGCGGATGAGCGTCGAGGACGCCCTGCGCGCGGTAGACGAGTGCGGCGCGCCGGTGGTCTCGATTCCCGGCGGCGAGCCTCTCATCCACGATGGGCTGCCGGAAATCGTACGCGGCATCATCGCCCGAAAGAAGTTCGTCTACCTCTGCACCAACGCCCTGCTGCTGGCGCGCAAGATCGATGACTACGAACCCTCCCCCTACCTCACGTTTTCAATCCATCTCGACGGCAACCGCGAACGCCACGACGCTTCGGTGTGCCAGGAGGGTGTCTACGACCGCGCGGTGGCAGCGATCAAATTGGTCCTCGATCGGGGATTCCGGGTCACCATCAACTGCACCCTCTTCAGCGGGGAGGATCCCGACGAGGTGGCGAGCTTTTTTGACGACGTGATGGCGATGGGGGTCGAGGGGATCACCATATCGCCCGGCTACAGCTACAGCCGGGCACCCCGGCAGGACGTCTTCCTCAACCGGCGCGAGAGCAAGCAGCTCTTCCGTGAGATATTCAGACGCGGCGCCGAGCGGGCGACCAAGTGGCGCTTCAACCAGTCGTCGCTGTTTCTCGACTTTCTCGCCGGCAACCAGGGCTACCAGTGCACGCCGTGGTCCAACCCCACCTACAACGTCTTCGGCTGGCAGCGACCGTGCTATCTGCTGGTTGACGAGGGATATGCCGAGTCCTTCCAGAAGCTGATGGAGGAAACGCCCTGGGAGCGTTACGGCGCCGGCCGCAACCCAAAGTGCGACAACTGCATGGCGCACTGCGGATACGAAGGCACGGCGGTCGCCGCGACCCTCGCGCATCCTCTGCGGGCGCTCAAGGTGGCGATGCGAGGACCCGACACCACCGCACCCATGGTCCCCGACCCACCGATCCAGTACCTCGACGACCACCGCGAAGCAAAACAACTGCCGATCAAACGAGCCGGATAGACGAAACCCGGTGAGCACCGTCTGGCTGCTGGCCTGCGTCCCCGGCGCCGTTATCTGGCTGATGATTCTGCTGCTCCCGTGGCGGCCGTGGTCGACTCGCGAACGACTCGTGGTCGGGGACGGTGCCGCAGCCGCCGACACCGAGGAGCTCACGATATTGATCCCGGCACGCAACGAGGCGGGACAGATTGGCCGCACGTTGGAGGCTCTCAAGGCCCAGGCGCCTCAAGCTCGCGTCCTGCTGGTCGACGACCGCTCCGAGGACGGCACCGCCGAGGCCGCCTCTGCGGTCGGTTTGGCCGGGCTGCGAGTCGTCGAGGGACGGGAGATGCCGGCCGGTTGGACCGGCAAGCTCTGGGCCCTCGATCAGGGTCTGGCCGCGGTGGAGACACGGCGGACGCTGATGCTCGACGCCGACATCGAGCTCGGGCCCGGCGTCATCTCAGCGCTGTTCGAGCACCAGCTCTCACGGGGAGTGCGCATGGTGTCGCTGATGGCGACCCTCGAAACCAACGGTTTCTGGGAACGGCTCCTGCTGCCCGCCTTTGTCTACTTCTTCAAGATGCTCTATCCCTTTCGTCTTTCGAACTCGTCGTTTCCCCGGGTCGCCGCGGGTGCGGGCGGCTGCGTTCTCGTCGACACCGAGGTGTTGCGCGAGATCGGCGCCTTTGCCTCCATCCGGGGCGAGCTCATCGACGACTGCGCCCTCGCCGCCAGGGTCAAGGCTGCCGGACACCGCACGTGGATCGGTCTGAGCCGGGCGGTCGTCAGCCACCGGAGCTACGATGGGCTGCCGATGATCTGGAACATGGTGGCGCGCACCGCCTACACCCAGCTCCGATACTCGCCGGCCCTGCTGGCGGGCTGCGTGGCCGCGCTGTCGTGGGCGTTCTGGCTGCCGATGGTGGGATTGATGGCTGGCGACGAGCCGGCACGCATGGTGTCGCTGACAGCCCTCGTCGCCATGATTCTCTCCTACCTGCCAACCTTGTTTTTCTACCGTCTGTCGCCGCTGTGGGCGCTGCTGATGCCACTCATCGGCACCCTCTACCTGGCCATGACTCTCGACTCTGCGCGACGCTACTACCGGGGAGTGCGATCATCCTGGCGCGGCCGGGTCTACAGCTCGGCATCTGACAACCGCTGAATCCACCGGAATCGAGCCAGGGGGAAGCTCCGAAGGAGCGCAGATCAACAGCCACGTGCATCATCCTCGGGTGCTGCAGGAAAAAGGGAAACCTGGAACACCGGTTCAACCACAGAGGCACAGAGACACAGAGGAAACGCAGAGATTATTTTTGAAGTGGCGCTCCTGAGAGCTTAGGCGATGAGGAGAATGATCTCGCGACCAATTGCCGAGCGATATCTGGAAAAAACTCTGTGCGGCTCTGTGGTGCTCTGTGCCTCTGTGGTTCTAACTCATCAATGACCACGTCGAAAGGAGAGGGTTAATCGTCTCTGACGGTGTGCTTTTTCAATTGGCCGCGGAAAAAGGACGGCGCCAGAGCCTGGGCCACGTAGCCGGATGCGATCCAGCGCGGAAAGGTGAGCTCGCGGCTGCCGCGAGCAAGCGCGTCCAATATGGCCTCGACAAGGTCCTCCGGTTCGGCCATCTGGCGTCGCGCCACCGCAGGCAATCTCGCCAATGCCTCGTCGTCGAAGAAGGGCGTACGGATGGCGCCGGGGCAGACGGTGAGCACATGCACACCGGCGTCCTCCACCTCCAGTGAAAGCGACGACGCCAGACCGACCACGGCGTGCTTGGAGGCCGCGTAGGCGGACTCGTCCGCCGGCGCGATGCGCCCCGCCGCGGAGGCAATGAAGACCAGCCAGCCACGACCCGCCTCGACCATGGCCGGCAGCAGCGCCTTGGTGAAGTACAGCGTCCCCAGGTAGTTGACCCGCATGACCCGTTCCATATCCTCGAGTTCCCAGTCGAGGAAGCGACGGTGGTGGCCGTAACCCGCGTTGTTGACCAGCAGGTCGATCGGTCCCAGCGCGTCCGTCGCGCGAGTCGCTGCGGCGAATGCCTGATCACACTCACTCACGTCGCATGGCAGGGCCATGGCCTCTCCGCCGCCGGATCGAATCGCGTCGGCCAGCTCCTGGAGCTCGGGTTCGCGTCTGGCCACCAGAGCGACCCGCGCACCCGCAGCGGCCAGGCGCAGGGCCAGCAACCGGCCGATGCCGCTCGAGGCGCCGGTGATGACCGCATTGAGACCTTTGAAACCGGTCAGGCCGGGCATACCCTCCTCCTCATTTCAGTGCCAGCGGCACCACCTCGAAGCGCTCCACGTCGACCAATCCGAGATCGGTGAGCTTGAGCGATGGGATCACCTCGAGGGCGACGAAGGACAGCGCCATCACTGGGTCGGGGTGCGCACAGCCGCAATTCGCCGCCGCCGTGTTGAGGGCGTCCAGCCGTTCCCGCACCTCGGGCAGCGGGCGGTCCGAGATGAGGCCCGCGATGGGCAACGCGAGTTGGGCGAGCACCTCATTCCCATGCGCGACCGCCACGCCCCCGCCGAGCCGAATGACCTCGGCGATCGCAGTGAGCATGGACTCGTCATCGCCCCCCGCAACGATGAGATTGTGGTGGTCGTGGGCGACCGTGCAGGCAAGGGCGCCGTCGAGCGGGCCGAAACCGAGCACGAAGCCGAGACCGATGTTGCCGGTGCCGCGATGGCGCTCGATCACCGCCAGCTTGGCGATACCGCGATCCGGGTCGGCCACCAACCAACCGTCCAGGGCGCCGAGCCTCTCGACGCGGTTTTCGGTGACGATCTGGCCCGGGACCAAACCGATGACGCGAACCGGACAGGCGGGATCTTCGACGCTCAGCTCGATCGCCTCCGGGTTCACGACGAGCGGCCGCACCACCCCCGATGGGTCCGCCGGGGGTTCCCGCCACGCCCCGACCGGTCGCCCGTCCTCGGCAACCAGCCGACCACCGACATAAACCCGTTGCGCCCGAATCTCCCCGAGATCGGGGCAGACCACCAGGTCGGCGCGGCGGCCGGGCGCGACGGCCCCGCGGTCGTCGAGCCGGTAGGCCTCGGCGATGTTGAGGGTCGCCATTTGGATCGCGGTCATCGGATCGAGGCCATTGGCCACCGCGAGCCGGATGAGGTGGTCGATGTGGCCGTCGTCGAGCAGATCGTGCGGGTGGCGGTCGTCGGTGCAGAAGCCACAACGCCGGCTGGTCGCGGCACCGACCACTGGCAGCAGGTCGACCAGGTTTCGCGCGCCGGTGCCTTCGCGGAGCCACACCCGCATGCCGAGCCGCAGCTTCTCGACGGCCTCCTCTGGATGGACGGTCTCGTGGTCGGTGCCGACGCCGGCCGCCGCATAGGCCTGCAGCCAGTCGCCCCTGAGCCCGGGTCCGTGACCGTCGACCGGCTTGCCGGCAAAGGTGTCGATCTTGGCGTGGACCGCGGCGTCACCAAGCACCACCCCAGGGACGTTCATCACCTCCGCAAGACCGATGACCCTCGGGTGCTGCGCTAGCTCCTCGAGGTCGCCGGCGTCGAGCGCGGCGCCCGCGGTCGCCAGATGGGTCGCCGGGACGCACGACGGAGCCATCACCAGGACCGCCAGCGGCAGCCCCTCTGACGCCTGGAGCAGCCACCGTACGCCGGCCATCCCGGCCACGTTGGCCACCTCGTGGGGGTCCGTCACTACCGCCGTGGTCCCCCTCGGTACCACCGTGCGGGCATACTCGTAGGGAGTGACCATCGAGCTTTCGAGGTGCACGTGGGCGTCAATCAAGCCCGGCAGGAGGCACTGACCCTCGAGGTCAACGGTTTCCCTGGCCTCGCGAAGCGGCCCGACCGAAGCGATGATGCCGTCTACTACCGCCACCGCCGCTTCGACCACCGAGCCCGTAAAGACATCCACGACCCGCCCGCCGCGGATCAACAGGTCCGCCGCCGTGTCGCCCCGGGCAACCGCCAGCACTCTCCCACGCACCTCTAGAACCCCCAGCCAACACCGCCGGTGACCAGCCACCGGCCGTCGTCTTGCCCGTCCACACGGTACAGCAGACCGAGCCCGAGATTGACCTGAGCGACCGGCAGACCGAACTCGACGCCGGCATAGGTGCGGCCGGCCTCGACCCAGCCGATATCGCCCCAGGTCTGAAGGAAGGTGAGCTTGTAGGCGAGGCCGATAAAGGCAGCGGTCAAAAAGGAACCTGAACGGTTAGTATGGCCGGTCACCCTGCCCCAACCAAGGCTGAACTTGCCACCGCCCAGACCTGGCTCGAGCTGCAGGAATGGCCCGCGGAAATCGCAGGGTGTCGTACAGTCGTAGCCTGCCGGTTGCGAGGCGAACATGACGCCGATCGAGGCGGAGACCACCTGCGGGTAGCTGAACTGGGCCCCGGCAAGACCGAGATTGTAGCGCCGTCGGTCCTCGTCTTCGTCGCGCAGCCGCTCGATCATGACCGCGTCATCGACCGTCGGCCCGGAGATCGAAAGCTCCTCCGCTGCAGCGGCCGGCACGAGCGACGGATCCGGCGCCTCGCACACCGCCTCGATGCCGAAACCCGCGGGGTCTTCGAGCTTGCCCGCCGCGACCCGCTCGGCCACCAACTCCGCCACCACCGATCCCCGGTCGCGCCGACGATACGTACGGCGCATGGCCACCACCTGCTGGTCCGCCAGACGGTCACAGTAGCCCTCGAGGACCGGTCGGACCTTGCGCCAGCGTCCCTTGCTGTAGACCGGAGGCTGGTAGGATTCGTCCCACCTCGGCGTCACGTAGGCTCTGAGATCGATGGGGCGGGAGACCACCCAGCCGTCCTCTTCGAGACGGAGGATCGGGTCCTCGGTGTCGCAGAGATCCACGTAGAAGCGCATGCCGCCGTAACTGGCCTCGAGATCGGCGATGGCCTGGACCCCTGAGGTCATGCCGCCGAGGATCAGGCTCTCCTCGACGAGACCGCGCCGGACGGCGATGCGTTCGGCCTCTTCCCGCGTTTCACCCTTTTCGACCGCCTTCGTGTACTCGGAGTAGTAGGTCCAGCCCGAGGAGACGAAGTGCGAGATCTTGTCGGTTCCCATCCGGACCCCGGCCACCTCGATGGTCGGCGTGAAGGGCATCCAGGTCCCGGGGTCGATGAGCGGGTGCCTCGAATAGAGGTTGGTCCTGCGGTAGTCGCGTTGCTCGCCGCCGCCCTCCGGTACGCGCGCCACCCACACCGAGTTCCAGGCCCAGACCTGGATTTCGTGCATGAGCAGGAATCGCATCCGTTTGCGGTAGGCGATTGCGACCTGGCGGCAACTCTCGGGCGATCGATGATCCGGAAAGCTGGCGATCGCCCGTTCCAGCTCGAGATTGAACTTCGCGTTGACCGCATCGGTGGAATCGGCGAGGGGGCGGCCCCACGCCCAGTATTGATCGGTTTCGAGTGCCGAGGACGATCCCGCGATCACAACCGAAACGATCAGCGTGAAAACGATCGACCGTCTCATCGATCTCCAAGGCGTCCATACGCCAGGTCCGGGCCGGCCAGCGTCCACACCCGGCGCATCGACCGGCCGGCCGCAACGCCGGCCCGCCCGAGCGCGACCAGACCCGACCAGGTCCACGGCCTGGCCACGAGACGCAACAGAACGCCTCTCTTCAATCGACCCTCCTCGTCGTACACCTGCAAGGCCGCCTCCGGCAGCCGGACATCGGCCGTGTCAACTACAACCCGCACCGCGATCCAGGGAATCCCGGCGGAGGTCGCCACCGCAGCCACCGCAGCGCTCTCCATGTCGACCGCCCCCGCACCGGTCCGAAGGCGAATCTCGAGCTTCTGCTCCGGAGACACCACCGCCATCGCCGCCTGCGCGAGCGGCGCCGTCGAACTGGCCACTCGACCATCGATCCGCACCAACAGCCGATCCCGCCATTCAAGGTCCGTCCGGATCCGCGAACCGTCCGCTTCGACCACGGAATCTGGCAGGACCACCGTCCCGGCGCAAAGGTTGGACTGAAGACCGCCCGCCATGCCCCAGCTGACGAGCGCTGCCGCGCCACGGTCAAGCAGCCGGCGCGATGCGTCCTCGGCCCGCCGACGCCCGATGCCGCTCACCTCCACCAGAGGACCGATGCCGGTGATCCAGCGTCGCTCGATCGCGAGCGCAGCAACGATTCCGAGGTCGGACGACACCGCCCCGTCACCCACCCGTCGTCTGCGACCGCAAGTGGTTGCGGTAGCGGGCGAGCGCCCACAACGGAAAGTACACGGTGTAACCGTGGTACTTGAGGTAGAAAACCCTGGGAAAGCCGGGCGCGGTGAACTCCGGGTCCGTCCATCGACCGTCAACGGTTTGACGGGCCACGAGGTACTCCACCCCGCGCCGCACCGCTTCGGAACCGCTCTCCCCGGCCGCCATCAATCCGAGCAGCGCCCACGCCGTCTGGAAGGCCGTGCTGCGGTCGCCGGCACAGGATCCGGCCGGGTCGAGATAGCTGTCGTTGCTCTCACCCCAACCGCCGTCGGCGTGCTGCACCGATTTCAGCCAGCTCACGGCACGCCGCACCATGTCGCCGGTTTCGATCCCGGAGACGTGCTCCAACGCCGACAGCACCGACCACGTGCCGTAGATGTGGTTGGTCCCCCAACGGCCGAACCACGATCCGACCGGCTCCTGCTCTTTCCTCAGAAAGACCACCGCCCCCTCCAGGCAGGTTCTGTCTTCGGGGCGGGCCAGCCGGCCCATCAAGGCCACGCAGCGCGCCGTGACATCGCTGGTTGGCGGGTCGAGCAATGCCCCGTGATCCGCGAAGGGGATCTCGTTCAAGATGGAGTGGGTGTTGTCCGCGTCAAAGGCCGCAAAGCCGCCGCCCGCCGACTGCATCCCGCGCAACCAGTCTGCGGCGCGCCAGATCGCCTCCAGATTGCGTTCGCGCCCGGCCGCGAGGTGCATGGCCCAGGCCACGACCGCCGTGTCGTCGAGATCGGGGTAATAGGCATTCTCGTATTGAAATGCCCAGCCGCCACCGGCAAGCCCGGGATGGGATTCACACCAATCGCCGGGTTCGTCATGGAGCTGGAGCCGGCGCAGCCACTCGAGCGCCTGCTCGACCTCGTCACGGTTCGTCGCAAGCACATCCTCGAGCAACGCGAGGCACGCGAGACCGGTGTCCCACACCGGCGACACGCAGGGTTGGCAATAGGCCGAATCCTCGCGCACCACCAGCAAATCATCGATCGCCCTTCGCGTCTCGATCATCAGCGGTTCGCCGGCCCCGTGGCCGAGAAGGTCCAGCGCCATATACGCGTTGATCATGGCCGGGAAAATCGCACCCAATCCACCCTCGCCGCAGCGTGGCGTGAACCACGCCTCGGCTCTTGCCAGGGCCCTGCGGCGCACCCGACGTGGGATCAAAGGCTCGAGCGGGCGCACCGCTCGCTCCGCCCACAGAATCAAACGATTGAGGGCCGACCGGACCGGGAAGTAGTCGCGCTCGAGCTCGGGGTCCCTGGTGAAGAGCTCGCGCACGCCGATGCCTTCGGGGTTGGCGGCACGGGGCTTGAAGGCGTAGATGACGAAGAGCGGCACCATGACGGTGCGCGACCAATAGGACACCTTGCTGATGTGAAAAAAGAACCATCGTGGCAGGAGCATGATCTCGGGCGGGATGAACGGCACCGCCCGCCACGGCAGCTGGCCGAAGATCGCGAGCGCGATCCTCGTGAACACGTTGCAACGAGCGGCGCCGCCATGATCCAGCACCGCGGTCCGCGCACGCTGCATATGATCCTCGTCCGGGCCGTCGCCGATCAGCTTGAGCGCGTAGTACGCCTTGACCGTGCAGCTGATGTCGAGGGCACCCCCCATGTACAGCGGCCAGCCGCCGTGCTCGCCCTGGTTGGCGCGCAAATAGTTGCCGATCTTGAGCTCGAGCTCCGGTCGGCTCTCACCCAGGTATCGCATGAAGAGCACATACTCGGCCGGGATGGTGCAGTCCGCCTCGAGCTCGTAGCACCAGTGGCCGTCCGGTTGCTGGTCGGTGAGCAGGACGCGACGCGCTCGAGCGACCGCCTCCTCGAGCCTCTGAAGGTCGAGATCGCGTGTCGATGATTTTTCGGTGGCGGCGGACATCGCTTTTAACGCTCCTGTGTTCATTTCACGGCTTCCGATTATCCACGAAATGGTCGCAGATGCCGAAAAATCCCGTCTGCGGACGGCGCGAGGAGGGACGCGGCCGGTGGCGCCGATGGATCGGCCCCTACCCTCGAAGCAACAAGACAAGGTGGGGTGTACCGCAACCCAACAGGGTGCTGTGCAATAAGCGGAGGTAAAATCGTGGGTCGCGAATCTGGGGTGGCGACTCATCGATTTCGAATTTCGGATTTCGGATTTTCCGCTCGCCCCTCCATGAAATTGCCCTGATCAAGCTCGCCGCCATCTCGCGCCCCGGCAGAGGCAAAGACTTCATCGATCTCTACAACACCCTCAGCGGAGGCCTCTCGCTCGATCAATGTTTCAATTGGCTGCCGCTGAATAATGGCGCCGGACGGGTCAACACCCGCCACGTGCTCGAGAGCCTCAGCTATTTCGAGGATGCCGAACGCGAGCCGGTGCCCTAGCCCTTCGACTGGGCCGAGTGTAAGAAACTCTTCGTGCGTGAGGCGCACGCAATTGTGGTGCCGTAAGACGCTCGTCTACTCGACCAGAACGAGCGGTGGTATTCTAGGCCCGCGAGAGGGGTGTAACTGAAGCGAACATGGCGGAACCCAAAAAACAGGTCGTTTACGACGAGCAGACCATCCAAACCCTGGACGCGCTGGAGCACATCCGGCTCCGCACCGGGATGTACATCGGCCGTATCGGCGACGGCTCCAACCCTGCGGACGGCATCTACGTGATGCTCAAGGAGGCAATCGACAACTCGGTCGACGAGTACATCATGGGACACGGCCGCAAGATCGATATCAGGCGTGACGGCCCCGAAATCTCGGTTCGCGACTTCGGCCGCGGCATCCCGCTCGGCAAGGTGATCGACTGCGTGTCGAAGATCAACACCGGCGGCAAGTACAACGACGACGTCTTTCAGTTCTCGGTGGGATTGAACGGCGTCGGCAACAAGGCGGTCAACGCGCTGTCGTCCGAGTTCGAAGTCATCAGCTACCGCGACGGCAAGTTCAAACGCGGTCTTTTCTGCCGGGGCAAGAAAGAGGAGGAAAAGGGCGGCAAGGAGGCGAAGGAGCGCAACGGCACCTTCATTCGCTTCATCCCCGATCCCGAGATCTTTGGCGACTACGAGTGGCGCGACGAGTACCTCGAGCACCGGCTCCGTTACTACGCTTTCCTCAACAGCGGTCTCACCCTCGACTACAACGGCCAGAAATTCACGTCCAAGAACGGTCTCTCCGATTTGCTCGCCTACGAACTCGGCGGCGAGCCCGCGGTGTACGACGCCATGCACTGCAAGCTCGACCGGATCGAGTTCGCCTTCACCCACACTCACGCCTACGGCGAGACCTACTACAGCTTTGTCAACGGTCAGTACACAAACGACGGCGGCACCCACCAGAGCGCCTTCCGCGAAGGGGTCCTCAAGGGCGTCAACGAGTTTGCCAAGAACGGTTTTGCCGGCGAGGACGTTCGCGACGGGCTGGTGGGTGCGGTCGCGGTCAAGATCCAGGACCCGGTCTTCGAGTCGCAGACCAAGAACAAGCTCGGCTCGACCGAAGTCCGCTCGTGGGTCGTCAACGTGGTCAAGGAACAGCTGGTCCTGTGGCTGCACAAGAATCCCGAAGAGGCGGAGAAGCTCCTCGACAAGGTCAAGGCCAACCAGCGGGTGCGCAAAGAGCTGTCGGCGATCAAGAAGGAGGCCCGGGAGCGCGCCAAGAAGGTGGCGATCCGCATCCCCAAGCTCATCGACTGCAAGGTCCACCTATCGGACCAGAAGGGCAAGGCGAGGGAGGAGACGACGATTTTTCTGACCGAGGGCGACTCCGCCGGCGGTGCCATGATCCAGGCCCGCGACGTCCAGACCCAGGCCATCTACTCATTGAAGGGCAAGCCGCTCAACACCCACGGGCTCGGCCGCGAGGCGGTCTACAAGAACGAGGAGCTTTACAACATCATGCGCGCCCTCGGTATCGAGGAGGACCTCGAGGGGCTGCGCTACAACAAGGTCGTGATCGCCACCGACGCCGACGTCGACGGCATGCACATCCGCAACCTGCTGCTGACGTACTTCCTGCGCTTCTTCGAGGAGCTCGTGGTTTCGGGCCACATCTACATCCTCGAGACTCCAATTTTCCGGGTCCGCAACAAGCAGGAAACTGTCTACTGCTACTCCGAAGCCGACCGCGACGACGCTATCGGCCGGCTCAAGAACAATGAGGTCACCCGATTCAAGGGCCTCGGCGAGATTTCGCCGAGGGAGTTCAAACAATTCATCGTCGACGACGAGCACATGACTCGGGTGACGCCGGGCTCCATGGGCGATGTCAAGCGGGCGCTCGAATTCTTCATGGGTAAGAACACCCCAGCGCGCAAGGAGTACATCATCGAGAACCTGATAGCGGATATCGCGTATGACCCGTGCCGAACGCTAGTCTCGAGTCTCCGTATCCGTGCCCGACGATTCGGTACCACGTTCGGAACCGAAACGGAGACAGACGGAGACGGAGACGGAGACGGTTATGGGCACGTTCCGACATGACCCGAATCGCACCCCTGATGGGGCAAAACTTCATCGAGTACGCGAGCTACGTGATCATCGATCGCGCGATCCCGGACCTCCGGGACGGTTTGAAGCCGGTGCAGCGTCGTATTCTCGCCACCCTGTCGAAGATGGACGACGGCAAGTTCCACAAAGTGGCCAACGTCATCGGCGACACCATGAAGCTTCACCCTCACGGCGACGCCTCGATCGGCGACGCGCTGGTGGTGCTGGCCAACAAGGACTTTTTCATCGAGAAACAGGGAAACTTCGGCAACCCGGTAACGGGTCACGCCCCGGCGGCGGCGCGGTACATCGAGTGCCGGCTCACCGACCTCGCGAAAGAGACCCTGTTCCGCAAGGCGCTGACCGAGTACCGGCCGAGCTATGACGGGCGCAACGAGGAGCCGGTGGCGTTGCCGGCCAAGCTGCCGGTGCTGCTCATGCTCGGCGCCGAGGGCATCGCGGTGGGCATGTCGACTCGCATTCTGCCCTACAATTTTTCAGAGCTGCTCGAAGCGCAGATCAAGATACTCCATAACGAAGCCTTCGAGATTTACCCGGACTTTCCTACCGGCGGGATCGTCGACGTCAGCGAGTACGACGACGGCCGCGGCAAGGTGAAGGTTCGGGCGCAGCTCGAAATGAGGGACGAGAAGACTGTTGTCATCCGCGAGATCGCCTTTGGCACCACCACCGAGAGCCTGATCGCCTCCATCGAATCGGCGGCGCAGAAGGGCAAGGTGAAGATCGGCGCGATCAACGACTACACCACCGACGAGGTGGAGATCGAGATCGAGCTTCCGCGCGGGGTCTACACCGACGAGGTCGTCCCGCAGCTGTACGCCCACACCGACTGCGAGGTCTCGCTGTCGTCAAACATGGTGATGATCAAGGACCGGCGGCCGGTCGAGATGGGCGTCTCGGAGGTCCTCTGCTTTCTCACGGATCAGCTGAGGGAGCTCATCAAGGCCGAGCTTCAGCACGAGCTCGGCGAGCTTGGGGACCGAAAGCATTGGCTCGACCTCGAACGCATCTTCATCGAGAACAGGATCTACAAGCGCATCGAGGCGGCGACCACCGCTGAACAGGTGGTCAAAGAGGTCCGGACCGGCCTCAAGCCGTTCCTGAAAGAGCTCGAGCAGGGGGTCACCGACCCCGACATCGACCGTTTGCTCAAGATCCCGATCCGGCGCATTTCCCAGTACGACATCGACAAGAATCGATCGGAGATCGAGATCGCGGTCAAGGGCATCAAGACGATCAAAGGCAAGCTGCGAAAGCTCACCGCGACCACCATCGACTACCTCGAGCACCTGATCGCCACCTACGGTGACCGCTACCCGCGACGGTCGGAGATCGCGACCTTTGAAGCGATCGACGTACGGGCGGTGGCGCGGCAGAACATCAAGGTCGCCTACGACCCCGAGACCGGTTTCTTCGGATCCGAGGTCAAGGGATCGAAGTACCAGTTCACGGTCAGCGAGTACGACAAGATCCTCCTCGTCAGCCGCGATGGTTCGTTCCGCATTATCGCTCCCGAGGACAAGGTGCTGATCCCGTCGCCGGTGATCCACGCCGAGGTCTTCGATCCCGAGCAAGGCTCTGCCTTCACCGTGGTCTACCGCGATAAGGACAAGATCGCGTGGGGCAAAAAGATCCACATCAAGGCTTTTATCCGCGACCGCGAGTACGAGCTGATCAAGGGCAAGACCGGCCGGGTCGAATATCTGATACCCGGCGACTGCAACGACACGATCCACGTCGACTTCGTACCCCTCAAGCGGCAGCGGGTCCACGAGGCCGAGTTCGACTTGTCGGTTCTCGAGTTCACCGGCGTTACCGCCCGCGGCCGTCGGCTCGCACCCAAGCCGGCGTCCAAGCTGCGACGAATCCGGACCAACGGGAATGGCGACGACGGCTCCGACGGGGACAGCGAAATGACGCCCCCGGACGGAGAAGATCAGCCGTTGCCCTTCGAAGAGTGAGCTGACTTCAGCGCCGAACGTCGCAACCACAAAGACACAAAGTCACGAAGGAACCCACGAAGAAAACCCTTTGTGTTTTTCTTTGTGTCTTCGTGCCTTCGTGGTTGCGGTGGTTGACCGCCGGAGCGAGCTAGCCCGCATATCTCACCGGGTTTCGTCGCGAGGGCGGCGAGGCGCCGCGCCCAGTGGGGTTTTCGACCCGAGGGGCGCGGAGACGTACTTGACAGTACGTCGAGCACCCCGAGGCGAGAAAGCACCGCTGGGTACGACGCATCGCCGGCCGCAGCAGAAAGCTGGTGAGATATGCGGGCTAGGGTTCAACCTGTTGCAAAAGATCGAGGAAGTCGTCGTACGGCATTGCCTGCCAGCTTTCCGCCGAGACCGCACCTTCGGCGCGGGTGATCAGCGACACCTTGTGCGCGGCCTCCACCGATGGCGCGTCGTAGATGTCCATGAAGTCATACGGCCCGAGGATGGCGTAGTGGGCCAGCCACTCCACCTCGGGGCAGGCCGCCTGGACCTTTTTCAACCAGGCTCTGCCCATGGCTCGTCGGACGTCGGCATCCTTGAGGCTCTCCGGGGCGAGACGGGTCATGAGTACGAATCGCGGCATTGCCACCTCCTGTCGTGGTCGTCTGTATCCAAGATAATGCCCGGTTCGCTGAAACGCATCCCGCAGCACGGCGAAACCGGGGATGCTGGAGGATCGCGGGGGAGAAAAGGAGAAAGAGAGAAAAGGGGAAAGGGAGAAAGGGGAGATGCGTTGGTGCGGACCTGTGATAAGCACCACAAATCGTGACAAGGGTCGAGTCTCCCCTGCTCCCCTGCTCCCCTGCTCACCTGCTCACCTGCTACCATGATTCGATGCAACCGAAACCACACCGCAAGACCAAAATCGTCTGCACGCTCGGGCCGGCCACCGACTCAGCCGAAGGCGTCGCGGCGCTGCTCGAAGCCGGCATGGACGTGGTGCGGCTCAATTTCTCGCACGGCGACCGCGAGACCCACCGTCAGACCATCCGCCGCGTCCGAGAGGTCGCGCGGAAAGCCGGCCGGGAGGTCGGCATCCTGCAGGACCTCGGAGGGCCCAAGATACGGCTCGGAGAACTGCCGGAGGCCGGCATCGCGCTCGAGGCCGGGAGGACGGTGGATCTCGGGGTCGAAGGCCGTGCCGACGAAGGTGTACTGCCGATCAGCTACCCATATCTTCTCGATGATGTCGCCGCCGGCGAGCGCATCCTTCTCGCAGACGGACTGGTGGAGTTAGAGGTGAGCCGAGTCGCCGAGGACCGGCTGGTGTGCGAAATCATCAATGGCGGGGTCGTGACCTCGCGCAAGGGCGTCAACCTCCCGCAGGCGAGCCTCCGTGTGGCAGCATTTACCGACAAGGATCGCGCCGACCTCGAGGTTGGCCTCGAGGAGGGGGTGGACTTCGTCGCCCTGTCGTTCGTGCGGCACGAGGACGACCTCGCACCCGTGAGGAAACTCCTCGAAAACCGAGAGCCCCCACCCTTGCTCATCGCAAAAATCGAAAAACCTCAGGCCGTTGACCGCATCGAGCCTATTCTCGCTGTGGTGGACGGAGTGATGGTGGCACGGGGCGATCTCGGCGTTGAGATGCCAGCAGAGCAGGTTCCCATGGTCCAGAAACGGATCATCGCTGCGGCCCGCCGCGCCGGCCGTCCGGTCATCACCGCGACCCAGATGCTGCGCTCGATGGTGGAAAGCCCCCGACCGTTACGAGCCGAGGCCTCGGACGTAGCCAACGCCATTCTCGACGGCACCGATGCCGTCATGCTCTCCGAAGAGACCGCTATCGGCAGATTCCCGACCAAGGCGGTGGGAGTGCTCCACCGCGTGGCCCGCGAGGTCGAGTCGGAGATCGATCACGAGAAGATGATCTCCGACTCGACCTCCTCTTCGGTACCCGAGCTCACCGGCGCCATCAGTCGCGCCGCTTGCGAGCTGGCGGCGTCGATCGGCGCGACCGCCATCGTCACCACCACCTCGTCCGGCGCCACAGCACGCCTGGTGGCAAGATTGCGACCGGCGTCTCCGATCCTGGCGGTGACGACCTCCGCCGCAGTGGTTCGCCAACTGATCCTGTCCTGGGGCGTGATCGCAACCATGGCTGCGAGGGCAGCTGACATCGGGGCCATGGGAGCCGAGCTCCGGGAGGCCCTCGCCCGATACGGTCTCGACACACCGGGCAGCCGCATCGTGATTACGGCCGGTCTGCCGCTTGGGGTCTCGGGATCGACTAATCTGCTGCAGGTCCGTGAGTTCGTGTAACCGAAATCAGCAACCTCAATTCGCCAGCAGCTTCACCGATCCCGAGGAGGTTTCGACCTCGATTTCCACCGCCCCCGAAGCGCCGCTCAGGGTGAGATGCTTCTTTTCCATGGTGCCCGGAAAATCGGTGCGGATACTGCCCGAGCTCACGTCTACCCACCCTGCGAGTTCGGTACTCGAAGGGAAGACGAGCGTTACGCTCCCCGAGCTTGCCGCCGCCCGCACCGTGGCGTCGGCCGGGATGGCGTTCCACTGAGCCGAGATGCTTCCAGAGGAGGAATCCAAGTGGGCGTCACCGAGCAGACCCGACAGATCGATGCTGCCCGACGAGGTGTCGACATCCGCCGTTCGGGCGCCACCCGCGAGACGCACGTTGCCCGACGAGGCGTCGGCGGTGAAACTCTCGAGCGGGCGCATCACCGCCGCCCGCACCGAGCCCGACGAAATGTCCGCGTGCAGCTCACGCATTGCGCCGTCCACGGTCAGGCTCCCGGAGGAAGCGTCGAAGACGACCACGGCGTCTCCGAAATCGCCGGAAACCACTGCACCTCCCGACGACGAATCAATATTCAGGTTCATGCCCGGCGGCATCTGCACCGTGACCCTGCCCTTGGCCGAGACCGATTTCCAGCTCCACCCGCTGTCGCGGACGGATCGGATGATGAGCGTGTCACCCTGCTCCAGGAATTGCGGCTGCAGTTTGTTGGCGAGGTTTTTCGCCGAGCTGCCGTCGCCTTTGATTACGACGTCGACTGTGGCCTCAACCGAGCTGCCCGGAACCACTGTGACCTCGACTCCATGGAAGGAGACGTCGATCAGCACTGTTCCCCCGGGTCTGGCTTCGAAACGGTGTTTCTGATGAATTTCGATATCGGCGGCGGCGCTGCCCGCGAGAAAAAGACAGACGCCCATAAGGGCCAGTGTGGTGCGCACTCGCATGGGTGGTTCCTCCCCTTGGTTCATCGCTACGAGAAACGTATGAGGGCTCTCACGGTTTCGATCAGTCCAGTTTGAACGAAAAATCGCGCCCGTTTTCATTGACGACCTTGACCCTGATCGACGACGTCACGGCGTCATCGATGGTGGTGGCATGCCCGAGCAGACACTCCGCCACCGCCCACGGCATCGTCGCCTCGATCCTACCCGACCCGTAACCGCGGATGTCGATGTCAAACCTGCCGCCGCGGCGGCGGGCATCTACAGTTGTCTCTCCGTCTCGGAACGAGGCGCGCGAACGCGGCCCGCCGCGATCCAGAGATTCGAGAAGAGTCTGCAGGCTCGGGTCGATGTCACCGTCGCACTCAATCGCCGATCCGACCAGGTTCTCCATCACTCCCCGCGCGACTACCTCGGATACTGCGATTCGAATCTCGTCTCCGTTCACGGCCAATTCAAGATCAGACTGCGGCTCGGAACTTGCGCACGATCCTGCAAAAGCCAGAATCGCGACCACGCCCAGGAGTCGTCCACCCGTCGTTCTCCGTATCATGAATACCCTCCCCACTGATCTCGACAACGAGATTGGCGAGGAAAAGGTTCGCTGCTCCGATCCAGGAATCGGCGCCGATCTGGGCTAGTCGGAATCCAGCTCCTCCGTTTTGGTCGGTATCGGCTTGCGGGGCAGCATTTCCACGCGGTTGGCGGCCTGCCAGATCACCGCTGCCAGGATCACCGCTGACTGCTTCAGGTCCTCCGGAACGAGGTGGTCGAAAGTGTCGACGTTGGAGTGATGGGTCCGCCCCATGTAATCCATTTCATCCTGTATGAACTGAAAGCCCGGGATACCGACCCGGTCAAAGCTCATGTGGTCGGTGCTCCCGGCACTCTCCATCGTGACGGTGTCCGCGCCGAGGTCGGCGAACGGCTCCAACCACGCCGAAAAGATCGGCACCACAGCAGCGTTCTCCTGGGCGTAGAGACCGCGAATACGGCCGGCGCCGTAGTCGATGTTGAAGTAGCCGCTGATGGTCGTGTACCCGGGCAGCGGTTGGATCGGCCAGGTCTGCTCACGAGCCCAGGTTGGTAGCTCCAGCTGTTCGGGATCGGTCGTCTCGGGTCGGGTCGCGAGATAGCGGATGACATAGTCCTTGGATCCCAGCAGGCCCTGCTCCTCCCCGCTCCACAACGCAGCCCGGATCGTGCGCCGCGGCCGCAGCCCGGCATCCTTGAGAATCCGCAGTGCCTCCATCACGACGGCACAGTTGCCGCCGTTGTCGGTGGCGCCGGTCCCGGTGTGCCACGAGTCGAGGTGGGCGCCCACGACCACCGTCTGCGCGGCGAGATCCGATCCCTCGAGATCGGCAAACGTGTTGTAGGCCTTGCCGTCGTCCTCGAACCACCGCACCGCGACGTCGATCTCGAGCTCGGGTACGATCTCGTTGTCCAGCATCCGCACCAGCAGGTTGTACTGCTCGGTGGCCATCGCCAACGCCGGCACGCCGAGCGGGCGTTCGCCCTCCCGGTTCGTGCTGTTGCCGGTCACCCTGACGATGCCGTTGTCGCGCGAGCTCGGCTCGATGGTGGAGACCACACCCTCCCCCTCGAGAAAGGCGGCCAGCCGCTTGCGGAACATGAACCGCTTGAGCATGCGCTTTCGCCAATCGGCGTGTGAATCGTCGGGGATGTCGTACTGCACGAGCTCCTCAAGACCGGCCTCGTCCCAGCGCTCGAAGAGCTCCGCGTCGACCTGTTTGGCCGCGGCCGCATCGTCGAGCAGCACGATCGCGCCCGCGAGCTTGCCCTGCCATTCGTCGAGGTCTTCCTGCGACTCGAGAGTCGCCCGCACCACCTTGCCGCGTACGGGACCGTCGGTGCCGACAGACCACGCCTCGGGAAGCGCCTCCAACGGCTGGACATAGGGCACGAGCATCCGGACCTGGGTCCGTTCAACCGCCCAGCTGCGACCGAATTCGTAGTCCTCGAGCCACGATTTCAGACCCCATTCGGCGAACTTCGCTTCCGCCCACTCGTGGGTAAGCAAGGACTGCGGCGAACCGGTGAGCCTCGGTCCCACCCCCTCCGTGAGATGCCAGGCGAGGTCCATGACCTGCGAGTGGCGGAAACCCTGGTCGCGAATCTTCGTGACAGCGTCGAGATCGACCGGCTCGTCCCCGGCAAGGCCGATCGCAGCAAGGCTCAGCAAAAGAGACAACACAGTTGGGACTGGACGTTTCATGAACACCCTCCATCCATGAGGTCGGGTGATTGTAGCGCATTCCGGTCGAGGCTATGGGGCTATGGGGCCTTGGGGCAAGCACATCGTCGAGCAAGAGTCCTTCAAGATTGGCGGCGCCTCATAGCCAGGCCGCGGCCTGTCACGGCGAAGCCCTCTGGGTGAAGCAGAAAGCGGCCGGTCATAGCCTCACTGCTTCAGAGCGAATGTCCGTTCATACGGGCGAACTTGCGCCCGACGAGCAACGCCATCTCCAGCGCCTGCTCATAGTTCAAGCGTGGATCCACCCGCGACTCGTAGGCGCGCTCGAGGTCGACCTCGCTCAGACCGCGGGCGCCGCCGATACACTCGGTGACGTTGTCGCCCGACAGCTCGAAATGCACCCCTCCCTGGTAGGAACCAAGCTCGGCGTGGACATCGAAGCTCTGCTCGAGTTCTGAAAGGATATTGTCGAATCGCCTCGTCTTGTGACCGCCGGCGGTCTTCTCGGTATTGCCATGCATCGGGTCGCAACACCACAGGACCAGCCGGCCGGCGCGCAACACCGCTTCCACCAGCGGCGGCAGGCATTCGGCCACCTTGGCGTGACCCATTCGGTGGATGATGGTGATGCGGCCCGGTTCGCCGTCGGGATCGAGGGTCTCGAGCAGATCGAGCAGCCATTCCGGAGTCATCGCGGGGCCGACCTTGATGCCGATGGGATTGCGGATACCGCGGAAGTAGTCTACGTGCGCACCGTCGACATCCGCCGTCCGCATACCGATCCACGGCAAATGGGTGCACAGGTTGTACCAACCTTCTCGCCGGGGCACTCGGCGAGTCTGCGCCTGCTCATAGGGCAGGAGCAGGCCCTCGTGGCTGGTAAAGAAGTCGACACGGCTGATGTCGCCCGCCTGGATCCCGGCGAGGGTCTCCATGAAACGTAGTGAATCGGAGATTGCCTCCACCATCCGCTGGTACTCCTGCGCCAGCGGCGAGTGTGAGACGAATTCGAGGTCCCAGTACTCAGGATGATGGAGGTCGGCAAAGCCGCCGTCGACCAGCGAGCGGATGAAGTTGAGGGTCAAGGCCGAGTGCTCGTATCCGCGGAGCATCCGCTGCGGGTCAGGAATGCGGTCGTTCGCCGTGAACGGAGCGCCGTTGATGAGCTCGCCGCGGTAGCTGGGCAGGACAACCCCGTCGCGTTCCTCGGTGTCGGAACTCCGCGGTTTAGCGTACTGGCCGGCGAATCGGCCAACCCGGATGATCTGTCGTTTGAGACCGTAGGTCAGGACCAGACTCATCTGAAGCAGGATCTTGAGCTTGTTGGTGATGACCTCGGCCGAGCATTGGTCGAAGCGTTCGGCGCAGGCGCCGCCTTGGAGGAGGAACCGCTTGCCCTCGGCTGCCTCGGCAAGCTGCGCCCGCAGCCGTTCCACCTCCCACGATGTCACCAGCGGTGGCAGCGAGGCCAGCTTCTTGGCCACCGACGACAACGCGGCCGGATCCGGGTAGACCGGCTGTTGACTCGCGGGTCGGCTCTGCCACGACGATGTGCTCCACTCGGCCATAAGAGGGCGATTCTACACGAATGTGCATGATTCGATTTCAGTTTCTTCAGTAAAGGGTGAAGAGTTAAGGGTTGAGGGTGAGGAATCCGTGACGGTGTCGGTTTCTGGCGGCATCGTCCTTCACTCTTCACTCTTTACTTCTTAACCCTGCACCAACCACCTCCCGGCTCCTCTTCCTATCGAAGCGACAGATGGACTTGACAATCAATTATTTGTAATATACAACTACCTTCGATGACGGCCACGACAACTCCAGTCTCCGACGCGGTCTCGAATGAGCAGGCCCGGCAGCTTCAGATCGGGATCAGGGCGCTGGTGCGCCGTTTTTCGCTCGCCGAACGGTCGGACATGAGTTGCTGCGGCATGACCGTGGCCCAGGCCGCGACGCTGCAGGCGTTGACGCATGGTGAACTCCGGCTCGGTGAGCTTTCGAGGCGCCTGGGAATCGCCGCCAGCACGCTGACGCGAAACGTTGCGCGTCTTGAGGAGCGTGGTCTCGTGAGTCGCGTGGGCGACCCGGATGACGGGCGCGCGCAGTGGGTGGCATTGACCGAAGAGGGCCGCCGCGCCGCCATCCAGATCGGGGCACAGGAGGAGGCATTTGCGCGATCAGTGCTCGAGTGCCTGCCGCCAGCTTCGGTAACCGCAAGCCTGGAAGCGTTCAATCAACTGCTGACCGCGGTCCGCAGGGCCACCGAGTCCTGCTGCCCCGGAGCGTATGACCATCTCATGACCGGGATGCCCAGGTGTGACAACGGAGGATGTGATGACTGAGACCGATACCAGGAAAACGCTCGACCCCACCGACGCCGAATCAGTGGTCAAAAACGTCCGCGAGAGGTATGCGGCCTTTGCCAGCACCGGGACCTCGTGCTGCGGTCCCGCGCCGACCGGCTGCTGCGGCGGCACGACAACGGTGGCACAGAGCCTCGGCTACGCAAGCGTGGATCTCGATTTGTTGCCGGACGGCGCCAACCTGGGCCTCGGCTGCGGCGCGCCGCTCGAGCACCTCGACCTGGTCGCGGGAGAAGCCGTTCTCGACCTCGGATCGGGGGCCGGAATCGACGCCCTCATCGCCGCCCGCAAGGTCGGTCCGACGGGCCGCGTGATCGGTGTCGACATGACACCGGAGATGCTGGCCGCCGCGCGCCGTAACGCCGAGGCCGTCGGCGCTGGCCAGGTCGAGTTCCGCGAGGGCCGTCTCGAACATCTTCCGCTCGAAGACGCATCGGTCGACGCCGTGACCAGCAACTGCGTCATCAACCTGGTGCCGGACAAGTCAGAGGTCTTCGCCGAGATCGCACGCGTCCTACGGCCGGGCGGCCGTCTCGTGATCTCCGACATCGTCCTCGACGGTGAATTGCCGAAAGAAATCGTTGACAACGTGCTTGCCTATGTCGGCTGCGTAGCCGGTGCCGAGCAGCGCGAGTTCTACTTCCAGATGCTCGCCGACGCCGGTCTTGCCGAGGTCGAGATCCTCAAGGATGTCGATTTTCTGGAGATGACCGAAAAGGCATCCCCGGCCGAGGTGCTGTCGATCATGGAGCAGTACGGAATCGCGAGGGATGATGTCAAAGGCATCGTGAGATCGGTGACCTATCGCGCGCGAAAGGCCTAGAGGTCATCTAATTCGAAACGCCGACCCCCAAAGATTGCAGTAAACTCCGGCTCATGATCTGTGAGAAACCGGCAGGTGAACTCGCGGTGCGCTCGAGCGAGCCCGGCGGGAATCCGTGTTTTCTCCGGAACAGAATTGATAAATCAAGATATTCGGGGCGAGGCTCATCGCGATGAACCCGGTCTGTCTCGATCTCGGCTGCGGGACACGTCCACAGCCCGGTTTCTTTGGGGTTGATCGATTCGCGTTACCAAAGGTCTCAGTAGTTGCGGATCTCAATCGACTACCACTTCCCTTTGTCGACAATTGCGCCGACTGCATATACGCCTGCCACTCACTCGAACACGTTGATGACCTCCTAGCAGTCGTTGGAGAAATCTGGCGGATCGGAAAACCGCGAGCGCGGGTCGTGATCGTCGCTCCCTACGGTTATCAGGGACTGAACCTCGCGAACCCCTACCACAAACAGTTCTTCAATGAGCACAGCCCGCGGTTTTGGACGACCTCAAACGAAACTGGCGTAGCGGGCGTGGAGTATCATCACCCTCCCCACGGATCGTCTTGGGGTTTGGGTAACAGCGACCACAGTGACATTCGCTTCGATTTACGCTGTTGCAGGATGGAGTTTCTGTACTTCGACGAGTACCGAAACCTCAACCCGGACAAGCTTCGGTACCTGCGCCGCAAGCACAGTGACGTGTGCGACCAGATACTGTATGAGCTGGAGGTTTTCAAGACGACTCCAGGAATCGCCGCGGCTTGCGATGTGAGCTTTTGCTATCCAGACTGGCTGACCGCCCGGCGGGGGCCGCTTCCAAGGACGGGGAACGACCTCATTCGAATTTTCTGGAGAACTCTGAGATCGAAGTTGCACCCATGATCAAAACGAATTCTGTTGGGGCATCTCGACGACCGCGCAAGTGCGGCGGAAACCGTGAGTGACGTCCCGTGAGTCTTGAGCTGGAGCTTGCGCTGCGTTTTCTGCGCCGCCGAACCGGTGTGCTGTTGCGCGGCACCGCCCTCGCCGCCTTTGCAAGCGTCGGTCTCGCCGTCGCCGCCCTCGTGATCACCCTGGCGTTGATGACCGGCTACTCCAGGGCCATCGCGACAGCCCTCCAGAGCGGCAACGCCCACATGGTGGGCTTCGCCCTCGGGTCGCTCGAGCCGGCCGCGGCCGACGACCTCGCCGACCGCATCGCCGCTATTGAAGGGGTCCGCAGGGCGACGCCGGTCACCTATTTGACCGGAATCCTCGACGATCCGGCGGAGCCGACCAGCCCGGTCCCCGTGACCCTCAAGGCCGTAGCCGTACCACCTGCCTATACCGGTCTCGACGCGTGGCCGGCCAACGGCGGATTGGTCGCCGTGCTCGGCGAACGGCTCTCAGCGAAGGTCGATTTGAGCGCGGGCGACACGGCGACCGTTCGGTTGCCTCCCAACGCGGGCTCGTGGATCCTGCCGACCCTCAACCTCGGAGTCGTGGGTACCTTTCGGCTCGCTTTTTTCGAGTTCGACGAGGGGTGGATCGTGGTGCCTTTGGCGGAAGCGTTGAGAGCGCTGCCCGGAACGGGAGTCGCCGGAATCGAGATCGAGCTCGAAAACCCCATGGCCGTGGACCAGGCGCGAAGTAATCTGGAACAGCTTGACTCACGGCTTTTCTTCACCGACTGGCAGGAAATGAACGGCTCGATGTTCGCCGCCCTCCGCTGGCAGACCTTGTCCCTGTTCGTGGTCCTGTGCCTGGTGGTGGCGGTGGCCTCCTTCCAGGTGAGCTCGGCGCTGGTGGTGCTCGCGATCGACAAGCGGCGCTCGTCGGGCATGCTGCAGGCGCTGGGCGCCACCGCGGCCACGATCCGCCGTATCCTGGTGTATTCGGGTCTCCTGCTCGGCGGGATCGGGATCGCCGGTGGAATCCTATTCGGATGTGCCGTCAGCTGGATCATGACCGCCACCCGGGCGGTCCGGTTTCCGCCCGGGCTTGCGCGGGTCTACATGGTGGACTCGATTCCTTTGATCGCCTCGCCTTTTCATGTGCTGGCGGTGGCCGGGGTCTGCCTCCTGTTGGTGTTTCTCGCCTCGATCTGGCCGGCCTGGAAGACTTCGCGCCAGGATCCTGTTGTGGCCTTACGGGCCGCCTGAAAACAGCGCTTGGCCGACTGCCGGGGAAGAATGTTTTGATACTGCGTCGCTGTTTCGCATCTTTTCGTGACAATCTCGATCGGCGGGGAATTCGCGTGATAGGCTGATCAGAGTAACCGACCCGTGCGCCGGTCGTGGGGTGACTCCAGGCCGAGAGCGAAGGGTCATGCCATCGTTGGACTCATAGCATGTACGAGATCCAGTTTCACCCAGCGGACATCCGCCAACAGGTCCGCTACTATTTCCTGAGTCGAAAGGGCTTCCGCCGCCTTGTCGCCGCGGGAGCGGTGGGCGTGCTGGTGCTGGCCGCCGGCACGGTTCTCGCGCCCCTCGGCATCCAATCGCTGTTGCTGAGCGGCAGGCTCCACTCCCTCTCACAACAACACGAGATGCAACGTGAGGTGTTGGCGCAGCGGATGACATCCCTCGATCGCCTCGAACGAGACGTCGCCTCGGCGCGCGCGCTGCAGCAACAGATGAGCCTGATCCTCGGCGCACCGTCAGGCTCCGAGGGCCCCGGAGGCTATCCGGAATCTGCGCCGGGCAATCTGAGCGTGCCCGAGGCCCAAATCGCCGTCCGCAGAGGTCTCAAGCTCAATTCGGACACCAAGGCTCTACTGACCCTCGCCGATGAGCTCGCCAGCTTCGCCCGCTCCAACGAAGACCTCGCGCAGGCGGTGCCGTCGATCTGCCCGCTGCCCATCGGCGCCTTTGTCCTCACCTCTCCGTTCGGCAACCGGACCTCGCCGTTCACAAACACCATCGACTTCCATTCCGGAATCGACCTCGCAGCCCGCGAGGGGACCCCGGTCCTGTCTTCTGGCGGCGGCAGGGTCGTGTTTGCCGGCCGCTACCCGCTGCGTCGCAACGTGCGGTGGTGGCGCTACGGCAACGTCGTCGTGCTCGCCCATGGCGACCGATACCTCACGATTTACGCCCATCTCCAGGAGATCAAGGTGCGCCGCGGCGAGAGCCTCAAACGGGGCGACGAGCTGGGGACCGTCGGCAACACCGGTTGGAGCACCTCGCCCCACCTCCACTATGAGGTCAGGGTCCGTGCCGAGGGTGGCGACGAGCCGGTGCCGATCGACCCCAGAATCTACATCCTCAATTACCAGTGGACCGGTCACGAAGAGCTCCTGGTGCAGGCACGCAACGCCCCGCCACCCGCCTTCGATCCGCTGCCGTCGCCCATGCTCGGGAGGTAACGCCATGGAAGAGGCCAAGAACTTTCCAACAATGATCATCCCCAATGGTACCGACATTTCGGTCAACGAGCATGGCCAGCTGTCGATCCGCACCCCCGGGAACTTGGTAATTCAGAACTCGGGGGTCTACTCGGTCATCGAGTCCGGCAGCGGATCGGTTCGCATCGATCCCGAGGTCAAGGTCGAGGCGGTATCGGTGCAGGCCGCCGATTCCTGCTTTGTTGCCGGTCAGCTGACGGCGTGGCGAGTGCGCGCCAGAACCATCACACTCGAGCGCGGGGCGCAGGCCAACATCATGCTCCAGGAGTCGGAGTCTCTCGAGCTTGACCGCAATGCGCGACTGGTCGGGAATTTCTCCTCTGAAAAGGAGCTCTACCTGATGCTCGGCCGTTTCAGCCGCGAGCTTCGCGAGCTGCCCAACGGCCTCTTTAACGCCGATGAGCCCGGCGGCCGAATTTCCGCTGGAAGGGGGCGGCCGGCGCCCGCCGCGGTGGCGCCGGAAGAACCGTTTGTGTCTCCCGACGGAGAGGGGGAACCCACCCCCCAACGCCGGCAGGAGCAAAGTGAGGTCATCTCGCTGGTCCGCGTGATCCTCGAGCGCGAATTCGGCAGGGTCGGCGCCGAGGGAAAGGGCCGGGAACCGTTGGAACGGCTCCTCGAGCTGGTCCGCAGCAACGATCTCAACAAACTGCGCGAGGAGTACCGTTACCTCATGTCGCAGGTCGAGTCTCCCACCGAGGAGCTTGACCGCGCGCGCGAGATACTCGCCAAATTGCTCGCCAGGAGATAACCCGCGAACCCGGTTCCGGCCGGGTCATGACGGCCCACGACCTTGGGTCGGCGTTTTCCGGCACGATGGTGGTAATCTGCAGAACGATGCTGATGGGGAGGTCGACGGGTTGATGACCACATCACACGCAACGGGGAGAACGCCCCTTTACGACGAGCACCGGGCCGCGGGCGGGCGAATGGTCGAGTTCGCCGGCTTCCAGCTGCCGGTCCAGTACGCGGGTCTCATCGAGGAGCACCACGCGGTCCGCACTCGCGCCGGCCTCTTCGACGTCTCACACATGGGCGAGGTGGCAATTCGCGGCACCAAGGCCCTCGAGTTCGTGCAATTGCTGTCGTGCAACGATCACCGGAAAATGACCGTGGGTCGCGCCCAGTACACCGGCATCATGTACCCCGAGGGAACCTTTGTCGATGACATCTTGGTCCACAAGATGGCCGACGACGAGTATCTTCTGGTGGTCAACGCGGCGAACCGCCACAAAGATCTTGCCTACCTTGGCGACCTGGCCCGTGATTTCGATGAGGTTGAAGTCGTCGACCTTTCGGATGATTATGCCCAACTCGCCCTCCAGGGGCCGCTCGCGCAGGAGATCCTCCAGGCTCTGACCGACGAGAAACTCGGTCAGATCAAGTACTACCGATTTGTTCAAGGCGAGGTCGCGGATACGCCGGCGATCATCGCGCGCACCGGCTACACGGGTGAAGACGGGTTCGAGCTCTACGTGGCGCCCCCCGCAGCGCCGGCCGTGTGGCGCGCGCTGATTGAAGAGGGCCGGCCCGCAGGTCTGTTGCCGACCGGTCTCGGCGCCCGTGACACGCTCCGATTCGAGGCCGGGATGTGCCTGTATGGAAACGATATCGATCAGACGACCACGCCGCTCGAGGCCGGGCTCGGCTGGATCGTCAAGCTCGGAAAGGGCGACTTCATCGGTCGCGACGTCCTCGAAAGGCAGCTCGAGGAAGGGGTCGAGCGCAAGCTGGTCGGTTTTGAATTGCATGAACGCGGAATCGCCCGCCACGGCTATCCCGTTCTGCTCAGCGAGAAGGACGAAGAACCAGTCGCCGTGGTCACGTCAGGGACCCAGTCGCCGACACTTGGCAGAGCGCTCGGAATGACCTACCTTCCCATCGAGGCGGCCGAGATCGGTTCGGAGTTCTTTGTCCAGATTCGCAATCGCACTGCGCCCGCGCGGGTGATTGAGCTGCCGTTCTACTCGCGAAAGAAAGAAGACGCTTGATGGCGTTGCCAACCCAAGGAGGACGATGAGATGAGTGTTCCCGACGAACTGATGTACGCCCGCTCACACGAGTGGGTGAAGGCTGACGGCGATGCAGTTGTCGTCGGCATCTCCCACTACGCGCAGGACCAGCTCGGCGAGGTGGTCTACGTCGAGCTGCCCGAGGTGGGCACTGGCGTCGACGCCGGCGACGAGCTCGGAACGCTCGAGTCGGTGAAAGCGGTTTCAGAGTTCCTGTCGCCGGTCGCCGGCGAGGTCCTCGAGGTCAACGAGCGGCTCATGGAAGAGCCGAATCTCGTCAACGACGACCCCTACGGAGACGGTTGGCTGGTCAGGCTGAGCGGTGTCGCCGAAGGCGACAACCTCCTCGACGCCGCGGGCTACCAGGAGTACCTGGAGCAGGAGAACGGCTGATGCACCCATGGGTCGGCGCCGGCCCTGATGACCGGCGGCACATCCTTGATGAGTTGGGCTTGGGCTCGGTCGACGAACTCTTTGAGTCAATCCCGTCGGCGGTGTGCATCGAGGGGCTCGATCTGCCTCCCGCACGGGACGAGAACAGCATCCGGCGCACCCTCGGCGAGATGGCGGCGGCCAACACCTCCATGGACTCGCTGCCGTGCTTCCTCGGCGCCGGCGTCTACCGGCACATCCAACCGAGCGTTGTCGACGCTGTCCTTTCCCGGGCCGAGTTCTTCACCTCGTACACGCCCTACCAACCGGAGATTTCCCAGGGAACGCTGCAGGTGATCTTCGAGTTTCAGACTCTGATCTCCCGTCTCACCGGTCTCGAGGTGGCCAACGCATCCTTGTATGACGGCGCGACCGCGCTCGTCGAGGCGGCGCTCTTCAGCCATCGCGTGCTTCGAGGGAAACGCAACCTGGTGTTGATCGCCGAAACCGTTCACCCCATGTACCGGCGGGTGCTCGATACCTACGCCGACTCGGCGGGAATCGAGATCGAGGTCGTCGCGCCCGGCGCGGACGGACGACTCGATCCTTCAAGGGTCCGAAAGGCGTCCGCAGGCCGGGCCTGCTGCGTCGCTGTCCAGTCGCCCAACTTTCTCGGCATCGTCGAAGACCTTCCGGCGCTGTCCGACGCGGCCCACGACGGCGGTGCGCTGGCGCTTCAGGTGGTAACCGAGGCAGTCTCGCTCGGCCTCCTCGCCGGCGGCGGTGCATTCGGATTCGACGTGGTCTGCGGCGAAGCGCAGTCGTTCGGAGTCGCGCCCGGCTTTGGCGGCCCTCACCTCGGTTTCTTCGCCTGCGGTGCGAAAAACCTCCGGCAGATGCCGGGCCGGCTCGCCGGCGAGACGGTGGACGCGGATGGCAACCGCGCCTTTTGTCTCACGCTGTCGACCCGCGAGCAACACATCCGTCGCGCCAAGGCGACTTCAAACATCTGCACCAACCAGGGGCTGATGGCGCTCGCCGCGACCGTCTGGCTGGAAACGGTTGGAGGCCACGGGCTCCGCGAGCTTGCCACATCCTGCCTCGCGCGCTGCGAGGAGCTCAAGCGGAGGATCACGACCCTCGGCGATCCGTGGCGGCTCGCCTATCCTCAGAGCCCGACCTTCAACGAGTTTCTTCTCGTCGGACCGGCCACCGGGACCGAGTTGGTCGATCGGCTGGCCGCAAACGGGATTCTGGCCGGCGTACCGGCCGCGAGCTGGGGCGGATCGTGGCCGGACGGCGTCCTGGTGGCAGTCACCGAACGCAACTCGGCGTCCGACCTCGACGCCATGGTCATGGCGCTGGACGGCCTGTCGTGAAGCGGCGCTCGATCCGCCCCGAGCCGCTGTTCTTCGAACGCAACCCGCGCCGGATGCGGCGGCAGGGGCATCTGCTGCCACCCCTCGACGTGCCCGAAGTCGAGCCGTCCGCGGCGCTTCCGCCCGAGCTCGTGCGCGAGCCCGATCCGGACTTTCCGGACACATCGGAGATGGAGGTCGTGCAACACTTCCACCGCCTCAGCCAGCTCAACTACGCGGTCGACGAGGGGCTGTATCCGCTCGGCTCGTGCACCATGAAGTACAACCCGCGCGTCAACGAGCAGACCGCCCGGCTGCCGGGCTTTGCGTCGCTCCATCCGCTCCAGCCCGAGTCACAGATCCAGGGCGCCCTGCGCGTGATATGGGAACTCCAGGAGGCTCTCAAGACCATCACCGGGATGGCCGGCGTCACCCTCCAGCCGGCGGCCGGCGCTCACGGCGAGCTCACCGGGATCCTCATGATCCGCAAGGCGCTCGAGACCCGCGGCGAACAGCGCAAGACCGTTCTGGCGCCGGATTCGGCCCACGGCACCAATCCCGCCACCGCCGCCTTTGCCGGCTACGAAGCGCGCGAGATTCCCTCCGCGAAGGACGGCACCGTCGACCTCGGGGCCCTTGATCGGATGATGGACGACTCGGTCGCAGCGGTCATGCTGACCGTCCCCAACACGCTCGGCGTCTTCGAGCATCACATCCTCGAGATCGCCGAAATCGTGCACAACCGCGGCGGCTTCATCTACGTCGACGGCGCCAACCTCAACTCATTCGTCGGCCGCGCTCTGCCCGGTCTCATGGGCGCCGACGCCATGCACATCAATCTCCACAAGACGTTTTCAACGCCGCACGGCGGCGGTGGACCGGGCGCAGGCCCGGTCGCGGTTTCCCAGGCCCTGCTCCCGCACCTGCCGGTGCCGAAGGTGGTGCGTGAGGACGATCGTTTCAGGCTCCTCGCCGATGACCCGGCCTCGATCGGACCGATGCGCGGATATTTCGGGAACTTCCTGATCCTGGTGCGGGCTCTCACCTATATCTGGAGCCTTGGCGGCGACGGCCTGCGCTCGATGTCGGAGGTGGCGGTGCTCTACGCAAATCTGATTCGGCGCCGGCTCGAAGGTGCGTACCACCTCAAATTCGATGCTCCGAGCCTCCACGAGGTGGTCTTCGACGACAGTTTTCAGACCCGGCACGGGGTGCACAACATCGACATCGCCAAACGCCTCCTCGACTATGGCTTCCACCCGCCGACGGTTTCTTTCCCCCTCATCGTCCATGGCGCGCTGATGATCGAGCCCGCCGAGAGCGTCGCGCCCGAGGAGGTCGAGGCCTTCTGCGACGCCATGATCGCCATCGCCCACGAGGCGGAAACGGACCCGGAGCTGGTCAAGACCGCACCCCACGACACCCCGGTCCGCCGCGTCGACGAGGTCCGGGCGGCGAGGATGCTGAAGACCAGTTGGACACCCGACGTTGAAACGTTAAAACGTTAGAACGTTCCACCCGCCCAACCGGATACAGGATTCACCCGCCCACCCATCCGCACCTCGAGCGGGCAGAGGGGAAAAGGAGAAAAGGGGAAAAGGGGGGCCAACTCTCCAACCGTCTATGAAGCCGTTGGTCGTATCCGTTGAGACGACGGTCAGGGACACGGCGGGAACCGCGGCAGCAGCCGGAGACC
The DNA here is from genome assembly GCA_963733915.1 of Candidatus Sulfomarinibacteraceae bacterium. Taxonomy (GTDB): domain Bacteria; phylum Acidobacteriota; class Thermoanaerobaculia; order Thermoanaerobaculales; family Sulfomarinibacteraceae; genus Sulfomarinibacter. The sequence continues at coordinate 156,569 of CAVTEP010000009.1, forward strand.
GCGTCAGGGGCAGTCGACAGCGACAGCACCCGGAGGTGGCCATGCCGTCGTCACGACCCCTGCTCGCTGCACCGGTCGCTGCGCCGGCCGCTGCTCACCGACCCTGCCTCTGCGGTCTGTCGCTGTCCCAGTCGTTGCGCCTGCTCACCGGAATTCCAAACCCCGATCTCACGCAATTCCGGACGAGCCAGACCTTAGAGCGATTCAATGTGGAGCCACGGGCCGGCGATGTGGCGGTCGTGGCATGATGGGCAACGACCCGGAGGATGGAGCGCCACGCTCTTGAGGACGAAATCGCACGATTGACAGCGCGGTCGCTTCACGATGAGACGCTGTGCACCCGCACGGGCGCTACGCTGGATGTGTTTGAGGTCTTCCTCGAGAACGCTGACGGTCAGACCGAGCTCGCGACGTAGATCATCGAAGGCCCACTCGCGATTGCGGAGCAGCTCGAGAATCTCCTGACGACGCGTCTTATTCGGCACCAGCCACGCCTTCCAGAACGTTCTGACGTTCTAACGTTCCAACGTCTTGACGTCGTGCGTTCACCGCACCGGATACGCCGGGCGATTCGGGCGCAGCGGGGGATTCTCCTTCAGTGCCTGCATGACTTCGGAAACCGCGCGGTCGAGCTGCGGGTCGCCGCCGTTGACCATCAGTGACGGGTCGTCAACCACCTCGATGTCGGGCTCGATGCCATGACCTTCCACCTCCCATTGACCATCCAGGTTGTAAAACGAAAAGGTCGGCACCGTCAGCCGTCCCCCATCGACCAGCGCCGGACAACCCGAGTAGCCGATGAGGCCGCCCCAGGTGCGGGTGCCGATCAGCGGGCCGAGCCCCGCAGCCCGAAAATAGTACGGAAAGGCATCGCCACCCGAGCCGCTCCAGGCGTTGATCAACATCACCCTGGGCCCGGTGTGCGCGATCATCGGTGTCTGCCAGTCCGTGCCCGAGCGTACCGCCCAGAAGTTGTAGAGCGGTCGGCTGAGGAGCTCGACGAAACGATCCGGGATCTGGCCGCCGTCGTTGAAGCGTTCGTCGATGATGAGCCCGTCCATGGCGTACTGCGCACGGAACATCCGATAGAGCTCGGTCTGGCCGTCGCGGCCGGTGCTCGGTACGTAGATATAGCCGACGCGGCCGTCGGTCGCCTTCTCGACCTTCTGGCGATTGGCCTCGATCCAGGCCAGGTTGCGCAGGCGCGCTTCATCACCAAGGGTCTCCACCAGCACCTCGCGCGCACCCTCGAGACCGGGACGGTCGTTGACCGTCAGGATCACGGTCGTCTCGGCCAGGCCCTCGAAGGCGGCCCAGGGGTCCTTGGCGGTATCGATGGGAGTGCCGTTGACCGCGAGCACCCAATCCCCCGCGCTGACATCGATCCCCGGCTCCGAGAGCGGCGAACGCACCTCGGTGTCCCAGGGCGCCGCTGTGATGATCTCTTGGATCCGGTATGCCCCCTCGGCCAGCTCCCAGTCGACGCCCAGGAGCCCGACGCCACGCGCCTCCTCGTTCTCGACGTCGCCGCCGCCGCGGTAGGAGTGCGAGGTGTTGATTTCCCCGATCAGCTCACCGATGAGGAAATTGAGGTCCCAGCGGGTGATGACCTCATCGAGCAGAGCGCCGTAGCGCTCGCGCATGGCCGGCCAGTCGACCCCGTGCATGTTCGGGTCGTAGAAGAAGTCGCGTTCCAACCGCCAGGAATCGTTAAAGATCTGCCGCCACTCCTCGGCCGGGACCACGGTCATCTCCATCGACGAGGTGGCGAGGCTGGGGTCCATCTTCTGATCCGGGGCGATGTCGACGATGGCAAAGCTGCCTCCCGACGCCACCAGCATCTTGTTGCCGTCGGCAGAGATCGCATAGTCATCGACGTTGTCGAGGATGGTCTTTTCCTCGCGCTCCTCGAGGTCCCAGAACAGCAGTGGTGATTTCTCACCGTCGGCCCCGGTCCGCGGCGCCCGCCGATAGAGCACCTTGCCCTTAACCGCCCCGAGGCCGGCGTACTGGCCAGCCTCCGGTGGCAACACCACCGCCCGCGCCTCGAAGCCCTCGAGGCCGATCACCACCGGTTCGGCCTTTTTTTCTTCCTCGCCGTCTTCCGTCTTTTCGGCGTCATCTGATTTCTCGTCCTCGTCTTCGCCGTTGGCCTCGATGTCATTACGGGGCGCCAAGGGCGAGGCGACGTCGGCGCGGAGCGGCACCGCGACGATGTTGGTGGTGTTGGTGTATATCCAGGTCGGGTCCATCTCGGCATAGATGGGCGCGAAGGAGCGGTCGGAAAGGAAATAGAGGTACTTCCCTTCGGGGTCGAAGACCGGTTCATAGGATTCCACGAAACCCGAGGTGACCTGGTGGCGCTGGTTGGCATCGGTGTCATAGAGAAAAACCACGTTTTGCCGGTTGTCGATACCGCGGTGGTAGGCAAACCAACGGCTGTCCGCCGACCAGCTCACCCTGAACCCGTCGAGGGGGGGATGGGTCATCCACCGCCCCTGGTCGACCTCGGTCAACGACCGGCTTTCAACCTCGAACAGGTGAATCTTCTGGAGGTTGTCGATAAAGACGATCTTTTTCGAGTCGGGCGACCACATGGGCCGGTAACGGAATCCGGCGCCCATGGAGGTCAGGGTCGTTTCGTCCCCCAAACCGTCGGCCGGACGGATGGTCAGCTCGTACTCGCCGGAGCGGTCCGAGAAATAGGCGATGTACTTGCCATCCGGCGACCAGGTCGGGTGGCGCTCGGCAAAACTCGAGGTGCGGGTCAGGTTGCGCACCACACCGTGTTCGGCGGGCAGGCTGAAGACCTCGCCCCTGGCCTCGAGCACCGCACGTTTCCCCGACGGCGAGACGTCCATGCCGGCGGTACTCCCGCCGACCGACTCGACCCGCGGCAGCAGGGTCGCACGGTCGGTGACCACCTGTACCTCCACCGGCTCTGCGGTCTCGGTCGCGAGGTCCATGACATAAAGGCGGCCGCCGTTTTCAAAGACCATGTCGTGGGGTCCGATGGCCGGAAAATGAACGTCGAAGTCGGTGAAAAACGTCACCTGCCGCGCCGTGCCGGTATCGAGATCGCGCGCCCAGATGTTGGCGCGCATATTTCCATCGCGGTCGGACATGAAGTAGAGGGTCGAGCCGTGCCACATCGGTTGGCTGTCGTTGGCGTCGTTTTGGGTCACGTTTTGGGAGGAGAAGTCCTCGAGGTTGAAGAGCCAGATCTCGGGCGCGGTGCCGCCCCGGTACCGCTTCCAGGTCCGGAAGTCGCGCGACAGCGGCATGTAGGCCAGCATCGAGCCGTCTTCGGAAATGGCACCAAACTCACCGTAGGGCACCGGCAGAACCGTGGGTAGACCGCCGTTTGCCGGCACGCGGTAGAGCTTGCGAAACCGTTGCTTTTCGCTTGCCATCGGCGTCGCGAAGAGCAGGGTTTCGCCATCGGGGTACCAGTCGAGCATTCGATCGCTTTCGGGGTGGTGAGTGATCCGGGTCGGTAAACCGCCGCTCGCGGGCATCACGTAGATGTCCTGGTTGCCGTCGTAGTTGCCGGTGAACGCGATCGTTCGACCATCCGGCGAAAAACGCGGAAAGCTCTCCTCGCCCTTGGGCGTGCTCAGCCGGTTGGCGATGCCGCCACCCTTGGCGACGATCCAGATGTCGCCGCCGTAGACGAAGGCGATCTGGGTCGCCGAGATGTCTGGTTGGCGGATCAGCCGGGCGTTGATCTGCGCCTCGGCGGCGACGGTCGCAAGCAGAACGATACCAGTGAATACGACGGCACGAAGACGACGATGCATGAAGCTCCCCCCTCGATGGATCGCGGATCGGCGCCGGTGGCCGATCCGAAACTCTCAGGATTGTACGTGATTCGAGCATGATGGTTCTGCGACGCAGATCGTCGTGTAATCTCAACCACCGGGGAGGCATCCATGGCGCCATCAGATCTCGATCTCGACGGCTTTCAGCGCCTATTGTGGGGGTTTGCGAGCCATCGGGTGATCACCGTCGCCGGCCGCACCGGCATCCTGCGCCTGCTGGCCGAACGGGAGTGCACAACGAACGAGCTTGCCTCCGAGCTCGATCTCGACCCGTTGGCCGCGGGCAAGGTTGTGCGCGCGCTCAGCGCATGTGGCATCGTCGAGGCGGAGGGCGAGCGGTATCGGGCCGCTGCCGGGCTTCGCCAGCACTTCCAGCCCGGCGAGTACGACGTCGTTCCGTTTCTCGAGCACTCCCACGCCATGTACGACCGCTGGGGCGCCACCCTCGAACCCTGGCTGCGCGGCGAGGACTGGCCGGCGGCTGAACGGACTCCCGAAGAGGTGCATCGTTTCGGCGCCGCCATGCGCGCGATGGGCGCCCAGATGGCGCGGCGAGTCGCATCGGTGCTCGACCTCGACGGCGTTCGCCGGATGCTCGACGTCGGCGGAGGTTGGGGGCACTTCGCGATGGCGCTGTGCGCGGTCAAACCGGATCTCGAAGCGGTCGTGCTCGATCGGCCCGCGGTTGTGGAGGAGGCCAGGAAGAATCTCGCCGGGACCCGGTTCAGCGCCCGCATCGATTTTCTGCCGGGTGATTACCTCATAACCGACTACGGCCAGAGTTTCGACCTCGTGCTTTTCGCCAACGTCCTGCACCAGGAGAGCGTCGACCGGGCGGGCGAGATGGTTCGTCTCGGAGCTGCGGCGCTGGCGGCGGGGGGCCGCGTGACGGTGGTCGATTTCGCCATCGATGACCAGCGGCGAGAGCACCTGCTCGGCTCGCTGTTTGCGATCAACATGCGCTCCTTCGGCGACACCTGGCCCGAGCCGACGATCCGCGGGTGGATGACCGCGGCGGGCCTCGAAAGGGCCGAGCGAATCGATCTGGGCCCGGATCGATGGATCATTTCCGGCAGGAAGCCGAAACCTTGAAGCGCTGCAAGTGAATGGTTAAGAGTCAAGGGTCGGGTGGAAACGTTCTAACGTTTTAACGTTTAAACGTCTCAACGTCCGTCAGCGGATTCCGGTTCATGCCGCGTCGGCGAGTGCCTCGTCCACCAGCACCTCGGAGGCCCCGTCGGTGTAGATGGCGGTGAATGACCCGTCCTCGATGACCAGGGCCGAGGGACGGCCGTCGTAATGAGTCTCGAGCATTCCGGTATCGATGAGGAAAACACTACCGCCGAACCGGGTCTCGATGTGCCCCTCACGCTGAACGGTATGGCCGCTGACCATCCGCTCTGCGCCGACCCCGGCCAGGAGCGCCGCCATGCGCTCGGCCTCAGCCGATTCGTCCCACCTGGCTGCGCCGCGGAACCACAACGGTCCACCGGGTGAGTGCACGAACCATTGATCGACGTCGGCCAAGCCGTCGAGCTCGGGATCGGCTGGGTCCTGCTCGCTGTAAACGCTGACCAGGCTCTGCAGACCGGCGGTCGAAGGCACCAGGTGCTGCTCCACCATGTACTTCCGGACCCGGTCGTAGGTCGCAAGCTCGGCCGCCACCTCGGCGTTGATCTGATCGACGCTGAGCCCCTCGAGATCGGGGCCGATGCCGCCGTGGATGAAGAGCACGCCGTCGATCACCACCGCCACCGGACGCTTTCGCAGCCACGCCCCGTAGACTCCGTCGGGACCGAGGGCCTCGTTGTACTCGAGCCAGCCGGGAGGGAAGGCCGCCATCCAGCGATCCTTGACCTCGGAGGTGACCGGTGGCGCGGCTACCCCCATCGCCTTCGCTCTCGCGCTCAGGTAGGTCTTGTAATCCTTGAAAGCGGCCTTGCGAAGCTTTTCGGAGTCATCGCCGGCAAAGGTGCTGTAGATCTCCGGGTTGACGTCGCGGTAGAAACCGATCAGGTTCATGCCCTCGTGGTTGCCGAGCAGGACGATCACCCGGCCGCCCGCGTGCGCCGCTTCCGTTTCGAGCCGCATCAGCAGGTCGAGGACCTTGCGCACCTCGAGCCCGCGGTCGAAAAGGTCGCCGGTCTGGACAAAGGTCGCATCGCCCCCGATCCAGTGGGTCTCCGAGTCAATCAGCCCGGCGCGCTGGAGGATCATCACCAGGCCGGTGTAGCTGCCGTGCACGTCGCCCACCGCGACGATCCGCTCGCCGGCGGGCGCGGCGGAAACCGTCAGCAGCACCGCAACCACTGCAGCGACCACCGGGAAATGGGTCAGCCGATTCCGCTCTCTCATCAGTTCTCTCCCGATGAGGGTAACGTCTTCCCGGCCGCCGGTGTTCCCCGGTGAAACACAACCCCCAGCGCCATCACCAGGGTGCTGACCGCCAAAGCGAAGGTCGCCGGCACCGCGGGGTTGTTGTGGTACGGCGTGATACCGCCGTAGTACATCCCGAAGTGAACCACCAGCGCGCTGGCCGCGGCGGCAAAGGCGAGCCGTGCCGACGCGCGGGTCGAAAAGATGCCGAAGAGCACCGGTGCGAAGGTCGCGGCGAAGAGCGCATAGATGCCGTTCTGGGCGAAGATCGCCACCGACAACGGCTGGTCGACGATCTGCCACCAGGCAAGCAGCAGTGTGATCGGCGCCAAGCGCCACCAGGAAGATCCTGCCCACCCTGAGCAGTCGGGTCTGCAGGCGGTCCGCCGCCATGCCGCGCGCCCTCGCGATGGTGCCGTAGAAGTCGTTGCCAAAGATGGTCGAAAGCGCCAGGATCACCCCCTCGAGGGTCGAGAACCCGGCCGCGAGCACGCCCAGCATGATGAAGGCGCGGAGGCCGGGTGCAAAGCCGGTGGCGATGTAGGTCGCCACCACCCGGTCGGGCGGGAGGTCGCCGCCGAGCTCGAGCCGTGCGTAGAGGCCGACCAGCAGCACCGCGGTAAAGACCGTGCCCGCCACCATCGCGGTGACGAGGTAGGTGTTGACGTCGCGCTCCGAACGCAGGTAGAGGGCCTTGGAGATGATGTGGGGCTGCATGATGATGGCGAGGCCGATGACGAAGTTGGCCACCACGACCTCGAAGAGATTGCGGAAGAGAAGACTGTCCGGGTTGGTCATGCTGCCGTAGTACGGCGCCATCGCGTCGAGGCGGCCGAAGAAACCCGCCAAACCATCGCCAAAGATCGAAGCGCCGGATGCCACCAGGATCACCGCCACCGCCAGCATGGTGATGGCCTGGACGCTGTTCGACCACACGTGAAGGCTTGCGCCGCCAAACAGAATGTAGCCGAAGGTGAAGATCACGACCATCAACAGCGCCGGCCACATGCCGATCTGGAGCACACTCATCAGGACCAGGACGAGGGCGGTGACGATGAGGACCAGAAACGTGACCTGCAGCATGCTCGCGACCGCAAAGAACACCCTCAGCCTGCGGTCGCCGTAGCGGTCACCCAGCCACTGCGGGACCGTCAGCACCGTAAAGCGGTCACCGACCCGACGGAAACGCTTGCTGGTCACCACCAGACCGATGAAGATCCCGAGCGGCGCCGCCATGCCGTAGCCGACCACCCCGGACCAGCCATAGGCGTGGATCAGACCCGGGTTGATGACAAAGGTGGCGACCGAGGTCATGTTGGCGGCCAGTGAAAGACCGACAAAGAAGGGCGGAATCCGCCGGCTGCCGACCGAGAAGGACTCGATGTCGGAAGCCCGCCGCCGGTTGCGCCAGGCAAGCAGGACGATCACTGCGGCGTAGGCAATGAGAAGGGCCCAGGGGAGGAGCGTTTCGTTCATGGAATCACCCTAACAGGCGGTTTGCAGCGTATGTCCGAGCAGCGCACCGCATGGCCCAGTTTTGGGCCCAGTTTTGAGTTTTGAGTTTTGAGTTTTGAGTTACCACCCTCCCTCCGGGTATGTTTGGGTGGGCGGGGGAAAACTCAAACCTCATAACTCAAAACTCAACACTCAGAGTTCCTGGTACCACCGCATCAGACACGACACCATCTGCGCCCGGCTGTTGAGGTTGAGAGCTTTCGTGCGGCGCTCGGTCGTCAGGAGATCCACCGCCAGCCGGGCCAGTTCCTCACCAGAGGGGTCGTCTTCGGTCGCGACCGCCATCTCCGCAACAACCGCGGCGGTCACCGCAAACGGCGGCACCCCCTCCGGCAGGACATAGGGAAGGCGCAGCAGGTGCCGGGTTTCGCCTTCGAGGCCGCCACCGATCGCCTCACGAACGACCCGGACCGCCTCGGCCGCCCGATCGCTGTCGGCCAGGGACTCGACCAACTCGGGCAGCGGAGACCGGTCGGCGAGCCGCCTCGCCACCGCCACCGTGCCGGGCAACATCAGCTGCTGGCAGCGGGAGCGGATGGTCGGCAGGACCGCCGCCGGATTGGCCGCGAGAAGGATGAACACCGCGTGCGCCGGCGGCTCTTCGAGGGTCTTGAGGAAGGCGTTTGCGGCGCTGGCGCCGAATCGCGCGGCCTCGACGCCGTCCAGGATCCATACCCGCCTCCGGCCCTCGTACGGGCGGCTCTGGGCTGTTTTGACGATCTCCCGAATCTGGGGAATCGTGATGATCTGCTTCGCGCCCACCGGCAGCACTGCCACCACGTCGGGATGCACACCGTCTCGGATCCGCTCGGCGCAGCCGCTCTCGCTCCACGGCGCAATTGCCCCATCGCAGACCAGCAGCACGGCCGTTTCCACCGCCGCCAGCTCGCGACCGAGCCCGGCCGGGCCGATCAGGAGGACGGCGTGCGGCATGCGGTCGCGCTCTCTCGCCTGGAGCAGACGCTCGAGCCCCGGCCCCACCAGAGCACCCCAGCGCTCCCGGTCGAGCGCCTCGGCCTCCCACCAACGGGCCGGCTCGTCGCTCACCGTAATGCCTCCGGGAGCACCGGGTGGATGCGCGCGAAGACCTTTTCCGGCCGGCCCACGGCGTCGATGATCCGCACCCGGTCCGGCTCCCGCCGGGCGAGCTCGAGGAATCCCTCGCGGACCTTTTGATGAAACGCCGCCGGCTCGTCATCGAGCCGGCTCTCGCGGCCCGCGGCTTTCGAGTTCCTGGAGTGGGCGCGGGCGAGGGCCGCCCCGGGTTCCATGTCGAACACCAAGGTCAGATCGGGGTTGAGCCCCCCGGTGGCCAATCGATTGAGCCGCGCCACCTCGTCCCAGCCGAGCCCGCGCACCAACCCCTGGTACACCAACGACGAGTCGGTGAAGCGGTCGCACAGCACCACCGCGCCGCCGGCCAGGGCCGGATGAACGATGCGTTCGACGTGGTCGCGGCGAGCGGCCTCGAGGAGGAAGATCTCGCTCAGGCCGTCAGGTGCGAGCTCCGGATCGAGGAGCAGCGCCCGCACCGCCTCCGCGAGCGGCGTGCCGCCGGGTTCGCGGGTCAGCACGGTACGGTGGCCGAGCGTCCGCAGCCACTCGTCGAGGAGCCCGAGCTGGGTGCTCTTGCCGGTCCCCTCCCCGCCTTCGAAGGTAATGAACCATCCCTTTGGCATGGCCGAGAGTATAGCTGCGACACCGGCGGCATACGAACCACGAAGACACAAAGACACGAAGAACACACAAAGCCGCCCACCCACCCAAGCTGCCCACAGATCACACGGATGTTCCGCTATCAACAACCGGAGGCGCTTCAACGTCAGCGGTGGCCTCTTTGCGCCTCTGCGTCTTTGCACGGGTGGAGGGGAGGGCGGCTCTGTGTTCTCTGTGTCTCTGTGGTTGTGCCGGAGTCGGCAGTTCAACCCTGACCGACGACGCGCAGGAACGCCTCCTCGGCCCGGTAGGAGGAGCGGACGAAGGGACCGGCGAAGACCTCGAGCCCGAGGGCCGTGCCCGCCTTCTCGAGCTCGGCGAACTCCTCCGGGCTCCAGTAGCGCGCCACCGCCACCTGCTTCGGGGTCGGCTGCAGGTACTGGCCGATGGTCACCGCCTGGCAACCCGCGTCCCGGAGGTCTCCAAGCACCGCGACCACCTCGTCGCGGGTTTCGCCCAGGCCTACCATGAGACCCGACTTGCGGAGCATGGCGGGCGCGCGCTCCGCGACCCGGCTGAGCACCTCCAGGGCCCACTCGTAGCGCCCCGAGCGACGCACCTGCCGATACAGGCGTGGCACCGTCTCGACGTTGTGGTTGTAAACCTCGGGACCGGCGTCGACGATCCGGTCGACCTGGACCATGTCGCCCCGGAAGTCCGGTGTCAGGACCTCGATCGTCGGAGGATATTCGAGCGCGCGCAGCCGGTCGATGCACTCCACGAACCCCTTCGCGCCACCGTCGGCCAGATCGTCGCGGTCGACCGCGGTGATCACCACGTGCTCGAGACCCATGCCGAGCACCGCGTCCGCCAACTGCCGTGGTTCGTCGGGATCGAGGGCCGGCGGCCGGCCGTGGGCGATCGAGCAGTAGGAGCAGTTGCGGGTGCAGACCCGGCCGTTGATGAGGAAGGTCGCGGTGCCGCGCGAGAAGCACTCGCTGCGGTTCGGGCAGCGCGCCTCCTCGCACACCGTGTGCAGCCCGCCCGAGCGCATGCGTTTCTTGATCTCGTGCAGCTCACCGAGCCGCATCCGGCGCGAGCGAATCCACGCCGGCAGCGCCGGCCCTGGAGCGTGACCGCCAAAGCTCAAGGTGCAACCACCCAGGCGTCGGGAAAGCCGGCGGCGCTCATCCGCTGCGCCACCCGGTCGGCCGAGCTGCGGTCCGGAAACGGGCCCACGCGAAGCTTGTACAGCGTCGCCGAGCCGGCCGCCTGGACCGTCGTCAGGAGCTGGTGTTCGCGCGGGAACCCGAGACCTTCGAGCTTCGATCTCGCCGCCTCCACCGATTGGCTGCTGGATGAGGCCAGAACCTGCACGAAGAACTCGTCAGGCTTCGGGACGGGAGTCGCGGTCGGTTTGGGCGGCACCTGGGTTGCGGTCGGCGGCGGTGTGGGAATCGCGGTCGGCGGTGGTGTTTCCGCGGGCACAACGGTCGGAATCACGACCTCGGGGATGTCAGTCGGCGTCGCCGCCGCCTGGAGGGCGGTCATCGTCGCCGGCTCCCGTTCGGCCGAGAGCACCGACCAGGCCGCGCCGTAGCCGAGGGCGAAGGCGAGTACCATGACCAGGGCCAGCGCGATCAGCAGCGCCGTCAACCAGCGCGGGCTCAGTTCGATGACGTAATAGCTTCGACTCATTCGGTGATTCCGGTTTCTCCGCGCCAGCTTTCCCGTCTCCTCTCGGAGAACAAGAGACCGCCGCTTATTCTTTCTTGTCAGCCAGCATGCCCGACAGGGCCTCCATCATCCTGATCGGTACCGGGAAGACAATGGTCGAGGCGTTCTCGGTGGAGATTTCGGTCAGAGTCTGGAGGTAGCGGAGCTGGATCGTGATCGGGTTGGCCCGCATGACGTCGGCCGCCTGAGCGAGCTTTTGCGACGCCTCGAACTCACCTGAGGCATGGATGATTTTGGCCCGCTTTTCACGTTCGGCCTCAGCCTGCTTGGCGATCGCCCGTTGCATGTCGGGTGGCAGGTCGACGTGCTTGACCTCGACCATCGACACCTTGACGCCCCACGGGTCGGAGTGTTGGTCGATGATCTCCTGCAGACGGACGTTGAGCTCCTCGCGTTTGCTCAAGAGGTCGTCGAGCTCGACCTCGCCGAGCACCGCCCGCAGGGTGGTCTGGGCGAGCTGTGAGGTGGCGTAGATGTAGTTCTCCACATCGACCACCGCCTTGACCGGGTTCATGACCCGGAAATAGACGACCGCGTTGACCTTGACCGACACGTTGTCGCGGGTGATCACGTCCTGCGGTGGGATGTCGTGGACGACGGTCCGCAGGCTCATCTTGACCATCCGGTCGATAGGCCAGAAGACAAAGACAAAACCGGGCCCCTTGGGTTCTCTGAGCACCCGGCCGAGGCGGAAAATCACGCCGCGTTCGTACTCGTTGAGGATATTGATCCACTTGAAGACCACGAAGACCGCAAAAAAGATTGCCAGACCGAGACCGGACCCGAGGATTCCCATCATCAACTCCCTTCCGCACTGTCATCCAGCGCGGCGACGTCGAGGCCGCGATCAAAGACCTTCACGACCCGCACCTTGTTGCCGACCGCTACGTTACCACCGACGGATCGCGCATCCCAGTACTCACCGTGCACCACGACCTTGCCTTCCGGGGCCAGCTCTCCGATGACCCGGCCCACCTCTCCCACCAGGCCCTCAGTGCCGGTCATGGGCCGTTCTTTGTGGGCCTTGAGGACCCTGGTCAGCAGGAAGCCCGTGAGCGAGGCCACGACGACCGCGGTCGGCAGCACCACACCCGCGCTGACCCGCATCGCCGGGATCGGCCCGTCGAAAAGCATCAGCGACCCGAGCACGAACGAGATCACACCGCCGATCGTCAGCAGACCGTAGCTGGTCACCTTCACCTCCAGGATGAAGAGCATCAAGGCGACAAATATCAACGCCACTCCGGCCCAGCTCACCGGCAGCACCGAAACCGAGTAGAGGCCGAGCAACAGGAAGACCACGCCGACCACGCCGGGGAGTATCCCGCCCGGGTGGGTGATCTCGACGTACAGTCCGAGGGCTCCCAGGGCCATCAGCAGGTACGCGATGTTGGGGTTGGCGAGCACCGAGAACAGCCGTTCAGCAAAGCTCGCTTCGATTTCAAACACCGACGGTTCTTCGAGGGTCAAGATCTCGGTGTCGCCACCGGGCCGGGTCACCTCGTAGCCTTCCAGCTGTTCGAGCAGGTCGGGGAAATCCGCGGCTATGAAATCGATGAGGTTTTCCTCCAGGGCTTCGTCAGCGGTCAGCGAGATGCTGTCCCGGACGGCCTTCTCGGCCGTCTCGGGGTTGCGGCCGCGCTGGCCGGCCAACGAGCGGACCATGGCCGCGGCGTCGTTGGTGATTTTGTCCCGAACGTCCTCCGGCAGGTTTTCACCCTGCCCCCCGACCGGATGGGCGGCGCCGGTGTTGGTCCCGGGCGCCATCACCGCGACGTCGGCCGCCAGCAGGATGAAAAACCCGGCCGAAGCCGCACGTGCGCCGGAGGGGCTGACAAACACGACCACCGGCACGGAGGAGGTCATGATGGCGCTGGTGATGTCGCGAGTGGTATCGATCAGGCCTCCCGGAGTATCGAGCTCCATCACCACCACCGACGCCTGCCGTTCGGAGGCCTCGAGCAGCACGCGCTCGATGAATTGCTGCGAGGCCGGCTGAATGGTGTCCTCCACCCGCATCCGCACCACTTCGCTCGACCAGGCGGATAGCGCCGACAACATCGCCGCAAAAGAGGTCAGTAGAACAAGAATGTTTCGCATACCGAAGATGATAGGGCGGACGCGATCGAGACACAAGGGAGAAGGCCTCGTGAATGAATGAGGAATGAGGAATGAGGAATGAGGAATTCCCACCCCTCCACCTACGGTCGAGTTACTGGGCGAAAGATAATTCATGCGTTGGACCCCTCTTATTTCAAGAAATCAAGAGGTAATACGCCCGAACCGTGCCCGTCATTCCTCATTCCTCATTCCCAATTCCTAATTCGATATGGATATGTGCTGCTAGCGCATTCCCCGCCTGGCCTGCGTCCACAGGGTGCGGACGGCAGCACGGTCGATTCTTTCGGGTTCGGGGCCCGCGTAGAGCTCGCGCTCGGCACGCCACGCGAGCTCAGCCACTGCCGGGCCGGCTGCCGGCCACTGCGTCCGCGCGCGGTGCGAGATCCAGCGCACGGTCGCGCGCGCCGGCACTACGACTCCGGCGCGTTCGAGGCGGCGGGCGAGACGGGACACCACATCCGCCGCCGGGGCGGCGTGCGCTCGCCGGCGTCCCGGCCTGATGGCGAGCAGGCGGCGGATCAGCCGCCACAATGCCGGCGGAATGAGGAGAACCGCCAACCCGGTCGGCACCAGGCGCCAGGAGACCCGTCCCAGCAACGCATGCACGCCATCGGTCGCCGCCGACAGCAGCCCCATCTGTTCGCCGAAACCGAAGGTCAAGACATAGCGATCCCAGGACGTCTGCACCCAATCCACGGCCCAACGAATGCGGTCTCGCCCACTGGGACGGCTGAGGGTCGGAATATTGCTCACCGGGGTCGGGTCGAAGGTGGTCCACGCCCCATCATCGCCGACCCAGGCCTCGACCCAGGCGTGGGCGTTGGTCTCCCGGATCACCGCCTCTTCACCGTCCAGCGACAGGCTGCCGCCGCTGTAACCGGCCACCATCCGCGCCGGAATGTCGAGTTCGGCGAGCAGCGCCACCATGGCGCCGGCAAAGTACTCGCAGTGACCCTGGCGTTCGTGGAGCAGAAACCAAGACACCGGGTCGGCGCGAAGGTGGATCATCCCGCTCATGGAGTAGCCGTAGTTCTCCCGCAGATAGACCTCGATCGCCTCGGCCCGGGCGCGGTCGTCCTTGATGCCGGCAACGATGCCGGCTGCAAGCCGACGCACCTCCGGAGCGAGCTCAAAGCGCGGCGGTCCGTCCCGCGGCGGGTCAGCCGCGCGCGGCGGGTCGTTCCTGGCCACCCAGACCGTGTAGGTCACCGGCTCCGAGACGCGGTAGGCGAGCGCAATGCCGCCTGTGGGATCCGACCGGAGCTCCACCGGGGCGGAAAGGGCGACCGAGCCCTCGGGCAGAAAGAGGTAGCGTCTGGGGCGAAGCAGCTCGATCTCGAGCGGCACCGCATCACCGAGATCCGCACCACCATCCTGAAGCAGCACCAGGCCGCCCTCGGTTTTCGGAGTCAGTATCGCCCCGCGAGGCGCCCACGAGTTGATGGTCATCCGCTCCAGGGCGGTCGCGCGCAACCGCATCCACCCCGGACGGATGACCTCGCCCGAGACCGATCGCACCATCATCGCGATTTCGTGCGATTCGCGGATGGCGCCGACCCCGCCAAGATCGACGTGGCTCGAAAAGCCGGTCACGCTGCTCGTTCCACCGCGGCCCGCGATCCAGGGCGACCGCAGCCGGGGCAGCGCGATAAAGATCGGTATCGCGACCAGCAGTGCCATCGCCGCCGCCACAATCACGTGCAGCGGTCGTGGGAGAGTTCCACTGACCATCTGGCGCGGGCCGATGATGCCCGCCAGGTGGACCCGGATACCCACCCACCACCAGATCGCCGCCGAGATCACGAAATATACGGCCACCACAACGTGGGTCGAAGAGGTCAGCGACACCACTCCGACCAGAAAGACGAGCAGCAGGGCGCGCAGAAAGGAGCGGCGATCCGACACGACGAAAACCCGGACCGAGGTTAGCAGCAGCAGCAGATGCCCGAGCGGGCGAAGCGGACCGACCCTGACGCCGCCGGCCATCGCGACCGCGATGATGATTCCGACGCCGATCAGATTGAGGATCGCGCCGGAGAGCTGCGGGCGCGACGACGGCCACAGGCAGAGATACAGACCCACCACCGCGGTCACGATCCAGAACGGCGGCATGATGATGTAGAGAAAAGGGAGCGGCAGCAGCACCCACAACAAGAGGATTCCGAGGAGCCGGCGGTATCCGTCCACGGTCATCGGCGGCCGCCCTTCGCGAGCCCGAAGAACGCCGTTCTGCCGGCGCCGACGGTGACCGGCGGATCGGTGGTCGGAGGCGTCGGTTCGACCTCCGCCAACGGGCGCAGCAGGAGCGGCGCCCGGCGCGTACTGCGTACCGGAGAGACCACCACCGAACCGACCACGAGACCGACGCGAATGCCTTCGCGCAGCCTTTTCACGACTCCGGTCGCGACCTCGGAGACCAGGTGCTCGAAGCGATCACGCTGCACGGGGTCGTCGGGATCCTCGAGCCGCGGGTCGACGACAAAGAACACCGGCTTCTCGGTCATGCGCTGGCGCTCGACCACCACCAGCCGCTGCTGGCGGGCGGTCTGCTTCCAGTGCATGGCGCGCACCTCGTCGCCTTCGCGAAAGTCCCGGAGCTGGGTCACCTCACCTTCACGACCCCGCGCCTCGAGGGCGTCGGGTGAGCGACGGCCGCCGCCACGTCGTACCGCCAGCGCCGCCGCCCGCAACAGCCGCGGATACACCAGCACGCGACGGTCTTCGAGAAGGGTCTTCGATTTGAGGAAGAACCCCAATGGCAGCAGCACCTCGAGACGCCAGGGACCGAGACCGTGCCAGCCTCGTTTGGGAAACACCATCTCCACCGAATGCCGGCGACGCTCACCCGGCGACAGCAGGGGCTCCCGGATCAGCGGGCGGCCGTCACCGTCACGCACCACCAGCCCGTAGCCTGGAAAAAACCCAGAGGTGTTGAGGAGCTCGACCTCGAGTACCGCGGGCCGTCCAGCGTAGATCTCCGACGGCAGATCGACCCTGGCCCGGACCGCCGCCAGCACCTGCCGGGACCAGGCGCCCGACACCACGTAGCTGCCGAGAGCGAGACCAAGAAGGGCCATCAGCGCGTTGTTCCCGGTGTTGACGGCTGCCAGACCGAGCACCACGCTGGCGACCAGAAAGGCGAGGCCCCAGCGGGTGAGACGGAGGCGGAAGCCGGGGAATCTCTGTGTGAAATTCATGATTCAAGGCGAAATTTCGGATTTCGGATTTCGAATGTCGGATTTTTTCCCACCCTCCCCCAGAACGATGAAGACTCCGCGCGAGTGATCGCTGTATTTGAATGCCCCGGCACCGTCGCCTGTCCTGGCGCCCCAGTTTCACGGGTGGGGTGGTCGGGAAATTCGAAATCCGAAATCCGAAATCCGAAATTCATCAAGGGTGCTACCTGGGGACCGGGATCGATTCGACGACAGCGCGGATGACGGCGCGCTCGGCGCGGCTCCGTTCCCAGCCGTCGCCGACCAGAGGGTCGGCGTGCAGGAGACGGTGGGCGAGCACCGCCTCGGCGGTTTCCTGAAGGTCGTCCGGGAGCACGAACGCGCGGCCGCGCACCAAGGCCAGCGCCTGTGCGGAGCGCTGCCAGGCGAGGCACCCGCGGGTCGAAACCCCGAGCGCCAGGGCCTCGTGATTGCGGGTCGCCTCGACCACCTCGAGCAGGTACTCGAGGAGGGCATCGGAGATGTGGACCTCGGGCACCAGGTTCTGCATCTCCATCACCTCGCTCGCGTTGAGCACGGGCTTGAGCTGCTCGAGCTCGGGCTCGGCCCCGCTCGACCGCAGCAGCTCGAGCTCCTCGTGGTGGCCGGGGTAGCCCATCGACAACCGGATGAGGAAGCGATCGAGCTGGGACTCGGGCAGCGGGTAGGTCCCGGTCGACTCGACCGGGTTCTGGGTGGCGACGACAAAGAACGGTTCGGCCAGGCGGTGGCGGGTCTTTTCCACCGTCACCGCATGCTCGCTCATCGCCTCGAGCAGCGCCGACTGGGTGCGCGGGGCGGCGCGGTTGATCTCGTCGGCCAACACGACGTTGGCAAACAGCGGGCCGGGCATGAACTCGAACTCACCGCGGTCCTGGCGGAAGACCGAGATGCCGATGATGTCCGACGGCAGGGTGTCGGAGGTGAACTGGATGCGGTGGAACCCGAGGTCGAGCGAGCGCGCCAGGGCCTGCGCGAGGGTGGTCTTGCCGACCCCCGGCACGTCCTCGAGCAGGACGTGACCGCGCGCGAGCAAGCGCCGCGACCAGGGCGTCGACGATCTCGGCCTTGCCGCGGATCACCCGCACGATCGAGTCGTGCAGACGCTTCAGCCGTTCGAGGGTCGTATCGGAAACCGGGTTCATGGGGACTCCAGTGAGATGGGGCGGCCGCGCCGTTCCACCAACCAGTATACGGATGCCTGCCGGCATCGTTGCCTCGTCGACAATCGGTTGCCTGCCCGCAAGGCTGCACAAGCAGAGGAGAAAAGGAGAAAAGGAGAAGAGGAGCAGAGGCGCTTGGTCAGGTGGGGAGGGTGGGTGGTCTCCCTTCCCCTTCCCCCTTCAGTCCCCGTTCTCGTTCCCTTTTCCCCTTTTCTCCTCTGCCTCCATTCGGAGGTACGATACCGTCGTGACCAGCGCCGTCGAACACCACATCCACGAGTTCGTGGCCCACCTGACGGTGGAGCGCAATCTCAGCCCGCGCACCGTCGAGTCCTACCGCCGCGACCTCCTCCAGTTCGACGCCTGGTTGCAAGGTCAACAGATCGGTCTCCCGCAGATCGAACGGGCGACGGTGCGCAACTATCTCGGGGCGCGCCGGGACGAGGGGCTGTCGGCGCGCTCCGCCGCCCGTGCTCTCTCCGCGCTGCGGGTCTTCTTCCGATTCCTGATCGCGACGCAGGCTACGACCGTCGACCCGACGGCCACCCTCAGTTCGCCGAGCCTGTGGCAGACGGTTCCGCACGTGCTCTCGGCGGAGCAGATCGACGCCCTGCTCGCCTCGCCCGACACCTCGACGACCCTCGGTCTGCGCGACCGCGCCATGTTCGAGACCCTCTACGCGACCGGGCTCCGGGTCTCGGAGCTGGTCGGGCTGACGCTCGAGCGGGTGCGCCTCGACCCCGGCTATGTGAGGGTCCTCGGCAAGGGCCGCAAGGAGCGTCTGGTCCCCCTCGGCGACAGCGCGGTGTCGTGGATCGACGATTACCTCGGGCGGGCGCGGCCGGAGCTCAACCGCCACCGGCGGGCGGAGCTCTTCTTCAACCACCGCGGCGGCGCCCTCACCCGCCAGGGCTTCTGGAAGATCCTCCGCGGTCACGCCCTCAAGGCGGAGATCGACTCGCCCCTCAGCCCCCACATCGTGCGCCACTCCTTTGCCACCCACCTGGTCGAGAACGGCGCCGACCTGCGAGCGGTGCAGATGATGCTCGGCCACGCGTCGCTCACCACCACCGAGATCTACACCCACGTCGCCCGCGAGCGGCTGCGGCGGCTGTACGACGAAAAGCATCCGCGCGCGTAGCGGAATTTGGGATTTGAATTTCGGATTTCGGAATTTTTCCACCACCCTCCCGCCACCGATCCACGGCGGGGGTGGGCGGAAATCCGAAATCCGAAATCCGAAATCCGAATTTTCGACTCATCGCAGCAGTCATTCGTGGCATTGTCGATGGTGCACAGCTGGCCAGACGCCAAATTAGCGGTCTTCGTCGATGGACGTGTTTTGAAGGTCGAGGACGCGCGGCTCGAGGGTGAGGAAATCGTCCTCGAGCTTCGGGGCGGGGGTACGATGCGGGTGTCGGCGCTGCGGATCGACCGGGTGATCGCCGACGAGGTCGAGGACGTTCCCGGCGATGGATTTGACGACCTTGACTGCCCGTTCGTCTGGAGCGAGGCGCCGTTGCCCGACGGCCTCCCCTTCGGGGCGCCGCTGACCGCCGCGGCCCGCGCCGCCGACCTCGACCCGTGGCTGGTCGCGGCGGTGGTCCAGACCGAATCGGCCTTCGATCCAAGGGCGGTGTCACGCGCCGGCGCGGCAGGTCTCATGCAGCTCATGCCCGCGGCCGCGGCGGATCACAATGTCCGCGACGTCTTCGACCCGGCCGACAACCTGCGCGGCGGCGCGGCCCATCTGCGCGCGATGCTCGACCGCTTCGAATCGCTGCCCCTCGCCCTCGCCGCCTACAACGCCGGCGCCGCCACCGTCGAGCGCTCGAACGGCATTCCGCCGTACAAAGAAACCAGAGACTACGTGCGCAGGGTGCTGGCGCTGTTCTGTCTGGAGGAATGACGCCAACCATAGTTTTGAGTTCTCAGTGTTGAGTTTTGAGTTCCACCCACCCACCCGAAGAAGAACCGCAGGCGAACACAGATGGTTTCTGGTTATGTTTCTGCGCCAATCCGTGTGGTCTGCGGGCATACATGGATGGCTGATCGGGTCACGAGCGTTGGATTCTCCATCCGGATGGGTGGATGGCTCCTGCTACACTCTGCGCGAGGAGTAGGACCATGAATCGGAACGGGGCGAAGCTGGCTTCGATGGTGCTGGCGGCCGCGATGATCGTGCTGCCGGGCTGCGGCGACAAGGAGACCCCGGAGCAGCGGGTTCAGAGGCTGCGTTACAACCACGAGATCTTCCCGGTCGGGGCCAAGACGCTCTACGATGCCGAGGGCAACCCGACCCTGCTGGTCGACCTGCAGGTGGCAAACCGGGGCTCCGAGGCACTCGCCAAGCTGATCGGTCCTCGTCCAGGTGCTCGACAGCGAAGGGGTCGAGAAGAACGCACAGCGCGTGACCCTCGATCTCGGCGGGGTGCGGCCGGGGATCGGAGCGCGGGTGTCCGCGACCCTGCCCGGGGTCGAGCTCCTCGACGAGGATGAGGTCACAGTCGAGCTCGAAACCGACCTGACGTCGGATGAGCTGCGCTCGTTGCCCGAGTGGGCCGAGGTCGCAGGCGTCAGTTGACCGGTGCGTCCGGCAGCTCCGAAACGCCGAAGCGCTCCATCAAGATATCGCGGAGGCGCGGCAGGACCTCGGACTCGAAAACCTCGACTGCGTCCGGCGCGATGCGGGCAACCGCCCTGCGCGTCGCCTCGATCAGGCGGAGACCTTCGCAAAGCTTGAGATCCGGGTCCTTCTCGAGAGTCCGGCAGGTCACGTCGAGCATGAGCTCGCACCTCGCGTCGACTTTGGATCGAAAATCATCGGTGGTCATGCCTGCCTGGTCCATCACCGATAACGAAGGAGCGGAGAGTGCTATTTCACGACCCTGACTCTTTTCTCGCCGAGGTGGAGGCGATCGCCGGCATCGGCGGCGAGCAGCTCATGGCCCACTGGCGCTCTCTCGATGCCGACCAGGTCAACGAAAAATCCCGCAACGACCTGGTCACGGCCGCCGACCTCGCCTCCGAACGCGCGATCGTCGAGGCGATCCGAGAACGCTTCCCGGACCACAACATTCTCTCCGAGGAGGCCGGATGGTCGACGGTCCAGGGCACTGGGCCGACGTGGATCATCGACCCCCTCGACGGCACCACCAACTACGTCCAGGGAATCCCCCACTTCGCCGTCTCGGTCGGGGTGGCGGTCGCCGGCAGGCCCGACTTCGGCGTCATCCTCGATCCGTGCAAAGGCGACGTTTTCACCGCCGCCCGCGGCCGCGGCGCGCGGTGGAACGGGAAGCCGTGCCGTGTGAGCGACCGCCGGGGCCTCGAGGGCGCCGTCCTTGCCACCGGTTTCCCGTTCAAGGCCCACCGGCTGCTCGACCCCTACCTGGCGATCTTCCGCGAGGTTTTTTTGCGCTGCAAGGCGATCCGGCGCCAGGGGGCCGCTGCGCTCGACCTCGCCTACACCGCATGCGGGCTCTATGACGGCTTTTTCGAGTTTCAGCTGTCGGCGTGGGATGTCGCGGCCGGTGTGGTGCTGATTGAGGAGGCGGGCGGCGTCATCACCGACATGGACGGCGGCGGCGGGCACCTCGAGTCCGGCAACGTGATCTGCGGACCGGCCGCGGTTCATCGAGAGCTTCAAGAGGTGGTCGCGGTTCATCGAGATCAGTGGCGGAAAACCGCGGGATAAACGTGGGCTGTATCACCGTGAAACTTTCGTCAAACCTGCAGGGCACGTTATAATCCCCGCCATGAACGACGAGTCCATCAGTTACGGCGCGATGCGGGACAAGATCCAGGAGGCGATCTCCTGGACCCGCAACGAGCAGTACGAGGAGGCCATCGGAATCTTCGAGGACCACCTGGCGGTGCTGTCGAGCGAAGGCGACCTCCAGGACAAGCGGTTTGCGGCGGCGGCGTTTTCCTACTACGGTCTCTGCGTGGCAATGGTGCGGCACAAGTATGCCGAAGCGATCAAGTACTGCAATATCTCGGTCAAGGCCAACTTCATGGATCCGGAGCACCGGATCAACCTGGCCATGGTCTTTATCGAACGTGATGACCGGAAAAACGCGGTCAAAAACCTCGAGGCGGGACTCAGGCTGCAGCCCTCCAACAAGCGCATCCACAGGATTTTTCAGGAGATCGGCCGGCGCAAGCCGGTCATGTTCAGCTTCCTCTCGCGCCGGAACCCCCTCAACGTGTGGATCGGCAGGCTACGGGAACCGAAGAGCGACAGTTGATCATCGCCGGCCCATCGCGCCAGTGGGAAGCCGCTTCGGCCCGCCGGACTTGCCAGCAGCCGGTGCGCGGTCTATTCTACGCATTGTGAATTCGTTCACGTGGTCTTCAACCACGTGTTCACCGCCTGATTACCGGACCGCCCGTCGCAAACGGGTTGGGGACCGCGGAGGTTTTCCATGAAAAAGCGTCGTACAGTGATGATTGACGGCAATGAGGCGACCGCCTCGGTGGCACACCGTATCAACGACGTGTGCGCCATCTACCCGATCACGCCGTCCTCCAACATGGGCGAGTTCGCCGACGAGTGGTCCGCCCAGGGCAAGACCAACATCTGGGGCATCGTTCCCGACGTCATCGAGATGCAGTCTGAAGGCGGAGCCTCGGCGGCCGTCCACGGCTCGCTGCAGGCCGGTGCGCTGACCACGACCTTTACAGCCTCCCAGGGTCTGCTGCTCATGATCCCGAGCATGTACAAGATCGCCGGCGAGCTGACCTCGGCGGTCTTCCACGTCTCGGCCCGCACCCTCGCCACCCACGCGCTGTCGATCTTTGGCGACCACTCGGACATCAACGCCGTGCGCCAGACGGGCTGGGCCTTGATCGCCTCGGGTTCGGTACAGGAAGCGCACGACATGGCGTGCATCTCGCAGGCCGCGACGCTGGCGAGCCGCATCCCATTCCTCCATTTCTTCGACGGCTTCCGCACCTCGCACGAGGTGTCGAAGATCGAAATGCTCGAGGACGACGATCTGCGGCATCTCATCGACGACGACCTGGTCCGTGCGCACCGCGATCGCGCGCTCTCCCCGGACCGCCCGGTCATCCGCGGAACCTCCCAAAACCCCGACACCTTCTTCCAGGCGCGCGAGGCCATCAACCCCTTCTACGAAGCCTGCGCCGGCCACGTGATCGATGCGATGAAAGCTTTCGGCAAGCGCACCGGTCGTGAGTACCACCTCTTTGACTACGTCGGAGATCCCAAAGCCGAGCGCGTGATCGTGATCATGGGTTCGGGCGCGGAGGCGGTCCACGAGATGGTCGACTGGCTCAACGCGCGCGACGAAAAGGTCGGGGTTCTGAAGGTCCGGCTCTACCGCCCCTTCTCCGCCGAGCATTTCCTCGAGGCGCTGCCGGCCTCGGTCACGAAGATCGCGGTCATGGACCGGACCAAGGAGCCCGGCTCCCTCGGCGACCCGCTCTACCTCGACGTGATCACCGCCCTTCACGAATCGAGAACGGCCGGCACCAGCCCCTTCAAAAGGGAACCGGTGGTGGTCGGCGGCCGCTACGGGCTGTCGTCGAAGGAGTTCAACGACACCATGGTGAAGTCGATCTTCGACAACCTGGCGGCCGACAAGCCGAAGAACCACTTTACCGCCGGCATCGTCGACGACATCAGCCACACCTCGTTGCCGATGGACGACGACTTCACGATCGCCGGCGACGATGTCTTCCGCGGTCTCTTCTACGGCCTCGGATCGGACGGAACCGTGGGCGCCAACAAGAACTCCATCAAGATCATCGGTGAGGAAACCGACAACTTCGCCCAGGGCTACTTCGTCTACGATTCGAAGAAGGCCGGCGCGGTCACGGTCTCGCACCTCCGTTTCGGCCCCAAACCGATCCGCTCCTCCTACCTCATCCGCAAGGCCAGGTTCGTCGCCTGCCACCAGTGGGTGTTTGTCGAAAAACTCGACATGCTCGCCCACGCCCAGCCCGGCGCCACATTCCTCGTCAACTCACCCTTCGGGCCCGACCAGATCTGGGAGCACTTCCCGCGCGAGGTCCAGAAGGCCATTATCGACCTCAAACTCAAGGTCTACTGTATCGACGCCACCGAGGTCGCGCGCGAGACCGGGATGGGTCGCCGCACCAACACCATCATGCAGACCTGCTTCTTCGCCATCTCGGGCATCCTGCCGCGCGAAGAAGCCATCGAAAAGATCAAATCAGCGATCAAAAAGACCTACGGCGCCAAGGGAGACGAGATCGTCCGGCTCAACTACGAAGCGGTCGACGGCACGCTCGCAAACCTCCATGAGGTGAAGGTGCCCGCCAAGGTTACCGCCACTTTTACGCGGCCGCCGACGGTCTCCGCCGAGGCGCCCGATCTGGTAAAGCGGGTCACGGCGCTGATGCTCGAGGGCAAGGGCGATTTGCTGCCGGTATCGGCCTTCCCGCCCGACGGCACCTGGCCCACCGCCACCACCCGGTGGGAGAAGCGCAACATCGCCATCGACATTCCGGTGTGGGACGAGGAGCTCTGCATCCAGTGCAACAAGTGCGCGATGGTCTGTCCGCACGCCGCCATCCGCGCCAAGGTCTATGACCCGGCGGCCCTCGAGGGCGCCCCCGCAGCCTTCAAGTCGACCGAGTACAGGGCCAAGGATTTTCCGGACTCCACCTACACCATCCAGGTGGCGCCGGAGGACTGCACCGGCTGCGAGCTCTGCGTCCGGGTCTGCCCGGCCAAGGACAAGTCGAACCCCAAACACAAGGCCCTCGACATGAGCCTGCAGATGCCGCTGCGCGAGCAGGAGCGTGAGAACTACGCCTTCTTCCTCGGTTTGCCCGAGGTCGACCGCACCAAGGTCAAGATCGACGTCAAAGGCGCCCAGTTCTTCCAGCCCCTCTTCGAGTACTCGGGCGCCTGCGAGGGTTGCGGCGAGACCCCCTACGTCAAGCTTCTCACCCAGCTCTTCGGCGACCGGCTGCTGGTCGGCAACGCCACCGGCTGCTCGTCGATCTACGGCGGCAATCTGCCGACCACGCCTTACGCCCAAGACGCCAATGGGCGCGGTCCGGCCTGGAACAATTCGCTCTTCGAGGACGCGGCCGAGTTCTCGCTCGGCTTCCGTCTCGCCATCGACCAGACCTCGAGCTACGCACGGCGGCTGCTCAAGGAGCTCGCGCCGAAGATCGGCGACGGTCTGGTGGATGAGATTCTCCTCGCCGACCAGCTCAGCGAGGAGGGGATCGCCGCTCAGCGCGCCCGGGTCGAGGCCCTGCGCAAGAAGCTCGCTGGCATCAAGAAGCCGGAGGCCGCAACGCTCGCTCATATCGCCGACTACCTGGTGCGCAAGAGCGTGTGGGCGGTCGGCGGCGACGGTTGGGCATACGACATCGGCTATGGCGGGCTCGACCACACCCTGGGTATCGGCCGCAACGTCAATCTGCTGGTTCTCGACACCGGCGTCTACTCCAACACCGGCGGCCAGGCCTCCAAGGCGACGCCGCTCGGCGCCGTCGCCAAGTTCGCCATGGGCGGCAAGGGGATCCCGGCCAAGGATCTCGGCATGATGGCCATGGCCTACGGTCACGTCTACGTCGCCTCGGTGGCCTTCGGCGCCAAGGACAGCCAGACTGTCCGCGCATTCCTCGAAGCGGAGTCCTACGATGGGCCCTCGCTTATCATCGCCTACTCCCACTGCATCGCGCACGGCTACAATCTATCCGACGCCCTCGACCATCAGACGGCGGCGGTCGAGAGCGGCGCCTGGCCCATGTACCGCTTCGATCCCAGGCGCACGGCGATGGGTGAAAACCCGCTCAAGCTCGACTCGAGGGCGCCCAAGATCGCGTTCTCCGAGTACGCGCTCACCGAGACGCGGTTCCGAATGCTCATGAAGACCAACCCCGAGCGGTCGAAGCGTCTGCTCGAAGAGGCCCAACGGGTCGTGCAGGCCAAGTACGACATGTATCAGCAGCTCGCCAACCTGCACTACGGCGCCGCCGACGACGCCGAAACCAACTGAGGGAGGAGACATGGACCTCACTACCACCTATCTCGGACTCGAGCTCAAAAACCCGATTGTCAGCGGCTCCTGCCCTCTCGGCGCCAATCTCGATACCATCCGCCACCTCGAGGACGCCGGGGCGGCGGCGATCGTCCTGCCGTCCCTCTTCGAGGAGGAGATCCTCGGCGCCGCGCAGGCGCAGATGGAGATGGAATCGGCCGGGGCCGGATTCGCGGAGGCCTCGTCCTATATCCCGAACCCAGAGGGCTACCACGTCGGCCCGGATCAGTACCTCGACCACATCCGGGCGGCCAAGGAGGCGGTGTCGATCCCGATCATCGCGTCGCTCAACGGTTCCACCCCGGGCGGCTGGATTCGTTACGCCAAGAAACTTGAGGAGGCGGGCGCTGACGCCATCGAGCTCAACGCCTACTACCTGGCCACCGATCCCGAGGCGAGCGGCGCGGCTATCGAGGAGCGCGTCCTCGCCGTCGTGCGGGCGGTGAAAGAGGCGGTGTCGATCCCGGTCGCCATCAAGCTGTCACCGTTCTACTCCTCACTTTCGAACTTCGCGTGTGAGCTCGAGCAGGCGGGCGCCGACGGGCTGGTGATCTTCAACCGCTTCTACCAACCCGACATCGACATCGAGGAGCTCGACGTCATCCCCAATCTGCGCCTCTCCACCGCCGACGAGCTGCGGCTGCGGTTGCGCTGGCTGTCGATCCTCTCGAGCCAGCTCGGCATCTCGCTCGCCTGCACCGGCGGCGCCCATAACGCGGTCGACGTCATCAAGGCCGTAATGACCGGGGCCCACTCGGTGCAGATGGTGTCGGCGCTCCTGATCCACGGTCCGGAGCACATCACCCGCACCCTCGAGGCGATCGACTTCTGGCTCAACGAGCACGACTATGAATCGTTGCGGCAGATGCAGGGCTCGATGAACATGGCCAAGGTCCCGGTACCCGGCCGGTTGACCCGCGCCAATTACATGAAGATGCTGGACAGCTGGCAGCAGTGACGATGGAACGTTAGAACGTTAGAACGTTTAACGTTGAAACGATTTGGGCGGGGCGACCCGCCCTTTTGTCGTCATTTGGAATGAGGAATGAGGAACGAGGTATTCCGATCCCTCCCCCCATTACTCAGTTGGTTGTCGGTCTGATGTTCTTCGTGCAGGGGCTGGAGATGGGGCTGTTTCCCATCGGTGAAGCGATGGCGTATGCCTTTGCCCGTAAGGGCAGCCTGTCGTGGCTCCTGGTTTTCGGCTTTCTCCTGGGTTTTTCCACCACGGTTGCGGAACCGGCGCTGATTGCTATCGCGGGCGAAGCGGCGGACGTCGCGGCGGACGGAAAATTCATCGGATCGGACGCGGCGTCCCGGGCCTCGTACGCCATCCAGCTTCGGCTGACCGTGGCGATGTCCGTCGGGGCGGCGATCGTCCTCGGGATCTTCCGCATCCTGCGCGGGTGGCCGGTCCAGATCCTGATCATCGGCGGCTACGTCATCGTCACGGCGTTGACATTTTTCGCACCCGAAGTGATCGTCGGCATCGCCTTCGACTCGGGCGGCGTCACCACGTCCACGGTGACGGTGCCGTTGGTGACCGCCCTCGGAATCGGTCTGGCCACCTCGATCCATGGGCGGAACCCGCTGATCGACGGTTTCGGGCTGATAGCACTCGCGTCGCTGATGCCGATGATTTTCGTGATGCTGCTGGGCATCGCGCGATTCGGCCTGAACATGCCGGGCGCCGGATGAAAGCATGATCGACGGACTTACCGCCGCACTGCTGGCCACCGGCCGGGATGTGTTTGCGGTCACCGCCCTGCTCGTGGGCTTTCAGTTGTTCGTTTTGCGGCAGCCGATCCCGCACCTGAATCGGGTGCTCATTGGCTTTGCTTTTGTCGTGGCCGGCCTCGCCTTCTTCCTGATGGGCCTCGAGATGGCGCTCTTCCCGCTCGGCAAACACATGGCCACCGAGCTGTCGTCGCCAAGCTTCGCCTTCGGGACCGCCGCAATGCCCGCGTCACCGCCGTGGTGGGAATACGGTTGGGTCTACGTGTTCGCCGCGATCATCGGCTTTTCCACCACCCTGGCCGAGCCCGCCCTGATCGCCGTCGCTTTCAAGGCGAACGAAGCATCCCGCGGAACGATCCGTCCGTGGGGACTGCGTCTGGTCGTGGCCGTCGGCGTCGCAGTGGGCATAGCACTGGGCACATTCCGCATCGTGACCGGGACCCCGCTGGTGTGGTACATCGCGGCCGGTTATCTGATTGTGCTCGTGCAGACGCTCTTCGCACCGAAGTCAATCATCCCGCTGGCCTACGACTCCGGCGGGGTCACGACATCGACCGTCACGGTTCCGCTGGTGACGGCCCTCGGGCTGGGACTGAGTGCGACCATTCCGGGCCGCAACCCGGCGTTGGACGGGTTCGGTCTGATTGCATTCGCGAGTCTGTTTCCAATGATCACAGTCATGGGCTACGCCCAGCTGGCAGGGTGGTGGGACCGCAGGCGCTTGAAATACCCCCAGGAGGGATGAGATGAACTACAAGGTTATCTTCGCCGCTCTCAAAACAGACGTCACGGACCGCGTCGTCGATGCCGCAAAGGCCTGCGGGATCTCCGGCGCCACGATCGTGCCCGGCCGCGGAACCGGAATGCACGACGCCAAGACTTTTCTCGGTCTGACCCTGGAGATGCCGACGGACGTCGTCATCTTCCTGGCCGAAGAAGAGCTGGTCCAACCCGTGATGACGGCGATTCACCGGGCCGGAAGGTTGGACGAGCACGGCACTGGAGTGGTTTTCGTGCTGGGGGTGGAGCAGGTTGCAGGCATCAAGGAAGAGATCGTCCGCCGCGGGTCGGATTGACTAAGCGCGAGTGAATTGGTGTTCTATTCGGAAGCGGCGGCTTGTCACAGGCGAACACGCACCTCCTCGAGAATCGACTCGAACTCGGATCGCCCTTTAACGAATCGAAGTCGTCGTCATCGAAGATGCGACTGTTCGCCCAACCGCACTCGACGGCGCTGTGGAGCCGCGAGAGGGCGGCTTCGGAGTCCCCGGCCAACGCCAGAATGCAGGCCTGGTCATACAGGTTCCAACCGTTCGCGATGTTTCCGACACCGAATATCGCTTCCCTGATGTCGAGGGCCTGCCGAAACCAACCCAAGGCCTCGTCGTATTTTCCTTTTTTGTAGTAATGATACCCAAATAGTTCGACAATGCGCGCGACATCCAAATGGGTGGGACCATGGACTTTCCTCGACGATGCGAAGGGCCCGGTCGAGGGTGGCCCGTGCCCCCTCCTCATTGCCTTGATCGAGCTGTAAGAGGGAGTACGGCCCAAGCGTCCACACGAGATCGGGATGGTCCGGTCCCAGAGCGCGTTCGCCGACTCTCAAGGCGCGTTCGAATCGCACGCCGGCGCCCTCGAGGTTGCCGTCCCGCCGGTCGAGAATCGCCAGCTTGGTCAACGGGTACATCAAAGTAAAGTGGTCCGGGCCGAGGCTTCGTTCCTGAATTTCGAGCGCTCGCTCGTACAGAGGTCGCGCCTCGTCGTACCTGAGGGTCTCGTGATAGCAGCGGCCGAGGTCGAATAGGAGACTGCCCACTGAGGAGTGTTCCGGACCGTACTTCTCTTCGTACAGCGACAGGACCCGCTCGAGGTACGGCCGGGCGGCCTCGTGTTCCGCCAGGTCCATGAGCATGAGGGCGTAGGGATACATGGCGCTGACGACTACCGGGTCGTTTTCTTTCCCTGCCGCCTCGAAAATGTCCAGCGAACGGCTGAAAAATCTCTTCGCATCGTCGTAGTCACCGGCACGCCAACACGCGGTTCCGGCGGCCCCGAGAGTCGCCGCCACCGCCCAGTGTTCGGGGCTGAGAGCCTGTTCGTAGATCGATACCGCCCGCTCGAAGAGAGCCCGTGCTTCGCCGTAGTCCGCAGTTTGGTAGACCAGCCAGCCGAGTGAGACGCAACTGTCGGCGACGACCGCGGCGATTTCGCCAACGTGGGTTTCCCGAAGACGGAGAGCCTGCTCGAGCAACGGCTTCGCCCGATCGAACTGACCCAGACCCCGATAGGCCGTGCCGGCGGCGTCCAGGACCCGAGCCTGCACCACGGGTTGGTCCGAAAGCTCGCTCCGGATCCGCTCGACGCCCCGATCCAGAATCGAGGTTGTCGAGGTGATCTGCGAGACCTGACTGGAGGGGTCGAGATCCGCGAAGATGCCGACCAGCAGCTCAGACACCCTGCGCGCCTTTTCAGCCTCGCGTTGTTCACGCACGAGACCGATGGTGGTGCCGATCACACCGGCCACCAACACGGCTACGACGCCAGCGCCGGCCGCAACCCCCACGCGATGGCGGCTGACGTACTTTCGCAGCCGGTACAAGGCGCTCGGCGGGCTCGCCTCGACCGGCTCGTTTCGCAGGTATCTACGGACATCCGCCGCCAACTCGGACGGCGAACCGTAACGGCGGGTTCGATCCTTCTCCA
Organism: Candidatus Sulfomarinibacteraceae bacterium; assembly: GCA_963733915.1. Classification (GTDB taxonomy): domain Bacteria; phylum Acidobacteriota; class Thermoanaerobaculia; order Thermoanaerobaculales; family Sulfomarinibacteraceae; genus Sulfomarinibacter. The sequence goes on from CAVTEP010000009.1 coordinate 186,664, forward strand.
GCGCCCTCATCACGATCCAGTCGAGATCACCGCGCAGGGTCCGCGCCAGCCCGTTGATGTCGGTTCGGCGCCGTTCCGCCGCTGACTTCGACGCGTCACCGAGGCTCGAAACCCGGGTGCTCGGTTTCGGCGGCTCCTCCTCACGAATCCGGCGGCGCATCTCGTCGAAGCCGGCGGTCCGCAGCTCTTTGGCGTCGAAGGGCTGGGCGCCCGCCAGCAGCTCGTACAGCACCACACCCAGCGAGTACACATCGGAACGCGTATCGACGTCGAGACCGGTGAGCTCCGCCTGCTCCGGGCTCATGTACTCCGGGGTGCCGATCCACTGGCCGAGCTCGGTGAAGAGGGTGCGTTCGGTGAGCCGCTGCGAGGTGGCCTTGGCGATACCGAAGTCGATGATCTTTGGGACCGGCCGGCCGTCCTCGAAGGCGACGAGGATATTCGACGGTTTGATGTCTCGATGGATGATGCCCTTCTGGTGGGCGTGCTGCACCCCATCGCAGACCTGCTGGAAGAGAGCCAGTCGGTCCCGAGTGCTGAGACGTTGGGCGTCGCAATACTCGGTCAGCGGCACCCCTCTGACGTACTCCATGGCAAAGAACGGCCGGCCCTCGATCGGTCGACCCCGCCTCGTAGGCCTTGGCGATGTTGGGGTGGTTCATGAGCGCCAGGGCCTGTCGCTCGGACTCGAAACGCGCCAGCACCTCCTTGGTGTCCATCCCCCACTTGATGAGCTTGAACGCCACCCTGCGACGGACCGGACGCTCCTGTTCGGCCTCCCACACCTCGCCCATGCCGCCCTCGCCGAGCATCTGCAGGAGCCGGAAGTTGCCGATCCGGTCGGGTGGGTGTCGCTCATTCGGCGAGTCCGGTCGTCGACTGATCGATCTCCAGGAGGGCGTCCACCTCGCGGCGGAGATCGGCGTCTCCCGCGCAGACATCATCGAGGTACGACGCTCGCTGGTCGACCGGCAGCTCGCAGACCGCCAGAAAGACCTCCTTGACCCGACGGTGCCGAGCCAGGCTCGTCAACGCCCGGCCTCCGCCAGCCTGAGACGCAACCACGCCTGGGCGTGACGCCAGTCGTTTTCGACCGTGCGCTTGGACACTCCAATCACTTCGGCGACCTGCTCCACCGTCAGCCCACCGAAGAAGCGGAGTGTCACGATCTTCGCCTCGCGCTCGTCGATCGCGGCGAGCTGTTCGAGGGCCGTATTGAGATCGAGGAGTTGCACGGGATCGAGCGCCTCGCCACCGACCGGCTCGAGTGCCGCCGAAAGGGTCACGCTCTGCCACCCGGCGCCTCTCTTCTGTGCACCGCGCTCGCGCGCGTGGTCGACCAGACAGGCGACGCATGACCTTGGCGCCGACTGCGAAGAAGTGGGTCTTGCCCTTCCAGTCCGCCCGGGTCTGGTCGACCAGTTTGAGGTAGGCCTCGTGCACCAAAGCGGTCGGCTGCAGGGTGTGGCCCGGCGTTTCGCGACTCATGTAGACTTTCGCGATGCGGCGCAGCTCGTCATAGACGATCGGAAACAGCTGCTCCGCAGTGGCGCGATCGATATCGCCACTCCCGCTCAACCCGGAGACGATCTCGGTCACCAGGGTCTTGGGGTCTGTCGTCAACCAACGCCTCCAGATTTCGGCTCTGTCACCCAGACATTCTGCGGGAGGTGTCGTTCCAGGCACTGGCCCTCCAGAAGGAACCTACGGAAACAAAGTGCCGGACGTTTCATCTTGCGGAGTTTTGCTCCCGATTCCGCGTTACCCGGTGGAAGACGAAATACGACCGGGGATCGATTCATCGAAGGTTCCCGAAACCAATGACAGGAGGAAATCATGAAGCGAGTGCTGATCATTGTGGGAGTGCTGGTGGTGTGCGGATCGTTCGCGGTTCCGGCTTCCGCGGCCGACGAGGGCTGGCACCTGCGGGCCTTTGCCGCCGGCTTCGACCCTGACCTCGACGTGGTCGTGCCTGCCGAAAACCCCGACGAGGTCCGGGTGACCGCCGATTCTGATCTCGGTTACGGCGCCAGCCTCGAGTACCAGTTCAGCGATCTTCTCGGGGTCGAGCTCGGCTTCGTGCAGGCAAGCCCGACGATCGAGCTGAGCGTGGACGACATTCCAGGTTTCGGCGACATTTCCCTCAAGGACTCGATGTCGACGACCGCCACTACCCTCGACCTCAACTTCCATCTGACACCCAAGAGCCAGTATTTCGACTTTTATCTCGGCGCCGGTCTCGCCTATATGGGTTACGGCAACCTCCACTACGTTGAACCGGACGGAGATTCCCTGGACCTCGAGACGGGCAATGACCTCGGATATTCCGCTAAGGCCGGCCTCGGTATCGCTCTCGGCAAGAACAGCAACTGGGCGGCCATCGGCGGCCTCCGTTACATCTGGTCAGACCTCGACGTCACGCAGGAAGAAAGCGCGACCTTCGACTTCAACATCTTTTCGTTCAGCGTGGGAATCGCGTACAGTTTCTGATCACCAACCAAAAACCACGGATGAGCGTGCAGGGGCGGATTGGCTCGCCCCTTTTCCAGTCTTGAGTTCTGAGTTTTGAGTTTTGAGTTCCACCGCCAGTCCGCGGCGGCGGGTCTGCACCTCAGCCCGAGACGAAGGGGTTGAGCGCGCGCTCGCGGCCGATGGTGGTGTCGGGCCCGTGGCCGCACACGACCCGGGTCTCATCGGGCAGGGTGTAGAGCTGCTCGCGGATCGAGCGCTCGAGCACCGGGAAGGAGCCGCCCATCAGGTCGGTGCGGCCGATGGAGCCGGCGAAGAGCACATCGCCGACTATCACCAGCGGCTCATCGGCGCCCGACACGACAAAGGCGACGCCGCCCGGCGAGTGGCCGGGGGTGTGACGGACCTCGAGCTCGAGGCCACCGACCGACAGCTTCTGCCCGTGCTCGAGCCACAGCGTCGGTTCAGGCGGCGGCTCGACCTCGAGCCCGAACATCTGCCCCTGCACGGGTGCGTGACGGTAGAGGGCGCTCTCGTCGCGGTGGAGACCGATGGGTAACCCGCCACCGAGCAGCCGCGCCAGCTCGGCGGTACCGGCGACGTGGTCGAGGTGGCCGTGGGTGTGGAGGATCATGGTCGGGCGGAGACCGCTGGCTCTCAGCTTCTCCGCGATCCACCCACCCTCGTCGCCGGGGTCGATCACAACCAATTCGCCGGCCTCGGCATCACCCAGGAGCACACAGTTTGCCTGGATGGGACCCACCGCAAAAACCTCGAGAAACAGTGTCGCCATGCGATTGACAGTGTTGAGTTTCGAGTTTTGAGTTTTGAGTGTTGAGTTTTGAGTTATCCCCCGCCCACCCTGGACGACTGGGGGGGTCGGTCGTGAACTCAAAACTCAAAACTGAGAACTGAAAACCAAGAACTCAAAACTCCTTTCAGAAGATTCTCTCGACGAGAAGCCCCATCAACTTCGCCAGCTTGGGGGCGGCGCGCTCGCCCTCTTCCAGGACCTCGGTGTGGGTCAGGGGACGGTCGACGAGTCCGGCCGCCGGGTTGGCGGCAAACGACAGCACCAGGACCTTGATCCCCATGTGGCGAGCGGCGATGACCTCGGGCACGGTCGACATCCCGACCACGGCGGCGCCGAGGGTCTGCAGCATCCGGATCTCGGCCGGGGTCTCGAAGGACGGCCCGAGGAGGGCGGCGTACACGCCTTCGTGGACCGCGAATCCCGCCTCTTCGGCGGCTTCCCGGGCGACCGCGCGAAGCCCGCCATCGTAGGCCTCGCTCATGTCCGGAAACTGTGGTCCGAACTCGCGCCCCCACTCCCCCACCAGCGGGTTGGCTCCCTGCAGGTTGAGGTGGTCGGAGATCACGACGATGGACCCGGGCTCGATCGCCGGATCGAGGGCGCCGGTCGCGTTGGTGGCGATCATGACCTCTGCGCCGAGCAGACCCGCCAGCCGCACCGGGGCCACCACTTCCTCGGGCCGGTAGCCCTGGTAGAGGTGGAAGCGTCCGTTGAGCACCATCAGGCTCTCGTCTCCGCGCCGCCACAGGCTCATTGTCTGCCGGTGCCCCATCAACGAGTGGAGGGTGAACGGCAGGATAGCGGCGAGGTCGATCTCCTCGGCCTCCTCCCAACCCGGGACCTCGAGCCTGAGTCCGGAGCCGGCCACCAACAGGCCGCGGACTCGCCCCGGCCGGTAGCGCTCGCCAAACTCGGCGGCCACCCGCCGCAGGTCGTCAGGAGTCATGGTCGCGCCCACGGCGGGGAGGTTAACACAGGGAAACCCGCCGGCGGCAGCGATAGGTGACCGAGGCCGGAAAGGAAGGGTGGGCGGGAGGTCTGGTCAGTTGAAGTGTCACCGCCGACAGCGGCGAAACGGTGTTCAGGAATCGCCGAGGCGATCGAGGATGGCGCGCGCCTGCCGGGCCCGGGGGCCGTCGGGCTCGGCGCCGATGGCCGCCTGGAGGTGCGCCCTGGCTCGCTCGATGTCGGCAAGCGGGCCGGCGTACAGCGCCCCGAGCTCGAAGTGGGCGCCGGCATGTGATGGCGCGCGATCGAGAACCTGCCGCTGCACCGCGGCGGCTTCGGCAAAGCGCGAGCTCTTGCGCAGCATCAGACCGAGATTGAAGAGGGCCCGCCAGTCCCCGGAATCGACCTCGCCTGCACGGCGGTAGGCCGCCGCCGCCTCGTCCGTCCGGCCGAGCTCCTCGAGCCCGATGCCGAGGTTGTTCCACGCCGAGGCCGACCGCGGCTCGCGCGCGACCGCTTCTCGCGCGTAGCTTTCGGCTTCCCGCCACCGGCCGCGCTGGATCGCCAACGATGCCAAATTGAGCCACGCGCGCCCGTACGCCGGCTGGTCGCGCACCAGCTCCAGCCACACGGCCTCGGCCTCGGAGGCCCGGCCGAGCTGGAGCAGGGCCATCGCCTTCGAGTTCCTGGTGCCGACCGAGAAGGTTTCGGCCTCGGCGGCGATCTCGAACTGCCGGCGCGCATCTGTGCCGCGACCGAGCGCGGCCAGGCGCTCTCCGAGGGCGACGTGGAGGTCGGCGCGAATCACCGGGCTCGCTTGAATCGCTTCCCGCAGTGCGGTCTCGGCAGCCGGATCGCCCGCCTCGGCGAGGAGCAGGGCGAGCCGGGCCGGCAGATCGGGGCTGTTGACGCGCTCGGCGATGGCCTGCCGATAGACGTCGATCGCCTCGGGCTCCCGACCGTCGCGCTCGAGCGCAGTCCCGAGCGCGAGCCAGGCATCACCGATCTGGGGGCTGCCGGCGAGAACCGCCCGCAGCCGCTGTTCGGCGGCGCGGCTGTTCCCCGCTGCGAGCTCGACGATCTCGGCGTACCGCACGACCACCCACGGATTGTCGCCGGATTGAGCGAGCATCGGCTCGAGCTCGGCAACCGCCTCGTCGTGGCGACCCAATGCGTCGAGGTAGCGGGCGCGGTCGAGCCGCGCCTCGAGAAAACGGTCATCGAGCGCCAGGGACCGATCGATCAGCTCGAGGGCGCGAGCGAAACGGCCGCGCCGGTACTCGATGTCGGCCTCGACCATCGGTGCGCGTGCGCTCCATGGCGCCACTTCGCTCGCCTGGGCGGCCACGGCCGCCGCCTCGTCGAGCCGGCCGAGCTGGACCAGCCCCCGGCTCAGGTCGGTGAGCGCGGCGAGGTTTTCGGGGTCGCGGGCGAGGGCCCGGCGGACCCGTTCGACGGCCGCCGCGGGCTGGCCCGAGGCCAGGAGCTCGCCGACCGTCTGGAGCTCTTCGTGGACCGCGATCAGCTCGACCGGATTGCCGCGTCCCTCGCCCTCCGGCCGGCCAGGGTCGCCCGCGAGATAGCCGAGGGCGCGAAGCTGTTCTGCGGTCTGGGAGTCGACGGCCACGACCGCATCCTGGTCGCGTTCACCGGTCGTCCAGACTTCGACCTCCGCCGCCAGACGCCGGACATCAGCCGTCCGCTCGCCAGCCAGGTTGTGGATCTCACCGGGATCGTGATCGAGGTCGTAGAGCTCCAGGACCGGCGCATCGATGAGCTTGACGGCGCCCTGGTGAACGGCTCGCAGCCGCGCCCACCCGTAGCTGAAGAACGGCACCTCGGACTCGGCAAAGAGCAGCCGGTCCCGGGTTTTGGGGTCTCCTCCGAGGAGCGGCAGCAGGCTTTCGCCGTCGAAGGCTCCGGGATTTTCGTCGAGATTCAACGCCATCAGATCGGCGAGGGTCGGCGCCAGATCGACCTGTGAGACGGGCGTTGAGATCCGCCGCCCTTTCAACCCGCCCGGGAGCCGGAGAATCCAGGGCACGTGGAGGGTCGAGTCGTAGACCAGCAGCCCGTGGGCCTCCTCGCCGTGCTCGCCGAGACCCTCGCCGTGGTCGCCGATAGCGGCTACGACCACGTCGTCGGCCGCGGCCCGCGGGTGTTGCAGCAGCCGGCCTATCTGTTGGTCCATGGAGGCGATCTCACCGTCGTAGGGCCGCCCCCGAAATCGCTCCGCCCACGGCGCCGGCGGCTCGTATGGGAGGTGCGGGTCGTAAAAGTGAACCCAGAGGAAAAAGGAGTCGCCGGTATCGAGCTGGTCGAGCCAGGCGAGCGCGAGGTCGGCGGTCGCCGCAGCCGGCCGCTCGGTCACCATGCGGGTCGCCTGCGGCGCAAGCGAGGACCTGAGATCATCGTTGTAGACCTCGAATCCCTGGTCGAGGCCGTAACGGCGCTCGAGGACGATAGCCGACACAAAGGCGGCGGTGCGGTAACCGGACTCCCCCAGCCGCTCCGCGAGCGTCGTGACCTCCTCGGGCAGATGGTGCATCAGGTTGTTGCGGACGCCGTGCCTCGGTGGATACAGACCGGTGAGAATCGAAGCGTGGGTGGGCGCCGTGACCGGGGCGACGGCGTAGGCACGTTCGAAGACGATGCCCTGCTCGGCAAGACCGGCGAGATACGGGGTGGACGCTTCCCGGGACCCGTAGGGCTCGATGTGGTCGGCGCGGGTGGTATCGAGGGTGATCAGCAGGATCGACGCACGCGTCGACTGAATTCCGGTGCCGTTGCGTCTCGACTCCGGCGGAGCGTCTCGCGAGCAGGAAACGAGGGCCGCCAGGCAGATCACGACCAGCGGCAACCGACTCATGCTGCGCAGCCCAACCGAGTCGGCCAGGTCGGGCTCGGATCGCCGCTGAATGCTCATCGCCGGAGCCTAACACACGCTGAATGAGGAATTAGGAATGAGGAATGAGGAATCCTCGTCTGCGCACCCGGAGCATGGGAGAGTGGGCTCGATTCTCGATTCTTCATTCCTCGTTCCTCATTGCATCGGTGAAACTACGCTACCCAGTGCCCGTGGGTTCTGGTACCTTGGCGCCCGCAATGGCGCGGATCCGGTTGCATTCGCTGAAGCTCGCGGGCTTCAAGTCCTTTCCAGACGGGGTGGAACTCGTCTTTCCGGGGAAGGTGTCGGCGATCATCGGCCCCAACGGCTGCGGCAAGTCGAATCTGGTGGATGCCCTCCTCTGGGTGCTCGGCGAGCAGAGCCCGTCGCTGATGCGGCTCAAGCAGATGGGCGATGTGGTCTTCTCCGGTGCGGCCTCGAGACCGGCGGCCGGCGCCGCCGAGGTGACCCTCGTCCTGGCTTCCGACGACGGTCACTGGGAGGAGACAGAGGGACGGCTCGAGGTGCGGCGCAGGGTCTTTCGCACCGGTCCCTCGGAATACCGCCTCAACGGCCGTTCGGTTCGATTGAAGGACGTCTTTGACGAGCTCGCCGGAGTCGGTCTCGGCACCAGGGCCTACTCGATCATCGAGCAGGGACGGGTCGGGCAGGTGCTTTCCGCGCGTCCAATCGACCGCAGGAACCTGCTCGAAGAGGCCGCCGGCATCACGCGCTACAAGGCGCGAAAGCACGAGGCCGAACTCAAGCTCGAGCACACCAGACAGAACCTGCTCCGCCTCGACGACGTCATCGGCGAGGTCAACCGGACCCTGCGCCAGATCAAACGACAGGCCAAGCAGGCGGAACGCCACCAACAGCTCGAGACCGAGCTCAAGGCCCATCTGCGGCGGCTATTCACCATCGAATCCCACCGCCTCGACGAGCACCGCCGCGACGTCCTCAAGCGGAGGGCCCAGGCGCAGAACGAGGTCGCGGCCGCCGCCGCGGGTCTCGCCGGCGCGGACGCCGACCTCGGTCGGACGCGGGCCGATCTCGAGTCGGCGCGAGCCGAGATCGACGTGGCCCGTGACGAGGTGGCGAAGCTCCTCGGTTCCCGGGAACGCCTCGAGGCCTTCCTCGAACGCTCCGCCGATCTGCTCGAAAACCTCCGCGCGTCCCTCGACCACGCGCGCAACGAATCCGCCAGCTCGCGGTCGGCCAGGGCCGCGCTCGACGGCCGAATCGCCGACTCCCGCCATCGACTCGAAGCCCTGCAGTCCACACTCGAGACCGTCAGGCAGGGCGTACGCGAAGCCGAGGAGGCGTACCGGGCGGCGGACGCCAACCGCGCCGATGCAGAAAATCTCGCCGGGCAGAAGCGCCAGGATCTGTTGCGGACGATCTCCACCCTGACCGGCAGCCGGAACCGCCTCGGTGATTATGAGCGTGAGCGGGACCGTCTCAGCTACGCTCTCGGCCAGCTCGACCAGGAACGCGGTCGCCTCGAGGCCCGGCGCAAGGAGCTCGGTGAAAGCGTTGGCGCAGCGGCCGAACGCAGCCGGTCGGCCGCCAAGATCGCGGAGGAGCTCGCGGCCCGGCGGCGGCAGCTGTCGGACGAACGCGCGCGTCTCCGTGAAGAGGCCACGACCACCAAGCAGGAAGCCGAATCGCTGGGGCACAGCCTGTGGGAGCTGCGCCACCGTTTGCAGGGGGTCGAGCGCGAGCTCGCCCGCCACGCCGCCGCCACCGGGCATCTGAGCGGATTGATGCCGTCCGATCAGATCGCCGGTCAGCTCGGTGACTATCTCCATCCGGCGGCGGATCTCGCGCCGGTTTTCGATCGCGTGTGGCGGGAATGGCTCGAATTGCCGGTGGTCCGAACAGACGGTCTCTCGGCCGAGCAGATCGGGGCGCTGGCCGGCGTCGAGGGACGGATCCGGCTGGTCGCCGCGGCCAAGGCCCCACCACCACCGGAGCGCCGCACCCCGGCCGGCGCCGACGATTTGCTGCTCGAGGCCGGCATCTCTCCCGAGCACCTGAGCTGGCTGGCGCGGGCGCTGCCCCACACCCTCCGCTGCAACGATCCCGAGCGGGCGCGGGAGCTCGCCGACGAGCTGCCGGACGCCATCATCCTCTGCGGTGACGGCGTCATGCGGCACGGCCGCGTTCTCGAACCCACCACCAGGGGCGACCGTCACCCCGGCGCCCTCCAGCTCCGCGGGATGGCCGAGAAGCTGGCGGCGGAGATCAAGAATCTGGCCGTACGCACCGAGGATCTGAATGGGCGCCACCGGGCGGCGGCGGATCACCTCGAGAGCCGGTCCGGCGACCTCGACGCCCTCGACGCCGAGGTCGTCAACGCCGAACAGGAACGGGCCCGGACCACCGCTATCGAGGATTCGTTGGTGCAGGACCTCGGGCGGGTCGAGCGCGAGCTCGATGCGCTGACCGCCGAGGAGGAGCGGAGCCGCAAGCTCGCGCTCGAGATCGAAGATCGACACACCCTCGTCGAAAAAGAGGTCGCGCAGCTCGACACGCGGAGCGTCGAGCTCGAACAGGCGGTGGAGGAGGCGGCGACCAGGCTCGCGGGCCGCCGCGAAGAAAACGCCGACGCGTTGCGCGAGCTCGACCGCAAGCAGGCCGAGGCGCGCCTGATCGAAGAGCGGGTCGAGGCGGCGCGCGCCGAGATGACGAGACTCGATGAAGAAGCGGCTTCCTTGGACGGACGGGTCGGCGCCCTCGACGCTGAAGGAGAGCGTCTCCTCGCCCAGCAGAAGGGTACCGAAGAGGAGGTCGTTCGCTCCCGCACCCGGCTCGCCGAAGAACAGGGGCTCTATGCCGCGGCGCGCGAGCACGAGCGCCGCCTGGCCGAAAAGCTCGAAGGGATCGCCGAGCATGTCGCCGGCCTCGAAAAAGAGGTCCGGACGCGACGCGAGACGCACGATCGCGAGCGCGAGGCGTTGCACGCCGTCGAGGTCGAGCAGACCAGGGCCGAGGCGGAGTGGGAGCGGCTCCGGGAGCACGCCGCCGAAGATCTCGGTCTGGCGACCGACGAGCTGTTGGCGGCCGAGCCCGAGCCCGACGACGATCCCGAGGCCTTGCGTACTGACATCGAAGGGCTGCGAGCCAAGATCGAGCGCCTCGGTCCGGTCAACCTCCTCGCCCTCAAGGAGCTGGCCGAGCTCGAGGAGCGGTCGCAGTTCCTCACCGCCCAGCGCAAGGATCTGGTCGAGGCCCTGCGCACCCTCGACGAGACCATCCGGGAGATCGACGCCACCTGCACCGAACGCTTCGTCGCGACCTTCGAGCAGGTCAACCAGGTCTTCGCCGAGACCTTCAGCACCCTCTTCGGCGGTGGTACGGCCCGCCTCGATCTGGTCGACGAGGACGATCCCCTGGAGTCCGGCATCGACATCACCGCCCAACCGCCCGGCAAGAAGAACCAGTCGGTGCAGCTGCTTTCGGGCGGCGAGAAGGCGCTGACCGCGCTCTCGCTGCTGCTCGCGCTGTTCCGCATCAAACCGTCGCCCTTCTGCATCCTCGACGAGGTCGACGCCCCCCTCGACGACGCCAACGTCGAACGCTTCTCGGACCTCGTCAACGCCATGACCGAGCACACCCAGTTCGTCCTCGTCACCCACAACCGGCGCACCATGGCCCGCGCCGATCTGCTCTACGGCGTGACCATGGAGGAGCCGGGAGTGTCAAAAGTCGTGTCGGTGCGGGTCGAGGACTGAGCTTCACGACATCCACCGAGGCGGAACAACAGGGCGAAAAGCGCCGATTGCGTATCCGCGGTTCGAGACCTATCTTGTTCATGTGCATTACACAATCTCAAAATCAATCTTAATTCCTGTTCTCATCACTGCGATGCCTGTGGGGGTGTACGCCTCGGACCTCCTCCCCGATGGCGGCTTTGATTCCGGGGTCGCCGGATGGCACCTGGTGGGGCGCGGCTCGCTGGCCCATGCCCCGGCAGAGGGTGCCGGCGCGCCGGGCTCGCTGCGCATCGGCGGTGGGTTGGCCGGCAACCGCACCCAGGCAATTGCAGGATATTGCCTCGCCTCGCTTCCCCCCGGTTTGGAAATTCAAATCGCGTTCAAGGTCAAGATCGTGGCGGGCACGCCGGCATTCTGCCGCCTCGCTCTGTTTGAAAGCGACCGTTTGGATTGCCGGTGGATCTCCCTCGGTGGTGAAATACGTCGCTTGACCTTCTCCACCGGATGGGATTCTTCGCCTCAAGGGGACATCGTGACCGGAATCGGCACGCGATCGGTCGAGGTGCGACTGCACTGCGGAAACGCCGCCGGAGATACCGGTCCCCTCGAGATGCTGTTCGATGATGTGCAGGTCAGCTCCCCAGCGGGCCTGATTTTCGCCGATGGTTTTGAGTTGGGGTCGACAGAGCGGTGGTCGACGACTGTTCCATGAGCCCACCTCTACGAGTTGCCCCGGGTGCCGCCCGGGAAGGAGGCCGTCAATGATGGATCGATTCTCAACCGTTCGCGGCGTGATCCGGATTGCAGGCTGCGTTGTGCTGGTCGTGGCGACAAGCGTGACCGCCGGAGCCTCCGAGGTACGGGAGACCAGGACGCCGACCGTTATCACGTGGCAGGCGGACTTTGCCTACGATCACGCGGTGGTCGCCGTCTCCGGCCCGGCGGGAATCACAAGCTGGGCTATCACCGCGGGATCGCCGCTCTCGGTCGACGTCGAGGCACTGGCAGACTGGGCCGAGGCGGCCGGGGCGCCTGTCGACGGCGACTATACCTACGAGATTCTCTTTGCGCCTCGTCTGAGCGACGAGGCCCGGCAGCAGCTCGTTTTGCTGCGCGCCGCGGCCGACGGAGCGGGTCCCGTCGCCGACCCGGTGATCGAACTGCCCAGGGTCAGCGGCTCCTTCCGGATCGCCGACGGCGTCGTCACGGGCGCCGGCTCGACCGCGCCGGAGGGGAGCACCACCACCAAGGACGTGCTTCACTACGACGACGTCATCATTACCGGAAGCCTCTGTCTTGGTTACGACTGCATCAACGGCGAATCGTTTGGATATTGCACCGAAAAGCTCAAGGAGAATAACCTCCAGCTGTGCTTCGAGGACACCAGCACGGGCAGTTTCCCCACCCGCGACTGGAAGATCCAGATTAATGACACGACCTCCGGTGGCGCCAGCTACTTCACGGTCTGGGATGTGGATGGCGGGGTGAGGCCTTTTACGATCGAGGCAGGGGCGCCGGCGAACTCGCTGTACGTGGAGGATTACGGCCGCGTCGGTCTCGGCACCTCGGTCCCCTATGTCGAGCTCCATATCAAGGATTCCGACACGCCGATAGTGCGTCTCGAGCAGGACAGCAGCGGGGGGTGGGTATCGCAGACTTGGGACGTGGCCGCCAACGAGTCCCAATTCTACATCCGCGACGCCACATATGGATCCGCGATGCCGTTTCGCATCCAACCCAACACGCCCAGCAGCACTCTCAGCCTCAGGGCGGGTGGTAAGGTCGGCATCGGCACCTGGAGCCCGGCTGCCAAGCTCGAGATCGAGACCACCGGCGAACCGTCGACCCTCCTCCTCGACCGCACCGACGGCGGTCAGTGGTATCTCACGTCGATGGCGGACGGCACCTTCACCATCGGCACCTCCGCAACCGAAGGCGAGGAGCTTGTGATCCTGGATGCCATGGGCAACCTCACCACCAGCGGCACGGTCAACGGGGTTTCGGATCGCGCTGAGAAGAAGGATTTCGAGGCCGTGGACGCGTCCGCGATCCTCGACGCGATCATTGACCTGGCCATCGCCGAGTGGAGCCTGGCCGACGACCCGGCCGGGACACGGCACGTGGGCCCGACCGCACAGGACTTCAGGGCCACTTTCGGTCTTGGCGCCGACCAACGCCACATCGCCCTGTCGGACCTGAGCGGCGTGGCGCTGGCCGCCATCCAGGCGCTTGCCACCCGGCTCGAGGAGCGGGACGCGGAAATCGAACAACTTGGCCGAAGGCTGGCCGAGTTGGAGGCGAGGCTCGCCACGACGGACTGACGACCACAGCCGAGGGCGGGGCTCCATGGGGGTGAACTCGGCGCGTGGTGGTACCCTCGGCAGCCATGGAACGACCCTGGCGGCTGATGATCGACGGCGAGCTTCAAGGCGCTGCCAACATGGCGCGCGACGTCGCGTTGCTGGAGGCGGTCGCCGACGGCGCGGGCGCGCCGGCGCTGCGTCTCTACGGTTGGGAACCGCCGTGTCTGAGCCTCGGCCGTCACCAGAAAACTGAGGCCGCGGACCTCGCTTTCTGCCGCGCCGAGGGTATCGACGTGGTGCGGCGGCCGACCGGCGGGCGGGCGCTGCTCCACCACCTCGAGCTCACCTACGCGGTCGCCGCGCCGATCGGGGAGGGTGCGCTGCCGCGAGGGCTCCAGGACGCCTACAGATTGATCTGTCGAGCGCTGGTACGCGCGATGCGGGCCCTCGGTGTCAACGCCGAGCTCACCGGCGGCGACGTCAACCTCGAGCTGCCCAGCCCACGAACGACCGTTCCCTGTTTCGAAGCACCTGCGGGCGGCGAGGTGGTGGTGGGCGGCCGCAAGCTCATCGGCTCGGCGATGCGCGCGCACGGCGGCGCCATCCTCCAGCACGGCGCCATTCTCCTCGACTGGGACGGGCGGCTCCAGGCCGGGTCGATGGGGCTCGCCGACGACGCGTCGTTGCGTCCCCGGATCACGACCCTACGCGACGAGCTCGGCCGTGAGATCGAAGGCTCGGTCCTTGGAGCGACCCTGGTCGAGGCCTTTGCCGCCGAGCTCGGGGTCGGCTTTGCGCCCGGCCGACTCACCGCCGAAGAAGAGGCCCGGGAACAGGCCCTGGCGGCGTCACTCCACGTCAGCAGCTGAGGCGCCGGCGTTCTCCCGGATCCTCGGTTTGATCAACGGCAGCAGGGCGAGGGCGGGCAGGGCCAGTGCCGTCGTGATGGCGAAGAAGACGGCATACCCGAGCTGCTCGACCCCGATCCCGGTAAAGGCGCCCGCGACATCGCGGGTGAGGGCAAAGAGCGCCGACAGGATGGCGTACTGCGTGGCGGCGTGCTCCTTGTCGCAGAGGTTCATGAGGAGTGACAGAAAAGCCGCGGTCCCGAGCCCCTGGGTGAAGCTCTCGATCATCGAGGCAGCGTAGATGCTCTCGCGCGGCAGAGCGACGGCCGCCACCACCACGTAGCCCAGATTCGACACCAGCTGGCCGAGACCGAGCCAGATCAGCGAACGGAAGATCCCGATGCGGTCGACGATCCAGCCCCCGGCCAGGGCCCCGAGGATCGTCAACACCGCACCGACGGTCACCGAGATGGCCCCGATCTCGGTCAGGGAGTAGCCGCGGTCCACCCAGAAGGGCTTGACCATCCGGCCGAGGGTCGAGTCGCCGACCTTGAATAGCAGAACAAAGAGCAACACCGGCACCATCTGCCAGCGGCAGATCCAGCGCAGAACCGGCCGAATGGCGTGGCGCCGGGCCGAGCTGTCGAGCGGCACGCGCGGGCTCGTCCAGCCCGCCACCGCCAGCCCGAAGAGGATCACCGCCAGGGCGACCCACAGCGTCTTCCACCCGGTGGCATCGGCCAGGATGAGGAACCCACCGCCGCCCACGAACATGGCGACCCGCGCGGCCGACACCCGGGCGCCGTTGATGCTGCCCACCGTCTGTGGCGTCGCCACGTCCACCGCGTAGGCGTCGACGGCGATGTCCTGGGTGGCCGAGGCGGTGGTAAAGAGCAGCAACAGGCCCCACATCAGGAAGGAAGGGTTGGAAGCATCCTGGGGCACGATCGCCAGGGTGGTGGCGCCGAGCACGAAGAGGCTGGCGGTGATCCAGTGCTGGCGGCAGCCCCACCGGTCCACCAGCGGCGCCCACAGGAGCTTCCAGGTCCACGGCAGCGAGAGCAGGCTCATGAGCCCGATTTCCCGCAGCGATACGCCGTGGACACGGAAGAACACCGGCCACACATCGTAAGCGACGCCGAAGGGCAGTCCTTCGGCGAAGTAGAGGACGGAGATCCAGAACAGCACCTGCCGCTTCGTCACCGCGTCATCTTACAGATGCTGCGGTGACGAAACGGAATTTTGAATTTTGAATTATCAATTTTGAATTGTCCCCCGCCCACCTCGTACGTGAAAAGGAGAAAAGGAGAAAAGGCGCAGAGGAGAAAGGAAGCAAAGGGGAGGGACGGGTCCCCTTCTCCCCTCTTCCCCTTTCCCCTCTTCCTCCTCAGGGAGGGCGGCTGGGAATTAAGAATTGAGAATTAAGAACTCATAATTGCCGAAGGCCTCAGCCCTCGACCGGAATCGTCGCCACATCCTTGCGTCGGAGGGCGAGCGCCATCGCGATACCCGCCACGACCATGATGGTTCCGATCCAGACCAGCGAGATCAACGGTTTGGTCGAGACGTCGAGCACGACGCTCGCCGACGTCCTGCCCTCGAACGCCAGCGCCGGGTCGTAGACCTGCAGCTCCACCGTGCCGCCCTCGGCGTCGATGCGGCCCGGGCTGAGGGTGATCCCGCCGGTGCCCGGCACCTCTGCCGGGGTCACGACGGGCTCCGATCCCATCCCGCCCCGGAAGGTCGGGACGACCTCGATCGTCTGGCCGGCGACATCGACCATGAACACCACGCCGAAGTTGATTCGGCCCGCCTCGGGGTCGAAGTCCGAAAGGTCGAAGTCGTCAAAGGTGATTCTGAGGTCCTTGTAGGAAAGGGTCTCTGACTTGCTCAGAACAGCGGTTCGGCCGATACCGCCGCCGAGACCGACGAGCTCCACCCGTACCACGCCCTGATCGACGCTCATGCCGGTCGCGCGCAGCTTGGCGCCCGGCACCCCGGGGATCTCCACCGCGACCGCCTGCACCCCTTCGTTGGTCGAGACCAGCGAGGGCTCGAGCACGACCGGCTCCGCGCCCGGGCGCGCGAGCTCGATGACGACCCCCACCGTGAGCGCGCCCGGCACCGCATTCTGGCGCGACATATCGAAGCTCTTGAAAACCAGCGTCCAATCGCGAAACGCCACCGTTTCGTTCTTTTTCAACACCAACCGGGATGAGACCGGGGCCTCCTTGCCGGGCTCGAACTCGACCGGCGCCACATAGAGGTCCTTGGTCAGGAATGCCTTGATGTCGGGATTGGCGATCAGCTGGTTGGTCTTCTGGTTGACCCACATCCGCGGCTTGAGGATGAAGTTCTGACCGCGCGGAGTCGTGACCTCGACCACCATGGCGTCACGCGCCTGCGGGTTCGGCTTCTCGACGCCGCGGAAGGTCAGGGTGTAGCCCAGGACCTCGGCGGGTTTGTTCTCGTCCAGCCGTACCTTGTGCTGGCGGCCGAACCAGCCGGTGGTCAAGAACGCGAGCAGCAGCAGACCGAGACCGACGTGGGCGACCGGCCCGCCTGCCATTCGCCAGCGGCCGTTCTTTCCGTAGTCGAAGGTCGCCCAGCTATTGGCGACGACGTTGAAGAGCGCTGCGCCCACGTAGATGATTGCCGGTATGCCCGTGAGGCCGAACGCGATCCCCGCCACCAGCAGCACAGCTGCAATAGCCACGGTGATCGCGAGCTGGCGTTGCCACCCCTTGCGGGCACGGCTCCAGCCGAGGAACGGGGTGGCGCCGAGGAAGAGCGCGAAGACCACGGCCAGCCAGAACGCCATCCGGTTGTAAAAGTCCGGGCCGACCTGCGCCGGCGCGCCCCAGAGCCGTGAAATCAACGGCGCCGAGGTGCCGAAGAGCACCACCAGCCCGAGGAGCACGGTGAGCAGAATGCCGACCACGAAGAAGATGGTGCGCGACATGAAGGGCTCGTCGCCGACCTCGGCGGGGATCTCACGCCAGCGGTAGATCAGCAGCCCGACCGCCAGGAGAAGGAAGAAGCCCATGTTGAAGACCAGCAGCCCGGTGATGCCGAGATCGACAAAGGAGTGGACCGAGAAGTCGGCCAGCACCCCGGACCGGGTGAGGAAGGTGGCGTAGACCACGAGCAGAAAGGCGGCGACCGCCAGCACCAGGTTGAGCCGCCGGAAGCGCCCGCGGCCGCGCTGCAACAGCATGCCGTGGGTCAGGGCGAGGGTCGTCAGCCAGGGCACGAAGGAGGCGTTCTCGACCGGGTCCCAGCCCCAGTAGCCGCCCCAACCGAGGGTTTCATACGCCCAGTAGCCGCCGAGCATGATGGCGGTGCCAAGGGTGGCGAGGGAGAGCAGGACCCACGGCATCGAGACCTTGGTCCACTCGTCGTACTTCTTCATCCACAACGCCGCGATCGCGAAGGCGAAGGGGATGCCGAGCGACGCGTAGCCGATGAACATGACCGGCGGGTGGATGACCATCCACGGGTTCTGCAGAAGCGGGTTGAGCCCCTGTCCGTCCATCGGCGTCAACGCCGCAGTCAGGCCCTGGTGGAAGCGGAACGGATCCTGCTTTACGAGCAACAGGATCAGCGACAGCAGGGTCAGGTTGTAGATCACCATCACCCGCGGCTCGTAGGAACGCGCGAAACGCATCAACGGCAGACCGAGCAGGACGCCCCAGAAGATCCAAAGCATGAAGCTGCCCTCCTGGCCGCCCCAGAAGGTCGAGATCAAATAGTGCAGCGGCAGGAGGTTGTCGGAGTACGCCCAGACATAGTGCAGCCGGTAGTCATGAGTGACCAGCAGGTACATCAGGAGCGCCGAGCCGAGGACAATCGCTGCGGTCATCAGCACGTAGCTCTGGCGGGCCGGACCGCGCCAACGTTCGGGCTCGCGAATCGACAGCCAGTAGGTGATGGTCGAGGCGATGCCGGCGAGCAACGCCGTCCACATCAGGATGGTTCCTGGAACGTACATGGAATCTCCTATTCGATCGATCGAGAGGCAAAAAACGACTGCCCCTTCGGGGCCGCCGGATCAGGTCTCGGACTTGTACTCGCGGACGTCGTCCTCGAGGCCCTGGTACTTGGAGGGGCACTTGACGAGCAACTGCTCGGCCTCGAAAACGCCCTCCTGATAGCTGCCGACGGCGACGATCTGCACCGCCTCCTCGAAGTTACCGGGTTTGATCCCGTCGTAATGCACCGTGAGCGTGTTGCCGTCCTCGTCCACAATCGCAAACCGCAGCTCCTGCGACTCGTCGAAGTACTTGGTCGAGTTCTCGACCAGACCACCGGCCACCTGGACCTTGCGGCCGGAACGGGAGGCCTCCTCGAAGCTGACGTACGGTGTCAAGTTCGACTTGAAGGAGGTCGTTCCGTACGCGAGAAAGGCCACCACCAACACGGCGCCCACCGCGTACCAGATGCGTCGCTGGCGTCGTGAATCACTCATCTAATCCTCCAGACGGCTGACCTTGCGGTCGAGCCGGTAGACATACGAAAAAAGGCCGACCCAGATCATCAGGGTGACCACCATGATTCCCATGAGATCAGACATTTACAGCACCTCCTGACGGCGCCGTTGCCGGATGGCCTCGATCCGGCAGCCGATAGTATATAACCATACGTACAAACCCGTAAATCCTATCAACGAGGCCATCAGAACCTGAGTATATCGAGAGTCGAACTCATTGCCGCGGGTGTTGATGATCGTGTCCGGGTGCAGCGACCAGTAGATCCGCGGCACGACGAACACCAGAAAGGGTACGGTGACGAAGGCGAGGATCGCGTACACCGCCGACAGGCTGGCGCGTCGTTCGGGGTCGTCGATGGCGCCGCGCAACGCGAGATAGGCGGCGTAGATCAGGAGCAGGATGGTGATCGAGGTCTGGCGCGGGTCCCAGTTCCAGTAGGCGTTCCACATGATGCGCGCGAACACCGCGCCGGTGGTCGTGGCCAGCACCGCAAACAAAAGGCCGAGCCCGGCGCTGACCGCAGCGCGGATGTCGTCCCTGGGGTCCCTGCGTATGAGGTACATGACCGAGGCGACGCACGAAATCAGAAACGCGAGCACCGCGATCCACGCCATCGGAACGTGGAAGAACACGATCCTCGACGACTCGCCGATAAAGCCCTCCGCCGGCCGGACGTAGAAGAAGGCGGCGACGATGACCCCGGCCAACCAGACCAGAAGCACCCATTTCATCGTTTTAGACACCAGCATCAAGAATCTCACTCTCAGTCCGCAATTCCTCGGCGCAACCGCGGCAAGGATACCGTATCACTCGATTCCAACACTCGGTTGCGCCGAGGAATTGCATCAGTCACTCCAAACAACCGGAAACAGCGCCGTCGCTACGACGGTCATGATGCCGCCCATCGAGATCACCGCGCGGAAGGCGTTGGCCACCGTCTCCGCACTCCCGTCCGCGGTCGCGGCCGTGCCCTGGATGAGAAAGATCAAGAGCGGCAGAAGGAGCGGCAGCGAGAGCACCGAAAACAACGCGCCGCGGGTCAAGGCGCGGGCGATGATGGCGGCCACCATGGTGGTGATCACCGCCAGCGCATAGCCGCCGACCACCAGCAGCAGCACGAACTCCCTCACCATGACCAGCCGAAACCCCATGAGAATGCAGTACAGCGGCGCCAGCATCGCCATCAGGAGGTAGATGAGGACGAGGTTGTACAGGAGCTTTCCGAACCACACCGCCCACGGAGACGCCGCGAGCCGCAGCAGCGGCGCAGTGTGGCTCTCCTCCTCCTTGACGAACGACCGGTCGAGACCGGCGAGGGCGGCGAAGAAGACCACGATCCAGAGCAGGACGGCGAGCACGAACGGCCGGTCCTCGGCGGCGATCCGGTACGGTCCGATGGTGTAGGACACCGCGGCCAGCACCGTCAGCGCGAACAGACCGAGCGAGTTCAACGCCACCCGGGTGCGGAACTCGGCCCGCAGGTCCTTGGCGGCGACGGCCAGCGCCTCAGCCAGCAAGCGCGACATGGCGCTGCCCCCACTCCATCTCGTCCCGGTCGTTGGTCGCCAGCACCACCGTCTTGCCGGCCTGAACCAGCCCCCGAACGATGCTCGCGAAGCCAGTCCTTGCCGCCCGGATCGAGATTCGAACCCGGCTCGTCGAGGAACAGGACCGAAGGGTCGTGGAGCAGCGCCTGCGCGATCTCTGAGCCGCTGTGCCATCCCGGTCGAATAGCCCCGCACGAGAGTCTTCCTTGCGGGGTCGAGCCCGACCATCCGCAGGCACTCGCGGCAGCGCTCGTCGGCCGCGCCCATGCCCCGGACCCGGGCGAAGAAGCGCAGGTTCTCCATCGCGTCGAGCTCCTCGTAGACCGCCATCGCCGGCGCCACCACGCCGAGGTGGCGGCGCCAGGCTCCCCGCTCGATTTCGTCCTTGCCCCTGGCGTGTTGCACTGCGCCCCGCGTCGGCCGCAGCAGACCGCAGAGAATGGCGAGGAGGGTCGACTTCCCGGCGCCGTTAGGCCCGGTGATGACCAGCACTTCCCCCGGCACGGCCTCACCCGAGACCGAGCGGAACACCACCCGCAGGTCGTAGCGTTTGGCCACGTCGGAAAACGAGATTCGGACGCCGTCCGCCATCGCCCCGAAAGATACCACGCACCCGTCCTCCCACCATCCCGGATACAGGATGCAGAGCGCACCCTGCATCCTGCATCCGGGATGGTGGAGGGTTTATAATCCCGCCGGTCAATGCCGTGCGGGAGGCATCAGTGATTCAAACCAACGCAGCGCTCGACTTCAGCACCGCCCTCGTCATCGGATTTCTGTTCGGCTCGTTCGTCGAGTACACGGTCCACCGACTCATGCACCTGGGCAGGTTCATGGGCAAGCGCCACGCCAAGCACCACCGCAATTTCGAGGCGCAGGGTTGGTGGGGCGAGTTCAGCGACTACTCGCTGCCCGGCCTGCTCATCGTCTGGGTGGGTTTCGTGGTCTCGGTGCAGGCCGGGATCGGCTTTGCCCTCGGCATCATCGGCTACGCCGCCTTTGCCGCCTATGCGCACCAGATCCAGCACGAGAAGCCCGATCTCGCGTTCTGGCTCGGCGCCCCGATCCACTTCCTCCATCACCGCGAAAACATGTGGCACCACAACTTCGGTATCGGACTCAGCCTCTGGGACCGCCTACTCGGCACCTATCGGAAGGTCGACTGGAAACCGCAGCGGCCGCTCAAAGACTATCCGCTCGGCGAGTTCGTGAGCATTCGCTGGCGCTGACACCTCGACTGCGTGTGCGTGAGCTATATTTGCGGGCGAAGGAGGGGCCAATGCGCTCCGTGATCACCGGAACCGGTATATACATCCCGCCATCGACCGTCGACAATCACGCCCTCGCCCGCGTGATGGACACCTCCGACGAGTGGATCCAGGTGCGAACCGGAATCGTCGAGCGCCATTACGCGAGCCCGGATCAGGCCTCCTCTGACCTCGCGGTGCCGGCCGCCAGGCAAGCCATCGCCAACGCCGGCCTCCAGCCGGCCGATATCGACTATGTAATTTTCGCGACCATGACCGCCGATTACTTTTTCCCCGGGTCGGCGCCGTTTCTCCAGCGCAAGCTCGGTCTCGACCAGGTGCCGTGCCTCGACATCCGCCAGCAATGCGCGGGTTTTGTCTATGCCTTGCAGCTTGCCGACGCCCTGATCCGTTCCGGACAGTACCGGCGGGTGCTGGTCGTCGGCGCCGAGGCGCACGCGTCGTTGATCCCCTGGAAAAAAGCGACCTGGGACGCCGTCCTCGGTGAGTCGGACGCGCCGGTGTCGGCTGAGGAGCAGGAAATCAACACCGCAACCCGCGACCGGGTCGTGCTCTTTGGCGACGGCGCCGGCGCGGTTGTGGTCGAGGCTCGCGACGACGGCGACCGAGGCGTCGTCGATTGTCTGCTCCACACCAACGGCGACGAGGCCGAGCGACTGTGGACCAAGGCCAGCGGCAGCGCCTTCCGTCCGTATATCCGGCACGAGATGATCGATTCCGGTGACGTCGTGCCGATCGTCGAGGGCCGCAAGGTCTACGCTCTCGCGGTCACCTTCATGCCGCAGGTCACACTGGAAATTCTCGAACGCAACGGCCTCGGCCTCGACGACCTCGATCTGGTGATCATGCACCAGGCCAATCTACGCATCAACGAGGGCGTCCAGAAGCGCCTCGGTCTGCCCGACGACAAGGTCTTCAACAACATCCAGCGCTATGGCAACACAACCGCCGGCACCATCCCCATCGCCTTCCACGAGGCCCTCGAGCAGGGACGGGCAAAACCCGGCGACCTGGTCGCCTTCGTCGGCCTCGGCAGCGGGCTCAACTGGGGCGCCGTCCTCTATCGGTGCTGATCCGACGTTAGCTCATCCGGAATTGCTTGAGATCGAGGTTTGAAGTATCGATCAGCAGATCCAGCGACAGAGGCAGCGGCCGACCACAGCGGCAGGGACGGAGAGCAGCGTCCGGGGGCAGCGAGCAGGGGTCGTGACGACGGTATGGCCGCCTCCGGGTCGTTCAGTGCGAGAGGTGGCCGGTGGGCAGCCGATGTCAAGCGCCGATCCGTCCGGGTGCTGACGCTGTGGACTGCCCCTGGCGCGGTCTCCAGCCGCTGCCTCCGGTCCTACCCGCCGGACTATCGGACATGACCAACGGATGCATGGAGGGATGGGTGGTCCCCCTTTCTCCCGTTCTCCTTTGCCCCTCTGCCTCCTCGGGGCGGGCGGCCCTCATAGCCTCATAGCCCCACGGCCCCATAGCCTATCGGGCAGGGAGACGGAGACGAGCACGGGCACGCGCTTCGAAATCTATCAAAAACGGCAACTTATGGTACCCTGGGCGCGCGATGAGAGGTCGTTTCCGCTGAAATCCGGCCGCTCATCCGTCTGAATTGAAGTCATTGGAGACGTCGTGACCCGACGCATGCTCATCAACGCCCAACGCCCCGAAGAGGTGCGCATCGCCATCGTCTCGGGCACGGTTCTCGATCAGTACGAGGTCGCCGCCACCGAGTCCGGATTGTGCCGCGGCAACATCTACCGCGGCGTCGTCGCCAACGTCCAGAACTCCCTCGACGCCGCATTTGTCGACTTCGGCGAGGACCGGGACGGTCTGCTGCGTGCGGACGACGTCGTCCCGTCCGCCTATGCCAAGAAGGCCGAAGGCGGCGGCAAGCACCAGCGGGTCGACCGCGTTCTCCAGCGCGGGCAATCGATCCTGGTCCAGGTCGTGCGCGACGGCGTCGGACACAAGGGCGGTCTTTTGACCACCAACGTCAGCATCGCCGGGCGCTACCTCGTTCTGATGCCCTATGACGATGTCCGCGGCGTTTCGCGAAAGGCCGAGGACGACGAACGGCAGGCGGTCAAAGACCGGGTCGCCAAGCTCGACCTGCCCGAGGGCTTTGGGGTCATCCTCCGCACCAACGCTCTCGACCAACCCCAGAAGACCCTCAACCGGGATCTCACCGCCCTCCTCCGGCTGTGGAAGAAGATCCGCAAGGAGGCCTCGAGCGGCAAGGGCCCGCGTCTCCTCTACAGCGATCAGGACCTGATCGTCCAGGCCCTTCGCGATGCCCTCGACAGCAGCATCTCAGAGGTCCTGGTCGACGACGACACCGCCTTCGAAAAGGCGCAGGGCTACATGCAGACCTTCATGCCGCGTTCCGGAAACCGGCTCGTCCGCTACGCCGAGCGGATGCCGCTGTTCAGCCGCTACGAGCTCGAGGACCAGATCGACCGCATCTACCAGCGCAGGGTCGGCCTGCCGTCGGGCGGCTCGATCGTCATCGACGGCACCGAGGCGTTGACCGCGATCGACGTCAACTCCGGTCGTGCGACGCGCGGCGGCAGCCAGGAGGAGACCGCCTACAAGATCAACCTCGAGGCGGCGCGCGAGGTCGCGCGCCAGCTCCGTCTGCGCGACATCGGCGGTCTGGTGGTCGTCGATTTCATCGATATGCGGTCGGCAAAAAACCAGCGCGAGGTCGAAAAGACCATGCGCGACGCCATGAAGGACGACAAGGCCCGTTTCACCGTCGGTCGCATCTCTCCCAACGGCTTGCTCGAGATCAACCGCCAACGGCTCAAGAAGGCCCTCCAGCTCCGCACCTACCGTCCCTGCCCGACCTGCAGCGGCAGCGGCAGCATCGCCAGCCACGAGCTCGTCGGCCTCAACATCGTTCGCCGCATCGAAACCAGGGCCGTTACCGGCCGTCTCGGCGGGGTCCGGGTCGAGCTCCACCCCGAGCTCGCCGACGCCATCCAGAACGAGCGCCGGCAGGAGCTCGCGGCGCTCGAACGGGAGTTCGACATCGAGATCGAGATCATCGCCGCTTCGGGCCTGCACCGCGCGGAGGAGCACGTCGAGTGGCGCGAGCGTTCCAAAGGCGAGGAGCGGCCGGCCGGCGCGGCGGTGAGTGCGGCCGACCTCGCCGACGGCGTCGCCGGGCCGAGCCGTCGCGACGAGCCGCCGGTCGTCGATATCGGCCAGGCAGCCGCCAAGCGCAAGGCCGACGGCGAGGAGAGGCCGGCTCTCGAAAAAGACAAGTCCCGGCGCCGGCGCCGCGGCGGCCGCAGGCGAAAGAAAAACTCCGGCGTCAGCGCCGGAGCCAACGGCGACGCTCCAGCCGAGGCGGCGGCGCCCGCTACAACCGATGGACACGAAGACGCCGCCGGGTTGGAGACGGTCCCGGCAGACGGGTCCGGCGGTGAGGAGCCCAAGCCGGCGGCCAAGAAAAGGCGGCGGCGGCCTCGACGGTCACGGAAGAAGACGGCTGGCTCGGCGACGCCCGCCGAGGACGCACCGGCGATGATCGAGGAGACGCCGGCGCCGATCGAAGACTGGGCGGCCGGCGAGGATCCGTTTGCGTACTGAGACCAGGATTCTCAGTTCTCAATTCTCAATTCCTAATTCCCGCCCGCCTTCCCCGAGCTCAGGGGCGGATTGAGGGTGATTTAAAATTGAGAACTGAAAATTGAAAATTGACCTTAGTTCCCGCCCGCCCTCCCCGAGCTCAGGGGCGGATGGAGGGGAATTCAAAATTGAGAATTGAAAATTGAAGATTGACGATCATTCCTCGTCGACGTGCGGGAAGACCTTGGTATCGGCGCCGACCTCGTCGCCGATATACTCCAGCGCTTCACGGAGATCGTCGACCGCGAGCTGGGGTGGGACCCGCACCACGGCCGACATGGTGAAGAGCGGTGTGCCGCTCATCGGCGCGGCGACCACCTCGGTGGTCATCGTCTCGAGGTTGATGCCCTGCTCCGCGAGATACCGCGCGACCTGGTGGATGATGCCCATATGGTCGGCTCCGAGGACCGTGATGGCGCATGGCACCGCGCTGCTCTCCTCCGGCTCCTCGACCTCGCTGAGCCGGGTGTGGACGTCGTAACGGGCGTAGTGCACCTCGCCCAGGGATGCGCGCAACGCCTCGATCTTCTCCTCCGGAGCGGTGACGAACATCAACATCGCAAAATCACCGCCAAGACGCACCATCCGGCTGGACTCGATGTTGCCCTCGTACTGCAGGATGAGCTCGGTCATCTCTTCGACGATGCCGACGCAGTCACGCCCGGAGGCGGTGAGCACCATTTGCTTGCGCACGATGCGGCCCTCCCGTCCACCGATAGGGGGACTCTTCTATGTTACCCCGGACGGCGGCGAGGAGCAGGGGGCGGGGGCAGAGGAGAAAGGGGAAAAGGGGAAAAGGGGAAAAGGGGAAAAGGAGACTGCCGGGCTTTCCCTTTTTCGTGGTGGGCCAGGGCCTGGCGCAGCACGAAAATGGGCGCGGAAGACCGCGCCCTGTGGTTTCGAAATCGAGATCGCTTACTTCGTCACCAGCTTGATACCACCGCTGAAGCTCTCGAGCGAGATGCGCGCCCCACCGGTGCCGGTGTTGAAGTGGAGCTCGGTGCCCGGGGTGTACTTGCTCGTGCGCCAAGGCTCGGGCCCGATCGCATTGCTGATCGTCCCCGAAAAGGTCGTGAGCTCGTACGAAGCGACCAATCCGGCGTCGACCATCAAGGTGATGGCGCCACTCATGCTGTTGATGTCGATGTCGGCACCGGCGCGGGGCACCGCGTGACAGACGATCTCCCCGGAAACAGTCTCGATGTCCGTGTCGTCAAGGAAGCCGCCGCTGATCGTCACCTTGCCGCTGACGTTTTCGACGCTGAGGGCGCCCCCCGCCGTTCCGACCGTTATGAGACCGCTGACCGATGAGATCTCGCTTTCCCCTGGCGCCGACTCGACCGAGATGTTGCCACTGACGTTCTCCACGTCGAGAACGGCCGGCATCCCGGTGACCTGAATGTTGCCACTGACCGACTCGAGGTCGAGCCCGCCCTTGACGCCCGCAACGGTTATCGAGGCGCTCACGGTTTCAATCGAAAGCTCGACGCCGGCTGGAACCCGGATCGTCAGATCGGTTTCGACGGTCTGTTTGCCGTGATAGTCCTCGTCGTACTCCACCTCGATGTAGACCCCGTCCTCGTCACCGTCGATGTCGAGGCTTTCGACCCCGTCGCCGAGGGTCCCGGTCACCTCGACGAGGTTCTGGGTCCAGGTTTCGACGGTCACCGAGCCCGACAGGACCTCGACATCGACCTCGCCGCCGGCAGCCACCGGGTAGGTCTCGCTGACCTGTTGCGCCGCCCACGCGCCGCCAACCGCCAACAGCAGAGTCATCGCGACGACAGTGTGCTTCATGATCCTTTCCATAATTACCTCCAGTCCCGGTATTCGGGTTATTCGTTGTCAGATTTCGGACGGCAGCCGCACGGCCCGCTGGAGCAGATCGACCTGACGCCGATAGGTGTCGGCCAGCTGCCGCATCAAGAGCTGGTTCCCGGGGTCCTCACCGAGCGCCGTGGCGATGCTGTTCATCGCCTGGTCGATGACCTGCAGGTTCTCCCGCACCACCTCCATGGTTTCCGGCGACAGCTCGTGCTGACGAGCCGCCAACGCATCGAGGAGCTCGGCGCGGCCGGCGCCGTAATTGTCCACACCGAGCCCGGCTAGCGAGACCAGGACCAGGTCGGAGAGCCCGACGTCGGGCGTCGGGACCTGAACCGCCGCCGTCACCGCCGCCTGTCTCCCCATCAAGTAGGACGTCACCACCGATCCGGCGACGAGGGTCGCGGCAGCCGCGACCAGGAGCACGCGACGGATGAATCGGCCCCGCACCACGGTGGCATCGGCGATGCGTTCGGCGATGCCGGGCCAGAGGTCGCGCGGCGGATCGAGGGTCCGCGGCAGCGATTCCGCCTGTGCTCGCAGCCCGCGGAGGAAGCCCAGCTCATCGGCACACGACCGGCAGTCCGCGATATGGACGCGTACCGCTTCGGCCTCACGGGCGTCGAGCCGACCATCCAGGTAGCGGTCGCAACGATCGGAAACCTCGGTGCAATTCATGATGTCATCGCCTTTCGCAGTAGTTGCCGCGCGCGGTGGAGCTGGGCCTTCGACGTGCCGACCGCGAGCCCGGTCAGGCCGGCGATCTCCCGGTGCCGATAGCCCTCCACGTCGTGCAGCACAAATACCGTCCGTGCGCCCTCCGGCAAGGATGCGATCGAGCGCTCGAGATCGAGAATCTGCCCCGGCGACCTATGCGGCGACGGGTGATCCCTCAGGTGCTCGTCGCCGACCGATGTGACCCCCGCCGCTTTCCTCGCGGTGTTGCGGCGATGGCCGAGCACGACGTTGACCGTCACCCGGTGGAGCCAGGTCGAAAAGGCGCTGTCGCCGCGAAACGAACCCAGCTTCTGCCAGGCTCGAAGAAACGCCTCCTGCGCCATCTCCTCGGCGAGCGCCGGATCGGCGCACATTCTCAGACAGAGGAGGTAGATCCGGCCCGCGTTCTTCCGGTACAGCTCCTCGAAGGCGGTGACGTCGCCCCGCGCGGCCTGCTTCGCGAGATCGAGCTCGCTCGGATCGCCGTCGCGGGCTACGCCGGTCACCACGCCACGCCCTTCGATCGGCGCGGCCTGTGAGATTGCCATCGTTTCCACATCAACTGAGATGCCTCTGCCATGGAAAAGGTTGGCACGCAACCTCCGCCCGTCGAGCCGCGGCGCCGCGGCGATTGAACCTTTCGGGAATCTGAGAGCACCGTTCGCGGTTTGAGCCTGCGAGCGGACGCGGAGGGTATCGGGAGATGGCTGACTCTGAAGCGACGACCCGGGGCGTGGTTGTCAAGGTCTATGCGAGCTATGTGCCCGAGCGGTCGCGCCCGGCGGAGGGCCGCTGGTTTTTCTCCTATCGGATCCACATTTCGAACCGTGGGAAGGAGGCGGTCCAGCTTTTGAACCGGCACTGGGTGATTACCGACGCCCATGGTGTGGTCGAGGAGGTGCGGGGACCCGGTGTAATCGGCGAACAGCCACACCTCTCGCCCGGAGAGTCCTTCGAGTACACATCGTTCTGTCCCCTGGCCACGCCCTTCGGCACCATGGAGGGCAGCTACGAGCTGATCACCGATGACGGCGAGCGATTCTGGGCGAAGATCGGCCTCTTCACCCTCAGCCAGCCGCTCGCCGTGAACTGACGGTTGCGCAGAGATCACTCGATCAGACCGCGGAGCTCGAGGGCACGACGGATCAGGTCCACAGCCCCGCCGAGACCGAAGCGGGCGCTGTCGACCAAAAGATCGTAGGAAGCCGTGTCGCGCGGGTCGGCGTGAAAGTGCCGGCGTATGAAATCGGCGCGGCTGGCGTCGAGCTCGTCGAGCCGCACACCAGCATCCTTTGGGTCCAGGCCTTCTCGCTCGGCGAGCACCGCGAGACGCACGGCACGGGGTGCAAACACCCTGACGCGAAGGCCGCCGTCGGGAGGCAGCACCAGGTTGGCGCCGCGACCGACGATGATGACCCGCCCTTCGAAGGCGGCCAGCGCCATGAGCCGGCTTAGCATCGATACGTACGAGCCCTGGTGGACCAGACGGGAGTTGAAGAGGTTGAGCAAAGTTTCGGAGAACCACCCCACCCTGGTTTCGTCCATGAGATCGAGGAGGCGAGTTTCGAGCTTGAGCCGCTGTGCCAGCTCGTGAACCAGCTCGCGGTCGAGAACCGACCACCCGAGCCGATTGCCGACCCGGCGCGCGATCTCCGCTCCCCCGGACCCCGCTTCGTGTGAGATCGTCAGGTACGGCCCGGGAACCGGTGCCGTTTCTGATGACGATACCGATGCCGCGCGTTCCAGCAGATTCTGAAACCGCATCCGCAATTCGGCCGGTTCCGCTGCCAGTTCGGTAATGGTCTTGACCATGGGCGCGTCCCCACCTAAAAATATATGGCCTGTCAACCATCGGCGCCACCGGAGGCGACCACGGCCGCGACATCGTCCGGCCTGATCCAGCGAATCGGTACCCCCCGTCTCGACATCCCGCGAAACCAGGTCTCCTGACGTTTGGCAAAACGGCCGATGGCCATTTCGAGATCCGCGATCATGGCCACTCGCGTCTTTTCTCCTCGAAGATAGGCGGCCACCTCGCGGTACTCGAGCCCGAGCTCCGCGAGCCGCTGCGGAGAAGTCCCCCGGTCGAGCAGTCCCCGCACCTCGTCCACCATTCCCTCGTCCAGCCGCGCCCGCAGGCGGGCGCCGACCCTGTGCCGCAGCTCGCCTCGATCGACCCGAAGGCCGAACACGCAGAAACTGCTCGGAATCCCGAGGTGCTCGCCGTACCGCACCGGATGCCGCCTGCGGTGCTCGGCGATTTCGAGGGCCCGAATCAACCGGCGGCGGTTGGACAGATCGACTCCGTCGGATGATTCCGCTGTTTCTTTTTCGAACAGCGCGAGCAGCTGGTCGCGGCTCAGATCCTTCAATCTCTCGCGGAGCCCGGCGTTCCGCGGCACGTCGGCGAGCCGGTAGTCACGGATCACCGCCTCAATGTAGAGCCCGCTCCCGCCGACCATGATGACCGGCACTCCCCCACCCGCAAACGGCTTGCGGGCCGCGAGCCGCCGCAGGACGCGGTAGCAGTCCTGCTGGTAGCGGTAGAGGGTGTAGATTTCATCCGGATCGACGACGTCGATCAGATGGTAGGCCACCGGCGGATCGACCTTTCGATACTCGTCAAGGTCCTTGCCGGTGCCGATGTCGAGGCCCCGATAGACCTGGCGCGAATCCGCCGACACGATCTCGGAGCCCAGCCGGTGGGCCGCCTCGACCGCGAGCCGGGTCTTGCCGCAGGCGGTCGGCCCGACGATGACTACAACCCGGAGGCTCATCGCTCGAACCGTACTCGCAGCCGACAATCCATCGCCATGACCTCCGCCCGGCTACCGCCCGCCAGCAGCACGCCGACCCGCCGCAGGGGCCTCCCTGCGACCGCCAACGGAGAGGTCACAAGGACTCCGCGCCGCCTCGACGGATCAAAGGCATCGTCCCCGAGGACGGCTTCGATCTGCCGAAAATCGGTGGGGAGCCGCAGCTTTCGGGTCGCAAAGAGCCGCCAGTAGAGTACCTGCTCGCGACCCCAGGATTGCCACAGCCGGAGCATCGGCGCCGACACCTGGAGGC
The DNA here is from genome assembly GCA_963733915.1 of Candidatus Sulfomarinibacteraceae bacterium. Taxonomy (GTDB): domain Bacteria; phylum Acidobacteriota; class Thermoanaerobaculia; order Thermoanaerobaculales; family Sulfomarinibacteraceae; genus Sulfomarinibacter. The sequence goes on from CAVTEP010000009.1 coordinate 217,200, forward strand.
GGGCGTTGAGGTCGGCGAGCGGCCGCAGACGCCGCTCGCCGTCATCCAGCCAGACAAAGGCGTCGAGACACACCGGGCCGAAGTATCCGTTCTCCGCGAGTCTCGTCGAGACCTTGGAGGACAGGTCCATGAGTGCGCAGCGCCACGCTTCGATGGATTCCGAAGCGCGGTCGAAGAGCGAGCCGATGTAGGCACCGTCGGCGGTGTTGACGACCTCGTAGAGCTCGAGGCCGCCCATTCCCCCGTCACGATCGATTGTAAAGGCTGCCGCGATGTCGAGCACCCGCCGCCGCCACCGTTCGACGAGCATCCAGGCATCCTCCGCCAATTGCCGGCGCAGCCACTCGCGGTCCGGGCGGTCGAGGGCGCAGGATCGCAGCCGGCGGTTCCCGAGCCCGGCATTGCCGTGCTCGGACTTGAGGATCCACCCCGTATCGTCGTCTCGGTGGCTGGTGAGCCATGCCTCGAGTTCGTCGGCGGAGTCGAAGACGCCCACGACCTCGCGGACGCTGAACATCTCGTCCTCGAGCTGGGCCGCAAAGCGCCGCCCGTTGACCCGCCTCAGCACCTCCAATGGCGGGTGGACCGAGGGTCGCAGGTAATGACGGTTGTGTTCCACCGCCTCGTCGTTCCATCCGAAGGGCACGAATTCGGCGTCCGGCGGTTCGCCCGACCGCACCCGGGTCGCCGGCCGGCCGAAGCCGAGCCGCTCGACGTAGGCGAGCCAATCCCGGTCCGGCTGGTTCTCGACCAGCACCCTGTCCCCGCCGACGCCGAGCAGGAGAAGATGGTAGGGCATCTCGGCGGCCAGGCGGGTGCTGCCGTCCACCGCTGAGCGATGACGCCGCGGACGCAGGCTGAGATCGAAGCCGGCGTTGATCAGGTACTCCCGCATCGGTCTCAAGGGTACACGCCCCGCGCTCGACGACGCTTGTGTACAATGACGCCCAGGAACCCGAGTGGACTGGAGGGCCACGGCACGCCGGCCTGGAGGGCTGCGGGTCATGGCGAGCGCCCGTAGCCGACGACGCAACGGGCTCACCTCCGAGAACAGCTTCGAAACGGGGGCGGCGTGATCGGTCAAACGGTTTCCCATTACCGGATCACCGAGCGACTCGGCGGCGGTGGTATGGGTCTCGTATACCGCGCTCAGGACACCCGCCTCGACCGCACGGTCGCGCTCAAGTTCCTGCCCATCGAGTGGAGTCAGGAGCCTTTGCTCCGCGAACGTTTTTCGCGCGAGGCGCGGGCAGCCTCGGCCCTCGACCACCCCCACATCTGCACCATTTACGATGTCGGTGAGACGCCCGAGGGCCAGCTCTTCATCGCCATGGCCTACTGTCCCGGTGACACCCTCAAACAGCGGATCCAGCGCGGCACCATGCCGATCGACGAGGCGGTCGCCATTGCCATCCAGATCGGGGAAGCCCTCAGCAGCGCGCACGCGGCCGGCATCGTCCACCGCGACATCAAGCCCGCCAACATCCTGATCACCGGCGACGACCAGGTGAAGGTGGTGGATTTCGGCCTCGCCAAGCTTGCCGGCGAGGCGGCGGTCACCCGCGAGGGCTCGGTGGTCGGCACTCCGGCCTACATGTCGCCGGAGCAGGCGACCGGCGATGAGGTCGACGGGCGCAGTGACCTGTGGGCGCTCGGCGTGGTGCTTTATGAGATGCTGAGCGGACGGCGCGCATTCGCGGCCGATCACGAGCAAGCAATCCTGCTCGCGATCATTGCCCACGATCCGACGCCGGTCGAAAGCCTGCGCAGCGAGATTCCGGCCGAGCTCGGGCGGATAGTACGCCGCTGTCTCAAGCGTGACCCGGGCAAGCGTTACCAGACCGCCGGCGAACTGGTCGCGGACCTCAAGCGATTCCGCGGCGACCCGACCGCGGCCGATATCGCGACCCAAACCCTGCCGTCAGTACCCAGGGTCCGCCGACACACATTCGTGACTCATCGCGTGTTGCCGGTGGCGGCGGCCGTCGTCATCGTCGCAATCGTGGCGACGTTCTCCCCCTGGTTCGTAGACAACCCGTCGCGCCACCTGTTGGTGCTGCCCTTCGACTGCCGGTCGCAGGAAGATGAGGCGGTACACGTGTGCGAGGGGCTCCTCGACACCGTCACCGCCAAGCTCACCGAGCTCCGGAGATTCCGGTCCTCGCTGTCGGTGGTGCCCGCCTCCGAGGTGCGCGCGCAGAAGGTCGGCAGCGCCGAGGACGCTCACCGCGTTTTCGGCGTTGAGCTCGTGCTCACGGGAAGCGTCCAGCGCGACGGTGAAACCTTGCGCATCGCGCTCCAGCTGGTGGACGCGAACCTGCGCCGGCAGCTGCGCGCGCGGACCATCACGACCGAGAGGACCGCCGACTTCGTGCTCCAGGACCAGGTAGTGTCCGTGGTCGAGGAAATGCTCGACATCGAGCTCGGTGCGGCCGAGCGCCGGGCGATGCGGGTCGGCGGCACCAGTAGCGCCGAGGCCGCCGACCTCTTTCTCGAGGCCCGCGGACGCGTCTCGGGTGATCCGTCTGAAAACCAGCTCACCCAGGCTATGGCCCTTTACCGGCAGGCCCTCGAGCTCGATCCCGACTTCGCCGAGGCCATGGTCTCCCTGGCCCACGCGTGTCACGAGCGCTTCGGGCTCAGCGAGGACCCGATCTGGCTCGAGCACGGCGCGACCTACGCCGGACGGGCGCTCGACGTGGCGCCTGATCTGCCAGACGCTCATCTCGCCGCCGGGGTCTTCGCCCTCGACGCCGCCTCCTACGAAACCGCCATCGAGCATTTGCAGCGGGCGATCACTCTTGACCCGCTCAACCTGCGAGCCTACGCCTCTCTGGCCGACGCCTACCGGGCGACCGGAGACCCGGAGCAGGCGGAGGAGACGCTCGACCGAGCGGTTCGGACCGGCGCCGATGACTGGGGGACCTCTCTCGAGCTCGGCCGGCTGGCCTTCGAACGCGGCGACTGGGGGCGCGCGGCGTTGCACTTCCGGCGGGTCATCGAGCTCAATCCGGACTCGAGCATCGGCTACTCCTCGCTCGGGGGCAGCTTCCTCTACGCCGGCGACTGGGAGGCGGCTCGGGAGAATCTCGAGCGGGCGGTGGGGATCGGGACCCAGCTACTGGGCGCTCTCGAACCTCGCGACGCTCGAGTACTACGAAAACAACTGTGCCCGGGCGGCCGGGCTCTATGGGCTGGCGCTCGAGATCGACCAGAACGCCTACGCCGTGTGGAACAACCTCGGCGAGGCTTTCCGCTGTGCCGATGATCCGCAGGGTGCCCGCTCCGCCTACCAGAGGGCCGAAGAGCTCGTCACCGCGGAGCTCGAGCGGACGCCGGACAACGTCAAGCTCCTCATCGACCTTGCCTCCTTCAAGGTGCAACTCGATGACGAGGCGGCGGCCTATGACATCCTCAGAAGAGTCCTCGAGCTCGGCGTCTCTGATGCCCCCCTCATGTTCGACCTGACGGCGTTGTACGAGGAGCTCGGTGAACGAGGTGACGCCCTCATCTGGCTCGGGCGCACTCTCGAGGCGGGCTACCCGCTCCAGGTGGTCGAGGGATATGACGGTTTCGCAGCTCTTCGCGAGGACCCAGGATATCCGGTCGTGGTGGCAAGCACCGGCGTCCCGGAGGCCGACGAGGATGGCGACTCGGACGATCATGGGCCGTGAGCCCCGACCCTTTGCAGCTCGACAACAGCCCGCCCAGCCGGGCACGGAGGTAGACATGAAAGGATACGGAAAAATGGTGTCGCTGACCGTCGCGCTTCTATTCGCAACAATCCCCGCGGCCTGGGCCAGTGGACCGGAGGACGGCGCCTCGGACGCCAAGGTTCTGTGTGAGATCTACTCGCGGCATCCGGCCACGCAGGAGATCACGATCGATTCACGAACCAGGCCCCGAGCCATGCCGGTCGTCGTCCACCATTGCCAGCAACTGGTCCTTTCGACAGTCGGCGGGGACGCGACGATCTCCATCACGGACTCCGCGATCGCGGCCAAGAACCGGGATCTCATCGATCCGAAGTTCGATGGAGTCATCGGCAATACCGTCGTTCTTCAGATTCCGGCCAACCGGAACACTCCCGCGTCGATCACCGTGCCTGAGGATTACCCGAATGGGGATCAAACCGTCATCGTCAGATACTTCGTCGAGTGTTTCGATCCGGAAACGGAAGACAGCTACCCGTGCGAGGGCGGCTCGCCGCCGATCTTCATCATTCCTCCGAGGAAGAGATAGGCAGCGCGCGGGCTACAATGGCGGCTCGAGTTTCTGAGAAGGAGGCCTCCCATGGGCAAGAAAGTCGGGGTTGTCCTTTCCGGCTGCGGGGTCTATGACGGCGCCGAGATCCACGAGTCGGTGATCACCCTGTTGGCGATCGATCGGCTCGGCGCGGAGGCGGTCATCTGCGCGCCCGACCGACCACAGCTGCACGTCGTCAACCACCTCAGCGGCGAGGTCGAAAATGACACCACCCGAAATGTGCTGGTGGAATCGGCGCGCATCGCCCGGGGAAAGATCCGTGACGTCGCGGCGGTCGATGCCGGCGAGCTCGACGCGCTCATCCTTCCGGGCGGCTTCGGCGCCGCGAAGAACCTCTGCGACTTTGCCGTCCGCGGCGCCGACTGCGAGGTCGATCCCGGCGTGGCGGCGCTGGTCCGCGCGGTCCATGAGCAGGGCAAGCCGGTGGCGGCGGTGTGCATCGCGCCGGCGCTGATCGCCAGGGTCCTCGGCGACGAGCGGCCCGAGCTCACGATCGGCACCGACGCCGACACCGCGGGCGCCCTCGAGCGGATGGGGGCCGCCCACGTCGCCTGCCCGGTGACCGAGCTCGTCGTCGACCACGACCGCAAGCTGGTCACATCGCCCGCCTACATGCTTGCCGGAAGCATCTCCGAGGCGGCGGTAGGCATTGAAAAGACGGTCGCAGCCCTGCTCGACATGGCATAACTCGACGTTCTAACGTTCTAACGTTCCAACGTTTTACCTTTCAACTACGATTACCAGTAACGCTCGACGTAGATCTCGCCAGGCTCCTTCCGGCTGTGTTCGCGGTAGCCTTCCTCGGCGAGGAGCGCGACCATGTCCTCGATCATCGCCGGGTTTCCGCAGAGCAGGATCCTGGTGTTCGCGGGTGTCGGCCGGAAACCCCAGGCCTGCTCCACGCGGCCCTCCCGCCACAGGTCCTGGACATATCCCGAGGCGCCGCCCCACGCCACCGGTTCCTCGGCCGGACGGCTGATGACCGGCAGATAAACGAGGCCCGGGCAACGGCGGATCATCGTCAGGAGCTCGGATTGGTAGCCGAGGTCCCAGGAGTGCCGGGCCCCGAGAAGGACCGCGATCCGCCGCTCGCCGTCCGTGGGCAGCATCGTCCGCAGCATGCTCATGTACGGCGCCAACCCGGTTCCGGTGGCGACCAGCACCAGGTGCGCATCGGCCGGCGCCTCATCGAGGGTGAAGCGGCCGGTGATCTTCGGCCCCAGCCACACACGGTCCCCGGGCTCGAGGGCAAAGAGACGCGGAGTCAACGCGCCAGAGCGGACCAGCGTTACAAAGAGCTCGAGGTGGGAGCGCGCGACCGATGATGAGGCGATCGAGTAGGCACGGCGGATGAGCACACCCGGTTTCAGCGGCTCTTCGTCCGCATCGGCGATCTCACAACGGGGAGCTTCCGGCGGCAGCCCGAGGACCGCGAACTGGCCCGGCGTGAACTCGGGCAACTCCCACCCGTCGGGCACCACCCGGATCACCATCAGTCCCGGTGCCACCTCGATCCGCTGCTGGACGATCGCGTTGAGCTCGAACCTCGCCTGCATATCTCACCACCTCGCTACTGCGGCGCGCGATCTGTCGCAATCTGCGGCGTTTGCTCTCATCGGGCTGCTCAACGTACCATCAAGTGCGCCTCCGCCGCCCTCAAGTCGCAAACACCACATCTCACACCATCTCCCGCGCCTCGTCACGCGACGTGGTGAGATATGCAGGCTGGCCATTCACTTCACTCCCCGACCCGACAGTCGCTTCTCACACGAAAGAGTACACTGACAGTTGATGCCCGGCATCGAAACCGTCTTTGAATCGGCGCCCCAATTCCTGGCCGCATGCCTGATCCTGGCGGCGGCGGAAGCGGTGTACGTACTCCTCGGCTTCGGCGCCGGTCTCATCGCCGTCGGGTTGCTGGCCCTTCTGATGCCTGAGCTGCGGGACGTGGTCGTGATCCTGCTTCTGATCAATCTGCCGGCAGAGATCTGGGTCGTGCGCAACTCGTGGCGGAGCATCTCGTGGCGCGGCGTTCTCGTCATCTTTGCCGGCGTGGCCCTCGGTATTCCTCTCGGGACCTGGCTCCTGCGTTGGGCGAACGCAGGCCTGCTGCTCACGGCCCTCGGTGTGTTTCTGGTCGTCGTCGGGGCCGCCTTTCTCGTTCTCGACGGCCCGACCGACCGACGCCCAGCGGGTTGGCTTGCACCCATCGTCGGTCTGGCGTCAGGGATTCTCACCGGTCTTTTCGGCACCGGCGGTCCGCCCCTCATTCTCCACTACCGCCTGTCGGGGATGGAGAAGGCCGCATTCCGCGGCAACCTCATGGCCGTCTTTCTGCTCATGACCACGGTTCGGGTGCCGTCCTATGCCGTCTTCGGGCTCATCACCGCACCGCGGATGTGGTCGGCGCTGGCGGTCCTACCCGCGGTGATCCTCGGTGCGCTGATCGGCAACAGCATTCATCTTCGCATCGGGGAGGCCACCTTCCGTCGACTGGTGAGCGCCGCGTTGGTGGTCATCGGTGTGCTGTTGCTGATGCCGGGAGGGCGTTGAAACGTTAGAACGTTTTCAAAGAAAAGGGGCAGAGGGGAAAAGGAGCAGAGGAGACAGCGCACCCAGCCATATCCCCTTTTCCCCTTTTCCCCTTTTCCCCTTTTCTGGTGTTCCCGGATTCGGGAAATCGAGTCACCACGATCACGTCTCCGGCGCCGGCTCGGGCGCCCCGAGCCTGGCGCCGGTGCGCAGAAAGTAATTGAGCTCTTTTTCCCAGGTCTTCATGAAGCTGTTGAAGTGCTTTTTGCTGAACTCACCGAGCGCCCGGTCGCCGTGGTCCGACAGCGAGGTGTAGGCGTAGGTGATGTCGGCGGTCGAGCCATCATCACCGGCGGGGGCGAGCTCGATCGAGATCCGTCCCACCACCACCCCTGGAATGACCTTGATGATCTCGAGCCGGTGCTCGACCGGGTCATGGACCGTCATCAGCCACAGTGCGTCCTCCGGGATCCCCGGGGTGATGAAGACGCAACCCGGCTCGGCCAATCCGGAGTCCGACAGCACCAGCTTGGGCCGCCAGTCGTTAACCCACTCGGTCTCACGCACCGGACACAGCAGCTCGAAGACCGCCGGCGGCGGCGCGCACAATTGTTGGGTAAAGCTCCGGCTGACCCGGTTGGGTTTCTCGACCCGCATGCTGTCCTCCTCGTTTCTCTGCCGAGAAGGGTACACCGTTACCACCCGATCGGTCGAGCGGAGCCGAGGAGCGCTGGCGTGCCCTGCGGGGAAACCGGATCAGCCGACCGAAACCTCGAAGGCCTGATAACCGCCGGCATTCATTGCCTGGATCACCTGCTCCGCATTGTCGGGGCAGAGCGCGATCATCGACCCGCCGCCACCGCCGCCGGTCAGCTTGGCGCCGAGCGCGCCGTGCTCACGAGCGATCTGGATAAGCTCCTCGAGCTCCCAGCTCGAAACCTGGAGGCTGTTGAGGAGACCGTGGCAGACATTCATCAAATCGCCGAGGCGTTCGAGGTCATACCGCTTGATGGCCGCCAGGGCCTGTCCCGTCAGGGCGTCGATGCCCCTGAAGACCCGGTCGATGACCGGGCGGTTCTTTTCCCGCGCGGCGCGCACCCGCGCCACCGTTCTGGCGGTCAGGCTTTCCGCGCCGGTGATACCGATGACGAATCGAATCGGCTGCGCGAAGTACAGATCCTCGATCTCGGGCGGCGTGCCGGCGCGGTAGAGGATCGGCCGGCCAAAGGTCGCGACCGTGTTGTCGATCCCCGACGGCGTACCGTGCGCCACCTGTTCGGCGCGGTAGGCGTAGCGGTTGACGTCGTCATCCGAGAGCCCGAGCTCGTAGTGGGCGTCGAGGGCGCGAATGATGGCCACCGCCAACGCCGCCGAACCACCGAGGCCCATAGCGCGGGGGATCTCGGAGAAGACCTCGATCCTCATGGTCCGGTCTTTCAGACCGAGCTCGTCGAGGATGAGGGCGCCGGTTTCCTCGATCGAGCTGCGGTTTCTGGGGTTGTCGTGCAGCCTCTGCTCGACACCCCAACGCGGCATCACGATCCACACGCCGTCGTCGGTGTCGACCACCTTGGAATGCACCGCCAGCGGCACCGGCGCCGCGATGGCGCGCTTGCCGTAGACCACCGCGTGCTCGCCGAAGAGGATGATCTTGCCGTGGCCGCAGCCGACCTCGGGGTCACCGGCGAACTGGTGTTCTTCGCGGTGGGAACCCGCCTCCGTGCGGACCGCCTGAATGAGCTCCCTGGCCTTCCAGATTTTGATCTCGCCGGACTCGACCACCCGCTCGACGACCGTATCGAAGAGCTCCGGGGGAGCGCCGGCGGCCGACACCACGCTGCGTGCGTGCAAGGTCATATGGCCTTGCTGGATGCCCTCGGTGGCGAGGGCGCGCAGCGCGGCGAAGTTCTGCGCCAACCCGACTGCAGCCATCACCTCGGCCAGCTCCCGCGCCGACTCCACGCCCAGCAGGCGCAGGTTGAGCGCGACCGTCGGGTTGGACTGCAGCGACCCGCCGACGATGCCCACCTTGAGCGGCAGCTCGATCTCGCCCAGCAGTGAACCATCGGCGTCCCGACGCCATTTCGACAGCGAGGTGTAACGGCTGCCGCGGGCGGCGTAGGCGTGGGCACCGGCCTCGACCGCCCGCCAGTCGTTACCGGTCGCCAGCGCGACCGCGTCGATACCGTTCATGATCCCCTTGTTGTGGGTCGCGGCCCGGTGGGGATCGACGTCCGCAAACTCGCCCGCGATGATGATCCCGTCCCGAACCTGCTCGCCGTCAAAGCCGTTGCTTGTCAGACTTTCAACTGGCACCCGCATCATCGCGCGGACCAGCGACCGGTCCGCGAGGTTCGAGAGAATGCGCAAAAATACCTTGCCGCCGGTGATGCCTTCGACGAGCGAGGCCACGCCTTCGCACATCGTGTTGACCAGATTGGCCCCCATGGCGTCCCTCGTGTCGACCAGCAAATGGACCACCAACATCTCTGACTTGCCGGGAGCGGCCGGATAGAGAGAGACCTCGAGATCGCGGGCGCCGCCGCCTCTGGCCACCAACCTCGGGTGGAGACTGTTGGCGAGGTTGAGGACCTCCTGCTTGCGCTGCATGATCTTGGCGCGCGCCTTGCTGGGGTGTGGAACGTCCATCACCTGGATCTGTCCGATCAGGATCGGCTCGGTGCTCGTGACCTCAAACCCCCCGGTCACCCTCGCCGTCTTGGCGGCGTAGCTGACGGCGGCGACGATGGACGGCTCCTCGACCGCCATCGGAACCACGTAGTCCTTGCCGTTGATGAGAAAGTTGAGGCCGAGACCGACCGGGAGGCCCAGGACCCCGACCACGTTTTCAATCATCGCGCCCGCACTGCCCACCGACAGCACGTTGCGGCCGGCGAGGAGATTCTTGTAGTCCTGTTGGGAGATCAGACCGCGATCACGAATCGCCCGCACCCGTTCTTCGACGCTCAGCTTGTGGAACGACGGGATACACGAGTCCGCCGTCTTCTTCGGTTGTTCCAGCTGTTTCCTGCGCCGCATGACACTCTCCTAATAACACACCGAACTGCAGGACTTTACAGCAGAATTATGGCGGAATGAAGGCTGTTCCACCGCTCAGACCATCAACCCCGAAAGCCCTCCCGGGTCAACCGCCAACCCGAGAGCCGAAAACCCGTCGGCCGCCGCCCGCAGGGCCAGCTCTTCCATGGGCTCCGCGGCTGACGCGAAACCGACGCCGATATCGCCCCCGCCGGCGCCGCTCGGTTTGTAGTGCACCCCACAGTCAACCGCCAGCCGCCGCAACCGCCGGTGCTCGTCGGACAGGATCGGCATCGCGATCGCCTCACCGAGGCGCTCCAGGCCCGTCCAGAAACGATCGACAGCTTTGCAAAAAACCACCGTTCTTCCCGCCTCGAAGGCAGCGACACCGTCTGCCGCAACTTTCACCGAGCTCGTCGAGCGCATTGTCGACCCCGCTCGGCTGTTGCCGACGGCGGGTCGCGAGCTGGGCCAGATAATCGCCCGTGCTCGCCGCGCGACCGGTCCACAAGAAAATCATCCGCAGGTCATCGGGCGCGGTCAGGTGCGCCGCGTCCGCCACCGACCGGTCGTCGTCGAGCCGGAATCGAATCGAGCCGCCGAGCAGGCTCGCGGCGACATCGACCCCCGAACCGAGACCGCCCTGCACCTGGCGGTGAAGCGTCACCAGGGTCTGGAGCCACGAGGCGTCGGCGGCGGGCAGCTCGCCGCCCGAGGCCGCAGCGACGAGGGCGGACGCCAGGGCGACGGTGAGGGCGGCGCTCGACCCGAAACCGAGCTTGGCCCGGGCGCCGACCACAGTCTCAAAAAACGAGTTCGTGTCGAGGGTCAGGGCCAGGGGCGGCAATGCGCCAACATCCACAGTACCGGCTGCGGTAAGCTCCCTGACCAGGCTTTCAACCAGACTGAAGCTCGCGCTTCCGAGCTCGCGATCGATCCACTGCACAGCGCCGTCCCGGCCGAGCTCGAAGGACGCCGTCGCCGGCGCCAGGCCCGGCGCCTCGACCTGCCATCGACTGCCCGGAGCGGGAGCGAGCGTGACCACGGCCCGGCGATCGATCGCCGCCACCACCGCCGGTGCGCCAAAGAGAACCGCGTACTCGCCGAGGAGAACGAGCTTGCCGGGCGCCGAGACCTCGAGTCGACCGATCAACTCGCGATCACCCGGGCGCCATCGCCGAGACCGCACTCCAAAACCTCGAGCACCCCGTCGATCGCCGCCAGCTCGGCGGCCACCGCCGCCGCCGCCTCGGGGAGACACACCGCCTTGAGCTGCGGACCGGCGTCGACGGTGAAGAACACCGGCAGACCGTCCGCGCGCAGCTCCCGCACCCGCTTCATGCAGAGGACTGTGGTCCCGTTCCAGTACATCAGCCCCGGCCGCGCCGAAAGCATCAGCCCGTGCATCTTGAGGCAGCTCGATTCGCTGACATCGGCCAACGCCTCGAAGTCAAAGTTCGCAACTGCGCTCCGGGCCTCGGCAAGGTCGTCCTCCGACGACGCCACCCAGGCGTTGTAGTACGGCGACGAGCCTTCGGTGCGGAGCATGCCCTCGGTCGAGCCGATCTCCTTCGGTCCGCTGTCGGTCACCGCGACCACCACCCGGAGCGGCCACGCCGACGGCTCGAGGAGCTGGTGGGTTTCGGTCGGCCGGGGACCGTTCGGGGTCAACCGCAGCTCCACGAAGCCGCCGAAGATCGAACGCGCCGCCGACCCCGACGCGCGGCCCGCCAGCCCGGCCAGCTCGGCCGGCCCGAGTCGGGCGCCGAGCGCCGCGTCGGCCGCAGTCACCAGCGCCGCGAAGGCCGACGCCGAGGAGGCCAGCCCGGCGGCGGTCGGAAAACTGTTCTCGCTCTCGACGACCGCGCGGTGTTCGACACCGGCGCGCTCGCGAATGAGGTCGAGGCAGCGCGTCACGCGGCCGGCCATGCCCGGGGCCTCGCGTCCGGCGAGCAGGAATCTGTCGGCTTCAAGGTCGGCGTCGAAGAGGACGGAGGTGGTGGTCGAAAGCCCGTCGAGGGTGATCGACAACGAGCCCACCGCCGGGATGTTCCGCTCCACCTCGCGCTTTCCCCAGTACTTGACCAGCGCGATGTTGGGGTGGGCGACAGCGGTGGCCCTTTTGACCTCGGTGCTCATTTCAGAATTCCTCTCCGAACCCGATCATACCTCCTCCGCAGGATCATGTGCGGAACGTTTAAACGTTTGAACGTTCAAACGTTATAACGTTCTCAGGGCGGATACCCGGTGATCGACCGGATCTTGTCGTAGAGCGGCCTGAGGCGCCGGTACATCTTGAGGTAGACCTCGCGGTAGAGACCGTCGTAGATGTCGCGGTTCTTCGGGTCGGGCTCGAAGGTGTCACCGACGCGGGTCATCTCGGCAACCGCAGTATCGAAGCCCGGGTGCAGCCCGACCCCGACCGCGGCGTCGATCGCGGCGCCGAGCCCCGAGGCCTCGTAGACGTGGGGCCGGGAGGCGGGAAGGCCGAAGATGTCGGCGGTGATCTGCATCGCTGCGTCGGACTGCGAGCCGCCGCCGGCTACCCGGACCTCGGTCAGCGTGACGCCGCTGCGGCGTTCGCTCCGCTCACCCCCCTCGCGCAAGGCATAGGCCAGCCCCTCGAGGATGGCCCGGTAGACGTGGGCGCGGGTATGGACATCGCCAAAACCGATGACCGCACCCTTGGCCTCGGGCCCCGGCACCTTGACGCCGGGCGACCAGTAGGGTTGCAGCACCAGCCCCATCGATCCCGGAGGCACCGCATCGACCAGCTCGTCGAAGAGCTCCTCGGGCTCGATCCCGCGCTGCTCGGCGATCCGTCGTTCGCGCAGACCGAACTCTTGTTTGAACCACGACACCATCCAGAAACCGCGGTAGATCTGCACCTCGAGGCTGTAGGCGCCCGGCACCGCCGCCGGGTAGGGCGGCAGCATCGGCACCGGCTCCACGTAGCGGCGGTGGGTGGTGTTGATGGTGGCGCTGGTGCCATAGCTCAAGCAGGCGAGCTGGGGCTCGAGACAGCCGGCGCCGAGTACCTCGCAGGCCTTGTCGGCGGCGCCGGCGATCAGCGGGGTACCGGCCGGGATGCCGGTCGCCTCGGCCGCCGCGGCGGTGATCGCACCCAGCGGCTGCCCGGGCGGCACAAGGTCAGGCAGCAGCTCGGGGGCGATCGCCAGCGCCCGCCACTTCCAGTCGCGCGGCCCGGCCCAGCGCAGGTTCTTGTAATCGAACGGCACATAACCGACCTGGCAGCCGACCGAGTCGACAAAGCTGTTGACCAACCGGTACGTGAGGTAGCCGGAAAGGAAGAGGTACTTGTGGGTACGGGACCAGATCTCCGGCTGGTGGCTGCGGATCCAGTTGGCATCGGCCTCGGCCTGGAAATGGGCCACCGTCTCGCGCATCCCCGCCGCCCGAAAGAGCAGGCCCCAGATGCCACCGACGGGCTCGAGCCCCTCGCAACGACGCTGGTCGAGCCAGACGATGGCCGGCCGCAGCGGCTCACCCGCCGCATCGACGTTGACCATGGTCGCTCGCTGGGTGGTGAGGGCCACCCCGGCCACCGCCTCACGCGGCACCGGGCACTTCTCCCACAGCCCCGAACAGGCGTCGCACATCGACTGCCACATGTAGTGGGGGTCCTGCTCCGCCCAACCCGGCCGGTCGGAAACGTAGGGATCGACCTCGACCCTGTTCTTGGCAACCAACGTGCCGCGGGCGTCGAAGAGCAGCGCGCGTACGCTCTGGGTGCCGAAGTCGATAGCGAGAACGTGATCGGCTGAGGTCACGCTGCCATTATCCACCGTTTCACGGGCAGAGGGGAAAAGGGGCAGAGGGGAAAAGGGAGCCACCCTCCCTCCCCTTTTCCCCTTTTCCCCTTTTCTCCTTTTCCCCTTTTCTCCTTTTCCCCTTTTCTCAACGTTTGCGTTTCAACGACGCAAATCAATGGGAGTAAAATCGAAGAGTTGGAGATCGCATTGGAAAGGGCGATCTCGATGGAGGGGACGATGGGCCGCTCGTATTTCTGCCCGCACTGCCGGAAGCTCCTCAATCCGGGGCAGAAGGTCGTGTTCCTGGTCGAGAACGGCTCGGACCGCGAGCTCGTCCTGCTGAGCGCCGAGCTCGGTGACTATTCGGTGGTCCACTCGCGCGCCATGAGTTTCAAAGAAGGCCGGGTTTACACCTTCCGCTGTCCGCTGTGTCGATCCGATCTGAGCTCGACCCTCGACGACAAGCTGGTCGACATCCTGACCGAAGGCGACGACGGGGCGCTGCACCGGGTGAGCTTCTCGCGGGTATTCGGCGAGCAGGCGACATTTTTGCGGACTCCGGCCGGCGTCGATCGATACGGCAAGCACACCTCGCGCTACGATGGCCTCAACTTCTTCGGTGTGGCCGCCGATCCCGAAAACGGCAACGGCTGATCGCTAAGGCCCGTCGCTACTCGCCGGTCTTGATCAGTGGAATCGAAGCCGCGAGATCGAGCATGACGACGGCATCGATCTTGTTCTCGATTTGCAGGAATCGCGCCACCTTGACCTCGGGCAGCACCTTGCGGAACCTGGGCAGGTACGAGCGCCGAAGCGCGAGATTGTCTTCCTGGATCGACATCAACTCGTCGATCATGGCCGCGGCCTGTAACGGGGTCGCGCTTTCCCAGACCTCGGCATAGTCGTAGATCAGCTTTTGCGCGCGGCCGTCGACCGCGGCCATCTCGGAGCGATATTCACGATACAGCGGCCAGAACGCCTGGTGCTCGGCGTCGGTCAAATCGAGATTGATCGCCACCAGCGCCTGGCGATCGGCGTCGGTTTCCGCGCGTTGCTGTTGCGGCAGGTCGGCATCGCTGGCCTGGGCGAGGGCAGCCGGCGCGCCCGCCAAAGCGACGGTTGCGACGGCCAGCAGGACGAAGATCCGGTTGCGTCTCATTGTTCTTCCTTGTCTGAAACTCGAATGCCCGGGGTTTCGAAAAACCGCGCGCCGCGGCTACGAAAGCCAACGGCGCGCGGGGGAATTGTCTCGCGGCACCTAATCGGAAAGGCGCCGCAATCGGCCTAGAAAATCCAGCCGATATCCAACGAGATCACATCGAAGCGCGGCGTCCCACTGGCATTGTCGAAGTCCATCCACTGGCTGGTCCAGCCCAGCTTCATGAAGGTGGTGTCGTTATCAAACGTGTAACGGAGGCCGAGCGCCGCCTGATAGGAGAAGGCGTCGAGGGTTTCGGTCGGATAACTGGTCGAGCAGACGTAGCCCCACCACGGGTCCCACCAGCACCAGGTGATGGGCGGGCCGTTCGGGATGTTGGTGTCGATCCAGGTCCAGCCAATGCCGGCGCTGACGTAGGGAGTGAGTGGAGTGTCCATGAAGTTGTAGACCAGGTTGGCCGACGCGGTGAACGAGTCGTACGTCCCCCTGATAAAGACGGGGTTGAGGTCCTCGTCGAAAGCGTTCGCATCGTAGCCGACCCCGGCCCACTGAAGACCGAAGGTGGTGGCCAGGTTGTCGGTGAAGTTGTATCCGCCGCCGACGGCGAAGCCAAAATCGTCGTTGGTGTCGATGCCCGCGCCTTCTTGCCCGTCCACCGTGGTACCGAGCTGGTAGAAGGTGCCGAGGTTGAACTCCCAGCGGCCCTCGCGGTCCTGGGCGTCGGCCGTCGGCGCAACGGCCAGCAGCGCGAGGGTCAAGGCGGCGACGGTGAGCGTCGTCGCGGTTCGCAGCGTTTTCGTGTTCTTCATTCTTTCCTCCGTTTTCCTTTTTCGTGTTGACCGATACCGTGATCGGTGCGGCTAAGGGTTCTCACATCAAACCTGTCGGGGCAATCCGAAATTCCTCGCCTCGGTGCTCGTGAATCTTCGCTTCCGAGGCGGAACCGTCATCAATCCAACGTGGTCAGAACTTGACCAGGTACTTCTTCCCTTCGAGACATACGCTGAACGCCTTCTCGAAGTTTTCGATCTGCTCCGCCGTCGCCTGCTGGGTCTGCTGGCTCTGCTGCGCCACCTGCTGGCTGGCGCCCGCCTTGGCCTTTTTCGTCTGACGGCGGCCGACGACCGCACCGGCCGCCGCGCCGTAGGCGGCCCCCTTGCCGGCGTCGTCGCTGGCGATCTCGCCGATCAGGGCCCCCGCCGCAGCGCCGCCCACCGCACCTTTCAGCCCCGCGCCCTGGCCTGAGGCGGCGATCTGCTGCTGCTGCTGCTGGGCCTGCTGCTGCTGCTGTTGGGCCTGTTGCTGGAGCGCAAATGGATCCGTGCCGGTGTTCTGGACCGCCCAGTCGTAGCAGGCGGCCTCGTCGATCGACTGCTGCTCGGGGGTCTGCCCCTCGGTCGGGAACACGTAGACGTTCATGGTGGCTGCCAGTGTCTTTGGAGGGGCCGGCTGGGTCTGTGCCGTGGCCGCTCCGGCAACGGCGATGATCAGCCCGATCGCGATGATGATTCTGGAGTTCATTGTTCCGTGTCCTTTCATTTACCGTCGCCTTTGCCGGTGCCGTCGATCGGCGTGCAGACGCCGAAAGCGCCCGAGAACTGCCCCGGTTTCGAGGCGGACGCGGTCAGCACCCCGCTCGCCTCGTCGATGTTGAAACTGAAGGCACGGCCCATTTCCAGACCCTGGAGGACGATCTGCCCATCCTCCCGGCTCATGGACAGAATGGGCGTCTGACGATTCTCGTGACTGGCCTCGGTGGTCTTGAGCAGACCGGCCTCGAGGTCGAAGACGATGAAATCGGGAATGTTGAACCGGGCCGGCGCGTCGGTTTCACACTCCCAATCCGCGGTGCACATGGTGACGTCACCGATCGAACACAGGAAACGATCCTGCCCCGTGAGGTCATCCGCCCACCCGGCCTGGCCCGCGAAGGCCATGATCACTGTGAGAGTCAATCCATACATTTTTTTCATGCTCTGTTCCCCTTTCCCACCGAGACGTGGAGGTGTCTCAGAAGCTGAAGGCCACTCCGATCTGCGGCCCGGCGATCAGCATGTCGTAGCGGAAGAGGTCCCGCCCGCTTCCGTCCTCGTGGTCCATGTCAATGGCACGATAACCGAGAAAAACCGACACCAGATCCGACGCGCGGAAGCCGAGATCGGCGTACGCCTGCCACGCCATCTCCGAACCGACGCCAAAACCGCCGATGTCACCGCGGGCACCGAACCACCAACGCTGAGACAGCGGAGCCATGACGTGAACCCCGATGAAGGGGTCGATCCAACTCTTGCCCGCGCTGACGTCTTCGACGAGGATCTCGCCCGTGTACCGAATCCGGTTTTCGAGGTCCACCCAGCGCGCGCCAGCAAGGAGGGTGAAGGCGGGCGAGATGCGGTAGCCGCCCGCGACCTCGAAGAGGGTCTGCTGGACGGACACAGTGGCACTCCCCAGAGCGAGGTCGTTGCTCCCCTCGAGGTCCACATAGAAAATGTCGGATGAGAGCACCCACCGCTCGTTCCGCATGTCGAAGTGGACCATGGCGGCAAAGTCCAGGTTGTCGATGATATCGCTGAAGGGGACATCGACATCGGCCTCGATGCCCTTGACGGTGATCGAGCCGTCCATCCCCGCTGCGACCAGGTACGGCACGATGGTGAACTCCCAGCCGTCCGAGCCCGACTGAGCAACCGCCGGCGGTGCGGCCAGGCTCACGACGGCTGCTCCAAACGCCGCGAACAACACCTTTTGAATCATGTCCGAACCCCCACGACCGCAAGGTATCTGGAATACCCGGTCTTGGGAACTCGCAAAATTACGGGGGGCGGCCGTAGGGAAGAACCGACCACAAGAGATTGTGCACTCCCCGGTCCGCACAGCCCCCCGCTGCCGGTTGAGCCTCCTGCTATATTCACATTCAAAGGCGGGGCAGGCCCCGCCACTCCAAGGGAATGTCCTTTGTGGGTAGGGGCGGCACCTGTGCCGCCCGACTTCGATCAGGTGCGATAGGTCCGATTTCGGCGGTCTATTTCGAATTTTGCAGGAGGCTCGGTTGTCACTCCTGGGCGGCCGGCTCCCAATTCGGATCAGGGTTGTAGACCGTCATGGCGCGGAACTGGTCGAGGGTGTCCGGCCCGAGGTCTTGCTGGTAGACCACGCCGTCGTTGCTGACGATGAAGGTCATGACACCCGTCACGCCGTAATCCACCGGAGCGGCCGCAAGCGCAAAACCGCCGATCATGGCGCCTTTCACAACGAAGTCCAGCTCGCCCAGCGGGGCGTCCGGGCCCTGGCCCTTGAGGACCTTGAAGTAGTAGCCGTGGTAGGGGCTGCCCATGTCGTCGTAGCCCTGAGCAATCGCGTGGGCGATGGCCTCGCCCACCGGCCCTTGCCAGATCCCGTCCGGGTCCTGCCACGCCAGTCCATCCTGTGTGCCCGGAGTGCTGATGATGCGCTGCGCATACTGGTTCACGAGGGCGCCATCGTGCTTGACCAGGGCGTACTCGTGCTGTGCCTCGACATAGCCGAGACAGACATTGATGGCATCGAGCTCGTTGCTCCCGATGCGGCGGTAGAGCAGCTCCTCACGACCGGCCTCGGTGTCGAAGAACCAGCGCCCCGCGATCCTCGACGATCGGCATCGGCACCGGCCAGTCCTCGACCCCAATCCACAGGGAGGCGACCGTCGGGTCGTCGGGGTCTCGGACGACCTGGGTTTTTTCGCGAGCAACCGTCGCGAAGGCCTCGGCCTGATTGCGGTCGTGAACCGGGTCGCCCGTGACGACGAGGTCCACGCCCTTGGGTCCCAGGATTCGGGTCAAGGCTTCGACGTCGTAGCCGTCGGCCGCGACGATGAGTGCTTCGGCCGCCTCTTCGGGGGTATTGAAGACTTCCTGTCCCGCGGCTGGCGTCTTGCCGGAACCGGCGCCGCACCCCGCAGCGAGCACCAGGGTCGTCGCTATGGCCAGGAGAGTGGGCCCGAGACTCGCGACGCGAGCGCGCCGAGACAACAGATTGTGAAAACGGTGTGTCGCGTTCATCGCCTTACCTCCGACGTCCGCCGCCGCCCCGGGAGTTCATGGACCCCATGCTGGAAGCGCCCCGCGAGCTCGCCGACCGTGCGCTCGCGCCGTTGTAGCCGCTCGAGCTGCCTCCGAAACCGCTGGGGCTCCGTCCGCTGCTCGACGGTATGCTGCGGTTGCCGATATGGTCGGCACCAGCCGAGGCTTCCGGATGGTCCGGCGCTCCCGGCCCTGTTGGCTGTGCCCGCGCTCGGCGCCCGATTCGCGGTGCCGGCGCTCGGTCCGGTGCTCCCCGCACGGTTGGCAGTACCTGCGCTCGGTCCGGTGCTCCCCGCGCGGTTGGCGGTACGCTCGGTCCGGCGCTCGGCCGGTTCCCGCACGGTTGGCGGTGCCGGCGCTGGGGCCCTGCTGGCGTGCGCTCGCCTGGCGGCTGCTCAACGAGTCGCCGCGCGCCGATCCGCCGTATTTGCTCGCCGTCGCCTTGTCCGCGTACGGGGTTCCGCCGCGGTGCTGGGCGTTGTGCTGCCAGTTGCCGCCGCCGGTGTTGATGTTGGTGTTCCGGTTGAAGTTGTTGTTGACGTTGATGTTGATGTCATTGTGGCCCCAGGCGCAGCCGCAGCACGAACCGCCCCACACGGCGGCGCCCCAGGCGACACCGACGCTGAACGCGACAAACGCGCCGCCGGGCGGGTACGGAGGGTAGTAGATCGGCGGGTACGGGTAGTAGATGGGGGGCGGGCCGTAAACCACGGTCGGGCTGTAGGAGGGCACGTAGATCACCTCGGGTTGGGCAGGCTGAACGACGATGACCGTTTTTTCCTCGACCACCTCGGTTGCGACCACCTGCTGTTCATTGGACTCGAGGGCACCGTTGTCCTGTGCCTTCTTCCGCATCCGTTGCACGGCATCCATGACGTCGGCCTGCTGGGCGAGAAAGGCGTTGCCGAGGTCCGTGGTCCACTGGATGTCGTCGGCAAGGCGGTTTGCCGCATCGGGCACCGCCGCCATCGACTGAATGCTCGGGTCCCAGGGCTGCTTGCGCCACCGCCTCGGCCAGCGCGTCGCCCTCGAGCCCGGGGTTTTTACCGAGCCACTGTTGGAGCTGGATGAGCTCGAGCGGGTAGGTGGAGGCGACCAGCACCTGCGCCAGCAGCGGGTCGGGGTAGAGGGCTATCGGAGCGACCAGCGAGTCGAGTTCCTCCGGCGGGATTCCGGCCGCGGCCTCCTCGCTCGCATCAGGCTCCTGCGCCCGCACGAGAGCCGCGCCGCTCAATTGCACGATCAC
>CAVTEP010000010.1:0-17624 GCA_963733915.1 Candidatus Sulfomarinibacteraceae bacterium
ACCCATGATTGCAGCGATTCGCGCAGCGAATCGCCGGTTGAAATTCTCTTGACCCTGCATCCTTGAACAATCCTATCGCGGTTCGTGACTCTCATGAAAGACCCGATAGATCTCCCTTGCGGCCTTTGGACCGATCCCGGCGATGGCCTCTATCTCATCGATTGACGCCGCCGCGACTCCGGCTGGGGACCGAAATGCATCGAGGAGGTGTTCGGCCTTCCTCGGGCCAACGTCGGGGATTGTCTGGAGCAGCAGGATCTGCCTTCGCAGATTGCCTGTGACCTTGAACCCGCGCCGCCGCGGTGGCCTGACCTCCCGCCGTTTCAGTTGATCGGCCGCGTAGAGGATGAGATCCGCGGTCTCCTCGGGTGTTTCCGAACGAAGAACCGGCAACCCGAAGACCAGGGTCACCGTGATCAGTGCACCTTGAAGCGCAGGATTCGGGATGGCAAGGCGAGGGTAACGATCGGGGGTGCCTTCGAGGATCAGACAGGCCCTCAGTGTGCGTTGTCGCGTGAGTCGTCCAGCCTGGGTGAACAATCGGCAGTCGCGGACCGAAAGGGCGAAGTCCGCAAGGGTTTTTCTCTCGACAAGTAGGGTGTTGTTGACCCGATAGTCGCCGAGTGGCAGTCGCTCGAAAGTGATTTGAACGCCTTGCTTCCGCCGCAGGGCGGAGATGATTCGAGACGCTCGTTCGCGGTCGTCAACGGCAATCCGCTGCACGGATTGCTGTGTAAGGATTTCTTGCTGCATGGGTATCACCTGATGCAGCGTGGAAGGGCAAAACCACCATACAGGATGCTGCGGCCCGTTCGCTACCTATAGACCTCGCTTCGATGGCCGATTCTGATCACGAGGACGATGAGCTTGTCGTCGTCGATTGTGTAGAGAATCCGGTACTGACCATCGCGGATCCGATAGAGCGGGGGAGAGACATCGGTCAGTTTGACCACTCCGTGGGGGCGTGGATCCTCCGCGAGACGGTCAATTCGTCGGCTGATCTTCTTTCGAGTCGATGCGTCGAGCTTTTTCAGTTGCCGCTGGGCCGGTCGGGCGATCTCGATCGTGTACGGCATCGGATCTTAGAGCCCGAGATTCTTCTTCACCTTTTCCCAGGGGATCGCGCCGTGCTTCCGTACGTCGGCGAGGGCCTTTTTGGCCTCGCGAATGTCGATTTCGTCCTCGAGGCGTTCGATCAGCTCAAGGTCTTCAATTGGCACCACCGCCGCCACCTCTTTGCCGCGTCGCGTGATGCGAACTCGGTCCTTGGCGTAGGCGACGCGGTTCAATACCTCGGCCATGTTTTCGCGTGCATCGGTGGAATTCAAGGTGTCAGACATTGTACCCTCCGTACATAATGTACATCTTGTACACGCGATTAGCAAGGGTTTCGATGCAATTCGCTGCGCGAATTGCTGAAGAAGGGTTCACATGGAGCGTCGATACTGGCCTCCGACCTCGTACAGCGCGTTCGAGATCTGGCCGAGGGAGCAGAATCGCACGGTCTTGAGCAGCTCTTCGAAGATGTTGCCGCCGTCGCGGGCGACGTCCTGCAGAGATCGGAGCGCGTCGTCTGGCGCCCGTCTCGTGCCGCTCGTGGAAGTCGCTCAGGTGCTCCAGCCGCGCATCCTTCTCCTCCTGCGGTCGACGCGGGTCAGCTCCGGCTCCGGCGCCTCCTCGCCATCCTCGGCGATGAAGGTGTTGACGCCGACGAGCGGGTGCTCGCCGGTGTGCTTCATGCGCTCGTAGTGGAGGCTCTCTTCCTGGATCTTGCCGCGCTGGTACATGGTCTCCATGGCGCCGAGCACGTCGCCGCGTTCTGACAGCCGCTCGAACTCCTCGAGCACGGCCTCCTCGACGGTGTCGGTGAGCCACTCGACGATGTGCGAGCCCTGGAGGGGGTTCTCGTTCTTGAGCAGCCCGAACTCCATGGCGTTGATGAGCTGGATGGCGACGGCGCGGCGGACGGATTCGGTGGTCGGGGTGGTGATGGCCTCGTCGTAGGCGTTGGTGTGGAGGGAGTTGCAGTTGTCGGCCATGGCGAGCAGGCCCTGCAGGGTGGTGCGGATGTCGTTGAAGGCGATCTCCAGGGCGTGCAGCGAGCGGCCCGAGGTCTGGATGTGGTACTTGAGCTTCTGCGAGCGCTCGTTGCCGCCGTAGCGGTTGCGGATCGCGATCGACCAGATGCGCCGCGCGACCCGGCCGATGACGGTGTACTCGGGGTCCATGCCGTTGGAGAAGAAGAAGCTCAGGTTGTGGGCGAAGTCGTCGATGTGCATGCCGCGGGCGAGGTAGGTCTCGACGTAGGTGAAGCCGTTGGACAGGGTGAAGGCGAGCTGGGTGATGGGGTTCGCGCCGGCCTCGGCGATGTGGTAGCCGGAGATCGACACCGAGTAGAAGTTGCGGACGTCGCGGTCGCAGAAGAGCTGCTGGATGTCGGCCATCATCCGGAGCGCGAACTCGGTCGAGAAGATGCAGGTGTTCTGGGCCTGGTCCTCCTTGAGGATGTCGGCCTGGACGGTGCCGCGGATCATCCTCATGGTGGCGTCGAGGATCTCGTCCCACTCGCCGTCCTCGAGCAGCGGCTCGAGGGCCTCCCAGTCCTTGCCGTCGACCACCGGCTGGAAGGCGGCCTCGGGCGCGGCCTTCAGCCGGCCCGACTCGATGAGCCGCTTGCGCGCCTGCTGGCGGGCGGCGGCGTTGAAGAACATGGCCAGGATCATCGGCGCCGGGCCGTTGATGGTCATCGACACCGAGGTCGTCGGGTCGCACAGGTCGAAGCCGGCGTAGAGCCGCTCCATGTCCTCGACGGTGCAGATCGAGACGCCGGCCTCGCCGACCTTGCCCCAGATGTCGGGCCGGGCGTCGGGGTCCTCGCCGTAGAGGGTGACCGAGTCGAAGGCGGTCGAGAGGCGCTTGGCGGGCTGGCCGTCGGAGAGGAGGTGGAAGCGCTCGTTGGTGCGCTCGGGCCCGCCCTCGCCGGCGAACATCCGGGTCGGTGACTCGCCGGTGCGCTTGAGGGGAAGACGCCGGCGGTGTAGGGGAAGGCGCCAGGGACGTTCTCCAGGAAGAGGTAGCGGAGGATGCCGGGCCAGGTGATGCGCAGCGGCAGCTGCACCTTGGGCACCTCGGTGCCGGCGAGCGATTTCGAGGTCAGCGGCACGTTGATGACCTCGCCGCGGACGGTGTAGGTGAAGTCGTGGCCGGCGTAGTCGTCGCGGATCTCTGGGCCAGGCGGCGATCAGCTCGCGCGAGTCGTCCTCGAGCTGGTGGGCGATGCGGCGGATCTCGGCGTCGATGTCGGCGAGCTGGGGCTCGGTGCCGGGCTCTTCGGCCGAGGATCTCCTCGAAGAGGTTCCACAGGTCCTCGATGTCGCCGTCGCCCTCGCGGGCGCAGAGGATGGCGCGCGCGCCGACCAGCTGGTAGAGCTGGGCCGCGACCTGGATCTGGTCCTCGGCCCACTCCTTGTAGCCGCGGACGGCGCGCGAGATCTCGCGCAGGTAGCCGGCGCGCTCGCCGGGGATCATCGGGTGGCGCTCGGGCTCGCCGGCGGGCTC
Organism: Candidatus Sulfomarinibacteraceae bacterium; assembly: GCA_963733915.1. GTDB lineage: Bacteria > Acidobacteriota > Thermoanaerobaculia > Thermoanaerobaculales > Sulfomarinibacteraceae > Sulfomarinibacter. The sequence goes on from CAVTEP010000010.1 coordinate 3,559, forward strand.
GGCCGAGGTGCCCTCGAGGGTCCACGCCTTGCCGAAGTCCTTGGCGAAGCGGCTGACGAGGCCCTGGTAGAGGGCGTTGACGCCGTGGTCGTGGAACTGGCTGGCGATGGTGGCGTAGACCGGCAGCTCGTCGTCGTCCGGGCCGTCGAAGAGCTCGTGGCAGCGGCGGTACTGCTTGCGCACGTCGCGCAGGGCGTCGAGCGCCTTCGGCCGGTCGAACTTGTTGATGGCCACGAAGTCGGCGTAGTCGAGCATGTCGATCTTCTCGAGCTGCATGGCCGCGCCGTACTCGGGGGTCATGACGTAGAGCGAGATGTCGGAGATGTCGACGATCTCGGAGTCGGCCTGGCCGATGCCCGAGGACTCGACGAGGATCAGGTCGAAGCCCGCCGCCTGGCAGAGGACGATCGACTCGTCGATGTTCTGGGTGACAGGGCGCGGTGGGCCTGGCGGGTGGCCAGCGAGCGCATGAAGACGCGGTCGGAGCCGAGGGCGTTGAGGCGGATGCGGTCGCCGAGCAGGGCGCCGCCGGTCTTGCGCTTGGTGGGGTCGACCGAGAGGATGGCGATGGTGCGGTCGGGATAGTCGGCGAGGAAGCGCAGCACCAGCTCGTCGGTCAGCGACGACTTGCCGGCGCCGCCGGTGCCGGTGATGCCGAGGACCGGGGCGGGCGTCGGTGCGCTTCGGGGTCTCGACCGGCGAGCCCCTCCTCGATGCGGGTGATGGCGCGCGCCACCGCCAGCCAGCGGTCGGCGGTGGGTCCGAGGGGGCCGGTGGAGTCCATCTTCGCGGGGTCGAAGTCGGCGCCCTCGATCATGTGGGCGATCATGCCGTCGAGGCCCATCGTCGCGGCCGTCGTCGGGGGAGAAGATCTTGGCGACGCCGTAGTCCTCGAGCTCTGCGATCTCGCGCGGGACGATCACCCCGCCGCCGCCGCCGAAGACCTTGATGTGCTCGGCGCCCCGCTCCTTCAGCAGGTCGATCATGTACTTGAAGAACTCGATGTGGCCGCCCTGGTAGGAGGAGACCGCGATGCCCTGGGCGTCCTCCTGGACGGCGGCGTCGACGATCTCCTTGACCGAGCGGTTGTGACCGAGGTGGATCACCTCGGCGCCGTGCGCCTGCAGGATGCGGCGCATGATGTTGATGGCAGCATCGTGACCGTCGAACAGCGATGCCGCGGTCACGAAACGCACCTTGTTTTTGGCCTGATAGCGGTCAGGTGTGGTCATTGGCCCTCCCGCGGTGGATTCGTGACGATTCTAGCAGGGCGCACCACCCGTTCCCGTTTCCGTCCCCGTTTCCGTCCCCGAAAATAGGAGCAGGGGGGCAGGGGAGCAGGGGGGCAGGGGGGCAGAGGGAGCAGGGGAGCAGGGGAGCAGGGGGGCAGGGGAGCAAGGGAGCAGGGGAGACCGCCCTCTCTGTCATCCCGAGCGGAGGTGGAGCGAAGCGACGCCGAAGTCGAGGGACCCCCTGAAGCCAGAGCGAGGTTTGGTTTTATCAACACTCTCCGGGGAAGTCGGGGGATCCTTCCGGACTTCGGCCCTGCGGACTCGGCGCCTCGCTCAGGATGACAGCTGAAGGGGCGTCCACCCGCTAGCCCGATTGTTGTGCGGCCGGGGCGGCCGCACGATCCCACGGATCGTCGATGATGTGCGGGCGGGACGCCCGCACCACAACATCACCCCGGTATTGTGGGCATCCGCCTGCCCACCCGGCCAGATACGAGATTCGAGATGCGAAATACGAGATCCGCCCGCCCGATTGTGGTGCGGCCGTCTCGGCCGCACGATTCCACGGATTTCGAAGAAGTGCGGGCGGGACGCCCGCACCACAAAACTGGCGAGTTTGTGGGTGTAGAATTCAGGACAGACTCATCGGGCGAAAAAGGGAAGATGACCTCGAGACCTTTCACCTCTCGGTATCTGGTGGACAACGTTCCGCTGTGGCTGCGGCCGTTCCACTATGTCTTCAGCTATTCCCTGGCGATTTTTCTTTTCGTCTTGTCACGGCTGATCTACTTCACGAGCAAGATAGAGATCGTCGGTCGGGAGCAGATCGAAGAGAGCTCGAATCACATCTATTGCTACTGGCATGTCTTCAGCCCGCTGGCATTGAGCGCGTTTTTCCGTCCTCGACGTCACGTCTGGATGCAGCACCCCGGCTGGCTCAACAAACACATGCATATTGCGGTTCGGATGTTTGGGGTCGAGAAGGTCGTGCTTGGCTCCACCGGCCACGGCGGCCGGGCGGCGGCCGACGAGATCACCGAGTATCTCAGGGAGGGGTACTCGACCGTGGTGTTCCCGGATGCGCCACGCGGGCCCACATATGTTCTCAAGGACGGAGTTCTTCACATGTCCCTGAAGAGCGGCGTGCCGATCGCACCGATCAGGTTCTTCGTGTCGAAGTACATGGAGTTGAAGGGGTGGGATCGGAAGAGATTCCCGCATCCGTTCGCCAGAATTCGCGCGGAGTTCAAAGATCCGATCCAGGTGACGGAAGAGAATTTCGATGAGGCGAGGGAGAGGCTCAGGGAGGCGCTCGGCGTGCCGGACGGGGTTGAGGCCCCCTCCGGGTCTGCGTAGAGGAACGGGGGAGAAAGGGAGCAGGGGAGAAAGGGAGCAGGGGAGCAGGGGAGGCCGCCCGCCCGGCAGCCGGGACGGCTGCCCCACAAATGGGGCGCCCTTGTGGTGCAGGCGTCTCGCCTGCACGATTCCACTGCCATTGAAGATGTGCGGGCGAGACGCCCGCACCACAACATCACCCCAGTAATGTGGGGCGTCCACCCGCCGGTCCGATTGTGGTGCAGGCGTCTCGCCTGCACGATTCCACTGCCATTGAAGATGTGCGTGCGAGACGCCCGCACCACAACGTCGGGAACGGGGACGGGGACGGGGACGGGAACGGCGATTGTGGTGCAGGCGCGGATCCGGCTTCGCCTTCGGCTACGCGTGACAGGACGACCCGCACCACAACATCACCCGGGTGGAGGGGTGAGTGGGTACAATGGTCCTGCGAAGGAGACGCAATGACGATCGACTTCAAACGCGGGCTGTCATGGCAGCCACCCGAAGGCCGGCAGCGCATCACGACGATTGACGCCCACACCGCGGGCGAGCCGCTGCGGGTGATCGTGTCGGGCTACCCAGAGCTCGAGGGCTCGACGATCCTCGAGCGCCGCCGTTCGGCCTATGACCACCACGACGCGCTGCGCACCGCCCTGATGTGGGAGCCGCGCGGCCATGCCGACATGTACGGCTGTCTGATCGTGCCGCCCGAGACCGAGGGGGCCGACTTCGGGGTCCTCTTCCTCCACAACGAGGGCTACTCGACGATGTGCGGCCACGGCATCATCGCCGTCACGACGGTCGTGCTCGAAACCGGGATGCTGCCGACCACCGGGCCCGAGACCGAGGTCCGCATCGACACACCGGCCGGGTCTGATTGTCGCCCGCGGCCATGTCGAGAATGGACGCGTCACCCGCGTCGCCTTCACCAACGTCCCGTCCTTTGTCCTGTTGGCCGAACAGGAGGTCCAGGTGCCGGGGCTCGGCGCGGTGCGCTGCGACGTCGCCTTCGGCGGCGCCTTCTACGCCTTTGTCGATGCGGCGGAGGTCGGCGTCACCCTCGGCCCCGAGTCCTTCCAGCAGCTGGTCGACAAGGGCATGGCGATCAAGCGCGCGGTGGTGGCCGCGGGCGGCGTCACCCATCCCTTCGAAGAGGAGCTCAGCTTTCTCTACGGCACCATCTTCACCGGCGTGCCGCTGTCCGACGGCGCCGACTCGCGCAACGTCTGCATCTTCGCCGAGGGCGAGGTCGACCGCTCGCCGACCGGCACCGGGGTGTCGGCCCGCGCCGCCATCCACCGGGCGCGCGGCGAGCTCGGGGTGGGGGAGGAGATGGTCATCGAGAGCATCATCGGCAGCCGCTTCAAGGTGCGGGTGCTCTCGGACACCGAGTACGGGCCGTTCCCGGCGGTCATCCCCGAGGTCGAGGGCTCGGCCTCGATCACCGGCCGCAACGAGTTCGTGATCGATCCCGACGATCCTCTGCGCGACGGGTTCATTCTCCGATGAGCTCCAAGCTTCTCTTCTTGTCGGCGGCGGATGTCGACCGCGCGCTGTCGATGTCGACGGCGATCACGGCGGTTCGCGAGGCCTTCATCGATCTTTCGCAGGGCGAGGGCCGAGGTGCCGCTGCGGACGCCGATCGTGCTCGCCGGTGACGGCGCCGCCCTCTTCATGCCGGTCCACCTGCCGCGGCTCAAGCGGCTCGGCGTCAAGGTGGTGACGGTCGTTCCCGAGAACCGCGACCGCGATCTGCCGACCATCCAGGCGCTGGTCGCTGTCTTCGACTCCGAGACCGGCCGCCCACTGGCGGTGATGGACGGCGAGCTGCTGACCGCGATGCGGACCGGCGCCGCGTCGGGGGTGGCAACCGATGCCCTGGCGCGAAAGAACGCCTCGGTGGCCGCGGTGGTCGGCGCCGGGGTCCAGGGGATGCGCCAGCTCGAGGCCGTGTGCTGCGTGCGGACGATCCGCGAGGCGCTGGTCTTCGACGCCGACCGCAAGCGGGCGGAGGAATTCGCGACCGAGATGGGCCGACGGCTCGGGCGGACCGTGCGGGTGCTGGACACGGTGTCGGCGGTCTTCGCCGCGGATGTCGTCTGCACCGCCACCTCGAGCGGACAGCCGGTGGTGGCGGACGCCGATCTGGCGAAGGGGGCGCACGTCAACGCCATCGGCGCCTACCGGCCCGACACCCGCGAGATCCCGGGTGCGGCGGTGGCGCGGGCGAAGCTCTTCGTGGATTCGCGCGAGGCCTGTCTGGCCGAGGCGGGAGAGGTGGTGATGGCGATGGCGGAGGGGCATCTCGACGCCGAGGTGCCGCCGGCCGAGATCGGCGAGGTGCTGGCGGGCTCGCGGCCGGGACGGACCGAGGACGCCGAGCTGACGATCTTCAAGTCGGTGGGCAACGCGGTCCAGGATCTGGCGGTGGCCGGGCTCATCCTCGAGGAGGCGCGCCGCCTCGAGCTCGGGACCGAGGTGGAGCTGTGAGGCCCCGCACCCCCGCCCTGATGGCCGCGGCGATCGGCATCCTCGGATGCGCGCCGCAGGCACCAACACTCGAGCAACGCCTGGCGATGCTTCCCGGATCGACGGTTTTTGCGATCGAAGTCGAGGAGCCCTTTGCCGAGGCCTTCGATCTGCGGCTCGTCCAACCGCTGGATCATCACGACCCCGAAGCGGGTACGTTCAGCCAGCGGATCCTGGTCGAGCACCGCGGCTACGAGCGGCCGGTGGTGCTGGTGACCGAGGGCTACGATCTCGGCGAAAACCTGGTCGGCGAGCTGGCCGAGATGCTCGGCGCCAACCAGATCCGGGTCGAACACCGCTACGTCGGCGATTCCGCGCCCGAAGAATTGCTGTGGGAGTACCTGACTCTCGCCGAGGCCTCGAGCGATGCTCACCGGATCGTCGGGCTGCTGCGCGAGATCTACCCGGGGCCGTGGGTGAGCACGGGCTGGAGCAAGGGCGGCCAGACCGCGCTGATCTATCGCAGCCACTTTCCCGACGACGTGGTCGCCACGGTGGCCTACGACGCGCCGCTGCCGCTGGCGCTCGAGGACCCGAGGATCGATGCCCATTTCGTCGAGGTCGGGGATTTCGAGTGCCGTCAGAAAATCGAGGTGTTCCAGCGGATGGCGCTCGAACGCAAAGCGGAGCTGCTGCCGCTGTTCGTCTGGTACGCCAAAGGCAAGGGGTGGGGGCTATCGATAGGTGAGGAGACGGTCTTCGATTACACGGTGCTCGAGTTTCCGTTTTCATTCTGGCAGTACTCGGAGGCCGATTGCGGCGCGATCCCCGGTCCCGGCGCCGGGACTGAGGCGGTTCTCGAGAAGCTGGTGGAGGTGGTCGACGCCGGGTGGTTCGCGGACGCGTCGCTGGACTCGCCGTCGTTCCACCAGTTCTGCACCGAGCTCGGTTTCTACGGTTATGTCGAGGAGCCGTTCGCGGATCTGCTGGTGGCCGAGGATTACCCATTGTGTGTTTTCGCACCCGGGTGGTCGCCCGAAGACTACGACCCGGAAACGATGCGGGAGCTCGATCATTGGCTGAGAACCGGGGCTGATCGTGTAATGTCTATATATGGGGGCGTTGACCCGTGGTCGGCGCCGTCGATTCCGGTAGGGGGGCAAGAACAGGTGCAGTTCTGGAGGCGTGACGGAAACCACTTCACCGTTATACGAAACTTGAGCGCGGCCGACCAGGCGTACGCGCGGAAGACGCTCGCGCGGTGGTTGGGGCTGTCGTATCGACGAGGTGGGACAGTGAAGCCGGCCTTGGTGGTCCTCGCCGCCGGCATCGGTTCGCGTTACGGCGGGCTCAAACAGGTCGACAAGGTCGGGCCGGGTGGCTCGGCGCTGATGGACTACACGATCTACGATGCCCTGGCGTCAGGGTATCGAGCAGGTCGTGATGGTCGTCCAGCGGCGGACTGAAGCCGAGGTCCGCAAGCACATCGACGAGGGCGCCGGCAGCAAAGTCGATATCACCTATGTCCACCAGGAGCTGAGCGCGTTGCCGCAGGGGTTCGTGGTGACGCCCGGCCGGACAAAGCCCTGGGGAACGGGCCAGGCGGTGCTTTCGGCGGCGCCCCATCTCGACGGCTCATTCATCGTCGCCAACGCCGACGACTTCTACGGGCGTGAGGCGCTGGCATCCCTCGACGAGTTCCTGGAGAAGCCCACCGACTGACGGCCTCGCGCACTGGGCGATGGTCGGGTTATCGGCTGGGCGACACCCTGCCGCCGGCGGGCGCTGTGTCGCGGGCGCTGTGCGTCCAGGACGTCGACGGTTACCTCGTCGGTCTCGAGGAGGTGCTGGCCATCGAGCGGGACGGGCAGGAGGCGGTGTGGCGGGACGCCGCACCACAAGCTGCATTTGCAGCCGCTCGAATTCGCTGGTGTCGATGAACCTGTGGGGGTTTTCGAGCGAGCTCGTGGGCCATCTCGAGCGCGAGTTCCGGTCATTCCTCGACGAGAACCCGGAGCCCAAGGATGAGTTCTACCTGCCGAAGGCGGTGTTTGGCGCGCTGAGCACCGGCAATGCGCGGGTCACGGTGTTGCCCGGGGGTGGCCGTTGGTGCGGCATGACCTCGCCCGAGGATCGCGATATCACCGTGGCATGTTGCAGGATCTCGTCAATAAGGGCGTTTATCCCGAGAAATCTCTGGGAGTAACCGAACTGGCAAGGGCGGGATATATTCCGCCCTAAACCGGAAGGCGACCGTCGACCGTAGGGGCGGCATACATGCGGATCGCGTTTCAACCGGTCGCCGTTTCTTGGAGGCGGGTCCTTCACCGACGCCCTCGGGCGTCGTGACGCACCGTCGCCAGCGAGTGGCGGATCGCAGGCGATCCCCGGCCTCGTCGACGTATCGCTGCCGCCGGCGGGTTCAGGGCCCGCCACCATTACCGCTCCCGTTCCCGTCGCGCGATCACCATACCCCGCACGTTCAACACGATCGACAGACCGATCACGGCGCTGAGGCGCCGGCTCCCAGCTGTCGCCAGGTGCGAGCATGACCACCTCTGTTTCAAGATCCGCGGCCCGCAGCCGCCGTTCGAAACCCTCAGGTGTCTGGCGCGTGCGCAAAAGTGGTGAGCGCGGTTGCACGCCGAGGTGGATGGGTATGACGACCCCGCATCCGAGGTCGCGTGCGGCGAGTACCGCGCCCTTCTCGCCCATGGTCATGGGAAGGCGGTAGGTCGTCACCGGCAGCAGCGCGACGTCGATCTGGAACCGCCGGCCGATCTCGGCCATGTACGGCCGATAATAGGTGTCGCCCGCGAAGTAGACGCGGGTGGTCTCGGTCTGGGCGACAAAGCCTGTGGTGCGTGCGAGGTGGGTCGCCGGCACCGCGGTGATCACCACGCCGCCGATCCTCAGGCTCTGCCAGCGGCGCAGGGGGACGGTATTGCGAGCGCCCTTGAGGCGCATGACGGGCGAGGTCCCGGAGGGGACCATCACCGGGACCTCTGGGTCGAGGCCGCCGCAGAAAGCGGCGGTCGGTGTGGTCCCAGTGGCCGTGCGACACCAGAATGCCATCGAGCCGGCCGACCTCTTCCCGGGCCATCGACGGTGGAGTAACCCGCGCATAGGCGAGGTGCCCGAAGGTCCCGAAGTAGGGATCGGTGAGAAGGCGGGTGCCGTTGGTTTCGAGCAGCACAGTGCTGTGTCCGATCATCGTGATGCGCATCTTTTACCTTCCGTTGCAGTTCCGCTGTTCGCGCCAGCAGGAGCAGACCGCAGAGGTTCAGGACTATCGACATGCCGATGAGGACGCCGGACAGGCCACCGGCAAAACCCTGCCAGAAATCGGTGGGGGGATGGATGAAGCGTTGGGTAAACAGGCCCACGATCAGTGCCAGCATGCCGGCACGAGATCAGTGCGTCGGGGTCGTGAATTCGGTTTCTCAGAAACATGGGGTTTTCCTTCTCAATCCGTGAAGTGGTACCAGGCCATGGCTGCCAGCTTGACCGCCGCGATCGTGACGGCGACCGCGAGCAGGTCCCAGCTCCATATGTCATCGACGTAATAGCGGTACGCAAACAGTCCGGTCGCGACGAGACCGCCGGTGACCCCTGCGATGCTGGTCGATTTGAGGCGGTGGGTGAGGAAGCGTTCGTCAGGCTCGCCGATGGGAATGGGGATGATCATCATTTTTCCTCCAGGGTGAAGATGTACTTCGGTCGGGCGGTCGAAGACCTTGGCAAACTTGAGGGCGAGCGGCAGGCTCGGCACGTAGCGGTTGCGCTCGATGGAGTTGATGCTCTGGCGGGAGACGGCGACCGCCTCCGCGAGCTGCTGCTGGGTCCAGCCGCGCTCGCCGCGGAGCTCTTTGACCCGGTTTGTGATCTTCTCCGCCATGTCAAGCTCGCTTTCCATGGAGAATTTAATGTCTGGAATTCAAATTGTCAAGTGAGCTTGACATTCGAATGTGTTCCCAGCCGCATCGTAGGGGCGGGGTTTATCCCCGCCCGTGATGAAGCTGGCGATGACGATTCATCGGGAACGGGATGCGGATGGAGAATCGGATAAGCTCCTTGCACCGCCATCGCGTGGGGGAATCATGTTCGAATGGATCACCAGTCCCGAGGCGTGGATCGCGCTCGCGACCCTGACCGCGCTCGAGATCGTCCTCGGCATCGACAACATCATCTTCATCTCGATCCTGTCGGGACGTTGCCGAAGGACCAGCGGCCGCGGGCCCGCACCCTCGGCCTGGCGGGCGCGATGCTGATGCGCGTCGCCCTCCTCCTGTCGTTGGCCTGGATCGCCAGGTTGACGGTCCAGCTGTTCACGCTCTTCGGCGATCCGTTCACCGCCCGCGATGTGGTCCTGGTGGGCGGCGGGCTCTTCCTGCTCGGCAAGGCGACCTTCGAGATCCACCACAACCTCGAGGGCGAGGAGGAGGAGCACGGCCGCGGACCGGCCGCATCGTTTGCCGGCGTGATCGCCCAGATCATGCTGCTCGACATCGTCTTCTCGCTCGACTCGGTGATCACCGCCATCGGCATGGCCGAGCACGTGCCGGTGATGGTGGCGGCGGTCGTCATCGCCGTCATCGTCATGATGATCGCGGCCGGCCCGATCTCCGACTTCGTCGAGGACCACCCGACGATCAAGATCCTGGCGCTTTCCTTCCTGCTGCTGATCGGCATGTCGCTGGTCGCCGAGGGCTTCGGGCAGCACATCCCCAAGCCCTACATCTACTTCGCGATGGGCTTCTCGGTCTTCGTCGAGATGCTCAACCTGAGGAGGCGGAGCCGGAACTGGGAGGCCAGACCGGTCCGGCTGCGGCAGCGGATCGCCCCGCACCGGCCGTCGCCGATGCCGCGGAAAATGCGTATGATCGACGGCGACTGATGACTGGAGTCCTGTACCCGCTCTCGCGCGCGCTGCTCTTCCGCCTCGATCGCCGAGGCGGCGCACGGTCTGTCGCTCGCGACGATCGCCCGGGTTGGAGCGGTGCCCGGTCTTCGAAACCTCGTCGCCTCGCAGTTCTCGGTGCCCAGACGCCGAACCGGTCGAGGTCTTCGGTCTGCGTTTTCCCAACCGGGTCGGTCTGGCGGCCGGCTATGACAAGGACGGCGACGGCTGGCGCGGGTCTGGCGTGCCTCGGCTTCGGCCACATCGAGGTCGGGACGGTCACGCCCGAGCCGCAGCCCGGCAACCCGAAGCCGCGGATCTTCCGCCTGGTCGAGGAGCGCTCGGTCATCAACCGCATGGGATTCCCCGGGCGCGGCGCCGAGTATGTCGCGGCGCGGCTCCGCGGGAGAAAGGCCGGTGGGCCGATCATCGGCGTCAACATCGGCAAGCAGAAGACCACCGCCCTCGAGGACGCGGCCGACGACTACGAACAGCTGGTCGATGTCTTCGCGCCGCTCGCCGACTACCTGGCGGTCAACATCTCGTCGCCCAACACCCCGGGCCTGCGCAAGCTCCAGGAGCGCGGGTTCCTGGGCGCCCTGCTGGGGCGGGTCGCGGCGCGCCGCGATCGGGCGGCGGACGAGATCGGTCGCCGGGTGCCGGTGCTGGTCAAGCTGGCGCCGGACCTCGACGACGAGCAGCTGCTGACCGCGGTGGATGTGATCGCGGAGTCGGGCCTCGACGGCATCATCGCCACCAACACCACGATCAGCCGTGACGGCCTCGACCACCCGCGGGCGGGGGAGGAGGGCGGTCTGTCGGGCGCCGCGCTCACCGACATGAGCACCCGCATCATCGCCCGGATCGCCGAGCACACCGGCGGATCGATTCCGATCGTCGGTGTCGGCGGGATCATGGGCCCGGAGGATGCGCGCGCCAAGCTCGACGCCGGCGCGACCCTGGTCCAGCTCTACACCGGCCTCGTCTACGAAGGGCCCGGGTTCGTCAAGCGGATTCTGAAGGGCACTTCGTACGCTATCGAAGCGGTGGTTACGGTCCGGATTCTCGATGAGCTGGAGCAGGCAAAGTCGCAATGACGTCGCAAAGCCTTTGGATGGCTCGCACTCACACGCAGCGGCTTCAGACCGGGACAAGGAGGCGGGATCATAGGTGCCCGCCTCGTCACATGAATGGGCGCTGCGCCCTCGTGCGGCGCAATGCCCGTTGACGGGCCGAGGGCCCGCTCGAGGGTTTGGCGACGATCACTGCACCCAGGACGGAGGCTCTTTGCGCCAGGGTTCGGGTTCGAGCGCCATCGCACGTCCGAGCTCGAAGAGCCGCCGCATGTCAGGCGGCTCGAAGGTCCCGGCGGGGGTCTCGGCGTGCTCGGGCGGGATGCCGATGTAGTTGAAGTCGACGCCGTCGCGTTCCGCCAGCGCCCAGATCCGGATGAGGTCGCCCATCGCCACCGCCTTGAGGAGGGTGACCATCGAGCGCGAGGCAATCGCCGGTCAGCGTCGGCGCGACCTGTTCGGGGGCGGCGTCGATCTGGCTGTTGCGGATGATGTAGATCGAGGCCGGGCTGGGTTGATCGCCTTCGCTCAGGAGCTGGCGCCTCGCGTCGGCGATGTTCACCATCGCCCCCCACAGGAAGAACTCGGCCATGACACCGCCGTCGACGTGCATCTCGTCGATAGCGCCGGCCGTCGACCTCGACCTCGATATAGACCGGCGGGAAGGCGACCGGGATCGAAGCCGAGGCGAGCAGGACCTTGCGGAAGAGATCGAGCGAGCCGGGCCGGCCGCTGGCGGCGATGGCGCCCATGTTCCAGACCACGAGCCGCTGGGCGTCGAGGTTGGTGGTGCCGACGAAGAGCCGCCGCCCACGCCGGTGCTCGGCGGCGATGGCTCGCAGCATTCGTCGTGTGATGATCTCCTCGAGCCTGTGCGCGAGAGGGTCGGTGCGGGCCAGCGAGTCCTTTTTGAGGACCGTGAACGGGCTCCTGAATTCGTAGATGTCCTCGCTGGTGACGGTGGTGAAGGCCGCCTCGAGCTCGTCATCGAAGTCGGGGCCGAGGAAGGCGTAGGGCGCGATCAGGGCGCCGGTCGAGATGCCCGGTCACCAGCTTGAAGATCGGGCGGCTGCCGGCTTTCGTCCACCCGTTGAGGAAGCCGGCCCCGAAGGCGCCGTTGGAGCCGCCGCCCGAGAGGACGAGGGCATGCATCGGCTGACGCGCCGGGACCGGAGCCGTCGGCCTCCCACGCGTCGCGCACCGATTGGATGAGGTCTTCCTGGAACTGAGGGCTCGGCTCGTCGCCCCAGTCTCGGATGTCGGGCATTCCGAGGACGACCGCGCGGTCCATGTCTTTGATCGGCACCGGCTGACGCTTGATGCTCGGTGCAGCCGGCGAGGAGCAGCAGACGCAGTCGCCGCGATCGCAGCATCTCGTGGTGGTTGGCAAAGCGTCTATTCATTGGATCAGCGCCACAATACCGGAGTCTATCGCTTCTTCAATGTTCGAGCTCACCGCAAACACGTTGAAAACGCAAAGACGCAAAGACGTCGCAAAGAAACTTTTTGGGGTGTCTTTGCGGTCTTGGCGTCCTGGCGGTTCCAAAGTTGTTGCAGTCGGAACATCGTTTCGTAAGCGGACGTGCGAAGAATCACCTCCCGTCTTGAAAACTTTGAGATATGCTTTTAGTGGTCATGTCAGAGCCACTGGTTTCCGTTCTCCTGCCCGTTCGCGATCCCGGTCCGTATCTGAAGGACTGCATCGCGAGTCTCAGGCGCCAGACGCTCGAGGAGTACGAGGTCATCGCGGTGGACGACGGTTCGACCGACGGCTCGGCGAAGGTGCTCGACGATTGGGCCGCCCGGGACGATCGCGTCAAGGTCGTCCACCGGTCCGAGTCCGGTCTGGTCGAGACCCTCAACGCCGGTCTCGAGCTGTGCACGGCGCCCTTCGTGGCGCGCATGGACGCCGACGACATCAGCCACCCGAAACGCTTCGAGCTCGCAGGTGGCCGAGTTCGAGGAGCTGCCGTGGGTGGGGGTGGTCTCGAGCCTGGTCCGGCATTTCCCGTGGCAGCGGGGTGGGGGAGGGCTACCGCGTTTACGAGGAGTGGCTCAACTCGCTGTTGACGCCGGAGCAGATCTCCCGTGAGCGCTTCGTCGAGTCGCCGGTTCCGCACCCGTCGGCGATGGTCCGCCGGGAGGTCTACGCAAGCGCCGGCGGGTACCGGGACGAGAACTGGGCCGAGGACTTCGATCTCTGGCTTCGCCTCTTCGAGGCCGGGGTGACCTTCACCAAGGTCGAGAAATATCTCTATTTCTGGCGCGAGCACGCCGAGCGGCTGACCCGGGTGGACAGCCGCTACTCGGTCGAGAACTTCCTGCGCTGCAAGGCGAAGTATCTGCTCAGCGGGCCTCTCGCGGGCCGGCAACGGGTTGTGATCTGGGGCGCCGGCCAGACCGGGCGGCGCATCTCGAAGCATCTGCTGCGTGACGGTGCGCCGGTCGAGGCGTTCGTCGACATCGACCCGGAGAAGATCGGCGGCACCCTTCGCGAAAAACCGATCATCGATTTCGACGAGCTGCGGGCGATGATGGGCCCCGGCACGGTGGTGCTGGCGGCGGTCGGTTCCCGCGGCGCGAGGGCGCTGATCCGGGAACAGCTCAAGAACATCGGTTTGCGAGAGGGCTGGAATTTCTGGTGCGTTGCTTGATTCCCGATCCCGTTCCCGATCCCGTTCCCGATCCCGAATAGCCCATCGAAGAAAGTCACGCATTCCCGTTCGCCCACCCACCCGATTGTGGTGCGGCCGTCCCGGCCGCACGTTTCCAATGCAATTGAAGAAGTGCGGGCGGGACGCCCGCACCACAAGGCTGCACACCCGGCACGAGAACATCGAATTGTAGGCGGGTCCTTCAGGGCCCGCCCCGATCGCGATTCAGGGAGCATCGCCCTCGTGCGATGAGTCGACCCGTTGGCGGGCCCTGAAGGACCCGCCTACAAAAGGTCTTCTCCACGTTCAGCTGGGCAAACCCCTGCGTCGGCGTTCGAAAGGGGATCACGGGAGAAAGGGGCAGGGGAGACCGTCCACGCACCCCGTCGGGAACGGGATC
>CAVTEP010000011.1:0-1005000 GCA_963733915.1 Candidatus Sulfomarinibacteraceae bacterium
CTTGATAAAGGCCGCCCCACGCATCAGGTTCTCGCGCACGCGCTGCATGACTTGCGCCCTGCCGTCTGCGATGGCGACCGAACCCATCCTTTCCTGCGGGGTAAGATCTCTTGAATAGCTCTGAGGTATCTCAATCGTTTGACGGAAATCTGCATGGCCCGACGTTTGGGAGATCATCGACCCCGCAGCGTACATCCGGGGACCAACATACATACCCTCGTCGATCATCGACTTTAGATCGAAGACATTGCCGCCCATGTCCCTGATCGTGGTGAAGCCCCGCAGAAGCGTCTTTTCCGCCCCATCGGCCGCCACAAGGTTCAGCTTGCCCTCGCCAAGCGCGAACGCGTTGCCACTATAATTGGCCGCCATGCTGTGCCAATGACAATCTGTAAGGCCAGGCATCAGCGTACGCCCGCCACCGTCGATGACCGTGCCGCCCGCGACGGCCAACGGTTCAGTTGACACCGCGGTGATCTTGTTGCCCGTCACCACGACATTGGCGTTTTTGATCAGGGCTTCGTTCACGCCGTCAAAGACGTTGACGTTCGTGAACAGGATCGGCCCGGAGGCGTCCTGGGCCACGGCGATATTCGCGCCCGTCATGAGCCCGAAGATGAGCGCTGCCGCGGCGATGATCGTTGAGAACTTCAATTTCTGTTTCATGTTCAATTTCCTTTGTTTCGTCGTGTCTGGGGTTGGTTGTCGAGCCTATGATCTTCAATAAGGATCCAACACTGAGCAGTGCGCACTGAATTCCAGAGAGGTGGACCCCGGAATTCGGACAGCTTGCTAAGGTTGAGTCCTGGCCACATCACTTGCCCCACGGGAGGGGGATGACCGGGGTGATCGTGAGGCGGATCTGACGGTCCCGGCCGAAGGCGTCCGGGGACTTCAGGTAGTACCAATACTGGACCCCGAACTTCCAGGGCGTGCCGCCGAGGATCATGGTCTTGCTGACGCCGGCGGCCAGAGGGATGGTCCAGCGCTGACCGCTCTCGGCTTCGTGGTTGTATGAGTACGTCGGCGACGAGTTGAACTGCCAGCCCTCGCCGAGGTGGAACACGAGGAAGTACTGGCCGCCGGTGATACTGGTATCGAAACTGTCTTCGCCTGCGATGTCCCATTGATGGCTGACCAGAAGGCCGAGCGCACCCCACTTCTTCACCACGGCGACCAGCGCCTCGGGCCCCAGCAGCCACTGGTCCAGACCCAGGGCGTCGTTCGTGGCAGTGGGCGTCGTACCGACGACGCCGCCAACGAGGACCATCCCGCTTGCGTAGGTCTTTCCGACCGCCGCGTCAAAGGAGATGTCGCCGAGATCGGTCCCGACGTCCTCGAAGCCATCCGCCGTCGGCACTGGCTGCTGGAACACGATCGGGATGAGCGGGCGGACGAACAAGTTGACGCCGCTCTTCAGAGGATAGGGCAAGACGGGCTGGAAGCCGAGGGTGAAGCTATCCTGATCGCCGGCACCTGGCAGCGTACCGTCGTAGGTCGTGAAGTCGAGGTTGAAGTTCAGTGTGCCGAGCACGGTGTTGGGATGGGCGAGCAGGACGGCGACCTCAGCCGCCGAGCGCTCCGAAGCTTCCTGCGCGGCCGCCGATTGGGCGGCGCACACGGCCGCCATCAGGAGTGCCGCCGTCAACCGAGCACCGAAGTCTGTTCGTCTTGTCATCGTGACTCCTCGCTTTTCGCCTGGAAATGTTCGAGTTCGGTGGGTTGGTTGTCGAGTTGAGGGTCCTCGTTCACGAGCTCGACTTGGAGCAGCGCGCACTGCATTTCGGAGAGCTGCTCGAGAATGCCGAGAAGAGCGGCCTGATCGGCGGTCGGCACGGTCAGTTCGGTGATTCCACGCGGATCCGAGCTCGTTCGCTCGATGAGGTTGATCCCTTCGAACCGATCCTTCCACTCGGGACCGAGGCGTCCGACAACCAGGAGTCGATAGATCCCCGGATCGTGCATCGACGGAAGATCGACGCGTTCAGCTTCAGTTTCGTTCAAAATATTTGGCATTGCGACTCAGTCGCTCCTTGTTTTCAGTCCGATCCGGTTTGCGATGAGTGGAATCTACTTGTCACCGGCACTCCCGCGCAATGGCCAAAACGGCTAATTATGGCTAAAAATCAGCTCGTGCTCGGAGAGACGGCGTGCGGATGAACCCCCGGGCGACGGCTGCGGCCACCGCCTCGCGCCGGGTGTTGACGTCGAGCTTGGCGTAGACGCTCTCGAGCCGCTTCTTGACGGCGGCGGAGGTCACCGAGAGGCGGGCCGCGATTTCCTTATTGGTCAGCCGCCTCGCCAGGAGCTCGAGGGTCTCGAGCTCGCGTCGGGTGAGGGGGGGGCCGATCTCAGTTCCCGCGCCGGCGGCGGTCGCCGGGGTCGATTCATCGCCGTACGAAGGTTGCGTCGCGACCGCACGGAGCAGCTGCTTGAGGAATCCGCTCCGTTTTGATCGCGCCACAAGTGACTCCAGGATCGCCGTCCGCCGCGGACCGCCATTGAGGAAGGGGCGCACGATCCGGTGGGGCATGGCCCGTTGCACAGCGAAATCGAGGGCCTCGCGGGCTTCATCGGTTCTTCCCACAGCTTCGAGGGCATCGCTTCGAAGCACCATCAGGCGGAGCTCCTGCCGGTGATTGTGGATCATCTTCGCCCGAGCCAGCAGTTCGTCAATGAAGGCGAGGGCCTGGCGGTGGGCTTCGGGATCCGGATGGAGCAGCATGTTCTCGGCGCGGGTGATACTCGGCACCTCCAGCCAGTACGAAATCGCGTCGAAACCAATCGTCGCGGCCGTGGGAGCCGTCGGCGGCGAAACCTCGAACCGTGCCAGCCGCGACTCGAGGGACTCCACGACCTCGAGCGATGTCGGGTCGTTGGCATCGAGTGCGAAGCGCCGGGCGTCTGCAACCCGGGACGCCATCGCCTCCCTGTCCGACCGCCTCTCGGCCACCAATGCCAGACCGATCAGACTGTCGGTAAAGAGACGGCTATTCGTCAGGTAGCGAAAGGCTCCGACTTCCTGGAAGTACTCTTCCGCTTCTTCCGGCCGGTCCTGCTCGAGGGCCACGACACCGAGCAGATACGGAGCGTGGACAGCCCAGTATGGTGGTGTGGACGCCTCGGCTGCGAGCCATCGCCGGACCGTCGCCGCCACATCGTCGAGGTCGTTTTCGTAGAGCTGCAGAGTGGCTCGTACTATTGACAGCAACGGGAGCCGACCCGAGCTGCGGCTCAGCTCACGTCGCGTCTCGGCGTCAACGATGCGAAAGGCCTCGTCGTGGCGCCCGAGCCGTGGCATAGCACCGATGCGATAGAGGGTCGCCAGACTCTGCGCCATGCCCCCGCCGCTATCGCCGATGGTCTCGAGAGCGCGCTCGGCGTGACGCAGCGCCGCGGACGGATCGCCCTGCCAAAAGCATGCAAATGCGGACACTGCATCAAGGTCGGCCGAAAACAAATCCGGGCCCGCCTGTCGATCCTGGGGAATCCCATTTTTCCGGACTTCTTCTGCACGCTCCAGCAGTTCGGCGATTCCCTCGATGTCCCAGCGAACCACCCGGAGGTAAAGGTCCGCAACCAGGAGTGGAAGTCGGTCGCGTTTCGCGCCGGGCGGGAAGAGCTCGAGCCAGCGCTTGAGGAGCCGCCTCGAGAGATCCTCGTCGATAACCCGGTGCAGGTGGTCCCCCAGTAGATCGGCCGCCCGGTCCACCTCGCCGGCCTCGACCCAAAGCTGGATCGCCTCCTCCACCAGACCCTCCCCGGCAAACCACTCCGCGGCCCTTGCGGTGATGCGGGCGCGCTGTTCCGGAGATTCGAGCTCCGGCAGCCGCTGCAGCAACAGCTGCCGGAACAGGTGGTGGTAGCGGAACCAGCGGCGCTCGGCGTCGAGCGGAACCAGGAAGAGCTGGTGTCGTTCGAGCCGGGCGAGCAGCTCAACAGCGTCAGACTCCGGGCAACGCTCCGCGAGGAGGTGCGCGCACAGCGGAGCGCAGAATCGTTCGAGCGGTGCGGTCACCGCGAACAGCTGCCAGACCTCGGGCGGCTGCAACGCCAGGACCTCGGACATCAGGTAGTCGACCACCAGTTGGTCGTCACCCGAGAATTGGTGCGCCCGCTCGTGCGGGTTCGACGCCTGTGCGATGGAGATTCGCGCCAGCTGCAGACCCGCTGCCCAGCCCTCGGTCCGAGCTCCGAGTCCATCGATCTCGGCATCGTCGAGCGACGGTCCGTCCTCCCCGGTGAAATAGGCGCGAACCTCGTCCGGGGTGAAGCGGAGGTCGCGCCCCCGAACCTCGGCCAGCCAGCCCTTGCCGCGCCATCGGCCGAGGGGCCATGGCGGGTCGATCCGTCCAAGGGTCAACAGACGGAGAGCTTCGGGAAGCTCCTCCACCATCCGGACGATCAGTTCGTGGACCTCCCGGGAGGCAATCAGGTGGAAGTCGTCAAGAGCGAGGAGCAGCGGTTCCTCGAGCACCGCGAGCTCCGAGAGCAGGACGTCGCAGAAGTAACTCCACGGCGGTTCCGTCCGGGCGTCGAGCAGCGCCGTGGTCTGTGCCAGTGCTCCCGGCCGCTGGTTGCGGATGGCTGTCACCAGATAGCTCGCGAAGCGCTCGGGGTCGCTCTCCCGGTGGCTGAGTGAGACCCACGCCTTGTCCCCGGTGCGCTGGGCGAGCCACTGTAGCGCCAGCGTCGTCTTGCCGTACCCCGCCGGCGCCGCCACCAGCGTCATGCGGCCGTCACGACCCTTTTCGAGACGTTCGACGAGCCGCGGTCGTGCCACCAGTCGGCCCGGCAACGGCGGCCGCTCGAGCTTGCTGCGGATCAACACGTTCTCCGCTGGCGGATTGACGGCTTCGTATTTCATTCTTGTCGGTCCCAGCGAGCGTAAATTGTAAGCCAGTTCGGCTAATTCCCGAAGTAGAAAGAATGAACCAATACTCTTCACGAACGCGATGGTGGCCGTAGGGTGGGCCTTGGCCCACCATCAGACTCCTCTATTGAACGCGATGGTGGGCTGAAGCCCACCCTACAGTCGCACCATAAATTCACGGATCACCGTAGGGTGGGCCTTGGCCCACCATCAGACTCCTCTATTGAACGCGATGGTGGGCTGAAGCCCACCCTACAGTCGCACCATAAATTCACGGATCACCGTAGGGTGGGCCTTGGCCCACCATCAGACTCCTCTATTGAACGCGATGGTGGGCTGCTGCGCCACGGCTGTCCAGAAAGCCAATGATCGTAATGATCGTCGGCATCAGAGCACCGGTGCCGTCAGCCGCGCCACCGACACGCTGAGCCGCCGGATAAAGGACGCGTCGCGGAGGTCGGTCGGGTCCCACGGCGTCGCGTGCGCCATGTCGTTTTCGAGCATCGCCTCGAGCTGCCGCCCGAATCGCCTCGTCGACGATGAGGGCGTTGATCTCGAACTGCAGCCGGAAAGACCGGTTGTCGAAGTTGGGGCTGCCCACCGACGACACATCGTTATCGATCAGCAGCACCTTCTGGTGCGGAAAGCCGTCGGTGTAGCGCAGGAAGGTCAGGCCCACATCGGACAGCTCGTTGGCGTAATAGCGCGCCGCCAGGTCCACCAATGGGTTGTCGCCCTTTTCGGGCACGATGATGCGGACGTCCACCCCGCGCAGGACGGCGAGGCGCAGCGCCGCCATCACCGCCTGGTCGGGCACGAAGTAGGGGGTGGCGATCCAGATCCGGTCGCGAGCGGCGTTGAGGGCGTGTACGAAGAAGAGCTGCGCGGTCTCGATGGTGTCGATCGGAGCGATCGGCAGCACCATGGCCATGACGTCGGCGCCGGTCGAAGCGGCCTTGGGCTCCCAGTCGAGGTCTGGAATGGTGCGCTTCGCCCAGTACCAGTCGCCGAGGAACATCGCCTGCGCGACCTGGGCCGCCGGTCCTTCGATCCGCACGTGGGTGTCGCGCCAGTGGCCGACCTTGGGGTCGAGGCCAAGGTACTCGTCGCCCACGTTGTGGCCGCCGATCCACGTCACCTTGCCGTCGACCACCACGTTCTTGCGGTGGTTGCGGAAGTTGAGCTGGAAGCGGTTGTGGGCGCCCTGGGTGGTGTTGAACTCCGACTGCTGGATGCCGGCGGCTTCGAGCTCGGCGAGATAGCTCTTGGGGATGCCCAGGCTGCCCACCTCGTCGTACAACACGAACACCTTGACGCCCCGGTTGGCGCAGTCGATCAGCGCCGACTTGAGCCGCCGGCCGAGCCCGTCGTCGCGGATGATGTAGAACTGGACGAGGGCGTAGTGCTCGGCCTGCGCGAGGCCCTCGAAGATGCTGTCGAACGTGGCGTCGCCGTCGACCAGCAGCGTCGCGTCGTTGCCGCGCAGGAGCGGGCTGTGGGCGAGCCGCTTCATGGCCTCGTAGTTCGGGATCCGCTCCAGAGTCTCGACCGCGAACGGCTCGAGGCGTTCCCCCATGGTGGCCTCGAACTGTTTGACCTCGTCGTGGCGATCGATCCACGCCTTCTGGTACCCCTCGAAGTTACGGCGGCCCAGGACCCAGTACGCGGGCACCGCAATGTAGGGGAAGGTGACGAGGCTGACGCCCCATGCGATCGCGCCCTGGGCGGTGCGGGCGGTCATCACGGCGTTGATGGACGAGACCACTCCCAGGACGTGGAACAGCACGACGATGGCGGCCACCATGCGGCGTCTCCTTTTCGATCGCTTTGCAGTTTTTTGAACGCGCGCATCAGCCTTCATGAGCGGGCCCCTTGACATAGATTCGAAGTCTCCCGAGAGATCGTAGCAAAGGCGTCAGGCACTCACGTAGAACGAGTTCGTGTGAACCTCCAGCCGGGCAAACCGAATTGAACCCGACAACACAGCGCTCATGCGAAGTTTGGCAGCTATTCGAATCATTGAGACTTATGACAGCCCCGAATGTTTTCCAGATCAACCCCGGCTACAGGTTCCGGCTCCACCCGGTGAGGTACTTGAACGCGACCACGTGCAGGTTGCGGGCGTAATAGGCGCTGTTGAAGGCGCAGTTTGAGTAGCACGTCCGGTTGCATGCCTCGATGTCATTTCGGAAGCGACGGCGCAGGCCTTTGATTCGGGAATGATCGAGATCGAGAAAATCGAGGTCGACTTCGTCCATCTTCTTGGTGCAGCTGCGGATCTTCCCGCGGGGTGTGATGTTGATCCAGCCGAAGCGTTTCTGGTAGTTGCACTTCCAGAACTGCTCGCCTCTCAAGTATTTCTGAACGCCGCGAAAGTATTGACGCGTATCGATGATCTTGTAACCGCGGTTCTTGAACTTGATCAGCCGCTCCGCGATTTCGGCCAGAAAATCGGCATCATCGGCCGTGAAATAGATTTCGGGCGTCTGCGCCCGCGCCTCCTCGAACTCAGGCACGACGAATCCGATGGATATCGGCACATCATGCTCATGGGTGTACTCGATCAGATCGAAGATGTCGCTGCTGTTGTCTTTATAAAGCACGGCGTTGACCCGGACTTTCATGCCGGTTCCGGCCTGCACATCCAACATCTTCTTCACTCGGTGCTCAGCGAGGATTGAACACTTCTTCGTCACTTTGCCCGGCTGGATCACGTCGGCTGATACGTTGAGGTAATCGAGTCCAGCCGCCCCCAGGCTCTCGATCCGGTCGTCGTCGAGCAGGGTGCCGTTGGTCGTCAGATCGGTGAAGAAATTCCTCTCGGTGCAAGCGGCCACAGCATCCGAAATATGCGGCCACAGCAACGGCTCGCCGCCGAGGAAACTCACGACGCCGGTTCCCAGGCGGTCAGCCTTTTCCAGCCTGCACGAGAAGTCCTCCCAGCTCATCTCGAACTGGTCGGTGCTCTTTTGAAAACAGTAGGTGCAATCGAGGTTGCAGCGATCGGTGGGGATGAACCGAACGAAGAGGGGTGTGTGCTGAACACCGTTGCGCCACCAGCGTCGCATCAGCTTGGCGGTCTTCGTCGTTTTCCAGTGCATACCTGTCCAGGATACCGGATGGAACACAAAAACCACCGGCAGATGGACAGAAAAACCGCGCTCCGTGGAGCGCGGGTCGTCGAGCTCGGCCTTGGCGCAGGTCACCGGGACCATGATCTCGGGGAAGCAGTTCTTGCCGTCCTGGCGCAACTCGATCGCGGCCATACCCGCAAGTGCCATCGATGCCGCCTATCACCAGCAGCAGAAGGAGCGCCATCAAGGTCATCCCAAACCTCAGATGAAGGCCACCCTGTCTCTGGCTCGACAACGAGGTTCATTCTTCTAGAAATACCGCTTGACTCTCCATAGAGGCACGGATGGCACTGATCACCAGGTGACGACGGGACCGACTGTTGGTCTGGCCCTTGGAAGGGGTCGTCCTCGTCGCACACCGTGCTCCTCAACGGAGCGTCCAAAAAGTCGGCTCGGGAATGAAATGAAATTGAACCCGGTTCCTCAGTTCAAGCCATAGCGCGCGGCAAAATTGATTCGGGAAAGCGCGTCATCGAATGACAAATTAAGGAGATCCAGATGGAGAAGCAGCGTTGGTTCGTGGCGGCGATATGTGCGGTCGTGCTCGGTCTGCTGGGCGGTACGTCCTGGGCGGCCGAGAAGATTATGGAAATCAAGGTTCCGTTCGATTTCAATGTTCAAGGCGCCACGCTGCCGAGCGGCAGCTACACGCTCATCGCCGATGGTGCGAACAACGATGAGGTTGTGCTGCAGAGCAGCTCCGGCGACGTCACGCAGCTGCCCGTGGTAACCAGGCTCGCGGACAACGGCCGCAACAAGGCCTACCTGGTCTTCGACAAGGACGGCGGCGACAACTTTTTGTCGGAGATCCACATGCCGGGGAAAGACGGCTACGCCATTCAGGGAGCCTCCGGCACGCACGAGCATATGACGGTGCCGACGGAAGACAAGTAGGTCGCGCTTCACACCGGTATTTTGCTTCGGGGAGTGGTGGACGGTTCAGCTCGGCACCTCACCACCCTCGCCAAGGAACCTTTGAGAACGTAGGCTCGTCGAAAACAGTTATCGACCTCTGGTCGATGAGGGGACCATACCGCCAGGTGTGGTCCCCCATTTTTTGTGCGCGCCAGTTCGCACCGCGAGGTGTTGTCCGACAATGGCGATGGCGCTGCCCCCGCTGAAGTCGCGGTTGGGATTATTCACGGGTTTCGCTGGCCTCTTCGGCAGCCTCGGAATGGGCCCGGACTCCTCGAGGGACTTCGCCGGGCGCAGCATCGCCGGCGGGCGGAGGTACACTCGAGTCGACTCGGGCCGGTGAGGAGGGATCATGAAGCGTGCGCGTTTGCTGTGTCTCCTGGTCGCGATGGGTGCGGCGACGGTAGCGTCAGCGGGCGACATCCAGGTTTTTTGCGAGCCCGGGCTTCGCGTCTACCTCGACGGGGAGCTGGCGGGGATCTCGAGCCGGTTGGACGACGGGCTCTACCTGATGGACGTGGGTCGTGGCACGCACGCCGTGCGGGTGGAGAAGGACGGCTTCGTTCCCCAGGCGTACGAGCTCGTCGTCGGGCACGAACCTCTCGAAGTGACGGTCGGGGACTTCACTCCGCTGCCATCCGAACCTGATGACGCGACGCCGCCCCCAGCCACGGCCGACCAGCCGCTGGGCAGTCTCGTCGTCACGTCCGCGCCGCAGAACTGCGTCGTGGAAGTCGACGGCACGCCGCACACCAAGACCACACCGGAACTGACCATCGGCGGCCTCGCCGCCGGCGAGCACACGATCAGGATCGTCAAGCCCGGCTACGAATCGGTTACCAAGCAGGTCACGGTCCTTCCCGGAGGAACGGTTGCGGTCCGCGGAAACCTCAAGGCCGGAGAGGTGGAGGCCGTCCACAGCGGTCAAGGCGCGCTGCGGGTGCTCTGCAAACCGGTCAAATGCACCGTTCGGTTCATGGGCAAGACGGCGACTACGAGCGGCGGCAGGCTGAATCTGACCTATATCCCGGCGGGCGAGTACAGCCTCATGGTCTCGATCCCCGGCAGGGAGCTGAAGCGCGACATCGTCATCATGGACGACCACCGGACGATCGTCGAGGTAAGCTTCATCAAGGGGGACGATCCTTTCGTCATCTCGAACATGCCGAGATAGGCTGCGAGTTCCGGTGGAAGGGCGAATCGGATTTCGACAAGCCCGTCAGCGCCGCCGAGGAGGAGGCTGTGCAGGTGAGGGGAGACCTATGAGGCACCGATTGACATGGGTTCTGCTGGTGGTGCTGGTTGTCGCCGTCGCGGGTTTCGCGGACGACCGGCTCGCGGTGTTCGAGATGTTCGGCCGCACCGGCTGCAGCAATTGCTCCGCGGCCGGCGAGGTCGTGACCGTTCTCCAGGAAGAGCTGAAGGGACGGGCGGTGCTGCTCGAGTACGACTACGACCTGTTTCTCTACGGCCGTCAGGACCGGTTCTGGGCCACCGGCGTCCAGGCCGACTATCTGCCGCTGATGATGGTCGGCAGCGGCTACCGCACCTCGAGCGGGGTGGTCGACTTCGACCGTGTCTACCGGGGCATGATCGACGACGAGTTGGCGCGTGCGCCGCGTGCATCGGTGACCGCATATTGGCGGCGGGTCGGCAGCTCCCTGCGCACCTACGTCAACGTCACCAACCTCGGTCCCACCGACCTCGAAGTCAGGCGCGACGCGGGGATCTGGGTGATCGGCTACGAGAACGCCCCGATCGGGAACACCAAAAACTGGGTGCGGTCGACTTCGGTTTGGTTCTTGTCCTACGACCTGGCGCCCGGAGAAGGGATCACCGCGGTCATCGACACGCCGCCCATCGACGGTCTGAACTGGGATCGGATGGCCGGGCTGGTCCTCGTGGAGGACCGCCCGCGCGGATCCGCGGCCTACGACATGCTGCAGGCGGTCGAGGCCCTGCCCGCCGCCGTCACCGCGGCGCCGGACGAAATCGTGTTGAGCACCCGGCATCGCCAAGCAGAGGTCGTGATCAGGGGCCCGCACGTGCTGTCGTGGTCGGCCGAGAGCGACGTGCCGTGGATCGAGGTGACGCCCGACTCCGGCACCCTGCCGGCCATGATCACCATCGAAATGCACCCCGAGCTGCGCCCGCCAACGGAATCCGAAGGGGTCGTTACCCTGACCGCTACCGGCGACGACATGGACCTTTCGACTACCGTGAGGGTCACCGCAGGAACCCGGCTGCGCCGCGCGAGCGGCCGGATTCGTCCGTCGAACTAAAACGTACGGAACCCCGGACCCGAACTGCAGCTACTGCTCGACCGGGTATTTCTCGTCGTACAACCGAATCACGGCATTCGTGATGACGGAAGAGTCCGCGATGTAGACAAGGGGTTGCGAATCGAGCGCGAAGATCGCGTCGAAGCCGTTGGCCGCGGCGTACTCGCTGGCCACATTGCGGACTCGGATCGCGACCTCGGACAGGAGCTCCCGCTGTTTGGCATCGAAGTCGCGATTCACCGTCCGGCCGGCATCTTCGAAATCGCGCTGCGCCTGCAGGAGATCCGCATCGAGTCGTTCGATGGCCTCCTGGGAGGCGATCGGACGTTGCTCGGTGAGCTGCCGGGTGAGGACGTCGACGCGGTTCTTGAGAGCCTCCACCTCATCACTCTTCTGGTTCGCCCAGACATCCAGGATCGCGAGCTGCCGGCGGCCCTCCTGGACCCCTCGAATCGCCCCTTGTGTGTCCAGGAAGCCGACGTTTCCAGCCACCGCCGGCACTGCCGCGAACATAACGACAACTGTCGAAATCCAACGCCCGAGAGCTTTCATGATCACCTCCGGGTCCGACCGTGACCGATCCCCGAGTACGGGCGGTCCTGGTCTTGAGACGAGGACGGATTGTAGCAGACGCGGGCGCCCTGCTGGTCACCCTTCCAAGGTCTTTCAGCGGCAGACGACCCCCCGTTCGAGCGCGTGCTGAGATTTCTCTTGGCAATCGACCCGGCGGGCCATAGCTTATCGATTGAGACGATTTTTCGTGGGCGGAGGTGCGGTTTGATCACCGGTTTACGCGGCTGCCTCGTCTGTCTCACGACCCTGGCGCTCGGGTGTTCGAGCGGGGCGGAGTTTCATGACGGCATAGGCTTCTCGCCCGATGTCGTGCTCGCGGGGGCCGCTCTCAGCCGGGTGGAGGACGCACCCGCGCTCGTCGATGACCGCGAGGTGCTCGCCGTCAGCCCCGAGATGCACGATTTCTTGAAGACCAACGTGCACCGCAAGGCCAGCGGCCAGGTCAGGCTGCAGGAGCTGGTCGAAGCGATCGTCGGCGCGCGTGAATTCGGCCTGCAGTTCGACGAGTCGACCCGCACCGCCGCCGAGACCTTCCGGCAGCGGCGGGGGAATTGCCTCTCGTTCTCCAATCTCTTCATCGCCATGGCCAGGGAGGTGGGCCTCGAGGCGAACTTCCAGGAAGTGGACATTCCACCCGACTGGACCGTAAGGAACGGCACCTTCGTTTTCAACCGGCACATCAACGTGACGGTGGAGTTGGGGGCCGCGGGCACGCAGGCCGTGGACTTCAACATCGGTGACTTCAGGTCGAGCTACGACCGGCGCACGATCTCCGACTCACGCGCGCTGGCCCACTTCTTCAACAACCTCGGCGTCGAGCGCATGCAGGCGGCCGATTCCGCCGCCGCTCTGGCGTACTTCCGCAAGGCCATCGAGGAGAACGACCGACAGTTCTCACCCGCGTGGGCCAACCTCGGCACGCTGTTCCTGCGAGGCGGGAACCTCGACTACGCCGAGGCGGCCTACCTGCAGGCCCTGAGGGTGAGCGGGGACGATGAGGTGGCCATGAGCAACCTGGTCAACCTGTACGAGCTTCGGGGTGATGCGGCGCGCGCCGCCGTGTACCGCGATCGGGTAGTCCGCCACCGCAACCGGAACCCGTACTTTCATTACTACCTGGCCCGCAACGAGTTTGCGGGCCAGGACTACGATGCGGCCATCAAGCACCTCAAACTCGCCGTCCGTAAGAAGAAGAACGAGGACCGGTTCTACTTCCTGCTGGGCATGAGCTACCTGCAGCAAGGGGACAAACGGGCTGCGCGACGCTGGCTGGCCCGGGCCGAGCGCGTGGGCGGGTCCGAGGCCGAGAAACGCGAGTACCGGAACACGATCGATGCTTCACTGGAGGCACCCTAGGGAGAGACCGGAGGAACCCGACCCGCGGTATACTGACGCCTGCGACGGGAGCGATGCCGCCTCGTGAGGGCTGGTCTCGATTGACGTCGCAATCATGCGAGGTGAACGAAATCGGAAAATTCGAGCGAGAGGAAAGGTGGCCCCGATGCTGACAAAACAACGCGCGATCGTTTGGTTCCTGGTGGTGATCGTGACGATCCCGGGGCTGGTTTTTGCCAAGCGCGAGGGACGGCTCATCGGCAGGGTGGTTGACCCGGAGGGCCAGCCCATAGAAGGTGCGAACGTCACTGTTACATCGAAGGACGTTCCGGGTTTCAACGTCGTGGAGGTCACCGACAAGAAGGGCATCTTCAAGGTCGACTTCGAGGTTGTGGAGGTGGCGTACGACTATCGCTTCGAGAAGGCCGGGTATCAGACGGTCATCACCTCGCAGCAATGGAATCTGGTAGGCACCGAGCGCATCGACTTCACGATGCCCCTCGGGGAGACGCCGATCGCTGAGGGTGTGGTTCCCGCATCGACCTCGCAACCGGCGGTTCAGGCCTACAACGACGGGGTGGCTGCGTTCGAAGCCAAGAACTACGCCGCCGCCCAGGCGAAGTTCGAGGAGGCGGCGGAGCACGCCCCCGAGCTGCGCCAGACTTGGGCAGCGCTGAGCGTGGTCCACCTCGAGCAGGGACACTTTCAGCAAGCGACCGAGTCCGCCGAGCGGGCCATGGCTCTCGGCTCCACGGACGAGGCGGTATTCCGCGCACGGTGGGAGGCGTACCGTCAACTCGGCGACGAGGCCAAAACCGCCGAGGCCCTCGAAGATCTCGAGCGGACCGGACGGTTGACCGAGGAGGCCAAGAGGGTCTACAACGAGGGTGTCGCCCTGCTCAAGGCTGATGACGATGAGGGCGCCTTTGCGAGGTTCCAAGAGGCCGTCACGATCGACCCCAACCTCGAGGTGGCACTTCTCGCGGTTGCCACGTCCGGTCTCAAGATCGGCCGCAACGCCGAATCGGTCGCCGCCGCCGAGACAATTCTCGCCAACGACCCTCAGAACGAGGAGGCGATCCGCGTGCGCTACAACGCGGCGTTGGCGCTGGGCGACGAGGACATGATCGTCGATGCGCTGCTCGACCTGGCGCCGGTCGAGTTCGCCACGGCGCGCGATGGTCTCTGGGTCCTGGCGCTCGCGGCTTACGACGCCGACGATCTGGAGCGCGCCAGGCAGCGATTCGAAAAGGTCCTCGAGGTCGACCCGAACTCCGCGCGGGCCCACTACTTCCTGGGCCTGATCTTGGTCAGCGAGGGTGCCAACGCGGAGGCGAGGGACCACCTCGCGCGCTTCCTCGAATTGGCGCCCGAGGACCCGGACGCCGCGACCGCCTCCGATCTGGTCGGCTATCTGGGCGGCGGCTCCTGATCCGCGGACTCCCGGTGGGGCAGCGGCGACGGGATGGGGCCGACGTGACGGTGCCCCGCGTTGCACTGGCGCCCTGACAACGAGCGTCGTCGGCAGAGGCTCGGATGAGCTGTCCGTCCCGACCGTTGAAGGTGGGGACGGCGCGGCGAATCATCCGATGCTGCCGCCACCTCATATCTCGATTCTTTTTCTCATTATTTTGATCTTGAACAGTAACAAATCTCGTTATTGACTACTAAAAACCGTGCACCATATACGATCCGCCGGGCATCAGGCGCTGCGATGGCGTGCATCGCGGCGCACGGTCGTACCCGTCAAGGGTCCGCAAACTCGCCACTCGAGGCCGCCGCAGGACGCCATCATGCTCCGGGTGCCAGGCCCTAACCCATGGAACTTCAGCAAGATCGGTGACGGAGACCAGGTTTGGCCCGATTCCTGGGAGTCGAGCGCCCCCCTCGCGCGGTCACCGGAGTGATAGCGCCCCGCCCAATCTTGAGAAAAGGAACAAAATTTGCATAGTTTCTCAGAGATTTTCGGGGGAAGCTCTGGATTTTTCTGACATTACCGATGTGACCGAACTTTTGGATCAGAGTGTTCGTGACGGGTCGCAGCCGACGAGAGGGGGTTTGGATGGCTGGCCCGCGCGCCGCGATGGCCGATGTGGCGTCCGGCGGTATTCAGGGGGTTGCGGGAACCGCGCAGTCGCACGGCCACCGCAGCATCACAGAAAGACGGGGCGCCAATAGGCTGCCACGAAATATACCAGGAGGAAGAGACCATGCGATTCAGAACAAAGAGTGCCCTGCTGATTGCGCTCCTTGCCGTGTTGCTGGTGGGCTATGGCCTGCCGGCGTTGGCACAGGAAGAACCAGCCCAGGAGCTGACTCCGGAGCAGCAAGCGGCCATGGAGCAGGCCGTCCAGAAGTCCTTCGAGGAGGAGATCACGGTCACCGGCTCGCTGATTCCGCGGCCCACCCTGGAGGCCATGAGCCCGGTGACGACCATGGATCCCCAGGAGATCACCTACTCGGGCGTGACCCGCATCGAGGATATCGTCAGGCAGATGCCGCAGGTTTTCTCGGCACAGAACTCGACGATCGCCAACGGAGCCAGCGGCACGGCGACCGTGGATCTCCGCAACTTGGGCTCGGTGCGCACCCTGGTGCTGGTCAACGGCCGCCGCACCGCCCCCGGTGACGCGTGGGCCACCTCGACCGACCTCAACTTCATCCCGTCGTTCCTTGTCAAGCGCGTCGACATTCTCACCGGCGGCGCGTCGTCCACGTACGGCGCTGACGCGGTCACCGGCGTCGTCAACTTCGTGCTCGACACGACCTTCGAAGGGATCAAGGGCGGGATCTCGTGGGGGGCCTACCAGCACAACAACAACAACGCCACGGCTCAGGCGATGAACGAGGACGCCGGCTTCCCCTACCCGACCGGCAACACCCTTGACGGCGAGCAGTACAACATCAACCTGGCAATCGGCGGCAAGTTCGCCGACGGCAAGGGCCACGCCACCCTCTACATCGACTACCGAAACATCGACGCGCTGACCAAGTCCGAGCGCGACTACACCAACTGCTCGGTCAGTCGAGGCAGCGACGGACCCGTCTGCGGCGGGTCAGGCACCATCCCGCAGGGTCGTTTCTGGGTGTTTGATCCCGACTGGAACTCTGTCGCCAACTACGTCCTGCACACCACAGCTGAGGGCGGCGACGGCCACTCCTTGCGGCCGCGTACGGGCGACGTCTACAACTACGGCCCCGTCAACCACATGCAGCGTCCCGACCAGAAGTGGGCCGCCGGCGCCTTCGCCAACTACGAGATCAACGAACACTTCGACATCTACGGCGAAGTGATGTTCATGGACGACTTCTCGAAGGGGCAGATCGCACCGTCGGCCGACTTCGGCAACACCGAAGCCATCAACTGCGACAACCCGATGATGTCGGAACAGCAGCGGAACCTCATCTGCACCCAGGCCGGTTACGGGCCGAACGATTACTCGAACACGGTCATCATGCGGCGCAGCGTCGAGAGCGGCCCCCGAACCAGCGTCATGCGCCATACCGACTGGCGAATCGTCGGCGGCATGCGCGGTGACCTCAACGACTACTGGAGCTACGACCTATACGGCCTCTACGCCGAGGTGCTGAGCCCGCAGGAGTACATCGGCGACCTCAGCGTCAACGCCCTCATCGATGCGCTGGACGTCGTCGGCGACCCGAACGACTCGAGCACCTGGGCGTGCCGCTCCGGCAACGCCGGCTGCGTGCCCTGGAACGTCTTCCAGGAGGGCGGCGTCACCCAGGGCGCCATCGACTACATCATGCTCAACATGGTGCTCACCTCGGGCACCAAGACCCAGATGGTCAACGGCACCCTCAACGGCGACCTCGAGGGCTGGGGACTCAAGCTGCCCACGGCCACCGAGGGCATCCAGGTGGCGCTCGGCGGCGATTACCGCGAGGAGTCGCTGTACGTCCATCCGGACTACAACTGGGAGAACGGGCTCGGTGCCGGTCAGGGCGGACCGACAGTCCGCGTCGACGGCAAGTACGATGTGACCGAGTTCTTCGTCGAGGCCCTGGTGCCCATCATTCAGGACGCCCCCATGGCTCGCGACCTCAGCCTCGAGCTCGGCTACCGCTACTCCGACTACAGCACCTCCGGCGGCCAGAACACCTGGAAGGCCCAGGGCTCGTGGGCGCCCACCGAGGACTTCAAGTTCCGGACCGGATTCGCCCGCGCGGTGCGCGCACCGAACGTGCGCGAGCTCTTCCGGCCCCAGGGCCTCGGCCTCGGCGGCAGCTATGACCCGTGCGCCAACGACACCTCCACCGGCGTGCCCTCGCTCAGCCTCGAAGAGTGCCAGCGCACCGGCATGACCGCGGCGCAGTACGGCAACGTAGCCGCCAACCCGGCCGACCAGTACAACACCCTCGAGGGCGGCAACCCCTTGCTGGATCCCGAAACGGCGGACACTTTCACCGTCGGGGTGGTCTTCACGCCTTCGTTCATTTCGGGCTTCTCGCTCGCCCTCGACTACTACGACATCCAGATCTCGGACACCATCCAGAGCCTCGACGCAGACTCGATCGTGAGCGTGTGCGCCTCCTCCGGCGATCCGGACCTCTGCAACCTGATCCACCGTGACGTCGCCGGGACCCTGTGGCTGCTCCAGGACGGCTACACCGTCACCACCCAGCAGAACATCGGCCAGCTCTTCAGCGAGGGCGTCGATCTCAATTACTCCTGGCTCGTCAGCCTCGGCGGTTCCGGCTTCCTCAATACCTCGCTGATGGGCACCTACACGATCGCCAACCGGATCGCCAACCCGCTGTTCGACTACGACTGCGTCGGCTACTACGGCAACCAGTGCGCGCCGTACCCGACGCCCGACTGGCGCCACCGCGCCCAAGCCTCCTGGGAGACCAACTTCGACATGGTCTTCTCACTCGTCTGGCGATACATCTCGTCGGTCAGGATCGACAACGCGAGCCCGGACCCGGACCTCGCGAACCCGGGCCTCATCGAGTCGTGGCAGATCAACGGCGCCTACGAGAACCCCGCATTCAACTACTTCGACCTCGCGTGGGTCTGGGATTTCTCCAAGGGCCTCCAGCTGGTCATGGGTTGTAACAACATCTTCGACAAAGAGCCGCCGCTGGGACCCAGCCTGAACGACAACGACTACGGCCCGGGCTTCTACGGCTTCTACGATCCTTACGGCCGCACCCTTCACGCTGCTTTGCACTTCAACTTCTAGACGAACGGCCACTACTTGAAACTGGCGGTCCCCGAGGGGACCGCCTTTTTTTTCGCCTTCTCGAGCGCCTTGCGCAGGTCCTGCGCCTGCTCGTACGCCCAGCGCTCGACGTCGGCCCATACCGTGGCGGAATTGGCCGGCGCCGGGTTGACGCCTCGCATCCGCGCCTCGGGCTGGATCAGCCGCCGTTCGGAGGCGCGCGCCTGGATGACGCCGGTCTGGGCGTCGATCAGTTCGACGACGATCGTCGCCTCGCCGACCGCTGCCAGGTGAATGTTGGCACTCAGGGCGACGTTCGGCGGCACGTCGGAGGTGATGTCGACGAAGCCGGCCCGCACGATGAGGGTGCCCGGAACCGGCGTGTCAACCACCGCGAACATCTTACTGCGCTCGAGCTCGGCGACAAAGGTGTCGCTGACCAGCTTCTGGAACCGCTCCTGGTCCTCCGGGCGAACGGCGTAAGGTCCGCCATCGCCGCGCAGCATCTTGGAGGTCGTTACGGCTCTCGTTTCGCCGCCTTCGCGGAACTGGAACTCCGGCGCCCACAGAAGGAGCTTGCCGTAGCGAGTCATGTCGGTATCCGGGCGCACCCATGTGTTCTCGAGAGCGCCCTTCGTCTCCACCAGCTCGTCGGCGCCGGTGACTTCCGTCACCGGCTTCACCTCCTGTGCGTTGAGAAGGCCCGCCACGGTGAGAACGCTCATGACGATCAGTGTTGTCTTCCTCATGATTTCACCTCCTTCAGAATGAACTGAAGCTGACTGTACGTGAATTCCCCTCCCGGGTTCAAAGAGTCGGGGGTCCACGCGCCGCGGTGCGCGGCGAACTCAGTCCCCCCGGTCGCCCGCCGCGAGATCAGGAGGAAGCAGGTCGAAGAGCACCGCGACCTCTCCCTGCTTCTTGATCAACCCTTCGATGTGTCGGACCAGCTTGCCGTGCCGCAGCAGCAGGGCCGAGATCTCGCGGCTCTCGAGGCACGTCTCCAGCCGTGCTCGGACCGTCGTGTCGTCGATTTCGCGGAGCGACTGCCATACGTCGCGCTCACAGGTCGTCAGCTTGTCGAGGTACAGCGGACGGGAGGACTGTTTGAAGGCGCGAGTGTGATCGATCAGCCAGATGTTCCAAAGGTCGTCGATCAGCAGATTGCCCTGATTGCGGTCCGAGTTGGCGATCAGGCTGTCGAAAAGGATCATGATCTGTTTCTGCTGCCTCCACCGCACGGCGTCCGGTGGTTGCAGCGCGTCCTTCTCGATGAACTCGACCTCGGGTCGGGTAGCCTCCATCCATATTTGCAGGGTGCCGTTCTCGCCGTCCAGGCGGCGAACAACCGTCGGCGGCACGCGGCCGATGCCCAGGAGTTCACTGAACTCGTAGGCGGCACACTCGAAGATGGCGGCGTCCCGGTACTCCCTCGGACGCTTTGCGCCGCTGATCGGGTCACCCTTGACTCTGACGTCGACGACCCGGAAGGCAGCGTGGAAGCGGGCACCGTCGTACTCGAGGACCAGTTTCTCCGTCCCGGCGACGCCGCGGCCGATCGCCTCGCGGCTGATCACCACCGCTGAACGCAGCGCGGCCTGGATCGCGGCGTGATCCTGGAAGGGCAGCGGTCGACCCCCCACGTCAAGCCACAGATATTCCTCGAGGCCGGTCGGCGCCCCAGCGTGCAGCACCGCCGGATGGCTGAACGGCAGCATGCCGGCGATCAGAAAAACCAGTAAACGGAGGCCTGTCAGCCGGGCGGTGCGACGCACGGCACGCGGAGCAGACGTTTGGATCATCGTTTCCTCACAACCACCGCACTCGATGTATTTGCGCGCGGGTTTCTGCGCTGTATAACCGCGGTCCGGCCGAAAAAATTCAACAGGCGGGAGGCAATCTGACATCGACTGCGTCCGTTCGCGGCGACGGCAGTTAACTCTCGCCGATCCGCTCGACGATGCGGAAATGGCCGAGGCCGCGACGGTTGAGATCTCTCATTGTGTCGAGTTCCAGCGGCCTGATGGTATCGCAACCCGCGAGGTGTTTTAAGATTGGGTCGTCGGCGACGCGACCGCAGCGTTCGCCGGACCGCAGGGAGGTCGGGTCCTATGAGAGCTGCTCGGTTGATCTTGTTGGTCATGTGCCTCGGCGCAGTCCCTTCGGCTGATGCGGGAGACCTGCTGCTGACGTGTTCCCCCGGGCTCGAGATCTTCGTGGACGGGGAGTACGCAGGAGTGTGCGGGTCAGCGGAGAACGGGAAGTACCTCAGCGGGCTCGGCGACGGCTTGCACACGGTGAGGATCGAGAAGAGCGGTTTTTCGCCCAGGGAGTTCCCCGTCGTGGTCGGCCTGACGCCACGCCAGGTCGCGGTCGGCGATCTGCCGCCGCGCACCACTCCCGGCGACGGAGAGAGCACGATCGCGGACGAGGTCGAGCGAAGGACTGGAACCATCGAGATCACCTCGGAGCCTCAGGAATGCACGGTCAGAATCGGCCAACGGTGGGTCGCCAAGAAAGAGGTGACCATGACGATTCTCGATGTGCCCGTCGGCGACCACGACCTGTGGGTCGAGAGGCTCGGAGTCTTGCTCAAGACCCCGGTCATCGTCACCCCGGATGAACCGGTTCGCATCAACGCGAACTTCGTCAAGAAACGGGTCACGACCGTCACCGATGAGCCGGAGCATGCCGACGGCGGCGAACCGGAACCGGAGGAGAGTCCCACAGGCGAATCCGGGTGTACCGCGTTCTGGGTCCAGGTGCTTCGGACCAGCGATCTCGAGAAAGTCGAGGTCACCCAGAAACAGCTCGACGAGCTGGGCTTTCCGCCGCACAATCAGAGGCTCATCACCATCGAAGACGATGGTGTGCTTCCGCTGTACAAGCTTCGTGTCGGTCCCCTTGTCGACATGTGGACCGCAAAACTGGTCATGCACAAGATCCGACCCACGAAAATCCTCGGTGCCAGGATCGTCAGCGAGCCGTGCGAAAAGGATTTTGAAGATTTGAAACGCCACCGCTAACAGGTGTCGGGTAAACCCGGGCAGTTACCCGCCCGGGCCTCCCACAGATCCGGACTTGCAGAATTCCCGCATCCGGCTCCTCAGGCGCATGGGTTCGCTGCGTAACGGTAGATCGAGTGGACGACCTTCAGTGGTGGGAGCGGAAAGCGCTTGTTGAGGTGGGAAAACGGACCCAGGTCAGACTCTGAAGGTGGGCCGAGGCCCACCCTACGTCGGACCCACAGACTGAGCGGGCGTGGAGGGTGGGCTTCAGCCCACCTTCAGAGTCGATTCTGGCAATCAAAAAACCCGCGCTCCGAAGAGCGCGGGTGATAGGAACGAAAGGGACTCTGCTTACTTGCGCGGGAAATTAATCTGCGCCTGCGCCGCCGCCAGCCGCGCGATCGGCACGCGGAAGGGCGAACAGCTGACGTAGTTCATGCCCACGAGGTGGCAGAACTCGACACGAGTTCGGCTCGCCGCCGTGTTCGCCGCAGATGCCGACCTTGAGGTCGGGCTTGGTCGAGCGGCCCTTTTCGATGCCGGTCTTGACCAGCACGCCGACCGAGTCGCGGTCGAGGACCTGGAAGGGGTCGACCGGGAGGATCTTCTTGTCGAGGTAGTCCGGCAGGAAACCGCCGATGTCGTCGCGCGAGAAACCGAAGGTCATCTGCGTCAGGTCGTTGGTGCCGAAGCTGAAGAACTGCACCGACTCGGCGATCTGATCGGCCGTCAGCGCCGCCCGCGGGATCTCGATCATGGTGCCGTAGAGGTGTTCGATTTCGTCGACGCCGTACTTCTCGCAGACCTCGGCGTGGACCGCCGTGGCGATCTCGAGCTGGTCGTCGAGCTCGGCCTTGGCGCAGGTCACCGGGACCATGATCTCGGGGAAGCAGTTCTTGCCGTCCTGGCGCAGCTCGATCGCCGCTTCGAGGATGGCGCGGAACTGCATCTCGCTGATCTCGGGGAAGGTGACGCCGAGGCGGACGCCGCGGTGGCCCATCATCGGGTTCATCTCGTGCAGCTCCTCGGCCCGGCGGTCGAGCTCGGCGGCATCGATGCCGAGGGCGGAGGCGAGCTTGGCGCGCTCGTCGGCGGATTGCGGCACGAACTCGTGCAGCGGCGGGTCGAGCAGCCGGATGGTCACCGGGCGGTCGCCCATGACCTCCATGGTCGCCTTCATGTCGCGCTTGACGAAGGGGAAGAGCTCGTCGAGGGCGGCGCGGCGCTCGCTGACCGAGCCCGACATGATCATCTTGCGGAGGAGGAACAGCGGCTCCTCGGAGCCGGTGCCGTAGAACATGTGCTCGGTGCGGAAGAGGCCGATGCCCTCGGCGCCGAACGCGATCGCGTTGCGGGCGTCCTCGGGGGTGTCGGCGTTGGTGCGCACCTTGAGCACGCGGATCTCGTCGGCCAGCTTCATGAAGTCCACGAAGCGCGGGTTTTCGGTGGCGTCGATCATGTTGAGAGCGCCGGCGTAGACCAGCCCGCGGGTGCCGTTGAGGGTCAGGACGTCGCCCTCCTTGAAGACCTTGCCGTCGACCGTGATCGTCTTGCCGATGACGTCGATGTCCAGGGTGCCGGCGCCGACGATGCAGCACTTGCCCCAGCCGCGGGCCACCAGCGCCGCGTGCGAGGTCATGCCGCCGCGACCGGTGAGGATGCCCACCGCGGCACGCATCCCCTCGACGTCCTCGGGGTTGGTCTCCTCGCGGACCAGCAGCACGGTCTTGCCGGCCTTGGTCCACTCGACGGCCGCCTTGGCCGAGAACACGATCTGGCCGGTGGCGCCGCCCGGGCCCGGCCGGCAGACCCTTGGCGATCGGCGTGGCCTTCTTCTCGGCGGCCGGGTCGACGACCGGGTGCAGCAGCTCGTCGAGCTGTTCGGGCTTGACCCGCATGACCGCCGTGCGTTTGTCGATCAGCTTTTCAGACAGCATGTCCATGGCCATGTTGAGGGCCGCGGTGCCGGTCCGCTTGCCGGTCCGGGTCTGCAGCATCCACAGGCGCCCGCCCTGGATGGTGAACTCGATGTCCTGCATGTCGTGGTAGTGGGCCTCGAGCTGGTTGCGGATGCCGAAGAGCTGCTCGTAGACCTCGGGCATCGCCTTCTGCAGCGACGGCAGGTGCTGGTTCTGATCGTTCTTGGTGTCCTCGTTGAGCGGGTTGGGGGTGCGGGTGCCCGCCACCACGTCCTCGCCCTGGGCGTTGACCAGCCACTCGCCGTAGAACTTGTTGTCGCCGGTCGCCGGGTTGCGGGTGAAGGCGACGCCGGTCGCCGAATCGTCGCCCATGTTGCCAAAGACCATGGCCTGGACGTTGACCGCGGTGCCCCAATCGTCGGGAATGCCCTCGATGCGGCGGTAGGAGATCGCGCGGCGGCCGTTCCACGACGAGAAGACGGCGCCGATGCCGCCCCACAGCTGCTCCTTGGGGTCGTCCGGAAATTCCTTGCCGAGCACTTCCTTGACCGTCGCCTTGAAACGATTTGCGAGATCCTCGAGGTCCACCGCGGAGATGTCGGCGTCGGTGGCGTAGCCTTTGCTGTGCTTGACCTCCTCGAGCATCCGGTCGAGCTGCTGGCGAATTCCACGGCCCTCCTTGGGCTCAACGCCGGCGGCCTTTTCCATGACCACGTCGGAGTACATCATGATGAGCCGGCGGTAGGCGTCATAGACAAATCGGGCGTTGCCGGTCTTGGCGATCAATCCTGGAATCGTGGCCGAGCACAGACCCACGTTGAGCACCGTCTCCATCATGCCGGGCATCGAGGAGCGGGCGCCGGAGCGAACCGACACCAGGAGCGCGTCCTTCGGGTCGCCGAACGTGGTCCCCATGACCTCTTCAACCTTGGCCATGGCCGCGTCCACCTCGGCCTCGATGGTTTTCGGATAGGTCCGCCCGTGGTCGTAGTAGTAGGTGCAGACCTCGGTGGTCAGAGTAAAGCCTGCCGGGACCGGGATCCCGAGGCTGGCCATCTCGGCGAGGTTGGCGCCCTTGCCGCCGAGCAGGTTCTTCATCTTGGCCTCGCCGTCGGCGGTGCCGCCGCCAAACGAGTACACGTACTTCGCATCACTCACTGTTCGCCTCCTTCGACCTGCAGCTTCGAAAGATCTGCAAGCTGAGAAAATTCACGGCCAAGTTCTTTGAGCAGCGCGATCCGGTTGGCGCGCAGCTTCCCGTCCTCGCACATCACGAGGACCTCGACGAAGAAGCGCTCGAGAATGTCGGCCAGGGGTTCCATGGCGCTGAAGGCCCCGTCGACCTTTCGGGCGGGCAGGAGCTTCTCGAGGGCCGACCGGAAGTTCCGCGTGGCCTCGTGAAGCTCGCCCTCCTCGGGCTGGGAAAAGAGCGTCGTGTCGACCGCAGCATCGGGCTGATCCGCGGTGATGTTCTTCACTCTCTTGAAGGCAAGGGCCAGGCTGCGGAAGCTCGACGCCTCCCGAACACGTTCGAGCGCCTCGGCGCGGGCGACTGCGTTCGGGAGATGGGACCATCCCACGGACATGACGGCGTCCGCCGTGTCACCGGACACACCCACTGAGTCGATGAGCCACCGTCGGACCCGGTCGGCCATAAAACCCGCCACGGTCTGCAGAAGCTCGTCGGTCCCGTCCTGTGAGTGCTCCGCCACAAGGTTGACCGCGGCCGAGACCGCCGAGTCGAACTCGAGATCCCAGCCGCTCTCGACAACGATCTTGACGGCTCCCTGCGCGGCCCGCCGTAGACCGAAGGGGTCCTTTGAACCCGACGGCCGCTGGCCGACAGCAAAGAGGCCCGCTACCGTATCGAGCCGGTCGGCGACGCCAAGCAGCCGTCCGATCTCGGATTCGGGCACCGGTCCGTCAAAGCCCACTGGACGGTAGTGGTCGCGGACCGCAGTCCACAGCTCACGGGAAGCCCCGTCCAGGCGCAGGTAATGACCCCCCATGACGCCCTGCAGCTCAGGAAACTCGCCAACCATATGGGTCATAAGGTCGGCCTTGGTGAGCCGAGCGGCCGAACGAAGGTCGTCTCGATCCACCTCAGCACCGACGCCATCGGCGATGGCCACCGCGAGCTCGCCCACCCGAGCTGCTTTGTCGGCGAGCGAGCCCAGCTCGCGGTGGAACTCGAGCTTGTCGAGACCCGCCACGAGATCTGTCAGCGGTCGTTTCCGGTCCTCGCCAAAGAAAAACCCCGCGTCGGCAAGCCTGGCGCCGATCACCCATTCGTTGCCCTGGCGGATCAGGCCATCGGGATCGTCGCGTCGGTCGATGACGCCGATAAACCCGGGTTGAAGCTCGCCGCCCTCGCCCTCGAGGATCAGACACTTCTGGTGGTGGCGCAGGGTGGTGACGACCACCTCGGAAGGCAGCTCGAGGTAGCGTTCCCTGAAGGTGCCGGCGACAAGGCCCGGCCACTCGACCAGCTCGACCTGCTCGTCGATGAGCCCGGAATCCGGGTGGACCCGCGCGCCTTGGTCGGCGGCCAGATTTTCGGCCAGCTCCTCGAGGCGGCGACGGCGATCGGCGGGATCCACCACCACGCTCCGCTCGGCCATTATCTCGGCGTAGGAGGCCGCGTTGTCGAGCTCGAAGCTCTCCGGGGCATGAACCCGGTGGCCAACGGTGGCGCGGCCCGAGGCGATGCCGAAGATCTTGAAGGGTACGACCTCGTCTTCGAGCAGCGCCACGAACCCGTGGACCGGACGTACGAAAGTGTTTGTGCCATCGCCCCAACGCATCATCTTCGGAAACCGCAGCGCGCCGACAACGGCGGGCACCATCTCGGCGAGGATCTCTGCCGTGGCGCGGCCCTCGTGCACCACTGTCGCGGCGAGGTAGGCGCCCTTGTCGGTCTCGATGCGGTCGAGCTCCGCGAAGGGCAGGCCCGCCTTACGGGCAAAGCCCTCGCCAGCCGGGGTCGGGCTGCCATCGGCGGCAATCGCCACCCGCAACGGCGGTCCGGTCATCTTTTCGGTGCGGTCGGCCTGTCGCGGCGGCAGGTCTTCGACCACCACCGCCAGCCGACGCGAGGTCGATAACACTTTGATCTCGAGGTCGGTGTAGGCAACCTCGGCCAGCTTCGCCGCCACCAGCTCGCCGAGCTGCCGCCGTGCACCCGGCAGAGCTGCAGCCGGAATCTCTTCGCTACGGATCTCGAGCAGGAACGTCGCCATCAGCCGGCCTCTCCGCCGCCGAGGGGGAAGCCGAGGCGTTCACGTTGTTCGACATGGGCACGGGCCGCCGCCACTGCGTTGCGACGCACCCGCGCAATCAAACCGACCCGCTCGGTCACCGAGACCGCGCCGCGCGCGTCCATCAAATTGAAGAGGTGTGAGGTTTTGAGGGTCGCCTCGACGGCCGGAATCACCAATGGCGGGTCGTGCTCGAGACAGCGCCGGGCCTCGTGTTCCCAGTCCTCGAAATGGCGGCGCAGCATCTCGACGTCGGCCACCTCGAAGCCGTAGACCGAAGACTCGCGCTCATCCTCGAGCCGCACCTGACCGTATCGCACGCCGCCACCCCACTCGATATCGTAGATCGAGTCCTTGCGCTGGAGGAACATCGCGATGCGCTCGAGCCCATAGGTGAGCTCGGCCGACACCGGCGCGAGATCAATCCCGCCGGCTTGTTGGAAGTAGGTGAACTGGGTGATCTCCATACCATCCAGCATCACCTGCCAGCCGACCCCCCAGGCGCCGAGGGTCGGTGACTCCCAGTTGTCCTCTTCGAATCGGATGTCGTGGACCGCGGGATCAATGCCGAGGACGGCCAACGACGCGAGAAAGAGCTCCTGCACGTCGGCCGGCGACGGTTTGAGAATGACCTGCAGCTGGAGATGGCGGCCAAGCCGAAAGGGGTTGTCACCGTATCGGGCGTCCGCCGGTCGCCGCGACGGTTGCACATAGGCCACACGGTAGGGCTCCGGACCCAGGACCCGCAAGAAGGTCTCCGGATGCATCGTTCCCGCGCCGACCTCGACGTCATACGGCTGCTGGATAACACAGCCGCAGTCGGCCCAGTAGCGTTGGAGTTCGAGGATCAGAGTCTGCAGGTCCACGGTGCCTCCGGGGCCCTGCCGAAGGCAGGCCACACGAGCGGGAAATATACCACGGCGGCGGGATTGGGAGGGGATTTTCTGAATTGGACGGGGCACCCACCTGGCTTCCATTTCGGATTTCGGATTTCGGATTTCGGATTTCCGCCCACCCTTCCGTGAAAAGGAGAAAAGGAGAAAAGGGGCAGAGGGGCAGAGGGGGCGGGATTGGGCCCCTTTTCCCCTTTTCCCCTTTTCCCCTTTTCAAGACAAAGCCCGCCACCCACCCTCAGATATTCGCGGCGGGGATACGGGTGGGGGTCAAAAGCCGGTGATACGGAGGAGGCGGTATGGCTCCGGTGGGTTTGGTCCGCGGTGGATCTGCGAGGTGGTGACGTAGAGCGCGCCGTCGGGTCCAAGGGCGAAGCTGTCGGGCCAGGCAATCCTCGGATCCTCGATGACCGTCGTGACACCGTCTCCCGGACACCAGCGTTTGACGGCGTCGTCTTCGAGAGCGGAGATGAAGACACAGTCCGCACCATCCCACAGGAGGCCGTCGGAGGCGCCCGGGTGGGCCACCGTCTCGACCAACGGGGCAAGATCTTCCTCCGTGAGCGCCGGATCGCGGAGCGCACTCCCGGGTATCCGGTAGAGGGTCCTTCCGGTCAATGCCTGGAAGTAGACGAGGTCGCCGTCCCGATCGTACGCGATGCCGTCGGCGTGGACCCTGGGTGCGGAACCGTCCGGGAAAAGCCACGGACGGCCCTCGATCGTGAGAATAATCTCCTCGGCGCGGGTCGCAGCATGATCGGCCAAGAGCCGCCGGCCGGTCCCCGTGCTCAGATCCACTACCACCAGCGCACCCAACCCGGAATCGGTGATGTAGGCGGCCCGATTCCAGAGATCGATGCGGACATCGTTGAGGTAGCTGCCGGCCGGCGCGACCGTCTCGTCGAAGTTGATCACCTGCACGATTGCACCGGAAAGGACATCAATCTCGACCAACTTCGCGCCCCCGGGCACCACCCCGCCAAACCAGGGGTTCGCGGGGTCGAGCACCCACAGCGAACCCTGACCGTCCGCCACCACCGACTGCACGCAGACAAAGGACTTCGAGGAATCGCCGTCCGGAGCCCAGCTGTTCCAGCCGTCGTCAGGAAAGGGCAGGAGGCTCCCGTCAGAGAGGACCTCGGCCACCGAAACCGGCACCTCGGGCGACCAGCGCGGAAAGTTGACAAAAATGCGACCGGTGGCCGTGACCGCAACGCCGGTCCACTGCCGGACCGACTCGGCGGCAACCTCGAGAGCCGGTTTGCCAGCAAAGGATTTCGAGGTCTCGGGAGCGGGCCGAGCGCACCCAGTGATAATCAGGGTGACAGACAGAATCGGAATCACCTCTTCATGACACGCTCCTCGAGGAATCATACGGCAGCCTCAGCCGGGTGTTTAATCCACCAAAATCACGAACCACTTTCCCACAGTGGCTTCTGA
This sequence comes from Candidatus Sulfomarinibacteraceae bacterium, assembly GCA_963733915.1. Taxonomy (GTDB): domain Bacteria; phylum Acidobacteriota; class Thermoanaerobaculia; order Thermoanaerobaculales; family Sulfomarinibacteraceae; genus Sulfomarinibacter. Next base: position 28,813 of record CAVTEP010000011.1, read on the forward strand.
CCCTCTTCGTGGCCAACGACACTTGCGCAAGGTCAAAAAACACTCCTGCCCCTCAGAAATTTGCGGCGGGAGGAGGGGCGGGCGGTGGCCGACGTAAATTTCTGAGGGTGGGCACATCGGGCACGGAAACGGAGACGGAGACGGAGACGGCATGAAAATCGGCGGGCCAAAGCCCGCCGATTGTTGTTGCCGATTGAATCGAGCTCAGAGCGCCTTGATCGCCTCGACCATCGGCGGAATGACGTTGAAGAGATCGCCGACAATGCCGTAGTCTGCGACCTTGAAGATCGGCGCGTCGGGATCCTTGTTGATGGCGACGATCACCTTTGACGACGACATGCCGGCGAGGTGCTGGATGGCGCCCGAGATGCCGCAGGCGATGTAGAGCGACGGGCTCACGACCTTGCCCGTCTGGCCGACCTGGTGCGAATGTGCGATCCAGCCCGCGTCGACCGCCGCCCGCGATGCGCCGACCGCGCCGCCGAGGGCGTCGGCGAGCGACTTGATCAGAGCGAAGTTTTCCGGGCCCTTGATGCCGCGGCCGCCGGAAACGATGATGTCGGCCTCTGCGACGTCGAGCTCGGCACCCGCCGCCGCCACCAGCTCCTTGACCACCGCGCGAATCGAAAGCGAGAGTCCGTCGAGGGCCACAACCTCGCCGGCTCCTCCCGACTGCTCGGCGGCAAAGACGTTGGGACGCAGGCTGATGATCTGCGGGGTGTGGCCCGCGGTGTCGGCGGTTGCAAAGGCCTTGCCCGAGTAAACCGGACGACGAACACTGAATCTGTCGCCATTGAGCGTCAGACCCACCGCATCCGGTATGGCTCCGACTCCCAGTCGGGCCGCCACCGTTGGCGCCAGATCGCGTCCCATCGCGGTGCCGGCAAAAAAGATCGCCGACGGCTGCACCTGCTCGGCGGCCTTGACCACCACCTCGGCGTAGCCCTCGGCCGAGTAGAGTGCGAGATTCGAATCATCGGCCACAAACACCTTGTCGGCGCCCCACGCACCGAGACCGGCGGCTGCATCATTGATCCCGGAACCGGGAAGGACGGCGCTCACCGCGCCACCGGCGCCTCCCTGCCGTTTTGCTTCGGACAGAGCCTGGAGCGAGGCTTTGCGGATTTCGGAATTGCGCTGCTCAACGAATACGAGAATGCCAGCCATCATCCCCTCCCTAGATCGCCTTCGCTTCGTCGCGAAGCAGTTTTACGAGTTCGGCCGCAGCCGCCGCCGGGTCGTCCTCGCCCTGAATGATGGTTCCCGCCGTCTTTGCCGGCGGCAGCTCGAGGCTCTCCACCTTGTAGAAGGGGTCGGTTCCCTCCTCGATCCCGAGGCTCGCGACCTCGATCTTCTCGACCGGCTTCTTCTTGGCCGCCATGATGCCCTTGAGTGCGGCGTAGCGCGGCTCGTTGAGGCCCTTCTGGCAGGTGATCACCGCCGGAAGCGGGCTCTCCACCACCTCCTTGCCGCCCTCCACCTCGCTGCCAGCGGTGAGCGAGCCGTCACCGACCTCGAGCTCGGTGACGTTGACGACGTGCGGCAGACCGAGGAGCTCGGCCAGCATCTGGCCGACCTGGCTGCAGTCTGTTCCGACGCCTTTGAAGCCGCACAGAACGAGATCGTACTGGCGGTCTTTGAGCGCCGCGGCCAGGACCTTGGCGATCGTGAAGCTGTCGCCGAGGGTCGCTGAACCGCCGAGGACATGAATGGCCTGGTGAGCGCCGCGGGCGAGACAGTCACGCAGCGACGCTTCGGCGTGTTCCGGACCATAGGTCACGACCGTGACCTCGCCCCCCTTGGCTTCGGTGAGTTGCAGGGCCTCCTCGAGGGCGTACTCGTCGTACGGCGAGACGATCCACTTGATGCCCGCCCCGTCGATGCCCTTGCCGTCCGATCCGACCTTGATGACCGACGCCGTATCCGGAACGCTGGTCATGCATACGATACAGTTCACGGCTTGCCTCCTTCGGTGTGTGATGGAAAAAATGAATGGTCATTCACAGGCGATAGTGTAACACCGCCCGGGCGACGCATTTCGGATTTCGAATTCCGGATTTCGGATTTTCGCTCACCCGCCCGGGCTATGAGCTATGGGGCTATGGGGCTATGGGGCTATGGGGCTATGGGCTCAATGCAGCTTTCTGTTGATCGACGCTCAGGCGCTTCTCATCGGGAACTCGAAATGTCACCTCACCCGAAGAGGGGATCGGCAGGGTCCCCAAGGTTGAAACTCCCGCTTGGCCCTTCAACAAAACCTGAGAGGCGCCGGGAGGAAGCGAGGCGATATCGATGGCGCCAGGTCAAATAACACTCCTGCCCCTCAGAAACCCGTGCGGGCGGCGGCGCGCAGCGGACGAGGTGACGTGACGACGGGCTGGCCCCGGCAGCCCAGTCGGAACGTCATCCTGAGGAGGGCGGCGCCCGACGAAGGATCTGGGGGGCTCGTCCGAGAACGGAGATCCGAGAACCCGTGGCCGCGGGCCCCGCCCGCGGCGGGCGGGCACGGACGCCACGACAGGACCGGTGTCAGTCGGCGTGTTCTTCGCGCAGGCGGCGGATCTCGCGGTCGTAGACCTCCATCACCTGGTGGTGCCGCAAAAGCCCGATCACCGGCGCCGGGGGGGCGGCGGCAAGAACCGGGAGGATCTCACGCTGGAGGGCGGTGAAACGCTGAACCGCGGTGTGGAGGTCGTCATCGGGGACCAGATAGGCCATACCACGGGCGGTCACCCCGAGATCTGAGGCCACAAGCAACGGCCAGACTTCGGGTGTCGCCATGACGCGGCGCACATCGTTGATGCTGAACATCCCCTCCACCTCACCGTCTTTTCTGACCACCGGAAACGCATACTGGTCGGTGTCAGCGACGATCTCCAACACGGACTCGAAGGAGGCGCCGGTTGGCACCGAGATGACTTCCCGGTCGCGATCCATGACCTCGTCCACGGTCAACCGCTCGAGAACGTCGACCTGAAACTCACCGACATGCGCCGGAGAGTCGATGCGGCCCGGCACCTGCGCTTCGTAGATGCTGACCCCGCGCATCAACAGGTAGGCGACCGACGACACCAGCATCATCGGCACCAGCAGCCCATAAGAGCCGCTCATCTCCGCGACCATGACGAGGGAGGCGACAGGGACCTTGGCGACGCCCGCGAAGAACCCGCCCATGCCCACCAGCACACAGGCGGCGGTGGGCGGAGCGAGTTGCGGCGCAACGCGTTGGGCGAGGTCGGCAAAGACCGCCCCGGTGACGCCGCCGATCACCAACGACGGCGCAAAAACGCCGCCCGATCCCCCCGACGAAATGGTGAACGAGGTGGCGAGGATCTTGGCCGGCACCAACAGCAGGAGAATCTTGAGCGGCAACTGCTCGTCCAGGGTGAGTTGCAGCCAGCCGTAGCCACCGCCGAGGACCTGTGGCACCGCCATGGCGAGCACCGCCACCAGCAGGCCGCCGACCGCAGGCTTGGTCCAGCTCGGTATCGGCATCGGGCGGAAAACCTTGTCCCTCATGCCATAGAAGACCTTGACGTAGATGACTCCAACTACCGCGACCACCATGCCGAGGACAAGATAGGCCAGCAGTTCGTGTGGGCGCACGAAATGGATATCAGTGGTGTGAAAAATGGCGCTCCATCCGGTCAGCGATGCCACAACCACGTACGACACGATCGACGAGATGATCGCCGGTATGAGCGCCTCCGACTCGAAATCAGGATCTGAGTACAGCACCTCGACCGCAAACAGCGCGGCGCCAAGCGGTGCCCGGAACATGCCGCCGACGCCGGCCGCCACACCGGATATCACGAGCACCCGGCGGTCGTGATAGCCGAGGCGGAGGAGGTCCGCAAGATAGGAGCCGAAGCCGGCGCCCACCTGCGCCACCGGCCCCTCGCGGCCTGCCGAGCCGCCCGCGCCGATAGTCAACATCGACGTCAGCAGCTTTACCGGCACGACCCGCTTGCGGATGATCGCCCGGCCCCGGTGATAGGCGTTGATGACGGCATCGGTGCCGTGGCCCTCGGCCTCGGGTGCGAAGGTCGATACAATCCATCCCACCAGGAGTCCAGCCAAGGGGAGCACGATCAGCAGCATCCACGGTCGTTCCGGCATGCTCCAGATCTGCGCAGCCGAGTCGCCGTGGCCTGGAGCTTGAAAGCCGACGAAACCGCCGAGCAGGACCGATCCGATTCCTTTGACGCCCCAGGTCAGCAGAGTGCCGCCGAGACCGGCCACCACCCCTACCAGCAGGGCCAGCACCATCCAACGGCCGAAGTTGAAGAGATCGACACGGCTCGAAAACCGTGCCACCTCCTTGATCCACGCGTTTGTCCGCAATTCTGCCCACCTCGCTCATGCGGCGTGTTTCTTGATTCGGACTACCCGGCCTGCCCTTATGCTCGAATATTCCGTGGCTTCAACTCAGAGGGCAAACGAACGACTCAGTCGAAGCTGCCGACAACCAGACAGGCGTTGGTACCGCCGAACCCGAAGGAGTTTGTCAGCGCCACTTTGAGGTCTGCCTCGCGGGCGGTGTGCGGCACGTAATCGAGATCGTTCTCCGGATCCGGATTGTCGAGATTGATGGTCGGGGGGATGACGCCGCTGGCTAGGGCCAACACCGTGACCCCAAACTCGAGACCACCGGCCGCACCCAGCAGATGACCGGTCATCGACTTCGTCGAAGACACCATCAGCTTCCGAGCATGGTCGCCGAAGACACCTTTGATGGCGATGGTCTCGACAAGGTCGCCGGCCGGCGTCGAGGTCCCGTGTGCATTGATGTAGCCGACATCCTCCGGATTGCGCGATGCATCGTCGAGGGCGGCCCTCATGGCCCTGATAGCACCGTCGCCGTCCTCCGACGGGGCGGAGATATGGTAGGCGTCGGACGACATCCCGAAGCCGAGCACCTCGGCGAGGATCGGCGCGCCCCGCCGCCGCGCGTGCTCGAGCTCCTCGAGAACCACGATCCCAGCGCCCTCGCCGATGACGAAGCCGTCGCGGTCCCTGTCCCACGGGCGGGACGCGCGTTCGGGATCGTCATTGCGGGTCGAAAGCGCCCGCATCGATGCAAAACCAGCCAACGGCATGGGCGAGATGACCGCCTCGGAACCACCGGCGATGATCGCGTCTGCATAGCCGTGACGGATATAGAGCAGCGCGTCGCCGATGGCGTGGGCCGAGGTCGAGCAGGCCGTGCAGGTGGCCATGTTCGGTCCCTTGGCGCCGGTGCGAATACTCACCAAGCCCGAGCACATATTGATGATCGCTCCGGGGATGAAAAAAGGTGAGACCCGTTTCGGGCCGCGATCCCGCAGGACGTCGTGTTGGCGTTCGATCAGCGGGAAGCCGCCGATTCCTGAGCCGATGACGACGCCGACGCGGGTCGAGTTCTCGTCAGTGATCTGCAGACCCGACCGTTCGAGGGCTATCTCACTCGCGGCCAGCGCGATATGCACGAAACGATCGAACTTTTTGACTTCTTTCGGCTCGATCCACTGCTCCGGATCAAAACCGTCGACTTCGGCCGCGATACGGACCGTAAATTCCGAAGCGTCAAACTGCGTAATGGCGGAGACACCACTCCTGCCGGCCACCAGGCCGTCCCAGGTCGGTCCGGTTCCGATCCCGAGCGGCGAGACCAGACCGACTCCGGTGACCACCACCCGTCGCGGCATCAACCAGCCAGGTTCTGCTTCAGGAACTCGGTGGCGTCCTTGACGGTCGCGATCTTCTCGGCTGCCTCGTCGGGAATCTCGACACCGAACTCTTCCTCGAAGGCCATCACCAGCTCGACGACGTCGAGCGAGTCGGCGCCCAGGTCGTCTACGAACGACGCCTCGACGGTCACTTTGTCGGCATCGACGCCGAGTTGCTGCACGATGATTTCTTTGACCTTGGCTTCGACATCCATGATTTTCTGCTCCTCCTCCGATTGTCGCTCGTATTGACATCCTCGTCGTGCCGGCTGCGTGGTAGGGAGCGAAGGACCCGACAACAGGGGCTGCACCCGGTGACACCGGGCGCGGCATGAATGCTGGGTCCGCCGGACACCCTCCCAAATCGCGAGCAAGCGTTCGACGCGATCTGCAACGTACGCTTGAACGGAGTACGTGATAGCACACAGACTCATCCCACGCAAGTGTCTGCGCATTCCTTGACATCGTTCTGAAAAAGGAGTATTCAGCCAGATAGCGCCGCATTCGGTCGGCGATGGGAGGCAAGCGATGGAGTCTTATCTGACCGCCAAGGAAGCCGCCGACTATCTCAAGCTGGCCGAGCGCACCTTGGTGCGACTGGCCCACGAAGGCAAGATCCCGGGGGTCAAGATCGGTGGCCAATGGCGGTTCCGTCGCGCCCTCCTCGACGAGTACCTGGACACCCTGGCCTCGGAATCGGTCGGCACCTCGGGCGCCTCGCCAAATCAAGTCATCGACGCTCCGATGGAGGAGATCTTCACGGTCGACCAGATCATCACTGACCTCAAGGCGAGCAACCGACCTGAAGTCATCCACGCGATGGCGAAGCACGTCACGGGGCTCGGGTTGGTTGAAGACCAATCGTGGCTCGAGGCGGCCCTGGCTGCCCGCGAACGGCTGGTGCCGACTGCGGTACCGGAAGGCGTCGCCTTTCTTCACGCTCGCCGCCGAGCGGCAGACAAGTTCCCGAAGCAGTTCATCGCGATGGGCAGGTCACCCGAGGGAGTGGTATTCGGATCGCCCGACATGGGCACGACCAAGATCTTCTTCCTGCTCGCGCTGCGCAACGACGCACTCCACCTGCGCTGGCTTTCCCGGCTGGCATGGATCGTTCGCAACCCATCGCGGTTGGCCAGGCTGTCGGAGGCCGATTCGGCGCAGGCCATCCACGAGGCCATGCTCGAAGCTGCGGGTAGTCTGCCGGGCGCGCTCAGACCGACCGGGGCGCCGGCAGGACGCTGACTCAGTTTTGAGTTTTCAGTTTTGAGTTTTGAGTTGGTGGCGCCTCGCTCCCGAGGATTCCGGGAGGTTGGGGGAAAACTGAAAACTCATAACTCAACACTCAAAACTCCGTCTACAATGGGCTTTCAATGAAGATAGCCATGATCGGCAGCCACGGTGTCGGCAAGACGACCCTCTGTTACGAGCTCGCCGCCGCCCTCAAGCGCCGCAACGCCGACGTGGAGATGGTGCGTGAGGTCGCCCGCCGGTGCCCGCTGCCGATCAACCAGGAGACAACCATCGCCGCCCAGGAGTGGATCCTTCACACCCAGGTCGCGTGGGAGATCGAGGCAACGGCGACCGCAGATGTCGTGCTCTGTGACCGGTCGGTCCTCGACAACTACTGTTATCTCGTGCACGCATCCGGAACTCTGCGCGCCTGGGAGAGCTTTATCGACCACTGGTTACCGACCTACGACCAGCTCATCCACGTTCCGATCTCGGATCGACCGTCTTACGACGGCGTCCGGGCCGTCGACCCCGGCTTTCAGGAGCTCATCGATGTGCTCCTCGAAGGCATGATCACCGCCCGCGCCATCAAGCCGCTGCGGCTCAACCGGTCGAACCGGGAACATTGGTGTGACGTCATCGTCGAAGCGGTGTTACCGAGGATCGAGCCGACCCTGCCATTGTTCGAGGAGAGCGAAATTCCATGACCGGGCGGAGGACCGACCGGCCGTCGCCAGCGCACGGCAGCCTCGACGAAACCACCGCCGATCTGGTCCAGGTCATTGATGGCTCGGTCGCACAACTGTGGGAAACAATCGAGTCACTGGAACGCCTGCAACCCCGCAACCTCGAGCGCTTTCGAGTGTCGATCTTCGGGTCGGCCAGGACCGATGCTTCGCATCCCCTCTTTGCCGAAGGGCACGAGCTCGCACGGCGCCTCGCCGAAGCGGGTTGCGACATCGTCACCGGTGGCGGCGGCGGTCTCATGCAGGCGGTGGACCAAGGTGCCTCCAAGGGAGCGCTGAGCCACCCGGCCGACGGAGAGCTGCCGGTGCGGCTGGTGACCGACTCCGGAACCGCCCCGTTTGTGGAACGGGTATACCGCCACCGCACGTTCTTTTCCCGCCTCCACCATTTTGTTCGGCTTTCGTCGGCATTTATCGTTCTCCCCGGCGGCATCGGTTCAACCCTCGAAGCGATGATGGTGTGGCAGCTCCTTCAGGCAAAGCACCTGCCGCCAACGCCATTCATTCTCTATGGCGCCCACTGGCGCGGACTCCTTCGCTGGATCGAGGATGAGGCCCTGAACCAGCGCTACGTCGAAGAAGAGGATCTTCGCCTGCCGACCTTGGTGGACACCGTCGACGAAGTGGTCGAGCTGATCCTCACGACCTTGCACGATTTCCGGGTCCGGCGAATGGCGGAACAGGATGCGGGGCCGGGACCGTGACCGGCGAGCGCCCGGGTCCCGATCTCCTGATTCGCGGCGGGCTCGTGTTGCCGATGACTCCTGACCGCGAGTGGTTCGACGGCGACGTCACGGTTCGCGGATCGCGGATCGAGGCCGTGACCCGGGGCACGGCGGAGGCTGGCCCGGAGACCCGGGTGCTCGATGCGAACGGAGCCGTCATCCTGCCTGGATTTGTCCAGGGCCATGTCCACGTTGTGCAGTCGCTGCTCCGTCATCAAGCTGACGGGTTGGCGCTCCTCGACTGGCTCAAGCTCCGCACCTGGCCCTACGAGGCGGCGCTCGACGGCGATGCCGTCGAAGTTGCGGCCGAGCTCGGGATTGCCGAGCTCCTGTGCGGCGGCACGACAACCGCTCTGGACTTCGGAACCACCCACGACCACGACCGGGTGTTTCGAGCCGCCGAACGAATGGGAATCCGGCTGGTCTCCGGCAAGACTCACATGGACGTGGGTAATGGCGCACCTGCGGTATTGCTCGAGGACCCGGATCGCTCGCTCGCAGATGCGGCCGAACTCGGCCTTCGCTGGCACGGTGCCGCGGACGGCCGGCTGCGCTACGCGGTGGCGCCCCGCTTCGCACTGTCGTGCTCACCCGGTCTTCTCCGGGGCTGTGCCGACCTCGCGCGCGAGCACGGTTGGATGCTCGAGACGCACGCCGCGGAAAACCGGGACGAGGTCGCCGCCGTTCGTGCCCTCAGCGGCCGGGGCAACATCGAGTTCCTGGAAGATCATGGCCTGGCCGGCGATGACGTAGTCCTCGCTCACGGAGTTCACCTCGAGCCAGCCGAGATAGAGAGCTTGACCGACTCCCGCACAATCGTCTGCCACTGCCCGGGCGCCAACCTCAAGCTCGGTTCAGGGATTGCCGACCTGCCCGGCCTGCTCGCGGCCGGGGTGCGCGTGATGCTGGGCGCGGACGGTCCGCCGTGTAACAACCGGTTATCGGTATTCCACGAAATGAGCCTTGCAGCGACCCTCCACAACATTCGCCACGGCCCCGCGGCCATCGATGCCTGGAGGGTTTTGGAAATGGCCACTCGCGAAGGCGCCGCCTGCCTTCAGCTCGAGGATGAAGTCGGAACGCTGGAGGCGGGGAAGGCGGCCGACGTCGTCGTGGTTGACCTTGAAGAGTGGTCGGGACTTCCGGGCGGAGACCCCGCTTCGAGAATCGTCTATGGCGGCAGCGCGCAAATGGTCCGCCACGTGGTGGTGGCCGGGCGGCCACTGGTGGTGAACCGTAAATTGGTGAACTGCGATGAGGCGGCTCTCCGGCTGAAAATCGACGCCGCATGGAGGGCGACCCGGCGAAGGATGGAGGAGATGCAATGAAGATTGATTCGTCGCGCACAACCATCGACCGCCTGGATCGTTTTCTTGCCAAAAAGGAGTACGACAAGGCTCTCGAGGCGATCAAGAAGGAACTGTGGAAGAACCCCAACCAGCTCAATCTCCGGTTGCGTCAGGCGGAGATCCTCGATCTCCAGGGCAAGCGGCACAAGGCGATCTTCATCTATCGCGATCTCGCTGAAACCCAGGCACGGGACGGATTCTATGCGCGCGCGATCGCGATCTACAAAAAAATTCTGCGCCTCGATCCTGAGCAGAACATTCACTCGGAGATGGCACGCCTGATCGAGGAGGACCGGCGGATCAAGCTGGAAAGCCTGCGCCGGCGCGAGCGCGACAGCGCCCTCGGGGAGGAAGCGGCGGCGACCGACCAGGAGCTGAAGGAGCTCCAGGCGTCAACCCTGTTTTCTTCCTTCGAGCGCGAGGCGCTGATCGAGATCATCGCGTCGACCGAGCTTCGCTCGTACGACGAGGGCGACATCATTGTGACCGAGGGCGAGGAGGGTTCAAGCCTCTTTCTGATCGTCGGCGGAACGGTCAAGGTCTTCACCCGAACCGACGACGGCAAGAATATCGCCCTCGCCGAGCTCGGCCCCGGGGACTTCTTCGGCGAAGTATCGCTGCTGACGGGAAGGCCCCGCACCGCCACTATCACCGCCCGCACCGAGGTGACCGCCATCGAGCTCGATCGCGCGAGCATCGACCGAGTCGCCAATGATCACCCCGAGGTGCGCCAGGTGCTCGAGGACTTTTACGAGCGGCGCGCGAAGGAGACCGTTGAGGCCGTAATCAAGCGAATTCGGGCCGAGGGTGCGCTCAAGCCGAGCGCGGGCTCTTACACGCTCGGTCCAGGAGAGACGACGGAAGCCTCGTGAGCATCCGACCGATCCTGGTCTTCGGGGACCCCCGGCTCGAGGCGGACAATCAGCCAGTCGATGATTTCGGCGCCGAGCTCCAGGGGATTATCGAGGATCTCTTCGAGACCGGGTGGAAGGCTCCCGGGCTCGGCCTCGCGGCGCCCCAGATCGCCATCAACCTCAGGCTCGCCACCATCGACCTTTCGGTCGGCAAGGACCCCGGCGCGCGCATCGTGCTTGCCAATCCCACGATTATCGCGCGCCAGGGAAAGCTCAGCCGCGAGGAGGGTTGCCTCTCCTTTCCGGGTCTCTTCACAACCATCGAACGCCCGTCCACGCTCCGCGTCCGCGCTCAGGACGAGCGCGGCCAGTGGAAGGAGTTCGAGGCCGATGGGCTGCTCGCGCAGGCCGTCTGCCACGAAGTCGACCACCTTGACGGTGTTTTGCTGGTGCACCATCTGCGTGGAATGAAACGGCGCCTCTTTCTACGCCGCGTCGACAAGATGCGAAACCTCGGCGTATGGCAGCAATCTACTATGTAGATTGCTGAATGAGGAATTAGGAATGAGGAATTAGGAATGCCACCCACCCGCCCGAAACACCCGTTTCACCGGGGGGCGTGGTCGGGAATTCCCAGTTCATTATTCCTAACTTCGGCTCATCCGGAATTGCTTGAGATCGAGGTTTGGAAGGTCTGGTCAACAGGCGGAGCGTCTGGGACAGCGACAGCCCGCAGAGGCAGGTTCAGAGAGCAGCGGTCGGGGCAGCGACCGGGGCAGAGTTCAGAATCGGCGACGGCGGCCTGATCGGCGTTTTTCGCATCGGTCGGTCCGGGCGCTGTCGCTGGCAACTGCCCCTGACGCGGTCTCCAGCCGCTGCCGCTGTCCCTGCCGCCATCTCTGCCCGCTGTGTCAACGGATGGGACCGACGGCGTCGGGGACGGGTGGATGGAAAATCCGAAATCCGAAATCCGAAATTCAGAGTCCGCTGGGTAGGTCCTTGCGGGGGTTCTCCTGATACAGCTCAGAAACCCTGCGCGCGGTCTCTTCGCCGGCCGGGGACATCACCTTTGGTACCACGATGTGGACGGTGTAAAAGTGATCACCAAATGCGCGCGTCTTGGTGTTGCGAACTCCTTTGCCGCGGAGGCGAAAGGTACGGCCGGAATTGGTCCCGGGTGGGACTTTCGCTCGGACTGGACCGTGCACGGTCCCGACTTCAATCTCGCCCCCTCGGTAAGCCTCGGAGAACGTCACCGGGACGGTTGTGTGGACATCGTCTTTTTCGCGGCGAAAGAAGCCGTCCGGCAGCACGCGAACGCGAACAAAGAGGTCGCCGGTCGGTCCGCCGCTGCGACCCTCGGCGCCCTTGCCCGCAACCCGAACCCGTTGCCCCTCGGCCACGCCCTCAGGGACCTTGACTCGAAGTCTTTCGGTCGAGATCAGCACCCCCGTACCATGACAATTCGGGCACGGACGCGAGTCGGCGCTGCCGCTTCCGTTACAGGTCTCACAGCGCACCTGGCGCTGGATCGGGATGGTCACGGTCGTTCCACGCACGGCATCGGCAAAAGCGATCTCCACCTCGACCACCTGATCGGCACCCCGCTCCGGAGGCCGCCGACCCCTGGCACCTCGCCCACCGCCGAAGAACTCGCCGAAAAGGTCACTGAGATCCTGAAAGCCGCCCGTGGCCCTGCCGGCATTGCCGAAATCGACCCGGAAACCGCCCGCGTCACGCCACGTCCCGCTGCCCTGACGAAATGGATCGAAGCCGACGTTCGGACCACCGTCGACGTGACCGAAGGTGTCGTACTGCTTTCGTTTGTCGGCATCCGAAAGCACCGCATATGCCTCCTGAATCTCCTTGAATCTGGCTTCGGCTTCTGGATTGTCGGGATTGACGTCGGGGTGGAACTTTCGCGCCAGCTTGCGGTAAGCCTTCTTGATCTCGGCCGCACCGGCGGAGCGATCAACTCCGAGCACCTTGTAGTATTCAACCGCCACAGATTCCTCCCGACAACGGTCGGATCACCAAAATATGAGCGAGTTTCCCTAATATTTCAACTACGGACCCGAGCCAGCCGATCGTACCGTAAAATGAAGGTCATGGATCTGTTGACCTCGATCCCGTTCCTTCTGGTCGCATACGTACCGTCGCGGACCCGCCGCTCGGTGGCCATGCTGGTTGTCGGTCTCGCCCTCGCCGCGGCCTGCAATCTGCCCTGGCTCGCCGACCGCCTCAAGTTCTCCATCGCCGAAAACGCTCTGTTACAACAGTTCGCCAATCCGAAGTTCGTGGTCATCGCCAATGCCGCCGCCGCCGCTTTGATCGTTTGGGGACTGGTTCGGATCCTGCTCACGGCGAGCCCCAATCAGCGCCTCGTAAGAACGTTGATCTCGCGCGGAGATTTTGTCGGCGCGGCCCAACTGCAGGCTCAAGAGGGCGACCGCAGGGGCGCGTTGTCGCTCTACCGAAAAGGCAAGGCCTGGAACGAGGCAGCACGAATGGCACTCGATCTGGGCCGTGAGGCGGACGCCGCTGAGATGCTGCGGAGGGCCGGGGGCCATCACCTCGGCGAAGCCGCGCGCCTCTTTCGCCGCTCGGGCGACATCGCGGCGGCACAACGATGCGACCGCGGTCTGGCCGAGTGGTTGACCAGCCGTGGGCGCCACGACGAGGCAGTCGAGGCCTGGACGAGGGCCGGCGACCCGAAACGGGCCGCCGGAGCCGCCGTTCTCGCGCTCGAAGAGGGCAGGCTCAGCTCGTCGAATACGGCCCTTCCAGCCGCGCGGCGCGCCGTGGAACAGATCGGTGATCAACGGGTCCTGGCCCGTCTTCACGAGCTCGAGGGCAACTGGCAGGCGGCGGCTCACGCCTGGCGATCAGCGGGAGAGCACGCGTTGGCGGCGGAAATATTCCGCAAGGCTGGTTTGATGCACGATGCCGTCGTTTCAGAAACCGCGGCTGGACACCACCGCGAGGCGGCTCAGATGCGCATCCGCCAACTGGACAAGCTCCGTGACCGGCTCGCGGTGTGTGAGGCACGCGGCGCGGCCGGTCGCGAGGAGAGCGAAAACCTCAGGCAGCAGATCGATCGCGAGGAAAAGTCGCTGATTCCAATTCTCGCCGAGCTCGGAATGCGACGTGAAATGATCGATGTCATCGGCGCTTCGGGCCGGGCTGATGAGGCGGTAAATGCGCTCGTCGATCAGGGAGAGGAGTCGGAGGCCGCCGAACTGGCGATCAATGCCCAGCTGTGGCACCTCGCGGCTCCGTTGCTCGAACGCCTCAACCGCTGGGGCGAAGCCAGCGATATCTATGAGCTGTCGGGCAAAATCGAGGCCGCGGCACGGTGCGCCGAGCTCGCCCGCGAGGACGAACGTGCCCTCCAGCTCTACCGCAGTCTCGGGATCGCCGAGGGCACGGCCAACTGTATGGCGCGGCTCGGTTATCTGCAGGACGCTCTCGTCGAGCTCCATCGCGGGGGCCTGGTTCGCGAGGCCTTCGACGTCCTGCAAAACCACCCGGGCCCGATCCCTGACATTCCTCACGTCGTTCTCGACATGGCGAAATGGGCGCGCGAGAACATTTCTCCGGAGGCCTCAATCGCCTGCCTACAGCGGGCGGTCATCGGGGTTGCTCTGCAACCCGGCCGGCTCGGTCCCGCGGTTGCCCTCGCCCATGAGCTCTATCGCGCAGGCGAAAGACAACCCGCTCTCGCACAGCTCGAGAGAATCCTGGCCTTCGACTACTCGTGTGAGCCGGCGCGCAAACTTCGCGCGCGGATCGAGGCCGACCGCACCGCCAAAGCGGCAAACGTCCGCCGAACTGCCGGCGAGGACGGAGCGGCATCCAGACCCGAACTCGCCGCCCAGCAACGGTACGAGATCCTGACCAAGCTCGGGCGCGGCGGAATGGGCGTTGTGTACAAGGCGCGTGACACCCGTCTCGAGCGGGATGTGGCCATCAAGGTATTGCGGACAACTTCACCCGAAGAAGCTGCGCGTCTCGGTCAGGAGGCGAAGGCGGCGGCGACTCTGAACCATCCAGGCATTGTCACCGTTCACGACTTCGAGGCAGGCTTCGACGGCTACTTCATAGCCATGGAGTTTGTCCCGGGCGAAGCCATGGAGGACATCCTGAAGCGAGACCCCGAGCAAATCCGCAGCCGCCTCGCCTCCCTCCTGCTTCGGATCGCGGAAGCCATCGCGTACGCCCACAGCCGCCACGTAATCCATCGCGACCTCAAGCCGGGCAACATCCTCGTGACCCCCGACGGTGAGGTCAAGATCCTCGATTTCGGCATCGCCGCGCGACTCGATCGCGGTGACGGCGAAAAGGTGTCGATCTCCGGAACGCCCTTCTACATGGCGCCGGAGCAGATCCGCGGCCAGCCGCCGACACCGGCGACGGACATCTACGCTTTCGGCGCCACCGCCTTTCACCTCGCCACGGGTCAGCCGCCATTCCACACCGGAAATGTCATTGACGCACACCTCAACTCGCCTCCGCCAGATCCGCTGGACCTGGCGCCCGAGCTCGATCCCGGACTCGCGCACATCATCCTCCGCTGCCTGGAAAAGGACCCGAAGGACCGCTATGCGGCCACCCGCGAGCTCTGTGCGGACTTGGAGACACTCGGCGGGTGACACAGCACCTCGTCGCCCTAGAAAATAAACCCGGTGAGATCTGCGGGTCAGAACGTTGGAACGTTAGAACGTTAGAACGTTGAAAGCTTACTGCTTGTTGCGGCGCAGTGAGCGGTAATCCGGAATGCTGTACTCCTTGATCTTTGCGATCAAGGCCCCCCGAGAGAGATTCAACTCGCGCGCTGCCTTGCTCTGATTGCCGAGAGACCGACGCAGGACCCGGTCGATCAAGAGTCGCTCGACGGTTGGGATCACAACCTTGAGGTCGTTGTCACCGAGGACAGCTGCGGTATCGAGAACAGGTTCGTCCCCGACGGCTGAAGCGGACGCGGCCATCGAACGCTGGACTGACCCTCGGACCATTTCGCCTTCGGGTGTCGCAGACACAAGGCGCCGGAGCTCGGCCAGAAGCTCCGTCATTTCCCCCTCGAATGAGCATCCGAGCAGCGAGTCGAGGGTCTCCAACGAGATTCCGCGGATCGCCTTTCCCTGCTCGTCACCCACGGTCTCCAGCAACCGCACGATGAGCAGGGGCAAATCTTCGCGACGCTCGTCCAGGGTCGGGATCAGGATTCGATGGTGCTGAAAGTGCGCATCGAGAACGTGCTCGAGCTCTCCGTCTGATTCATGGCCACCAGGATGTACCGGCAGTCGTCATGATCCACCGGACCTTCGATCCGAATCCCGACCCGAGGTCCGTGGTGATGACCGCAGCCAGGTCCCGCTGGAGCTCGGCCGACATCCGATGCGCGTCGCGCACAACAACTACGCCTCCGCCGGCTCGGGCGGCGAGCCCACGGGCGCCAACCACCGTGGCGGAACCGAAGAGCTCAGCCCTCAGGTCAGCGTCATCCTCGCCTCTCGCTCGCAGAATGCGGATCCACAGCTTGCCCGTCGGTCGCAGCGACGCGATCAACGATGCCAGATAGGCGCGGCCGGAACCCGACCTCCCGGAAACGAGGACGGGCTGGGAGGAACGGGAGGCCGCAACCACCCGCTCGCGCAGCTCACGAATGGCCGGCGATGACCCCGGCAACCGAGCCTCGAGTTTGGAGCGAGTCTCCTCTTCCCAGTGTCCGAGCAGAGTACTCGAAGCTTCGACCCGGTTCCAATGAACCGCGACCATACCCGCAAGCTCGGCGAGAATGGTGCGGTCCTCCTCGAAAGTCCCGTCGCCCGTCTCGGCCAGAAGGTACACTCTGGAGTCCTCGCCGCCGGTGGCCACCGGGTAGATCAGTACCTCGCGGCCGCCGCCACGTAGCACCGCCACCCGAAACCCCTGTTCGAGCTCGGCGTAGGTCTGCATCGGCAGCTGCGGCAGGCCGCCGGTCCAGCTGGAGACGACCGGCTGCAGGTTTCCTTCCTGGTCGAGCCAGGAGAGCAACGCACTGCGGCCCGGGAAGACTCCGGCGAAGAACGACTCGAGCGACGACACGAGATCGGTTTGCAGCCCCGATCGAAAAACCTCGAGCAGGAGGCGTCGTCCTTCCGCGAGCCGATCCGGCTCGTTGTACAGCACGACCTCCGCCCGCACCTTGGGGTCGGCGGGGAGCCCGGCAGCGGGAGGCGCCTCGGTTTCAAGACCGATGTCGTCAGCGTCACGGGGGCTGTCCACCATTTCGATTTCAGCGTCCGCATCGCGAACGATCACAGTCGCGGTACCGATGCGGATGCGGTCGCCTTCGTTGAGCACGCCACGCGCTCGGCGCTTGCCGTTGAGCAGCACAATCTGTCGCGGCTGACCGAGAAAAGTCAGCGAATCCTTGGTCCTGCGGATCACGAGGTGGACCGGGGCGACCCCGGGCGCCCGCAACACGACGTCGTTGTTGCTCGAGGCGCCGATAGACACGACCGCCTTTGCAAAGTCATAGCGCAGCTCTGAGCCGCTCCCTGTGTCGATCGAAAGTATCAGCATGCGCCCTCCGGCCACAGCCGCGGTAAACCATGCAGGATCCGCGGGCCTTTGCAGGAAACTCATATTCGCTGCTTGGCCCTGCACCCATTCTGCGCGGTCGACACACGGTTGAGACGCACGGATAGGGTATGTCCGCGACGGCAATGTGTCAATCGAAAGAACAGTTCTTGAGGGCTCGTTCAGGAGGCTACAGCGCCACCGAGGCGTCCCACCAGCAACACGAGGTCTGTCACATCGGGAAGCATGCCACCCTCTCTGTCGGCAACCAGAACACCGACCACCGCACCACACCGGCCCAGCGGGATGATGGCGGTTGCATGCGGCAGCTCGGGTACACCGAGAACTCCGGCCAGCCGCCGTTCTCCGGCGGTACCGGGCTCGATTTCGGTCAACGCCTCTCCGGAGCGAATCACCCTTTCGATGATGCTGATACCCCGCGGTACCGAGATCTGAGCGCGGTCGAGTGGATATCCGAAGCCGGCACGACATCGGACTGCGGTGTCTTCCGCCATCAGCACCGCGCCACGGGTGAAATTCTCGGCCGCCAGCTGGAGGAGTGAGCTGACGCCCTGATCGGGATCGCTCTCCGACAGGAGTGCCCCGACAAGCTCGGTGACTCCGTTCGGCAACGCCGGCCGCCCTTCCCTCTGCTGCGACTGGAGCTGCCGTTCGACCACCCGAGAAAGTCCGTCCGCGAAACCCGAGGTCGCTTCTCCGACCTCGCCGAGCGGGGCCGGCATGAGAAATGAGACGCCCGCTTCGATGATCTGGTTGACCCACATTGGATCACCGAGAGGCGCAACCCAGACCACCGGTACCGGCGGTGTCATGCTCGTCCCCCGCCGAATCAGGTCGAGCCAGTCCGCCTCCTTTTCCGACCAGGCAGCGGATCGCTGGTGATGGACGACCAGAAGGTCCAATCCCTCGAGGGTGATGGCGCCAGGTGACGAAAAGAACCGAATCCGCCAACCGCGCCGCAGCCACTCCCGCTCGAGAGGCCCTCGCCACCAGCGCGGGTCCTGGGCCGCCACGCCGATCTCCGCGAACAGCAGGTCTCCCGGCGCTTCCGCCTCGAGGTCCGACATCAGGTCGTGGAGTGGGTCCTGTGGAGGTTCCGAAGGCAGGACATGAATATTGGCTCGGCTCGGCGGCATTGATACTTCAAGAAAATCGAGCTCGAGCAGGCGGTCGACCTCGAGGTTGGATGCGGCCGCGCCCGCCGCCTCAGCATAGGCGGTCAAACTGATGACCTCCCCTTGGAGACGGCGGACCTCGCCGGGTGCGAATCGAAACTGACCTTCACGGCTGCCCAGCACCTTGCCCACGCGTTCGAGCTCGGCGCTCGGCGGCATCGCCACACACCCGCGGTCGACCTCGAGGCGCAGTGACCCGTCGGCGGTTTCGATCTCGAGCACGCCGCTCGGAGAGGTTGCGGATACCAGGCGCAACAGAACCAGTGGCGAAAGGTGCTCGAGGGTCCCGGAGACAACGCGCTTCACGGTCCCGGCCCACCCTGGCGCGCATCGACCTCATCCTCGACCGCAAAGCTCCTGAAATCCCCCGAACCGAGCTTGAACCGACGCCGCTCGACCACAATTCCATCGGACTCGATCTCGAGCACCCAGAGACCTGGAAGGAGGTCCGAAAAATGTGCCTCGGGATCGAAATGCGCCCGTCGAACCTCGCCACCCGAGCCACGCAGCACAGCCACGGTATCGTCGTGAGGCGATGATGTTTGCAACCGGCACACGAGGTCGGCGCCTCGGTTCGGTCTCACCGGTCGTCCCTTCCTGCGGGGCAGCCGTTCGAGATCACCTTCTGCGATAGTCAACACTTCCACGCTGGGCAGGTTGACGACCGTGTCGGCAAACACCAGGTGACGCGGGGTGATGGTCCACAGACCGAGAGTCGGATCGCTGGCCACCCAGCCGGCGCCCGGTAGGCGGCACTCAAGCCAGCGGTGGGGGATCACTGCGCGGTCGCCGATCAGCAGACCGCTGACCGTGCGCGCATCAAAGCCCGCCGCTCTCAACAGCGCCACCGTGGCGTTGGCGATCCCGGAGCACCTCCCCCGCCCACTGTCGAGAACCGATACGGCATCCTGGGGATTATCGTCATTCACATCGACACGGATATTGTCGGCCGCCCATTCGAGGACCAGGGTCGCAGCCTGCCACGCATCGATGTCCGGTCGCAGCCGAGACCGCAGGCGCTTTGGCAGCTCAAATCCGATCGGCACCTGCGGTTGCGTACCGGCGAGCACCTCGGAATAGCTTCCGCTGGCGCCGATTGGGGAGAGCGCCGTCGCAACCCGGACCCGAACCGCACCGCCGGCTTCCGCCTCCACGTCCTGTGCGAATCCGTTGCTCGCGGCCGGCACCGGAAGATCACCACCGGCGACCAGATAGCTGGCCTCTTGGGCGAGAGTCGGCACGGCGGCGAGGAGGCAGATCGCCGTGACGAAGCCGGACATTTCGCCAGCTATCCGGCCTCGCGACGAAACCCGGTGAGAATCGAGGGTTGGAGACCTCATCCGGCCGCGGCTCTCCGTTTCAGGAACCCGTCGAGAACCCCATTCACGAATCGGCCGGAGTCCTTGGCGCCGTACTTCTTGGCGATTTCTATCGCCTCATCGATGACGACGGCCGGCGGTGTGTCCTGCTCGTAGATCAGCTCGTACATGGCGAGGCGGAGGATGTTGCGGTCCACTGCCGCCAGCCGCTCGAGCCGCCAGTGGGTCGTTTGATGGCGAAGTTCGTCGTCAATCTCGGCCAACCTGGCGACGGTGCCGCGCAGCAGCGCATCCGCGAAATCTCGCTGCGCCTCGCCCGCGTTTTGCCACTCGTCGAAATCGGCGTGCATCGCCTCCGGCGAGGCCGCGGTCAGCTCGAACTGATACAGCATCTGGAGAGCCAGCTCGCGGGCGCGCCGCCGCGTACCCATCTATTGAGCCACTCGACGTCGCCTGAACGTAGTCGACGCCCGCACTACTTCCTCCGGTCAAGCCTTTCCGACAGGCGCGCCATCTCGATTGCGGCCAGTGCAGCTTCCCAACCCTTGTTGCCCATCTTGGTACCGGCTCGTTCCACCGCCTGCTCCAGCGTGTCCGCGGTGATGACGCCAAAGGTCATCGGCACACCCGAGCTGATCGCCGCCTGTGCGACGCCCTTGGCGACCTCTGCGGCGAGAAGGTCGAAATGCGCGGTGCCGCCGCGCACCAGCGCGCCGACACTGATGACCGCGTCAAAACCCCCTTTGGCGACCAGCTTCGCGGCGACCATCGGGATCTCCCACGCTCCGGGCACGCGAACGATGGTGATGTGATCGTCTTCGGCCCCGTGGCGGGTCAGACAATCGACCGCACCCGACTCGAGCCTGGAGGTCAGCGCCTCGTTGAATCGGCTCACCACGAGCGCGAATCGCAACCCCTGTGCATCAAGATGTCCTTCGATGACCTGCATGGACCCTCCCGAGCGCCATTGTATCGCGGTTGGCCTGCTCGTCAGTGGTCGAGAATCGCAGCCTCGGCCAGATACCGGCCGGCCTCAGTCGCTCGAAGGAGCTCATCGGACCTCTCCACCAGGGCCCTGTTTCCCGCCTCACGGACGACCTGCCTGGTTCGCGACTCACCCCATCGCAGGTGGCGGTGAAGGCTCGGAAGCCTGCACTCGAGTGCCTCGGACTCGGTTCCCTGGTGGTGGAGCAGATGGACCAGCAACATCCGGATCGAGAGCTCGAGCCGCTGTGTGCTGCGCCGCCGGGCCTGAGCGACGAGCCCCCGCCGCGGCGCGAGCAGCAACGCGGCGGCAAAGAGGGCGCCGCAGGCCGCGGCCATCGAACCGGCGATGGAAACGTCGAGCACGAGCGCAGCGGAGTAGCCGATCACCGCCGACGCCGCAGCCGCCGCGGCCCCCACCCACAGCATCGGAGCGAACCTGTCCACAAGCAGGTAGGCGGTGGCCGGCGGCGCGATCATCAACGCCACCACGAGAATCGAACCGACTGCGTCGAATGCCCCGACCGCCGTCACCGAGACCATCGCCATCAATGAATAGTGGACTGCAACCGGCGAGAACCCGAGCAATGCCGCGAGCCCGGGATCGACGGTCGCCAGCTTGAGCTCCTTCCAGGCGACGCCGATGACCACCAGGTTGATGATGAGGATGGCGCCCATCGTCCACAGCGCCCGCGGACCGAGGTCGGCGCCATTCACAATCATCCGGTCGAAGGGAGCGAACGCGAGTTCGCCGAGAAGAACCGAGTCGGTATCGAGGTGGATATCGCCGGCGTAGCGAGAAATCAAAATGACACCGACCGAGAAAAAGGCCGGAAACACGAGCCCGATGGACGCGTCCTCGGGCACCAGGCGCGACCCGTAGAGGGCTTCGATCATGAAGACAGTCAGCACTCCGGTTGCAGCGGCCGCCACCAGCAGAATGGGAGAATTGAGATCGCGGGTGAGGAAGAAGGCGACGACGATCCCGGGCAGGATCGCGTGCGAGATGGCGTCGGACACCAGCGCCGTGCGGCGCAGCACCAGGTAGGTGCCAGGCAGACTCGCGGCGACCGCCGTGACAACCGCAATCAGGACAATCTCGAGCTCCGGGCTCATGGTTCGTCCTCCGTCTCGCGATCGAGGATACGCCGGGCCTCGCGCCGGCCGATCGGTGTCGGCGCCCACCGTCCGTCCGGGGTCCGTTGCGCCAGACCCCGATCTGCGAGCCCATCGAGCGCGGCGTCCACCTTTGTGTGGGGCAGGCTCATCGTGCGCAGAACCGCGACCGAGTGGCCGTGGTCAGGGTTTTCCTGATGTTGGAGTGACAGGGCGTAGAGGTGCATCAGAACCGGATCGAGATCGGGCGCCGCGCGCATGCCTCCAACTCGAACCAGCCGCCACAGCAACCCGCGATGGGGCGCCGCCACGAGAGAGATAACGACGATCACGCTCAGCACGAGTACGATCGTCGGGCCGGTGGGCAGCCGCGGGACCAACGAGCTCAGCAGCGATCCCGTGACCCCTGACACGGTCCCAAAGGCCGCCGCCAGCATGACCATCGGCGCGAGCCGCCGGCTCCACTGCCGGGCGGCCGCCGCCGGTGCGACGATCATCGCGCTCATCAAGACGACACCCACGGTCTGTAGGCCGATGACGATGGCCACGACGAGAAGAAAGGTCAGGAGCCCGTCCAACCGGCGCACCGGCAGGCCGACGCTGGCGGCGAAGTCGAGGTCGAAGCTGAGAAGCTTGAATTCCTTCCACAACAAGACCAGGACCGCCAAAGCGGTCAGACCGAGCGCAGTCATCGTCACCACGTCGCGCTTCAGAAGCGCGGCAGCTTGACCGAAGAGAAAGGAGTCGAGACCGGCCTGGGCGGCACTGGACTGTTTCTGGATATGGGTCAGGAGTACCAGACCGACACCGAAAAACACCGCGAGCACGATGCCGAGCGCGCTGTCGAACGGCACCCTGGAGCGCCTCACCACGACCCGCACCACCAGGGTACCGAGCCAGCCCGCGAGGGCGGCTCCCATCATCAGCACGAGCGGCGCCTTCGACAGGGTGAGCATGAACCCGAGGACGATGCCCGGCAGGGCCGCGTGGCTGACCGCGTCGCCGAGCAAGCTCTGGCGCCGCAGATACGCGAAGGAACCGAGAACGCCGCTTGTCGCGCCGAGTACTCCTGACCCGACCGCCACCAGGCGCAGCGTGTAATCGCCGAAAAGATCCATCACGCCCCGCTACTGCCTCGAGAACCCAAGACCCCGACGCGGCCGCCAAAGGTGAGGCGGAGGTTTTCCTCGGTGAAGACCTCGCTCACCGGGCCCGAGTCGATGGCGCGGACGTTGAGCAGGAGCACCGAGTCAAAATACTCGGGGATCGTCTGCAGATCGTGGTGGACGACGATAATCGTCTTGCCGGCGTCGGCAAGATCATCCAGAACCCCGATGATCGCCCGCTCGGTCGGCGCGTCCACCCCCTGAAAGGGCTCGTCGAGGATGTAGATCGGCGCGTCCTGGACCAGTGCGCGCCCAAGCAGCACCCGTTGCTGCTGACCGCCCGAAAGCTCGGCGATGGGCCGACGGGCAAACTCCGTCATTCCGACCTGCTCGAGCGCGGCCTCCGCCTGGCCACGTTCACGGGCGCCGGCGCGACGGACCCAACCCAGCCGGCCGTAGGTGCCCATCGTGACCACGTCGAGGACATCAGTCGGAAAGTCCCACGAAAGGGTCGAGCGTTGGGGCACGTAGGCGATCTCGCCCTCGGCGCGATGTCGTGCACGCCCGAAGATCCGCACCTGGCCCGCCACCGGCTTGATCAGACCCATGGCGGCCTTGACCAGGGTGCTTTTTCCGGCGCCGTTGGGGCCGATCACGGCCATCTTGACCCCCGTCGGCACCTGCAGATCGACGTCCCACAGCACCGGCTGGTCGCCGTAGGCGACCGTCAGGTCCTCGACTTCGAGCGCCCATGGGTGCCTCGTTTCGTTCATCTCACCTCCGCAGCCGCCACGACACGCCGGCGCCGACGAGCAGGTCGACACCGTGGTCAGTCAATCGCCTGGCTGCCCGCGCATCGAGCTGGAGATCGGTACCGAAAAGGTACGCAAATCCGGCCTGAATGGTGGCGGTGTTCGGACCCCGCTCATCCTCCCGATTGAATCCGTAGAGCTCGACGAACATGGACGCGGCGTCGGTCAAACCGACACCCAGGGCGACGCTCACCCACAGGCTGGTGAAGCGGTCTTCCTCGTCGGCGGGATAGGCCATACCGAGATTCGTGCCGATTCCGACCTTTGGCCCAAGCTCCCAGCTCGCTGCGATCACCGCCGCCGGCTGCCATTCTTCACTCGCAAAACTCGATGTTCCCGTCGGCGTCGTCGTCGAGGCGATCAGGGCGAGCTCCGTGCCGCCGATCAAACCGTTGCCGTTGCCCTGCGCCAACTCGTACTTGAGACCGACCCCTGAATCGAGAAAGCCCGAGTCGTCGACGCCGTCCTGGTGCACCGATGAGTACGTCGGGAGGACAAATCTCAGCTCGAGCTTTTCGGCGACACCCCACCGTGCGAGGATCTCACCGATGGTGGTCACCTCGGTGCCGTCTTGGAAGTCGGCAGCGGTAGAACCACTCTCCAGTTGCAGGACCCCCGAGCCGACGGTGCTCGAGCTTTCGGTGAAGTCCGGCCGATCCGTGATCAGGGGATCCTCAGCCGAAGTAACCGCGGCCAGAGTCGATAGCACCATCAGCATCGCGCGGATTTTCCGAAAATGGATTCTCGCCACGGCGCGATCCCTAATCGGTTTCGACGCGTTGGGAGAGCGCCGACACGATCGTCTCGACGTTGGCGCGGACGGTCCCCGCGTAGGTGCCGTCCGGTGTGCCGGGGTCACCGAGGGAGTCGGAGTAGAGGCTGCCGCCGATCGCCACATCGTAGCCGCGCGCCTTGACCGCCTCCTGCAACGCCTGGACGTAGCGCGGCGGCACCGAAGTCTCGACGAAGATCGCCGGGACCCGCCGCTCGACGATGAACTCTGCCAGCTCCTGGACATCCGAGGTCCCCGCCTCGGACGCGGTGCTGACCCCGAGCAAACCCCGCACCTCGAAGCCATAGGCCCGCCCGAAGTAGCTGAAGGCGTCGTGAGCCGTTACCAGGATCCTCTGCTCCGGCGCGAGAACGCCGACCCTTTGCTGCACCCACCGGTCGAGTGCTCCGAGTTCCTCGACATACGCCGTCGCCCGCTCGCGGTAATCGCCGGCGCGTCCGGGGTCGAGGGCGGCCAGCGCTTCGGCCACACAGGATGTGGTCTGGGCCCACGATGCGACATCAAACCACACGTGCGGGTCGTGCAGCCCGGAAAACCCGGCCGAGGTGATGAGCCTGTCCTCGTCAACGCAGTCCGTCACCGCCACCGTCCGCACCTCGCGTTCGCCCATCTGCTCGAGCACCTCGCTCATCTTGCCCTCGAGGTGGAGACCGCTATAAAAAATCGCGAGCGCCGAGCTCATGCGGCGCACGTCGCCAGCCGACGCCTTGTAGAGGTGGGGGTCGATTCCAGGCCCCATCAGGGCCTCGACCTCGATGCGGGACCCGCCGATGGTCCGCACGAGGTCAGCAACGATATTGGTGGTCGCCACCACCTTGACGGGTCCATCTTCGGATTGCCTCGCACCATCGCCGCCGCACGCTGCCATCGTCGTGAGCGACCAGCACAGCCAGATTGAGTCTTCGCAAGCTCATCGCTCCACCCTTTCCATCCACAGGGCGCCGGCGAGGTCGGAGGGTAACAGAAACCGCTGCCCACCTACCCGCACCCGAACGCCTCCACCGTTGTCGGCCAGCACCTCCAACCGGCTGCCCGGCGTCAACCCGAGGTGGTTGAGCAGGTTGAGGCTGTCCCTGTCCTGGGCGCCGACCCGCGCCAGGGAGCCGTGGACACCGACCGGAAACTCATCGAGTGGCACCAACTCGTCCGCATCTGGCAGACTGAGGTCCGGCATCGGGATCGGATCGCCGTGCGGGTCGTAGGTCGGATGTCCCATGACCTCCGAGATGCGGGCTTCAAATCGTTCCGAGATCACGTGCTCGAGCCGCTCGGCCTCCTCATGAACCTGGTCCCAGCTATAGCCGAGTACCTCGACCAGGTAGGTCTCGAGGAGGCGGTGGTGGCGGAGCATCTCCAGCGCGACCCTTCGTCCCTTGTCGGTCAGCTGAACACCGCGATAGGGAATGTGTTCAACCAGGCCGAGCTGGGCGAGACGCCCAACCATCTCGGTCACCGAGGCCGGGCGCACCCCGAGACGGTGGGCCAGAACCTGGGTGCCGACCCTTCCCCGGCCTGCACCGAGGTTGTAGATCTGCTTGAGGTAGTCTTCCTGGGCCTCGGAAAGATCTGGCCGTTCGACCTCCTCGCACGAACGATTCGTAAGCCCTGCCATATTTTTAGGCTACCCTAAAAAAACCAAAAGAACAAGGAAGATTCGCTATGATGACGGCGGAGGAAGAGCCATGTGTGACAACGAACTCCTGATGATGAGCTGCCGGCCGCTCCCGCCGGGATCGCCACCGTTGACCGGGCACGACCTCGAGCACAAGCTGAGTCACGCCGAGGGATGGGAGGTCGCGGACGGATCATTGACCAAGACCTTCGAGTTCGAGGACCACTACCAGACGATGGCCTTCGTCAACGCAGTGGTGTGGATCTCACACCGTGAGGACCACCACCCAGAAATGGTGGTGGGCTATAACCGGTGCACGATTCGTTACAACACCCACTCGATCGGCGGAATCTCGGAGAACGATTTCATCTGTTCCGCAAAGGTCGATCATCTGGTGGGGGATTGAGCCCCGCCTCAGCAACGGAGGAGAGATCTATGAGCACCACCCGGAACGTGTACGCCTTTTTCGTCGTCGGCGCCGTCGCCGCCCTCGTCCTTGCCGCCTGCGGCGCGCCGGCACCCGAGCCCGGCAGCCCGGAAGCCCTCTATATCGACCTCGGCTGCGCCAAGTGCCACGGCGACGACCGTCAGGGCCAGCGCTCGGGGCCGCCGCTGGTCAGGATCAAGGACCATTGGGACGAGGCCGAACTCCTCGAGTACCTCAAGAGCCCAAAGACCTTTGTCGAGGCCAACCCCCGACTTTCATATCTCTTTGAGCAGTATCCGATCGCCATGCCGGCCTACGGCGCCACTGACGAGGAGCAGCTGCGGAAGCTGGCGGAGTTCATTCTCAACAGCTGACGGCGATCGGGCAGAGGGTGAAGAGTCAATGGTTAAGGGTTAAGCCCACCCCACCCCCTCACTCTTAACTTCTTTGCTATTAACTCTTTACTGTGCGCCACTAGGCGCGAGCGGGACCTCGCAGCACCCGCGCGGGCAGCGTCAACACGGCGTGCAACAGCTTGAAGACCGAATCGACGGCGATGCCAACGAGCCTGAAGGGCAGCATCAGCAGCCACACAAACGGGTACAGCAAAAGCGCGAGCAGCGCCAGCGGCCAGCACACGACCAGCAGGATCAGCCACAGGATGAAGGTCCACATCGTTTCCTCCAGCTAGCAATACGCTTCCCGGCTGTTGAATGTTCCCATGGCCGTGGCCGGTGGAGACTATGGGCTATGGGGCTACGAGGCCTATGAGGGCCGCCCGCCGGCCCGGATGCTGGACGCTGGGTGTCAGAATATTGGATGTTGGATGTCGGATGCGAAACTGACGGGAAATCCCAGCCTGCCGTGTCCAGGGGTGGGTGGGCGGGAATTCCTAATTCCTAATTCCTAATTCCGAATTCCGAATTCATCATTCGGCCCTGTGTTATCGTTGCGCCGATGGAGAGAATCGCATGAAGGGCATCGTTCTCGCGGGTGGCTCCGGCACCCGCCTCCACCCAGTCACCAGCGTCGTCAGCAAGCAGCTCCTACCGGTCTACGACAAGCCGATGGTCTACTACCCGTTGAGCCTTCTGATGCTGGCCGGTATCCGCGAGGTGCTCATCATCTCGACGCCGCGAGACCTGCCCTCGTTTCGTGACCTCCTCGGAGACGGCGGCCGTTTCGGCGTGAGCTTCGACTACTGCGAGCAGCGTCGGCCCGAGGGCCTTGCACAGGCCTTCCTGCTCGGGCGCGAATTCCTCGACGGCTCGCCCGCGTGCCTGGTGCTCGGCGACAATATCCTCCACGGCCATGGGCTGACGGGTATGCTCAGCGAATGCGCCGCCCTCACCGACGGTGCTCGCATCTTCGGCTATCGGGTGCGCGATCCGGAGCGTTATGGCGTCGTCGAGTTTGACGGCGAAGGCCGCGCCCTCTCCATCGAAGAAAAGCCCGCAAAGCCGCGCAGCCCGTACGCCGTACCGGGGCTCTACTTCTACGGACCGGACGTCTGCGATCTCGCGGCCGAGCTCAAGCCGAGCGCGCGCGGCGAGCTCGAAATCACCGATCTCAACCGACGCTATCTCGAGCAGGGCAGGATGGCCGTGACCGTGCTCGACCGCGGATTCGCCTGGCTCGACGCCGGCACCCATCGCAGTCTTATCGAGGCCTCGAATTTCATCGAGGCGATCGAAGAGCGGCAGGGGCTCAAGGTCGGATGCCTGGAGGAAATCGCCTGGAACCAGGGCTGGATCACTACCGAGAGCTTCCGGTGCGAGGTCGAAGCCGCCGGCGGTTCGAGCTATGGTGCGTACCTCAGAGAGGTGCTGGAGGCCGCGGAGGACGCCGGTGCGCGTGATTGACGAGCCGCTGCCCGGCATCAAGATCCTCGCTCCTGAGGTTCACTACCGACGACCGCGGCTTTTTCATGGAGTCCTATAACCGAGACCGGTTTGCAGAGCTCGGCATCACCCGCAATTTCGTCCAGGACAACCACTCACAGTCGTCGCGTGGCGTGCTGCGCGGCCTCCACTACCAGCTGGGACATCCGCAGGCCAAGCTCGTTCGCGTCACCCGCGGCAGGGTCTTTGACGTCGTCGTTGACATCCGCCGCGGCAGCCCGAGCTTTGCGCGCTGGGCCGGCATCGAGCTTGGCGAGGACAATCGGCTCTGCCTTTTCGCCCCCGAGGGCTTTGCCCACGGCTTTCTGGTGCTGAGCGACATCGCCGATTTTCAGTACAAATGCTCGGACTGCTTTTCCGCCGCAGAAGAACGGGGCCTGCCGTGGGACGATCCCGAAATCGGCATCGACTGGCCCCTCGAAAATCTCGAACCCCTGTTGTCGGACCGCGATCGCGGATGGCGGCCCCTCAGAGAGGTATCGGCCGACCAACTCCCGACGTTCTTGCCGTGAACGAAATCACCCATCATCCGCGATCACTGCTGGTCACCGGTGGCGCCGGGTTCATCGGCTGCAACCTCGTGCGCCACCTTCTCCGGACTGACCTCGAGATTCGGCTGGTCAACGTCGACGCCCTCACCTATGCCGGACACCTGGCCAACCTCGACGGCGTGGCCGAGGCCCACGGCCCACGCCACACATTCATCCGCGCGGACATCCGTGACGCGGGCACGATGCAACAGATCTTTGACGACCATGGAATTGACACCGTGGTCCATCTCGCCGCGGAGAGCCACGTCGACCGCTCGATCGACGGCCCGTTGGACTTTGTCGATACCAACGTCCGCGGGACCGCAAATCTGCTCGAGGCGGCGCGCTCAGCCTGGCGCGACCGGACCGACGTCCGTTTCCACCACGTCAGCACCGACGAGGTCTTTGGCACGCTCGGTTCTGACGGTCTGTTCACCGAGACGACACCCTACGATCCATCGAGCCCGTACTCGGCCTCGAAGGCCGCCGCCGATCATCTGGTGCGCGCCTGGCACCGGACCTATGGCCTGCCCGTCTCCCTCTCCAACTGCTCGAACAATTACGGGCCCTACCAGTTTCCCGAAAAGCTCATCCCGCTGATGATCCGCAGCGCCATCGCCGGCACGACGCTGCCCGTCTACGGCGAGGGCGCCAACGTCCGCGACTGGCTTCATGTCGAGGACCACTGCCGCGCCATCGATCTGGTGGTGCGGCGCGGCCGGCCCGGCCGGACCTACAATGTCGGCGGCAACAACGAACGAACCAACCTCGAAGTCGTGCACTCGCTGTGCGACATCCTCGACGAGCTGCGGCCCGGCGGCGGCTCGCGACGGGACCTGATCGAGTTCGTGACCGACCGGCCGGGTCACGATCTGCGCTACGCCATCGACGCCAGCCGACTCGGCACCGAGCTGGGATGGACCGCGACCTATGACTTCGACGCCGGGTTGCGGGCCACCGTCGAGTGGTACCTCGACAACCAGGATTGGTGCGAGGAGGTCATGCGTGACCGCTACGACGGCGAACGGCTCGGACTCACCACATAGAGTTTTGAGTGTCTGAGTTCTGAGTTTTGAGTTCCCGCCCGCCCTCCCACAATTGGGCAGCCGAACCCGGGTGGGTGGGGGACAACTCAAAACTCGAAAACTGAAAACTAAAAAACGAGTTGCACCATCGTCCGGACACGGTAATCCACCTGATTGGGAGCCTTTGAGATCGGGGCTGCCTCGCCGTTGATCACGGCGTTCGGGTCGGCCGCGAATTCTCTTTGCAGACGTGACACGTCGATCATCAGCACGTTGCGCCAACCGGGAAGACGATAGCCGACCGCCGCCGAGATCTCGGAGATCTTCGCCTCGATGGCCGGCGCCCATGCCCCGTCACTCCACACCTCTGGAATTCCAAGACCGGAGTCCATCGCTTTCTGGTAGGTCGGGTCGACCAAGCGGGTGATCTCGGCGTACCGGGTCCGCAGCTCGATTCGACCGGGCACGACGTAGTAACCGACGGCGGCGCGATAGCCCTCGCGATCGAAATCGTCATCGAAGACATCGAAGTCGTAGGACTCGTTACCCCACTCAAGATCGACCGACCACCCGCGATAGCGAGCGATTGCGGCCAGATTGTATCCGTGTTCCGTGAACTCCAGATTGCTGTCACTGGAGTTGGAATACGCCGACCCGAGAACTCCCAGCTTGAACCGTTCAGAATGCTCTACATCCCCGACCTGACGCCAGTCGACGAAGCCCCACGGATGGTAGCCGACCCGAAGCGCCACCAGATGACCATGATCGCCATTGGACAGGCTGTTGGTGCTTCGCCCCTGCCACAAGCCGAGCTGATACTCAAAGGTAGGCGTCGACGTGGAACCCCGAAGTCCCTGCAGTTGCACACCTTGAGAACGGTAGAGCGTCATACCGCCGGTCGCAAAACCGGTGTCGGCATACCAGCTAACGCCGAAACGGTCGGCGCCGCCGCCGGGATACCGCGGACCGGGCTGAGAGGCGTTACCGACGTCGATGTCGGTTTCGCCGTACATCAGCGAGCGATCCACCATCCCGAGCGCCGAGCCGGCGTTCATGAACTCGAGTCCGTAGGCGATCTTGTTGCGACCGGCGCCGAGGCGGACGAGGTCCGAAAACGCATACTCGACCCAGAGGTCGTTGGCGTTGAGCCCCTGGCTCGGCTCCAACTGCACGTGAATGAAATAGGTGAATCGCGGGTCGCCCGCAAAACCCGTGAAATAGAGGCGGGCACGGCGGATGTAGAAGTTGGAGTAGTCCTCCTGGTTGTAACGGATCAGCGGGTCATAGTCGACGTAGGTATAGCGCACCTGGAGCAGACCGTTGATTCGGAGCGCAAACCGGCCGTCGCTCGAGTTCAATCGAAAGCCCTGATCGTAGAAGACCTTCAGGGGGTTCTTCGGCTGTTCGGCATCTTCGGCCGCCGCCCACGGCGCCGCAACCTGGAGCACCAGAAGCAGCACCATCAAAGCCATGAGAACCCTCATCTACTACCCCCAAAGCCTCAACCAGGGACAGTATACGCGCGATTTGTGGGGGTTTTCACAAGCAAAAACCAGGTTCTCGATTTTCAACTTCTCAAGTTTTGAATTCCGTCCAACCACCGAGGAATGCATCCCAAAGAAGGGGAGGATGGGTGGGAATTGAGAACTCAGAATTCAGAACTGAAAATTGATTCAATCCACCGCTATTTCGAGGTGTTTGATCTTCTCCCAAAGGGTCTTGCGGCTGATGCCGAGCAGTTCGGCGGCTTCTGTTCGCCGTCCCTGGGTGGCCGTGAGAGCTGAACGGATGGCCTCCGTTTCGGCGCGTTCGACCGCCTCCTGGATCGGCATCACCGGTACTGGCTCACCGACCACAGTAGTAGGCCGCTTGCCGCCACGCAGATTCGGCGGCAGTTCCGCAACCGTGACCACCGGACCGCGACAGAAGAGGACCGCCCGTTCGATCACGTTTCGCAGCTCGCGCACATTCCCCGGCCACGAGTACTTTTCGAGGAGCTCGATCGCCCCGTCGTCGAAGCCACCGATGTCGCGTCGGCGGTCGGCGGCAAACTCACGCAGGAACGCTTCGGCGAGCAGCGGGACGTCCTCCTGCCGTTCCCGAAGCGGCGGCAGATCGATCGCGACGGTGTTGACGCGAAAGTAGAGGTCCTCACGAAATCGTCCCTGCCGGATTTCTTCCTCGAGCGAACGAACCGACGCGGAAACAATCCGCACGTCGACATCGACGGGACGGTTCGATCCGAGCCGTTCGATCTGCCGTTCCTGGAGGACCCGCAGCAATTTGACCTGAAAGCTCAGTGGCAGCTCGCCAATCTCGTCCAAAAACAGCGTTCCGCCGCTTGCGGCCTCGAAGCGGCCGATGCGACGTTCATTGGCGCCCGTGAATGCGCCCTTCTCCGAGCCGAAAAGCTCGGACTCGATCAGCGATTCGGGCAGCGAGGCGCAGCTCACCCGCACGTACGGCTTGGAACGCCGGTTCGAGTTGAAGTGGATGGCCGACGCCACCATTTCCTTACCGGTGCCGCTCTCGCCGTGAACGATGACCGACGCATCCGAATCGGCCACCAGCCGGATGAGCTCGAAGACCTCCTGCATCGGTCTGGATTTCCCGATGATGTTGGAGTATGAGTGGCGCTGTTCGAGTTGCGCTTGAAGACGCACATTCTGCTCACGCAGGATTCGCACCGAACACACGTTGGTCAACCGGACCGCCAGCTGAGCCATTGAAAAAGGCTTGGCAATGAAGTCGGCGGCCCCCTCTCGCATCGCCTCCACCGCCCGGTCTACAGTTCCGTGCGCGGTGATGATGACCACCGTCGTGTCGGGGCTGAGCGCCTTGATCCGTCTCAGGAGCTCGATGCCGCCAAGCCGGGGCATGACGAGGTCGGTGAGCACCAGATCATGCTGGTGCTGCTCGAAGAGCGCGGCGCCCTTGACGCCGTCCTCGGCCACGTCGACCGCCCAACCCTCCTTCCGCAGGGCATCGGCCATCGTGATCCGAAGCAGCGGCTCGTCTTCGACGATCAGCAGTCGATGTCCACCGATCTTCATGCCGTACCTTTCTCGTCACCGTCGTCGGCCATTGCCGACATGATGACACGAAACGTGGTGCCGCGACCAACCGAGGTTTCGAGTTCGATCCTGCCACCGTGTGCGGCGACGATGCTGCCGCTCACCGCGAGCCCCAGCCCGGTGCCCTCACCGACCTCGCGGGTTGTGAAAAACGGATCGAAAATCTGGTCGCGGATTGCGGCGGGGATCCCGTGTCCGGTGTCTCGAACTTCGGCGATGACCTTGCCGCCGCGGACCCGTGTCCGCAGAAAGAGCCTCCCGCCATCCTTCATGGCGTCCAGGGCATTGAGCACGAGGTTGAGGAAGAGCTGCTCCATCTGGAAGTGATCAGCTTCGACCACCGCCGGGTTTTCATCGAGATCCAAATTGACCTCGATCCCGGCCGCCCGCAGCTGGTAGGCCACGAGCTCGACGACATGCCGGAGATTGTGGTTGATGGAGGTCGGTTCGAGAACGATTTCCCGGGGGCGGGCGAAGTTGAGGAGGTTGGCGACCGTGCGCTCGATGCGTCTGAGGCCGTCGGCGATGAGCTGCAAGTAACGGTTGCGCATCTCCTCGTCGTCGGGGTTGTTGCGCATGTTCTCGATGCTCGCGAGCACCCCCGCAAGGGGATTATTGACCTCGTGCGCGACGCCCGCGGCAAGGGTCCCCACGGCGACCATCTTTTCGGTGTGCGCGAGCTGCGCACGCTGCAGCTCCTCCCGCTCGTGCGCCGCTTCCAGCTCATCCATCATGAGGTTGAAAACCTCGCCCAGCTCGGCAACCTCGTCGCCACGTCGGGTCGGTGCACGGACCGTCAGATCTCCCTCGCCGGCCCGCTTCATGGTCTGGTTGAGATTGATGATCGGTGAAATCAAGGTCTCCACATAGAGCGCGGTCATGATCGAGTTGCCGAGCATCAACACCAACGCCACGAGGGCGGCGCGTTTCCGAACATCGCGGACCTGGCGCTCGATCGGCTCCAATGAAAAACCCACCGCGACGGTCCCCAGAACCTCCCCCTCATCCGTCATCACCGTGCGAACCTCGAGCACCTCCTCGCCGTTCTCGTCGACCTGTTGGTCCGCCCGCACCGGAACGCCGATTTCGTCGGGGGAAAGCGCCCGGACGAACGGCCGGCCCACCATCTCAGACCGGCTCGCGTGGCTGACGACGCCGGAACTCTCGGCGACCAGCACGTAGCGCATGATGTCCCGGTTGCGCGCCATGACCTCGGCGACATAGCTCTCGATCAGCCCGTCATCGCCGGCCCCGACCTGTTGTCGACCCTCGACGTAGGTGATGGGTAGGGCCATCGCCTCCGCGATACTCGTTCCGCGACTGACGATCGCATCAAAAAGGGTCCGGCGCTGGTACATCGCGCCGAGCACCGCGACGAGGGTCATGGTCACCACGATCAACGTGTTCGAGTAGAGGAAAAACCGGATCCGGAGACCGAGCTTGATCATCGGACGTCTCTTCCGACGAGGCGTGAGTAACCGGCTATGGACGCCACCAGTTCGTCCCCATTGACGTCCTCGGCAAGCTCATGCACCGCGGACCACCCTCGTTCCCGCGCCCTGACAGCTGCCGCCGCTCCAACGCACCAGGCCTGTACGTTGTCCTCCCATCCGGGCCCGCCGCGCTCCTCGTCAAGCCAGTCGACCTCGGCGGGGCTGAACACGACGCAACCCGTCAACGGCACGGCGCCCATCACCACCCGTGCCGCCGGGGTCACCGGCAGCGGGAGCATCACGATTTCCGCGCCCGCATATTCGAGCACCTTGCCATTCCCGGGTCGAGACGCCGGCAGGAGCAGGCGCTGCCCCGCGAGCGGCAGCCGCGAGACCCAGTCGAGGGTTTCGGCGTGGCGAATCGTCGGGCCGAAGGCGAACAACGCCGGCGGCTGCAGACCGGCCGCTTCGATCGCCGCTGGCAGCTCGGCGACGGTCGAGATGACGCGTCTTTGGGCGGAGGTGGTGCCCTGCTCGACCATGACCGCCGGTGTCGCCGGATCCATCCCGTGCTCGAGCAGGGCTGCAACCACCTGCGGCAGGGCAGCGACACCCATGTAGCCGACCACGGTCGAATGGGTGTCCTGAGCGAGGAGATCCCAGCGTACCTGCGGCCCGTCCGACTTGATCGCCTCATGCGCGGTCAGCAGTGTCAGACGCACCGCTTCGCGACGGTGGGTCACCGGTACCCCGGCCCACGCCATCGCCGCCACTCCTGAGGTGACGCCCGGCACGACCTCGAATCGAATGCCCTCGGCCGCCAGCACCTCCGCCTCCTCGCCACCGCGGCCGAAGACGTAGGGGTCCCCCCCTTTGAGACGCACCACCTTTTTGCCGGCCTTCGCGAGCCGCACCAGGAGGGCGTTGATCTCTTCTTGGGGAACCGGATGGTTCCCCGCCACCTTGCCCACCGGGTGCAGCTCGACATCGGGCGCCAGTTCGCAGGGCAGCGCCGCGGACGCCAAACGGTCGAATACAACCGCGTCGGCCTCGAGGAGGCGGCGCCGACCGCGAATGGTGAGCAGACCCGGACACCCCGGTCCTGCGCCTACCAGCGACACGTGGCCCGCGCACGACGCATCGTGTCCGCCGGCAACCGGCCGCGTCACCTGCGGTCGATCTCCCTCGAGGTGATCAACCTGTAACTGGAGCCACGACTCCTCCTCGGACGCGGTCGGCACCCGCGCCGTCAAGCTGTCGGCGTCGACCGTCGCGCGAAAAAACCGATCGAAAAGCGCTTCTTCGTGCTCGCCGTCCGTGCCAAGACTCCGCACTGTGCGTCGGTAGCGGGCGGCCGCCGCCAGCCACTCACCCCACTCCGGGCCAAGGCGCCTCTCGAGGAGCTGGCGCAGCCGGCGGACGACGAACGGCGCCTCGCCCGCCGATCCGATTGCCAACTGCAGCGGCCCCCGCCGCACCCTGGCCGGGAGGTGGAAGGAGCAGAGCTCGGGGTCGTCGGCGACGTTGCACCAGACGCCGGCCTTTTCAGCGTCGCGGAACACCCCGGCATTGATCTCGCGGTCATCGGTGGCAGCAAAAACCAGGGCCCAGCCCTTGCCGGCATCTGCATCGTAGGGACGGGTCTCGAGAATGATTTCCCCACGCCCGGCCATTTCGGCAAGCGGTTCCACGACCTCGGGCGCCACGACCGTGACCCGCGCCCCCTCCTCGACCAGACCCTGCACTTTGCGGAGGGCGACACCTCCGCCTCCCACGACCAGGACCCGACGGTCTTTGACTTCCAGCGAAACGGGATACATGCAATTTCCCCGAAAACTCAACTGTCACAGCGGTTTCGACCGCAGTCCCTGGAGTGTAACACCGGCCACCCCTCCGACTCCAGCGTTACGCCGAAGAAACAGCCGCTCCTCACGATATTGATCGCTTTCCTTTCGTACGACAGAATGCGCCGGTGCCTTATGTGAACCGACGCAAATCGACCGTGGTCCTCACCCTGCTCTTTGTACTGCACGCGTTGCCCTGGCTGGTCCGACCCTTCCTGATCGGCGGCGACGAAGCCCACTACGCCCTGATGGCCGGCTCCATCGCAGTCGATCGCGATGTCGACCTCGGGGAAGACTACCTCCGGATCGCTGATGGTTCCAGGGCGGCGGGATTCAAGCGGGCCGGCACAGAGCTCGATCCCCACGTGCGGGTGGTCAACGGCCGTGAAGTCTTCAGTCATCCCCTCGGCCTGCCCCTGCTCGCCGCCCCCCTGGTTGCCCTGCAGCAGGCGCTGCTTCCGGGGAGCGCTCCCGATTTTCTACTCGGTATTTTCGGTTTGTGTGTGACCTTCGCGGCCCTGCTCGCCGGGCGTGAGCTTCTCGAGCGGTCATTCGGCGTGGGGGACCTCGCGATCGGTTTCTATTTTGCGAGCCCCCTCTGGTTTTACAGCCGCACCTTCTTTACCGAACCGTACATCTGGTCGGCGGTGGTTCTCGCACTATGGCTGATCACCCGAGAGCGTTTCGTTGCCGCCGGCGCTCTGTTCGGTGCGGCCCTCGCCCTCAAAGAGAGCGCCTTGTTGGCCGTTGCACCCGTGTTGCTCGCCGGCGGCCTGGGCCGTGGATGGAAGCGCGCGATGACTCTCCTCGCAGGACCGATCACCGTCGTGGGTCTTTGGGCGGCAAAGAACATGGTGGTCTATGGGCGGTGGTTTGAGACCTTTCAAGCATTCCGCATGGGCAACCCGTTTCGCGGATTGCTTGGAGTGCTTCTCGACCCACGTCACGGCGTGCTCGTGTTCGCGCCGGTCGTGGTCCTCGTGGTTGCCGGGATGCCGCGCCGACAGCCGCCACGAGAATCGTTAACCGATCCGCTCGACTGTTGCCTGGCTGGTGATGCTCCTCTACCTGGCGCTCACCTCGTGCTGGGTGGGCTGGCAAGGCGGCTCGTGCTACGGCCCGCGTCTCATGATTCCAGCCATCGCCGCCGCCGTCGTTCCCCTCGCCGAGGCCTGGCGACGCTGGCGGAGCCGTGCGCTGTACCGCAGCGCTCTCGCGACCCTCCTGGTGGCCGGCTTCACGATTCAGTTGAGTGTGGCCTTTAAGCCGTACCACCTCTTCTGGTCGCCTTCGATCATCGACGTCCTCACCGCCACGGTCTATGGGCCCGTCGCCGGCGTCATCATCGGGGGACTGCTCACGACGATTCTCTTACGACGTCTCGCTTCCAATTCATGAGGTAGCGTCTTTGCCTTATTTTTCGATCGCTTTCGAAGTCCGGAGCGCGCGGACCCGCCAGCTGACGCCGCCGCCGAGGTAGCGGGCGCGGGTACCCTGTTGGGTGAGCCAGCGCACGATCTCGGCCGACCTGGTGCCGTGGGCGCAAGCCACCAGTAGCGGTCCGCTGGGGATTTCGCCGACCCGGTCGCGGAGCTCCCCAACCTCGATCTCGACGACGCGAGCCGCGGCCAGCGGCCGCTCCTCGCGTTCTTCCGGTACCCGCACATCAAGCACCGTGGCCCGCCCGAAGTCGACGAGGGGCGACACGGACTCGATGCCCTCGCTTTGGTTCTGGGCGGCCATCGCAAGCACCGCCAGGGGATCGAGGGCCGGCGCGTAGGGAGGGGCATAGGCGTGCTCGATGGCTGCGAAGTCATCGATGACGGCGCCGCGGAGCATAAGCTGGGCGGCGACATCGATTCTCTTTGCGACCTCCCCATTTTCTCCAACGGCCTGGACACCGAGGACACGTTTGGTGGACGGGTCGTAGACCATCTCGAGGAGAATGAGCTTCGTCTCCGGCCAGTAGTGGGCGCGATCCTCGGCGCTGATCCAGACTTGACGAACACCGAGACCGTCATCGCCGAGCCGGGAGGAGGTGCAGCCGACCGCCGCCACGTTGAGGTTGAAGACCTTGACCGCAGTGGCGCCGGCGACGGGGCCGAAACTCCCGACCCGCCCGGCAAGGATGTCGGCCAACAGTCGTCCCTGCCGGTTGGCAAGCGAGCCGAGAGGTAGATAGGCCGGCCCACCGGACGCGACATGCCGGCACTCAATGCAGTCACCGATCGCCCACACGTGCGGAATCGAGGTCTGAAATCGTTGGTCGACGCGAATCGCCCGGCTCGGGCCGAGGGCGACGCCAGCGCTCTTCGCCAACTCCACCCGCGGTTCGACCCCGACCGCCACCACCACCGCATCCGCACGAACTGTCTCGATCCCGGCCGTCACCGTGACGCCCTCGTCGTCGGCGGCAATCCCGGTAACTGCGGAGCGGGTCAAGACCCTTAGCCCATTTGCTTCCAGGTGGCGCGCCACAACCTCGCCGAGTTCCGGGTCCAGAATCTCCGGCAGCGGCGTGGACGCCGCTTCGATCAGCGTGACGTCGGCGCCCCACAGGCTGTGAAAGGCCTCGGCCAGCTCACAACCGACGAGCCCGCCGCCGACCACCACCACGTGTTCGATCTTCCCCTGCATGAGACCGATCTTGAGCGGTTTGACGTCGTCCCACACGTGAAAGGTGTGGATCCGGGCGTGGTCAGGAAGAC
This sequence comes from Candidatus Sulfomarinibacteraceae bacterium, assembly GCA_963733915.1. GTDB lineage: Bacteria > Acidobacteriota > Thermoanaerobaculia > Thermoanaerobaculales > Sulfomarinibacteraceae > Sulfomarinibacter. The sequence continues at coordinate 67,869 of CAVTEP010000011.1, forward strand.
CCGGGAGCCTGCGCGGAGACGCCCCGGTCGCGAGGACGAGCTCGTCCCACCCGAGGTCTCGATCGCCGTCGGTCCATTCGATGTGAAGGGTCCTGGCGTCGAGGTCTACCGCGGTCGCCCGCCATGGCGCGAGCACCTCGACATCTTTGACGGTGGAAAAATAGTCTTCGTCACGTTCGGCCCCGTAGGGGGTGCGACGCAGCGCACCGAGCTCCTCGATATCACCTGAGAGCACGTAAGGGAGACCGCAAGCACCATAGGAGAAAACCTCGTTCGCCTCGACGACTGTGATCGGCCAATCGGGCTGCAATCGCCGCAATCGGCACGCACATCTCAAACCCGCCGCCGACGCCCCGACAATAACTACTTTTTTCGGGTCCTCACTCACGGGCACCTCGATTCCTTGAATCCCCTGCCGCCGATTCTATGCCTGGTGGTTGGGGGCATTCCGAATTCCTAATTTCTAATTCCGAATTCAAAAATCCCCCGCCCCCGGCACGAACCGGGCGGGCGGGGGCATTTCCTCATTCCGAATTCCGAATTCCTAATTTGCCTTCAACTGTCCTCTCACCTCGAGCGCGATCTTGTAGAGCCCGGTGAGAACCAGGGCGCCGACCGCATAGATCGCGAGACTGATCATGAGCTCCGGAGCGGTCGGCGCGTAATGAACCACCTTGCCTAGCGGGTTTGGCACGAATCCGGCTATGACCATGCCGAGGCCCTTGTCGATCCACAACGAGGCGACTACCGCCACGCAGCCGAACTTGAGCCAGCCGTAATCACCGCGGGTCTTGGGATTGATGAGCACGATCAGCGACACGATCGCCAGGATCGACGAAACCCACATCCACGGCGCAAGAGTGTTTTCTCCCTCGAGACCCATGAACAAGAACTGAAAGTGATGGACGTGCTCGGGGATATCGCTGTAGAGAGCTGTGAAGACCTCCATGAGCACGAAGAAAACGTTGATCGTCATGGCGTAGGTCACGATCTTTGCCAGGGCGTCAATGGCCTGCTTGCCCGGGTCGAAGGTCGAGATCCTGCGCACGAAAAACGCGAGGAGGAGCAGTATGGCGGGGCCGGCGGCAAATGCCGAGGCCAGGAATCGTGGCGCCAGAATCGCGGTCAGCCAGAACGGCCGTGCCGCGAGTCCTGCGTACAGGAACGCGGTCACCGTGTGGATCGAGACCGCCCACGGGATGGAAAGCAGGATGATCGGTTTGAGCCATTTCGGCGGCGGTTCCTCGCGCCGCTCGGAGGACAGCGTCCAGTGGCTGATGACGACGTTGAGCACCAAGTAGCCGCCGAGAGCGACTGTGTCCCAGAACATCATCGAGTGCACCGTGGGGTAGAGAAAGACGTTGAGGATGCGGTTTGGCATGCCCATATCGACGAAGATGAAAGCCATGCACATGATGACCGCGGGGATGGCGAGGAACTCGCCGAGGATGGTCATCTTGCCGAAAGCCTTGTAGTCGTGGAGGTAGTAGGGCAGCACCACCATAACCGCCGAGGCGGCGACACCCACCAGAAAGGTGAACTGGGCGATATAGAAGCCCCACACCACATCGCGGCTGAGGCCGGTGATCGTCAGACCTTCGTTGAACTGCCAGAACCAGCACGCCATGCCGCCGCCGATCACCAACAACAGGGCGAAGATCCAGGACCAGTACGCCCGGGAGCCCGAGAGAGCCTTTTCAAGCATGACCACCCTCCTCTTCAAAGACCTCCGCCGCCGGTGCGATCTCTTGCAGGGTCCGCGGATCCTCGACGATGTAATAGACCTCGGGCTGGGTCCCGAGACCCGGCTTGCGCCGTATGGCCAAGTGCTCGGCGAGCAGCTGTCTCACCTCGGAACTCGGATCGTTGAGGTCTCCGAAGACCATCTCGCCGTTGTCGCAGGCTTCAACGCAGGCGGGCTGTTCACCGCGCACCAGCCGCTCGTCGCAGAAGGTGCACTTTTCGACCACCCCGCGCATCCGCGTGGGATAGGTGCTATCGAGGGTGGCCAGGTTCGGCGCCTTCCGCGGGTCTTTCCAGTTGAAGCTCCGTGAGCCGTAAGGGCAGGCAACAACGCAGTAGCGGCAACCGATACAGCGGTGCCAATCCATCATGACCACACCGTCGGCAGCCCGCTTCCAGGTTGCCTGGGTCGGGCACACCCGGGTGCACGGGGGGTTGTCGCAGTGGTTGCACAGAAGCAGGGTCGGTTTGCCTTTGAGATCTTCGCGGATGTAGTGGAACTCCTGCGAGTGAAAGGCGGTTTCGAAATCCTCGGTCCAGATCCACTTGACCTCGTTCTTGGCGTCGTCCGAAAAATCGGGCACGTTGTGGGCGTCGTGACAAGCGGAGATGACCTTGTCGAGCAGCGCATCGTCCTTGGCGAACTTGCGCAGATCGACCACCAGCGCGAGACGCTTGCCCTCGGTTACCGGCGGTTCGTGCTCTTCAGACGCCCTCGTCCGGGTGGCGACAGCGGTGGAACCGGCCACGCCGGCGGCCGACAGACCGGCGAACTTGAGAAATCCTCGTCTGCTGCTCTTCATCACTGCCCCTCCTCGGGAATCACGTGGCAGGTCCAACAGTAGGGATCGACCGCCGAGTACGTGTGACAGGCATCGCAGAACTCTTTTTTGTTTGTGTGGCAACCCAGGCAGGTATCGGAAAGGCTCATGGTGTATTCCTTGCCCGACAGCTCGGAGGTGTAGGTGCGGATGTCGTCGCGCACCACCGTGTCCCGCCACCGATCAAGGAGTTCCATGTGATTTGCCCGCATGAACTCGGTCGCTTCGACGCACTCGGTCGAACCGTTGGCCGGCTTCTGGAGCGCGGGCGCCGCCGGTGAGGCGGTGCTCAAGGCGTTGTACCACAAGGGTGAGGTCGCGATGACCACGAAGACGGCGAGACCGGCGACGATCTTGCTGGCGTCATACATCGTCCTGCTCCTCCCTCTCCGGCTTCAGCGGTACGCCGCGAATATCAGTCGTTCGCTCGTTTTCGCCTTCCATGATCAGCGCATTACCAACCAGCTCATGGATGCCACTGACATCAACTCCGGGAGACCAGTACTCGACCAGCGGCGGTAACGTCGCACGGTCGATGGCGCAGATACAGGCCAGGCGGTTGACATCGTTGTGATCGCGTACCCAACGCACCGCGTTACCTCGCGGCAGGCCGCCACGCATCCGCATCTCCATATTCTCGTCGTTTCCGAGACCGGCGCCGCCGGCACAACAGAAGGTGTGCTCGCGGATCGTGTTCTCGGGCATCTCGAAAAAGTTGTTGCACACGTTCTTGAGCACGTACCGCGGCTCCTCCAGAAGACCCATGGCCCGTGACGGGTTGCACGAGTCGTGGTAGGTGACGCGGAAACGATCGTTGCGGCTCGGATCCAGCTTGAGCTTTTTGTTATGGATGAGATCTGCCGTGAACTCGCAGATGTGGGTCATCTTGGTCGAGGCGGCGTTATTGAAGACGGTGCCTGTAATTGGTGATCTTGGCACCTCCAGAAAGTCAGCAGGTCCGTTCATCGTGTTCATGTACTGATGCATGACCCGCCACATGTGGCCGCACTCACCACCGAGGATCCACTTCACTCCGAGCCTCTTCGCCTCTTGGTAGATCTTCCAGTTGAGCTTCTTCAGGTTTTCCGCGGAGTTGAAGAGACCGAAGTTGCCGCCGTCCGAAGCGTAGGAGCTCAGGGTGTAGTCGAGCCCGATGTGCTCGAAGAGCATCAGGTAACCGCAGAAGGTGTAGGTCCCGGGGTCGGCGAAGTAGTCGGCCGACGGGATCACGAAGAGGATCTCCGCACCCTTACGGTTGATCGGCGGATCGAGCTGGATCCCGGTCACATCCGCAAGCTCGTCGCACAGGAACTCGACGTTGTCCTTGTAGGTGTGGGGCTGGATACCGAGGTGGTTGCCGGTGCGTTGGCAATTGGCGACCGGTTCCAGGATCCAGTTGATGTTGAGCCCGACGAGGTTCATGAGCTCGCGAGCCATCATCGTGATTTCGGCGGTATCGATCCCGTAAGGGCAGTAGACACTACACCGGCGACACTCGGTGCACTGGAAGAAGTAGTAGTACCACTCCTTCAAAACCTCCTCGGTCAGCTCCCGGCCGCCGGCCAGCGAGCCGAGGATTCTACCCGCGGTGGTGAAGTCCTGGCGATAGATGGAGCGCAGGAGCTCGGCGCGCAGCACCGGCATGTTCTTCGGATCGCCCGAACCGATAAAGAAGTGGCACTTGTCGGCACACGCGCCGCAGCGCACGCAAATGTCCATGAAGACCTCGAGCGTGCGGTACTTCTTCAGAAGGTCTTTGAAACCGTCGTGGATGGTCTGCTGCCAGTTCTCCGGCAGTTTCCAGTCCGCGTCCGTCGGCGACCACTCGCGGGGGTTGGGCATGCCGAGGTAATTGAGGTTTTTGACCGCGGTCGGATAGGACCAGGTTCCCCGCCTCGCCTCGAAGTCGACGGCCGGGTTCATCCATTTTCTGGGCGGCGGAGTGAGGTCGATCTGGATCAGTTCCTGGGGGCTTTTCTCCGCCATGGCTCACTCCTTCTCCAGCGCGTAACCGGACGCCTTCAGCTTGTCGCGGAACTCCTCTTCCCACTCGGCATAGGAATGACCCTGGATGTCCGGGTTCCACGGGTTGATATGGCGGCGGGTTCGATTGCTGTTGGCGAGGTTGCGGGTCGGGCTGAGGAACACCCCCGGTGCGTGCAGGAGCTTCGAAAACGGGAAGTACACCAGGAGCACGCTGACCAGCACGACGTGCGCGAAGTACCAGAGACCGACGCCCACCGGCGCCACCGGTTGGAACGATGCCCAACCGGCGATCGCCGCCTTGACCTGCACCACGTCCACCTTTTCCACATGACGCATGAGGATGCCGGTGAGGGCGATCCCGAGCAGGACGTAGAGGGCGAAGTAGTCGGTCGGCAGTGAGATGTAACGGACCTTTCGGTCGACAAAGCGCCGCGCCAGCAGAAACAGCAAACCTCCCACCATCAGGAAGGTGGTGACGTAGTAGACCGGGAGGCCGATTTGAAAGAACCCGTCGAAGTCCTGCAGGGCGGAAACCCATGCCGGTACGGGTTCGATGAAGAACCGGAAGTGGCGCAGGATGATGATCAACATCGCCCAATGAAAGGCCATAGCCGCCGCCCACAGGGTCTTGTCGGCGAGGTAGCTCACTTTCTGCTTCTCGGGTAGAAGCTCGACCCTGGTGTTGCGGAACAGCGAGCGGAAGAACAGGACCTCGAGCGCCATGCGCCCGATGACCCCGGCCAATCCGCTCGGTGCCTCGAGCTCGTTGTTTCGGATCCACGGCAGAGATTTTTCCTGGCCCGTGGTGGTTGGGACTCGGAAAGGCACCGGCGATCTCGCCCAATGCACCACCCTGAAGATGATCCCACCGAGGAATACCGCGAACGCGACTCCGGGCACGATCACCCCGAGGGCAAATCGCAAGCCGTCGCCGGCGCTCGCCCCCACTGCGGCAAGCAACGCCACACCGGCCACCGCGACAAAAGATATCAACGCTCCCATGCGTCCGGTCCCTCCTTCCTCTCAGCCTCGACGGATCGGGAGACGCGCCGCATCACGTCCCCGGCGTGATCTTCGAGTTCTCTTCACGACGATCGCGCCACTCTGCAACTCGTTCCATGATTCCAACCGATTGATTGCGGATCTCCCGAGCGCGAATCGCCCACATCTGCTCGCGGCAGCGGGCGTAGATATCGAAGGCCTGCAACCCCAACCGGTCGATGCGCTCATCGAATGACGCCAGAAATGGGTCGGGGTCTGTGCTCCCGTTTCCGGGAAGTCCACTCAAAATACTCTTGAGATCGAAGATGAATCCTACCGCCGCCGAGGCGGAAAAATCCTGCACCGCCCGCACCCGGATCACACGATCGAGCGCCGGCTCGAGCTCGTCGGGCTCGGCCCCGCGGATGATTCCGTCAATGATCTCCGCGAGACCCTCGCGAAGACCCGCCCCGACTGGGTTCGCGAATCGGTCCGGCTGATCCCGCAGGAAACTGGCGGTCTCCTCCGGGTAGCCGTCCAGAACCAGCTTGGTCCAGCGTTCCAGGATCACATCCCGGTTTTTCGCAAGCTCTTGAGCGAGCATGCCGACCCCCTTGGCGCACCGCACCGGCCATCCCGCCCCCGATCATGACCGGGGGCGGCTGCAGCCGGCTTCCGATCTACACGCAGCCTGTGGGCTTGGGCAGACCCGCGACCTTGCAAGCGCCTTTCGCCGGGCCGGACGGGAACAGCTCGTAGATCTCCTTGAGCTGGAAGCCGGTCTGCTTGCAGAGCTTGCGGATCATCGGCGCGACACCGAACTGGAGGTAGTAGTCGCGCAGGTAGTTGACGACCTTCCAGTGGTTCTCGGTGAGGTTATCGACGCCCTCGGTCGAGCCGAGCGCCGCAGCAACCTCCTCGTTCCACTTCTCCGGTTCCTGCATGAAACCGTCTTCGTCCACTTCGATGGAGATATTCCCTTGTGCGAATGTAGCCATTTCAGTCCTCCTTTGGCTTATCCGGGGCTTCCGCCCCACTGATTTCGATTAACGTTACGTTCTGTTCTCTCTGTTTCTTGAGGTGGGCCTTTTCCATGGCCTTGACAAAGTCCTGAGTCGGCTGGTGGCCGAGCTCGATGGCCCGCCCGAGATACCGCTCGGCTGCGCCGAGTTTGTCCAGAGCCAACTGCCCGACCGCCGCGTAGTAGTGTGCTGCGCCGTTTTCGCTATCGAGCTCGATCACCCGCTCGTTGCAGCGCACGAGGTTCTGCGGGTCGTTGAGATAGAGGTACGCCTGGCCCATGTTGTAGTGGACGATCGGCAGGTCGTCGCGCAGCCGGACCGCCTCCCGGTTGGCGTCGAGACAACCCTGAAACTCCCACCGCATGAGGCGGACTCCGCCGAGGTTGACCCACGCCTGAACCATGGTCGGCTCCAGCTCAAGGGCCTTGACGTAGGCGTCCTCGGCCTGTTTCACCCGCCCCGAAACCGTGTAGGCGAGCGCGAGGTTGTAATGGGCCGATGCCTTGTCCGGGTTCTCTTCCACGTCTTTCAAACAGCGCTCCATCCGGTGGCGCTGGCTTTCACGCTCCATCCACACCCTCCCTGTTCACGGAGAGCAAGCGGTTGAGACATGCCTGCTCTCCGGGATCGTTTGTACGCTCGATTTTCAGCAGTTGATCGCGGACCCCCGCCACGAGCTCGGGAGCCTTCTCGGAGATGCGGCACAAAGCGCGCAGGATCCCGGGCCGCAGCCCGTCGTCCCAAAGGTACGAGGTCATGGGCCCGACGAAGGGGGCCACGAGCTCGGGAACCCGGAAGCCGATCTCGCCAATCACAGGCAGCGTGTCGGCGCCATTGGTGGCCGACTCGTCGTTGAGCGCCCACATCGCCCGGCGCAACAGCTCCCTGCCGAGCTCCGGGTTGGCGGCCGCCGCCGCACCCATCGCTTCGGCAGCTCGTTCCCGCACGCCTCTATCGGCATCCCAGAGACGACCCTGCAAGTGGCGAACGGCGCGCGGATCTGCTGCCACGAGCTGTTCGAGGCCCTGACGGTCGCCACGGCGGAGCATCTCCATCACAATCTCCTTCAACCGCATGCCGCCGTCGACCCACCGCGCTCGCCGGCGTACTGTGCCGCGAGCGCGAGAAAGCCGTCCGCCCAGCTCGGGGTCGCCCCCGCGTGCAGATGAAGGTATGAGGCGAAGATCCTTCCGCGCGCGATTCCGTCCCGTTTTTCTCCAATGCCCGTGCCGCGTTCGACGCGCAGCACGCCGCGGTCAAGGTCACTGCCCGAAATGACCCTCGAGTAGTGAAACTCGTGGCCGACGAGTCGAGTGCCGGCCGGAAAAAACGCATTGTCCCGGTCGGCAACCGCCACCTCGTAGCCGTGGCCCTGCGGCGTCTCCCGTTGCTCCACCACCAGATCGAGCACACCGGCCATGGGGTGAACGACGTCATTTACGACCAGCTCTCGCGCCAGATACATGAGCCCGCCGCACTCTGCATACACCGGCATCCCGGACTCGACCCGCTCGTGAATGCTGGCCATAAACGCGGTGTTGGCGCCGAGCCGCACCGCGTGCACCTCGGGAAAACCGCCACCGATATAAAGGCCGTCCACGGCCGGGAGCGCAGTGGCGGAGGCCGGGTCTACCGGTACAAGCGTGACGCCTGATGCGCGCAACAGCTCCAGGTTTTCCGGGTAGTAAAAGCTGAAGGCCTCGCCCTCCAGATAGGCCAGGGTGACCGGCACCTGGTTGACGGCCGTCTGCGCGGGCTGCAGATCGAGTTCCGGCGCCCACTGGGCCGCCGCCAACAGTCGATCGATGTCCACGCACTCCACCACCGCTTTCGCCGCCCGTTCCACCGTCTTGTTGGGATCCGGGTGCTCGGCGGTCGTAACCAGGCCGAGGTGGCGGCCCGGCAGAGGGTCCTCCCCCTGCAAACGGCGAATGGCGCCGAGCACCGGGGTCCCCGCCGTGCCCGCCACCGCTTCGCGAACGATCGTTTCGTGGCGGCCGCAGCCGACCCGATTGAGGATCACTCCCGCGAGGTCGAGCTCCGGATCGAGGCCTCTGCAGCCCAGAACCAGAGCAGCCGCCGTGCGGGTCATCTTGGTGACGTCGAGCACCAGCACCACCGGCGCCGCGAGCCGCCGGGCGAGCATCGCCGTGGAATGGCTGCCCTCCACGTCGACGCCGTCGAAAAGGCCCCGGTTACCTTCAACCAGGATGATGTCGGCATCGGACGCCGCCGTCGCCAACGCGCCGGCCATGGCCTCGTCCGACATCAAGAAGGTATCCAAATTGCGGCAGGTGGCGCGGGCCGCAACTCCCAGCCAGGCGGCATCGATGTAGTCGGGCCCCTTTTTGAAGGGCCGGACCTTGAGGCCGCGGTCCGCCAACGCCCGGGCGAGACCCAGGGTGACCAGGGTCTTGCCGCTGTCACCGGAGAGCCCGGCGACCACGAGCCTTGGGACCATGACACGCATCAACGACCGCCCGACTCCGCCCTCACACGCCGACGATGAAGCCGCAGGGACATTCTTCCCAACACTTCTTGCATCCGTCGCACATTTCCATCTTCTTGATCTCGAAGAAGTTCCCGTGCGTCGGCACCTTGGTTTTGGCAAACACGTTGTTTTGGCAGTACATCCAGCAGTTTTCGCAGCCAAAGCACTTGCCGCAGCTGAGGCAGCGGTCGATCTCGACCAGAGCGTCCTCGGCGAGCAGCCCGAGATCCACCTCGTCAAAGGGCCTCGCAAGCCGCTCTGCCGGGTCCTTGACTTGACGTTGCGTGCGTGCGACGGCCGGATACCAGTCCAGTTTGAGCTTTTCCGCACGGATCATGTCGCCGTTCTGCTCGGCCTTCGGCGACGTGCCCTGAAGGTGGGCGTGGATCGCCTCCGCCGCCTTGCGGGCCTGACCGATGGAGGTCGTGGCGATCCCGAGATTGACGTTGTCACCTCCGGTCCAGATTCCGTCCACACCGGTAAATCCCCACTCATCGCCGTTGAGCCAGCCGTCGCCGAGCTCCGTCGATTTCATGGCCGCGAGGTCCGGCTTCTGGCTGACGGCCGTGATCACCGTTTCCACCTCGAGCTCATAGGTGTCGCCCTTGATGGGTACCGGGCGTCGGCGCCCCGAATCATCGGGCTCACCAAGCTCCATGCGTTGCACCACCATCGCCCGAACCTTGCCCTCGTCATCGCGCAGGATCTCGAGCGGCGCCGCGAGGAACTCGATCGTGATGTCCTCCTCGAGGGCCTCCTCGACCTCACGCTCGATCGCCGGCATTTCCGTGCGGGTGCGGCGGTAGAGGATCGTGACCTCGGCGCCCATTTTGGAAGCCATCGAGGCCGCGTCCGCGCCGAGGCGCTTCGAGACCCGGGCGGCGTCGATCGCGGTGTCGCCGCCGCCGATGACCACGACCTTGCTTCCGAGCTCGACCTTCTTGCCGGAGTTGGCGTGGTTGAGAAACTCGGTCCCGGTCCAGATGCCGGGTCCTTCCTCACCGGGAACTCCGAGGTTCTTCCCCTGGTGGGCGCCGATGGCGACGTAGATCGCGTCGTACTCCTTGCGGATGTCGGCAAAGCTGATGTCTTTCCCGATCTTGGTGTCGCACTTGAGCTCGACCCCGAGATCGACGATGCGCTGGATCTCGGCATCGATGATCTCGCGTGGCAGCCGATAAACGGGGATCCCGTAGCGGAGCATGCCGCCGGCCTTGGGGAGGCCTTCGAAGACGGTGACCTTGTAGCCGCGACGGGCCAGCTGATACGCGCAGGAGAGGCCGGACGGCCCGCCACCGATGACGGCGATCTTCTGCTTCTTCGGGCCCTCGCCCTCGACCGGCACAGCCTTGAGGGCATGTTCGATTGCGTAGTCGCCGATGTAGCGCTCCACCGAGTTGATGCCGACCGGACCGTCCTTCTGGCCGCGGTTGCATCCTGTCTCGCAGGGATGGGGACATACCCGTCCCCATGACCGATGGGAAGGGGTTGGTCTCCATCTCGATACGCCACGCCTGCTCACACGCCTGGTCGAGGCTGAGGCCGAGCTTTTCGCGCAGGCTGATCACCGTCAGCCAACCTCGAATGTCGTTGCCGCTCGGGCAGTTTCCGGTACACGGCGGCAGACTCTCGACGTACCGCGGTCGTAGCGACGAAATATTCGATCCGCCGCCGCCGCCGCCGCCGCTGAGCCGCGACTTCATCTTGCCCGATGTGTCTTTTTCCTTCTTCTTCAGCAGACCCATAAGATCGCCTCCTCAGTACCGGCCCGGTCCGCGCTCACGAGAGCTTCGACATGTGCTTTTTGAAATCGTCGAGCTCGCCGAGAATCCCGTCATGCTTCTCCTCGTCGGTGAGGAGGTAGTTGAGCAGGATCCTGTGCACGGGCTCGGTGGTCTGTTCCATGAGCTCCCTGGCAAGCGCTATGGTCTGGCGCTCGAGCTCGTCGTGGGCCTCGATCTGCCCCCAGACCTCGGCCAGGTCGTCGGGGCTCAGGGTGACTGCCTGTTTGGTGACGCTGTCGATGAGGAACTGCTGCACCCGGTGGTGCTGCACCGAGTCGTTGCGGATGATCTCCATGATCTGGCGGATCAGGAGATTGTCGGTCTTCTCCATGATCTGGGCGGTGGTCTCGATAGCGTCGCGTTCGATGCCCTGCCACTGCCGCAGGACGTCGACCGTAAACTTCAACCGTTCCGGGCCCGAGAGCTTCTTCGTCTTTGCCATGCAATCCTCCGTGTCGGTATAGGTGCGGGAAACGCTCCCCGGGCATGCGCCCGGGGAGCGACCGGCGCTCAGTTTTCTGGAAGCGTCACGTAGCTGCCACCCGCATATTTGTAGGTGCAGCGGCCGGAGTCGATGAGCTCGCGCAGGGCTTTCTTGCACATCTTCTTGTCCACCGCGTCCTCACCGAACTGATCGATCATCGCCTTTGTGACGTCCATCGGTTTCAGGTTCTTTTTGCCATAAGTCGATTTGACCAGCTCGAACATCGCGTCTGCGATCTGGTCGATCGTGACTTCAGACATGGTGTCCTCCTAGTGGCGCAGCTGCGCCGTCCTCGTATAGGTCTCGCCCGCGTGCTTGAAGTCGTCGATGTGGTACTTCGTGAACGGTTGTCCGATGAGCTCGAAGAACTTCGGCCAGCCGATGCGGTCGATCCACTCAGCGATACGTTCGTGCTTGCGGGCATTCGCGGCGTAGGTTTCGACGATATTCTTGACGGCTGCGACGGTTTCCGGCCAGCGCGGCGGGTTGTTTGGCAGGTACGGGATCGCGAGCTTCGAGAATTTCGGGGCCACGCGCGAGTTCGAGACCTTGCCGCCGACCCAGATCGAGATGCCGTCGGTCTTGGCGTTGTTGATCGTGCAGGCCGGACACACCGTGTAGCAGTTGCCGCAGTACATGCACTGTTCTTCGACGATCTCCACCGACTGCTTGCCGTCGACCGTCGCCGGCCGGATGGCGCCGGTGGGGCAGGACGCGACCAGGGTCGGGATCTCGCACATTTTCGGCAGATCGTTGTGGTTAATCACCGGCGCACGGGTGTGGACGCCGAGGATCGCGATGTCGGAGCAGTGGACGGCGCCGCACATGTTGAGACAACAGGCGTACGCGATTCGCATCTTTGCCGGCAGGTCTTTTTCGCCGGTGAAGTACGGGAAGAGCTCGTCCATCACCGACTTGACGACACCGGAGGCATCCGAGGCCGAAGAGTGGCAGTGGACCCAGCCCTGGGTGTGGACGATGTTGGAGAGCTTCGCGCCGAGGCCGCCGATCGGGAACCCGTAGGCTTCGATCTCCTTGATCAAGGGCTCGATCTTCTTCTCGTCGGTGAGCAGAAACTCGACGTTGTTGCGGCTCGTCCACCGCAGGTGGCCGTCGCAGTATTTGTCGGCGATATCGCAGAACTTCCGAATCGAGGTAATCGCAAGCAGCCGCGGCGAGGCGGCGCGTACGGTGAAGAGCTTGTCGCCGGACTCGGCGACGTGCACCATCACGCCGGGTTTGAGGATCTCGTGGTAGTCCCACTTGCCGTAGTTCTTTTTGATGACCTCGGGCAGGAACTGCTCGTAATGTGGGGGTCCGATATCAGTGATGCGTTCTTCAGCCATGTGTTCCTCCCTTCCTATTCCGCGTCTTCGAAGATTTCATCATCGAAGAAGATGTAGGGGTTCGTGCGCGGGTGCATCACCATCTCGGGCACCGGGTCGAGCCCGATCTCGCCGAGGAAATTGGACAGACCGACGCGCTGAATAAATTCGCCCGTGCGTTCGCGGGCCTTGCCGTGCTCACCCCAGAGGTCCCAGATGGCCTCGGTGAGCTCCTTGAGGTCCTCGTAATCGGATTCGGGGTCCATCTCGAGGAAGGGCACGAAGACCGAGGACAGCAGCGCACCACCGACGATCGGCGCCTTCGAGCCGATCAGGATGGTCGCACCGCGCTCCTTACCGGGCTTGAGCGCCTTCGGCATCATGTTGATGCAGTGCATGCACTTGACGCAGTTGGCGTTGTCGATGTCGAGGCTCTTTCCGTCCCACGCCATGCACCTGGTCGGGCAGAGGTCGCAGATCTCGGCGTTGATGTCGGTGCCGTTCTTTTCGTACTCCTTGACCTTGGCGTCGTTGACCTGGATGTCGTCCTTCCAGACGCCGATCACGGAGCAGTCCGAACGGGCGATCGAGGCCACGCAGTCGTTGGGGCAACCCGCGAACTTGAACTTGTACTTGTAGGGGAAGAACGGCCGGTGCAGCTCGTCCTGCCAGTTCTGGGTGATGTTGTAGCAGGCGTCGAGGGTGTCGTAGCAGGCCCATTCGCAGCGCGCCGGGCCCACGCAGCAGCTCGGCGTCCGCATGTTGGAGCCGGAACCGCCGAGGTCCCAGCCGTTCTTGGTCAGATCGGCGAAGACCGGCTCGATGCACTCGGTGCTGCCGCCCAGGAAAACGATGTCGCCGGTCGAGCCGTGCATGTTGGTGATGCCCGACCCGTGTTTGTCCCAGATGTCGCACAAGGTCCGCAGTGCGTCGGTGGTGTAGAACCACCCCGAAGGCTGGTTGACGCGGAAGGTGTGGAACTCCGCCACTCCCGGGAAATCCTTGGTCAGATCCGAGTAGCGCCCGATCACACCGCCGCCATAGCCCATGACACCGACCAGCCCGCCGTGCTTCCAGTGCGAGATGTGCTCCTCGTAGGAGCGCTCGAGCTGGCCGACGGCGTCCCTGGTAATCGGCTTGTGGACCTCCTTTTTCATCTCCTTGACAAAGCTCGGCCATGGCCCCGTTTCGAGCTCGTCAAGCAGCGGCGTCGACAACTTCTTCTTTTCTGTCATGGCCACTCCTTTCATCTCTTCATATTTGGTTGCTGGGGCAAATAGAAACCACTTTCATGTCCTGTTTCACATCAGCGAGCTGATGTTCGACCAGAACCTGGAGAACACCACCGTTGACAGGAAATAACCGAGCGGCACGTTGACGATCACGCCGATCGTGAACGCCCAGAACGGCTTGAGACCAAAGGTCAGGAGATCCGCGAACCGGGTCGACAGTCCAATGCACAGGAAACACAGCACGAAGGCCCACGAGCGCAGGTTCTTGATCGGGTCGATGACCATCGTGCGGAGATCGCTTTCGAACCAGTCGGAGGCGTAGCGGAGCTGTTTGAAGGCTCCCAGCTTGTCGTTGCGATTCGTGTCTTCGACACGAATCGCTGTTTTCAAAAGCTCGAATTCCTCGAGGGACATCGGTCTGCCCGCATTGGCATAAGAGAGCCCGTCGGCAGTGATCGTGACGCGATTTGAAAGGGCGGCCGGTACCGTGTAGCCGGAAAAATCAGCATCGTAGGAGATCTTTTCCGCACCGCTTTTGAAAGTGCCCTTGAATTTCGCTCGTCCGACCCAATCATCGGGCGGGTCGCTGGTGACGCCGGTCATGATGATCGAGGCGGCAAAGAAGCCGAGCACGAACTTTGGAAAACGCTCCCAGATGATGCCGGCGCCGACCGCTTTTTCGGTGGCGTCCCGCTTTTCCCAGAAAACCACCGACACCACCGCCAGGATCAGGCACCAGATGCCGATCCAAATGTCACGGCCGATGACCTTCATCAGGGTGAAGGTGTTGATCGGGTCATCGGCGTTGAGCGGCGGCTGACCGGCCAGGGCGGTGATCCCGCCACGCTCGATCACCGCCGACAGCTCGGCGACGACCGCAAAACCGGCGGCGTCGGCAAACTCCGAGGTCCCCGTCCACGCTCCGGCCTCGCCGGGAGAGATCATCGCCGGCACCATGAACTTGAGGACGATCGAGAGGATGATGATCATCACGATCGCCCACACCGAGACGATCGCGATCGAGATCGCGATGTGGTCCTTCTTGGCCTTGACCGCGCCACCAACCGCGATTGAGGCCGACACTCCGCACACCGCGCCGCCGGCGCCGAGGACGGCGCCGAACTGCTTCTCGAGACCGAAGATCCTGGTCGCGGCAAAAAATATCGTCAGCCATGTACAGACCGAGACGATCGTCGCCTGCAGAAAGGCGACCCAGCCGGCCCTGAAGATGAGGGTCAGCGGCAGGGTGGCGCCGAGCAGCACGATGCCGGTCTTGATGTAGTACTCGGTCAGGAGGCTGGTCTGGAACCAGGAAGGCAGCTTGACCAGATTCCCGATGATCAGACCGATCAGCAGGGCCAGCAGCGGCGCCCCGAGGTCGGCCTTTTTTGCAACATCCCAGGTCGACAGGTAGAAGACCGCGGTCGAGCCCAGAAAGAGTACGACGAAGCCGGGCACGAACCGGGCCACCTCGCGTCCCATCGCCGCCATGGAGAGGGTGAAGACCACCCCGAAGACGAGGAAGATCACCAGGTAGCCGCCGGCGTGAACGCCGAGGTCCGCAATGAGCTGGCCGAGGTTTGACCATCCACCCGGCTTGACCGCCCAGCTTCTGATGCTGGAACCCGAGTAGTAGGTTGCGAGCGCCAGGAGCACGATCCCCAGCCCCAACCATACCGCCCAGTAGTCTTCGGTCTTCCAGAGCTTTTGAACCTCGCTACGCAAGCCGGACACCTCCCCTACACACGCTCACCCAACCGGATGGCAACGGTGCAACCCCTGTGCCAGAGGAACACCGCGTTGTCCGGCTCACAAAGGTTTGAATCAAAGCGACTTTGAGCGACCAGCTTCAGGCCGGACACGGCCGGTGATGAGATCGCGTTACGCCCGGGTAACGGCTCATCACACGGCGGTCCGGAGGAGTGCACAACAACGGTGGTTCGTAAATCGACCGTGTCTCAGAATCGACACCTCCCCGGAGCCCGGAGTTTCCGCGTCCCTGCCCCTCCCGAGCTTTGGTCGCGAGGACAAAACCTCATGCGAGTGCTCACGTCTCCGCGCGATGACCCGGCAGCCGCCGTGCCGGCCGGTTTCAGTGTTCTCGACTTCGCCCGTCGGTCTCCGGCACATCGATGCCGAGGGCCTTGATCTTGCGGAAGAGGGTGCTCGGGTGGATGCCGAGCTCTCGAGCGGCCGCCGTGCGGTTGCCGCGATTCCGGCGCAGCGCGTCGGTGATGTGGACGACCTCCAAAGACCGCAGCGTCATTCCCGGCCGAGACGCGAGGTCGGGCGTACCGTGCTCACGAACCAGCTCCGGTGGCAGGTGGCCGAGCTCGACAACGCTGCCGCGGCAGAGCACGAACGCGTGCTCGAGGATGTTTTCGAGCTCGCGCGCGTTGCCCGGATAATCGTGGTTCATCAGCAGCGCCATGACTTCGTCGGAAACGCCGACCACGTCCTTGCCCTGGATGCGGTTGAATCGGTCGATGAAGTGGTCGATCAGCAGCGGGATGTCGTCGCGGCGCTCTATCAGGGTCGGCAGCTTGAGGCGAATCACGTTGATACGGTAGAAGAGATCCTCTCGAAAGGCCCCCTGCTCGACCAATCGCGCGAGATCACGATGGGTCGCCGCCACGATACGGACATTCGCGGCGACGGGCTCGACCGAGCCCAGCGGCTCGTACTGGTGCTCTTGGAGGACACGGAGCAGGCGCATTTGCATGGCCGGCGAGATGTCGCCGATTTCGTCCAGGAAAAGGGTCCCCGATTCCGCGTGAGCGAAGCGCCCGACCTTGTCGCTGCGCGCGTCGGTGAAGGCGCCGGCCTTGTGCCCGAAGAGCTCGGACTCGAGCAAGGTGTCGGGCAGAGCGCCACAGTTGATAGCCACGAAACGTTCCTCGCGGCGCGGCGAGAGATCGTGAATGGCGCGTGCGAACAGTTCCTTGCCGGTGCCGCTCGCGCCGTGGATCACGACGGTGCTGTCGCTGGCGGCAATCGCTGGCAGGATACCGAAGAGCTCCCGCATCGCCCGACTACGGCCGATAATGTCGCCGAGCGAAAAGCGTCCTTCGAGCTCCCGGCGCAGCTCTTCGACCTGGCTGAGATCGCGAAAGGTCTCGACGCCACCGACAAGTCTTCCCGTGTCGTCGCGCAGGACCGTTGTCGAGATTCTGATCGGCACCTTTCGTCCCTTGGCATCGATGATAGAAGCCCCACGGTTGAACACCGGTTCGCCGGTTTCGAGCGTGTGGCGAAGCGCGCAGCCGCTCTCGCAGATGCTGGCGTGGAATACGTCGCAACAGCGACGGCCTATCGCCTGCTGGCGGGGAACGCCGGTGATGCGCTCCGCAGAGCTGTTGAAATAGGCAATGCGCCATTCGTGGTCGACAGTAAACACACCGTCAGCGACGCTGTCGAGAATTGTCTGACTGATGCCTGGCTCACCGGATTTCACTGCATCACACCCTGCGTCGAAAGTAATGCCCCGCCGCCCATTGTCAAGCTCGGCAACGATGCGCCTCCGAATATGGCATACTGAACGCCGTGCCGAAGTGGCGGCTGGGTGGAGACGTGTCAAGACAACCCATCACACCTGCCAGCGAACCAGCGGTCGCTCGACGCGTCCAGCAATGGACGGGCGGGGGTGGTTCGAGTTCGGGCCCCGACCGCGTTCCGGATGCCAACCTGGAGCCCGGCGTCGACCGCCTTCAGAATGGATGGCGAGGGGTCTCCGGGGCGGTCGCAGCATCGGTCGTGGTCGCCGCCACCGCCGCCTGGGCTGCCTCGCTCGGTTCGCCGCTGGCGGCAGGCGCCGCCGTATTGGTCCTGGCGGCAGTCGTGGGCCTGGCCGTTGTGGTGCGACGCAACCGACCCCACCCGCGGCGGCAGCCGGTCGCCGAGCTGCGAAGAGAGCTCGATCGGACACGGCGGGATTACGGGCAGCTGTTCTCGGCGGTCCCGTGCTTCATCTGCGTGCTCAACCGTGATCATCACGTGGTCGAGGCCAACGCGCTCTATCGTGAGGCCTTCGATGTCAGCGAACGCCGGCTGTGCTACGAGATCTGCAAACAGCGCAGCGCGAAGTGCGCGAACTGTCTGGTGGACCAGACCTTCGAGGACGGGCAGATCCACTCCAGCGAAGAAACCCTGATCACCCGTGAAGGCCGCCGCATCAACGTCGTCGTGCACACGCGACCGGTCTTTGACGAAAGCGGCAAGATCGCTTCCGTGATGGAGGTATTCACCGACGTCACCGAGGTCAAGCAGTTGCAGCGGCAGCTCGCCCTGACCGGTCGCGCAGTGGCCGGCATGGCACACCGCGTCAAGAATATCCTGATGGGGCTCGAGGGCGGTATCTTCATTGTCAACGAAGCTCTCGAAAGCGATGACCGGCCGTCCATCGACCAGGGTTGGGAGATGGTGGAGCGCAACGTCGGGCTGGTGACCGGCATCGTCAAGGATCTCCTGTATTGTTCGAAAGATCGCGACCCGGCATTCGAGACCGAGGTCTGCCCGCAGGACATCGCGCGCGAGGTCCGCGACCTCTACGCCGCTCGGATGTCGGACGAAAACGTCGAGATCCGAACCGAGCTCAGCGAGCCGCCGCACCGCGGCACCTTCGACCCCGACGGTATCCACAGCCTGCTCTGCAACCTGGTGGCCAATGCGATCGACGCCTGCCGTTTCGATCCCTGCCCCGACAAGTCGGGTCACACGGTGGTCATCCGCTGTTTCGGGAACGGTAACGGCTCGACCGTGTTCGAGGTCGAGGACGACGGCGCCGGCATTCCGGAGAACTTGAGCCACCGGGTTTTTCAGGAGTTCTTCTCGTCCAAAGGGTCCGAAGGAACCGGCATCGGGCTGCTGGTGGTCCAGAAGGTGGCCGAGGAGCACGGCGGCAAGGTCACCTTCGAGTCGAAACCCGGGCACGGCACGGTCTTCACCGTGGTGATCCCGAACTCACGCTCCGAAATAGTGCGCGATGGAGTGACCGCAGACTCGAGGGAAGTGCGCGTGCAAGCTCCCGACACCAGGGGTTAGCTTTCAGGCAGCGCCGATCAACGTCACCACCCGTTCCAGGAAGACCTCGCGGTCGATCGGTTTCTCGATCAGAGCGTCGGGTTTCGGCAGGTTGTCGAGATCGCCGAAGAAATCGTCGAGACGGGTGAGCCCGGTCAGCACCACGATCGGAATCGATGTGGTCTTGTCGGATGTGCGGAGACTGCGATAGGCCTTGACCCCCGATCTGCGGGGCATCAGCACGTCGAGGGTGATGAGGTCAGGTTGGTGCGCCTCGGCCAGCCACACGCCCTCCTCGCCGTCTGACGCCGACTCCGTCTCGTAACCAGCCTTCCGGAACAGCGCTTCGAGATACACGCGCATATCCTGCTCGTCATCGATAATCAATACTTTTTTCGCCATGGTGTCCCCCCAATCCTCGTATTCTAGTTGGCCGGGCCTGTGGTGCCGAGCGCCGCTCGCGCCTCGGGTGTGTTGATGCGCCCCAGGACCCTACGGATCGGCTCCCGGAGGTTGGGGTTGTCCAGCGCACGGATGACACAATCGACCAGGTCTGGATCTCCGAGCTGTGCAAGCTCGTCGGCAGCGCACTCGACAAGCTTTGAGTTTGCGCTGCCGAGCGCCGAACACAGGTACTCTACCGCCAGACCGCCAGTCTCGCCACCCTTGCGGGAGATCGTTCCGAGCGCCTTGAGCGCCTTTTCGCTGCGCTTGAAACGACCGATCGCCCGCACCCCGCGCAGGCCGCCCCCATAGGCGTCGACAAAGGCTTGCACCGCCTCCTCGCTCTTGCGCTCGGGCTTCTCCTCGGTCTCGGCCGCCTCCGACAGGTACGACTCGTCGGCGAAGTATTCCACCGCCATGCGGCGCACGGCCGCACTGTAGACCGGGTCCTGGGCGATGGACTCGATGATCCGACGATCCGAGATCTTCGAGAAGCACATGCCGATGAGATCGACGTTCTTCGGCTCCTTCAGGAGGTCTGCCACCGTCCGCTGCGAGAAGATCCGCTCGACCGCCACCAGTCGCGCATCGAGTGACTCGGCGCCCCGCGCCACCCGATCGAGGTGCAGATCGTCCGTGAGGCGCGACACCGCGGTCAACCGTACCCGCGGCGATTCGTCGGTGCACGCCACCTCGACCAAGGCCTCGGCGTCGTCCAGCTTCTCGACGGCCGCAAGCCGCACCCGAGGATCGGAGCTCACGTGGCCCTTTTTCTTCGCCGCAGGGCTCGGCTTCTTTCTCTTTTCCAGGACGCTCATCGTCGCCCTCCTTTCTCGAGGGTTTGAACCTTACCGCCGGCCAGCGACTGCTCGATTTCATGCGGCAGTGTCCAACAGTGAATCACGACATTCTCACTCCTCGACCACGCCCAGTGCGCGGTCGACGGTCTCACCAAACTCGTCCGGGTCGATCGGCTTGTCGAACACGGCGAAGGGCTTGCGAACCGCCAAATGACGTCCGGCAAGTCCGCTGACCACGATCACCGGGATGCTGCTCAGCTCATGGTCCTTGGACAACTTCCTGAAAAAGTCCGTCCCGGACTGGTTCGGCATTGCCAGATCGAGAATCACAAGGTCCGGCCGTTCCCGTTCGACGACTGTGAGTGCTTCTCTGCCGTCAGCCGCCGTCACCGTGTCATAACCACGTTTTTTGAGCACCGCGGTAATGAACGTGCGGACATCGGCCTCGTCGTCTACCACGAGAATTTTTTGACTCATGACGACCTCCGTTCCTGCGTCTGGGTTGTCATCGGGCTAATCCTCACGCTCACGTTCGGTCAAGAACCGCCAGAATGGGATGAAGCCGATCAACAGCACTCCGATCAAGATGTAGGTGATGCCTTCGGTGTGGGTCAGAAAGTCGAACAGCGTGTGGTACATCCTCCCCTCCTCAGTGCAATGCCGGATAGTCCGGATGTTCGTACATGATCGGCATGCGATTTGCGATCCATCGGAAGACGACCACCGCGAGGGTAATCAGCGACACCGTCACCCACACCTCGGTCCACGCCGGCGCGTAGCGCATCTCGTGCGGCACCTGCCAGTTGAAAGCGATAAAGGTGGCGTTGAAGCGGTTGAGGACGACGCCACAGACCGTCATCGCTGCCGCCAACCGCGCCAATCCGAGGCGCCGCTCGCGGTGTGCCACGGCGAAGAGGATACAGGGCACGACCACACACCCGATCAGCTCGACGAGGTACCACGCACCCCATCCAGTTGCGAGCAGACGCCACTCGTTCTCTATCGACAGCGCCACCAGCTTGACCGCGAGGTAGGTCGCGAGAACCACCGCCCCACCCTTGGCAAGGCCGTAGTTGATCTCGCGGAAGTGGTCGTCCGAGATTTGCACCTGATGATGGAACGCGCGGTGGGAGAGCCATCCCTCGACGATGATCATGGCGATGCCGGCGGCGATCGCGGAGATAAAGAACTGGACCGGAATCTGCGATGAGTACCACAGCGGGTGCAGCTTGGTGGGCGTCACCATGAACATGGCGCCGAGGGTCGACTGGTGCATGGTCGACAGCATCAGCCCGAAGATCGTGAGCGCGATCGTGAGCTGCCCGACCAACCGGCGCCACCATTTCAAACCCAGCCACTCGAAGACTGCCGGCGTGGTCTCGATGAAGAGCACGGTGAGGTACAGGGCAACGCACAGTGAGACCTCGAAGAGCGGCGACGTCGGACCCGCCTGCTTGATAAAGGGGAATGGCAGGCGCCAGGGGCGACCGAGGTCGGCGAGCAGGCCGATGACGACCAGCGAGTAGCCGAGGAACCCGGTCAGGAGCGCCGGCCGCACGACCGGTTGGTACTCCTTCATCCCGAAGAGAAAGACGGTCGATGAAATGACGAAGCCCCCGGCGGCGAGGGCGACGCCGGCCATGACGTCAAATCCGATCCACAGACCCCATGGATTGGTGTCGGAGAGATTGGTGGTCGAGGCGAGCCCGGTCGTGAAACGGATGGTGAGGATGATGGCCCCACCGAGAAGAATGGCGCCGGAGATCAGGTTGAATGGGGTGAAGATCCCGTTTCTCCTACTATCCGCAGAAACGACGCTCATGACGAGCCTCCCTCACTCTGCTCGGCCAGCGCCTTGCCGACAGCTGTCTCGACGGCCCGCTCCTTGTCCTTCTGCGCCCTCTCCGCCGCCTGTGCGAGCTTGGCCTTCATCTCCGCTTCGCCGCGCGCACGGGCCTCAGCCAGGGCCGCTTCGAGCTCTCGCTTGGCGAGCTTGTCCTTGCGCTTCGTGAAGGCGTAGAACCCGGCCAGCAGACCCGGGTAGATGGTGACGATCAACGGCACCACCGACAGATAGCTGGTGCCGATCGCGGGCAACGACTCGTGGGTAACGCCCTCGTGGAGGTCGAGCTCGCGGAAAGGGATGCCAGCGAGCATCAACCAGCTCGTCCCGCCGAACTCGTACTCGCCAAAAACGTGGTTGATGTAACGATCGGGGAACTTGCGGATCCGCTCCCGCGCCACCTCGAGCAGTTCCTCGCGGCGGCCGAAAGTGATCGCTCCGGAGGGGCAGGCGTCGGCGCAGCCCGGGTTGAGACCGTCCTTGATCCGCGGGTAGCACATGGTGCAGCGCATCACCCGCGGGTCGATGGGGTTGTCGTACTCGTAGGCGAGGGCGTAGTACGGGCAGGCCATGATGCAGTAGCGGCAGCCGATGCACACCTCCGGGTCGTAGAGGATCGGTCCCTCGGGGGTCTTGGTGAAAGCGTGCACCAGGCAGACCGCGGCGCAGCACGGCTCGTTACAGTGCATGCACTGCAGCTTGCGGTAGACCGGCGGGTCGTCACCGGTGGCGCCCCGGTACTGGTTGACGACCGTGAATGCGGTCGCGGTGCTCCGGCGGACGGTTTCAAAGACGTCGAGATCGCCGACCGGTTGCTTTGGCTCGGGCAGCGCGTTGACCTCGGCGCACGCGACCTCACACGAGCGGCAACCAACGCACAGAGTCGTGTCGTGGAGGAGCCCGTATCGGTCTGGATAGCCCTCGAAGTGCTCGATCGTACCGGCTTCGGCGGCGCCCGTGGAAAGCGCTCCCGCACCTGCCGCCAGGGCGCCGAGAAACCCTCGTCTCGACATGCTCATGAGGCCACCTTCCTTTCGCTGTGGCAATCGGTGCACCCCTGCTTGTCGATGCCCATTCGTTGGTGGCAGCCGATGCATTGGCGGTGGTAGGCCACCTTCAGCCCCGGCCGGTCCGTTTTCGCCTGCGCCGCCTCACCGTGACAGGCGCGACATCGCGGCGGGCGCTGGCCGTTTTCCGAGTGGTGGTGACATCCCTCGCACCCGGTTTCGACGTCCCCATGCAGCACACTCGCCAGCCGTGACTTCCGAACCGGCTCGTCGAGCTTGACCACGATTTTGCGGTGGGGCATCGTTGACGCCTCGTAGCTCGAGCTCAACACATCGATGACAATCGTCTCGGGAAAGTCGTCGGAGCTCGGTGGCAGAGGGGCGATCTCGGATGGGTCGGCGGCCGCCGGCGGCGGCTCGGTGCCGGGTGCGACCCAGGGGCCGCTATGGCACCCGGTACAGGCCGAACCGGTCTGGGTCGATGCCAAGGCCCCATGACACCCGGCGCAGCCGCTCACCGCCTGCTCCGTCCGGTGGCAGCCGACACAGCTGAGCGACGAGGAAGCGCCGTGGTAAGCCTCCTCGAGGGTCACACCGCCGCCCTCCGGGGCGCCGGCGACGGTGTGGCAGCTGCCGCAACGCTCGACAGTCAGGTGGTGGCAGCTGGTGCAGAAGGCGGTCCGCGGTTCGTGGGCGGCGTGATCGAAGGCCACCAGCCGCGTCAGCCCGTCCTCACGATGGATCCAGATCTGGTCGGGCTGGCCACGCACGAGACGCGGGACAACCTCCAGCTTCTTCACCGCCTCGCGGTGGGCGGGGTCGTGGCAGCCGACGCAGGCGGTCGGCCCAGCTGCGTTCCCGAAGCCGACGCGCTCGAGGTGGCAGGAGAGGCATTGGACGTGCGAGGCATTCTTCAGCGACAAGGTCGTGCCCTCATCCCGTTCCCGGTGACAGTCACTGCAGGCATCCTCCCGGCCCTTTATGTAGACCAGCTGCTTCAGCTGCTCATCGAAAACGTGGTGGCAGCGCCTGCACGACTCCTCCTCGTCCTTGAACGCCGCGACGTGACGTGCGTGCAGCGAGTAGTCGAAGGCCATCGGCGCCTGCCCCGGCAACAGGGTGTTCTTCAGGCGGTGGCACTCCCCACAGGTCAGCGGCCCCGAGGCAAGGCCCTGCGACAGCCGCCGCTCGTGGCACCCGCGGCACCGGTCGTGGGAGGCGTCCATCAGAGCTTCGGGGTCGAGATCGTCGGCCATTGCGGCAAAGGACGGGGTCAGCTTGCCGTCCACGATGAGATGGCATTGCTTGCACTGGTCGGCGCCCAGTGCCGTGCTGTGGCGGCCATGGTCGAAGGCGACCGGAGGCCGCTCGAGGTCGCCGAACCGCTCCGGGTAGGCCAGGAGGATCAAGCCCGCCGGCGCCGGCTCATCCGACACGGTCGCCTCCTGTGCTGCAACGACGGGGGCAGCGAGGAGCACGACCAGCGCGGCCAGCATCGGTGCGCTTCGGATAGGTGTCATCGTCGAGGTCCTCCCCTCAGGCCTGTGGCATCTCGATACACTTGATCAGCAGCTCGCTGATGAAGTTCACGTGTGCGCCGAGCTTGTAGTAGCCGATGATGTCCTCGATCCCCGAGTGGCAGTTGTGACACGGCGTAATCACCGTGTGCGCCCCGGTCTCGCGGATCTGGTCGGCCTTGATGCGGTTGCTCTTCATCCGCGACAGCTTCCATGGCGGGCCGCAGTTGATGAGCCCGCCGCCCGCCTGGCAGCAGTAGTTGTGCTCGTAGCGCGGATCCATGTCGCGGAAGTCTTCGCAGATCGCGTTGACCACGTAACGCAGCTTGTCGTGGAGCCCGCGGCCGCGGACGATGTTGCAGGGGTCCTGGACTGTCACCGGTTCTTCGATCTTGCGCGCGATCTTGAGCCGGCCGCTCTTCAAGAGCTCGTAGTAGTACTCGACCGCGTGGACCATGGGAATCGGCGGTTTGGTCCAACCGAGCCACCGTGGGCCATCGTAGACCGCGCCGCGGTAGGCGTGACCGCACTCGCCCATGACAACCCGCTTGACCTTGAGCTGCATGGCCCGTTCCCAGTGCAACCGTTCCACCCTGCCCATGGTCTCGAAATCGCCCGAGTACATCGCCATATTGGAGTTGTCCCAGCCATCGGTTGAAGGCATGGTCCAGTCGGCGCCGGCGACCTTGAAGATGATCGCCATATTGGCGATCAGCTGAGCGAGGATCTTGGGCTCGGGGCCGATGATCGAGTACATGATCTCGGCGCCCTCCTTGTCGAGCGGGATGCGGGTGCCGGCAAGCTCCGCCTGGGCGTCCTCCTCCTGCCACATCAGGGTGTCGATCCAGTCGTCCTGCTGGACCCACATCTGGTTCATCGTGACCGCGTGGCTGTTGGTGGTGTCCTGGAGGTACTGGGGGACCACCCCGAGGAGGTTGAGGATTCTCCGCACCGTCATGATCAGGTAGGAGATGTCGATCCCGAAGGGGCAGTACATGCTGCAGCGTCGGCACGCGCCGCAGTCGATGTACGCAATCCGTGCCGCGTTGTGAAGGAACTCGCCGTCCACCCTGCCCTTCTGTTTGACCATCTCCCACAGGGTGTCCTTGACCTTGGCCACCGGCGCGTAGTCCGGATCGCCGTCGCGCGAGACATAGCTCTGACAGGCCTCCGCGCACAGCCCGCAATGGACGCAGGTCTCGAGGTAGATCGCGAGTCGGGCCGCCGACTCCTGGGTCAGCACCCTGTTGATGGTTCGTTCGATCCGCTCCGGCGTGAGCTTGGCGATGTTCTCGTCCACCCCTGGGTCGATGACCTGAACGTCCTGGAGATCAGCCATGCTGCCCTTCCCCCATTGAGAAAGTCCGAAAGCTGTGAACTCGCATCACCAGTCCCTCGAGTGGCGCACTGCGCCAAACTCGCTGCCCATGTATGCCCGCGTGAACGGGAACCACATCATGTGGACCAGCCGCGTCCACGGGATGAGCACGAGCCACAGGGCCCCTGAGACGATGTGGACAACGAGCGTCCCTCGATACGGCAACCACTGGTGGTGGGCCGCAAAGCCGGTGACAAAAGGCGCCATCACCAGAAGGGCGAGAAGGAAATCCGAAAGATAGCTGACGTTGCGCACCTCAGGCCGCACCAGCCTTCGGATGATGAAGAAGAGACACGCAAAGACCACCACCAGGGTCATGATGTCGGCGATACCCTCCGGCAGGCTCCACCAGCTGAGGCCCCACGACTCCCGCCACAGGACGACGTGCGCGAGCAGAAAGACCGGAGTCGCCAGCACGCAGAAATGGAAGGCGTACGAAAGCAAGGTGTAGAGCGGCCGCTTCCTCATGTTGACGCCGGCAAACGGGACCACCCAGTGGAGGATCGAACGCGCACCGTACCTGGCGCTGAAAGTCGGGTAGACGACCTTGTCCTTCCTCGCCAGCCTGGCCATGGCGAAAAACCGGTAGGCCAAGCCGCCGAAGAAACCGATAAAAGCGATCCAGACCAGGGGGCCGCGAACGAACTCGTACATGCTCCCTCCCTCAACCCCGGAAGCTGGCGTCAAAAGGAACCACCTGGCGGAGGTATGTACCGTGTTCCACTGCGCGGATTAAGAGTCGCTCCCCGTCCGGACTGAAGACCGGCTCCCAGAGCGCGTCGTACCACGGGCTCCACACCTTGCCGTCGACCGCAATCGCGAAACGTCCTCCCCGTTCCACCTTGGTTGCCACCCGGTCGCCGGATGGAGTGAAAACGGGGTCCCACACCATGTCGAAGGTTTCCGGCCATGCCGTGCCGTCGACGGCGATTCCCCACGAGCCGCCCGATCTCACCCCGGCCGCGACGCGCTGTCCGTCCTGCGAGAAAACCGGCGGCAGCACCAGATCATCGAATGACGAGCGCCACGCCCGGTCATCGACGACAACAGTCCAGCTTCCGAAGCTCGTCGCCGAAACCGCCGCGATGTGCTCACCGTCCGGGCTCAGTCGTTGGTTCCACAGCTGCATGAAGCGGCCGTCCCATATCGGGCTGCCGTTCTCAGCGATGGTCCAGGATCCGTTCGAACGAACCGGCGCCAACAGATCTCGTCGGTTGGGCCGGTAGGTGGGCTCCCACACACAGCCGAAACGTTTCTCCCAGGTCTCCGAGTCTTCGGCCAGGGTGTAGTCACAGATATCGAGCCGGACCTCGGCCGCCACGTGTATCCCGTCGGAGCTGATGGTCGGTCCGTAGACGTTGATGAACTTCTTCTTCCACGGCGTCCCATTGACCGCGACGCTCCAGGTTCCCTCCATGAAACCAAAGGTGTCAGCCTCGGCGAGGGGCTCGACCTGGACCAGGGCGGCCACGCGGCCGCCGTCATTGCTGACCGCCAGACCCCTCGAGGAATGGAATCTCTGTTCCCACGGCCGGCCGTTGACCGCGACGGTGTACTCCATGTTGTCCTTGATCTGGACCGCGATCACACCGCCGTCACGGCTGAAGGTCGGGTTCCAGACAAACTCCCAGCGTCCGTCCCAGAGCCCACCGTCAACGCCGACCGTCCACTCGTCGTCCACTCGGACGAGGGCGGTCAAACGTCCGTCGGGTCCGAAAGCCAGATGCCAGGCCTTCTCGAACTCGCCCTCCCACAGCGAGTCGTTGACCCAAACACGGAAGGTGTCCGGTGCCGTGAGGACAGGCGCCGCGATCCGCTCGCCATCCGGGCTCACTACCCACTCATGGACCTCGTGGAACCGGGCCTGAACCGAGCGGAGGTCGCAAACGAGCTTCTTCCCTGTGTCCCAGTTCCATTTCTCGTCATCGAGCATCGACCTGCTCCCTTCGTCGTCTTGGGACGGTGCAACGGTCGTGCCACACAGCGTTGTCGCAAGGTCAGATTCTAAGTTCAGTGTGGTGAATGAATTACGACGATCGCC
Organism: Candidatus Sulfomarinibacteraceae bacterium; assembly: GCA_963733915.1. Lineage (GTDB taxonomy): Bacteria > Acidobacteriota > Thermoanaerobaculia > Thermoanaerobaculales > Sulfomarinibacteraceae > Sulfomarinibacter. Next base: position 95,787 of record CAVTEP010000011.1, read on the forward strand.
GGGTCGCCCGACAATCCACAGCTTTGCAAATTGCAAGAGTTGACCAGAACACAGATTTGCAAAATGCCATGGTCGCTGGATGCAAGTGAACCGATTCTTCGTCATGAATGAGAGCTCGATAACCCACCAACTATGATTCTCATTGCGATCCCGGGGCGGTTGCAAGGCAACGATGCTCTACCCAGGGAATTCGTGCGTCGGCACGCTCTGATGTGGACCACCAGAACACTGTCGAGACCTCAGCCCCCTTCGCCGACAGACTCTGCGGCGACTGTTTCGAACTGATCACACGACCTGGCACGGGCTGTGCAGTGAACACGAACAGGGTCCGTGAAAGGACGGAAAGGAGGCTTCGATGGCCCGCGAACGACTGGACGGACAGGGGGTCTTTCAGTTTCTGCGCCCCGAACAAATCAAGGAGATCAGTGATGTTGCAGAGGTCGTGACATTCCGTGCCGGCGACACGATTTACCGGAAGGATGCCAGGGCGGATTACTTCTATGTCGTTCTCGATGGACAGGTGTCGCTGCGTCTCCCAGGCCAGTCCGGCGTCAGCATCCAGATCGATGAGCTCACCAAAGGCGCCATGTTTGGCTCTTGCGTTTGCTTCCAACTCGTAAACTACTCTCTCAATGCGCAGTGCACCTCCGACTCGAGGCTGTTGAAAATCGAGTCGGCAACGCTCAAGGACCTCATGGACAGCGACTTGGTCATGGGCTACACCATCCAGACCCAGATCTCCAGAATCTACTTCAACCGCTACATCGACACCATGAAGAAACTGCAGGCGATCGTCCTCAATCTGCCGCTGGAACCCGCCCGGCTGGAGTCAGCGAAAGCGTCAGTCGGCGTCTGAGGAGTCGGAAGCGGTCACTGGCTCACAGGTCACGGGATGAGAGTCGGGTCTTGCGCTCGACTTTCGATCCTCCGTTTCAATCAGGAGTTGTCGTACAACCGCTGGCCGCCGCAGGTTTACCCCGGCCCATCACCGGCAATGAATCGACACTGCGTTGCTGAACTTGGAACCGGAAGGCGCATTGGAAACGGTGTCTGAGTGCCCTTCAGGATGCTGCTCCGAACTGGATGGGCACGAACCCGACATGAGTGCGTTGTCTGATGGCGAATGCGACGCCTGAGGTCTCCGTTCGACGAATGAACCGTCAGGGCCCATATTTCCCATGACGGCAAAGGTCGCTGTAGAGTGGTGATCCCGCCGTATCCGTGGCGGCCGTCGCAGATATCGTGAGAGCGAAGGATCGCAATACGATGAATCAAGAGGACCCGATAGCGGCACGGACCATCCTCGACAGCGTGACCGACGGCGTCTTCACAGTCGATCGTGAGTGGCGCATCACCTCATTCAATAAAGCAGCGCAGAGCATTACCGGTGTGCCTCACGACGAGGCAATTGGGAGGCAATGTTGCGACGTGTTTCGGGCCAGCATCTGCGAAAACGCGTGCGCTCTCAGACGGACCCTCCAGACCCGGAGGCCGATTGTCAATAAAGCTGTTTACATCATCGACGTCGAAGGCCGGCAGGTCCCGATCAGCATCTCCACCGCCATCCTCAGGGACGGCCGCGGGGAGATGGTCGGCGGCGTCGAGACATTTCGCGACCTCAGCCTGGTGGAAGACCTGCGAAAGGAGATCGAGGGTCGATACACCTTCGGTGACATCATCGGCCGGAGCCCGGCCATGCGGTCCCTGTTCGATCTCCTTCCGGTGGTCGCAGACAGCGACAGCACGGTTCTGATCCGGGGAGCCAGCGGAACCGGCAAGGAACTGGTCGCGCGAGCCATCCACAACCTCTCACCGAGAAAGCGGAAGCGGTTTGTCGCCATCAACTGTGGTGCCCTGCCGGACACACTCCTCGAATCGGAGCTCTTCGGCCACAAGGCAGGCGCGTTCACCGATGCCCGCAAGGACAAGCCGGGGAGGTTCGCGATCGCCAATGGGGGCACCATTTTGTTGGATGAGGTCGGCGACATCTCGCCTGCGATGCAGGTCCGGCTCCTTCGCGTTCTCCAGGAACGCACGTACGAGCCGTTGGGATCAGTCAATCCAGTCGAGATCGACGTGCGCGTCATCACCGCCACCCATCGTGACCTCGCAACACTCGTCCAAAAGGGCGCGTTCCGCGAAGATCTTTATTACAGAATCAACGTATTCCGCGTCGACCTGCCTGCACTTTGTGATCGAAGAGAGGACATTCCTCTTCTGATCGAGCATTTCATCTCGAGATTTAACAAGATCCAGAACAAGGACGTTGCAGGCGTTTCCGATGAAGTGATGAGCGTGCTCATGAGGTGTGACTATCCCGGGAATGCGCGGGAACTCGAGAACGCCATCGAGCACGCCTTCGTGCTCTGCCGGAGCGGGCTCATAGAGCTTCGCCACCTGCCGCAGGAGATCCTCGAGTGTTCCGGGTTGCCGACCATGAGTGTGGGGCCGGGAGCCACCCTGAGATCGATTGAAGCCGTCCACATCGCCGACGCCCTTCGTCGCCACGAGGGAAGCCGGAAGGAGGCGGCGGCAGAGCTCGGCATCCATCCGACCACCCTGCGGCGCAAGATCAAGGATCTGGGAATCGATGTGCCCGCCTGTGATGGGCGCAGTCACCGGAAGGACCGGAGGTCCTGAATCGAAGGCCTCGCGCGCGGGTTTTTTGGTAGCGGTGCGGCTGTCGCGCCGCCACTCGAAAGGGCGCGTTTCGCTCGCTTTTTCTTGCTGATACAGGTGCGAATCGCTTTCCTGTTGTTATCGCAGATAACCGATGGTGCTCGACGGACCACCCTCGCTTTTCCCTTCGCCGCACTTTTCAAAGATCGAGTCCTGGCACCGTGGTTGCAGGACTCCGGTGCCATGAGGATCGCCATACCTGTTTGGAACGATCGAATCTCACCTGTCTTCGACGTTGCCGGGGCGATTCGGCTTATCGACATCGCTGACGGCGTGGTCGTGAACTCGTCGACCCGCGAGTTCGAAAACAAAAATCGTGCCGCAACGCTCGTCATGCTCGGCGTCGATCTCTTGATCTGCGCGGCCATATCCATACCCCTGGAGTCCACGCTGTGGGTTTCGGGTGTCGAGGTCATTCCCGACATCTGCGGAAGCGTGGAGGAAATTAGCCGGGCGTTAGCTTCAGGCGACAGAGATTTGACGCAATTTCGATCTCCCGGAAACACTCGACGCCACCGCTCTCTGGCAAGGATTCTCTTGCGCCAACGAACTGGCGCTCGGGCTTCGCGATAAGGCCGTGGTTCAGGTTGGGGATCAACGATGCCGGCTGGAAATCCGAAAGTCAGGGCCTCCCCCGGGGCGATTGACAGGCGAGCGCAGCTCGTCACGTTTCGGGTCATCGGTCATGTCGATCCTCGACCTCAAGCCGGAGATGAAGGGGGGTAGATGAAGTACGTGTTCGGACCCGTGCCGTCTCGCCGTCTCGGGCGGTCTCTTGGCATCGACCCGGTGCCGCTCAAGACCTGCAACTACAGCTGCGTATATTGCCAGCTGGGTCGAACCCGGCCGCTGGCACGAAAGAGGAAGGCTTTCTTCAACGTCAGCGACATTTTGGCCGAGGTCGCCTCCACCCTGGACCAGCACGGATCCAACTCGATCGACTGGGTCACGTTTGTCGGATCCGGTGAGACGACTCTGTTCTCGCGCCTCGGGTCGCTCATTCGATTCGTAAAGTCCTTATCCAAGCTGCCGGTGGCTGTGATAACCAATGGCTCTCTCCTCTATCTGCCGGAAGTCCGAGACGAACTGATGGCCGCAGACGCGGTACTTCCGAGCCTCGACGCGGGCACAGAAACGCTGTACTCCAGGATCAACCGACCCCACCCCGACTTTTCATTTGACCGACATGTCGATGGGCTGATCGAGTTTCAGAAAATCTTCAGGGGCCATCTTTGGGTGGAGGTGATGATCCTAGGCGGCATCAACGATTCCGCCGAGGCCCTGAGCGACATTTCTGCGGTCCTGGAATCCGTTGGGCCGGACGAGATCCATATCTCGACGCCGACCCGTCCACCAGCAGAGCCATGGGTGGAACTGCCGAGCCAGGACACCCTGGAACGCGCCGCCTCGATTTTCGGGAGTGTCGCCAAGGTGCTGCATCCTATCGAGGTGGAACTGGAGACTGAAATCGACGAGGAGGTTATCGACGCTGTCCTCACGATCGTTTCTCGTCACCCCCTGCAGGAGGCCGAGCTTGTTCGGACCCTGGGGCGCTGGGTGCCGAGACGGGTCCACGAGACCCTCGCCGCCCTCGCCGAGAGTGGCAGGATCAGGTTCATTGAACGGTACGGGAAAACATTCTGGTGTGCGGCAGACACTCAGTTTCCCGATCAAAGGCCGTGCGCCATGACAGGCCAGAGGCCCGCAAACTGAATTCATTTTCTCGTGTGCGCAGTTGGTCAAAACATCTATTTTCAATAGTTTACTTGATCCACAGGATGCCACGATGTACCATCGAAAAACCACAAGGAGGTCCTATGGCAGACCAACCGAAGGGATGCGCACGAGTGACCGGGGCCGTTCTGGGCGAGCCCCCGCCCGAGGCTTCGGAAGCGCCGACACAACCTCAACCCTCCAAGGAGGATTCCATGACAGCACGTGTGGGTCAAAAAGCACCTGATTTCAATGCGCCGGCCTATTTCAACGGCAGCTTCACCAACGTGCAGCTCTCTGATCATTTCGGTAAGTGGATTCTGCTGTGCTTCTACCCCGGTGATTTCACCTTTGTTTGAGCAACCGAAGTGTCGGCGGTCGCCGACAAGTATCAAGAGCTGCAGAAGCTCGGGTGTGAGGTGTTTTCCGTCAGCGTCGACAGCCACTTCGTCCACAAGATGTGGAACGACCACGAGCTTTCAAAAATGGTCGATGGCGGGGCCCCGTTCCACATGCTCTCGGACCAGGCCGGCAATATCGGCAAGGCCTACGGTGTTTATGACGAGACGCAGGGGATCGAGCTGCGCGGTCGATTCATCATCGACCCGGACGGCGTGATCCAGGCGATGGAAGTGCTGACACCACCGGTCGGACGTCGCATTGCCGAAACGGTGCGACAGGTCCAGGCTTTTCAAGTCGTCCGAGCAAGCGGCGGCGCCGAGGCAACTCCTGCCGGATGGATGCCCGGAGACCCGGTGCTGAAGCCGAACCCGGAATTGGTCGGCAACGTCTGGAAAGAGTGGAAGCCGAGCGAGTGAGAGAGGCAGGTGCCCGGGGACCAGGGTTTCAATCTCCGGGCACCTCAGTATTCCGGTCGGCTCAGGTCAGTCGGAGTTCGAGGTCTCGAGCTCCTCGATGCGCGCCCTGAGGCGTTGAAGCTCGGCTTCGAGCACAGCGGTTGCCTGCCGGAGATTGTCCCGCTCGGCAGCGACGTCCCGCGGCTGGATCGGATACTCACTGTCAACAGCCCGCTGCCAACCCGTTCGTCCCGTGGCCCAGAAACGGTTCCGCCAGCCGCGACCGCCCCCGCGGCCGAAGCCGCCTTGCCGACCTCCAGCGCTGCTCAGTGAGAAACTCCGCGGGGACGAGGGCCCACCGCAATAGCCGAAACCCCCTCCGGTCATCGGTCCGCCCCCCGTCGGTCCGGTTCGATCTCCTCCCGGCATGATGATGCCCTCCTTTCAGCGCACCGGCTCACGCTCGGTGCGACGGTTTTCGATCTCCTGGTGGTGGGGCGATCCTTCGCGGACCATTGCCACGCCACACGTGGGGCAACGCTCCTGCAGACACGGCGTGCCGGGTTGGTGGGGGACCCGTTGTGCGCACTTCGGGCAGATGCAGAATCCGCCGGCACCCAGCCCTCCACCTCCTCCACCGCAGCCGCCGCCACCGTCGCGACTGGAACCTCTGCCCGCCTGCATTCCCTGTCCTTGTCCTTGTCGCTTTCCTTGTTTTCGCATGATTCGCCTCCCTCGAGACAAGCACCTCCGCGCCCCGTTTCAATTGTCGTGACATCCACCCCGACCCTGCTCCCCGTGGTCGTGGCCGCAGTCGTGATACCCGTGTTCGTGGCACACCTCCCCGGTGGCGTCGAGGGTGCCGTCGAGGTAGCCCCGGGCGATAGCATCAGGATCCTCTCCCCGGATACCTGTCACCACCTCGATGCCGTGCTGGGCGAGGATGCCGGCGGCGCGCGGGCCCATGCCCCCGGCCAGGACGACGGTGGCGCCCTGCTGGCGGAGCCACACGGGGTAGACCCCGCGCCCGTGTTCGGGAGGGGCGCCGAGGTGGCGCTCGCCGATGGTGCGGCTGTTTTCATCCACGGTATAGAAGGCGAATGCCTCGGCGCCACCGAAATGCTCGCTGAACCTTCCTTGGTGTACTGGAATCGCGATCTTCATTGGTCATCTCCTCCTTGTGTTGAAGTACCTTTTCAGCGCGGGCCCCGCCTGCGTCCGCTACCACCCTGCTGGTGCCTGCACCGGCAACCCTGTCCTCGCCTGCGCCCTCCGTCGTGGACCGCGCAGGGAAAGGGTTCGTCGGAGGCCGCTATCACCGGCCCTTCGCCGACCACCAGCACACGTTCTTCGATGAGAGCCCGGGCTACCGCTGACCTCGCGCGGGCGAGGATGCGGGTGAATGTCGGCCGGGAAACACCCATTCTCTCGGCAGCCGCCTCCTGGTAGAGCCCTTCAAGATCGGCCAAGCGAAGAGCTTCGAACTCGTCAAGCCGTAGCGGCTCGATTTCGAGGTCGGCGACTGGCCGACCGACGGGTTTGAACGCCCGTTCCCCGGCCACGCAACCGACCCGCCTGGTGATTTCCGGTCGCGCCACAACGCCTCCCAGTTACGAACATATGTTCATTACTGACGTGTGTCAAGCGCTCATTCGCAACCAGGGGAAATCGAAAGCCGCCCACTCTCGCAGGCGGCGACTGATCACTGCTATGGGGGTGGGCGGTCTGGAATTCCGAATTCCTAATTCCGAATTCCTAATTGAGTTCTAGTGCCACTCCCAATCGATAAAACCCGGCTGGGCGTCGACCATGGCATTGACGATCAGCTCGACCAGACCGCCGTAGTAGATGCCGGCCTTTTCCCAGGCGTCGTAATAGTTGATGATGTCGCGGATCTGGCCCTTGCAGTTGGAACACGGAGCACACAGGTACTTGGGGTGCTCCCGGTCCATGGGTTCGTCCTGGAAGGCCTCGAGGATCTGCCGGAACTTCCTGCGACCGGTCATGTGGTGGCGCCAGTCGGCGAAGTTGTGGCCCGACATGATGGCAAAGCCGGAGCCGCCGCCGCAGCAGTAGTTCTCGACCCCGTGGGGCGCCATCTCGCGGAAGCGTCCCGGCGGCAGAACCGCCTCGAGGATCTCCCGCTGGGGCGTGACGATCCCCATCAAACGGACCAGGTTGCAGGGGTCGTGGAGGGTGACCGGGAAGTCGTTGCGGCTGGGATCGAGCTTGAGCCTGCCCGAGCGGATGATGTCGCGTAGGGTCACCATCGAGCTCTCACGCGGGATGTTGAGGTCACCGGTCAGGATCTTGTCGGCGATGACGGTCAGAGCCTTGTGGGCGTGCCCGCACTCGCCGAGCACGATCTTCTTGACCCCGAGCTTCTTGGCGGCCGCAGCGTGCTTGACCGCGACACGAGCGAACTGGACGTCGTCATACCAGACACCGTAGTTGATGCCGTCGTAGGCGACGGCCTCCGACGACATGGTCCACGACAATCCGGCGGCCTCGAAGACGGTGGCGAAGGCGCCCGGGTTTTCCGGCCACGCCATGATCTCGCCGGCGTTGTGGATGAGGAGAATGTCCGCACCCTCGACGTCCCACGGGGTTTCGATCTTAATACCGGTGCGCTCGGCGGTGTCCTCGTCGATGAACTCGATGTTGTCCTTGACGATCATCGGCGTCATGCCGGTGGAGGACCCTACCGCGAGTTGCAGGACCGAGCCGTCGTTGTGGATCTCCCTGGGCACGATCCCCATCTCCATCGAAGCGATCTTGCGGATCTCGCGCGACAGCAGGGCGTTGTCAACCCCGATCGGGCAGGTCTGGGCGCAGCGGCGGCACAGATTGCAGCGGTAGGAGAGCTCGATCAGCCGCGCCACGACCTCCCAGTTGAGATCGATGTCGCCGTGGACCTTTGGCGACTCCTTCTTGACGTACTTGAAGTAGATGCGGCGCAGAATCTCGGAGCGGTAGATCGGACGGTAGAGCTCGTTCTCTCCGCTTTCCTCATAGATCGGACACGCGTCGGAGCAGGTCTGGCAGTGGGCGCAGTGCTCCATGGACATCTCGAAGGGCTGGAGGAAGGCCCAGTTGTCCTCGGTGCTCATGCATTTTTCGAGGCCGCTCAAGAAGCCCTGGACGAGGCGGTCCTCATCCTCCTTGGTCTGCGGTTTGGGAATGTTGACCGCGATGGTGTCGTCGAGGACGACGTACTTCTCGCGCGCCGCCTCCGACAGCTGGGCGAAGAGCGGCTCTTCGTCGAGCTTGTCGAACGGCGGCGGCAGCGGAACCTGATCGAGGGTGTTGATGTGGGCCAGCGGCTGACCTGGGTTCTTTGCGATGTCCTTGACGCTGTCCGGCTGTTTCATTTGCTCTCTACCTCCGGCTCCTCGGTGGCTGCGTCGAGCCAGGTCTTCTTGCCGTCACCCTTGATATGCGGGGCCGACCACGAGATCGGCCGGTGCAGCAGCTCATCGATCACCTTTTCCTCACTGCCGCCGCGCAGGTTGGGGTCGTCCTTCCAGCGGATGGAGTGGTAGGCGAAGTACTTGCCGACGAAGTGTGACATGTGGGTGGTTGGAATGTACGCGGTCAGCAGCGACAGCAACACCACCGACAACAACAGCAGCAAGCCGCCGGTCCCGTAACCGCCCAGCGGAGCCAGATTGAAGGTCACGAGGTTGGCGACAAAAGCTGAGACCAGCGAAAAATCACGGTCGAAGCCGATAAACACCACCAACGCGACCCCGAAGGTGACGATAAAGAACAACAGGTTGAAGAGATCGGCGGGCGCCGTATAGTCCCTCAGCGCGCGGCCGCGACGGCGGGCGAAGAGCCCGATGGCGCCGACGATCCCGAGGATCAGACCCGCACCACCCAGGAACGGCAGAATGGTTGCGATGATGCCATTCACCGGTGCGGCCACGCCGGCGGGCAGAAACGCGCCGACCAGCCCGCCAAACAACATCAGAAGGGTCGCGCCGGCCACCAGATAAAGACCGAAGTGGAACGGAAAGGACCATTTCCAGAGTTTGACGTTGTGCTCGCGGAGCGCGACGAGGAACATAATCTCCGGGACCATCACCTTGAGCTCACCGAGCAGCGAAACTTCGCGCTTCTTCTGCCACCAGTCGCTCTCCTCGAGATAGGAACCACCGTAGGCGGCGCGACCCCCTCCCTCGTGGGCCACCGGGTAGAGCTCCCATCTGAGATGCATCGGCATCTTCGACCAGAAGACAAAGCGGGCGGCGACCGCGATCAGGAAGAAAACGATGCCGAGATAGGCGATGACATAAACAAGAGTAGTCATCATTAGCACTCCCCACGAGAGATTATAAGACGTCCTTGAGAATAGCGAAACCTACTACCAAAACTCATCTGGTCTTGAGCGCGCGCACGCCAAACATCAAAAACCATGCTTCATGAATAGCACGGGCAGGACACGAACCCGATGGGTCGAGGGACAGACCGGCATCCACTTCGGGGAAAAACGCAATATCTATTCCCTAGCGAATTGCTCGGGGATCGTTCTCGACGAGTTGCGGGAACCGGCGCTGGTTCGAGCTAAGATGCTGTCATCATGAGAGATCCGTCCAATTCGGAACGATGACAATCGGCCCGTTGGTTGCTTGATCGATGAAACGCCCTGGAGGGTACCCCGGAAACCGTTACGAATCGGTAACCGGGGGGGCCCCGTCGCCTTCGTTCGGCCCGCGGCCGGCCTGCCGCCGCCGTACCCATCCGGGAATCACCGACAACAGCACAAAGAACACCGCCGCGATGCCGAGGTACCAGAGGGTCCTGCCGAGGTTTCCCGTGCGCACCGAGCCGGCCGCGAAATTGTAGGCGATGGTCGCGGGCAGCATGCATGGCAGGGTAACGAGAACGTAGGTCCTGAGCGGGATGTCGGTGAGGCCGTAGACGTAGTTCTGGGCGTTGTAGGGGAAGATCGGCACCAGCCGGGTGACCATCAGCATCCGCCAACCCTGGCGCCTGACCCCGTCATCGATCGCTCTCAGGGAAGGGTTCTTCTGAACCATGCCCTCGACCACACCGCGCGCCGCATACCGGCCGATGAGAAAGGCGGCCACCGCCCCCAGATTCGCACCGATCGTGGTCCAGACCGTTCCCCACACCGCGCCGAAGATCAATCCACCAGCGATGGTTATTGCGAGCCCCGGAAGAAACAGGACGCTGGCCGCGATCCACAACAGGACAAAGACCGCCGGCGCCCACCAGCCAAGACCGTCAAACCAGACATTCAGGCGTCCGATGTTGGCGACGGTGAGCATTTCGAAAACGCCCAGCCGCCACGCTAAGAGCACCCCGGTGGCAACAACCGCGAGCGCTATTGCGAGCCGAGTGCCGCTTTCCCCCGAGGCGGTGTCGTGGCCTCTAGCCGCCTGCTTCATCATCGCGATCTCCGTCTTTGACACCAAATCCTCCACGACCAAAATGATTCAACCGTGGACAACTTGTCCGCAACCCCCCGAAAGGTAACTATCGACTCGCCGGTGGAACGCAACCGCCGGACAACGTTTGAACGTCAGGACGTTTAACGTCAAAACGTTCCGTCCGCCCTCCCCGGCTACGCTACACCGTCCAAGGTCGCATGGTGAATCAACAAAACGTTCTAACGTTCTAACGTTTCAACGTTTCAACGTTTCAACGTGGCCTATGGTTCCTCGCCCCGCAAGAGTCGATCAACCATCGCCGGGAACCACATGCCGTCCGGGACCTGGACCAACCACCCGTTGACAAAGTAGGTCGGCGTCGCACGTACCCCCATCCCGTGGCCGAGGCTCATCTGTTCGTGTACAGCCTCGATCGAGGGCTTCCGCAGATAACAGTCCAGAAAAGCGGTTTCATCGAGATCGTGTCCGTTGACGAAATCGATCGAGGTCGGGGTGACGAGCTCGACCTCCATGTCCCGTTGCAAGGCGTAAAACGACTCCTTGAAGGCAACCAAGGTCTGTGGATCCTGTTGTGCGACGCACCATGAGGCGCAGGCGGCGCGAAACGCCCACGGGTGGATCATGGTCAAAGGAAAGCTCACCAGACCGTGGCGAATGGCGTCCGGGTTTTTGCTCAACACCGCATTGACGATCGGCCATTTGCTCTTGCAGGCCGGACACTCGAGGTCCGAGAACTCTACGATCTCGACCTTGGCCTTCTCGCTGACCCCGTTGTCCCACAGCACGAAAGGGTTGCTCGCCAGGTACTTGCGCCGGTAGGCCACCGGATCCTCGTTCAACGGCATGTCGTCGCCCATGACCACGAACTTGCCGTCGGTCGTCACCGCGGCCCGCCGCCGATAGCTGCCGTAGCCGGTGTCGATGAGGAGCTCGAGCGGCATCATGGACCCCGGAGCTCGTGGCCCGAGATCCCACTCCACCTTGACCTTGAGGTTCATGCTCGACTGGAGGGCGTCCTGGAGAAAGGTCGAGAGGAAGGTTCGCAGGGCTTCCGGTCCGGCGCCGGCGTCCTGAAATGGGGGCAGCTGGCCGATTCCGCCGAGCCACACGGTATTGGCATTTTCGTCAACCAGTACCGGCGTCCTCCCGGTCAACATCTGGCTCGCGCATGTGCGCTCGACCTCCACAAGGCGGTACGATCCGGACGGGGTCTGGTAGCGCTCGTTCTTGACCAGCCGAAAGGTGGAGTTCGGATACCAGGGGATGACCCGCTCGACGAATCGCATCACCTTTGGCGCGGGCTCCGGCTGACTCGCTTCGTCGGCGCCGACCGCCGGGCCGACCGCCAGCATCACAGTGACCACCGCCGCAATATTTCGACACAGTCTCAGCCTCATTCAAATCTCCCACTGAAATTGTAACAGCGAAGCCCGTACCGACTACGCTTCTTCGACTGCCTCGACGGTCTCGGTATCGACCATCTCAGATTTCTTTTTGGCGCCGGCAGCGCCCGCCAGCAAACCGAGCATCTCGCGCAGCTTGACCTCGATCTCACCGGCCATTTCCGGGTTTTCAGCCAGGAAGGCCCGCGCCGCCTCACGACCCTGACCGATGCGGGTCTCGCCGTAGGAGTACCAGGATCCCGATTTTTGCACCAACCGTTGCTCGACTCCGAGATCGAGCAGTTCGCCGGTGAAGGAGATGCCTTCGCCATAGAGAATGTCGAACTCGGCAACCTTGAAGGGCGCCGCAACCTTGTTCTTGGCAACCTTGGCCTTGGTACGGTTGCCGACAACCTTGTCGCCCTGCTTGATCGAGCTGGTGCGCCGAATGTCGATGCGCACCGACGAATAGAACTTGAGCGCTCGACCACCGGTCGTGGTCTCCGGGTTGCCGAACATGACCCCGATCTTCTCCCGCACCTGATTGATGAAGATGAGGCTGGTGTTCGACTTGGAGACGATACCGGCAAGCTTGCGGAGGGCCTGCGACATGAGGCGTGCCTGGAGGCCCATCTGAGCATCTCCCATGTCGCCTTCGAGCTCGGCACGGGGCACCAGTGCCGCCACCGAATCGACGACGATCGCGTCCACCGATCCCGAGCGGATCAGGGTCTCGGCGATCTCCAGCGCCTGTTCGCCAAAGTCGGGTTGGGAAATCAAGAGCTCGTCGAGGTTGACCCCGAGGGCGCCGGCATACTCCGGGTCGAGCGCGTGCTCGGCGTCGATGAACGCCACCAGCCCGCCCGCCTTCTGAGCGTTGGCGATGATGTGGAGGGCGAGGGTCGTTTTGCCCGACGATTCGGGCCCGTAAATCTCGATCACACGGCCGCGAGGTACGCCGCCGATGCCGAGCGCAATATCAAGGCTCAACGATCCCGTGGGAATCACGTTGACCTTCATCTGCGGCCGGTCGCCGAGACGCATGACCGATCCCTTGCCGAACTGACGTTCGATCTGACCGATGGCGGTCTCCAATGCCTTCATTTTGTCGGCCTTCTGAGTCATCAGAATCTCCTTACTGCGGATGCAGCGTGGTGGGACCCAAACATCCTAGGGTCCCCGGCACGGTGCGTCAAGGACCATCGCCTTGCGGCTCGAACGCAATTTCCGACAGCACCACGCCGAGAGCCCTCGAATCGTTGCCGCCGACCGCCGCCGGCACGAAGGGATCGCTGAGAATTTCGACCTCAACCCGATCGTTGACCGTCTCGCCCGGCAGCACCTCGATTTCGACGGTCTCCTCCCGGGTCCCGATGTCGAGCGGCCCGGCGGCCACCCGTCCGGCCACCTTGAGCACCGTCCGCGGCGAGCTCGGACGTGGCGCCCACACCCGGAACCGGAGCCGACCGGTCCCGCCCGGAGACCGCAAAACCGCCCGCGGTGCCAGCCAGGCGCCCTCGCCGTGGTCGGCAAAGCTCTCCACGCCGTACATCCCTTCGATTTCGATCTGCAGGGCCTCCCGCCGCAGCCTTCGGCCAACCGGCCAATCCCAGCCGGCGCCGGAATCTGTCGCCCGCATCTCATAGAGCTCATAGAGCTGCACCGCCAGCAGTCGTTCGTCCCCGATGCCGGGCCGGAAGGGCTCGGCGCGGGTCAACCGCAGCTCGGACACCCGGCCGACCACCGTCGCGGGTATTTTGAACCAACGTCGCTGCTCGTCGCCTTGGTCGGCGACGCGAGCGATCTCCACCCCGTCGATCTCGATCACCACCGGCGCTCGCCCCGGGGCCGGGCGAAGCGCGATTCCGAGCATCGAGTCCTCAGCCATCGGCGGCAACAGCATCACGGTTTCGACTCCTCCCCACATAAAGACCCGGCCGCTCGAGTCGCGCTCGGCGGGCCACCAGCCGGAGAGCGGAAGCGGTGCGTCCTCGATGACCCAGGCCTCGAGAAAACGGTCCTGGGTCAGGGGTCTGAGCCCCTTGGACACGCCTCCCCAATACAGTTCTCGGCCGAGCAACGGGTCCGGGTAGAGATGGCGGTGGACCGTCGCCAGGACCCACGGGCCGTCAGCGCCGGACCATCCTCCCGGATCCCAAGGCGACAGCACCCACCGCGGGTTGGACCGCCCCCGCCGATCCTCGAGGTGCCACAGGTACGAGGCGAAGGGATAAAGCTCGGGCTCGAGCACAACCGTCTGTCCGGAGGCCAGGCCCGTTTCCCGCGCCTCGCGGACCGCGCTCCAGGCCGGAAACTCATTGTTGTGCTGCTCCATCAGCAGCGGCAGGCTGCCGTGCCCGAGCCAACCCGCCAAGGCAACGAGACCCGCCAACCCCACGCTCGCGGGCGCGGCGGTGGCGGCTGCCGCGACCAGCGGCGCCAGCGCCATCTGCACCCCCACGGCGTAGCGGGTGCCGGTGCGGCCCTGCAGCCACATCATCTGAGCCAGCGCGGCCGCGAGCACGAAGGCCCACACCCATGCGCCCGGCCGGCCGGCTCGGCGCGCCCATACCACGACTCCGACCACGGCCGCCAGCAACAGGAGCGTGGCCGGTACGACGCCGCCCAGACCCTTGACGAGGCCGAGCTCCGCAAACCCTCCGGCATTGCCGCCGAGGCGATCGGCGTGATGCTGCGTGTGAAGAATGAATGGTGCGACGAAGGCGTCCCACCCTCCTTCGGCACGCACCATTACGGCCACCGCCAACGCGACCGCAGCGGTGCCCGCCAGAACCCCGGGTACGAGCCGCTGACGCGGTCGGACCCCGAGGGCGACCCCGAGCCACAAAGCCGCCAGGGTCGGCAGCAAATTGGGCCGGATGAGGAATGAGGCGGTCACCAGGAGGCTGAACGCGGTCGGTCGACGGCCCTCGAGCCCGCCAGCAGCGACCGCCGCCGCGGCCAGGGCGAAGACCGCCGCCGGGGTCGAGGAAAACCCCCGCACTGCGAATAGCCATGGGCCCGGGGCCATCAGCACTACCAGCGCCGCGGCCACCGCCACCGCCGGTGGCGCCGCCTGGCGACCAAGAGCGGCGAGCAGCCACAGCGCAACCACCGACAGCGCCGCCGAGGCGAGCTGCAAGGCCAGCAGCGGGTCACCGGTCAGCAGGTTGACGACCTGACCGATGGCCAGCCAGCCCGGAAAGCCGGGCGGGTGCGGAAAGTGTGCCGCAAGCTCGAACTTGAGGATGCCGCGCGCAAAGATGGTTTCGTCCCACTCCCAGGGACCGTTGGCGAGGAGCCCGAACCGGGACCATGCCACCACCAGGCCCACCACCGAGGTCAACAGGCAGTCGAGAAGCCGGTTCGGGAACCGAAAGAGCAGCAGGCATGCAAAGCTTCGGTCGGGCAGCGAGAGCGCTTCTGAGTTCACCGGCCGTTCTCCAGTTTGTTGCCGAGCGCCTCGTGGATCCTCTGTTGGAGATCGTGCTCGAGCACCAGCGTCGACACCACCTCGGTGCGCGCCGCAGCCGCAAACCCGGGCGCGCACTCACTCGGCGGCACCGCGGTCATCGAGGCGAGCTCGATGCACTCGCCGCCTTCGAGCGAGCCATCCCCCTGAAGAAAGAGGTGGGTGCCGTCACGCCAGCAGTTGTACTCCCCCACCACCGGCCCGTCGCCCGGTGTCCCGAGAAGATTGCGGCCGATAAAGGCATAGGGCGCGGGATCGATGCCGAGCAGGGCGAGCAGTGTCGGTGCGACATCGGTGTGGCCCGCCTCAATCCGCCGTTCACCGGGCAGATCGCCGCGTCCGGGCACCCGGATGAACAACGGCACCTCCTGGCTCAGGTACCAGCCAACCTTGTCGTAGCGCGCGCCCATCGCCGCCGCAATCTCAGACCGCCACGGGAATCCGGCATCATGGTCCCCCCACACCGCGATCACGGTGTTGGCGGCGAGGCCCCGTCGCTCGAGATCGGCGACAAAGCCGGCCAGCGATGAGTCAAAGAAATGCATGGTGTGAAGAAACGAGCCAAACGGTGTGCCACGCCAGGGTCCCACGTCGATGGCCTCGAAGTGGGTCGGGAAACCATCGAAAGGGTGGTGCAACGACAGGGTCAACAGGTAGGCCGCAAACGGCTGCGCGGTCGATGCCAGCCGCTCCGACGCCTGATACAGGAAATCGCGGTCCGAGAGACCCCAACCGACGTTTTCCCCGGCTTCAAAATCTCCGACGAAGAGACTTCCCGCAAATCCGTAGGACGGGTGCGTCCGGCGACGGTTCCAAAACGACCCGTTGTACGGGACCGCCGAGAAAGTGGTGTAGCCGTGCGCGGCCAGCACCTCCGCAAGTCCTGTGAAATCGTTGCCGGCGAAACGGAAGGCCGCGGCGCCGCCGGCCATCGGCAGTAACGAAACCTGGGTCGTGAGCTCGCTGTCCGAGGATCTACCCTGTCCCGTCTGGTCGGTGAGGTTCGAGAACCACAACGCCTCTCTCGTCCATCGGTTGAGAAACGGGGTCACCTCCTGGCCCCCGACCTCGAGACCAATCACGAAGGTCTGTAGGCTCTCCACCTGCACCATGACCAGATTGGCGCCGGCCGCCGCCCCGAAATCGGGACCGACACCAGCGCGCAGCGGCGCCCGCTCTCGAAACCACCCCACCGTCCCGTCGAATCCCTCCCGGTCGAGTCCGGGGGAGAAGAACCGTTGGTCGAGTGAGCGGCCGAGGTCGAGGGCGTGGAGGTTGAGGACGCCGATTTCTTCGGCGACCGCGACGCGAAGAAAGACCTGCCGCACGAGGGCCGGCTGAGCAAGGGCCAGCCGGACCGCTGCCGCCGCACCGAGCACCACGATCGTGATCAGGACGACCGGCAACCAACGCCCGGAGCGGGGTTGAGCTCGTTTTCGCAGGCCGGTGGCCACCAGCGCGAGGACGATGCCGGGCACGAGGTCCGCCCACAACCAGACGTCGCCCGGTCCAAGGAGCTCGTGCACGCTCGCCGCCACCTCATCCAGTTGGCCGGCTCCGGCGAGAGCTTCTGGAGAGGGGAGATCGCCAAAGAACCGCAGGTAGACTCCGTCCGCCCACAGCACCATGGTGAGAGCGGCCGAAAATCCCCAGCACGCTGGGCCGCGAAAGCGCTCCGGCACGACCCACGTGACGAGCACCACGGCCGCCGCCCCGGCCCAGATCATCAGCCAGCCGGAAATGGTCGGGCCGCGGTCGACGGCGGCGAGCACGAAACCCTGTTTGACCGCGATCGCAGCCATGCACCACAGGCTGTCGCCGGCTGCGAAAAGAACCACCAACGGTCGCGGCGCGTCGCGACGCGAGACGGAAACTGCGGCGGCGGCGGCGAGGAGCGCCAGCGCCGCCCACACCCTCGGATCGGCGCCCACATCGGGTGTCACGAGCACGCTGTGCATCGATGGTGGGTCCGGCATGCGTTCCGAGAACCAGCACACTCCCTCCTCGACCAGGTCCAACCGAAAGCGATGGCGTCCCGCTGTGGGTGGGGCATGGACCACCACCGTAACGGTCGCCGTTTCGCCCGCTTCGACCTCGTGCGGCAACCGGCTCCGTCGACCCTCCCAACCGGTTTTTTCACTGTCGTGGTCGAGCCAGTGGTAGGAGACCGCAAAGCTCCCATCGGCGAGCCAGGTCGTGGCGCCTTCGTTTTTCACCACGACCGTGAGCGCGGAATCGGACCCGGCCGCCATCACCAGCGGCGGGTCCGCTTCGACGACCGAAAAGGCATGACTCGCGCGAACCGTTACCAGAGCGTCGGAATCCGACGGCGGGCCGGTTTCGGAGAGCCACATAACCCCCTCTTGGACGACATCCCAACGCAGCAGATAGTCCCCGGGCCGGCGCGGCCCCTCGACGGTGGCAATGAGCTCGACTGCTTCGCCCGGTGGCACCGGGTCTGGAAAGGGCGTCCGACGACCGTCCCACAGAGCGACCTCGCCCGACGGGTTCAGCCAATGGTAGGAGAGCGCGAAACCATCGCCCGGAGCCCAGATCAGGGCCCCGTCGTTGGCCACCATCAAGGGCACGGCGACCTGTGTGCCCGCGTCGAGGACCGCCGGGAGGGCCTGGCGGTGGACGATGAGCTGGGGTTTCGGGGGAACTCCGTCAGCCGCGGCCGCGGCAACGGCACCCGACGAAAGTGCAAGAAAACCGATGAGCCTCCGGCGCCATCCCATTTCCGGAGAGTATAGCGAGCGAGTCCTGCGAAGAGCCCCTCAGTCGACCGGGTAGCGCTCGTCGTAGATCTTGATCACCCGGTCCGTGATGTCGGACGATTCGGCCAGGTAGACAAGCGGTTGGGCATTGAGCACGAAGACAGCATCAAAGCCGTTGGCGGCTGCAAACTCGCTGGCCACGGCTCCGACCTGGGTGGCGACCTTGCCGAGGAACTCGTCCTGTTTGGCCTCGACCTCCCGGTTGAAGGCGCGCCCCGCATCCTCAAACTCGCGTCGGGCCTGGAGGAATTGCTGTTCGAGCTCTTGGACCGCTTCCGCCGAGGCCACGTTGCGCTGCGCATTGAGCTGCTGGTCGAGCTCCGCGGTCCGCGCCCGCAGCTGCTCGACCTGATCGCGCCGTGGCTTCACCCAGGCCTCGTAGGCCTGCATCTGCTTCTGGCCCTCTTTGACCGTCGCGACCGCACGTTCCGCATCAAGAAAGCCGATATTGCCGGCCGCGGCCGGGACCGCCACCAGCATCACCACCGGGACACACCAACGAACGAAGGCCCGCATGACTACCTCCCAAGAGCAGCCGTGGATTGTAACATGGGCGCGGTATTCGTCGGGCTCGACTCCAGGTTTTTTGGGGGGCCGAGTTAAACGACTGAACATTCAAATGTTAGATCGTTGGAAACGGCGCGGTACAATAAGAGCAGTGAGCGCGTCTCAATCCACGACCGAGCCGATCCGACTGCTGGTGGTCGAGGATGACCAACCGCTGGCGGATGGTCTGTGCCGTAACCTCGAGCTCGAGGGCATGTCGGTTCGTCACGTCGGCACCGGTGAGGCGGCCCTTCTCGAGCTCGCCGGAAACGCCTCCGACTTCGACCTGCTGATCCTCGACATCATGCTGCCGGGTATCGACGGACTCGAGGTCTGCCGACGGCTGCGCAGCGAAGGCCGCCAGATCCCGATCCTCTTTCTCACCGCCCGCGGCAGCGACGCCGACAGGATCCTGGGTCTCCAACTCGGCGCCGACGACTACCTGACCAAACCATTCCTGGTCGAGGAACTCGTGTTGCGGGTACGCGGCATTCTGCGAAGGGCCGAGTGGTCGCGGACACCGGCGCGCACCGGCCCGGTCGTGGCGGTCGGATCCTGCAGCGTCAACATGAACACCATGCGCGCCACAACATCGGCTGGAGATGTCCCACTGACCGAGCGGGAGGTGATGTTGGTGCGGTTTTTCTCCGAGAACGAGGGCCGGGTCCTGACCCGAGGCGAGCTCCTCGAGAGGGTCTGGGGCTACACCTTCGACACCTCCACCCGGACCCTCGACACGTTTGTCCACCGGCTGCGCAAGCACTTCGAGGAGGACCCTCGCAACCCACGGCACTTCCACACGGTCCGCGGGGTGGGATACCGGTTCACGTCAGAACCAGAGGATTGAATCACTCCTCTTCTTCAATTCTCGGCCGGGGAATTTCGACTCGAGAGCGTTCATACCTCATGGCCGATGATCGAAATTCAACGGCCGAGAATTGAACACATCGACCGCCCGTATCACGGCCGGTCGATGCCCAGGTCCTTCATCTTTCTCCACAGCGTGACCCTGGAGATCCCGACGCGCTCGGCTGCCTCCTGCATCCTCCACCCACATCGTTCGAGAACCTCGCGCAGGACGCATTCTTCGAGCGCAGCCAAGGGGTTCGGCGCCTGTAACAGCTCGTCCATCAACACCGTTCGATAGCCGTCCACTGGCAGGTGGTCTTCCTCAATGTAGTTACCGGCCACGGCGAGAGCCGTTTTCAGGACTCCCTCCAGGTGCTCCAATCCTCGGTCGCGCGCCAGCCGGGCGAGCTTTTCGAGGGCGCCAGGCGCCACCTTGGAGCCGGGGGCCAGCTCCTCGAGCCAGGTCACGATCACCCGATCAAGATCTTCAGCCAGGTCAACGGCGGATGGCAGTATCAGAACCTCGAGCTCACCGAAGTCGATGTCGGCATCGCGGCTGCCGAAAATCAGGCGCCAACCCTCGGGCCGATCGGACTGCACGAGGCTCTGGACGTCATCGCCCCAGGCGTACGCGGTTCCCGGCGGCCACGGAACAATCTCCTCCCAGCTTCCGCCCCAGGAGTTGAAGAGGCTTTCCGGCATCTCCGAGAAACGGTGCAGGGCCCTCGCCACATCGCGACAAACCGGGGGTTCCCCAACCAGCAGAACATCGGACCCCGAACGGGCGACTGCAGTCGCCCGAGTCCGGAGCTCGTGAGCGGCAATTGAGGAACCCGACATGAAAAAACCGGGCCGGGGATCGGTCGGTTTCAGGATCTCGACCGCCCCGTGGAACCCACCATCCTCGTTCGCCAGCGGAATGACGGTGACCCTGAGCGGCAGCGACCGTCCGTCGACCGTCTGGTAGACTGTCGCGAAGTCCTCCACCCGGTCGAGGCCCGTGGTGAGTGCAAAGGTCAGGGGACAGGCATTGGCGCAGTCAACTCCGCGGGTGGTGAGTCGGCATCGCCCGCCGATCTCGTGCCCCTGCTCGTAACCGAGCAGACGCCGCGCCGCTTCGTTGACGTGACGGATAACACGATCGGCGTCGAGGACGATCACCGCCTCATCCAGGTGATCGAGCACGCCAAACCACGTAGTCCCGACGAGATCCCCCGTTTGCGCAGTCACGCTCCTATAACAACGCGCGCGCCGGGGATATTCGCTTGTCGGCCGGCAAAACCGCCCACCGCACCCGAAATATCACTGTGCTCGCTCAGCGCTCGATGACGAAGCCCTCGTCGACCTCGGGCTCGGGCTCAGAAAAATAGAGGGCGGTATGTGCGATCGGCAAAAACATCGCGTGTCGCCTGCCTTTGATGGAAACCTCCATCTGATAGTAACCATTGGCGCCGATCGAGACCAGTGTCGCGGCGGTCCCCTTGGCATCAATCAGAGGACAATAGAAGGTCACCTTGCCGGGGATTTCCATCGCGAGCTCCTCCTTTCAGGCCCTTCAATCTTATCACTTGCGGCATCGCCCGCACCCGCGCTCGAAAAGGGGAAAAGGGGAAAAGGGGAACCGCGGAGAAATGGAGCGAGGGGAGCGAAGATGAAACGGGGAGGGTGGGTGGTCGCCTATTCTCCTTTTCACCTTTTCTCCTTTTCCAGCCAACCCGTTTCGTCCACCTCTCCGTTTTCTTGAGGAGCGATTTCGCCGTACTCCTTGAGCTTGCGCTGGAGGGTGCGGAGACCGATCTCGAGGAGATCTGCGGCACGAGCACGATGCCCCCCCGTGTATTCCACGGTTCGCAGGATGTTTTCTTTTTCAATCTCGGCCATCGGTCGCGGCATCCACTCGGTCGACACTGCAGCCGACAGTGCGACACCCGGCGTTCGGTATTCGGGCGGAAGGTCCTCGAGACCGATCTCGTCGGCACTGGCAAAGAGCACCATCGACTCGATGAGGTTGCGAAGCTCGCGCACGTTGCCCGGCCAGGGCTGCCTCTTGAGGGCGGCAAGGACGGCCGAGTGAACACCCTTGACGTCACGCCCCAATTCGCGGTTGAAGAGCTCGAGAAAATGTTGCACGAAGAGCGGGACGTCCTCGCGACGCTCGCGGAGAGGCGGGATCTCGAGCGTCACCACCTTGAGCCGGTAATAGAGGTCCTGCCGGAAGCGGCCCTCCTCCACCCAGCGGCCGAGGTCGCGGTTGGTCGCCACGACGAGGCGGAAATCAACTGCAATCTGCGCCGCTCCACCGACCCGCATGACGTGGCGCTCTTCCAGTACCCGCAATAACTTCACCTGGAGGTCCGGCGAAAGCTCCGAGATTTCGTCGAGAAAGAGGGTGCCACCGGAGGCTCGCTCGATGAGCCCGATGCGGCGCTGGTGGGCCCCGGTAAACGCGCCTTTTTCGTGCCCGAAGAGCTCCGACTCGAGGATCTCGCCGGGAATGGCGCCACAGTTAATGGCCACGAACGGGCCCTCGGCGCGGGCCGAGTTCTGGTGGAGCGCGTTTGCAACCAACTCTTTGCCGGTACCGGACTCACCGACTATCAACACCGTCGAGCGAGTTGGCGCCGCCACTCGCATCCGCTCGAGCAGCTTTTCCATGGCCGTGGAATGACCGACGATACCCTCGAAACCGAAGCTTTTCTCGAGCCGCTGGCGGAGCCGCCGGTTTTCGTCCGACAACACCCGCCGTTCGAGCTGAAGTTGCACCCTCTGTCGCAGCTCCTGCATTTTCACGGGTTTGGTCAGGTAGTCGTCAGCCCCTTCCTGGAGGGCCGCAACCGCGTCCTCGACATCTGCGTAGGCGGTCACCAGGAGGAACGGCAGATTGGGGTGTTCGGACCGCACCGCGCGCAGGAACTGGTAGCCGTCCATGCCCGGCATGCGAACGTCGGAGACGATCGCGTCCACATGTTCTCCCTCGCGCAGCCGCGCGAGGGCCTCCTCGGCAGAGTCAAAGGAGCAGAGAGTATAGCCGACGCGCTCCAGGGTGCGAGTCATCGCATCCCGGGACCCGTCGTCATCGTCCACGAGAAAAATCACTGACGCCATCGAATCAGCTCTCCAATGTCTCGAGAAATCGTTCCAGCGCTGCCTCGTCGAGAACTTCCACTCCGAGCTCGCCGGCTTTCCTGAGCTTGCTGCCCGCATTTTCTCCCGCCACCAGGAAATCCGTCTTGCGAGAGATCGAACCCGCGACCGTCGCACCGAGCCGCTCGAGCCTCTCCTTGATTTCGCTTCGCGGCCGGGACAGGGTTCCGGTGATCACGACGGCGCGGCCCGATAGCGGCGCGTTGTCCCCGTAATTCCCCGCCTCCTGCCGGGGATCGAGCCCTCGGTCGGTGAAACGGATGATCAGCTTCCGGTTGCTGGGATTGGTCAGCCACTCCTTGATCGACGCGGCGATAGACGGCCCGATGCCGTCAAGCGAAACCAGCTCCTCTTCCCCGGCCTCGATGAGACCACCGATACTCCCGAAGCGCCGGGCCAGGATTTTGGCGGCGCGCTCGCCCACGAGTGGTATGCCGAGCGCGAAAATGAAGCGATGAAGGGGTCGATGCCGGGCCCTCTCGAGCGCCTCCATCAGGTTCTTTGCCGACTCAGCCCCCCACCTCGGCAGCGCGGCCAGGGTCTCCGACTCGAGATCCCAGAGCGACGCCTCGTCGGTCACCAGGCCCGCCTCGACGAGCTGCGTCAGCGATCGGTCGCCGAGCCCATCGATGTCCATTGCGCCTCGAGAGACGAAGTGACGCAGCCGAGCCGCTGCGACCGCCGGACACTCGGGGTTCGGACACCGCAGCGCGACCTCCTCCTCCATTTGCACGACCGGGGTCGAGCACGCCGGGCACGCCTTCGGCGCGAGGAAGGGTTCAACGCCCTCCGGCCTGTCGGCGGTGACCACACCGATGACCTTCGGGATCACCTCGCCGCCTTTTGTTACCCACACGGTGTCACCGACTCTCACGTCGAGCCGCGAGACCTCATCGAAGTTGTGGAGGGTCGCTCGCGACACCGTCGATCCGGCGATCAAAACCGGCTCGAGGGCGGCCACCGGCGTCAGGACGCCGGTGCGTCCAACCTGGACCGAGATGTCGAGCAGCTTGGTCGTGCGGCCCTCGGGCGGAAATTTGTAGGCCACTGCCCACCGCACCGACCGCGACGTGTTTCCCAGCGTTACACGTTCCGAGCTGTGGTCCACCTTGACCACGATGCCGTCGGTGTCGTAGTCGAGCTCGCGGCGCCGCTCCTGCCACCGATCAATGAATGTCTCCACCTCGGGCAGCCCCTCGCACAGCTCGAGGCCCGGACTGACGGGGAAGCCGAGCTCTCGCAACCAGCCGAGCGCGGCCACGTGGCTGTCGCTCTCGTGATCCGCTCCGCGCGCCAGTTGATAGCACCACACCGACAGCCGACGCCGGGCGGCCTCGCGCGAATCGAGGAGTCTTATTGCGCCGGCGGCGGCGTTGCGCGGGTTTGCAAACTCCCGCTCGTTCGCCTGCCGCCGCTCGAGATTGAGCTCCAAAAACACGCTGCGCGCAAGGTAGACCTCTCCGCGAATCTCGACCAACGGGGGCATACCATCGACCTCGAGCGGAAGCTGCCGGATGGTGCGCACGTTAGCCGTGACATCATCGCCTACGAGGCCATCGCCGCGGGTCACCGCCTGCTCCAGCCGGCCGTCGACGTAGATCAAGGAAATCGATACCCCGTCGATTTTGAGCTCGGCGGCGAGTCCGGCGGGCTCGCGATCGAGCTCGCGGCACATCCGCGCGTACCACGTGTGGAGCTCCTCGCGCGAGTAGGTATTGTCGAGGGACAACATGGGCACCGCGTGCTCCACCTGCGCCAACCCGGGAAGCGGCTCTCCGCCGACCCGCTGGGTCGGCGAATTCGGGTCCCGGAGTTCCGGAAAACGTTCCTCGAGGTCCCGGAGCTCGCCAAAGAGCCGATCGTACTCGAGGTCCGAGATCTCCGGATCGGCGAGGACATAGTAACGGTGGTCGTGGTGGCGCAGGAGCTGTCGCAATTCAGCCGCCCGGCGGACGCGACGGGCGCGATCAGCTGCCATCGTCGGGCCGCCTCGCCACGATCGTCACCGCCGTCTCCGTCGCGGACGCCGCCGCGGTCTCGATGACGGGCGGTCCGCCGCCGCCGGACGAGGTCCGTCAGATCGCTGCTTCATGCCGGCTTTTTTCAACGCGCGTCCCCACCCCTGATGGGCTTCGGGCGAGATATAGCCGAGAGCGGCCGCAATCCCGTACAGGTCCCACGCCACCTGGAAGTAGTCCTGACGGGCCAGCTTGAGGATCTGGCGGCCGCGATCCGGCGGGCGCCGCATCTTGGTCAGCGCGAAGAGGCCCTGATGCATGAGGTGCAGGGTCTGATTCGACAGGTGCATGCTCGCCGCGGCGGCCTCGAGGGACTCACGCAGGCGAGCCAGAAGCTGAGCGTTGTCGACCCGGCCCGTCTCCGACGAGGTTTCGTCCTCGGCGATGGTCAGGAATCGGGGAAGGAAATAGCTCCCGAGCAGGCTCGGATCCGACAGCTCCCGACCGTCATTGACGGCCGCATCGACGAGCTCGAGCACCTGCATGCTCTCGTCCGTATCGATCGGGAGGTCCGGAAAAGCGCGCGTAAACACTCCCGCCCGCCGCCATGCTTCGTGGATTCTGGCGGCCTTGCCGGAGCGCAGGGACTCCAGCAGCTCGTAGGTCAAACGCGGCGATGAGGCCCCCGCGATGAGATCCTGCTGACGCGTAATCGCCTCGACAGTGCCGTCATCGATGTCGAATCCAAGGCGGGCTCCATACTCGAGCGCCCTCATCATTCGGACCGGGTCTTCGATGAAGCGCTGATTCGGATCTCCGATCGTCCGAATGAGCCCCCGCTCGAGGTCGTCGATGCCGCCGACGTGGTCGATGATGGAAAAGTCGGCGATGTTGTAGAAGAGGGCGTTGACGGTGAAATCACGACGGCGCGCATCCTCGGCGGGTGTACCAAAGACGACTTCCTCAGGCGGCGGATGGGGACGGTCGGTGGTTGCATCCTCCTCGGCCTGCTCGGCGGCACCCTCCTCCCAATCGTCGGGAGTTTCCGGCGGCTCCGGGCTGGCACGAAATGTCGCGACCTCGACGACGCTGCCGCGAAAAAAAACGTGCACCAGCCGGAACCGCCGCCCGATGATGCGCGAGTTGCGGAACAACCGGCGGACTTCCTGCGGGCGAGCGTTGGTCGCGACATCAAAGTCCTTGGGACGATTACCGAGGAGCAGGTCGCGGACGCTGCCGCCGACCAGATGCGCTGTGTATCCTGAACGGTGCAAGCGATAAAGGACCTTGAGTGCCTCCGGGTTGATGTTCTGCCGAGACAGCCGGTGCTGTGAACGGGTCAGGACCCTCGGGGCAGGGATCTCTTGATGTGGCGTACCCATGGCTTCGATCATTCGTTCTGACCCCGTGCCGTTTTCGATATGTCGAATCGGGGGATGCGGGCCGGTCGGCGGCAATTCGCGATCGACTCAGCCATCGATGGACAGCACGATCTTACCAAATTGCTCCGCCCGCTCTATGAGTGCATAGGCCGACCGGCCCTCGGCCAGAGGATGCACCGAGTCGACTACCGGTTGCAGCTCGTGCTCGGCGACGACCGCTGTCATCCGCCGCCAATCCTCGCGTGACCCCATGGTGGAACCGATGATCGTCAGTTGGTTCCAGAAGATCAGCCGGATTTCCTCGGCCGGGTTGGGCCCGGAGGTGGCGCCGCAGGTGACGATACGCCCACCCTTTGCGGCCGCCTTCAACGATTGCATCCAGGTCGCGGCGCCGACCGAGTCGACCACGACGTCGGCGCCACGTTTGGCGGTCAATCCGCGCACCCCGCGAGCAACCTGGTCGTCCGCCGGCAGGGCCTCGTCCGCACCGAGATCGATCGCGCGACGGAGCTTTTCTTCGGCCCGCGATGTGACGATGACGCGCGCGCCCGCGAGCTTGGCGAGCTGCAGACAGGCGAGCGACACGCCGCCGCCGATGCCGTGAATGAGCACCGTCTCACCGGGCCGCAGGCCGCCCCGATTGATGAGCATGCGCCACGCGGTCAGATGCGCGAGGCCAAGGGCAGCCGACTCTTCAAACGAAAGGTGCTTCGGACGCGGCGCCAGCGAGCCTGACGACACCACGACGGCTTCGGCAAAGGCGCCGTCCGAGTGCTCACCAAGAACTCCGAAACCAACGCAGAGGCTCTGTTCTCCCTTGAGGCAGAACTCACAGCGGCCGCACGACAACCCCGGGTCGAAAACGACCTCGGCTCCGGGCTCGACCCCCTCGACGCCCGGGCCTACCGCATCGACGACTCCCGCGCCGTCGGCGCCGCCGATGTGGGGCAGCCCGATGGGGATGCCTGGCATCCCGGCGAGAACGAACAGATCGAGATGGTTGAGGGCTGCGGCCTTGAGCCGTACCCGGACCTCGCCGGCTCCCGGCTCGGGCATGGGGCGTTCACCGAAGATCAGATTGTCAAGTCCGCCGTGCTCCTCGAAGTACAGGGCCTTCACCGACACCTCCCGTGTGGCGGTATTGTAGCCCCGCAATTCCTCCAGCCGCCATCAGGTCCGCATATCTCAGCAGTTTCCTGCTGCGGCTGGAGGAATTGCAGAGACACGAAACCCCGCCGAGGCGGGGTTTCGCAGTTCCACGGGAAAAGTCCCCGATCAGGGACCCATAGGCGGATGCTGGTTGTCGAGAACGAAGCGCCGCTCACCGATGATGCTGCGCCCGTCGCGGTTGTCCTGGGTCCACACCACGAGGCTGTGCTCGCCGTCGGCGAGGTTTGCGGCGACCGTGTCGAGCTCGTACTCGAAGCCTGCGAAGTTCGTGGGGAACGGCGGCATCCAGGGATACATCGCGCCCAGACCCGGCGTTGCCAGGCCGTGGACGGCGTCACCGATGTATACGCCATCGACCCAGATCTCGACCTGATCGAAGGCCCGGGTGTCGATGGCGAAGCCGGTGACCTCGACCGTTCCCGCCACCACCTCCATGGCTGTCGGGGTCCAGATATCGCCCCAAGAGGGATCGTCTCCGTCGTCGTTGCAGTCAAAAATCACCGGCACCTGGGCGATATCGGTAACGTTGTTCTCGCGGTCACCCGCCCGGACCTTGAGCAGGTGCAGACCCTCGCTGTAGCCGCGGGCCAGGATCAAATAGTTGATGTCCAGCAGGAACGAGAAACCGCTGTGCTTCGAGACCGGCACATCGACATACAGGTTGTGGATGTCCATCCGGGCGTGACCCAGATAGTTGAAATCGTAATCCGCCGGCGACCAATAGAAGCTGCCCTCGTTGGTGTCCGAAATGATGTTGCCATCGAGCAGGAGCTGGACATAGGAAACGCCGCCGAGATCGGTGCGCGAACCGACGTCGAGCGCCCACCCGATGACCATCTCCACGTTGTCCGGATCGTCGTAGACATCACCCGACCACGGAGGCAGGACGCCGTTGACCGGTTCACAGCCGTCGGCAAACATGACGTGGTTGTCCACCGGCCAATCGATCGCGCCGAAGGGCGGCAAATTGGAACCGGTGTTGAAAGTCTGGACGAAACGGCGGCCGATCACCCGCGATGCTCCCTCGTTGTCAACCACCCGCACGGCCAGAACATGGATGCCGTTGTTGAGTACGGTGGTGTTGAGCATGCGGACGAAACCGGCATACTCCGCATCGGGATCACTCGGAAAACGATGCGCGATGTCAGGCCGATGAACCCCGGTGACCGCATTGCCCATCGCCAGTCCGTCGACCATGATCTCGACATAGGCGACGTCCTCGTCGTCGAGAGCCCATCCCGTGACCGGGAAGACCCCGTTCATCGGCTGATTGGAACCCGGGAGCTCGAGCTCTCCAAACGGCGCCTGGTTGAGGTCGTTATTGATGTTCACGGAACGAAGCCCGTATTCGGCGGTCGACGAATCACTGAAGGTGACCAGCACGTAGAGGGTGTGAGACCCGTCGGAGTAGTCCCGCGAGTCAAAGGAGGTTGCAAACCCGGGACGCCCATACGGAGTGCCCGCATACCACGGATAGGCCTGGAGGACGTCGTACCGGGGCTGGTCCAAATCGGCCGTTGCGACGAACTCGTCGTCGACGTAAAGATCGATTTTGCTGACCAAAGCGTCGGCCCATTGACAGGACTGCCACGTCCACTGTGGGCCGCACTGCTCGCCGTTATCAACGACGAAACCGGTGACCTCCACAAGACCGAAAACCGTCGCACCATCGGCCGGCGTATCGAGCCAGAAAATGGTCTCGGCAACGGCGCTTATCGGCAACAGTAGAGTCAGCAGTACAACCGCTCCGACGGTTCCTTTGTAACGCATTGCGTGTCCTCCTCTGGACCGAAGTTCCGGGCAGGTAATCTACGAACGTAATAATGATATACCAAGGCATATCGACGGTCAAATAAAAGATGGAAAATGAAGGAGTTTCGGCCCACAACTGCAATAAAATCGGGCTTTGATCGCGTCGTCTAGGTGACGTAGATCACCTCGAGCTTCGACAAATCCGCGTGGATTATTCCTTCGACCTTTTGGCCAATTCCTCGACGTGAATACGAGCGGATTGTGCCAACGCTTCGAGATTGAATCCACCCTCGAGAAAGGACAACACGCGACCGCTGGACCACATCGAAGCGGCACCGACAACTGCGGCTGTGAGCCTCCCGAAACCCGATGTGGTCACCGACATTCCCCCCATCGGATCGTCACGGTGGGCGTCGAATCCCGCCGACACCAGAATCGCGGCCGGCTGCAGCCGACCGCAAACCTCGTCCAAGGCATCAGCGAACGCGGTGCAAAAAACAGCGTCGTCCGCCCCACCCGCGAGCGGCAGGTTTCGGGTCGCTCCGCGACCCTCCCCGTCCCCGACTTCGTCCGCACCACCGGTGCCGGGAAACGCCGGGTAGCGATGAACCGACACGAATCCGACGTCGCCGCGGGAGTAGAAATGCCGTTGGGTAGCATCGCCGTGAAAGGCGCCGAAGTCCGCAATAACGACCGGACGCCCCCAGCTGCGAACGACGACCTCCGCCGCCAGCGCCACCGAGTTGAAGAAGCAGTAGCCGGAGGCACGGTCGCGTCCAGCGTGGTGCGCCGGCGGACGGGCGACCACGAAAGCACGATCGAGACGACGGTTGACGAGGTCGAGGGACGCCTGCAGGGCGAGTCCGGCGGCGGCGACAGATGCTGCAAAGGTGCCGGAGGAGACACCGCAATCCTGTGAGTCGAGCCAACCGCTGCCTCGTTCCGACGCTTCGCGGACACGGGCGATATGGGCCGAGTCGTGAATCCATGCGAGGGCGCCGATGGTGTCCTCCTCGCGGGGGAGCGGACTCTCGGAATCGACAACCCATCGTCCTTCGGCGCGGGCCGACAGCGCGTCAAGCACCACCTTGACCCTCTCGGCAGTGTCCGGGTGTCCGAGCCCCGGCCGGTGGTCCAAGCACAGCGGATGCGACCTCACACTCACGAGGTGATGACCAACTGAAGACTCCACGAGAGGATCATAGCGAACTGGGCCGACAACGTTTCAACGTTCTAACGTTCAAACGTTCAAACGTAGACCGTTGTGAACGCCGTGACATGCAGCTACCCTAGGGCCCATGGCGAATCGTGGCATCCGCATCGGTGTCTCTCTGCTGCTCATGGTCGTGCTGCTGGCGGTGTTCCTGTGGAACGTGAATTTTCAGGAAGTCGCACAGTCGCTCGCGGGAGCGGATTCCATCATGCTGCTGGCGGCCTGCATTGTGGCGCTGCTCGCCTATTTGATGCGCGCTCTCCGCTGGCAGTTCATTCTCCGTCCGGTCGCCCGCGTCCGGTATTCGAGCGTGTTTCTCACCACCGCGGTCGGTTATGCCGCGCTTTCGCTCCTGCCCGCGCGCATGGGCGATCTCATCCGACCGGTCCTTCTCGCGCGGCGGGAGAAGTTCCCGGTCTCGGCGAGCCTCGCTTCGATCCTCACCGAACGGGTGTTCGATCTCTGGACCGTCGTGTTCTTTTTCCTCATATTCATCATCTGGCCGCCCTTTATGCCCGAGCTCGGCGAGCAGGCCCGGCGCAGCCTCGAGGTGCTCTCTCTCAGCGGCTACGTGGCCGGCGCTGGGCTCCTGGTGGGCACACTTATCCTGCTCGGGCTGTTCCGCTACCAGGAACGCTTCGTCGACCTCCTCGCACGACCGTTGACCTGGGTCAGATCATCCTGGCGTCAGCCGGCGATCAACTTCTTCAACCACTTCCTCGACGGCCTGCGCGTGCTCCAACGCCCGCGCGATCTCCTGGTCACGATGGTCGCTTCGATTGCGATGTGGTACGTCATTTGTTGGCAGGTGCGTTTCACCTTGCTCGCCTTCGACATCGACCTTCCGTTGCGGGCGGCGTATCTGATCGTTACCCTGGCTGTGATCGGCCTTGCGGTTCCCACACCCGGCGGTGTTGGCGGCTTTCACAAGGCGACTCAAGTCGGGATGACGCTCTTCTTCGGCATCGGCCTCAATCAGGCGACTGGAATTGCGATCGCCTATCACGCGATCTGTTTCGTACCGATTACCATCATCGGCCTTCTGTGTCTGCCGTTCCTGGGCGTCAACCTGCACGATGTCGACGCGGTGTCGAGCGAGGCGATCGACAGTTGAACTGTCCTTTCTGCAGCCACGCCGACAATCGCGTCGTCGACTCGCGCGACGTCCGCTCGGGTTCCGAGGTCCGTCGTCGCCGCGAGTGCGGTGGATGCGGGCGCCGGTTCACCACCTACGAACGGGTCGACGAGTTGCCGGCGACGGTGGTCAAGCGGGATGGTCGACGGGAGAACTTCGACCGCGAAAAGCTCCTCAACGGCCTCCTCCGGGCGTGCGAAAAGCTGCCGGTTCCGCGGATCGAGCTGGTCGGCATTGTCGACGCCGTGGAATCGATGCTGGCGGCGCGCGAGGTGCGTGAGATGTCGACCGAGGAGATCGGCAACATGGTCATCGAGGAGCTGCGGCGTCTCGATCAGGTAGCGTACGTCCGATTCGCCAGCGTTTACCGCCGCTTCGAGGACATCAACCAATTCATGGATGAGCTCAAGGGTCTGCTGATGAAAAAGCCGCGCCAGAACGGCTGAGAGCGAAGACACCGTCCCATCGCTCATCTTGGCTGTGAGCCATGGGCTACGAGCCGGGCCTCCTACAAGACATCGGAGGTCGATGTCGACTCGCGGTTTTTTATGAATCGCGACCACAAAGACACGAAGCCACGAAGGATTTCACCAAGATGATTTCCTTTGTGTTTTTCTTTGTGTCTTTGTGGCTTTGTGGTTGCGACGTCTCCGGCCCAACTCGAGCTAGCCCGCATTTCTCACCGGGTTTCGTCGCGAGGACGGCGAGGCGCCGTGCCCAGTGGGGTTTTCGACTCGAGGGGCGCGGAGACGTACTCAGCAGTACGTTGAGCACCCCGAGCGGAGAAAGCACCGCTGGGTGCGATGCATCGCCGGCCGCAGCAGAAAGCTGGTGAGATATGCGGGCTAGCATACGTCCGGCCGCCGACGCCGGCATGAGAGAGGACGGAAGATCCCGCAACTCGAACCCGCCCGGGGGAGGATGGGTGGCCCCACAGCCCACCTGGAGGGGCGGGCCTGCTCGGTTCAGCGGGCGAAGTAGGCGATCGTCTCTTTGAGACCGTCGGCGAGCAGCACCTGAGGTTCCCAGTCCAGGACTTCGCGGGCAAGCGAGATATCGGGCTGCCGCACCTTCGGATCGTCCTCCGGCAATGGTTCAAAGACGATTTGGGAGGTGGAGCCGGTGATGCGGATGATTTCGCGCGCGAACTCGAGCACCGTCATTTCGGCCGGGTTGCCGATGTTCATGGGATCGGTGTAACCCGAGTTGAGCAGCCGCCAGATGCCTTCGATGAGATCGTTGACAAAGCAAAACGAACGCGTCTGCGAACCGTCGCCAAATGCGGTCAACGGCTCGCCCGCCAGTGCTTGGCAGATGAAGGTCGGCACCACCCGGCCGTCGCCCGCCCGCATCCGCGGCCCGTATGTGTTGAATATGCGGACGATGCGGGTGTCGACACCGTGGTGTCGATGGTAGGCCATGGTGATCGCTTCGGCAAACCGTTTGGCCTCGTCGTAAACCCCGCGCGGACCAACCGGGTTGACGTTGCCCCAGTAGTTCTCCGGCTGCGGGTGGACGAGCGGATCACCGTAGGTCTCCGACGTCGAGGCGAGCAGAAAACGTGCCCCTTTCGACTTGGCCAGACCGAGAGCCTTGTGGGTTCCCAGCGAACCGACCTTGAGTGTCTGGATGGGGAGCTTGAGGTAATCGATGGGCGACGCCGGTGAGGCAAAGTGGAGAATGTAGTCGAGCTCACCGGCGACGTGGATGAAGTTGGTGACGTCGTGGTGGACGAAAAAGAAACCGTCACGGCCGAAAAAATTCTCGATATTGTCGAGCGAGCCGGTGATCAGATTGTCCATACACACAACCTCGAGGCCCTCGTCGAGCAGTCGCCCGCACAGATGGGACCCGAGAAAACCCGCGCCACCGGTCACCAGCGCCCGTTTCCGATCAGCCATCTCACCTCCGTCCTGGGAATCCAGTATAGCCTCAGGTTGCAAAGGAGCAGAAAGGTCACAAGCATCGTTAGAACGTTGAAACGTTTGAACGTTAGAACGTTTTACCTCATCGCCCATTCGGGGTGAGTCGCATGGCTTGGGTGGGCAGGTAACGTCTTAACGTTGTCGCGCAGCGCCGCCAACCGACAGGCGGCGGTCACAGTTCGTCGACAGTGCCGAGGATCAGGGCGGGTGGATCGACCGCCTCGGCTCCGATCGTGAAAGCGTTCCGCAACCGTTCCACGAGCTGAGACTGGTCAACCTCACGTTCACCGAGAAGAAGAGTCGCCAGCGGTTGACCCACCTCGACGCGGTCTCCGATACGGGCCCCGACGAGGACCCCGGCGCCGTGCGCGAGCTCGTCGTCGACGCGGAGTCGGCCGGCGCCGGCTTCCACCGCCACCCGACCGAGGTCCTCGCCGTCGCAGGCGACCACGAAACCCTCTTCCCGCGCTTTCGCTTCGAAGGTCGCACGCGGGACGGCAAGCCGCTCCGGGTCAGGATCGCCGCCGTGCGCCACCGCCATCCGTTCCCAGGCGGCAAGCGCCGATCCATCGGCCAATGCCCTCTCGAGAGCAGTCTCCGCCTCCGCCGGGCCCATTCCGCCAAAGACCATCGCCTCGCGGCACAAACGCAGCGTCACCTCACGCAGGTATCGATCACCGCCGCCAGCCAACACGGACAACGCTTCCCGCACCTCGCAGGCGGTACCGAGGGCCGGTCCAAGCGGCTGGTTCATGTCGGTGATCAGGGCCTCGCAGCGAACCCCGGTGTCGAGGGCCACACCCCTGAGCGCGACGGCGAGATCGGTCGCCTCGGCGATCGTCTTGCGGAAGGCGCCCGAGCCCCATTTGACATCGAGGACCAGTGCGCCGGCGCCAAGGGCGAGCTTTTTCGACATGATAGAACCGACGATCAGCGGCAGCGACGGCACGGTGGCTGTCACATCGCGCAACGCGTACAGGGTTCGGTCGGCCGGAGCGATGTTGTCGCTCTGGGCGACGATCGCCGCCCCGCAATCATCGATGAGGGCGAGGGTCCCGTTCCGATCGCGGGTCGAGTTCCAACCCGAAACCGCATCGAGCTTGTCGAGGGTCCCCTGTGAGTGACCGAGCCCGCGTCCTGCCATCATCGCCACCGGCACACCGACCGCCGCCAGCAGCGGCGCCAGAACCAACGATACGGTATCGCCAACGCCACCCGTTGAGTGCTTGTCGACAACGCCCGGGCAGTCCATGGCGAGGTCCCACACCTCGCCCGAGTGCAGCATGTCCTCGGTCAACCACCTGGTCTCGTCGGCGTTCATGTCACGCCAACAGATGGCCATCAGCATTGCCGCCAGTTGTTCTGGGGGTAACGAGCCGTCACTGGCGCCGCGCACGAAAGCGGTGACCTGGTCGCGGCTAAGGGCACCGCCGTTCCGCTTCTCCGCGATTGCCTCGACGAAGTTTACCGAAAGCGCCACGTCGACCGGGGCCTATCCGATCTCGGCGAGCCGCTGCTGCGCACCGCCCAGGTACGGCGACTCTGGAAACTCCTCGAGGAGCATTTCGAAGTACCGCTTCGCCTCCGCCGTCTGACCTTCTTCCACGAGCAGCTCGCCCAAACGGTATAGGGCCACGTCACGCGGCAGACTGCGGTTTCGACCGGCGACAATGGCCTCGAGATCGACCACCACCTCGGCGCTCTGACCGGAGGCGATGCGGAGGTTGATGATATCGAGGGTGGCCAGCCGGCCGATGACGTCGTCGCCGTGCTTCTGGGCGAGCTCGACGAGGACCGCGCGGGCGGCATCTGTCTTGCCCCGGCCGAGGTCGATCCGGGCCAGGTAGAGCCGCGCCATGTCGCCCTGGTCCGTCGAGCCATAGCTGTCCACGACTTGACGGAACTCCGGCTCGGCGGCATCGATGCTGCCGGCGGGAACGATCGACCCGGGGGGCGCGCCACCTTCCAAGGTCATGGTGGCGGTGTTCAGGAGGAGCGACGCCTCGTCGGTGCGCGCGCCCATCCACTCGCTGACACCCCACCACAGGAGCCCCACGACGGCCACGACAGAGATGCCGGCGACGATCGGTCGCCAGTAGTCTGCGATCCAACGGAAGATCACTTCCGCCGCAGAGACGAACTCGTCGTCCTTCTTCAGTTGCTTGCGCGTAATCCGGCGTCCCATTCATCTCCTCCTGCAGCGCTGCGCGACGGGCCTCAGCGCGCACCACATCCCTTCGAAAAGGGGGCCCCAACTCTAGGGCGACGGGTCCGAAGTGTCAACGCCTAAAAGGAATTCTGTGGTTTCTCGACACCGCCCGGGCCTTCAGCAGCCTCCAGCTCAGGGCGGGGGCGCCTGGAGCTCGAATTGCTGCAGGAGCGGAAACGCAATCTCCGCGGTCTGGTCGAGGCCGAGCGGTACAATCGTCACCCAGCCGCCGTGGAGGGCGTGTGTATCTCCTCCGGCCTCGGTCTCCAGCGGCGGTTTCCAGCGGCTGAGGTACCAACGGGTACCATCCGAGTCCGCTCGCGACAGCAGGTAGCCGGCTTCCTCCGAACGGTCGAGACCCATTCGCGCCACCTTGTAACCCCGGATCGCCGTCGGATCGAGGGGAACGTTGACGTTGAGGTAGATGCCGGGCGGCAGACCTTCTTCGCGCACCGCGTCGATGACCGGTTTTGCCCAGCGCGCAGCGGCCATGAAATCAGGTTGCGGATCGGCCCAATCGAGCTGCAACGACACCGCGATCGAAGGGATGCCAGCGTAGGCGCCCTCCCGCGCCACCGCAATGGTGCCCGAGGTCCAGGCACCGAGTCCGTCATTTTCCCCATGGTTGATGCCCGACACGACCAGGGCCGGGGGATCTTCCTTCAAGAGGGCGGTGAGCGCGAGTCGGGCCACTGTGGCCGGCGTTCCGTCGACCGACCACGCCGTGCATCCGCCGACCTCTTCGTGCGCGACCACCTCCACATCGGACCGTGTCACCAGACCGTGACCCGAGACGCTTTGCTGGTGTTTCGGCGCGACAACGGTGACCCGGTAGGCCGGGTCGGCGGCGAGAACCTTCGCGATGGCGGCGAGCCCCGGCGAGTCGATGCCGTCGTCGTTGGCAATCAGGACATGGACGGGTTCGCCGGCAAATGCGGGCAATGACGCCATGGCGAAGGCCAGGACCAGGGTGCTCAGAAATGGTTGTCGTCTCATCGCGCCTCCAGATGGTGCGGGGAGTGTAACATCCGCCCATACCACCACTCACGTTTGAACGTTTTAACGTTCGAACGTTTGAACGATGCGGGGTGCGGCGGTCAGGGTAAACTCGGCGCAGATGGAGGAGGAATGCAGGATCATAGCTTGACCCTCGGCGCCCATCTGCTCTTGTGGATCTTCCCGGTGGTGCTTGTGGTTCTGGTGATCGTCGAGAATCTCCTCGACGCCCGCAGACAGGAGCCCGAGTGATGTCCCCGATCGAGGGCTCCACGCTCGCCACCGTCGCCGCGGTCATGGTTGCCTACCTCTGCGTTCTGCTCTTGATCGGCTGGCGGGCGGCGCGGCGGACCCACGGCGGCGAGGACTTCCACCTTGCCGGACGCTCGCTGGGTGCGTGGTCGGCCGGCATCTCATCAACCGCCAGCTCCGAGTCCGGTTGGGTCACGCTCGGCGCGGTCGGGATGACCTTCACCTACGGCATCTCCGGTCTGTGGTACGCCCCTGGCTGTCTGCTCGGATACCTGGTCAACGTCTACCTGGTGGCGCCACGGCTGCGGCCTCTCTCCGCAAACCAGAGCTCGGTAACCCTCACCGACGTCATCACCCGCCGCTGGGGGGATCCCAACAACGTCCTCCGGCTGACCGCAACGACCATCATCCTGATCTGCATGATGGGCTACGTGGCGGCACAACTGACCGCCGCCGGTAAGGCGTTCTCATCGTCGCTCGGGCTCGAAGGGCGAAGCGGCTATGTTCTCGGGGTGGTGATCGGCGCCGCGGTCATCATCCTCGTCACATCTCTCGGCGGCTTCCGCGCGGTCGCTTGGACCGACCTCTTTCAGGGGCTCCTAGTGGCGGGCGCGCTCATCGCCCTGCCGCTTTATGCCATCGCAGGAATCGGCGGCTTTGGCGCTCTCGTCCAAGGCCTCGGATCCATCGATCCCCATTTGCTCACCGCCGGCGGCGACCGGCTCGGCCCCGCTCTCTGGGGTTTCGTCATCGGTCAACTCGGCATCGGCCTCGGTTACCCCGGGATGCCGCACGTCATCACCCGCTACATGGCGGCGCGTGACGATCGAGAAATCCAACGACTGCAGGTCATCGCGATGATGTGGGGGGTGGCGGTCTTTTACGGCGCCGGTCTCGTCGGCCTGGTCGGGCGGGTCATGTTACCCGGCCTTGCCGACGGTGAGCAGGCGCTGATGGCCCTGGCCCTCACGCTCGTACACCCGGTGGTGGCGGGTCTGCTGCTGGCGGCGGTGATCTCCGCCATTCTCTCGACTGTCTCCTCGCAGCTGTTGGTGGCCGCATCCGCGGTTTCGTACGATGTGGTCGAGGAAACCTTCGGCCGGGCCCGCGACGATCGTCGCAGCCTGGTCCTCGGCCGCTGGACGGTGGCGGTAGTCGGCCTGATCGGCATCCTGGTGGCGCTCACCGACGTGCGGCTCGTCTTCTGGTTCGTCCTCTTTGCCTGGTCCGGGCTCGGCGCCGCCTTCGCGCCGCTGGTTTTGCTCGCCCTGGCGGGGCGGGGAACCAACCGCTTTGGCGCCCTCGCCGCCATGCTGACCGGAACCGGAGTCACCGTTGCCTGGAAGCTCGGCCGCGACGCGACCGCGAACTCCGAGAGCTTCGCCCGCGTCTGGTGGA
This sequence comes from Candidatus Sulfomarinibacteraceae bacterium, assembly GCA_963733915.1. Taxonomy (GTDB): domain Bacteria; phylum Acidobacteriota; class Thermoanaerobaculia; order Thermoanaerobaculales; family Sulfomarinibacteraceae; genus Sulfomarinibacter. The sequence goes on from CAVTEP010000011.1 coordinate 133,953, forward strand.
TCGCCCTCCTCGCGGGGGTGGCGATCCTCGTGCTCGGCCGGCTCACGCGCGCATTTGCCGACGGCGACAACGTTGCGGTGGTCATCGCCACATTGCTCACCGTCATCAGCTGGTGGCTGGTGCAACGATGGGGACTCGAAAATCTCTACGAGCTGGTACCCGCCTTCGTCCTTGCCGGCCTCGCCGCGCTCGCTGTCAGTGCGGTCACACCGAATCCGGGTGAGCGCCGAAGCACGTAAAGAGTTAAGGGTTAAGAGTTAAGACGTTTCCACCATCGTCGTGCTGACGGTCAGGTCTTGACTCTTGACTCTTGACCCTTAACCGCCGCCGCGAGGCGGAGGAGTCATGCCAAACGACAATCGGACATACTTGCGGGCCTCGTTCTGAAACTCTGCCAAGCGGGGCGAGTCGGCGTTGACGACCAGCCCATGGCGTTCGAGATTCGGGTTGCGGCAGAAGCCTTCGAGGGGCACGCCGCCGATCCCGGTCTCGAGGTAGAAGGCGACCGTCGGCGAAACACCGGATTTGTCACCAAGCTCGAGGCAACGCGCCGACAGTTTCGGAACGGCGTACATAGACCCTTCCCAATCGAATCCTTCAGGGTCGGGCAGGAGCGGCTGTTCGGAGTCGAGCAACTCCCGGTAACGGTTGAAGGCCTCGCCCAGCAGAAGGCGGCGCCGACGTTGCAGGTGGCGTCCAATGCGCATTTGCAGCCGGATGCGATGCTCGACCATTTCGTTGTCGCCACTGAGGAAGGGGGCGAGAAGCGCGGCGGTCGCCGCCTGGACGGCGTTCGAAGGTCCAGCCATGACGTTCTGGGCGTAGCGCACGATCCCGTCCCGCGGGGTTGACGAACGAGTCAGGATGGCACCCGAACGAAGTCCGGTGACTCCGTGAGTCTTCGACAGCGAGTCGATAAAAAGGATCGAATCCGCGTAACGCGGATCGTCTCGATACCAGGCCAACAGCTCACGGTACTGCGGGTGGAGGCGAACGTAGACAGAATCCAGGATCACCAACGCGCCGGGCCAGCGGTCGAGGAACGCATCGACGAACGCTCGCATCTGCTCCGGCGGAAGCGTGCGGCCAGTCGGGTTGTTGATCGGCATCAGGTAAACGGCGTCGATATCGACGTTGTCGGGTACCTGATGGAGGTCGTCAGGGCTCGGGTCCATGTCGGCACGGCCCGGCGGCAGGAACGCCACCCTCATCCCCAGCAAGGCCATTTGGTCCATCGGGCAGGTGAAGGTCGGGATGGGCACCAGCACGGTGGCCGGGCTCCCCGTTCCGACACGGTTTCGGCGCGCCTCTGCCAAACCCTGGAAAGCGGCCTGCAACGCCTGATTGCCGCCGTGGAAGGCCATGATCTGCGGCGGTGAGTGGGCCTCATTCCTGAAATCGATGCCGAGCTGACGCGACCACATGGCGCCCCAGGAGCGGGTGACAATCGGATAACCGATCGAAGCGAGGTTGTAACCCATGGGGTGAGCGCTCAGCTGCCGCACCCAACCGCCGACGTACTCGAAGGCGGACATGAGCACACTGTACCAGTCGTGCCGGAGGCAGGGGTCCTCAGAATCGTCGGGAGGAACCGTACGCCGATCAAGGTCACCGATGGCAGAAGCGAGATCGTTGTATCCCATGGAACGCATGGCGTTGACCGCATGGCTCATGAGCCGAATCGGTGCGCTTGCATAAAGGTCCTTGAAGGAGTTGAATACTTCCAACCGGATCTCGCGTTCGCTACGCGCCATGGGTGCCCCCTCGGTCGGATCGATGATCGGTCAGTCGTGACATGGTACCCGGCACCATGCCAAGCGGCAAGCAACGCCCTCGCGGTCGTTACTGCGATATCTGCAGGACACGAGCCCGCAGACGGTTGAGAAAATCCTGTTCCTTCGGCGTCAGGGTGTGCGGGCCCGTGGTTTCGATCTTGATCCGGATGCGCTCGAACTCGCGCGCCTCGTCGGGGGTCAGCACCTGGGTCCTCGGCATCGGGCCGGGGGCGGGCACAGCCGGCGTCGGGAAGGTAGAACGCAGGTAGAGGAAGTACATCAGCGCACCGGCAAGGGCGCCTCCGAGGTGGGCGCCGTGGCCGATCGGCAGACCGCCTCCCCGCCCCTGCATCATGAGTCCCCAGAGGTCGAGGCCGACGAAGGCGAGCACACCGGCCAGCGCCGGCACCGGGACGATGCCGAAGAGCAGGATCTTATGGCGAGGAAAGTGAAGGGCGTAGGCGAGGAGCAGCCCGCTCACCGCCCCGGAAGCGCCGAGGGCGAGGATGTCGTCCCTGCCCATGAGAAAGGACGACACCGCGCAGTGGCTGATGGAGGAGATCACGGCCGCCGCGAGGTAGAAAAACACGAAGATCCGCGACCCCCACATTCGCTCGAGCACGGTGCCAAAGCTCCACAACACGAACATATTGATCGCCAGGTGCCAGATCTCGCTGTGGGAGAAGGCCGCGGTGACCAGGGTCCACACCCGCCCGTGCACGATATGAAGGGTGCTGACGAGGAAGTTGGCTTCCATGAATCGCTGCAGGACGGGCAGGACCGACGCCGCCTGCCAGGCGAGAAAGACCAGGACGTTGAGACCGATGATGATCGATACCGCGGGCGTCCGCGGGCGTCGCCTCGGGGCAGGTGGGTCTGGGAACCGGGCGTGGATCCGGGCCTCCATGATTGGCGCATTATGGCAGAACCGCGTGATAGCCTCGAGAATGGCCATGGAGGTTGCGATGCCCTACCGAATTCGTCTTCTGGTTCCGGTCGCCCTTGCGCTGTTGAGCGTTTCGGCAGCCGGCGCTTCCGAGCTCGGCGACCGCCTCGACTCTGAGCTCAAGGGTGGTTGGGGCGTGCTCGAGCTCGAGGTCTACTCGTCGTGCGCCGGCACCTACTCGGACAACGAGGTCAGAGCCGCGGGCGTCGCCAGCAAGGCGGTCCATCGATTCGACGCGGGCGAGCTTGTCAAGATCGACAATGTCAAGGTGAAACACCAACGGGTCGACCTCATGTTGTCCCTCGCCGCGCCTCTCCTCGTTGCCCATATGGACGGGCCCTTCGAACTCTACGACCAGCGTCGGTGTCAAGTCCAGCTGATGGTGTATGTGCCGCGAGAGCAGATCAAGAACGCCGACGTTGAAGCGCTGCTGACCTCGATTCGCGAACACCTCAGCCTGTTCGTATCCTACGACGAGGCGAAATCGTCTGATGCCTGGAACGGGCGCGAGACCGAAGCCTTGCCGGACGGCTACGACGACACCCTGTTGCTCCACGCGATCTGGCAGGCGGAACAGACCAACATTGCGGTGTATGACGGCATCGATCGCGCGCTCGCCGCGGCGGCCGATGCGGCAGACGACCTCGACGACGATGCCGACTATCTCGCGGGTTTTGCCACGGGGTCCGAGAAGATGAGCGACTTCGCGGTCAGCGACTGCGGTTCGCTGTTGCGCGCCTCCGTGTCCACCTATCGCAAGCAAGCGCCGGCGGACCAGCCAAAGCGATGGCAAAGCGGGTGGGATGACGGCCAGCGGTTGATCTTCAACGTTCTCCTCGCCGACCGGCTCCGCGGCTGCACGGTGCCGGTCCCGGCCGTTCCCCCACCATGAGAGTCGCCGGTCTCCAGCTCGACATCGCCTGGGAGGACCCGGCCGAGAACTTCCGCCGTGCCCAGCCCCTCGCCCGCGAGGCGGCGCGGGCGGGCGCCCGTTTGCTCGCCCTGCCGGAAATGTTTGCCACCGGATTTTCGATGCGCGCCGAGGAGATGGCGGCGCACGCTCCCGCGACCCGGGCCTTCCTCGCGGACACCGCCGAACGTCTCGGCGTGTGGGTGATCGGCGGCTTTGCGGAGCCCGGCGATAACCGCCCCGTAAACACCTGTTCGGTTTTCGCCCCCGACGGCAGCGAGGCCCTCAACTACCGCAAGATCCACCCTTTTTCGGCCGCCGGCGAGCCCGAGCACTTCGAGGCCGGCGAGCACCTGCACACGATCGAGATCGAGGGCCTGAGGGTGACGCCTCTGGTCTGCTACGACCTCCGCTTCCCCGAGCTTTTTCGCGCCGCCGCTTCTGCGACGGACCTTTTCGTGGTCATCGCCAATTGGCCGTCGCGCCGCGCCCACGCCTGGCGGACCTTGCTCGCCGCCCGCGCAATCGACGACCAGGCCTGGGTGCTGGGCGTCAACCGGGTCGGCGACGCGGAGGGCTTCCCGCACGAGGGCGACACCAGCCTCCTCGACCCCTGGGGCGAGGTGGCGGCGACCCTGGCGGAGAGTCAGGGGGTTGTCATCGGCGAGGTGGATGCCGCGGTCGTCGCCGAGGCGCGGCGCAGGTTCGGTTTCCTCGAAGACCGCCGCCCCGGGCTCTACCGACGGCTCGAGGATGAGAGCTAAGGCTCCCACCCACCTACATCAGTTTCGGAGTTTTGAGTTTTGAGTTTTGAGTGCTGAGTTTTCAGTTTTGAGTTTTCAGTTTTGAGGTTTGAGTTATTCGCTGCCACGGATTTCAATTCCTGGGTGGTGGGTGGCAACTCAAAACTCAAAACTCATAACTCAAAACTCAGCTGGCGTCCGCAATGGAATATCTCGTTGTCTGCGTGCGCTACTCTGTTGGGAGAGCAATGACGACTACGGTTACGGTCAAGGTTTACTTCGAGGCGGCGCACCGGCTGCACAACCCGGCGCAGCCGGACGAGTGGAACACGCGCGTCTTCGGTAAGTGCAACAACCCGCACGGGCACGGCCACAACTACGTCATCGAGGCGTCGGTGCGGGGCGAGGTCGATCCCGCATCGGGCTACCTGATCGACATGAAGGACCTCAAGACGGTCCTCAACCGGACGGTTGTGAATGACGTCGACCACCGCCACCTCAACATCGAGGTGCCGTGGCTTGCGGGCGTCATTCCAACGGCCGAGAACCTGGCGCGGGTGTTTTTCGAGCGTGTCGCGGCGGAGCTGCCAAAGGGCATCGAGTTGACCGCGCTCACCGTGCACGAGACCGAACGCAACAGCGCCACGTACACGAATTCTTAATTTTCAATTCTCAATTCTCAATTCTCTTCCGCCCTCCCCATATTCGAGGGAGTGGGTGGGGCAATTCAAAATTGAGAATTGAGAATTGAGAATTTTCAGATCTTGCTGCCGTCCGCGCCGTACTCCTTGAGCACCGGTTCGAGCCCGGTCCAGAACTCGCCGTCGGCGACCGTCAACGTCGCCAGGTAGACCAGCGCTTGATGTCCCTCGGCGGCGGCGAGCTCTCGGGCCGCCTTCTCGACCTTGGCGGCATCCGGCCCCTCGAAATCGTCCGGCAGGTCGAGCGCACCGTCGTCATGGGGCAGGCCGACCGCATCCAGATAGCCACCCATCAGTGGCCGTCGCCCATCCATGTGGAGGTGGAAGAGGTACTGGAAGAGCACCGTCTCCGGGAGTTTTTCCGCCAGGCGAACGAGGCGGCCGGCAACTTTATCCGCCGACAGCTGGCGGACCGACTGCTGCCGGAACTTGAGGTCGGCGGCCAGGGCCATCTCGAGGGCGGACCGGCTCTCCTTGTCGGCGCCGTCCCAGAAGGCGACAGCAGCGGCCTTCTTTTCGTCATCGTCCATCAGGTCCCAGACCGCGTACGGCCCCCGCTCGTCGACCGCCTCAAAAAGCGTGAGTTGTTCGGCCATCAGCCACCTCCCACTCGCACGGACAGGATACCCCACTCCACAACGTTCAAACGTTCCAACGTTCTAACGTCCAAACGTTCCAACGTCAAAACTTGAACTCGCCCCCATCGATCACGACGACCGATCGCCCGTCGGGATGGATGATCACGGCGCGTTCAACCTGCACCGGGTTACCCTCGGCATACACGATGTCCTGATGGACCACCGTTTCCGGCCCCTCGAAGTCCTCCACCCCGACCACCCCGCCGAGGTGGTCGGAACGGCCGAATGCCCAGTGAAACCCGGCTTTCTCGTCCTCCAGCACCGAGCCGGTGACCTCGGCCCGGTCGTTGACCCCGAAGGCCACCTCGGCGATGTTGGCGCGCGCGGGATCGGTGTCGAAGAACGAAGAGTACCGCTCGGCCACCGGCCCCTCGCCCTCGACCACCGCCACGGTGTTGGCGACCACGTGAAACAGGACCAACTCGTCGTCTTCGACCACCGGAATCGTACCGGCGGTATGGGTGGGAACGGCCTCGAACTCGCCTTCGTAGGGCACCATGAAGGTTTCACCCGAGGGCAGGTTGATGATCCGGTCGCCCTTCTTTCCTCGTGGAAGGTAGCCGTCGTCCATCTCCGGCTCGCGGTGTCTGAGGTCAAACCAGCAGCGGTGACCGGTTGAGAACAGCACGTCGCACAGCGAGGCGCCCTCCATGGCATCGAAAATCGCCTTGCACCGCGCAGCCACCTTGGAGTAGTCCGCGGCCAGGGCGGTGCCCTCCATCCGCTCTTCGACACCCGGCATTGAGGCGGCGCGGAAATCCTCCTCGGAGGCAGCGATGTTGGCGAGCGGCGCGGTTGCCGAAAACTCGGTCATCGCGACCACCAGGGTCGAAGCCCTGAGGGTTTCTTCGAGCTCGACCTCCTCGTCGCCGATTCTTGCCTTTGCCGGCAGGTCGGCGTTGTTGGCGCCGGTCGCCTGGAATTCGAGCAGAGGTTGGACCGTGAAATCACGCTCGGCTGCGAGCTCGAGCATCGACCCGCGCCAGCGTTCCGCCATGGCGCGGCGGGCGCGCCAGCCCTCGTGGTCGGGAACCCCGGCGCTTGGCAAGTCGACAGCGAAGGTCACGACCTCGCCGGGCTGGGGATCGAAGACATCGGTCAGCAGTTTTTTCACGTCAAGCATGGATCGCCGCCTTTCGCCGTCGCACTCGTTCCGGAATTCTGGGAACCGCCGAATTGTACTCCCGCCCCGGCGGTATTATCCTGCGCCTCATGACCAATACCGAAATCACCGCCGCGGTTGTCGGAACCGGCCACCTCGGTCGCCATCACGTCCGTATCCTCGCCAATATGGATGGGGTGCGATGTATCGGCGCGTATGACAACGACCACGAACGCCTGGCCCGAGTCACCGCCGAGCACGGGGTGCCTGCGCTGGGATCGATCTCGGAAGTAGGACGAGCCGATGCCGTCGTCGTCGCGACTCCCACGGTGACTCACCGTGAGGTCGCGGGCGAACTGCTGGAAGCCGGGTGTCACGTGCTGGTTGAAAAGCCGATCGCGGCAACCGTCGTTGAGGCGGAGGAGCTTGTCGCCCTCGCCCGGACAAGGGGCAAGGTTCTCGCCGTCGGCCACGTCGAGTACCACAACCCGGCGGTTCAGGCGGCGCTCGATCTCGCCGGCGACGTCCGCTACCTCGAGTCGCAGCGACTCTCGCCCTTCACCGCGCGTTCGATCGACGTCGACGTGATCCTCGATCTGATGATCCACGACCTGCAGATCACTTTCGCGGTCGCCGGTGAGTCACCGTCCGAAATCCGCGCCGTCGGCGTGCCGGTCCTGACCGACAAGGTCGATCTGTGTCACGCCTGGGTCGAGTTCCCGGGCGGTCTGGTCGCCAACCTCACCGCAAGCCGGGTGTCGGCCGAACGCATTCGCAAGCTCCGTCTCTTCGCCCGCGAGTCGTACTTTTCGATCGACTACGCCGAGCAGAGCGTGTCTTCAGCCCAGCTCGTCCGCGGTCCCGAGGGCTTCGAGATCGCGCCCCGGATCGTCGACGTGGCGAAGAACGAGCCCCTCAAGGCGGAGCTGGAGGCCTTTGTCGGCGCCTGTCGAGGCGAGCCGGCGCCGATCGTCGACGGTCGAACCGGAGTCGCGGCGCTGGCCGCCGCGATCACGGTCCGCGAGTGCGTCGAGGCACGCTGAGTTTTTTTCGTCGGAGTGATTGCCGGCAAGCTGGGCTCGTTCGACCGGCGGCAGATCGCGCCACGACGCCGCCAGCCAGCTGACCCCGTCGAGAAAGGCACGCGCCTTGTCGGTCTGGGGGCAGACTGACTTGACGAGCTTCCAAAACGCCGGCGAGTGGTCGTCATGCACCGCGTGGGCGAGCTCGTGGGCGACCACCGCCTCGAGAACCCACGGTGGCATCAGCCGGAGCGTGGCGTTGAGCCGGACGACGCCGCTCAGCGGGCTGAAGCTCCCCCAGCGGGCGCTCTGGGTCGTGACCCAGCGAACGTCGGTAACCCGCGGAGGATCTGGAAACCGCGCGGCAATCTTGCGGGCGATGACCTCGGCCCCGCCGTCGCCGTTGACCGCGTCCGCCCTGGTTCGACGCACCAGTCGTCGTGCGAGCTGCTCGATCGTTGCTTCGAGCTCGGCCTTCGAAACGCGGCGCGGCGCGCTGACCGAAAGCATCGAGCCGTTGAGGCGGGCATTGATGTTCTTGACCCGCTTGCGCACAATTTTCACCTGAAGCGCCACTCCGTCCACGATCAGGGTCTGCGAGTCGTCCGTCATGGCTTTCATGCTACTCGAACCACGGCTTCCTTCGCTGTTACACTCGTCGCGGAGCAGCCTTGAGATCTCCAGAACCCCACGACCATCGGATGTGGGCACCGGGCGGGTATCGGCGTGTTCGCAGTGCGGCGACTCGGAGCCGCTTTGGAATCGGCGTTTTCGTGTTGGTATGGACCCTGGTCGCGGCCACACCGACTGTGTGGGCGGACTACTGGTACGAACACTACGCAAGGGCGGAGACGGCGCTCCAAAACGGCGACTGGGGCGCGGCGGTCGAGGAACTCCAACAGGCGCTCGAGCGCAAGGGGGACTCCGGCGCGCGGGTGCGGTCCTACGGCATGAAGGTGATCGCCTACTTCCCCTACCTCAAGCTCGGTATCGCCTACTACCACCTCGGACAACTCGACGCCGCCCTGCAGGCTTTTCAGACCGAAGAACAGCTGGGGGCCATCCAGGCATCGCGGTCCGATCTCGCCGAGCTCGAGCGCTATCGCCGCCTGGCCCTCGACGCCCGCGTCGAGGCGGCGGAAGCCGAGGGCGAACGCATCGCGCTGATCGTGCGCAAAAGCCTCCGCGACGCCGAGATTCTCGAACGACAGGGCCGGCTGGCCGAGGCGATGGAGGCTCTCAGTGAGGGTCTCGCCGTCGATCCCGAGAATCCGGAAACCGTCGCCAAGATGACGGGGCTGCGGACCGAGGTCGTCCGGCGGGAACGCGAACGGCTCGACTCCACCCGGGCTGAGGAATTCATCAGACGCGGGAGGACCCGTCTTGATGAAGAGAACTACGCCGAGGCGTCGAGCCTCTTCCGCCAGGCCATGGAGATCCGCCCGGGCCCCGAAGCCCAACGTCTCCTCGCGCTCGCGCAAGATGGACTCCTGGCAGAAATGCGGGCTGAAGAGGATGCCGAATCCAGGCAGGCGGCAATAGTCTCCGGCCTCAACCGGGCTCGCGATCTCGAATCGACCGGGCGGTTTGCCGACGCCCTCGATCGCCTGCAGCCGGTGCTCGCCGTTGATCCCCAGAATCGTGAGGCTTTGGCGCTCCAAAAACGGATCCTCGATTCTCAGCAGGATTCGGTGATTCGGGATTCGCTCGGAAAGGCTCTCGCGGAGGCCGAGGCCGAGTTCGCAGCGGGACGCTTCGAGCGCGCGATCTCGGCTGCGAACCGCGCGCTCGCCCTCGACCCCGGCAACGCCAAAGCCCTCGAGCATGTTCGAGATTCTTACGGACAGATCAGCCGTCGTCTCCTCGGCTCGCGGACCGTTGAGAACATCCCACCGGCGATTCGTTTTGCCGACTTCAGGATTGATCAGGACGACGGTACACGTGCGCAGATAGTGCGAAGCCCGGAGTTCAGGCTGAGCGGAGTCGTCATCGACACCTCGCCCGTTGAAGTGGAATTCCGGGGTCCGATCGATCGAAAGCTCGAGGGCACCAGTACGAGCCAGCCGGTGGGTGAGATTTACATCACGGAATTCAGTCTCGACGACAAGCTCGTCGATGGTCCGTCGACTTTTCAGCTGGTGGCGACCGACACGGCGGGACTGACGACGAGCTCCGAGTACATGGTGGTCTACGAGGCTCCCTTTTATCGGACACTTTGGTTCCAGCTGTCCGTCGCCCTATTTCCCATCGCCATTCTCGCCGGGGTTTGGGCCCGTCGTACACAGCGACGCCGTCAGCTCATGAGGCGTCGTTTCAACCCCTTTATCGCCGGCGCTCCGGTGCTCGACACCGAAATGTTCTTCGGCAGAGAACAGCTCGTTGAACGCATCCTCCAGACAATTCACAACAACAGTCTCCTGCTCTACGGCGAGCGCCGGATTGGAAAGACGTCGCTTCAACATCATCTCAGAAGACGGCTCCTGCAGCTTGACGATCCCGTCTACCGGTTTTTCCCCGTCTACGTCGATCTCCAGGGGACCCCCGAGTCACAGTTTTTCGCGACTCTTGCGGAGGACGTCTTTCACGAGCTGGAGCTGCTTCTCGGCGGTATGCGGCCGGGAGAGGGGCTCGATCCGGAGTCGGCGTACGGCTACCGCGAACTGGTCCACGACCTTCGCCGGGTCATCAAGGCGCTCGAGGGGAGCAGCCCGAAGAAGGTCAAGCTGGTGTTGTTGATCGACGAGGTCGACGAGCTCAACGCCTATGACCCGAGGATCAACCAGCGGCTGCGGAGCCTGTTCATGAAGAGCTTTGCCGAACACCTCGTAGCGGTGGTGTCGGGGGTCGAGATCCGCAAGCAGTGGGACAAGGAAGGCAGCCCCTGGTACAACTTCTTCGAAGAGATCGAGGTCACCCCGATCGGGCATGACGATGCGGTCGAGCTTATCACCCGGCCAATCGGCAGCATATTCAAGCTCGACCAGGCGGTGGTCGACCGGATCATCGAGCTCTCTGAAAGCAAGCCATACCATTTACAGCGACTCTGCGTCGCGCTCGTCAACCGCATGTACGAGCAGGGAAGGCGGAAAATCACCTCCGCCGACGTGGACGCCGTCACCGGAAGCACCGCGTGACGGACGCCCGGGCCATCCCCTACGTCGTCGGTCAATGGGTCCGCGGCGAGCGGTTCTACGGACGCAACGCCCTGATCAGAGAGATCCTTGACGGTCCCCGCAACTCGCTCTGGGTGCTCGGCACACGCCGCATCGGCAAGACCTCGTTGCTCAAGCAGATCGAACATCTCACGTCGTCGGAGGACCGTGGCTACGTCCCAGTTTTCTGGGACTTTCAAGGGGCCGAGGACTCCAAGGAGCTGGCCCTCACGTTCTCGGACGCACTGCTCGACGCCGAGGAGCTTCTCGAATCCTCCGGTCTCGCGCTCGCCGAAATCGAATCTGACGATTTGTTCGCCAGCATGGCGAAGCTCCGCCGTACGCTTCGCAGTAGGGGCCATTCGCTGCTCTTGCTGTGCGACGAGGTCGAGGAGCTTCTCAACCTCCAACGCCGGGACCCGGCGCTGCTGCGCAAGCTTCGTCGCGCCATGCAGTCACAGGACGGTGTCCGCTCGGTGCTCACCTCGTCGATCCGCCTGTGTCAGCTCGCCGAGCAGCGGGATGACACCTCGCCCTTTCTCCATGGCTTCAGCCCACCGCTCTATATCAGTGGTCTCTCCTCACACGACGCATTCGCCCTCATTCGGCAGGAGCGGTTTCCATCAAAGTCGCGACCTGCAATCGACGACGCGGTTGCATCCGAGATCTGTGGCCGTTGTGGCAACCACCCCTACCTGATTCAGCTGGTTTGCAAGCGTTTTCTCGAGCTCGACGACTTCGAGGAGGCCTGTCGGCAGGTCGCTACCGATCGCATGATTAACTACTTCTTTTCGGTCGATTTTGAAATGCTGTCCGCCACCGAGAAATCGATTCTCCGTCTGATTTCGGAACAGGGTACGGCGACCGACGAGTCGATTCATGCCGTGATTCAGGCCGACACCGCCGACCGTCACGATGCCCTGCATCGGCTCGAAAACCTCGGGATCATCGGCCGTGACGACAATCAAAGCTTCGTGCTACCAAGCGTTTTTCTCCGTCGCTGGCTCGAAGATCTTGCTGTTACCCAACCACGACAACAAACGCCACCCGAGTCGCTTCTCGAGGACCCAACGATCTCCGTTCGGACCATCGACAACCGCTACATCCTGCACGAGGAGATTGGCTCCGGCGCGACCGGCGTCGTCTACAAAGCCCGCGATGCGCTCCTCGACACCTGGGTTGCCGTCAAGCTTCTCAAGCCCGAGTACACCGCCAACCGCAACACACTCGAGCGCGTCCGCCAGGAGATCGTCCTGTCCCGCGACATCGCCCACCCGAACATCCTCCGGGTCTATCACCTGGCTTCGTACGATGGCGGAACCTATATCACGATGCAGTGGATCAAGGGCGGGACGCTGGCGGATGTCATTGCGGAGCGCGGGGCGTTGCCGGCGCCAGAGGTCCTGAGACTTGCGACCAAGCTTTCGTCAGCACTGGCGGCGGCGCACAGCCACGATATCCTCCATCGCGACATCAAACCCGGCAACATCCTGGTGGACGAAGAGGGCGAACCCTACCTCGCCGACTTCGGGCTCGCGCGCCTGATTGGAGGGCGCGGCCTGACCCAGCACGGGGTCTTTGTCGGCACACCGCACTACTGCTCTCCGGAGCAGGTGGCCTTGAATGAGCTCGACGAACGTTCCGACATATACACTCTGGGACTGGTAATCTTCGAGATGGCCACCGGCCGACGGCCGTTCGAGGGCGAGACGGTGGCCGAAATCCTGGCCATGCAACGGAGCGCTCCGCCACCGGACCCGATGACGCTTACGCCCGAGATCCCCGGGGAGCTGGCAGCACTGACGCTGCGCTGCCTCGCCAAGGAACCTGAAGACCGGATTTCGCACGCTGTGGACCTGGAAGCGGCACTGCACCGGATTGGCGAAGATCTGTGATTCCTCAGAAGCTGTAGATCGCCGACAGGGCATATACGTCCGCGTTCTGCGAAAGGTCGGCGCCGAGATCGATCTGGAACGAACGGAAAGCGATTCCGACGCCCACGGTCCCGTGGAGGAGGTCTTTCCCCTGTTGATACAGCGCCCGGCTGAACGGATCGTCGCCGAGATAGCGGAATCTATGGTCAGGATCGTGCCAGACGCCGCCACGGATCGCAATCAGCGGTCTGGTTTTCAAGAAGACATACTCGGCACCGAGATGGACTTCATTTGCGTCGTCGATCGCCACCAACGACGTGTCCAGCAAAGGCGAGTTGAGTGTCTCACCGATGATCGAATATTCCACCCGATCCCACTCGAAGCCGACGGTCAGGCCGCCGTCTGGCGATCGGTAGGCCAAACCCAGACCCCACACATCCGGAAACGCGATCGAGCGGTAGGTCACCGATTCGAGAATGGTGCCCTCCGGTGCCTCGTTCAATGGCCCGGCTCGGTTGTAGAGCTCGTAGCGGAAGCGCGGCCCCTGACGAAATACGCCACCGAAACGCCAACTGTCGGCAAACTGCCACAGCACGCCAATATTGAAGCCCGCATCTGCATCGTCGACGACGAAACTGCTGGAGACCCAGTTGTGCTCGGGAAGGAACGAGTTTCGCTCCCAGGACGGGTCCGGATAGCTGTCGGCAGCATACGTCGCACCCTGGTTGTCGACCGTTCCGGAGAAGTAGGAAACTCCGAAGCCGAGGCTCAATCGATCACTCATTCGATACGCTCCAGAAACGCCAGTTCCGACGATTTCAAGGTCGGTGAACGTCCATTGGTCTTCGTAACGCCTGGTCCCTCCCGTCGCGGTCAGACCGAAAAGGCCGTTGATTTCCGTCACGATGTAAAAATCGGCTAACTCGTGCCGGTACAGGGCGAGTGACCACCTCGCGCTCGGGTACACGAACGAGAGGAACGACACCCCAGATGTGGTTTGGTTCGAGGATGCGGTACGGATGCCGTCAACGGTGTCGACGCCGTTGCCAGTCGGCGCCCCCGATACCCGGCCCCCCAGCGTGAACGGAATCGAGTAGTCACGTCGGCGCAGCTCGACCGAAACCTCCGGCCGCAACAACTGAACCAGACCGGCCGGGTTGGCGAAGGCGGCGGTGGCGTCGTCGGCCAGAGCAACGAATGCGCCCCCCAAACCCATGCTCCGGGCGCCAGGATTGGAGAAGCTGAACTCAAGCGCCGGCGGCGCCTCCTGCGCCACCAAAGACCCAGGCAACAGCTGTGCCGCGGCGGCAGCAAAAATGAGCACGAAACATCGCGCCTCAGAACCACGGAGCAGATTCCGATCCGCGCGGCTCATAGATTGGATCGTAGCACGGGGAAAAGCCTCAACAGACCCTCATCACGACCTCAGGATTTCATCAAGCGCCGTCCTCCCCAATGAGCCACATTCGAAGTCGGGGAGGATTGTCATGCACCAGTTCTTGAAGACCGCAACCATTTCATTCGCAGCTCTCATGGTGGCCGCATCGGCTTCAGCCCAGCGCCAGTGGACCGTTACCGGCGAGGAAGTGCGTGGGTTCGCCGGCATCGACGAAGTGATCCGCGCCCAGATGGTGCGGCACGACATCAGTGCGTCCTCGGTGGCGATCACCAAGAACGGCCGCCTGGTCTACGCCCGCGGTTACACCTGGGACCAGGCCGATGTCGAGCCGGTGTTGCCGACCTCGCTCTTCCGCACCGGTTCGATCGCCAAGTCGATCACCTCGATTGCCATCCACCAGCTCATCGAGGATGGGCTCCTCAGCTATGACACCCGGGTGGCTGAGACCCTAGGACTGGAGCCTCCGCCCGGGGAACCCGCCGACCCGTGGCTCGATCTGGTGACGGTTGACCATCTTTTGACCCACACCGTCGGTTGGGACAAGTACAACGGCGGCATTGACCCGATGGTCTTCCGGGACCTGTGGGTGGCGATTGCGCTCGGCATCCTGCCACCCCCTACGCGCCACGAGATCGCCACCTTCATGACCGGCGAGCCGTTCCAGTTCTATCCCGGCACCCGCTGGGCCTACTGCAACTTCGGCTATCTCCTGCTGCAGATGCTGGCCGAACAGGTCACCGGCGTCGATTTCCCCGAGTACGTCCACGACAATATCTTCCGCCGGGCGGGCGTCGGACGCGCACGGATGGCCCACTCCCCGCGCGGCGACCTCGCACCGACCGAGCGCGTCTATGTCGGTGACTACGAGGGCGATCCATATGCGATGGGCTGGGAGAACGCGTATGCCGCCGGCGGCATGGTGATGTCGGCGCCCGATCTGGCGCGGATCTACACGGCGCTCTTCGACCATCCCCATGCCTCCGGGCTGCTGCGGAGCGACACCATCGACTCTATGCTTTCCCTCCCCTTCAGCGCATCTCGACAGCAGGGCTACGGACGCGGATGGATCTTCGAGAAGTTCTTTGTCGATTCGGGCCATACCATCGGCTGGCTGACCGATCCAAATGACGGCCTCGATGTGTACGCACACGGAGGCGGCGGTCCGGGTGTGCACGCCATCGCGGCCTGGCGAACGGATGGTATCGGCTTCTTCTGGCTGAGCAACAAGGACCCGCTGGTCGACGACTTCGATGATCTTCCCGAAATCGACCGCTGGCCGGCGCACGACCTCTGGCAGTCGGTCGGTATCTCACGCGAGACGGTCGGTTCGGCGCCGGTCGAGTCCTGGATCCCCGCCGTGGCCCACAACGCCGGTGTCGGTAACAGTATCTGGCGGTCCGACGTCGGCCTGCTCAACCGATCGACGCAGACCGATGCCGTCCGCCTCAGGTATTACGACGGTTGGGATGTTGTCGAACGCGATCTCGAGCTGGCGCCCGGAGAATTGCGCGTGATCCCGGATGTGGTCGGCTGGTTCGGCCGCACCGGCTTCGGCCCCCTCCAGGTCTTTTCGTCTGAAGCCCTCACCGTGACATCGAGGACCTACAACCAGTCGACGGAAGGAACCTTCGGACAGTCCTTCGATGGCGTCACCGCAACCGGGGGCCTCGAGTCCGGCGAGTCGGTGGTGCTGATGCAGCTTCGGGAGGATGACGGAGCCCGCACCAACATCGGCGTCCTCAACCAGTGGCGGGGTTTTGCCAAGGTCGAGCTGGAGCTCTACGACGACACCGGAGCGCTCGTTCACGCTGACACATGGACTATCTCCCCTCTCCACACGTTGCAGGTCAACCGCCCCTATGCAACATTCTGCGGATGCGTCGACGTCGAGTCGGGCTACGCGGTCATCAAAGTCCGCTCGGGTCAGGACATCTACGTCTACGGGTCGGTGATCGACAACGCCACCGGCGACCCCACCGCCATCCCGATGAAGGGTGGAGACGGTACCCACAGCCAGTGGATTGCGGCCGCCGCCCACAGCATTGGAGCCCACGACAGCGTGTGGCGGACCGACCTCTCTTTGCTCAACCTCTCCGGCGGCCCGGCGACGGCCGAGATCATCTTCCGTCGCGGTGACGGCGCGACAGCCGTGCTCCCCGTCAACGTCTTGGATGGCCGGCAGATCCTCCTCAACGACGCCGTGGCACAGCTGGGCATGGCCGGTTCGGGATCGATCGAGATCCACTCCGACCGTCCTCTGCTGGCGAGCTCACGCACCTACAACGCCGGCGCGGACGGCACCTTCGGTCTCTTCCTCGATGGGGTCCCGATGGATCAGATGGTCGAAGCCGGCAAAACAGTCTGGCTGCCGCAGCTGCGGCAGGACGAGGCCTTCCGCACCAATATCGGGCTCCTCAACACCGGTGCCACAACGGCCAGAGTGCGAATCGTCCTCCATGACGCCACTGGTGACGAACTCGCCGTGAAACGGAAGCAACTCAGTCCGGGATCGTGGCTTCAGCTTCCCGAGCCCTTCCGCCGGCTCGCCGACCGCAACGACATCGTTGCCGGGTACGCGACGGTCGCGGTCGAGTCGGGAGGCGGTGTCATCGCATACGCATCGGTGATCGACAACGCCACCAACGATGGCACGGCCATCTCGATGAAGAAGTAACTCGCATGGAAAAACGAAGGAAGGACAACAGGAGGCCAGCGATGGATACCCCACACCAAGGAAATACGCCACTCTTCTCGAGCACCGGCGAGCCCCGGTCCGGCGACGTCGCGATCACGTTGCTGACCGCCCTGATCCTCCTCGTCCTCCTGATCGTCGTCGCCGTGCTGTGACGAAGAATTCAAAAGCTGTAAATCGCCGACAGCGAGTAGGTGTCGACGAGATCCGAGAAATCGGCCGCGAGATCGATCTGAAAGGACTTGAACGCGAGACCGAGGCCCACCGCCGCGTGGATCTCGTCCTCCCCGGATTGAAACAGTGCCCGGTGGCTGGGGTCGTCCGGGTGGATACTGCGGAAGCGGTGGTCGGGGTCGAGCCACACGCCGGTACGGATGGCAAGGACCGGTTTGAAATCGAGAAAGGCGTACTCCGCCCCGAGGCGGAACTCGTTGCCGTCATCGGCAACGAGGTAGACCTGCAAATCAAGATCAGGGTCGAGAGTTTCAGTCACCACGGGATCAAAGCTCGAGAATATTGAAGAGTATTCGACGCGGTCCCACTCGAAACCGACCGCGAGTCTGCCGTCGCGCGATCTGAAGGCGACGCCGAGCCCGTAGACATCCGGGAATTTCATCGGTGATTCAACGATCAGAATCGTCTCACCGGGCGCGAACGCAGGATCCAGGAATTCCGGTGCGAGAGGTCCCGCCGTGACGTCGTACACCAACTTGAACTCGGGCCCCAGGCGATAGAAGGCACCGAGGCTCCAGTTCTCGACAAACCTCCACAGCAGGCCTGCACTCAGGCCCCAATCCGAGTCGTCAATCGACATCTGCCCGTTGGCGAGCTGGCTCTCGGGCAGGTAGGAGGTCGGACCGAAGGCGTCCTGCAATGTGTCGATATCGTCCGGCAGGGACCACTCGAAGGGAGCGTCGAGCCGGCCCTTGAAGTGGACGATGCCGAGACCGAGGCTGAAGCGATCACTGAATCGGTAGGCGCCGGCGGCGCCGTAACTGACGATGTCCAGCTCGGTCGACCACCTGCGGTCGAACGCGCGAGGGGCCTCCCATCCCGGGAAGAGCCCCTGGGTCGCCGTCTGAGCGCGGAAGTTCGCCAGCTGGTGCCGGTAGAAAGCGAACGACCACCGCCCCTTCGGGTAGACGAACGAGAGGAATGAAAGCCCGGTGAGTTGCTCCTCCGATACTGCAGTTCGGAGGCCGTCAACGGTGTCGAGCCCGATACCCGTGGGCTCGCCCTCGTACCTCCCTCCGATGATGTACGGCGTCGAGAAACTCCAGTGGCGGACTTCTGCCGAAACCTCGGGTGACACGAGCTGCACCAGGCCGGCGGGGTTCGCGAAGGCCGCGGTTGCGTCGTCGGTGAGAGCGGTGAAGGCTCCACCAAGGCCGAGGCTGCGCGCACCCGGGTTCGAGAAGCTGAACTCGAAGGTGGAGGGGGTCTCCTGAGCGGACGCAATCGCAGGCGCGATGACCACCGCGACGAGCACCCCGAAAAAAAGCCGGTGGGCCTTCACATCCTCTCTCCATGTCTGAGAACCACGGGTTCGACGGCCGATCGTAGCACGGGGGAAACCCTCACCAGATCCTCATCCCATCCTCAAGTCACGTGGAAGCTCGCACCCTAGCTTGGAGTATGAGAGGAGGAATCAGAAATGAACATCAAAGCAATCGCCACCGTTGCCCTCGCAATAGGTGTCACCTGCGTCTTCTGCGCCCTGTGCCCGAGCACCGCTGACGCAGGCGACGGCCCCTGGTTGCTTCGCATCTCTGGTCTGTCGATGAATCCAACGGGCGACACTGTTTACGTCCCGGATACCGGTGAACAGATCGCCTTCGACTCCGGCAAAGGCTATGGATTCGGGATCGATCTCGAGTACCGCATGTCGCGCCGTCTCGGGATCGACTTCGGGGCCCTCACCGCGACCCCGGTCATCGACGTGCTGATTGACGAGGCCGGCGTAATCTCCGCCAGCGCCCGACCGAGGATCACCCCGATCTACGTGGGGCTCAACATCCACCTCACACCGCATGGCACATTTGACGCCTATATCGGACCCGTGCTCGCCTACGTTTTCTTCTCGAGCTTCGATCTCGTCACCGACCCCTGGTTCTACCGGGAGGGTTTCGTGACCGAGAACGACTTCGGAATCGGAGCCAACGCCGGATTGGACGTACGGCTCGGTGGTGACGGGTGGCTCTTGAGTGCCAATTTCAAGTACCTCGAAACAACGCTCGTGGCCTCGCCACCCGACGAAAGCATCGGCAGGACCGACATCGATCCGATGATCTTCAGCATCGGTGTCGGTTATCGGTTTTGACCGCTGCGACCAGACTGCCGTTGCAGCGGGCGTCTCCCCACAGGGTGGGCCTCGAGGTGGTACAGCCATGAGCCTGATTCGTTTCTCCACTGGGGCTCTGGCCCGCTTCATGCGCAGCCTCGGGCGAAGAGTGCGCGGGGACAATCCCCCGCCGTCGCCCGCAGGCGATGGTCTCGAAACGGAGGAACGAGAGCAGCTGATCCGACGCGTCCTGAGCTCGATCCACAACAACAGCATTTTGTTGTGCGGCGCCTCGGGCACGGGAAAGACTGCGCTGCTGTTTCAGCTCAAGGAACGCCTCGCGACCTGCGGGGACCCGAACACGGATTTCTTCCCCGTCTACATCGATCTGCACGGTATCCCAGAGAGACTGCTCTTCGCCACCGTGGCCCGAGCCGTTTTTGGACAGCTCGCCCAGCTACCTGCGAGCCGGGCGGCTAGCTTTGGCGCAGACTACGGTCACCGAGACCTTGCCAACGATTTTCGCACCGTCATTCGCACGCTCAACACGCGCAGCCCTCGACGGGCCAGGCTGGCCCTGCTGGTCGACGGCATCGACGAACTCAACCACTATGATCCGCGGACAACCCAGAAAGTGAGGAGCCTCTTCATGGCAAGCCTCGCCGAAAACATGGTTATGGTCGCGTCGGCAGTGAAGATCGACAAGCACTGGGAGCAGGAGGGGAGCCCCTGGTACAACTTCTTCGAGGAGATTGAGCTCTCTCCGGCTCGTAGCGAAAAGGGACGTACGGGATAGAATGCCCCGAGATGGACACCTCGAAAGTTCCGGAAAGGTCCGCGACTGACGAATTTCGGCTCGCCGAATGGCTCGTCCAGCCGAGTCTCAACCGGCTTTCTTGTGACAACCGAGTCATCCAGCTCGAACCAAAGCTCATGGATGTCCTGGTCTATCTGGCGAACAACGCCGGCCAGGTTGTTTCAAAAAACGAAATCAATGACGCTGTGTGGGCCGACGTTTTCATCACCGAGTCGGTCATCACCCGCTCGATTGCCGGGCTGCGCCGCGCATTTTGCGACGACGTCAAGAACCCGCAGTTCATCGAGACCATCTCGAAGCGTGGTTATCGGCTGATCGCCGAGGTCGTCCAAGCGTCGCCCATAGATAAAAAGAAGTCCGGACCTCGATCATCACGACCGACCGTGCCTTCCGGCACCTCGAGGACGACGGTTCCCTTCGTCGTTGGGCAGTGGGTCCGTGGAGAGAACTTCTATGGCCGGGCGGCGGTTATCGACGAGGTACTCGGAGGCAACCGCAACTGGCTGTGGTTGCTCGGCACCCGGAGGATCGGTAAGACCTCGGTGCTCAAACAGCTCGAAAGCCTGGCCATGAGCTCGCCCGACATCGGGTTCCTGCCGGTCTTCTGGGACCTCCAGGGCGCCGATCGGCCAGAAGAGCTCCACCTCGATTTTGCTGACGCACTGTTGGATTCCGAAGAACGCCTCGAACAGGTCGGGATCCGCCTGACAGAGCTTCGGTCCGATGATTGTTTCGAATCGTTGGGACGTCTTCGGCGAAAGTTACTCTCGAAAGACTTGAGACTGTTGCTGCTCTGCGACGAGGTCGAAGAACTGATCCAACTCAACCGACAGGATCCATCTATCCTCCGCAAACTTCGTCGCGCGCTGCATTCGAGGGACGGCATCCGATCGGTGCTGGCATCGAGCAGCCGGCTCTGGCAGCTGGCCGAAACGGACGAGGACACGTCGCCGTTTCTCGACGGGTTCACACCCCCTCTTTCCATCGGCGCCCTCGACGACGAGGCGGCGCGGCAGCTGATCCGCCAGACCCAGCTTCCGGCGACGTCGCGTCCGAACTTCAGCGCTGACGAGGTCGAGCGGATTTGCCGCCAGTGCGGCAACCATCCCTACCAGATCCAGATTCTCTGTCGTCGAATGCTCGACTGCGGAGATCTCGACGAGGCTATCGAGGAGGTGGCTCACGACCGCGCGGTGAGCTTCTTTTTCTCCGTCGACTACGAGCTGCTTGGCGACACCGAGCGCTCGATTCTCTACGTGTTGGCGGAAAAGCCGGAGGCATCCCCGATCGCAGTGCAGCAGCAACTGGAGGACTCATCCAAGCCGGTGGCGACAGGACTCGCCGCCCTCGAGAGCCTCGGTTTTGTGGGCAGGAAATCAAATGGCGGGATCGTCATCAAGAGCCAGTTCTTGCGCCGCTGGCTCAGCGAACGGGCCAACCCCCAGGCAGAATAACAACAACTTCACGACGCGGAGGATGGTTGCAACGCGGGCTCATCCGCGTCAATCCTCGGTCGCCACCACCATTTTCAGCATTTCGCTGCCCGCCAACAGAAAGGCGCCGGTGCCGTAATCCATGCTGTCGTGAGCGGTGACTGAGCTCGGGTCATAACCGATGAGCTGCACCCAACCGAGCCTGCCGTCCGGCCGCAGCGCCCAGTTGAGCGCTTCCCATCCCCGGTGCACCGCCGGGAGAGAGGCGTCGGGGTCCAAAAGACCGTTGTTCACACCCCAGGCCAGACCGAATACCAGAAAACCCGTGCCACTCGATTCGGGTTTTGGGAACTCCTCGGGATCGAGGAGGCTCGAGGGCCAGAATCCCTCTTCGCCCTGAACCGCGATCAGGGCCGCCGCCATGTCGCGGAAAAGCTCCTCGTAGCGCGGACGCTCCGGATAGTCCTCCGGCATGTGCGCGAGCACCAGCGCCAGCCCGGCGAAAACCCAGCCGTTGCCGCGAGACCAGAAAACCTTGTGGCCGTTGGTCGTGCGAGGCTGCGATCCGTCCTCCTGAATGAGATAGCTTCCGTCGCCATACCACAGGTGTTCCTCGCGGTCATAGAGGTGGTCGTAGGTGTCCCACCACATGCCGTTCATGAGATCGAGGTAGCGGCGGTCGCCGGTCGCCTCGGCCACCAGCGCCATGGTCGGTGGGGCCATGAAGAGGGCGTCGCACCACGACCAGTTGTCGTCCTCGGCCCAGCCCACCACCGGCCCTGGGCGCGGTTCTGCGATCATTTGGTCGAGGCGTTCGATCGTGGACGCGATCATTCTCGGTTCAGCCGTCTCGAGAAAGATGCTTGCGTATGTCTGGGCGATGCAGAGATCGTCTGCGTGGCGCATCCGCGGACCGGGTTGCCACTCGTTGCGTTCCGAGATCTCGATCGCCGCATTCAGATACTTCGGGTGCCCGGTCGCCTCGGAGGCCGCCATTACTCCCGCAAAAAACGCGCCGCGCACCCACCCGGTGTCACTCAGCTCCTGAAAGCCGCCATCCGGCAACTGCGCCTCGTAGAAGAAATTGTTGATCTGCCAGTCAAACGCGCGGGACATGACGGTAGTGATGTGCGGTCGGGTGAGGATGTCTCGGGCGGGGATCTCGGTCCGCTCGACGTTTTTGGCGCTCTCGCCGCACCCCATCAGGAGAACGAATCCACACGCAGCCAGGGCGCGACGAAGCAACGGCGCACGAATTCTCACTGGTTATTCCCCCTCTGCGTCCCTACCCGGGACGGCTCATCCTCACGATCCGGTCGGTGACGTCGTCCTTCATGTTGCGTAACAGGCCCAGGGTGTAATCTCCGACGTTGAGTGTCGGGTCCTGGACCAGCGGCGTCAGATCCATGGCAAAGCTCAGCCGCTGGTACTTGTCGACCTCGTGAGACTCGTTGAAAGTCGCGTTGGACAGGTAACGACCCTCGATCGCCAGGTCATACCGTTTGCCGCCTGTGATCTGTGAGTCATAGACCCCACACAACGCCTCGGCGATGTTGGCGCGGTCGTACAGCCGCAACAGCTGCTTGTCCCCGTCTGACAGCCAGTCGAGGCCCCGCCACACCTCGCATCCGTAGACCTTGGTGGGGCGCTTGTCTGCCGGCAGTTTTCTCAGGGCGGCGATCGCCCGCAGGCAGCAGGCGACATGGGTGTCGTGCTTGTCCGCCGGATTGTGCAGGTAAACAACCTCGGGGGTCGCGCCCTCGAAAATCGCTTGCAGATAGATGGCGACGTCATCCCGCGATGCGTCCTTGACGACCGCGCTCGGGAAGCCAAGCTGGATCTGGCAGGCGTAATCGCCGACGAGCGCCGCCTTGCGCTGCTCCGAGACCCGCACCTTCCGCATCTGCTCGTCCGTGTACTTCTCGTAGGCGCCGCTGCGGGCGCTGCCGGCGCCGTCCGTGACGGTGACACCACTGAACCAACGGTCACCCTGATGGAAACACTGGAGAATGCCATGGAGGGCCATCAGCTCGATATCGTCCTGGTGCGCCCCCACCGCGAGGTGGGTCGTTTTTGCGAGCGCCTCCGCGACGGTAGAACCGTCCTGGACATAGACATCGGCGTCAGGGTTTTTCAGCTGCATCGTCGGCTCCCCCCGCGGACCGGGCACTACTCTCGGCATCCGGCGGGCGTTTTCCAACCTCCATCATAACGTGGGCTTGGCCGACGGCAGGCTAGCCGCCGCTCTCCCGCCAGATCCCGGGAACCACCCGGGCCAACCCGAGCCCGGACGCGACGGCGACCGCGAGGCAAACAGCGCCCTGGGTGGGTTGGCCGTGGAGCAGGGCTCCGGTGCCGAACAGCGCGGAATACACGAATGTACAGCCGAAGACCCAGCCCAGAAAAGCCAGAGAAAGGCTGTCGCGCGGCCCTCCGGTCTCGTCGGGACCTACCACCCTCGCCCAGCCTCGCCCGGCGGGCCGGACCTTGCGATAGAAACGGAGCAGGGTCTCGGTGTCGGTCGGTCTGGTCGCGAAGGTGACCACAAGCCAGACGATGGTCGTCAAAACGACGGACCACACCAGGGCTGCGTGGGAGGAGAGCTCCAGACCGGATTTGCGGGCCGCAAATAATCCCAACGCGATGGTGAATGAGGAGGCCATGGCCGCGATCTCGGACCACGCATTGATTCGCCACCAGAACCAGCGCAGGAGATAGAGGAGGCCGGTACCGGCGCCGATGGAGAGCAGCAACTGGAACGCCTCGCCGGCGGTCGAGAGCAGGAAGACCGTGGCCCCGGAAACGACCATCAGCACCGCGGTCATCGCCCGCGACAACCAAACCAGACGGCGTTCGGAAGCGTCCGGCGCGAGGAAGCGCCGATACAGATCGTGCACCAGGTAGGAACAGCCCCAGTTGAGGTGGGTGGACATGGTCGAGACGTAGGCCGACAACAGCGATGCCACCAGCAGGCCGAGCAATCCGGCCGGCAGCAGGGTCAGCATCGCGGGGTAGGCGAGGTCGTTTCCGATGAGATCGTCGGACACGTGCGGCAACGCCGTCTTGATGTCGCCGAGAGTCGGAAAGACCAACAGCGAGCAGAGGGCGACGATGATCCACGGCCACGGCCGCAGGGCGTAGTGGGCGATGTTGAACCAAAGGGTGGCCGCCATGGCGTTCTTCTCGTCCTTGGCGGCCAGCATCCGCTGGGCGATGTAGCTGCCCCCGCCGGGTTCGGCGCCCGGATACCAGACGGACCACCACTGGATGGTGAGGGGGATGATCAGAACCGACAGCGTCAACCCCCAGTTCGAAAAATCGGGCAGCAGCCGCAGGGTCGCAGGATCGATCTTTGCGACCAGACCCGAAAGACCGCCGACGGCGGGTTGCGACAGCGCCACGGAGGCGGCGACGACGACGCCGATCATGGCAATCACGAACTGCACCATGTCTGAGACAAGCACCCCCCACAGCCCGGATATAGCCGAGAAAACGATGCAAATCAGGCCGCAGACGATCACCGTCTGCAGCCGGCTCCAACCGAGCATCACATTGGCTATCTTCGCCGCCGCCAGGGTCACCGAGGCCATGATCGCGCAGTTGAAGAAGAGTCCCAGGTAGACGGCGCGAAAACCGCGGACGAAGGCTGCCGAGCGTCCCGAGTAGCGCAGCTCATAGAACTCGAGATCTGTGAGCACCCCCGATCGCCGCCACATGCGGGCGTAGAAGAACACGGTCAGCATGCCGGTCAGAAGGAACGCCCACCACGCCCAGTTTTGGGAAACCCCACCGCTGCGGACGAAATCGGTGACCAGGTTCGGGGTGTCGGTCGAAAAGGTCGTAGCCACCATCGAGGTGCCGATCAGCCACCACGGGGCAGCGCGTCCCGAGGCGAAGAACTCGTCGGTTCCGGTACCGGCCCGGCGGGCAAAGAAGACGGCCGGCGCAAAGGCCGCCGTGAGACAGATGGCGATCACGATCCAGTCGATCGAGGCAAGCTGCATTCGGGTAATCCTTCCTGGTGCAGATTCTACGACGGGTAGCGCCGGTGCGCGGGGTGGGTGAGAATGGTCATGCAGAGAACGGGGCAAGGTGTGCATCGCAGCTGGAGTGGCAGTGAGCACAGGGGCGCGGGAGGACACGTGAAAACACAGTTCATTCTGATTGTGTGTGTGAGTTCAGTCGTGATGATGTTCTGTCCCCAAGCGATTGCGGAGGAAGCCCGGGATGGCGGCGGGGACTGGTGGAACATTCCCTACCCCGAGCCGTTCGACTCGTCGCAACTCGAATCCGGTCTGGGTTTCATCCACGTCGACGGCAACCGCTTTGTCGACGAGGCCGGCAACATCCGGACTTTTCACGGCGTCAACGTCTCTGATCCCGACAAGCTGGAGAAGGACGGCCGCTGGAGCAAGGCATATTTTCAGGTGATCAAGGATTGGGGCGCGGACATCGTTCGCGTGCCGGTTCACCCCATCGCGTGGAGGGGGCGCGGCAAGGCGGCCTACTTCGAGCTCCTCGACCAGGCGGTGACCTGGGCCTCCGAGCTCGACCTCTACCTCATCATCGAATGGCACTCCATCGGCAACCTCGCGACCGGAGTGTTCCAGCATCCGATGTACGACACCACGGAACAAGAAACCTACAACTTCTGGCGTGACGTCTCCTACCGCTACGCGGGCATCCCGGTCGTGGCGATTTACGAGATTTTCAACGAACCCACCATGTACCGCGGCCAGCTCGGCCACATCACCTGGTCTGAGTGGAGGGAGATCAACGAGCAGATCATCGGCATCATCTTCGCCCACGACCCCAGGGTCATCCCCTTGGTGGCCGGCTTCGACTGGGCCTACGAGCTCCGGCAGATCCGCGAGTACCCGATCCGCCTGGCGGGGATCGGCTACGTCAGCCACCCCTATCCTATGAAGGCGCCACAAACGTGGGAGGAGAATTGGGAGCGGGATTTCGGCTACGTGGCCGACACCTACCCGGTTTTCGCCACCGAGATCGGCTTCACCGCGGCGGACGACCCCGGCGCCCAGGCTCCATTCATCGGTGATGAGGAGTACGGCCGCCGAGTCCTGGCATATCTCGAAGCGAAAGGCATCTCCTGGGTGGCATGTTGTTTCGACCCCGACCAAGCGCCGCAACTGATCTCCGACTGGGACTACACACCGACGACCCAGGGCTCGTTCTTCCGCGCATGCATGTTGGGGGAGGACTGAGGGATCCACGAATTGTCTAACGTTGATTGGCCGCGACCTGAGCACTATCTCCATTTTCCTGGTGACGCTGCCGATCTACCTCGTGTTCATGTGTTGGGCGCGGGTCGCGGTATCTGCCACAATCGTGGCCGGGATGATGATCCTCCACAGGGAAAACTGCTGCGACACGCTGGTGACGGCGTGAGACTCCGCGGTCTTCGCTTGGCGCCGCTGACCGCGGCCATGGCAACGGCGGCAACCGTTCTCCTGGCGTCGTGCGCACCGGCGCCCGCTCCGGTGGTTCAGCAGACGTCGGCGTTTGTCACCGTTCGCGGAGACCGTCTCTTTGAAGGCAAGGAGGAATTTCGTTTCCTTTCATTCAGCGTCCCCAACCTCCACTACATCGAGGACGATCTTCGTTTCGCACAGGCGATGCCGTTCCGATGGCCGATCGAGTACGAGGTTCGTGACGCCCTCGATTCGATCCGCCAGATGGGCGGCCGCGTGGTCAGGATCGGTGCGTTGTCGGTCCGCAAGGCGGACGATCCCGCCGACCTGCCGCGTCACGTCCTCGGACCGGTGCAGTTCGACGACCATGCCTTCGAGACTCTCGACATGGTGCTCGAGGTGGCACGCGCCAAGGGCGTGCGCCTCATTATCCCGCTGGTTGACAACTGGTCGCGGTGGGGCGGCGTGACCGAGTACGCCGCATTCAGGGGCAAACCACCGAGCGCGTTCTGGTCGGACCCGCAAGTGATGGACGATTACAAACAAACGGTGAGGTTCGTGCTCGAGCGCGTCAACACCCGCAACCAGGTGCCCTACAGGGACGACCCGACCATCCTCGCCTGGGAGACCGGCAATGAGCTCCACTGCCCGCAACGCTGGACTTCCGAGATCGCCGCCTATATGAAGGAGCTCGATCCCAACCACCTCGTGATCGACGGACGCCACGAGCAGGTGCTGCTGCAAAGTTCGCTCGACGACCCCAACGTCGATGTGCTCCAGACCCACCACTACGAGAGCGACCCGCGCGAAATGATCGCCAACATCCGCCAGAGCGCAGCCGTGGCGCGAGGTCACAGGCCGTACATTTTGGGCGAGTTCGGGTTCCTGACCACGGCCGGAATGACGGCGGTGATGGACACCATCATCGACGAGGGCCTGGCGGGTGGCTTTGTGAGGTCACTACGATTCCACGACCGCGACGGCGGCTTTTACTGGCACTCCGAAACACACGGCGGCGATTCCTTCAAGGCCTACCACTGGCCGGGCTTCGCCAGTGGTGAGGCATACGACGAGACCCGCTTGCTGCGCGAGGTCCGCCGCCGCGCCTTCGCAGTCCGCGGAATTCGCGACCCGGAGCGCGGCGCCCCGGCTGCACCGGCCGTCATAGAGGTCGGTTCCGGGGGTCTCGTGAGCTGGCGCGGTTCGGCGGGCGCGGGCGCCTATGACATTCAACGGACGGAGTCGCTGGAAGAGGCGTGGCGGACTGTCGCCACCGGCGTGTCTGACGCCGCCGCGCAGTACCGGCCGCAATACTCCGACCAGTCGGTGGTTCCCGGAAGACGCTACTGGTACCGGGTGATCGCGCGCAACGATGCCGGGCGATCAGCGCCGTCGGAAGCTTTTGGACCGGTGACGATGACCCACCGCACCCTGGTCGACGAGCTCTGGAATGGCTCACGGGTTTTTTTCTCCGCCGGTTCGCTTCAGTTTCGGAGCGACCAGGCGCACCGCTTCAAGGAGGATGCACACGGCCTGACGGGTACGAGGGGGGCCGCCGCCGTGTACCGGACGGACGGGCCGATCATCGGCGGCCGGGTGTGGGCATTCGCGGAAACCAACGGTGACCACCTGAGGTTCAGCGTCTCCGGCGACGGCGAGAATTTTGCTCGTTTTGATCCGCACGTGGAGAGCCTTGGCTCGGCGGACACCGACACCTTTGGTTACTGGCTGCCGATCCGCTACCGGTTGGACGATCCGCCATTTGGAGTGCGGTACCTGCGGTTGGAGTTCAAGGGTGCTCCGGTGCGCGTGGCGCGAATCGAGCTCGATTACGGCGAGTAGGTGAAGACGGACGTCGCCACCCTTCGTGTCGAGATCCAGTCGGAGCGCAGAGACGCCCTCCAGCACGGCGAGCCCAGGTCCATCGTCAACGGGATTTCCATCCGCGTCACCCTTGCACCCGACGCCGGCACCGCTTCGGCTGTCAGAGTGGAGGGCAAGACGGAGGGTTCAGATATTCAAGATCCCGACCTTCGAAGGCCGGGCCGGCACCATGTACAATCGCGCAACATCATGTTGTCGTCGCGATCTGAATTCGGCGGGGGGCTTGGGTAGTGATCGAGCCTGCCGGGATTACCGTGGTTTTCACCCCTCTCGACTGGGTGTGGGTCATCGTGCTCATCACCGTCATGATCGTCTGCGGCGTCATCTTCTACCGCCTCGGCAAACGGTCGGAAGCCGACTTCTTTCTCGCCGGACGCGGGCTTCCGTGGTGGCTGCCGGCAACCTCGGTATACGCCACCCACACCGCCACCGACACCCCGATGTGGATCTGCGGCACGATCTACAAGTGGGGCATGCGCGGGATCTGGTTTCCCTTCTTCACCGCCTGGACCGCCATCTCCGCCTTCGTCTCGACCCGTATCTTCCGCCGTAGCCTCGCCATGAGCCAGGCGGAGTGGCAAACCCTCCGCTACTCCGGTCTCGGCGCCGAGCTGCTGCGCGGCTGGCTGGCCGGGTGGCAGACCTTTATGAATATGTTTGTCCTCGCCTGGGTGTCTGCCGCCATGGGCAAAATTTGCACCTACCTCTTCGCGTGGCCAAACTGGATCGGCGTCGTCCTCTTCACCTCGATCTGCGCGGTCTACGTGCTGGCGGCCGGCTACTGGGGAGTGATCATGGCCGACTTCCAGCAGGGCGTCATCAGCTTCCTGGTAATCACCCTGGTGTCGTTCTGGGGCATTTCGGTGGCCGGCGGGCCGTCGGCCATCGTCGCCCGCATCGGCGAGCTCGGCGAGAGCTGGCGGTTGAACCCGTTTCATTTCGACGGCTTCTGGGGCCTCGACCCCAACGGGTTCTACACCGCGGACTTCCTGACCCTGCTGGTGATGGCGACCCTCGGCGGTATCGGCATGGGCAACTTCATCGATTGGTATCCAGAAGCGCAACGGATCCAGTCGGCCCGCACCATCCGCGACGCCAGCTACTCGATCTGGGCGGGCGGTTTCGTGACCCTGATCAGGAACAGCGTATGGGCGGTCGCCATCCTCGCCTTCTTCGTCATGTACCCCGCCATCGGCTCCGAGGCCCAGTATGAGATGGGCTGGTTTCGCCTCGGCTTCGAGCACCTGCCGGCGGGCATGGTCGGCATCTTTTTCGCCGGCATCATCGCCATCCACCTGTCAACGATCTCGACCCACCTCAACCTGGGCGCTCTTTACGCCACGCGCGACCTTTACCATCACTATGTCAACCCAGAGGCGTCCGAGGAGAAGCTGGTCAGGGTCGGGCGGTTCAACACCTTGCTCCTGCTCCTGGGCTCGTTTCTGCTCGGCCTGACGATGCAATCGATCACCTCGTGGTTGATCTTCGCCCTCTGGCTGCAGGCGGCGGGGATCTGGATCCCCTCCATCCTGCAGGTGATCTGGTGGCGCTTCAACTCATGGGCCTACCTCTCGAGCTGGATCGCGAACCTGGTGATGAGCTGGCTCGTGGTCTGGGTCCTGCCGGAGCTCGGGGTGCTCCCCGAGCTTCCGAACTGGCTCAACTTCTGGCTCCTGGCGGCGCTGGTGTCGCTGGTCTACCTGCCGGTCACCTTCATGACAGAGCCCGACGACCGCGAGCACCTGATCCGCTACTACGTGCAGGCGCGACCGCTCGGTTTCTGGGACCCGATCCGGAAGGAGGCCGAACGCCGCGGGCTCCTGGTCACGGAAGGAGGCGCTCGATGAGCTTTTTCAGGAGGGTCTGGACAGGTGACGAAGCGGACCACTGGACCTGGCACGACCTCGCGGCCTGCGTCTTCGGGGTGCTCGCCTTCATCTTCGTGACGGTCGGGGTCGCGGGCGCGCTGTTGCTGCGAACCTGGGGGTTCATCACCCTCGCGCTCGCAGCCATCTTCACCTGGCTCACCTTCCGGGTGATCGACCCCAAGCTGCGGGCCCTGTCGGATGCCTTCGAGGCCAAACAGGCGGGATACCTGGAGGCGGTCGAAAAACAGAACCGGTGGGAGTGACGATATGGAGATGAGCGCTGCCGCCGGCAAGATCCTCGGCATGATCATGGCGTACGCCGTCAGCTCGCTCGGGCTCCTCCTCGCCTATATCAACTACCGCAAACGGATCCTCAAGGCCGAGAACCTTTTGAGCGCCAGGGCGAAGGCGGTGATCGTCGGCGTCATCACGGTGGCCGTGGTGGGCGCCGTGTTGACCGCCGCCGTGGCCAGCAGCGACGCGCCGGGTGGCCTGTGGGGAGCCGTCGCGGCCAATCCGCTCGGCTTGTTGCTGCCGATTCTGATCGTCTTGGTGTCCGTCGTTTTGACCTGGCTGCTGTATCGACACTTCGCGAAGCAGCTGTCAGCAACTTCTTCGGAGCACGAGGATTGATATCTCATCGTTTCCGACGTTGAAGATTCCAACGATTCCCCGCCCACCACTCTTCGTATCACTGCGGCCTTATCGGGATCGGCCTCGATGTGGTCCCACGATCTGAGGACCACACCCGCCGACGGTGGCTCGAGGGCGGCGCGCAGGCAGGCCTCGAACTCCGTGTTCGAAAAAATCTCACCCTCACGATAGGCCGCCCCCACCTGGATGCTCGGCAACACCGGGCAATCGGCCACCCAGCTCACGTCCTGCACCACCGACGCGATCCACTCGGGCGGCCGGTGGAGCGTGAAAGAGTAGGCCAACGGCGATAGGTAATCGGCCGTCGCGCTCAAGGCCGACCAGTCCTGGGCCGCGACGCGGAGGTTGGCGCCGGCGAAATCGTCGCGCCTCCAGGGCACGAGATTGATGACCACGAGGATGTCCCGATCGACCGATCGCACTCCTTCGACGATCTCCCGTGCCATCGAGGTGATGGTCTCGTTTTTGAAGCGCACCCACTCTTGGGCGGCGTTGGCCCGTATCCAGGCGGCCGCCCGCGCGGTCTGCGGAGGAATCGAAAAGGCCGGTACTCCGAGATACACCGCAAACGCTTGCAGGCAGTGGACGCAATAGCAGGTGTCCGGCAGGGTCATCGGGTCGCGGTCCGGCCCTACCATCTCCCAGAACACGAAGTCGCGGATGAAGTCGATGCTGATCCCCTCGGGACGCAAGCGCCTGACGATCCCCCTCGCCTCCTGGACCCGCCGCTTGCGGAAATCGATCCTGGACGGGCAGGCGAACTCCACCCAGTCCTCCTTCGCCCTCTCGCCGGCCGACGTGATCGCCCAGAGGTTGGGGTCTTCGGCCAGCTCCTGCGGCGCGAAGAAAACCGGAAAGTTGATGAACAGACCGGTGCCGTTGCGTTCGGCGAGGGCCCTGAAACCTCCGGATGACGCCAGCTTTTCGTCGGCGAAGACGGTGTCGATCCCGAGATCCTGCAATTCGTCGAACAACGGCTGGAGTGGGCGGCCGGTCTCGTGGATCTTGACGCCGACGACCCGGCGTCCGCCCACCGCCTGCTTCCCGGCCGTTTCGGGTGTTTCGGGCGTTTTCGGCACGTCGGACGCTTTCGAGCAACCAAGCGGGACCGCCAGGCAGAGGAGAACGGCCGCGACCTCAAACCCACGCACCCTACACCACTTCATGACCTCATGTTATATCGGTGCCGGCTATTCCGGTCGATTCATGCTCTCCGAAATGTGCAGGGCGACCAATCCGGCCACCATCACCGCCAGGTAGAGCTGGCCGAGCAGCGCCTCGAACCAGGCCAGGGTGCGCGCGTGCTCGGTCACCGGCGTGATGTCACCGTAGCCGAGGGTGGTCATCGTCACAAAGCTGAAATACGTAAAGACAGGGAGGAGCGTCGCCTCTTCCGCCACCTGTTCGACCATCGGAGTGTTGCTGAGGGCAAACGAGCCCGGCTCGCGATACTCGAGGTGGGTGTAGAACAGCGCGAACAGGATACCGATCAACACATAGGCGCAGAGCGCGCCGAAGATGCGCTCGCTGGTGGAGCGATTGCCGATGTAGAGGTCGTGCAACATGTTCCAGATCAGGAAGGCGAAGAAAACCGCCGATAGGAACAGGGTCGCGGCGTTGATGCGCGGAGAGTCGGCAATGAAGATCGACCCGACACGCATCACGAGCGCCGGCAGACCCAGCAACGCGGCCCAGACCGCGTTGTGCCGCGATCGGACTGTCTCGACGAGGGCAGCGACCATGACTCCAGCCACCATGAGGTCGCTGAATTTTCCTCGAGTCACTGAGTCCGACACCAGCGCATCCACCAGGATGACCACCACCAGCGCGATGAAGATGTTGCGGTAGGGCCGCTACGATAGGCTTCGAGAAGTGATCGACTGTGATTCATCGTATGGAGATCCTACCGCAACTCGCTCACATCTCTCTCGACGGTGGATCTCACACCGGAACATATTCGTTTTCGCGCCACGTTACACTCCTTCAGTCATGACTCTCGAGCTCAGATACGTCAGCAAGTCGTATGACGGTGGACGGACCTTTGCCGTCGACGACGTCAGCTTTACGGCGGCACCCGGAGAGCTCGTGGTCCTTGTCGGCGAATCCGGCTCGGGCAAGACGACGACGCTCAAGACCATCAATCGGCTGGTCGAGCCGACAGGTGGACAGGTCTTGATCGATGGAACGGATGTCAACAAACGAGCGGCGGTCGAGCTCAGACGGTCGATCGGCTATGTCTTCCAGGGCATCGGTCTCTTCCCTCACCTCTCGATCGCCCACAACGTGGGGATCATCCCGACCCTGCTCGGATGGGATGAAGAGCGAATCGATCGCCGGGTCTCAGAGCTTCTCGAGCTGGTTCACCTGGATCCCGACGAGTATGGCCCGAGGATGCCGGCCGAGCTTTCGGGAGGTCAAAGCCAGCGGGTCGGCTTTGCGCGGGCGCTGGCGGGGGGCGCGTCACTGATGTTGCTCGACGAGCCCTTCGGCGCGCTCGACCCCATCACCCGCGACGTTTTGCGGACCGAGTTCCAGCAGATTCAACGCGAGCTCAATCTGACCGCGGTCCTCGTCACCCACGACATGACCGAGGCGCTGTTGCTGGGCGACCACATCATCGTCATGCGCAACGGGCGGGTCGCAGGCCGGGGATCGCCGCGTGAGATCCTGCACGACCCCGGAGACCCCTATGTGGCGCGGCTCATGGAGTCGCCGACCCGCCAGGCCGAGCGGCTGGCGGCGATGATCGACGACGATCGGGTGCCGCCGTGACGGGTAATCTCTCCGACCGTCTGGCCGAGCTCCCCGAGTTGCTCGCCGGCCACCTGCTGCTCTCGGTGTCCGCGCTGGTGATCGGCGTCGTCATCAGCGTCCCGCTCGGCATCGCCGCCACCCGCCATCCGCGAATTCGCGGGCCGGTACTGACTCTGGCCGGCCTCATCCAGACGGTCCCCAGCATGGCCTTGCTGGCGCTGATGGTGCCGTTGCTCGGAGGGATGATCGGGTTCGTGCCGGCGTTTATCGCCCTGACGCTCTACAGCATGCTGCCGGTGCTCCGCAACACCGTCACCGGCATCCTCGAGATCGACCCCTCCATGACCGAAGCCGCACGCGGCGTCGGCATGACCGACCGCCAGTCGCTGCTCTGGGTCGAGCTCCCGCTTGCGGCACCGATCATCATCGCCGGTGTACGAACCGCTACGGTGTGGGTGGTCGGGATGGCGACCCTCTCGACACCGGTCGGTGCGCCCAGTCTCGGCAACTACATCTTTCTCGGCCTCCAGACCCGCAACTGGGTCGCCATCCTCTTCGGCTGCTTCTTCGCCGCCGCGTTGGCGATCGTGCTCGACCAGCTCATCCGGCTGATGGAGCACGCCGCCCGCCTCCGCAGCCCGCGTCTGGCCTGGGCTGCGGTGACCGGTCTGCTCGTCATCGTCATCGGTGGGCTGCTGCCGGCGGCTGCGCGCCTGGCACCCGGATCGGCGAAAACCGGCCTCCCGGAGATCGAGACCTCGACGGGCAGGGGGGAATCTCCGCCGTCACTGGCGGGACATGAGCTGACGGTCGGCTCGAAGGGCTTCACCGAGCAGTACATTTTGGCCGAGCTCCTCAGCCTGGAGCTCGAGGCCGCGGGTGCGACGGTCCGGCGACGGCCCAACATGGGCTCGACGATTCTCTTCGATGCGCTGCGGAGCAACACCGTCGATGTCTTTGTCGACTATTCGGGGACGATCTGGGCGACGATCATGAAGCGGTCGGAGCCCACCGACCGCGCCGCGATGCTGCTCGAGGTTTCTTCCTTCCTCGAGGTCGAGTACGGGGTCGTCACCCTCGGCCGGCTCGGTTTCGAAAACGCCTACGCCCTGGCCATGAGCCGCACCCGGTCGATCGAGCTCGGAGTCCGCGGTATCGACGACCTCGGCCCGCTCGCCGATCGTCTGACCCTCGGCGGCGACCCCGAGTTCTTTGGTCGTCCCGAGTGGTCACGGGTGCGCGAGATCTACGGTCTCGATCGAATCCGGACCCGCAGCATGGACTCGACATTCATGTACGACGCGGTGCGCGACTCCGAGGTCGACGCCATCACCGCCTACTCCACCGACGGCCGTATTCCGGCATTCGACCTCGTTGTACTCGAAGACCCACTCCAGGCCTTGCCGCCATACGACGCCATCCTCCTCCTGTCGCCGCGGGCGGCCGAGAATCGGCCACTCGTGGAAACTCTGCTGCCACTTGTCGACGCGGTGTCCGGGGACGCGATGCGGTCGGCCAACAAGATGGTCGACATCGATGGCCTGTCGATCGAAGAGGCGGCGACGGGACTGCGGCGCCGGATCGGTGATCGAGGCCTCGAGGGCCGATAGAATCGTCGCAACCGGGCTACAATCACGCCGTAACCCGCGGAGGAGCCACATGCGTCAGATCATCATCGCCACGATCATCTCTCTGGTCGCTACGGTCCCGTGCGGGGCACTGGAGTTTCTCAACGTCGAGCTGTGTGCGGAGCGGGTGGACACCGGCGTTGTTCTCCCGGTCGACTCACCGCTGTCGCTCGAGAGCGTCGAGATCGGCAAGTACGGTGGGCTGGTGATGCTGCTCCACTCGAAATCCGGCGACGTCCTCGCACTGGTCGACGATCTGATGACGCCCTACACCGGCGCCCGCGGCACCGGCGACGAACGCAAGCTCGAGTGGTCGGGCAACCAGATCACGGCCTTTGCCCAGGTCATCAAGAAGGGCTACGTGGCCCTCGCCATCACGGCGGCCGATGATTGCGTGCCCGACCCCGAGCCCGTCGCGGCGGTCGATCGTGTCGAACCCGAGGCGCCGACGCCGGAGCCCACCCCCTCCGGCGACAGCCAGGCATTGAAGGCACCGGTCGCGGCCGCAGCCGCGCCTGCCGTAGCCGTGGTGGCAACCCAGAAACAGCCGCCGCAGTTCGAGCTCAAGGGCCGCCTCAAACACGCTGCCGCCGAGGGGGATTGGGTGGACGTGATGGGCGTGGTCGTCAACGCGAGCGGCGCGTTTTACACCGTCGCCAGCTTCGACCTCAGTTTCTATGACGCCGCCGGTGAACTCATCTGCGTCGACACGATCTCGGTCAACCAGCTCAGAGACGGACAGGAACGGGCCTTCAGAGCATCCATCCGTTGTCCCGACTATGCCGCCGATGCGGTTGCCGGCTGGAAGCTCCAGTTCGCCGGCGCGCACTGATCGCAATTCACGGCGGCGACCGTTGGTCGCCGCCGTGAATTGCAGATGGTGCCGGAGGTGGGGGTCGAACCCACACGGGTTTACACCCAGGGGATTTTAAGTCCCCAGCGTCTGCCATTCCGCCACTCCGGCAGCGGTCAGGATCATCATAGCGGGGAACCGCGGTGCGATTTGGGTTTCGGATTTCGGATTTCGGATTTCCACCCATCCGCACCGGCCTTTGTGCAGACTCCACATCGAGATTCGGATCTTGCTGTTGCTGGTATTCTGTGTGCATGAGCACCGACGACAACGGCAATAGAACCGAATATTCCGATGCCGGATATCCGATTGAGATCTACACGGATGAGCGGATCGAGGAGTTCCTCGCCGAGG
The DNA here is from genome assembly GCA_963733915.1 of Candidatus Sulfomarinibacteraceae bacterium. Classification (GTDB taxonomy): domain Bacteria; phylum Acidobacteriota; class Thermoanaerobaculia; order Thermoanaerobaculales; family Sulfomarinibacteraceae; genus Sulfomarinibacter. The sequence goes on from CAVTEP010000011.1 coordinate 170,865, forward strand.
ACAAGCTGACGCCTGAGCAGAAGAAACAGATTGAAGAGAAGCTCAAGCAGCCACGCTCCCTGAAAGAGTGAGCGATCTCGTGCATCAACACTCATTGTGAAAACCACCACAGCAGAAGTCGTTATTTGCGGCGCCGGGATCGCTGGGATCTCGGTGGCCCGGCAGCTGGCGGTCAAGCACGGGATGCGCAAGGTCGTGCTGGTGGACGAGCGACCGCCCCTGACCCTGACCTCGGACAAGTCGACCGAGGCCTACCGCAATTGGTGGCCGGGGCCCGATGACGCGATGGTTCGGCTGATGAACCGCTCGGTCGACCTCCTCGAAGAGATGGCGGAGGCGAGCGACAACCGCTTTCTGATGAATCGGCGCGGCTACGTTTACGCCACCGCCGATCCCGCGCGAGCCGAGTCGATGCGGGCCTCCGGGATCCTTGCCTCGAGCTACGGTGCCGGACCGCTGCGGATTCACGCCGGTGGAACGGGCGGACCCGACTACCAACCGGCGTCCGCCGAGGGGTGGCGCGGCCAGCCCGACGGCGCCGATTTGGTGCTCGACCAGGGGTTGCTGAGGGGCGCTTTCCCGTACCTGTCTGAGGACACGATCGCCGTCCTCCACTGCCGCCGCTGCGGCTGGTTCTCCGGTCAACAACTCGGGATGCTCCAGCTCGAAGAAGCGCGGGCCGCGGGAGTCGAGCTCGTCGAGGGACGGGTGGAAGCGGTCGACATCACCGGTGGTCGGGTGGAGACGGTCGAGGTCGCGACACCCAGGCGGAAGGATCAGGATCTCAAGCCCCTCGCTTTCGTCAACGCGGCCGGCCCCATGCTGCACCGCGTCGGGGAACTGCTCGGTCTCGAGCTGCCGGTCTTCTCGGAGCGCCACCTCAAGGTCTCGATCGAGGACCACCTCGGGGTGGTGCCGCGCGACGCGCCGCTGCTCATCTGGGAGGACCCGCAACGCCTTGCCTGGGACGACGAGGAGAGGGAGGCGCTCGAGCAGAACGAGGAGCTACGCACGCTCCTCGGCGAGATGCCGGCCGGCGTCCACCTGCGCATCGAGGGCGCGGATCGAGAGCCGGCACGTGATCATCCTCTGGCCGTACCACGCCGCGAGGGTAGCCGAGGTCTTCCCCCTGCCGGTTCCGGAATTCTACGCCGAGGTCTGCGTGCGGGGAATCGCCGCCATGATCCCCGATTTCAGCGCCTACCGCGATCGGTTGCCGAGGCCGTTCATTGACGGCGGCTACTACACCAAGACCCGCGAGAACCGGCCGCTGGCCGGGCCGCTCCCGATCGAGGGCGCCTTCGTCCACGGCGCGCTTTCGGGTTTCGGGTTGATGGCCTCGGCGGCGACGGCCGAGCTGGTCGCGGCGCACATCATGAGCAGCGACCTGCCAGGTTACGCACCTGCGTTCCACCCCGCCCGTTTCGATGACCCGGAGTACCTCGCGAAGATCGAGGATTGGAACGATACGACACAGCTCTGAATTCTCAATTTTGAATTCTCAATTCTCAATTCTTTAATCCCACGCACTCCCGGTTCCAGATCGACAGGGAGCTACAAAGGTGCACGATCCAAGAACAGGAATCTGAAGAATCGTCGCCCTCCCGAGTTATTGGGAGGGAGGGTGGGAATTGAGAATTGAGAATTGAGAATTGAGAACTGAAAAGGGAATCCGCCCTCCGTGTTGAGGGAGGGCGGGTGGGAATTCCTAATTCCTAATTCCTAATTCCGAACTCTACTCGTCGTCTTCTTCCTCGTGCTTGACGGCCGCGGCGATGATCTTTTCCTGCAGATGTTTGGGGACCTCGGAGTAATTGGCGAACTCCATGTGGAAGTCGCCCCGCCCCTGGGTGATGGAGCGCAGGGTCGGTGCGTAGGTCAGCATCTCGGCGAACGGCACCTGCGCCTTGACGGTGGTGGTGCCGCCCTCGGAGTCCATCCCCTGGACCCGGCCGCGGCGCGAGTTCAGGTCGCCCATGACGTCGCCGAGGTTCGCCTCGGGAACATAGACCTCGATCTGCATGATGGGCTCGAGCAGGGTCGCCTTGCACTTGGCGGCGGCTTCTCTGAAGGCCTTGCGGCCGGCCAACTTGAAGGCCATTTCCGAGGAATCCACCGCGTGCTCTTTGCCGTCGGTGAGCGTGATCTTGAAATCCACCATCGGGTAGCCGGCGACCACGCCACGCTCGGCGGCCTCCTGAATTCCTTTGTCCACCGCCGGCCGGTAGGTCTGGGAAATCGAACCACCGAAAATCTTGTCGATGAATTCGTAGCCCTTGCCGAAGTTGGGTTCCATGATGATCGAGCACTGGGCGAACTGACCCGAACCGCCGGTCTGCTTCTTGTGCCGGGTCGTCACCTCTGCCGACGACTTGATGGTCTCGCGGTAGGGCACCTTGGGCTGCTTGAGGACGACGTTGACGTTGTAGCGCCGTTTGAGACGACCGACGATCACCTCGACGTGAAGCTGGCCGGCGCCGGAGATCAGCATCTCCTTGGTTTGTGGATCTCGGCCGACGCTGATGGTGGGGTCCTCGTCGCGAATCTTCGCCAGCGCCGCCGCCAGCTTGTTCTCGTCACCCTTGGATTCCGACTCGAGGGCAAAGCTGATGGCCGCCTCCGGGATGGGGACCGGCGACAGCACGATGTTCTTTTTGGCATCGCATAGGGTATCGCCGGTGCGGGTCTCTTTGAGCTTGGGAACCGCGCCGATGTCGCCGGCCGCCAACTCGTTGACGTGCTGGACGTCTTTTCCCTGGATCACGGAAAGCGCACCAAACCTCTCCGTTTCCCCACGGACCGGGTTCGTGACATGAGCGTCGGCCGTAACGCCACCCGAAAATACGCGGATGAGCGTTATCCGACCTGCAAAGGGGTCGGAGATAGTCTTGAAGACATAGGCGCTGAACGGAGCGTCGCCCGACACCGCCAGTTCCTGCTCCTCGCCGTCGACTGTGGCCCGAATCGGACGCCAATCAGGCGAAGGGGTGAAATCGACCAACCCGTCCATCAGCGGCTGTACTCCGATGTTCTTTCCTGCCGCGAGCGCGAAAACCGGGAAGAGCTCGCGGGCGGTGATGGCCTTCTTCAAGCCCAGGGCGAAGGTCTCGGCTTCGAGCTTGCCCTCCTCGAGGTACTTTTCCATCAGATCTTCGTCCTGCTCGGCAACCATCTCCATCAGGGCTTCACGCGCTGCCGATACCTGCTCAGCCATGTCCGCCGGCACCTCAGCTTCCGCGACCTTGCCGCTCTCATCGTGCTGCCAGGTGAAGGCCTTGCCGCTGACCAGGTCGACGACGCCCGAAAATGCCGACTCCTCACCGATCGGTAGCTGCAGCGGGGTCACCTCGCGGCCGTACTTTTTCTGAAGCGCCTCCACAACTCGGGAAAAGGACGCCCGATCACGATCCATGAGGTTGACGGCAAACAAAACCGGCAAACCGAAATCGGCCGCTGCTTTCCACATCTTTTCGGTCTGCACCTCGACACCCGCAACCGCCGAGATCATCATGAGGGCCGAGTCGGCAACCCTGAGACCCTGCATCGCGTCGGTGCTGAATATGCCGTAACCGGGCGTGTCGATGAGGTTGATCTTGACGCCGCGATGATCGACGTGGGCAATTGCGGTGTTGATCGTGATCTTGCGGTCGTGCTCGTCCTCGTCAAAATCGGTGGTGGTGTTGGCGTCGTCGACCTTGCACAGTCGATTCATCGCCCCGCTGTCGAAGAGCATCGCCGACACCAGCGAGGTCTTGCCGGTGTGGGAGTGACCGACCACCGCCACGTTACGGATGTTCTCTGTCGCGTACACGGTCATGGATTTCTCCTCTAGATCGGGATCGCGCCCGTGCTTGTTACTGTTTCAGCCGCTCACCGCCTCCGGTACGAGGTCCTCTCCGGTGAGCAGTCGGAAGGCCTCGCGGTAGCGCGAAAGAGTCCCCTCCACCACTTCGGGGGGCAGGGTCGGCGCCGGCGGTTCCTTGTCCCAACCGCTGGCTTCGAGCCAGTCGCGCACATACTGCTTGTCGAATGACGCCTGGGCGCGCCCCGGCGCGTAGTCGTCAGACGGCCAGAAACGAGACGAGTCCGGGGTCAAAGCCTCATCCATCCAGACGATGCGCTTTTCGGGGTCGAAACCGAACTCGAACTTGGTGTCGGCAATCAGGATTCCGCGCTCACGCGCGAAGTCTGCGGCTGCACCGTACAGCTCGAGGGTGAGGTCGCGCAGTCGAACCGCAGTGTCCTCGCCAACGATTGTCACTACCCGCTCAAAACTGATGTTCTCGTCGTGACCGTCCGTGGCTTTGGTTGCCGGTGTGAAAATGGGTTCCGGGAGGCGGGCCGACTCGGTCAGGCCCGAAGGCAACCTGATGCCGCACACGGTTCCGTCCGCCTGGTACTCCTTCCAGCCCGAGCCGGCGAGATAACCGCGCGCGACGCACTCGACGGGAATCGGTTCGAGCTTGGTCACCAGCACGCTACGGCCTGCAAGCTCGGAATGGCTTTTGAAAGGTTCGGGGAAGTCGGTCAGATCGGTGGCGAGCAGGTGGTTCGGCACGCGGTCGGCAAATCGTCGAAACCAGAAGGTCGAGAGCCTCGTCAGAATCTCACCTCGACCCGGTATGCCCGGCGACAGGACGCTGTCGAATGCGCTGAGGCGGTCGGTCGCGACCAGAACCAGCGCCTCGCCGGTGTCATAGATGTCGCGGACCTTGCCCCGGCTCACCAGGTTCCCAGAGGGAATGGATGTGGTGAGCAGCGCCTTTCCCACGGCCTCAGGCTTCCTTGCCGGAGATGACAGCCTCGGCCTGGCGCGCCATGCGCGACTTGTAACGCGCCGCGCTATTGCGGTGGAACACACCCTTGCGACAGCCGGTGTCGATGACCGACATCGTCTCGGGCAGCAATTCCTTGACCTTTTTGGCGTCACCCTCGGCCAGCGCGACTCGCATGAGCCGCATTTGGCGTCGCACCCTGGTGCGCACTGCGCGGTTGCGCGTGCGGCGCTCGAGAGACTGGCGGTGCCGTTTGCGCGCCTGCTTCTTGGTTCCCTTGATCGTAGCCATCTAATCGCGTCTCCTTGTTTCACGCCGCGCGCCGTGCGCAGCATAAGGTCGCACATGATAGCGGAAATCACCCAATCCGGCTAGTCCTCGAAGGGCTTGGGGCTTGGGGCTTGAGGCTTGGGGCCACCCAACCGCCCTCGGCTTGGGGCTTGGGGCTCAGCGAATGGTGAGCCCGAGAGACTGCAGCTGCTCGCGCGCGAGGTCCGCCTCTCGGGTTCCAGGATGCTCGTAGACCACGTACTGGAGGTTGACCACACCCTGACCCTGATCGCCCATCTTGAGGTAGATAAGGCCCTTTTTGAGCTGAGCGGCGGCGGCCTTGTCAGAAGTTGGGTATTCCTCCAGGACCTTGGTAAACGTGGCGATGGCCTCTTCAGGCTTGTCCTCGGCGTCGTAGCACTCGCCGATCCAGTAGAGAGCGTTGTCCGCGAGCTCCGTATCCGGCCACCGTCTCAGGTACTCTGCAAACCCATCGGCGGCCAGATCGTAGTTGCCCCGCATATAGTCCTCGTAGGCGGAACGATAGAGCTCGTCTGGGCTGGCGGCGCCTCCGGCCGCGGCCGTGCCACCCCGTGCCGTGGCATTGCCATCGGGCGACGCACCCCCTCCCCCGGCGGAGGGTACCGCAACGACCGGCGGCAGCACTACTTCGACGCCGGCCTGGGACCGCGCCATCGCCAACTCCTGCGAGATGGTCTGCAACCGCCGGGTTGTCACCTCCAGGCTTGCATACAGGGCCTCGATCTGCTCCTGCAGCTCCTCGACCTTTTGCGCGAGATCGGCGTTGGAGCGCATGTTCTTGTTGGTCATTTCCTGCATCGACTGCTGCATGGCCTGCAGATCCGATTTGTCGATGACCTCGGTCTGCAGACGATCCACCGATCGTTGGACATCGGTGATCTCGCGGGACAAAAGGGCGGTGTCCTCTGATGAGGAACACGCCGCGACCGGCGCGAGCAGCAACAGGATCGCCGCGTTTGATAGCAGTGGGCGCATGGCTGTTCTCCTAACGGGCAACGATTACGAAATGAGCTCGGCGGTTGAGCATCCAGGCGCTTTCGTCGTTTCCGAAAGCGAATGGGCGCTCCTCACCGTAGGAGATGATCTGGATTCTCTGCATCGGGATACCGAGAAAAACGAGGTAGTCACGCACCGCGCTCGCTCGGCGTTCGCCGAGGGCAAGGTTGTACTCGCGGGTATTGCGCTCGTCGCAGTGGCCTTCAACCAGAATCGAGATGGTTGGGTACTTTTGCATCCACGCCGCGTTCGCCGCCAGCGCCTCGCGGGCCGTCGGTGTGAGATCGAAACGGTCGGTGTCAAAAAATGCATCCTGCAAATACCCCTGTGCGTTGAGTTGCGCGAGGTCTTCCGGCAACTCCTCCGTCACCTCTTCGGAAACGATCGTCTCGGTGATCGTCTCCCCCACAATTTCCTCAGTCACCGCGCTGGTTGACGGGGTCGGCACCGGAGTCGAGCTGGGCGGCGGCGCCTGTACTTTTGGGCCGCTGCTCTTGCAGGCACCCACATACAGGGCGAGAATCACCATCAAAACGGTCGCGATCAAACGGGTCGCCTTACACATCGATGCCTCCTTCGGCGGCTGCGAAATCAATATTCTCGGCGCCGACAGCCGGCCGTGCCGTCCGCCCTCGGAACCGTGCAGGATGACTGTGCCGGCCCACTCTAGCAGGCCGGCGGTGCACCGACAACTGGCTTCGGCGCCTGGCGGTTCTATCAGGTGTGATCCCCGTCATCCCCGGCTGGTTCTTGATCGTCGTGAGGCTCGACGAAGCCCCCAAGCGGTCGGCTCAGGCGGCCATCCCGATGGAGTTTCGCAAGGTAGTCGTAGAGGACGATCGACCCCGCCACCGCCAGATTGAGAGACGGCACCAGTCCCCACTGCGGAATCTGGACGACCAGATCCGCCTCCGCGAGCAGCTCGTCAGGTACGCCCCCGAGCTCGGCGCCGAGCAGGAAACACGGCCGTTCCGGATAGCTCGCGTCGAAGACGGAGACCGCTCGACGGTCGAGCTCGATAGCCACCAGCCGGAAACGCCTCGAGCTCAGGTGGTGGCGAAAGGCATCGATATCCGGAAGGTGGGTGATCGTCGTGTAGAGCTCGGCGGTGCGCGCGGCCTCAACATTCCAATCGCGCTCGCCGACTAGCATCACTTCTTCGGCCGCCACCGCATGCGCTGTCCGGACCAGCGAGCCGACATTGTGGTCCTTGGTGATGTCCCAGGCGGCAACCGCAAACGGCCGCAGCCCGCGCCGGTACTCGTCGTTGCGACGCCGGCGTCGCTCGATCCGCCTCTCCATGGCGAGCTGGTGTTTCAGATCACTCGTCACGTCGCCTGTGATGTTATCCGACCTTTCCCCAACCGCAATTCGGCCCGCGGTTTTTCACCACAAACCCGCGGGCCGGATTGCAAAAAAACGAAATCCCGCGGTGGCGGGATTTCGTCGCGGCGGGTATGCCCGCCCGGACCTTTGCAGAGAGTATCGCGGCTGTGAGGTCCGTCTAACACCCGCGGTCCCTGGGGACACTTCCAATATGGGATCGCCGAGCGGGGCTGTCAAGGGGAGGAGAGACGCCGCAGAAAAGCTATAGTATTCGATCCAAGTCTCCACGAATCAATGTGTTGGATTTCTGATCGAACGAGTTAAGGCTCAAGAGTAAAGGGCTAAGATCTACGCTATCAATGGAATGAAAAAGATGGCGAGAATTCGGGCTGATCTCAGAAGAAACTACAGTCCGAGCGAATCTTCCTGACTCTTTACTCTTGACTCTTCACCAGCGACTCGGGAGTAAACGCGTTGGGCAGCAATTCGGAAACCGAGGTCATGATCCTCTCGCCCGCCGGGTTGGCGAGAATGACCGGAAAATCGCCGAACTCGGCCAACACCTGCCGGCATGCGCCACACGGCGACGCCGGCGGGCTCGTGTCGGTGACCACCGCCAACCCCGTCAGGACGTGGGCTCCGGCCGTGATCGCGGCACCGACGGCATGCCGTTCGGCGCACACGGTGAGTCCGAAGGATGCGTTTTCGACGTTGCAACCGGCAAAAACCCGGTTCTCCCCGTCAGTTACCGCGGCGCCGACCGCAAACCGCGAGTACGGGGCGTGCGCGTTGCCGCGCGCCTCGGTGGCGGCCGCAATCAGACGGTCTGCGGACTCATCCGTGAGCTGCTGCATGGCCCAACTATCCCGCACTTCCCGACGGGTGTCCACCGCGGCAAGCGATGCTCAGCGCTGACGCGAACCCGACGAGCCGCTCGACGAGGGTCGCGACGAACTCGCCCCGCCTGACGGGCGGCTGCTGCTCGCAGCCCCTCGAGAACTGCCGCCCGACGACGACCTCGAGCCGGCGGTGGACGATGGACGCGAGGCCGAGGAGCCGCCGGAGCTGCTTCGGCCCGAGCTCTGCGAACTCACACCCGATCCACGAGACTGCGCGCCGGAGGACGGGCTGCGGCTGGTCGACGAACCGGTTGGAGGCACGATGACCGGTCGCGAGGATCCCGAGGAGCGTCCGGTGCTCGTGCCCGGCGACACATACGACGGACGCGAGCTGGCGCCGAGCCCGGTGCCGGTTCTCGGTGTCACCAACTGTCGGCCGCCGATCGACCGGCTGCCGCTCACCGTTCCCGATATGGCGCCGTTGCCGGTGGAGAGGCTCGGGCGGTAGACATTGGGCTGAGTGCGCTGCTGGGCGCCTGACGAATACAAGGGTGAGTTGGTGCCAGTGGACAGCCGCGGTGCGACGATTTCGCGGTTGGACGCAGAAGCCGACGCCGAGCGGCGGCTGAGGTCGGCAATGGTGGTCGGCTGCGCCAAACGCTGGACAGCGTCGGAGCTGAGCGACCCGTCACGGGCCAGCAGCGGGCTGACGTCGGTCGGCGTCCGCGCCTCGACCCCACGAAATACCCGCTCGAGCTCCGACCGGGGGCTGGCCTGACCCGGCGACCTGGTCGCCAACGGTCCGGTCATCACGACGCCCATCTGCTCGCCATCGGTCGGCATGGCCCGCTCTCCCGACCGCGAGAGGCGCGCCAGGTCGGGGCTGGCAAATTCTTCCTGCCGGGCGACAGTCCAACCCCGGCGGTCCACCGACGCCATCCGGACCCGCCCGTTGATATCGACCGCCGGCTGCGCGGTGACGCGCGAATTCCCCGCCTCGCCCACGCCCCGTGCGGAGACCGTGCGCGGCGGTACGACGTCACGACGAGGGGGTTGCGCGTAGCCTCCGCCACCACCCGGGTGGGGTGGACGATAGGGGGGGTAGTAACCCGGGTAATACCCTCCGTAGCTGTTCCAGTACCACGAGTTGTAGTACCCGTAGGGGCACCAGCCGACGTAGCCCGGCCACCAGACCCAGTTCACCCATGCCGGTCCCCACACGCCCCCCCACGACCACACCCAACCGAAGCCGGCGTCGAGGTACCATGAACCGTAGTGGTAGGGCAGCCAGCCCCAGGGCTCGTACGAGATCCAGGCCCAACCGGGGGCCGTCCAGTACCAGCGACCGGCGCGGTAGGGCTGCCAACTCCCGCCGACCGCCGGCTGCCAGGCCCAGGAGTTGATGGTGTCGACGTAGACCCACGAGCCATAGTTGTCGAGCTGGGCCGCCTGCCGCGAGTAGCGCAGGTCGACGTACTGGGTGCTCTCACCGGCCGCGACCTGCCGGCGCATGTCGACCCAGGCCGCGAAATCGTCGTCCGGGTTGAGGCTCATCTCGCTCCGCTGCACCTCGCCACTGCCGATCTCGGCCGACGACTGGGCTCGCACGAGCACCCCACCGGCTGTGGTTGCGGCCTCGGCGAGGCCCGAAATCACCTCGACCCGCAGCCCGCCGTTGGCCAGGGCCTGGATCCGGTACAGGCCCCGCTCGTCGAGATAGACGGTGGCGCCGCGGCTGTCAATCCGGACCGGTCGTTCGGAGAGTGCAAACTCGGTGACCTCGAAGCTGATCGATCCCTCGGCGAGGAAGACAACGGTTCGATCCGCTTCGGTATCGCGACTGAAAGCGACGGCGTCGAAGCTCAAGGTGGTGTACTCGTCGAGCCACAGGTAGTTCCCGTCGGCCAGCACGACCTCCATCCGCGCCTCGCGCGCGGTGTCGACCCGATCGCCGGCCACCAGCGGCATATTGATGACCGCCTCCAGGCTTTCCTCCTGGCTGGACGGCTGCACGGTCGCATAGCGTTCGAGGTATGAGATGTAACTCAGCGAGGTCAGTTCGTCCTCGCTAGAGGCCACCGCTGCGTTGCTGAGTACGAGGAGAAACCCCGCGATCAGGACCTTCTTCATGGTCCACCTCCGCTTCGACCTGGGTAGCTGCAATGCGTGTGCCAAGAACGGACGATTTCGGATTTCGGATTTCGGATTTCGAATTTTTCCCCCACCCTCCCACTCCCAAGGGCATGATATTTCAAGTTTCGATAGCCAGTTCTCGATTTCGAAGTGTCCGACCACCAGCCGGCCTACGGCTAATGAGGGAGTGCAGGCCGGGAAAGCAATCTCCAATCCTCAGGACACAACACTGAGATTCGGGGTGGTTGGGTGGAAATCCGAAATTCGAAATTCGAAATCCGAAATTCAGATCGCTACTCTCGTCGCAGCTTCCTCATCTCGGTAATCTGTTGGGTCTGACGCACCTTGATAAGGGTACCCGCCGGGTAGAAACCGCTGCGGATGCTGGCGTTGGTGTAGGTGACCGAGCCCGGCCCCATCAGCACTCCGGGGTTGAGGACCGTGTTACAGCCAGTCTTGCAGCCGTCGCCGAGCACCGCCCCGAACTTCCGGAGTCCGGTGGCGTAATTCTCGCCGCCCGCAGAAAAGCTGATTTCGCGGCCGACGTTCTTGACGTTCGAGCAGATGGTGCCGGCGCCGAGGTTGACATCCCGGCCGAGGATCGAGTCACCGACGTACGCCTGATGGGGCGCCTTGGCGCCAGGGAGGAGAATCGAGCCCTTGACCTCAGTGTGCGCCCCAACCAGACTGCCGGCCGCAAGCAGCACGTTTTGCCGAACGTAGGCGCCGGTTCGGATCTGCACTCCGCGGTCGAGCAGAGCGGGCCCGACGATCACCGCCCCCGGTTCGATGCGGCAATCGGGCGCGATGGCGATGCGGTCCCCGAGCAGGTGGACGCCGGCGGGAAGATCGATGTTGATGCTCCAGTCGGTCCAACTGTCGATATATTCGGCCAGGCGACGGCCCAGCGCCGCCCACACCGGCTCTTCGGGATCGATCAACCCGGCGTGGGTGAAACCTTCGAGGTCGAAAAAGGTCCGGGGTCTGAAGTCGATCATGCGGGAATCTCCTCGGGTTTGGAGGCGCGGCGCTTGACCACGACCAGCGTCTGGTCGTCGGCCGGTGGCGACACGGCGGAAAACGTGTCGACCTCCGCACAGATACGGTCGACAATCGCCAAGGGGTCGAGGTGGCGCGCGGCGCGAATCGCGCGAACGAGTCGGTCGTGGCCGTATTCGCCGCTCAGTGCCTCGTCATTCGCCTCCGTGATGCCATCGGTAAAGAGCACCAGCACGTCTCCGGGGTCGATCTCGTCGACCCCGAACGAGTAGGTGGCATCGGGGTTTGGACCGAGAATCATGCCACCCGACCGCAGGAGATCCACAGTACCGTCAGCCCGCATCAACACTGCCGGCGGGTGGCCGGCATTGCAATAGACGACCGTGCCCCCGTGATTGATCTCCGCGATGAAAAGCGACACGAACTTGGTCGCCAAACGGCTGCGGTGGATGATCACGTTGAGGCGCTCCACCGTTCGGGTGAGCTTGAACTCGCGCGCGAGACCCATCCGCAGCCCGGTGAAGACGTCCCGAACCTGGAGCGCTGCGGGCAGACCGTGGCCGGTGGCGTCGGCCGCCACCACGGCAAAGCTGCGGTCGTCGAGGGTGATGACGTCGTAGAAGTCACCACCGACAATCTCGGCTGCGATGGTGCGGGCGGCGATCTCGAAATCACCCGGCTGCGGCAGATGGCGCGGGAGGATCGAGTTCTGGATGAGTCTTGCTTCCTCGATGATCGACTTCATGCGCTCTTCGCGCAACTTCTGGTTGACCGCCAGGCGAACGATATTGAGGGCGGCGATCACACCATCGTGATCGCTCTCCGCCGCCTCGACATCGAAGGAGAGCACGTAGTGGGCATCCGCTACCGCGATCGCAGCAAACCACTCGCGGGTGCCGAGGTCGGCCTCCAGCCGCTGGTCGAGCAGTGGGTCGTCGCTCCGCATCACCACCGAACCCACATCCAACAGGTGGTCGAAGGGCGGATAGGTCTTCCAAACGCGAAGCCCGATGGGGTCCCGTGACGCATTACCAAAGGTCTCGACGAGCTCGTAGCTGCCGTCGTCCTGGGCGTAGATCCGGCCGCCTCGAATGCCGAGATCGTCGGCAAAGTTGTCGACGATGAAATCCGCCGCGAGCCGGATGGTCTCGAGCGGCGTCGATCCATGGGCAATCGCCTCCAACGCTCGCTCGATGCGTCGGAAAAGGGAGATCGAGGATCCGGACATTACCGGATCATGGCATGCACAGGACCCTGGCGCAAGATCGTAACTCCTCTCTCCGGAATATCATAGGAGCGTATAGCTAGGGAGTGATATACTGCCGCGGCTGCACCGACCCGTGGCTGCTTGGAGGAGCTCAGTGATCTGCCCAACCACTCGAAAAACAGTCCTGTCTGGAGTCGCCGTCGCTGTCCTCATGCTCACGGGTTGCAACCGCCCTGAGCCGCTCCCCACAGCGGCCGTGGAACCGATCTCGAACCACGCGACCGTGAAGGTGGACTGGGAACCCGATTTGCCGTCTGCACTCGAGCGGGCGCGAAAGGAACAGAAGCCGGTCGTCGTCACGTTTTACGCGGACTGGTGCGTGTGGTGCAAACGCTTCGAGTCCACCACCCTCCGCGACGCCCAGGTGGCGTCGATGCTCAGCGATCGCGTGGTGCCGCTCAGCCTCGATGTGGACGGCGCCGGCAGGGAGCTGTCGGCCGAGTACCGGGTGGATGGATTGCCGACCATCCTCGTGCTCGACGCGGGCGGTAACGAGCTCGGGCGCATTCCCGGTTACATGCCACCACAGAGCTTTCTCGAGCGCATGGAGGAGTTCCTCCAGCAGGGATGACCTCAGAATTCGGAATTATGAATTAGGAATTATGAATGCCGCCCACCCTCCCCGTCTTCTTTTCACACATACTTACCGGGGGGGAGGGATGGGAATTCCATTCCAATTCCTCATTCCTAATTCCTAATTCCTAATTCCTAATTTTTCATCGGTTTTGGGCTGTAGAAGCGGCGGCGCGCTCTTCGGCTTCGAGCTCTTCGGGTGTGGGCGTCGGTCTGAGTCGTTCATCAGCGACCTCGACCGCTTCGAAGCTGGGCATCGGCTCATTCGGTTTGGGTGTGTAGAAGGGCAGCTGGAAGGGCCACGGCTGATCGATGATCTCACCCATCTCCTCGCGACACGGATCGACCGGCTCGGTTCCGTCGAGAAACGCCTCGAGAATCACGTCCTTCTGATACCCGCATGGCGGCACGGCGCGCTCGCCGGTCATCGCGTCCACCGGTGTGAAGACCACGCCTGCCGGCACCGGGAAATCCTCCGCCCGTTCCTCGGCGCTGAGCGTCGCCAGGTATGTGCCCATGAAGTTGTTCCAGATCGGTTGCGCCGCCTTGGCGCCGGTCATTCTTTTGGCGATCGGCTCCTTGCGGTCTCGGCCAACCCACACGCCGACGGTGATCCGGGGCGAGAAGCCGACAAACCAGGCGTCCGAGTACAAATCCGTGGTGCCCGTCTTGCCGGCGAGGTTCGCGTCGAGCCAGCGCGCGCTTTCGCCGGTGCCATGCTCGATGACTCCACGCAGGAGGTTCAGGACAAGGTAGGTGACGGCCTCGGGCATCACCCTCCGACTCGAGGGAAAGAACCGCTCCTGCAGACGTTCGTCCCGATCGTAGACCTCGGAGATGAAATAGGGCTCCGGGACATCACCGAGGTTGGCGATTCCCGAGTAGGCTCTGACGAGGTCGATCAGCCGTACCCCGAGCGAGCCGAGCGCCAGTGATGGATACGGGTGGAGCTCGGAGCTGATCCCGAAATTGCGAGCGGTATCGACCACCGCCTGGCTTCCGGCGAGCTGCTGCAGCTTGACTGCGCTGGCGTTGTAGCTGTCCTCGAGGGCCTGCCTGAGGGTGGTGATGCCGTAGTATTTTTCGTAGTAATTCTTGGGGCAGTAGGTCAGCTCGCCCGTGCCATCCGGAAGGAGGAAGGGCGCGTCAAACAGGGTGTCGGCGGGGGTGAAGCCGTTCTCGAATGCGGCCAGGTAGACAAACGGCTTGAACGCCGAGCCGCACTGCAGCTCCGACTGCACCGCCCGATTGAACTCGCTGCGCCCGAAGTCGAAACCGCCGACCAGGGCGAGAATGGCTCCCGAGCGGTTGTCCATCGCCACCAAAGCGCCCTCGATCTCCGGCTCCTGCAGGAGTGCCACCTCGAGCACCGCCCCGGACTCCTCGGGCAGCGGGTCCGGCAGTCGCACCAGGACCAGATCGCCGCTCTTGAGGATTCGCTTGAGAGAGCTCGTGCGTGTCCACTCGGCGCCGGCGAGCGTGAGTCGAGCCGGAAAACCTCCGATTTGCAGGGTCGCGGCTTTCGTCTCGACATCGAGGGCCACCGCTCTGACCATGCCGCCGGGTTCGAGCTCGAGCTGCAACCACGACAGATCCTGGTAGGCCTCCGCGGACTCCGCGAGACCACCGTCGACCACGTTTGGCGGGCGCCGATAGCCGATATAGGTCATCTCGAGCTCGACCAGACCCTCACGGACCGCCTTTTCGGCCTCCGCCTGGAGGAACCGGTCCATGGTGAGGTGGACCTGGAGACCGCTCGTATACAGGGCATCGGTGCCGTAGCGACGTTCGATCTCCTGCCGGGTCATTTCGAGAAAGTAGGCGCCGCTTTCGACGCGGTCCCGGTGCAGCGTCACCCCCAGCGGCTCGGCCACCGCCGCCTCGTAGGCAGCAGCGTCGATGAACCCGAGCTCGAGCATCCGCGACAGCACCTTGTTGCGCCGGTTGAGGGCACTCTCGGGCCGCCTCACGGGATCGTACTTGTTGTTGGCGCTTGGAATCATGCCCGCGAGCAGCGCCGCCTCGGCCAGGCTCAGCTCCATCGCCGGCTTCTGGAAATAAAGCTCGGTCGCGGCCTCGACGCCGTAGGCGCCGTGACCGAGAAATATCTGGTTTGCGTACATCGTGAGGATCTGGTCCTTCGAGTAACGCTTCTCGATGTCGAGGGCGAGCAGAGCCTCCTTGATCTTGCGGCTGAGCCGACGCTCGCGTTGCAGGAAGAGGTTCAGGGCCAACTGTTGGGTGAGCGTCGAGGCGCCGCCGCGGGAACCGATTTTGCGGTCGAGAATGCTGTACCAGGCTGCACGCATCACCGCCTGCGGATCGACCCCGCCGTGCGAATAGAAATCGGCGTCTTCGATCGCCACCACCGCGAGCTTGAAATGGTCCGGGATCTCCTCCGGCCTCAACACGACTCGTTGTTCGAGGGCGTAGGTCGCCACCTGCTCGCCGTCGGCGGCATAGATTCTGGTCGTCGTGGCGGGCTCGAAGGTGGCCAGCAGGTCAACCTGCGGCACATGCAGGAACTGGGCGATGACCCAACCTCCAAGGGCGCCAGCCAGACAACCGGCAACCGCCGCCCACAACAGGACGGTCGTCACCGACAGCAGCTTGCTCGCAGACGCAAGAGCTCTGAAGGCTGCGGTGATGCTTCTCGGGGCCGGTTTTCCGTCCCGCACGACCTTCTTCTTGATCACAGAGGGACTCTAGCAGATGCCGCTACCCAAAAAGATGACGAGAATGTGGAAAACAGACGGCAGAATGGGAACGAACGTCGTACTCAGTTTTGAGTTTTGAGTTTTGAGTTTTGAGTGTTGAGTTTCGTCAGACCACGTTGCTAGGGGACGGTGTCGCTCCAGGCGGTGGTGTTGCCCGATTCGAAACCATCAGATGAACACCTCGGTTCGTGTCGAGTCACGGCTCAGGCTCACCTGAATAGAGCGTGCGCCGCATCGGCGGTGTCTCCCGAACCTCCACGTAGTAGGTGCCGGCACCGCCGAAAGCAGGCCATGTTGCAACGTCTCGGACTGGCCGACGCCATTAGCGTCCGCGGCATGCGAGAACCGTTGTACCGCTCGTCGACAGCACCCGCACCGCGAGGTACCAGGATGAATCACGGGTTGGAGTCTCGAGCCGAGCGCTGCGGACCCGTCACCGTTTTCGTGGTCCGTTGTAGCATGGGTGGCGCCGATTGGAGACAACGTCACATCGAGCTCGGTGTCCCGCGCCGACATCTCACGACTGTCGAGTGTCGAAGTCGGAATTGTCGTCGACCGAGAGATTGCCTCGACGACGTGACGAACGTGCCGAGCGCGGCGGCGTCACCCGTTGAGTCGATGTCCTCAACGCCGATAGCGCGCGTAATGGCGATTCCCCGGATTATCGTCGTGCCGGCCATCGAAACTGAGCGAGATAATCGGCTGCCAGTGAGCTGTCGTTCGATTCAGCGGCCAGACTCAAGAATCCCAGACCAGTGCCCGTGCTCGGCGCGACGGTGTTTCGGAGGCGAGAGAGAGTTCGACGATGTATTGGTGACGAAAGAATCTCCCGTGTCGATGACCATGTCACCGTAGTTCGGGTAGTCAGTTGCGGCCGAACATTCAGATTGTCGTCTCGATGTGGTCGCCACGCTATGGCGGTGACGTCCCCGCGAAGACCCAGCTTGTCGACCCGCGGAGGTAGCGGAGGGTTGAGCCGTCGTCGCTCGGTTCGTAGACCGTTGTGACACCTGTCAGCTGGCTCCGCGGATCGAGGACCGCTGGAAAATCGTGCATCCAGTTCTCATGCTGCCGTAGATTCCGCTCAAGTAGGCGCGGAAATGCTCGCGGCCGCCGGCTCGCCGATGACCGCATGACCGATCGGCGTCCCGTCTGCGACGACGCTCCATGTAAAGGTAATCGGGGGTCTCCTGCGTACGGCATCGCTGCCGTCGGTTGCGGTGTATGACCAACCGGTTCGTCAACAGCATGATCACATCAGGGAACCGGCGAAGGCGAGCACCTCTCGTAGTCAGCTTGCACCGACGCTCATAGAGTTCTCTTCATCTTGCCGAAGAGTTCAGGGCGCAAAGCGGAACCCGGCACGGCGAGGCGTCGGCATGCCGTCGCCGACGTCCTCCATGCCGCCCCGACACCGCTCGCCACGAAGTACGAGAATCAGCGGTGCGGTAGCCAAGGCGCCACAGCGACGCCAATCCGCGTTGAATCATCGGTGAAGGCTCCTAGACGGACAAGCCGCCCTCCAGGACCGGCTCTCCATCTCCTCAAGGATATCAACGGGTCGTCAAACGACCGGATATCGTTAACACAACTTTTTCAAGGCGCATCGCCGGGAGTGTGGCCTCGGAACCGCACTCCGGCCGAAGAACCCTTGGTAACAACGGTGGTAACGCCGATCAACTATCATCGCATCTCATGGTCTCAGTGCTACTCGGTCTCGGCGGCAACCTCGGCGATCCGAGATCCGCCTTCGGTGACGCCCTTGCAGCGCTTGCTGCAGAGGGCCGGGTGGTGGCCGTTTCGCGGCTGTGGCGCACCCGCGCCGTCGGCCCCGAGCAACCCGACTACCTCAACGCCGCCACCCTCATTCTGTGGCCGCTGGGACCGCGGTCGCTGCTCGCGCGCTGCCGGGCGCTCGAGATCGCGGCCGGCCGCGACCGGCAGCACGAGACGCGCTGGGGTCCGCGGACGCTCGACCTCGATCTCCTGCTCGCGGATGGCGTCATCTGCCGCGGACCGACGCTCGAGCTTCCGCACCCACGCCTCCACGAGCGCCGCTTCGCCCTCGAACCGGCCGCCGAGGTCGCTCCCGACTGGATCCACCCAAAAAACGGTATGACGATCGGCCAGCTCGCGGATGCCGCCCGGAATCGGGAGCCGGATGCGATTTTCGAGGTCTTCGACCTTGAATTCTCAGTTCTCAATTCTCAATTTTGAATTCCCTCCCCCCCTCCGAGAACCCGGGGGGTGGTTGGGAATTGAGAATTAAGAATTGAGAATTAAGAATTGAAAACTGATCAGGTTATCGGCCGCGAACCCGGTTTGGCGACGGGCACTCCGTCGGCGCACAGCGGGCACTCGGCGGCGCTCCAGGTCGGGAAGGCCACCTCGAGCAAGGCGCGGCTCGCGAGCGGCGCAAATGGTTGCTCGAGGCCCGATCGATTGACCATCGAGGCCACGCCAACCACTTCGGCGCCTGCAGCCTCGAGGACCGCGATCACCTCGCGGGTCGAGCGTCCGGTCGTGACCACGTCCTCAACCACCACGGCCCGCTGACCGGGATCGAGTGCAAATCCTCGGCGAAGGACCATTGCTCCTTCCGATCGCTCGGTAAACAGAAACGGGAGGTCGAGCGCACGCGCGGTCTCGTGACCGATGATCAGGCCACCCATGGCCGGCGCGACGATGACCTGCGGATCGAGACCCGCATCGGCGATCGCATCGGCGAGGAGCTGACCGGCGCGCGCCGCCCGTCGCGGCTGGGCGAGGTACAGCGCGCACTGCAGATAATCGCCGGAGTGCAGGCCCGATGACAGCAGGAAGTGGCCGCGCTGGTGGGCGCCGCAGGCGGTCAGCTCGTCGAGATCGAATCGGGTGATCACGGCTGTTCGCGTTCGATGCCGTAGGCGCGCATCTTCTTGTAGAGGTTGGATCGCGGCGTGTCGATGACGCGTGCGGTGGCCGCGACATTCCACCCGTTACGTTCGAGGTGGTGGAGCAGAAAGGCGATCTCGGACTGGCGCTGGAACTCCTGCAGCGAAGCCAGATCGAGGAGCGAGTCGACCTCGCCGCTCGCCGGCAGCGCCGGCAGATCGACCCTGGCGACGGTGTCCTCGAGCTCCATGATCACGGCCCGCTCGACCACGTTTTTCAGCTCGCGAACGTTTCCCGGCCAGCTGTGACGCTTGAGCTGGTCAAGAGCGGCCGGGCTCCAGGTCTTGGCGCGGCGGTTGTACTCGGCGCAGAACTGGTCGCTGAAGTGCTCGACCAGAAACCGAATGTCATCGGGATGCTCGCGCAGCGGCGGCGTTCGCAGCACCACCACCGCCAGGCGGTAGTAGAGATCCTCGCGGAAGCGCCCGGCCTGCACCTCAGCCACAAGGTTCTTGTTGGTCGCGGCGACCACCCGCACATTGACCTGGAATCCACGCCCCGCGCCCACCGGTTCGACCTCACCGTCCTGCAACACCCGCAACACCTTGGCCTGGGTCTTGAGGCTCATGTCGCCGACTTCGTCGAGGAAGATCGTGCCGCCGTCGGCCTGGACGAACTTCCCGACCTGCCGCCGGTGGGCGCCGGTAAACGAGCCCTTCTCGTGGCCGAAGAGCTCAGACTCGATCAGCTCTTCGGGGATGGCCGCCGAGTTGACCCGTACGAACGGCCGGCGCGCCCGGTCCGACAGGTGGTGCAGCCGGCGCGCCACCAGCTCTTTGCCGGTGCCGGACTCGCCCTCGACCATGACCGTGGCTCGGGACGGCGCGACACGGGCAATCTCCTCCCGCAGCAATCGCAGGGCCGTGCTCTCGCCGAGCAGCGTCGGCTCGACGGCTGCCTCGAGCTCGCGCGCGACCCGACCCTGGGCGACGGCGCCCCGTACCGCCAGCAGAAGCTCGGCGCGATCGGGCGGCTTGGTGAGATAGCCGGCAGCGCCGGCCTCGAGGCACTGGCTCGAGGTGAACTCGTCGCCGTGACCGGTGAGGACCACGATCGGGATCTCGAGGCCGCGCTGCTTCAGATTATCCATCAGCCCGAGACCGTCCATCCCCGGCATCTTGATATCGAGGAGGGCGGCATCGGGTCGGTTGGCGTCGAGGGCCTCGAGGGCCTGAAAGGCGTCACCGGCCTCTTCGATCTGATAGCCGGTGCCGGTCAGAATGCGCCGCAGGGCTTTGCGCACCCCCGGATCGTCGTCGATGATCAGGACTGCACCTTCCATGGCACCCATGGTAGCAGCGACCATGGGGCCTGAGGCTTGAGACCCGGGGCTTGGGGCCGGAAGTTGGACTCTGGATGCTGCGAGCAGCGTGGTTCGCCTCTCCACTCTGTCAAGTGGGGGTGGGCGGGCTATTCGATGTCGAACTTCACACCCTGTGCCAGCGGCAGCTCGCCGCCCCAGTTGATGGTGCAGGTCTGACGCCGCATGTAGGCCTTCCAGGCATCGGAGCCGGCCTCGCGACCGCCACCGGTCTCCTTCTCACCGCCGAATGCACCGCCGATCTCGGCCCCCGAGGTGCCGATATTGACGTTGGCGATGCCGCAGTCCGAGCCCTCGTGCGACAGGAACCGCTCGGCGGTATAGAGGTTGGAGGTAAAAACGGCCGACGAAAGACCCTGGTTGACCGAGTTGTGCAGGTACATGGCCTGGCCGAGGTCCTCATATTCGAAGACGTAAAGGATCGGGGCAAAGGTTTCTTCGCGCGCGATCTCCATGTCGGGATGCGCCTTGACTATCGTTGGCTCGACAAAGAAGCCCTCACGGTCGGGGCGGCCGCCGCCGCAGAGGATCTCACCGCCCTGCTGGCGGATGGCGTCGAGGGCCGCGAGGTGGTCATCCACGGCCCGCTGGTTGACCAGCGGTCCCATCAGCACACCGTTCGCCAAGGGATCACCGATGGTGATGCTGGGGTAGATCTTGAGCAGGCGATCGATGAACGGCTGCGCGATGCCCTTCTGCAGGAACAGACGCCGCAGGCTGGTGCACCGCTGGCCGGCGGTCCCGACCGCCGCGAAGACGGTCGCTCGGACCGCGAGCTCGAGGTCCGCGTCCTCAGCGACGATGATCGCGTTGTTGCCGCCGAGCTCGAGAATCGAGCGGCCGAAACGCCGGGCAATCGTTTCCGCCACGTGACGGCCCATCTTCGTCGACCCGGTAAAAGAGATCAGCGGCACCCGCCGGTCGTTGATCAGCTGCTCGCCCACGGTCCTGCCGGGTCCGATCGCGAGGTTGAAGATGCCCTGCACGCCGTGCCGCTCCATGACGCGGTTGCAGATGTGCTGGACCGCAACCGCGGTCAGCGGGGTGTCCGAGGAAGGCTTCCAGACCATGGTGTCGCCGCAGACGGCGGCGAGGGCCGCGTTCCACGCCCACACTGCGACCGGGAAGTTGAAGGCGGAGATGATACCGACGACCCCTAGCGGATGCCACTGCTCGTACATGCGGTGGCGCGACCTCTCGGACATCATGTTCGGCCCATAGAGCTGTCGCGAGAGCCCGACCGCAAAGTCGCACATGTCGATCATCTCCTGGACCTCGCCGAGACCCTCAGAGAGAATCTTGCCCATTTCGAGCGAGACCAGCCGACCGAGCGGGTCTTTGAACACGCGGAGCTCATTGCCGAGATCGCGCACCAGCTCACCCCTCGCCGGCGCCGGCGTCATCCGCCAGGTCTTGAAGGCCTCGGCCGCCGTCGCCACCACCCGCTCGCAAGCCGCCTCATCGGCCTGGATGACGGACGCGATGGGTCGGCCGTCGGTGGGGTTGTACGACACCAGTTCGTGCATGTCGCTGGCGGCGATCCACTCGCCGGTGCAGGCGCCGAGGTTGGACTCCTCGATGCCGAACTCGATCTCGATACCGAGATCGGCGAATGATTTCTTGATCGCGAGAACATTGTCGGTCATCTCGTACCTCCGGTAGCCGGTCGCCGCGCCGGGAGTTTACCGCCAACATCGCTTGCTGCCAAGCCGAGCCCGGTACGAGTTTTGAGTTCTCAGTTTTGAGTTTTGAGTTGTCCGCCACCCACCCCTTGGTTACGGCGAGGGTGGTTCAAACCTCAAAACTCAAAACCAAAAACTCAACACTGAAAACGATCTTTCGGTCCAGGTTTCAATTTCATTTTTCGTCGTCGCCTTCGCCGGAGGCGAAGTAGCTCTCCCAGTCAGCAACGTCCCGCGAGGAAAGCTTCCGCTCTTGCGGTGGACGACGGGGCGGCATCGGTTTGCGGTCCCGCCACTGTTTGAGGGTCCGCGTCTTCGCCCCGCGGGCGCGTACGCGCTCGCTCAGACCACGATCCGCGGTGACGACGACCCAATCCGCGGCCCCACGCCCGGCCGGCAAGAGGCCGAGGATGACCTCGTCGGCGCTGGCGCGGCACGAGTAATGGACGGTGACCCGGCCCAGGCGCTCGATTTCAGGCGAGCCGACCGGAGGCGCACCATCGAAAACGATGGTCAGCTGCAGTCCCTCGGCACGGACCATCTCGAGGGCGCGGCGACGCACCTCGGCTCGGCTTCTCTTTCCGGGCGCAAGAGTATGGAGCAGATTGTTGCCGTCGACGACTACCGGCATCGATCGTGCGCTCTCCCGGGTCAGCGCATCTGTCGGGCGCGACGCAGCAGCCGCTGCAACTCGCGGTTGCCGGCGAGGTCTCTGTACATCTGGTTGGCCTGTTGGTTGTCCGGATCGATCGCGAGGGCGCGCTCGAGGGACTTGCGTTGGCGCTCCGCGTGATTGCGCCGCCGCCAGAACTCGGCGAGCTCGAGCCAAGCGCCGATGTTTCTCGGGTCGGCTTCGATCGCCCGCCGCATGCACGCCAGGGCGCGGTTCACCCACAGTGGGTTGCGCTGCAAGAGCCTCGACAGCTTGATCAGCTCGGCAGGCCGCGGCTCCATCGAGCATGCCTGCTCGAGCAGCTGGATCGCGAGATAGAGCTCGTCCTGCTTGATGAGCTCATTGGCGCGTTTGAGGTTGGCCTCGACCAGGTCCCTGCGGGCTTTGGGATCGACCCCGGACTTGGCCGAGGCCTCCATCGGACGTCGCTCCCGCTCGAGTCCCTTGAGAATCTCGTCGTAGCGAGTACGCGCGCGAAAATGAGACAAAACCTCGTAAGCCGCACGGCTCCGCTCGACGATCCGCTCGAGGTGGGGGACCATGTCGACCAGGTGGGCGACCGGTGACTCCGGCGAGAATCGGGCCTCGATCTGGTCCCAGGCCTCTTTGATCTGTCCGGGGTTGGCGTCGCGCTTGAGGCCGAGCGCGCGGTAGTGATCCACCTTGGTCACGTCCTCGGACAGCTTCAGGATGTACCGGCGTTCCTCGAGCTGACGCTCGGTGAAGTCGAACTCCTCAGGCACCACCGCCTCGCGCGTGGGCGCTTGCGGAGGTGTTTCCGCGCCTGACGCCTCAATGGCCGGTGGTTCCGGTGCCGCGTCGGCTTTGCCCACCTCGCCCACAGTCAGCGTATTCGACATCATCAGGGTGTAGAGCAGGGAGTAAGTTTGATTCTCGGGAAGCGAGGACAGCCGGATCAGCTCAGCGACGTTATGCGCACCATCGACGCGGCTGAGCAGGAAGCCTTCGGTGGGCGTCAAACGAACGTCCTCGAGCATGTCATTCAACGAACCCGAGATCATGACTTTTTGGTCCAATGACCCGATGTGGGCACGGATGGCGGCAACGTCCCCGAACTCGCGAGCCGCCAATAATATGACCTGGGCGGTGACCACGTTGGGGAGGGTGTCGAGCTGGCCCTCGCCACCACCGTCGACGAAATCACAGGTCGTACCCGGCGCCGCCGACGCGCGTTTGATGATGGTCAGCGCGAGTTCCTCGAGCTCCTCCTCGAGCTGTTCCTGGGTGACGTAGCCCTTGGTCACAAGGATGTGGCCGAGCGGCGGTGAGGTGCCGCCGCCCTGGGCGAGAAGGATCAACGCCCGATCGTCCTCGCTGATCTTTCCACGAGAAACCAACCACATGCCGAGCTTCTCCTCCTCGACATGAGAGCGGGCGGCACGGACCTCACCGTTGGTGAACATGATCTCGCGCCTCGACTCTCCTGATGAGGCGACCAGGGACCCGGTCACCTTGGTCCGCGCGAGGTCAGCCATCACGGATGGCAACGGCCGGTTGGCGATCTTCTCCATGGCGTCAGTTGCCCGATGACGTCGGTGGACCGGCCTCCTCGCCGGTGAGCTCGACCGGTTGCGGATCGAATCCCTGCCGGCGCAGCTCGCTCGGAACCCTTCCCACCGCCGCCTCGGCCGATTCGCGGCTCGAGAAACGGCCCCACACCAAACGCCAGCAGGGCTCGCCTTTGCCGGCGTCTGCGGCCACCGGCCGCAAATCTTTGGGGTGCTGCTGCGCTTTTTTGAGCACCCGCTGCAAGTCCTGCGGCTCGCAACCCATGTCGACGACCAGCGCCCACCCGGAACCCCCGAGGCCCTCCACGGGTTTGGTCTGGCCTGAATCCGCCGATCGTCCCATGGTCAGGGCGATAATCGCGAGAGCGATGATGAGTACCGCAGCCGCCGCCACGATCCAGGTAATCGGAATCCGGCGCCGCGGCTTTGCCGTCGCGTCGTCGATCGGGAGAAGATCAACATCATCCGCAACCAGCAGGGGCTCCTCGGGTTCGAGAATGCCGGTGACCACGAGGCCGGCGAGCAGACGCAAGGTTTCGCCCTTGCCGTGGACCGAGCTCTCGGCGACCTCCCACGCGGTGCGTTCGCCGGTTATCTTGGAAACGATGAGATCGGCCTCCTCCGATAAACGGAGCGGGGCATAGAGATCGAGGAACCCTCGCGACCTGCTGAGGATCACATTGTTGTCCGACAGGATGGCTGCGGCCGCTTCGCCCGACGTGTCCGAAAGCACCAGCTCAACCAGGGTGTGGGTAATCGAAATGGTGGCGCCGTCGACGTCGTCGGGTTCGCCTTCGACGATCTCGAGTTCGCGGCCCGGATCGAGAATCCACGAACGCAAGCTCTTCTGGATCAGTTCCTTGGCAGCTCCCATCGCGTAGGTTTCGGAGATCTGGCCGTCTCTGGCAAGCGCTCGCGCCTCCTCGAGAAGGTCGCGGTACCCCATGTGGTGACAGCTCAGACGCCGGCCCAGCTCGCGGGGATCGACGCCCTCGACAAACCGGATGCGGCCCTTGTGCATGCGAAGGATGAGCTCCCCATCGGACCAACTGAGGCGTGCCGCGCCACTCTCGTGGCGTCCGATCCAACGCCCGAACTGCCAGATCTCGTGAGGGTCGCTCATGGCCCAAGAGTATTGCATCCGGCGGCGAGTTGTAAAGCAGCTAGACAGCAGAGCTTGTCGGTCGCGAGGGCCTTGTACCGGCGGTCCCGTGCGACTCCCGACAAGGGTTGACATGCGACTGATTGACCTCTACCATGACCCTCCCAACGGTCAACCGTTTGGGAGGTTAGCTCAGCGGTCAGAGCACCTGCCTTACACGCAGGGGGTCGTGGGTTCAAATCCCCCACCTCCCACCAACTCTGGCCAAACCGATGCGGGGTCGTAGTTCAGCTGGTTAGAACGCAGGCCTGTCACGCCTGAGGTCGCGAGTTCGAGTCTCGTCGGCCCCGCCATGTTTCTGTACCGCCGCCCTGTGGGCGGCGTTTTCGTAACCAGATTCAATGACGAGCCTCGCAGCACCGCCACCTGCGGGCCTTCGCTGTGCGTTTCGCTTCGCGATCCGCACGCTCCGGCAGCCGCAGCTGCCGGCGGTGTCGTGTCTCGTCGGCCCCGCCATGTGAAATAGTCGGCCGCCCTTTTGGGCGGCCTTTGTATTTGAGGTGGCTTCTATTTTGGAATCAACGGCACCCAATGGCGTCGTACGCGTTTCGAACGAGTGACATACCACAGAGGCACAGAGACACAGAGGAGTACACAGAGGAAATTTTCCTGTAGCGCTTTGAAGCGGGCAAATCTTTCTTTGGCGACTCGCGTTCGGTTTCCGAGCGCCATATGAGTTGGTCCCTCTGTGGTCCGCTCTGTGCCCTTTGTGTCTCTGTGGTTCAGAGGAGTTCCGAATTCGGGCTAGACCTCGACGATGCAGTCGGTGGAACCGTGGACGTTGGGCTCGTGGCCGTCGGCCATCTCGTCGTCAAACCAGACGCCGTCGGCCGAGCGGTAACGGAAGCGGTAGGTGGCGCCTGCGTGAAGCGGTACGACGGCGCTGAATGTGCCGTTGCTGCGGCGCACCATCGGGTCCGCCCCGGGATCCCAGCCGTTGAAGTCGCCGACGACGGCAGCTGGAAGCCGCGGGTCGTCGGCCTCCAGAATGAAGCTGACTTTGACAGTCATGGACCCAGCGATCTTTCGCCGCTTGATCATTGCGTCTCCTTTGGATGTCCTATGGGGTCACCCGCGTCTGATCATAGCTCGAAAAGGGTCACGGCCGCCACCATCACCCTTGCCCACGGCCCTTCCCGCCGACCAGGGCAACCACCTCGTTGGCGCTCTCCTCGATCGGTTTGAATGTGACATCGACGGTTGCAAAGCGTCCCCGACGAAAGATCTGTCGTGCGTACTCGAGGTCCTCGAGAATCTGCCGCGGATCGGAGTAGCTCGTGGACGCCGTCGCACCGAGGTGGGGCTGCCGCTGGCGCCGGTAGGCGGTGAGACGTTCGGGCTCGAGGGTCAGTCCGACGACCCGGGTGGGTTCGATTCGACTGAGCTCCTCCGGCGGGGCGATACCTTTGACCAACGGTACGTTGGCCGTCTTATAGCCGCGCATCGCGAGGTATATCGAGAGCGGGGTCTTGCCGGCGCGCGAGACCCCGATGAGCACGATGTCGGCGAATCCCAGCTCGGAGGTGTTGCGACCATCATCATGCGCAACGGCGAACTCGATGGCTTCGATCCGGCGGAAGTACTCCGCGCGCACTTTGCGGTAGAGCCCCGGGGTGCCGAGGGGCCGCTGGCCAAGGAGATCTGCCATTGTTTCAAGGACCGGGCCGACGACGTCGACCTCGTCGACACCGCGTTCCCGAGCCTGCGTCATGAGCACCGCCCGCAGCTCGGCGTCGACCAGTGTGTGGACGATGAGGCCACCTTTCGTCGCCGCACGATCGATGACCTCATCGACATCGCTCCTGGTGCGCACGAGTGGCACCAGAGTGACGCGGGACTCGATCGCCTCGAACTGGGCCAACGCGGTTCGCGCGATCTGTTCCGCGCTCGCGCCCATGCCCCCGGATACGATGTAGATCTCGAGTGTCGGCACGGCACCTCACAGAAGACGCCCATTGTACGAGAACCGGGTCCTGCCACGGCTTCCTCCGGACGGCGGGATTCGAGCTGCGCTAAACTGCGAACAAGAATCAATCGCTTGGTGAGATGATGACAACACCACGTGTTCGGCCGGGTTTCGAAATCGAAATCGACGTCGAGGCTGACGCTTTGATGGACCGGTTGCGCGACCGGTTACCGGAATGCCCTCACTGTACGGGCATATCGGTCGGCCGTAATGCAGAGCTCTTCGTTCCCGAAGTGGACCGCCGGATCTGGTCTCCGTGGCTCAGCGTGACCGCTGAAGAACGGGGAGGCGGAACAACCGTGCACGGACGCTTCGGGCCCCACCCGAATATCTGGACGCTCTACCTGTTCCTCGCGTTCGGGCTCGGCTTCACTCTGCTCGTCGGCACGACCTGGGGTTACGCCCAGTGGGCGACGGAACGCACCCCATGGGCGTTTATCAGCATCCCCGTCGTTCTCATCCTCGGCGCCGGGCTCTACCTCGCAAGCCTGGTGGGACAGACGCTCGGCAGAGAACAGATGGACCATCTGCAGGTTGCGCTCGAGGAACTGATTCACTCGAGATAGCCGAGGGCGCGCAGCTTCTCCACAGACTCATCGTCAAGCGTATTGACCTCGAGCTTGTCAAGATTGCCGAGGCCGTCGTTCACCCGGGCAAGACATGCGGCGAGTTCTTCGGAAGGTATCGCATTGGCCGCGACCAGGCTTTCGAGCTCGCCGGGATCGGCAGCGAGGTCATAGACCTGGAGGACCTGCCGGTCGACCTTGAACAGTTCCTTGCGGGCGCCTTTGATCACGCCCACCCAGATCAGACCCTTGGATCGCTTCTTGTCGCTGTCGTGGGTGCCCCCGTGCACCGCGCCGCGATGCGCCTGATAACACCCGATCCGCTCATCGAGCGCGTCTCCCCCGCGGGCCGTCGTCGCCCAACTCGAGCCCCGAAGGTCCGCAGGGATATCGACCCCGACCAGCTCGAGCAGGGTCGGTGATAGGTCGAGGAGGGTCGCCTGCGTGCTCACGCGGCGGGCGGGAATCGCGCCCGGCCAGACGATGGCCAGAGGTATCCGAAGCGACGGTTCGTAGAGGTAGCGGCCGTGGCCCCAGTACTGATGTTCGCCGAGGCTTTCCCCGTGGTCGGCAGTCACCACCACGATCAGGCCCCCCCTCGGAACAAGCCCGCGTACGCCGGCCACCAGCCGACCGATGGACTCATCGACCGCCGCAATCTCGGTGTCATAGCGGTCCTTCTTCGTCAGCCGATCGTCGTTGATCGCCAGCCGGCGAGCGTACTGCTCGTGGAATCGGTAGGGAGCGTGTGGCTCGACATAGTGGGTCCACAGGAAGAATGGGCTCCCGGGGGCTTCCTCGACGATGTCCTCTACCCACTCGAGCGCATCGTCGGTGACGTCCTCACAGGTTGCCTCGGAGTTCAGAATCCCAAGCCACCGGCGGCGCTTGAGACGTTCACCGTAGGTCTCGAAGTGCTCGCCGAGCAACGTCAGGTTGTCCTTGAGGGTCCAGGTGCCGACAAACGCCGCCGTCCGCCAGCCGTTCAGTGCGAGGGTCTTGGGCAGCGAGTCGAGGCCGGCCTTCATCCGCAGGCCGTTGCGCGTCGCGCCGTGGGATTGAGCTTCGAGACCGGTCACCATGGAGCACATGGCCGGTCCGGTCAGCGGTTCCGGAGTCCAGGCCCGCTCGAAGAGCAATCCTTCGGCGGCAAGCTGATCGATATTCGGTGAGGTGGGCCGCTCGTAGCCGTAACAGCCGAGCCGGTCTGCGCGCAGTGCATCAATCGTGATCACCAGGATCGACGGACGAGCATCGACCGCTCCGACAGGCCGCGACCAGCAGAAGGCCAGCGATACGACGCTGAGAAAGATTGGTTTGAAGCCGACTGACATCTAGTGCCCAACCTCGTGATTCGATCTCGGCCGCGAATTGTACTCCATCGGGACGGTGGTCCGCCTTGGAACAGATCCTGTGTTCCAGGGGAACTGTTCTCTTTGGCCAATTCTGGCATCCGTCTTGCCTCATGTCCGTCCCGGAGGATATTTGGACGACGTCTGCGCATCTCAGTCGCGCCCGAGGGATTGGACCGCGATTCGATCGGAAGACCATCGACAACCACCCCTCTTCAGCCTCGGCCGGGTGATTGTCGCCGTCTACATCCTCGGCCTGATCGCCGCGATCACGGTGACCGTGCTTCCGGATCGGCGGGTGAATCCCCCTTCCCAACCAACCATTTCCCTTTCGGACGAGGCGCCAACGATATCCCGCTGATTCGCGTCACGCGGTACACTTGACCCGGTATGGATTCCTTCGATCGCAATTGGCGCGGATTACAGCTGGAGACGCTGGTTGATCTGTCGTTGACGATCGGCGGCGTGCTGTCGGAGGAAGAGCTCGTCGAGGAGTTGCTGCAGCGCGCGGTCGGAACCCTCGACGCCGGCGCCGGATTTGTCGCAACGCTCCACCCGGGCGGTCAGGAGGCGGTCGTCCACTCAGTCCGGCTGCCGCAGAGCGTCGAGGTCATCCGTTCGTTCTTCGGCGCCGATCTTTTCGAGGATCTGGCGGCGGGTCAGGCGGTACGGGCCCAACGAACAACCGACGAGCCGCCCTTCGAGCTCCTGGCTGCGCCGATGCTGTGGCAGCGGCACACCGTCGGCATGGTGGTCCTGGCCGACAAGGAAACCCGAGAGGGTAGAGCGTCGTTTTCCGAAAGCGATGCCCGCTTCCTGCTCTCGATGGCCAGCATGGTGGCGACGGCAGTCGCGACTGCCCGCCGAGTCCAGGCCATCGAGCGAGAGCGCCAGCGACTTGCCGACGAGAACCGAGCGCTGCGAAACGTTGCCCGGAGAGAAGGGTTCATCGGCGAAGCGCCAAAGATCGCGGAGATGTTGGAGCTGGTGCGGCGGGCCGCTCCTACAGGCGTCAATGTCCTCCTGCTCGGCGAGTCCGGGGTTGGTAAGGAGCGGGTCGCGCGCCTCCTGCACTCCTTCTCCGACCGCACCACGGGCCCCTTCGTGCCCCTCAACTGTGCCGCCCTGCCCGAGACCCTGCTCGAGTCCGAGCTCTTCGGGATCGAGGAAGGCGTGGCCACCGGCGTCCAACGCAGGCACGGCAAGATCGAGCTCGCCGACGGCGGCACCCTTTTTCTCGACGAGATCGGTGATCTCCCGCTCGCCCTCCAGGCCAAGCTCCTGCGCGTCGTACAGGAGCGGGAGTTCGAGCGTCTCGGCGGACGCGAGAGGATCCCGGTCGACATCCATCTCGTCACCGCCACCAACCGCGACCTCGAAAGCATGGTCGAAAGCGGACAGTTCCGCCAGGACCTCTACTATCGGCTCCGGGTGGTGGTGGTCAACGTGCCCGCTCTTCGCGACCGCCGGAGCGACATCCCGCTCCTCGCCCGCCATTTTCTCGAGCTCTACGGCGAGCGTTTCGGTCGGCCAGGCCTGTCGCTTTCGCGGGACGCCCTGGCGGCCCTGATGGCCCATCCATTCCCCGGTAATGTCCGCGAGCTCGAAAATGCAATCCAGGCAGCCTGCGCCCTCGCGCCGGAAGATACCATCACCGTCGACGATTTGCGCCTCGAAACCGAGAACCGACAGCAGCCGGGACCGACCGGCCTGGCGAGCCTCGACGAGGTCGAACGCCGCCACATCGAAAACGTCCTCCGAGCCGTCGATAACAACCGCCAGGAGGCGGCGCGAATCCTGGGCATCGATCGGACCACCCTCTATCGCAAATTGCAGCGTTTTGCAACTAATGATGCAGAAAGCATCAATTGACTATAAATAACTGAATATAAATAGGAAAACACCTCGAATTTCGACCTGAACGATCCTAAAGTTGCATTTCGCAACTCGAGACGTGACACCCCAACGAGCCTCCCTCTGGCACGGTTTTTGCCAATACGATGCCGGAGGTTGTTTGATGAGGTCACTGGCGATCCAGCGCTATTCGATGATGGCGGGCATCACCGCCGGAGCCGTGACCATCGCCCAGCTCGTGACCCTCGATCTCCAACTCCCCATGCAACAGCTTCATTTGGCCTGGACGCTGACCCGAGTTCTGTTACAGTTGTAGGCTCATCATGGAGGTGGTGCTGCACCTTCCCGTGGTGCCCAACGTGGAACTTGTGGCGGCAAAGGCTGTAGAAACCCTGGGCGGCGCTCTGGGGATGCACCAGACACACGTTGAGGCCGCAAGTGTCGCTATGGTGGAGGCATGCCTCAACGCCATGGAACATGGCGGCGGTCCGGTGACGGTTCGCCTTCGCAGCGAAAACCACGACTCGAAGCCGTGTCTCCTGATTGAAGTCGAGGACCATGGAAAGGGCTTCGACCCGGCACGGGCACCAAGGAACAGCTCATCGCGGGTTTTGGGTTCCTCGTCGAAACGGGGTTGGGGGCTGACCTTGATCCGAGAGCTGATGGATGATGTGCAGATCAGATCAGAACCTGGCATGACGCTGGTTTCCATGCGCAAGTACGTGGAGAGTGCACCATGAACGAAGAGCGGATCAAAGTCTCGCAGGACCTCCTTGCTGGGGGGGTCGGCCTCATCGCCGCAGCCGGCTATATCAACAACGAGGGTGGCCAGGCGATTGCCGACGCCGCTAACAACTTGATGGATCAAGGTTGCAAGACCTTGCTCATCAATCTCGACGGTACCCGCATTATCAATTCGATCGGGGTTTCGATCCTGCTCGAAATCCTCGAAAAGCTGATGGACGAGAAGGGGCGGCTCGCCTTCTGCAACCTGACGCCGACGATCTCGAAGACCTTCGAGATCATGGGCCTCGTGCAGTACGCCGCGGTGTACCCGGACTACGACACCGCACTGGCGGCGATCGCGGGAGATTCCTCTGTCTGATCTTCTTCGCCTGGCGGATATTGCGCTCAGCGGCCACGCCGGACCCGATCTTCCAGAAGACCTGCTGAAGGCGGTGGTCGAGGAGACCGGATCGCGCGCCGGCGTCCTGAAACGCCGCGGCGACTCGGTCGCCCGCTGGCCGCGAACGGTATCTCCGCAGGTCGAGGAAGCGACCGAGGGTTGGAGTGAAATCCCGTTCGGTACGGGAGAGGGTGTCTGGAACCTCCGACTCCTCCACCTCGACCGTCTCGACGAAACCACCCTTGACACCATCCGCATCGCCCTCCGGGCGTGGCAGCTTCGCGAAGAGCTCAAGCGCAGCCGTTTCGACGAACGCTTTCACCTCTGGGAGCTCGAGGCCATCCGCTCGATCGCGACCGGCATCGGCGGAATTCTCGACACCGAGACGCTCGCTGAGGAGTTGATCAGCCATCTGGTGGCTCTTCTGGGGGTGCGGTCGGCTCACCTCTATCTCGGCGATTCACCCTCGAACGCCGTCATCGTCGGCGGCTTCGGCCAACCGCGCCTTCCGGAGGCGGACCTCGAGCGGTGCTGGACGCACGGCATCTATCTGGACGATCTCGTCGCGCTGCCGCTGCAGAACGACTCGGGAACGCTCGGCGTCCTCGTCGCCGCCGACAAGGAGGCGCGGGCAGGAACCGAGCCGTTTGCCAGCAACGACGTGCGTTTGCTCGAGCTCTTCGCCGTCCAGGTCACGGTTGCCATGGAGTACGTTCGCCTGACGCGCGAGTCCCTCGAACGAGAGCGTCTCAAACGCGAGCTCGAGATGGCAGCGGTCATCCAATCGCACCTCCACCCTCAGGATTTCCCAGACTTTCACGGCTTTCGATTGGCCGTGCGCTCTTCCTCGAGCCGCCAGGTTGCGGGCGACACCTACGACGTTCTGCGCTACGAAGACGCCCTCGTAGCAACCGTCACCGATGTTTCCGGAAAGGGCGTCGGAGCGGGGATGATTGCTGCAGGCGTTCACGCTGGAGTACGTCTCCTGGCGGGCGAGGTGTCCGATTTGGCAGAGCTTGCAGGCCGCATTAATGGCTACCTTTCAGGCGCCACTGCCGACAATCGCTTTGCCACATTTGCCATGGTCAGGGTGAGCTCCGGAGGCGAAGTCCGGGCCGTCAACGCCGGTCATTTGCCAATTTTGATCCGGCGTGGAGACGGCAGGGTGGAGCAAATCACGAGCAGTGGCCTGCCCCTCGGGATCCTCGAGGCTGCTCGTTACTCCGAGTCGGTTGCGACCCTGGAGCCGGGGGACCTCGTCCTGCTCTTCACCGACGGTCTGACGGAGGCTGAGGATTCAGGGGAAGATGAGTTCGGAGTGGAACGGGTGGCGAAGGTCGCCGCGAATCTCACCCAACCGACCGCCGACAGTCTGTGCAACGCAATCCTCGAGGCGGTCGATGCACACACCGACGGCGCCTCGCTGCAGGACGATGCGACCCTTCTCGTGGTCGAGCGGTTGCCTTTAGACGTTTGAACGTCAAAACGTTAGAACGTTAAACGTTTCAGCCCGCATAGAGACTCTCGATGAGGTCGGAGTACTGCTTTTCGACGACCCGTCGCTTGACCTTGAGGGTGGGCGTCAGGGTGCCGTCTTCGATCGACAACATCAGCGGCAACACCGCGTGTTTTTTGATTTGCTCGTAGCTCGCGAGGTTTTGGTTGGTGGTCTTGACGACCTCGGCGAACGCCTCGGCGGCTCTCGGGTGGCGGGTGATCTCCTCGGTCGACGAGTACTTGATGTCTTCGGCGGCAGCCCACTTCTCGAGCTCCTCGGTGTTGGGTGACAGGAGCACGAGCAGGTACGGCCGGCGATCGCCGATGATGACGGCATTGTCGACCAGCGGCGAGCGTTTGAGCTCGGCTTCGATGGGCTGCGGTGCGATATTCTTCCCGCCGGCGGTAACGATCAGGTCCTTCTTGCGATCGGTGATGCGGATGAATCCGTCATCATCGATCTCGGCGATATCACCGGTGAGGAAATAGCCCTGAGAGTCGAAGACTTCGGCGGTTTTTTCGGGCAGGTTCCAATATCCCTTCATGACCGACGGCCCCTTGACGCAGAGCTCGCCGTCTTCGGCGATCTTGACCTCGACGTTTGAGATCGGCCGGCCCACGGAGCCCAGTCTGGTCATGTCGGCGCGGAGCCCGTTGACTGCAATCACCGGCGAGGTTTCGGTGAGACCGTAACCTTCGAGAATCCGAACACCGATCGAGTGGAAGAACTCGTTGATGAACAACGGCAGGGGGGCGCCGCCCGATATGCAGAATCGGAGCCGGCCACCGAGGGCCTCGCGCACCTTTGAAAGCACGATTCTGTCGGCGAGGCCAAAAGCAAAGCCACCCGGTTGCGCTCCTGCAAGCTGCTTCGGGTAGGCATTGCGGCCCGCACCAATCGCCCAGTTGAAAAGGGCTCGCCGGATCGGCGGTGCGTGGTTCACCTTGTCCATGACCCTGTCGTAGACCTTTTCGTAGATACGGGGCACGCTTGCGAACACGGTCGGTTTGATCGTCGCCAACAGATCACCGACGTGGTAGACCGAGCAGTAGGCCTTGGTGAGGCCGCGGTACATGTAGAGGTAGCCCAACATCCGCTCGAACACGTGGCACAGGGGCAGGAATTCGAGACAGAAATCATCGCGTCCCACCTCTGCCCGCTCGGCAGACGGGAGGACATTCTGCACCAGGTTGGCGTGAGTGAGGGTGACGCCTTTCGGGTTGCCCGTTGTGCCCGAGGTGTAGATCAGGGTCAGGAGATCCTCTGCCGAGACCTTGGCCGCCCGTTGCCAGAAGAGATCCTCTGCGTCGCTCGACATTCCGGAATTGATCACCTCGGCAAGCGGCAGCACACCGGCCGCACATGGGCCCTCGATCTGGATCAGGTGCTCGAGGTCGGGGCAGTCGTCACGGATCTGGAGAAACTTGACCATCTGGTCGGCGTTCTCCGCAACCGCAACCTTGGATCCTGAGTCCTTGATCTGGTAGGCGATCTGCGCCGGCGTCAGGGTTCCGTAAACGGGAACATCGGCGGCGCCGAGATCGGCCACGGCGAGGTCCACCATGTGCCACTCGGGACGATTGTCCGTTACCAGCATCAGCCGGTCGCCACGGCGAACTCCGATCTTCTCGAGCCCTGTCGCCAGACCCGCCGTGCTGGCCAGGAACTCGGCCGTGCTCAGGGTGGTGAGGCCCTCGAGGGTGTAGTGAAAGTAGTGCTCGTCCCGTGGGTGCTCGATCTCGTGCTTGTACAGGTCGAGGACGGTGTTCTCACTCATTGCGATCCTCCCCCGTGGTTGCGGCAGGGTGCGATGCCATCGGTGAGCATGCGGACCAGGGGACTGTGATGGCGTAAGAGATCGCCCGGCTGGGTCGCCAACAGCCAACTGGTGACCAACTCGTCCACGGCGCCGAAAACCAGGTTGGTCGCGAGACCCGGGCTGATGTCTCCGCGGAACGCACCCGACTCCTGACCCTCCATGATGATGTCGCGCACCCGGTTCAGATACTCGCCGAGTTTACCACGGGTAAAAAGACTCATGAAACGGCGCGAATGGCGGGTTTCGATCTGCAGGACATGGGCCAGCGCATGGTCACGACCGAGGGTCTCCAGGTGCAATCGCACCATCACGTTGAGCTTTTCAAGCGGGTCGTCGATCTGCGAAATCTCTTCGTCGAGGCGAGTGATGAATCGGCCCAGAACATCGTCGAAGATCGACATCAGGAGATGCTCCTTGCCTTCGAAGTAGAGGTAGAGCGTGCCGTCCGCCACCTGCGCCGCTTCGGCTACGTCGGTCATCCGAGCCGCAAAGTAGCCCTTGCTGGCAAAGACCTCGATCGCGGCGCGCAGAATGCGGTTGCGCTTTTGCTCTCGCGGCGTCAGCTCACGGCTCTTTTCACTCTCGGGCATGGCACCTCCACATGAATGAACCTTCATTCATGTTTCATCGCCCGATCTCCGCTGTCAAGCCGAAAACCCACCCTCCAGCCTGCATTCTTCATCATCGAATTCGGCTTGCCCGACGCGTGCCGCAGTCAATTAGGAGACGAAGGCAAACCTAAAATGACTTGTGGTCATTTATAATTGACCAATGGTCATTCAACGGATGCCAAACCGTGGGTGAGCGCCGCGCCACCGTCAACGCTGAAAAGTCGGCGCGGCGGCTCCGGATTCTGGATGCTGCCGCCGAGTTGTTCGCGAGCTGGTCCTACACGGACATCACCATGGCGCGGATCGCCGCCGCGACGGGAATCGCCAAAGGAACTCTCTACCTCTACTTCCGGACCAAGGAGGAGCTCTTTCTCGAGCTGTATGAGCGGCGTCTCCGTGCCTGGTATGCAGAGCTCGAGTCGCTCGCGGTGGCGGGGACCGGCACCATCGAAGCGGCTGTTGCGGCGCGGGTGATTGCTTCCTCCATGGCGACGCGGCCGATTCTGATCCGCCTCCACGGAATCCTCCACTCCGCGCTTGGCTGCAATCTCGGCCTCGATTCGATCGCCGCCTTCAGACGCCGGCAGTACCCGACCGCGGCATCGCTGGCGGCGGCCCTCGCCGGTCGGATCTCGGGGCTGTCCGATGCTGGAGCACTCCGTTTTCTGATCCGACTCGAGGCGGTGGTGGCTGGGCTGTCGTGGACGGCGACATCGCCATCAGCGAGGACCTTCGAGGCCGCCGGCCTGGCAGCCTTCCACGTCGATTTCGAGACCGAGCTCAGGGAGATAGTCGTTGCGTTGTTGCGTTGAAGGCTCGGTGATGTTGGAGGGCGCGTGCAGCATGAATCGCCCCCCACTCTGTCAGGGGGGGGTGGGCCAGGAATTGAAAAGGCGAAAAGGGAAAGAGGAGGCCATCCGTCCTCCCGCTGTTCTCCAAAGCCTCTGCACTCCCCCTCCCAGCCCCCTGCGCCCTTTCTCCTTTTCTCCTTTTCTCCTTTTCTCCTTTTCGTGGAGGGGCGGTCGGACCGGCGATCAGCTCGCCAAACGAATCCCTTTCGCACTCTCGTCGAGCTCGATCTCGTTTGGCAGGTGCAGCCCTTCGACCCACACGACCCACTGTCGCCGGAGGGCCTTCAACAACTTGCGCGACGAATCGCCAAGGTCACCCACGTCAGCGATGCTCGAGGCCTCACCCCATGGGCCCGGTCGTTCGCCGTGCTCGGTCGACCAGACCTCGAACGGCACCCGTAGGGCGCGCAGGTACTCCAGCACCCCAGTAGGCGGGTAGTTTCCGTAATCAAATGCGTCTTCGCCGAGCACCAGCACCACCGCGCGGGGACAGCCGTCAGAGGCGGCCCGCACTCCCGCCACCGCCACCGCCCTCGACAGCTGTTGGCCCGGCACAGCGGCGAGCGGGCTGAGGACGTGGGTCGTCAGCCACGGCAGACCCCACCGGTTGATATCGAGGGGCACGATGACTGGAAACAGGGAGATGCCGCGCGTCTGAATGGGATTGGGAACCACGAGATAGAAGCGGTCACGGTTCGAGGGGATGCTTTCGAGATTACCGGTGTCGACCATGGATTTCTTGTACCCCTGGAGGAAACCTTGTTCCTTCCCGCCATGACGGCGATCCAACTCCCGCCCGATGTTCTGGAGGCTCGGCCAGGCGCCGTGGTCGCGCACCACGTAGATTCGTGCCCCCGGACGGTCCACCGCGGCCACGTTCAAGACCTCTCCGCGAGCGCGCAACAGGCCCTGTACCTGTCCGATATCGAGGTCTCGTTTCTCGTCGACCACCACCGGCACCGCCGTCAGCTCGGTCGTCACCCGACCCCCGTAGCCGCCACCGAAGGTGACATCGCGGCGGGCGCTGATCCCCTCCGGAAAGTGTGACTCGGCGCTGATGATGTGCGCCAACCGCGGATCGTAGGTCGGGAGAGGGTACCGTCCGTCGCCGTCCCGTGGAAGGGTCCTGCCGTCAAAGCTGACAAAGGTGGCGAGCGGCTCGACCCGGTCGGAGCTCTCGGTGATCACTCGCACGAAGGACGGCGCCTCCGGCGGGCCATCTTCGAGCACGATCTCCACCTCGGCATCGGGACGGGGCAGGTTGACAAGCTGTGTGGCCCGTCCCACCTCGGCCCCGGAAGCGTCGCGACCGAGGGCGATCAACTCGTGGGGCCGAATCTGCTCTCCAAAGTCACACTCAACCTGCCAGCCCGGCGCCTTCGCCACACCGACGATCTCGCCGTCCAGGATGATCTCGACCGAGACCACCACCGGATCGACCGCCACCCGCACCGGATGGACGTCGGTCATCAACCACAGAAAGAGCGAGATGAATGTCACCATGAATCGCTGGTCCGATCCCCATTATTCACGAGTCGTCCGCACTGGTACAGGGGTGCACCGACGAATGCGCTTCGCGTCGGATCGGCGATGGCGGTCACGCCCGCCGTCCTCAGAGTGTTGTTCCGGGGCCCACTTTGTGGTCGGCTCCAGACTCCAGGATGCCGTGAGGACTCCCATCCGAGTGCTCGCCATCACCACCCACCGGGCGCCTGATAGTGTATAACCGAGTCGTAGCCCCAACGCGTACCCCTGGAGACTGAGCATGAAAAACTACCTCCCGAGGCTGCTCGTGGTCATCGTGCTTGCAGCAGCTGGGGGATGGCTGTGGTCGCAACGCGACCGCGTCGCCTCGCTGTCCAACCTCAACGTCGAGATCCAGGGTGACTGGCACAAGGTCGAGATGCACTTTTCGGAACCCGACACCTATACCTTTGGCGTGAACTTCATCAGTCTCGACGGCCATGAGTGGGCCACCTACAAGCTTTTGAGGGGATCGAGAATCGAGATCACTACCCGGGGCGAGGTTGTCACCTATGAGCTCAGCTTCCCGGATGACGAGAACATGGTCTGGTCGACCCGATCAGGCGATACGCTCGTGCCCGTTATCCGCTGGCGAAGATGAGATCACAATCTACAATTGATCTGTGAGGGGAGCCGGCAAAATCACGGTCGTCGCCGGCGGCCTGCCGGTGCTGGCGGCCTGGATCGCCGGCATTTCGGGGCTGCCGCCAGCCCAGCACCCGGTCACCAACGTCCTCGCGGAGGTGCTGGCGGTGCTGTTGGTGGTGCTCGCCTGGAGGTTTCGACGTGGCAGACTCGCGGTCGCCGCCGTGGCGCTCGCGCTTGCCAATTTCCTGGTGCGGGGCACACTCGCCGGCACCACCGAGGGGCCCGGCCTCGCTGCGCTCGCCTTCATCCTCCCCCTCAACATCGCTGCGCTTTCGCTCCTGCCTGAACGACCGGTCAACCGGCCCGCCATTCTCACGTTCATCGGTATCGTGGGCCTGGAGAGTTGGCTGGTCGCAGCCATCAGCACTGTGCGCCCATCGGTGGTGGAGGGCGGTCTTCTCGGCCAGATCGGAAGCCTCCTGACCTCGCCCGACCTCGCCCGCCTCGTCTTTCTCATCGGCGGTACCTTCGCCGCGCTCGCCTTCGCCGCCCGCCGTGGCACCTTCGAGGGTTCGTTGCTGTGGGTCATCGCCGCCGCGGCGATCGCCCTGCTCGCATGGCGGGGGCCGCACGCGGCGACCCTCGAACTGGCCGCCGCGCAGCTGGTCCTGCTGTTCGGGCTGGTCGAGGACTCCTATCGCCTCGCCTATCACGATGAGCTCACCGGTCTGCCGGGACGACGCGCTCTCGAGGAGGCGCTGCGCGCCCTCGACGGGGAGTACGCGATCGCCATGGTCGATGTCGACCATTTCAAGAAATTCAACGATCGCCACGGCCACGCGGCCGGCGATCAGGCCTTGCGCATGGTGGCGGCGGAGCTGCAGAAGATCGGGGGCGGCGGCCGCGCCTACCGATACGGGGGTGAGGAGTTCGCCATCCTTTTTCCGACCGGCACCCCGGCCGCGGCAAGCCCCCGGCTGGAGGAGCTTCGCGCTGCCATCGAGAGCCGAAGGTTTGCGCTGCGCGCGCCCGATCGGCCGCAGAAAAAGCCTGACACCCCGCGCAAGAAGTCCGTTCCCCCGCGTCTCATCAGCGTGTCGGTGAGCATCGGCCTGGCAGGCCCCGGCGCACGCTCCGCCGACAGCGGCGCCGTGCTGCGCGCCGCCGACCGTGCGCTCTACCGGGCGAAAAACTCGGGCCGCAACCGGGTCGTGCAGTACGGCGCACGCAGTGCCTGAAGTTTCTTTGACGCACTTGCCAGGCAACGTTCTGATTTCGGCTCTTCCGGAATTCCGCGAGGTGTCAACTCATCAATTTCGGATTTCGAATTTCGGATTTCGGATTTTCCACCCACCCGTCCTTGATGCCGTCGGTCCCATCCGATGACACAGCGGGCAGGGACGGCGGCAGCGGTCGGAAACCGCGCCAGGGGCAGTTCACAGCGACAGCACCCGGAGGGACCGGTGCGGTAGACGTCGATCACGCCTTTGGATTGAGCAAGCGCCAGGTCATGGCTTGGCCATAATGTCGTCACGACCTCTGCTTGCTGCCCCAGTGGCTGCCGCGGCCGTTGTTCATTGCCCCTGCGATCTGTCGCTGTCCCTGTCGCTGCACATGCCAACCGGACCTTCCAGAACTCGATCCCATCAAATCTCAAATGAGCCGAACGATTGAACGCTCAAACGTTTGAACGTTGCACGATGGCGATGAAGAGTGTGAGCGCGATGAGCGTGTTGGTGGTGAGATTCCACGCGACATTCGCGCCGAGGGCGGAATTCGGCGGCGGCTGCGAGGGATCGGTCAGCGCCCACCGCACCGGTTTCACCAACAGAAAAGATGGCAGGGCCGCCGCCAGGCAGAGCGGGGGAAGTGCGCCTATCAGAACGGCGAGGACGATCGCAGCCGGGGTCGCCAGACCCGCAAGCGCATAGATCGACGCCGCGGCTCGCCGACCGAGGAGGATGACAAGGTTGCGCCGGCCGCCCTCCCGATCCGCCTGTTCATCGGGAAACTCGTTCAGCAACAACAGATTGAGGGTCATGAAGAAGGCCGGAATCGCGGCCCATCCGGCTGCCGCGCTCCAGCTCCCGTCCTGGACCAGGGCAACCCCGACCACCGGCCCGGCGCCAAGACCAAAACCGGCCGCGATCTCACCAATCCCGATCCGCGCCAAGAAATCGGTGTAGGCGAGGACTGAAACCGCGCCGGCGACGACAAGCGGGAGCAGAACCCATCCGACCTCGCGCAGAAACCACACGCCGATCACCAGACCGATGCCGGCACACACGAGGCCGAATACCAGGGCCGCGCGTCGGCTCATCCTCCCCGCCGGAAGCGTGCCGCTGCCGCCGGAAAACGGGGTGCGTTCGGTCACGAGGTCGATGCCGGTTCTCATGTCGCTCCACTCGTTGAGGATGTTGACCGCCATGTGGAGGACCACCAGGCCGATCAGCGCGGGCACCGTGCGCGCCCAGGAAAACGAGCCGTCCCATGCGGAGGCGGCCGCGCCCGCCGCGACGAGGGTTGGTGGCAACGACAAAAAGGGCGCCCGCGCGACGGCCGCGTAATTCTCGAGGATCGTCATCGGCCGGCTTCGCCGTCGAGCCCGACCTCAGTGTCGCCGACAGAAGCACAATCCGGGCCGAAGGCGATCCAGCGCCGGTTCTCTGCCAATATCGGCACCCCCGATTTCTCGATGAGGCCCACCATATCCCGACTCCCGACGCCTACGAGGAGGACCCTCGGTCCCGTGCATTCCGAGACCGCGCGCTCCGCCGCCGACAACGGCAGCAGCATATCGGACTCGTCAAAAAAACGCTCGGCGTTGCGGAGAATGTAGTTCGAGCGAAACTCGGCGCCGTCCGCGCTGGCCACCGGAATGGTGCGCTCGAGATAAAACGACAGCCCGGCCGCATATGACCCGACCCAAAGCAGCTCGGTTTCCGGCGTCAGCCGCCGCTCGAGGGCCTCCCCCAGCCGGCGCGGGGAGCGATCGTCCGCCACCGCCTTGAGAACCGGCGCCGCAACGACTGGAAATACCACCAGCGGCAGGCTCAAGCCGATTGCCGCCAACCGGAGTCGCCCCGCGGCCGAGAGCCACACCAGCACCGCGGCCGCCGCCGCGACAACGCCAAAGGCGAAAGCGGCGCGCGCTGCGATCTCCACCGGTACCCGTCCGGAATCGAGACCCGGCACGCCGGCAATCGCAATCCCCACCACCGCCAGACCCAAACCACCCCAACCCACGGCCGCCGCCCGCAATCCTCGGGGGCGCGCGTGCCACCGGCTGGCAACCAGCAGCGCCACCGCCGGCACCAGGGGCAGCACGTACTGTGCCTGCTTCCCGCGCGACAACGAAAAAAACACCAGGGGCACCAACAGCCACAACCACAGAAAAACCCTGATGTGACGATCTCCGGTACCCTTCGCGGCGCCCTTTGTCCGGCCGCCGGAGAGGGCAAGGATCGACCATGGGAAGGTCCCGATCAGGAGAACTGGCAAGAAGAACCAGATTGGCTCGGTGCGGCGCAGCTCGTCCGAGCTCATCCGCACCCAGGTCTCGGTTACCACCACGTAATGGAGGAAGTTCGGGATCTCCCGTGAGACCGCCCACACCCAGGGTCCCACCATCGCCACCAGGATCAGCGGTCCGAGCGGGTGCCATACCGTCAACGAGGCCCTCCGATAGACCGCGTAGGGTGCCGCCACCAGGA
This sequence comes from Candidatus Sulfomarinibacteraceae bacterium, assembly GCA_963733915.1. GTDB lineage: Bacteria > Acidobacteriota > Thermoanaerobaculia > Thermoanaerobaculales > Sulfomarinibacteraceae > Sulfomarinibacter. Next base: position 213,571 of record CAVTEP010000011.1, read on the forward strand.
GCGGAACCGCCATCGCCACCGGCCCCTTGGTGAGGACTCCCGCAGCCATCGCGGCCCACGCCAAGATGGTCCACCCCAACCAGAACCGGACCCCGGGAGCCATTTCCCCGACCCGCTGCCGTCTTTCCACCGCCTCGAAAAAGCTGATCAGCGCGGCAACCACAAAAAAGCTCAGCGCCGTGTCCATGATCACCGTCCGCGACAGCGCGAGGGCGAGGGGTGCGGTCATGGTCGCGATCCCAGCCACCAGCGATGCCTCGAGCGCCAAGAATCCGCGGGCGAACCGACCGACCATCAGGGCGACCGCGAGCGCGAACAGCAACGGCGCCAGCCGAACCGCGAACTCGTTCGGCCCGATGAACTCGATCATTGCCGCCGCGGCGGCGAAGAATACGACCGGCTTGTCGAGGTACGGAAGGCCGTTGAGGTGGGGCAGAACGTAGTCGCCGGTGGCGGCCATTTCGCGCGCCACCTCGGCGTTGCGCCCTTCGTCGGGCTCGATCAGACCGTAGCCGCCGACGCCGTATCCCAGCGCCAGCACGACCACCACCGCCCACGCTACCAGCCACATCGCTCGACGCCACTCAGAAGGCTCGATGTGCAACATCTCCATGATCACGGGTTCCATCCGGCCCACGATACCGCGATCGTCCGTCCGGGTGCGGCCGGAACTACGTGCGCGGCGGCAGCCTGTGGGGCTCCACCTGCACCACCGCGTCGGTGACGTGGGGACCGTCCTCGACGAGCTTGCGACGAACCGCCCTTGCGATGGCGTGGCCCTCGCCGACGCTCAGCCCGCCGTCGACCTCCACGTGGAGGTCGACGGCGAGCTCGGAACCCACGTATCGCGTCCGCACGGCGTGCGCCGCCTCGACTCCGTCGACCTCGAGCGCCAGCTTCTCGATCCGGCGCCGTTCTGCCGCCGGGGCGCCGGCATCGATCAGCTGGTCGATCGCCGGCCGCAGGATCCGCCATGCCGCCTGCAGAATCAGCAGGCACACCACGATCGCACCGACGCGGTCGACCACCGCCCATTCCGGGTCGATCAGGGCCACCCCCACGGCGGCGGCTGCCGGGATCGACGAGAAGGCGTCCGAGCGGTGATGCCAGGCGTTGGCGACGAGGGCCGGCGAGTTTGCCCTGCGACCCACCCATGCGGTCCAACGGAAAAGGATCTCTTTGACGACGATCGACACCAACGCGGCGACGAGAGCAATCACCGAAGGAGCGGTTGCCGGCTCGTCCCGCAAGCCGCGGATCGCGTGCAGACCGATGCCGATCGCCACCGCGCAGAGGGCGAGCCCGATCACCACCGTGATCAGCGTTTCGATCCGGCCGTGGCCGTGCGGATGATCATCGTCCGCCGGCGCCGACCAGAGGCGGGCGCCGAAAATAATGGCGAAGTCGGTGGCGATGTCGCTGAGGCTGTGCACGGCGTCGGCGAGCACCGCCTGGCTGTGACCCACGATCCCGGCCACCCCCTTGAACGCAAAAAGCAGCAGGTTGCAGACCAGGCCTATCCAGCCCGCGCGGACCACCATCGCGACGCTCTGGTTGGGTGCCGTCCGCTCTTGCATCAGGCTATTTTAGCAACTGTCGCAAATCGGGGGCCATGGGCGGGCCGTTGCGTCTCACTCCGGCTGCTCTTTCCCCAGGACCTCGGCCTCGTCGCCGACCCGGATCGTACCGCGACCCTCGTGGACGAGATTCTGGCCGAAGAGCACCTGCCCATCCACGCTGCGGTAGGTCGAAAGCGTCCTCAGGGGTTCTCGGCCGCGCTCGCCGCTCCCCTGATCGACCGTGATGACGACGCACCGCGCGCACGGTTTGACGACCCTGAACACGACGCCACCGATCGACAGCCGGTGCCACCCGTCCTCGGCGTGCGGACCGCAGCCCGAGACCACGATATTGGCGCGGAATCGGTCGATCGGCACCGGCAGCGAAAGGCGATGGTTGAGATCGTCGAGCGAGGCCTCCGAGAGCAGCAGAAACGGAAAACCGTCGGCAAACGACACCGTGTCTCCGGGCTGCGCCGAGGGCGAGTGAAGAGGCCGCGCTCCGTCGTCCGCCAGCCGCACCAGCCTCGCGTTCATGCCGAGGTGCCGAGAGAACCAGCTCGCGGCCGCCGCGCCTTCGTCGACCGCGGGGCACTCGTCGTTCCACACCGTGACCTTGACGGCCGGCCCCTCCGGCGCCGCCAGCGGCACCGCGAGCGCTTCGATCGCCGGCGCCTCGAGCAGCAGGCGTTCACCATCCACCGCAACCCGGACCAGCGCCAGCCTGGGTTGCGTGCGTTGGCTCAGAAACCCACCGTGATCACCGACGACCATCCACCGGCGGTCGAGCTCGAACCCGGTGGCGCCGACTCTCGCCTCCTCGACCTCGATCGCCGAGCACGATTTCACGGGGTGGATGGCGAGGCGGCTGACTCTGAGCCCCATACTTCAGCCGTTCTCCCCACCGTAGCGATCGACCGCGCCGGCGGCGGTCGTTCGCGACGGGTAGCTGCCCAGGACCCTCAGGTACGGGCATTCCCGGCGGAGCTCGGCGATCGCAAGCGCCACGTTTTCGGACCCAACGGAACCCTCTATATCGACGTAAAACTGATACTCCCACGGCCGCCGCGGCACCGGCCGCGACTCGAGCTTGCTCAGGTTGACCCCGCGCTCTGCGAGCAGATTGAGACAGTGCGCGAGCGCCCCTTCGCGGTGCGGCGTCGTGAAGACGAGCGAGGTCTTGGCGGCAATTCGCGGATCGAGCTCGATCTCGAGGCCGGAAATCACGACAAAACGCGTCCAGTTCTCCTCCTGATCGGCGATCCTTTCGCGCAGCACCGACAGTCCGTAGATCTCGCCGGCCTCGGCGCCGGCAATGGCGGCCTGGGTCGGATCCGTCGTTGCGGCCACCTCCCGCGCTGCTGCCGCGGTGTCCTCGAAGGCCACCAACTCCACCCCGTCAAGGGAGGCGAGAAACCTCGAGCACTGGGTCAGGGCCTGCGGGTGCGAGAGCACCCGGCGCAAGCGCTCCAGCTCGGCGCCGGCCGGGCCCAACAGACAGTGACGGACGTGGAGTATCTCCTCACCGACGATCGTGAGGGCCGTCTGGCGCAGCAGATCGTAGGTCTGGTTGATGGATCCGGCAGTGGTGTTTTCGACCGGCAGGAATGCATAGCCGACCTCGCCCCTTTCCGCCATTGCAAGGGCGTCGGCAAAGGAACGCGTACCGATGAGCTCCATGCTGTCGGCTCTCGCGGCGAAGTATTTTCGCGCCGCGAGCTGGCTGTAAGATCCCTCGATACCCTGATACGCCACCCGGCGCGCTCCACGCGCGGAACGCTCGATTTGCTCGCGTTTGAGCAGCGCTTCCTCCTGAGCCTTGAGCGACATGGCGATGATCTCGCGGTAGATCTCGTGGATGCGGAAGCTGTCGAGCCCCAGCTCGCGGGCCCAGCCCTCGACTCGCGCCAGGAGCTCGGACTCGCGGTCATGATCCCGAAGAAACGGCAATCCCAGCGCCTTGACGCGGGCGATTTCCGCGACCGTCTTGAGCCGCTCGCCGAGTGTCTCGAGCAGGCTGCGGTCGATACCGTCGAGTTTGCCGCGCAGTGATTCGAGGTCATTCATGACCGTGCATTGTAAACGTTCGCGCCTCGCAGGATAGAATCCAATTCACAGATGAACCCGGAGTCAATCCCCGTCATCCTCGGCGCTGCCGTCCTCACCGTCGGTTTGGGAACGGTGTTGTTGCTGCTGCTTTTCAAAGGTCGTCGGCGGGCGGCGCGACTCGGGCCCGCCTTCGATCTCGGCACCAGCCGGCCGGCCGGATTCCTGGACAGCGCCGTCGAAGGCCTGTTCAACGGGTACTCCTGTCGCTATCTCGTCCAGTACGCCTCTCAGTACGATCGCGGCGGAGGTTGCCTTCAAGTATCGGTGACCTCAGCCCAGCAATGGACCGCCGAAATAGCGAACACCGGCTCCCGCTTGCTCGCCAGGCTCGGTTTCCTCAAGGACTTTGACATCGGCGACCTGGAGCTCGACCAGCGACTCCGTTTTGCCGCTGCGGACGAAGGTGTTTTGCGTTCCGTCTTCGGGTCCGGAGCGGTCCGCGACAGCCTGCGCCTGCTCTCCGATTCCGACAACTTCGAGAGCTGCCACGTCCGCCCCGACCGGGTCGCTGTCAGATGGTCGCCTCGAACTCCGAAGCTCGATGAAGACCCGGAGGTGTTGAGGTTGCGAATCAATATTGTCGTTTCCCTGATCGCAGCTTGCGGGTATCCGCCACGAATGGCTCCGTGAAGCTGCTTTCTCAGCTTGTGGTCGTCCCGAAACCGAGACGCCGCGATTTGAATCCACCTACGGTTTATGTATATTGAGGCCCAGTGAGGCTACCGGCGTGGGAGCCTGCAAACGGGCGGATCGTAGGGTCCGCCAGAAACGATGGACAGGGGGCGCCCGAGCCCCGGAAGGACAACGGGAGCGATGAGCAAGAAACTGTTTGTAGGAAGTCTGAGCTGGGATACGACTGATCAGGGTTTGCACGAAGCATTCGCGCAGTTCGGCGAGATCACCGAAGCCAAGGTGATCACCGACCGCGACTCCGGACGTTCGCGCGGCTTTGGTTTCGTGACCTTTTCCGATGATGAGGCCGCCGACAAGGCGATCGCGGCCATGAACGGCTTCGAGATCGACGGCCGCCCGATCCGGGTCGATGTCGCCCAGGACCGTCGCGGCGGTGGCGGCGGCGGCGGTCACCGCGGTGGAGGCGGCTGGTAATACCGATCGCCGTACTCAACGCCAATACAGCCCCCTCCACCCAGGAGGGGGTTTTCAATGCCACCACCCGACGAGGAGTACACTCGGGTCATGCTCTCGATCGGCATCGTCGGGCTCCCCAACGTCGGCAAGTCGACGCTGTTCAACGCACTCACTGCGGGCGGCGCCGAGGTCTCCAACTACCCCTTCACAACGATCTCGAGCAACATCGGCGTGGTGCCGGTGCCCGACCCGCGGCTCGACGCCCTCGAACACGTACTCCACCCGGAAAAAAAGACCCCGTGCGCGATTCGCTTTGTCGACATCGCCGGCCTGGTCGCGGGGGCGAGCAAAGGGGAGGGGCTCGGCAACCAGTTTCTGGGCGAGATCCGGCAGGTGGACGCCATCGTCCACGTGGTTCGCTGCTTTACCAAGGCGGATGTCGCCCACGTCTTTGCTGAAACCGATCCTGTGCGCGATGCGGATGTGATCGACACCGAGCTCATGCTCGCGGACCTCGAGGTTCTCGAGCGGGCGATCGAAAAGCGCAAGCGGGACTGGCAGACCCACCCGGCCAGGTATGAGAACGAGCGCTCGCGGATGATCGCCTGGCGCGCGACGCTCGAGCGCGGCGAACCCTTGCGGACGATGAACCTCGACCAGCACGATCTTCGCGAGCTCAAGATCGCCGGGCTGCTCACCGCCAAGCCCGTGCTCTATATCGCAAACGTCGCCGGTGCGGACGATGATGCGGTGGCGGCTCTCGAGGCACGAGAACCCGGCAGTCGACTCCTCCGGATCGATGCCGAACTCGAGCTCGAGCTCGCCGAGCTCGAAGCTGAGGAGCGGGCGGAGTTCATGGCCGAGCTCGAGCTCAGCGAGCCGGGCCTGGACCGGGTGGTGCGGGCGGCCTTCGACCTGCTCGGCCTCATCGCCTTCTACACGGTGGCCAAGAACAAGCTGCAAGCGTGGGAGATCCCACGCGGGACGCCGGCCGCCACCGCCGCCGGCAAGATCCACTCGGACATGGAGCAGGGCTTTATCCGCGCAAAGGTAGCGGAGGCCGCCGAGCTCATCGAAACCGGCGACTTGCACGAGGTCCAGAGCCGCGGCCACGTGCGGGTCGTCGGCCGCGACCACCCCATCGAGGACGGGGACGTGGTGGAGTTCCTGTTCAACCCGTAATTCACAGCGTCCTCCGGCCGGAGGACGCTGTGAATTACAGAAACAGAATTTCCGTTTCAATGAATTCCCGGCCCGGAAATGATCGACGTGGGAAGACACACATCCCCGACTGCAGAAACGGGTGACCGAAATACCGCGTACCGATACAATGCTCCGGATGCCCGTGGCAAAGATGGTCGCGATCGTCGGCGTGCCCCTCGATGAGAACTCCTCCTTCCTGCAGGGGACGGCGGCGGCCCCGCAACACATCCGAGACGCGCTGCACTGCGACTCGAGCAATCTCTGCGCCGAGAATGGACTCGACCTGAAGGCGGACTCGCGCTGGCGGGATGTCGGCGATGTCGGAACTCCCGATGCCCAGCCCTCCTTCGACCAGATCGACGAGCAGATCGGTGGGTTGCTCACCGGGGGAATGCGCGTGCTGGCCCTTGGCGGCGACCACTCCATCAGCTACCCGCTGGTGCGCGCCCACGCTCGAGTCCACTCTGAACTGACCATTCTCCACCTCGACGCGCACCCGGATCTCTACGACGAGCTCGACGGTTCGCGCCTGTCGCACGGCTGCCCCTTCGCGCGCGTCATGGAGGATGGGCTCGCAGCGCGGATGGTTTCGGTCGGGATTCGCACTGCCAACCCGCACCAACGCGAGCAGGCCGTACGCTTCGGAGTCGAGACCTATGGTCCCTCCGATGATCTGGGCGCGGTCATCGCGAGCCTGCGACCGCCCCTCTACCTCTCGCTCGACCTCGACGTACTCGATCCTGCCTTCGCGCCCGGCATCTCGCACTACGAGCCCGGCGGTCTCTCGACCCGCCAGGTCCTCGAGATCATCCACAGTCTGCCGGGTCCACCGGTCGGCGCCGATATCGTCGAGCTCAACCCTGATCGCGATCTGCACGGCGTCACCGCCATGGTCGCCGCCAAGTTACTCAAGGAAATCGTGGCCGGGATGTTGGGCGCGACCGGTTGAGGGAAATCGTACCGGCAGGCGTTGTCGGGGAAGTGGTTTGCCGCGCTCGGGGCGTTCGGAGCGCATTGATCGTGCGGCCCACATCATAGGTGCGAGCTGCACACCTATCGTGCGCACCGTTCATTGTATTGGCAAAGTGCCCGGTCCGGTCGCGGCGCACAGCCCGGCGATCTTGACGGCGCCGCCGTGATAGCCATCGGGAAAGAGCTCGTCCAGTTCGCTCAGGGTGATGGCGAGCTCCTCGCAGGTCCGGTAGATGGTGGGCAACGATCCCGCCTCGAGGAATTGGTGGCGCAAGTACCAGATGATCTGCCAGTGTCGAGCAGTCAAGGCTGGCATCTTCATTTCCGAGGCCCGGTGCGCCGCATACTCTTCGTCCCACTCCTCGGGATGCACCAGGAACCCGTGAACATCCACAGAGTAGGTCTTCCGCTTGACGCAGCCGACATCGCCCCGCCGCTCGGGAGCTACCGCCGCCTGCCGCCGACGCGTCCACGGCGGCAGCGACACCGGCCCGCGCACGCCCTGGTCGTAGGGAATACCCGCGATCTTGCAAGCCCCGCGGAGATAGCCGGAAGGGAAAAGGTCTCGCAGGTCCTTGAGCTGCAGATCGTTCGCCCGGCATGTGCGATCGGCCAGCGGGCACACCCCGAACTCCACCACGTGCTGCCGGATCCAGCGGATGATCTGCCAATGGGAATCGGTAAGACCGGACGTCATGCCGCACTTCCGCGCCGCAGCGGCTGCAAAGTCCTCGTCCCACTGATCGAAGTCCAGCAGAAATCCGTCGCCGTCAACCTCGTATGTGATGCTGTTGTTGTTGTGGATGATGGCCACAGCGCCCTCCCACGGATATCATGTGCGGCATCCCGCCAACGGCGACCCTACCCCTTTTCTTCAAGGTAATACCTCGACTGGTCATGCGCCGCCCGGGCGCGCCGTAACGCCCAGTCGAGTACAAGCCGCGCCCCTCGGGTCGAAATCCCCACCGTGTACGGCACCTCGCCGCCTTCGCGACAATACCCGTTGAGACATGGGTTATCGCCGGCGTTTCATGACATCTTGGTGTCGTCCCACAATTCCAGAAGGTCCGGCTTGCGAAGCTCGAACACCCTCGCCTGCTCCTCGACGACCGCCTCGGCCTGCGAATTGCTGAGCTCGCGGGTACGGTTGATGAACGACGCGACCCGTGCGAAGTACAGCGGCGACAACACTTCGATCACTTGACGGCGGGCGGTACGGCGATGGTGGAAGGTCGCCGCGAATTCGAACAGGATTCGAACCCAAAGATCGGTCGGCAGCTCGAAGGCGGTGCGGCCGGTCTCCGCATGGATCTCCAGCTCGGCGAATGTGTCCTCCGAGAGGATGCCCTGCCACGCGCCCTTCAAGGTGCCCCAGGAGACATAGAAGCTCTCAACAAGTTTCTCGAATTCGATCGGGAAAGCCTCAGGCTCTTCGTCGAAGGGCTCGCCAAACGTCGGGACGGTCTCACTCCCCCTGATCGGCTTCCACGATGCGTCGGTTTCCTCCATGAGGATGAACAGGGTCCCCACCACCTGGCGAAACATCGGTTCCAGGCTTGAAGCGGGGTCCTTCGCGTCGTGGACCTTGACCCCCAAACAGGTTTGGCAGATCCGAGCGCCGTGGGTCAGCGCCTGAATGGTGAGCCAGATGTCGACGCCGAAACGCGCAACGTCGGATTCCCACACCGGTTGCGCACACAAGGTTTCCGCGAGCTCGCCGGCGAGGGCGAACTCGCCGCCGATGGGCTGCCGAATCCGCTTGCCGAACAAGCAGCGCAGCATGTTGTAGGTGACATTGTTGGTGATGGTGCCGTCGTACTTGTAGCGGGTATACAGCGGCGCCACAAACTCGTAGCCCTCGTGCACCACCGGGCACAGCAGCCGCTCGATCCACATCGGCGTCGTGGAACGCAGGTCGGCGTCGAGGAGGGCGACCGCCCGCACTCCCAGCACCCCGGCGGCCTCGAAAATCATGCGGACGCCCGAACCCTTGCCGGAGAGCCCGCGGTAAATGCCGACCACCCCGCGCGCGTCCACCTTTTGGATCGCCGCCAGCGCCTCCTCTCGAGAGTCATCGACCGTGGACCCGCCGTCGGCGACAATGATGCAGCTCCTCAGTTCGGGGAAGTGCTCGCGAAGTCCGGCAACCGCGTTCTCGACCACCGTACCGACCGTTCCACCGTTGTTGAAACAGGGAATCCCGACCAGCAGGTCCGCCCTCTCGATCCGGCCGAGGAGCCCCCTTGTGATATCCCGTAAGGCGGTGCGGTTGTTCATCTCCACGGCGTCGATCTCTCAACGATCTCACGCACCGCTATCGCCCAGCCGCGGCCGTGCGGGCTGGGCGCGACACGGGCGCCCGGAACCTTCAGCAGCAACTCCGGGCTTGGACCGGCGGCCGACGGTACGATCACGGCGATCCCGGCCCCGGCGAGCAGCTCGAGGTCGTTGGGGCTGTCGCCGAACGAGACTACGACGCCGTCTCGCGGAGGAAGCCGGGAGAGCAGCACCTTTATCACGCTGGTCTTGTCGTGATCGCCCTGAAGATGCAAAAATCGATTGCCTCGCAACAACCGCATCCTCGGCCGCACGGGTAATGATGCCCGCAGACTCTCGTCCCACTTCGATGCCACCACTATCGGCAACGTTGCCTGCCGATCGCGCATTTTGGCAAGCACGGATCCGGGAAGCTCGGTGATGGACCTGAGCTCTTCGTCGTCGAGTTCATCCAGGGTCCTGAACGGTGCGCCGCATCGTGCGCGCAGCCGTCTGGCCTCGTGGCGAAGGTCCGCCACCGGTATCGCCGCCGAGTCGAGCACCATGGAACCGTCGGCGAGGACCACGCCGGCGCCGTTCTCGAAACCGGCCGGCGTCGCCAGGCGCAGCTGTGCAAGCAACGCGACAACCTCAGCCGGCGTCTTGCTTGTCACCAGGCACACCGGGACGCCGCCGGCCGTGAGGTTCTCGATTTCCGCCGAGGCCTCGGCACGAAGCGAGCCGTCGGGCTCGAGGAGCGTTCCGTCGAGATCGGTGAAGATGGCGCGAATCTTCATTGGTTGATCACCCCTCCGAGGTCGGCGACCGCCGCCATCAGCGATTTGCCGGCGTCCGGGACAGCTGAGTCCACCCGCGCCCAGTTCGGCAACGGTGGTGCTCCCAACGGGTCGATGATGAACTGATCACAGGCTTCTCTAAGCGCCATGGAAAACGTCTCAACGACTTCTTCCTCGGCGTTCTTGTCGAAGAAGAGGCCGTTGAATGCCGCCACCGCCAGGGAATCCGCGACAGCGTCCTCCGCGAAACGCTGGTAAGCGACGCGCATGCTCTGGAATGACCCACCGGGGAGCACGATCCCGGCCGAGCACAGGGTGCGTAGGAGGTGCTTGACGATGTCGCACGCCATGCGGTGCAGGCCGACAGTAGGGTCGCCCCGCGACAACGGCTGATGCTTGTGCTCGAAACGATCGGCAATATCCACCTGGCAGATTCGGCGTGGCGACCGTTGCCGCAGAACTTCGAACAGCAAGCCCACCTCGAGGCCCCAATCGCTCGGTATGCGGATGCGGCGCAGGAGGTCGGCGGAGAAAGCGAGCTCTCCGGCCAGCGGATAACGGAAGGCCGACAGATAGGAAATGAAAGGCGTCCAGCCGACCGTGGTCTCGACGGCCTGCAGCAACGGTCGCATCAGGAGGCGTGTTACCCGGCCGTGGAGGCGGTCCGTGAATCGAGCGTAGTACGCCTTACAAAAATCGAACGACAACAGCGGATTGAGCACCGGATACACGAGGTTCGTGAGCAGCGATCGATCATAGTTGACGACATCGGCGTCGTGAAATGCAACCACGTCGGCGCGCCCCTCAGCGAGCACGTATCCCATGGCCATCCACACGGCGCGCCCTTTGCCTGGCTGGAGAACGCCGACGAAACGCTTCTCCATCTCCTGGCGCACCGCCAGGATCGACGGCGCGTGATTCCACAGCACAACGGTCCGGCGATCGAGCTCTCGGAAGTAATCGAGGGCGCGGTGGTAGCCGTCTTCATCGGCGCGATCGAGGGAGATCACGACCGTGTCGATGTACGGCGCCTTTCGAATCTCGCCGATCATGTTCGCAAGCGCCGGTTCGTCAAGCTCGGTAACCAGGGACGGAATGATCAGGATCAGAGGGCGAGAGCGAACAAAGCCCTCCAGCTCTCGTTCGCGCCTTTGCACGTCCGGACCCACCAGCCGAGGGAGGGTGGCGATTGGACCGCGTTGGTGAAAATCGGTCACCCAATGCCTCCTTCCCCTGGCGCCGGGGGGTCGTGGGTTCTGCTCCGGAGTGCTCGAAACGGCGCTGAACGTGGGTGACACCAATAACCCTCTACGCCGCTGCGAGCAGTGTCCGCTTGGATTTGCAAACCCACCCTCCGCGGACAGCCACCTGGCTGGTCCTACGAAACCAAAAAGGCTGGAGCCCCCCTCTGCCGCACCTCTCACCTTCGGAATCCGGTGTCGATCCTCTGTCTCAAAATATGGGGTCGCCCGGTTCATTTGTCAACGACGCCCCATCATGGACGACGGGCCCGCTGTGGCGATGGTATCGGCCGGGTTCCGGCTCAGCCCGACTCGATCCGGTGCCGGTAGGCGCTGGGTGCCATCCCGGTCCAGCGTTTGAAGGAGCGCGAGAAGCTCGAGGTCTCCGCGAACCCGAGCAGGTAGGTGATCTCGCTCAGGGTCAGCGAGCGGTCGCAGATGAAGCGCTCGGCGAGGTCGCGGCGGATGTCGTCTAACTCCTCTGCGTAGGTCGTGCCCTCGCCACTCAGCCTTCGCTGCAGAGTCCGCCGGCTCATGTGCAGCCACTCGGCCACCTGCCCTTCGGTCACCGTGCCCGAGGGCAGCTCGTCGATCAACCGCGAGCGCACCCGCATGGCCACCCCGGGGCCACGGAGCTCGGCAAGGTAGTCGGCAATCACCCGTTCGTTGGCGTGCGCGAGCTCGGCGTTGGCGCTGGGCAGGCGCCGGCGCGCCCGCGACCCTTCGACGACGATCGCGATTTCCTGCGCGTCGTAGTGGATCGGCGCGTTGAAAAACTCGCGCCTCCGCCGCCGGCATCCTTCGCCCCGGTGCGGGAGCTCCACTGCGACCGGTCTGAAGTCCGGACCGGAGGCGACGCGGCACATGTGGACGATGTTGGCCGTCACGGCGTCCATGACGACCGGCAACGGCTCCGCCGCCACACCGGGCTGGGTCGACACCACCAGCCGCAGGCCCTCGCGGCACTCCTCGAGGGTGGCGTCGGCGGCGGTGGAGATGATGCCCGAATACCGCACGAACCTCCGGAACCCTTCCTCGAGGGTCGCGCTCGCCAGCCAGGCGTAGCCGAGACCGTGCCAGGTGGTAGGGTGCCACTGCGCGGCCGCAGTGAGCCCGAAGCAGGGATCGCCCGAGCGTTCCGCCGCCAGCTGCCACAGCCGCCGCATCGCGGTCACCGGATAGCGGCCGTTGGCATCGTAAAGGGCGGCCGGGTCGAGACCAATCTCCTCGAAGACTGCGTCGCCGTCGATGCCGTAGGTCGCCAGTGCATCCCAGATCAGACGTGCCCACGAGGTGATGGTCGAGAACTGCACGAATCAACGCTCCATCCGATGAGATTCCGCTGTACTCAATCGATACCGGGTGGCGCAGATTGTCAATACATTGGCGCGTACTGTCAAGCCTAAAATCGGGATCGATGACAGAGTTCATGCCAAGGCCCAACGCCCGTGTAGGAACCCACATCGTCACCAGGTACGGCCGCAACCCAACAGCGAGGAGCCTTTCTCGTGTTTGAAGCACGGAGCGACGAAACGACTATGTGCGACACGTCCGACCCAAACGTCAAAATCATTCTCCGGGAAGGCCCCTTTTCCGAGGAGCTGGTCAGGAGCTGGTCGAGCGAGATGCGCAAGGATTACCTCGAGCTGCTCGCCGACGATCTCGAAACCCACGGTCTCGAGGAGTTCCGGCGCCTGCGTCGCGCCCTCGGCGAGGCCTACCTGCTCAGCCTCGGCCGCCCCATCGAGGCCAACGCCGTTCTCCTCGAGTCCTGGAACTGGTTGACCGGTGGCGAGCCGCTGCCCGAGCTGCCTGACTTCTCCGAGATCTGAGACCCGCCGACCGAGCTCAAGTGACCCGGCGGCTCGACGGATGGAAGGAGACGGCGACCGGTCACCGGCTGCCTCCGACGACACGCCGCGCGCGGGGTGTGCGTGCAAATCGATCACACGGTTACAGCGCCCCTGGATGGTCTGAATGATGAAATAGGTGGCGCGCCGAGAGGGACTCGAACCCCCAACCTTCTGGTCCGTAGCCAGATGCTCTATCCAATTGAGCTATCGGCGCAGCTCAAGGAAGCGCATTGTGGCACAGGGAGCCTCGGGGCGCAAGAATTCGGATTTCGGATTTCGGATTTCGGATTTCGGATTTCCACCCACCCGCCCGATGGACCACCAAGGCACCAGAGACACCGGAGATCTCCAAGAGAATCCTGACCATCGCCCTGGAATGACCGGTAGGAACTCCGGCGCCAGGTCAAAAACACCCCCTCCCCTCGGAAATCCGCGGCGAGAGGGCGGGTGGTTGGGGGTCGACGTGGGTTTCCGAGGGTGGGTGGGCGGGGGGCGGGGGCGGGACAAAAAGGAGCGCCGCGACGGATGGGTGGTGCTTCCGGTGTGCCCGCCGGTGCGCCGCAGGCGCACCAGGGCGCGACAGGTGGCGCCGACAAACGCTTGCGTTTGGAGGTGACCCTTGTCGCGACCGGAGCCGCGGTCGTCAGACCGCGGCGGCGGGCACAGGCACGCGCGCAGGAACGAGACCTCACCGGAACATTCCGACCGGTGGCGCGTAGTATGCTCCGATCCCGAACGGAGGAGACAGCGTGGACTCGATTCTCGAGATACGAAATCTGCGCAAGCGCTACGGCGACCATGTCGCGGTCGACAACCTCAGCTTCTCGGTCCCGCGCGGATCGGTCTTCGGACTGCTGGGACCCAACGGGGCCGGCAAGACGACCACGATCCGGATGGTCATGCGCATCATCGCCGCCGACAGCGGCACGGTACTGCTCGACGGCCAACCGGTGGATGATGACCGGCGGCGGATCATCGGCTACCTGCCGGAGGAACGCGGGCTCTACAAGAAGATGAAGGTGCTCGAGCACCTGGTCTATCTGGGCACGATCCGCGGCATCCGCCCTCGCGAGGCGAAGAAGCGCTCCGCGGCCTGGCTCGAAAGATTCGACCTTGCCGGATGGGCGAACCACAAGGTCGAGGACCTCTCGAAGGGGATGCAGCAGAAGATCCAGTTCATCGGCACCATCCTCCACCGGCCGCCGCTTCTGATCCTCGACGAGCCGTTCTCCGGTCTCGACCCGATCAACACCCGCACCCTGAAGGACCTTTTGCGCGACATGGCCGCAGAGGGCGTGACAATCGTCCTCTCGACCCACGTGCTGCCGCAGGTCGACGAGCTGTGCTCCGACATCTGCCTGATCAACCGTGCGCGGCCGATTCTCTACGGCCCGCTGGCCAAGGTCCGCGCCGACTACGGCGGCAACACCTGGAGAATTCGTTCGGACCTGGCCGAGGGCGAGCTCGCCGCCCTCCCTGGGGTGATCACGGTGCACCCGCTCGGCGATGAGCGCTTGCTCGAACTCGAGACCGGCAGCGAGCCCCGAGATCTGCTGCGAGCCCTGGTCGACTGTAGCGAGGTGGAGTCCTTCACCCGTTTTGTTCCCGACCTCGAGAACATTTTCATTCGCGCCGTGGAGGAGGACCGCATTCATGTTGAATAGGATCCTCGCCGTCATCCGCCGCGAGTACCTCGAACGGGTCCGAACCAAGGCGTTTTGGATCTCGACTCTGATTGTCCCCATCATCATGGGGGCTCTCATGATCATTCCCGCGTGGCTCGCATCCCGCGGCGCCGGTGAGTTCACCGTCGCCGTGCTCGACCTGTCGGGACGGTTCTTCGATCCGGTCGATGCCGAGGTCCAGCGTTTTCTTTCAGGTAATGATGAGGCGCTCAGCATCGCGTTGGTCCGGGAGGTCCCGGGTGCCGATATCGAGGCCACCCGCGAGCGGATCAAGGCCCGGGTGGCGGAGAAGGCGTACGACGGAATGCTCGTGCTGCCATCGACCCTGCCGGATGAGGGGGAGCCCGAGTACGTGGCGCCCAACGTCGCCGCTTTCAGGCTCATCGAGGTACTCGAGCGTTCGGTCAACAACGTCGTGGTCGCCGACCGACTCACCGACGCCGGCCTCGACCCCGAGGCGGTGCGCGAGCTCACCCGGCGGGTCGAGCTCAAGACGCTCAAGCTCGGCAAGGGCGGCGAGGAAACCCGTGATCAGGGCCAGACCTTCATGCTCGCCTACGTCTTTGTGATGATCATCTACATGACCGTGTTGATGTACGGCATGTACGTCATGCGCGGCGTGCTCGAGGAGAAGAGCTCGCACGTGGTCGAGGTCGTCATCTCCACCGTCAAACCCTTCGAGCTGATGCTCGGCAAGATCCTCGGCATCGGCGCCGTCGGTTTGACCCAGTTTCTGATCTGGTCGCTGCTCATGGCGGCCATTTCGGCACCTGGAATGGTGTCCGCAATGGGCATGGGCGACATCGACCTGCCCGCAGTCTCGATCCAGCTTCTAGTCTTTTTCGTCGTCTACTTCGTCCTCGGTTTCCTGCTCTACGGCACCCTGTATGCGGCGGTCGGGGCTGCCTTCGACACCGAGCAGGAGGCGCAGAACTTCCAGTTCGTGGTCATGGCCCCGCTGATGATTCCACTGGTGCTGCTCTTCCAGATCATCAACCAGCCCAACAGCACGCTGTCGGTGGTGCTGTCGCTGATCCCGTTCTTTAGCCCGATGCTGATGTTCTTGCGGATGACTCTGACCGAGGTGCCGGCGTTCCAGATCGGTGCCTCCGTGGTGTTGATGGTGGCGACGATCGTGGCCTCGGCGTGGGTGGTTGGCAAGATCTACCGGGTCGGGATCCTGATGCACGGCTCGAAGCCGAAGCTCAAGGACCTCGTTCGCTGGGTGCGGGAAGCCTGACAATTCTCAATTCTCAATTCTTAATTCTCAATTCTTAATTCCCACCCACCGTCCCCGGAAAAGGGGTGGCCGGAGGGGAATAAAAAAATTGAGAATTGAAAACTGAGAATTATCGCTCTGGTTTCGCCAGAAACCCGAGCGCTTTGTCCGCCTCCGCGTCCATGATGACCTGCAGGCACTCGCCGTTGCTCACCTCGGGAACGTGGATGACCCGCACCACGCCGTTCAGGTCGGCGTAGTCGGGCGCGACCTCGGCAAGGCAGTTGTTGGACCGGTTGAGAAAGCCGTCGTTCCACACCACGCCGGGATCGTCGGGGTAGATCGGCAGGTAGTGGATGCCGGACTCGACGAGGTCGTTGAAGAAATGGGTGCCGAACGAGACGTCCGGCACGTATGAGCCCTTTTTGCGGGCGATCTCCACCAACAGCGCGGTACGGCAGATGTCGGCGTAGGAAACCGGCACGCCGAGCTTGATGTCGCCGCGACTCCCCCAACGTCCGGGGCCCATGAGCAGGAAGCGCCTCTGCGGCAGCGCCTTGTTGACCGCTCCAACGGCGCGGGCGACGCGCAGCATCTCGTCGCGACTTCCGAGCGCCTCGTAGTCGCGCGGATCGATGATGACCACGTACTCGAGGTCCCGCACCTGGCCCATCTGCACGTGCCGGTTGGCCGAGAACACCCGTTTCGATTCCGGCACGTCCGCCGGCACCTCTACCTGCTGCACCATGGCGCCGCGGCTGAGGGCGCGACACTGGAGCATGTACAACGCCTCGCCGTCGTGTGCGAACTCGATGTCGACCGGCTCGCCGAGGCCCTCTTCGAGGAGGTCGAGCATGGTTTTGAGATCACGCGGGAAGGCCGAGCGCAGAAGGCCCTCGAAGGTCACCACCAGCTCACTCGGATCGAGCTGGGCCATGACCCCGACCATCGGCAGGATCTGGCGGTCGCGGTAGATCGAGAAGATTCGGTTCATATTGGGGATCTGCCGCCCCACCCGTTTCATGAATCCGGCCAGCGGCAGCGACTCGAACTGGCTCTCGCGAAGATCGATCACGTCGACGTCGTGCTGCGAATAGCGGTAGACCTCATCCGGCTGCTGGACCGATCGCAGCGCGGGCTGCTCGAGCGCCACCAGCACCGGGTAATCGGCGACCGTGCGGTCGACCGCGCGGGTGCCGAGACCGAGCACCAGCCGCGCCATGCCGTCGGTGTGGCGGATCCGCGGCGACCACCGCATCTCGCAGCGCGAAAAGGCGACCCCCGCGAAGGCCGGAAACAACATTCCGCCGGCTTCGCGCCCCACCACCTCCTGGATCAACACTCCCATCTGCTCCTGGAAGTCGATCAGGCCGCGCTCACGCCGGTACTCGATCGGATCTGGGTGGAATATGGACGCGTAGACCTCGGCGATGGCGTCCTCGAGTGAGGCGAGGCGCATCTCAATGGGACCTTTATTGGAAATGAAGAGGCTCTTGTACTTGCCCGAAAAGGCGTGCCCGATGCGGTCTTCGAGAAGACTCGAGGAACGCACCACCAGGGGCACCTCACCGAGCTGGTACAGCATTTCGCCAAGACCCTTGTGGATGGTCGGCGGAAACGCGCCGCTCTTGAAGAGCCGTTCCACCAGCGGGTACTCGTCCCTGACTTCGTCCGAGGTCTTGTACTTGACGTTGATGAGCTCGTCGAGACCGTTGTACTCGATGAATTCGAGGATGCCGTTCGACGGCAGGAAGTACGAGGTGGGGACCTTGTACTCGCCTTTGAAGCGACCCTGCCACTTGGCCTCCTGAAGGATGGCGTGGGCGAGAATCAGCCCGGCCGCTTTACCGCCGAGCCGGCCGTGGCGCCCGTCGGTGGGAATGATGTGGTCGAGGACATCGCCGAATTCACGCACCCGAATGAAGCGCTTGGCCACCGCGATGAAATCGAGCTGGTCGGTGAGCAACCGCCGCACCAGGGCCGCGCGCGTGCCGATGACATCCTCGCGCGGCGCCACCGCCTCGCCCGGCGCGAAGTCGAGAAACTCGTGGATCTTGGCCCGCAGCTCATCGAGCGGCGTGTCCGGGTCCTCAGCCAGCCGCGCTCCTTCGTGCGCCAGCATCCTTTTTTCGACAAGCAGGATGGTGGCGGAGATTTCGTCGGGTTCGAGGTGCCGTTCTGCGTACTCGAGGGCTAGGTCGTAGAGCGCGTGCTGCGACTCGCTCGAAAGCTGCGGCTTGGGTCGATTGGGGTCGTGGGCCGGTCGCGATCCACCCAGCTTGAGGGCCGCAGCCAGCTCGTCCAGGGCGTCGAGGTCGACCAGACCCTGGCGCTGGAGATCCATGAGCAAACGCCGGCACACGCGATCGGCCAGCTCGGGCCGCCGCTGTTTCAGATCTTCGAACTGCTCCCGCCAATCGACCACAGGAGCATTGTAACTACTCTGTGTCGTCACCGGGCTCGCCGATCGGTTGGGGGCGGAGATCGTCGAGCGAAGCGAGGATCGAATCGAGAGATCCCGCAACGATGCCGACCAGCGCCGAGCGACCGCTGGCGCGTACCATCGCCCGCCCGCCATCCTCGAGCGGCGGATAGAAAACGAACTCGATGGTCGTGGCGTCTGAGGCTTCGTCATCTGCGCCAAGTGTGACCTCGGCGCGGCCGATCTCCGCGGTCAACGGCGCCATCAGGTCGTAGTCAGTCGCCTCGAGACCGGCAAGCGCGGACAGCCGGTCACCGACCGCCACCTGGTCCGCCTCGGCGTTATCGCCGACAAAACGCCAGAGACCGTCGGCGCGCTCCAGCACCACCGAGCTTCCATCGCCGCCCGAAAGCCGGAGCGTGTCGACGTCCCACGTGTCAAAGGGAGCGACCTTCTTCGATCGCCACAGCACCGGCGCCTTTGACAGCCTGGTGCGGACCCGGTCGGAGGCCCAGAAGTACTCGCCATCGCCTCGCCGGCATGCAACCTCGGTACCGCCGTCGCCCTCCCGCGTCGCACCGAGCTCGAGCCTGAGGGCCTCGCCACCGTCCGATCGGACGACGGTGATCTCGTACTCGGGTGCGGCCAGTCCGAGCTCGTCGATGTCGACCTCGGAGTCCAGGAACTCCTCGATCCGCATCGATGCGAGATCCGAAACCAGACTCCGCAGGTGGTCGCTGTCGGCCAGGTCCTCGAGCGGCCGCACGAGCTGCCAGTGGTCGCGAAGGCGCACCGCGCGGATGCTGTCGGCGCCGGACTCGACGTCGATCGATGCGACCTGGTCTTCGAGGATCCTGACCACGTCGCGCGACCGCCAGTCGTCGACCTCGCGTTCGAAGTTGGAGAGGAACCAACCGCTCGCCACCAGGATCTCGTCGCCACCCGCAAACTGGAGACCCCGATTCGATCCGAGCGGGAGTTCGTCGCCGATCGCGAGCACCGGTTCTCTGCCGTCGTTCATTCGAAGAGTGATTGTGACCTTCGGCTCCTCGAGGCCGTACTCGGCCGGGTCGACGTCGGCCGCAGGCAACCGGCGGTCCGCCTTCAGGTTCTCGAGCGCACCCAGGGCCGAGCTCAGAGTCGACTCGTCGGCCGCAAAATCGAGCGGCTCGCGCAAGCGCCAGTCGCTACCGACCTTCTCCAGACGAACCCGTCCGGTTTCGGATTCGATGACGATGCCGGAGATCTCGTCCCGGTCGAAATCCTTGAAGACCTTTTCGGCGTCTTTCTTGGCCTCGTCGGTGGTCGGGCGGTGACGTTCGAACAACATGATGTATGCACCGACCGCAATGACCACCAGTGCCAGAATGATGAGGTTCTTCGCCTTTCATCGGTTACACCCCTCCACGATTTCGGATTTCGGATTTCGGATTTCGGAAATCCACCCAACCCTGCCCAATCGATCCTGGGTGGGCGGGGGGAAATTCGAAATCCGAAATTCGAAATCCGAAATTCTCCATGTTTAGTGTCGTCTCCTCCGCCACACCAGGATGCCCGCGAGGATCGCCGCCCCCGGCATCGCCACCAGGACCAGCAGCAGGAGGTTGCGCATCTGCTGTTGGGTGAGGAACAGACTGACCTGTTCGACATCGCGCGGCGGGATCCCCACCAGGTCCTCGCGCGCCGCCAGCCAGTTGAAGGCGTTGGAAGCCAGGATCGCGTTGCCGGCATTGGAGATGTCGAGATCGGTCATGAAGTCGGAATCACCAAAGACCACGAGCCGGTATTCCACCGGGTCTTCGACCTCAGCTTCCTCTCCGGGTCCGGCAACCTGCGCCTCGACCGCCACCGCGACCGCCGCCGGCGGTTGGTTGTCGGCGTCGTCGAGGGCGACCGGTTCGCCGCGTAACAGCATCGCGAGGTCGGTCTCGCCCCAGCCTTCGCCGGAGGTCCGCACCAACACCCGGCCTTCTACGCCCTCGACCCCCAGCGAACGGGCGACGGTCAAGAGAACCGCGAAACCCTCGAGCCCTTCGGTCACCGGGTGGGGCGGAAAGTCTTCGAGATAGACCGCCGAAAGGTCATAGAACGGAAGCCGGCGCGAAGGATCGATCACCAGATCGTCGTGGACGACCACACCGCGTGCCGCAAGCAATGCCTCGAGCCGGGTCGGACGCATCGTGCCGGCGGGCTCGATCAGCGGGTCGAGCGCGACCAGCAGCCGGCCGCCGCGGTCGAGAAAGACGTCAAGCGCCTCGATCTCGGATTCGGTAAAGGCGCGGGTCGGTCCAATGATCGCCAGCACGTCGGCGTCCGCGGGGACCTCGCCCGTCAGCAGGCTCGTGTCGGCGGTCTCCATGTTCTCGCGCTTGAGCGTGTCGGCGAGCACGCTCAGACCGCGGTCCGCCGCACCCCCTCCGATCCCCTCGACCGAGGCCTCGCCGTGACCGGTCACGAAGTAGACCTTGGGCACGTCCGGGGCCACCAGCGACAGGATGGCGGAGGTGAACTGCTCCTCACCTTTGAAAGAGCGCATCGTCGGCCCCTGGCCGTACTGCATCCCCGAATAGTCCATCTCCGCCATCTGGTCAGAGGTCACGTACTTGGTGCGGTCGCCAAACGAGAAGACCACGGTGTCGGCCACCTGGACGCCGTACTGTTCGGCGAGCTGGGTGGTCTTGAGCGGTTCCCTTTCGGGGTCGATGTACTCGACGGTGATCTTGTCCGAGGCGGCCTTGTAGCGCTCGAGCAGCTCCTGGATCTGGTCGAACATCGATGTCGCAGGGGTCATGAAGACCACGATCTTGATCTCGTCATCGAGGTCCGCGACGATGTTCTCGGTCTTGTCCGAGAGGCTGTAGATCTGGGTCGATGTCCAGTCGACCCGTGCCCAGCGACGGGCGGAGAGCCAGTTGACCATCACCGTCAACGCGAAAACGAGGATGATCGCGACCATGCCCGAGACCGTGTAACGAATGGCTTGCTGCCTCATCCCGTCACCTCCACTTCTTCACTTCGAGTGACTTGGCGGCAAGGAAGAGAAAGAGCAGGCCGGCCGATATCTGGTAGACCACGTGCCGGGTGTCGACAATGCCCTTGGCGAAATCGTCCATCTGCGTCCAGAGGTTCATCTGGGCGAGGGCGGCCTTGAGAAACGATGACGAGATCATCAGCTGCTCGACGAGACCGATGGAAAAGAGGATCACCGTCGCTGCAAAGGCGATGATGGCAGCGATCAGCTGGTTGCTGGTCAGCGTCGAGGCAAAGGTCCCGACCGCCAGGAAGAGAAACCCGAGCAGAAACACGCCCAGATAACCTGCCGCCACCGGCCCGAGGTCGATCTCCGACTGACGGCGAAGAACCAACACGTAGATGACGGTCGGCAACCACAGCGCCGCATAGAAGGCCATTGCAGCCGCAAACTTGCCGGCCACAACCTGCGCCTCGGTCACGGGTGAGGTCAGGAGAACCTCGATCGTACCCGAGCGACGTTCCTCGGCGATCAGGCGCATGGTGATCACCGGCACCACGAAGAGCAGGAAGAGCCAGAAGAAGATGGTGCCACCGAAAAAGAGCCGCAACGGGGTCATGGCCTGCGTCTGCGGGTTGTTGAGGAACGAGACGATCAGATAGAAGATGTAGCCCTGCATGAACAGGAACGCCGTCATGACGATGTAGGCCAACGGCGACGAGAAGTAGGCGATGAGCTCGCGCCGAACAATGGCCCAGGTCTTACGCATTGGACACCTCCGCGGGCGCCGCCGGCGCCGGCTCGTCCTCGCGAGTCGTGAGCCGGACAAAGACGTCTTCGAGCGAGGCTTGCTGCGGGCTCAGGGCCAACAGCACCCAGCCCCGCTCCACCGCCAGCCTGAAGACCGCTTCGCGGGGGTCCGAGCCCGGCGCGTGCTCGACGACGTGCCGTCCACCGCCACGCTCGTCGACGGCGACCACTCCCGGCAGGGTCTCGAGCGCCGCCCTCGCCGAACCGTTCGCCCCCTTGAGCTCGACGACCAGCGTCGGGTTGCCGACCAGCTTGGTGCGCAACGCGTCGGGGGTGCCGTCGGCGACGATCCGGCCACGGTCGATGATGAAGACCCTTTCGCAGACCTGCTCGACCTCGGGCAGAATGTGGGTCGAGAGCAATACCGTGTGGTCACGACCGAGCTCGGTGATGAGCTCGCGAACCTTGATGATCTGGTTGGGATCGAGCCCAACCGTCGGCTCGTCGAGGATCAGCACCGCGGGGCGGTGGACCAGAGCGCCGGCGAGTCCGACGCGCTGGCGGAAGCCTTTGGACAGCGTGCCGATGACCTGCCGCCGCACCTCGGAGATCATGCACCGTTCGACGACGTCGTCGATGCGCGCCGCCACCTCGGAGCGCGGCAAAGCCTCGACGTCAGCGCGGAATCGGAGGTACTCCTGGACCCGCATCTCGGGGTAGAGCGGAACATTTTCGGGCAGGTAGCCGACATTGCGCCTGAGACCGACGGGGTCCTGGTCGAGGTCGACGCCCGCGACCACGATCCGTCCCGTGGTCGGCGGCAGGAAGGCGGTCAACATCCGCATGACGGTGGTCTTGCCCGCCCCGTTGGGTCCGAGGAAGCCGAGCACCTGGCCTTCGGGGACGAAGAAGCTGAGGTCACGAACCACCGGTTGCTCGACAAAGGTCTTGCCGAGGTTTTCAACTTCGATCATCGATCGCACCTCCCACCCGTCGCGGAGTCTTCAAGATTGGAGCTGTGAAGTATGCACCATCCGGGCATTGCCAGGCAGGCGGGCCTGCCGACACCCGCACCACGCGGCCGCTCTCAGCCGCCCACCCTATGCAAATATCGGACCGATTTCAAGAGAGGAATCCATCACCCCGGATAGCCGGCCGCCTGCCATTTTGGCTTTCTTGCGGTCGTATTCAACCTGCCGGCGGACCGCCGGTGATGATCAACATCAGGGTCGTCGACCCGAGCGTGAACTCGGCCTGGTTTGCGATCTCCGCCTCCTCGGCGCGTTCGCCGTGGACCCAGGTGCCGTTGGTGGCGCCCATGTCCACGAGCACCACCTTCCCGTCACGGACTTCGATCATCGCGTGTCGGCGCGACACCTCGGAGTCCTTGATCTGGACATCCATCGCCGAGCCGCGGCCGAGGTAGACGCGGGGCTTGGTGATGGGAAAGACGCTGCCTGCCTGGGAGCCCGCGATGACCGCCAGCGAGAAACGCTGGTCCTTGGGCAAGGGGGCGAGCTGGGGCAACTCGGGGACGTCCGGCTCGGCATCAATGACCGGCGCCTCGATCATCTCCGGGGACTCGCTGAACATCTTGCCGATCGAGGTCGCATTGGACGGTTCATCGAGCGGGTTGCGGACCTCGAAGGAGTGATGACAGCTCGTGCACTTCACCTGCTTGACCTCGGCGCCGCCGAAACGGGCCTCGTCATAGCGGTATTTCGTGTCACATTCCGGACAGGTGATGATCACCCGGAATCCTCCATTCCCGGACCTCTCAATGATATCAGGATTGTTCAAGTGTCGACGGCACCCCCGGTCACCGATCCGGGGTGCCAAGCACCACGGCATCAGTTTTTAGTTTTGAGTTTTTGGTTTTGAGTTCCCAACCACCCCACCAATCTCATGCGGCGGGCTGTGACAACTCAAAACTCATAACTCAAAACTCAACACTTGTGGACCCCGCGTGCTCGTCCGCTACTCCTCAGCGGGTGCGGTCCAGGTGTCCATCCAATCGAGCACGACCCCGTGCCACTGGATCGAGTTCACCGGCTTGAGCACCCAGTGGTTCTCGTCCGGGTAGTAGAGCATCCGTGACGGCACTCCCCGCCGCTGGAGTGCGTTGAAGGTCGCGAGACCCTGGGTGTCGACCACCCGGTAGTCGAGTGCGCCGTGAATCACCAGCTCGGGCGTCTGCCAATTCTGGACATACTCTACCGGGGAGTGCTTGCGATAGCCCTCCGGGTTTTCCCACGGCGTTCCACCGTGCTCCCACTCCGGAAACCACAGCTCCTCGGTGTTGAAGTAGGCCATCAGCTCATCGAGATTGCCGTCGTGGCATACGAGGGCCTTGAAACGATCGGTGTTGCCCTGGATCCAATTGATCATATAGCCGCCGAAGCTCGCACCAGCCGCCGCCATGCGTTCGGAGTCGATCCACAAATGACGACGCAACACATCGTCGAGACCCATCATCAGGTCCGTAAACGGCGCCCCGCCCCAATCGCCGTTGATCGCATCGGTGAAGGCCTGGCCGTATCCGGTCGAGCCGTGGAAGTCGATCATCACCGTGGCGTAGCCGTGGGCCGCGTAGATCTGCGGGTTCCAGCGGTAATGCCAGTGGTCATCGGAGCTGCCCTGCGGGCCGCCATGGATGATGAAGGCGAGCGGGTAGGTCATTCTGGGATTGAAATTGACGGGGTAGATGAAGTAGCCGAAGACCTCGTCCCGGTTGGCTCCGGTGAACGAGAACTGGTTGTACTCGCCAAACGCGATCCCGGCCAGACGTTGGTCGTTGAGGTGGGTGATCTGAGCCGGCTCTCCGCCGTCCGCCGGCAGCACGTAGAGCTCGACCGGCTTGACCAGACTGTCACGGGCGAAAAGCAGCCGGCCGTCGGGTAGCGGTCGCGGGTCGGCGTTTGAATGACGGGTGGCGAGGGCCATCACCATGCCGTCTTCAGGATCGATGCGGAAGATGGAGTGGTTGCCTATATTATCGGCCGTCGCGTAGAGGCCGGAACCATCGGCCGACCACACGAGAGATCGCGGCGAGCGGTCCCAGCCCTCGCTGAGGTTGCGGATCGTGCCCTCAGGCCAGCTCATCAACATCACCCGGTAGCGGTCGGCTTCGTAGCCGGGCCTCTGCATCGCGAGATATGCGAGCGTGCCGCCGTCCGGCGAAAATGCCGGCGATGCGTCCCAGGCCTGGTTGGCCTCGGTCAGACAGCGGGCGGGCGCCGAGCCATCGGTCGGCACCGCCCACAGGTCAAAGTCGGTCGACCAGACTTCTTCGGAACCGTCGACGACTTTGGCCGAGTACACCAGCCAGCGGCCGTCCGGAGACACGGTGTAGTCTCCGTCGCCGCCAAAAGGAATGGTCGGACAATCGCCGTCGACCCCCTGCATCAGGTCCACCGGCGCGCCGGCCGCCCCATCCTCGCCGATTGCGACCCGGAAAATGTGGTTGCGGCTCCCATCCTTCCAGCTGTCCCAGTGGCGGACAAAAACCTTGTCGAAGATCAGTCCGGAGGCCTTTTCCGCTTTCCGCGCCTCAATCCGCGCGACCGTGCACGGGATCGAGTCCTCGCAGTCCGGAAAGACCGCGATCGCGAGGTAGAGCGCGTCGCCCCGCGGTCCGACTTTCAACCCCGCGACGTCGAGCGGCAGATCGGTGACCGCTTCGGCCGCGGCGGTCACGAAGTTCCACCGCCACACCTGCGCCGACCCCGATCGTGAGGACAGGAAGTACAAGGCCCCGTCGTTTCGCCAGCGCGGGCTCCAGTCATTGCCGTGATCGGTCGTCAAACGATGCGCCCCCGACCCGTCGGTCGCCGCGAGCCAGATGTCCTTGGTCCCCTTGTTGGCCTCGAGGTCCATCGTCGTGACCACGAATGCGGTGCGGTTGCCATCGGGCGACGGCTGCGGGTCGGCGACCCGCTCCATGGCCACCAGGTCGTGGACGTCGAAGGGTTTT
The DNA here is from genome assembly GCA_963733915.1 of Candidatus Sulfomarinibacteraceae bacterium. Classification (GTDB taxonomy): domain Bacteria; phylum Acidobacteriota; class Thermoanaerobaculia; order Thermoanaerobaculales; family Sulfomarinibacteraceae; genus Sulfomarinibacter. The sequence continues at coordinate 239,670 of CAVTEP010000011.1, forward strand.
TTCTCGGCGGACGCGGTGACCGAAACCACCAGCATCAGGGAGAGGGCGAGCGCGCTGCGACTGTTCATGGTTCCTCCAGGCTCGATATTCCGAGCGGATAGAATCGTACCGCAACCATCGGCCTGCATTCGGAGTTCGGAATTCATAATTCACAATTCCAAATCCGCCGAAGGCGTTATGTTACATTCTGCCGACCGCATGACAGGCCCCCGAGATCTCCCGCGTTTGCTCACAGATCCCCGGCCCGCCCATCTCGTGCTCCGGGGAGGAACGATTTTTTCGGGCTGGGCTGCAGGGGTAGCGGCCGTGATCGAAGGCGAGGTGGTCTTCAACACCTCGATGACCGGATACCAGGAAATGCTCACCGATCCCTCCTATCACGGTCAGATCCTGACCCTCACCGCCTCGCACATCGGTCAGGTCGGCGTCAATTCGGCCGACACCGAATCTGATCGCACCTGGGCCCGAGGGCTCGTGGTCCAGGACCTCGATCTCGAGCCATCCTCGTGGCGCGCCGACGGCGGTGCCGAAGACTGGCTCCGAGATCGCGGGCTCGCGGTCGGCTGGGGCTTCGACACCCGCGCCATCGTCCGCCACGTGCGCACCGCCGGCGCCGTGCCGGGCATCCTGGTCACCGACGGCACCCTGCCCGCGACCCTTATCGAACGGGCCGCGCGCGCGCGCGGCACCGACGGGATCGACCTCGCCCGCGAGGTCGCCTGCACCGAGGCCTATGATTGGAGCGAAGGCCCCTGGGCCTCACCCTCCCACCCGTTCAGAGACGCCCACGCCCTTGAAGGTCCCGCAGTCGCGGTGGTCGATTACGGAGTCAAACGCTCGATCCTCCGCCGCCTGGTAGGCGAGGGATTCGCCGTCCAGGTCGTGCCGCCCGACGTTTCCGCCGGGGAGCTTCTGGCAGGCCGATTCGCCGGTATCGTTCTCTCCAACGGCCCCGGTGATCCGGCCGCCGTCGCCGGCGCCGCCGAGCTCATCACCGAGCTCATCGGCCGGCTGCCGATCCTCGGGATCTGCATGGGCTGCCAGCTTCTCGGCCTCGCCCTCGGCGGGCGGACTGTCAAGCTGCCCTTCGGCCACCACGGCGGCAACCACCCGGTGCGTGAACTGGCCAGCGGACGGGTGCTGGTGACCTCGCAGAACCACAACTACGTGGTCGAGGAGTCGTCGCTGCCACGCGAGGTGGGTGTCACCCACATCAACCTCACCGACGGCACTCTCGAGGGACTTTCGCTGCCACGCGCCGGGGTGGAAGCGGTGCAGTACCACCCCGAGGCCTCACCGGGTCCGAACGATTCTTTAGAGCTGTTCGCCAGGTTTGCAGAACGATGCCGGAAGGGAATTTCATGATTTCGGATTTCGGAATTCGGATTTCGGAATTCCCGACCACCCTCCCCGGCAATCCTGGTGCGGGGGTGGATGGGTGACAAATCCGAAATCCGCAATCCGAAATCCGATAATTTCGACCGGGTGGCAGCCCAGTGAGCGCGAAGCCGTCGTCGGTGTGCATCCTCGGCGCCGGCCCGATTCGGATTGGACAGGCCTGCGAGTTCGACTACTCCGGAGTGCAGGGGGTGAGAGCGCTCCGTGAGGAGGGCTGCCGGGTCATCCTCGTGAATTCGAACCCCGCGACGGTGATGACCGACGCCCGCCTCGCCCACCGCAGCTATGTCGAGCCCCTCACCCGGAAGACGGTGATCGCGGTTCTCGAAAAAGAACGGCCCGACGCCCTCATTCCAACCCTCGGCGGCCAGACGGCCCTCAATCTCGCGATCGAGCTCGAGGAGGACGGCGTCCTCGAGCGGCTCGGCGTGCGGTTGCTGGGAGCTTCGGTGCGGTCCATCCGGCTGGCCGAGGATCGCGAGGCCTTTCGCCTCGCCATGGAGGAAGCGGGTCTGCCGGTGTTGCCCGCCATCACCGTGAACTCCCTCGAGGGGGGACTCTCGGCCCTCGACAGCATCGGGTTGCCGGCAATCCTCCGCCCCTCCTTCACCCTCGGAGGATGGGGCGGGGGGGCGGCCCACGATCGGGAGGGTTTCACGAGACTGCTCCAGAAGGGTCTCGAGGCTTCGCCCTCCCACCAGGTCCTGGTGGAGGCGTCGGTGCTCGGGTGGAAGGAGTTCGAGCTCGAGGTCATGCGCGACTCGGCCGGCACCTTCGTGGTCGTGTGCTCGATCGAAAACCTCGACCCGATGGGGGTGCACACCGGCGACTCCATCACCGTCGCCCCCGCCCAGACCCTCACCGACCGCGAGTATCAGGTGCTGAGGGACGCCGCACGGACCGTCCTCGACGCGGTCGGCGTCGCCACCGGCGGCGCCAACGTTCAGTTCGCCGTCAACCCCGCCGACGGCCGCTACGTGGTGATCGAGATGAACCCGCGGGTTTCGCGGTCGTCGGCGCTGGCCTCCAAGGCGACCGGATTCCCGATCGCCCGTATCGCCGCCAAGGTCGCTCTCGGCCGCCGCCTCGACGAGATCGTCAACGACATCACCGGCTCCACCCCGGCCTCCTTCGAGCCGGCCCTCGACTACGTGGTGGTCAAGATCCCTCGCTTTGCCTTCGAGAAGTTTCCCGGCGCCGATTCCCGTCTCGGCACCTCGATGAAGGCGGTCGGCGAGGTCGCGGCGATGGGCCGCAATTTCGAGGAAGCGCTCTTGAAAGCGGTACGTTCGTTGGAGGTGGACCGCGACTCCCTCGAGGCGCCCCCCGATGTCGCCGCCGCCGGCGACCCCGAGCTCGAACGTCGTCTCGCCGAGCCTTCTCCCGACCGTTTGTGGGAGCTCGCCGAGGCACTGCGCCGCGGCTGGGGCGTCGAACGGGTTCTCTCGCTGAGCGCCGTCGACCCCTGGTTCTTGCGCCGCATCGGCGGGCTGGTCGCGGCCGAGCGAATCGCGGTCGAGCAGTGCCGACGACCCTGCGGTCCTCGCCGGCCTCAAGCGTCTCGGTTTTGCCGACAGCCATCTCGGGCGCCTCATGGGACTCGGATCCGACGACGTCCGAGCGCGCAGGATCGAGGCCGGAGTCGGTCGTATCCGGCGGCGGGTGGACACCTGCGCCGCCGAGTTCGAAGCCCGCACGCCCTACCTCTACGGCAGCTTTGGGGACGCCGACGAGCAACCCACTCCGCGCCGGCCGGTGGTCATCCTCGGCGGCGGACCGGTACGCATCGGACAGGGTATCGAGTTCGACGCCTGCTGCGTCGAGGCGGTGGCCGGGCTGCGCGCCGAGGGCTACGAGGCGGTGATGGTCAACTGCAATCCCGAGACCGTGTCGACCGACTACGACGCGGTGGACCGCCTCCACTTCGACCCTCTCCACGCCGAGGACGTGCTCGACATCTGCGACGCCGAACGGCCGCTCGGGGTCCTCGTGCAGCTCGGTGGCCAGACCCCGCTCAAGCTCGCCGCCGATCTCGAAGGCCACGGCGTGCCGATCTGGGGCACAAGCCGCGAGGCCATCGACCGCGCCGAGGATCGCGGCCGTTTCGCCGCGCTCTTGTCGGATCTCGGGCTGCGCCAGCCGCCCGGCCGGATGGTGACTTCCGCCGAGGAGGCTGCGGCGGCCGCCGACGAGCTCGGATTCCCGGTCCTCGTGCGGCCCTCCTATGTGCTCGGCGGGCGGGCGATGGAGATCGTTTACGGTCACGACCAGCTCGCCGAGTACCTGCAGCGGGCGGCCGCAGTCGATCCCGAGCGCCCGGTTCTCCTCGATCACTTCCTCGAACGGGCGGTCGAGGTCGACGTTGACGCCGTCGCCGACGGCGAACGGGTGGTGATCTGCGGCGTCCTCGAACATATCGAGGAGGCGGGGGTCCACTCGGGTGATTCGGGCGCCGTCACGCCCCCGGTGAGCCTGCCGCTCGAGCTGCAGGCCGAGCTCCGCCACCAGGTGCGGATGCTCGCCCTCGCACTTGACGTGCGGGGCCTCATCAACGTTCAGTTCGCGATTCAGGAGAACACCGTCTACGTCATCGAGGTCAATCCACGCGCCTCCCGCACCGTACCTTTTCTGGCGCGCGCCAACGGCACCCCATGGGCCGAGCTCGCGGCCAGGGTCTGCGCCGGCGCCACTCTCTCGAAGCTCGGGGTTCACGACGGAGTGCCGACCGAGGTGGCCGTCAAGCTCCCGGTCTTTCCCTTCGAACGCTTTCCGGGCGTCGATCCGCTGCCGGGACCCGAGATGCGGTCGACCGGCGAGGTCATGGGCCGCGGCCGCACCTTTGGCGAAGCCTTCGCCAAGGCCGCTCTGGCTGCGGGCTGGCGGGTTCCCGAGGGAGGACGGGTGCTGTTGTCGCTGGCCGACCGTGACAAACAGCGGCTGCCGGCGCTGGCGGCGCGATTCGAGGAACTGGGATTCACGCTCACGGCGACCGAAGGCACCGCCGCCACCCTTCGCACTCAGGGTTTCTCAAACGTCGATCGGGTCTTCAAGGTCGGTCAGGGTCGCCCCGATATCCCGCAGATGCTGGCGGCGGGCGAGATTCAGATGGTGATCAACACCGCCGCCGGACGTCGCGCGGCGCAGGATGCCGGCTCCATCCGTCGCGCCGCCCTCGATGCGGGGGTGCTCTACTTCACGACCATTCCGGGCGCCCATGCCGCCGCAGAGGCGGTGGCGGCGCTGCGACGGGGACCGCTCTCGGTGCGGGCGCTCCAGGATGACGTCAGCGGCCCGCCGCCGTGGGCTGCAACTCTCGGCGACTAACCACCCAACTGCCTTGAGGCCATGGGGCCATGGGGCTATGGGGCTATGGGGCTATGGGGCTAGGGGGACCAACCATCCGCCCGAGGGATCTCACATTCATAGCCTCATCGCCAGCCGCTGGAGGCGGCGATCATAGCCTCATAGCCATTGGTTGGGTGGAGGTCAGTGAATCGACGTCAAGCGATACTCCGCGAGCAGCCGTGCGTCGATGAGATCGTACTGAGAGCCTTCGATGCGGAAGTATTGGCGGCCGACGGTGTAGGCGCGTTCGATCTCGTTCTGGATCCGGCTCGGGTCGTAGAGCAGCCGGAAAATGTGCCCGATCTGGACGTAGCTGACCATCCGCAGATCATCGGCGGTGTCGAATGCCCCGTCGCGACCGGCTGATTCGATCAGCAGCCGCATCCAGTTGCCGTGCTCGAGATCGGGTCGGTCTCGGGTGAAGAAGGTCGCCTGGAGGCCTGTCTCGAGATCGGTCTCGACGCGAGGATCGCTGAGGGCGTCCTCGCCCTGAGGAAGCATTCGAGCGTCGATCTCGTAGGGACGACCCCAGCCATCGACGTCCCGCACCTCGTAGATCTCGCGCACCGACGCCGGCGCCATCTGGGTGTCCGCACCGTAGAATACGAGCGGCATCCAACCTCTGACCCTGGCCGTGGCCGACCGCGCCAGAACTTCCTCCCACTCACCATCAAACGGCGGCATCTCCATCTCGCGCAGCCCGTAGCGCGCGGCCGCGGATCCGATCTCGTGCATCCGGTGAATGGTCACGAGCTCGGCAGCGCGTCCGCCGTCGCCGACGACCATCCAACGCAGGGTGGTCGGCAGATCGGGGCCCGGCCCGGTCACCCGCAGGCGCATGAACCCGAGAATGGGCAACGCCAGGACCAGACCAAAGACCACCAGCCGCCAACCGCCGGCGCCGAGACGGGCGAGGACCGAAGGCGGCTCCGGACGTGCCAGGGCTGCGGTCTGGTCCCAGCCGCAATGGAGGCAGATCGTGGCCCCCAGCGGAAGCTTCTTGCCGCATCCATCGCAGATCACCCGCTCGGTCATGGCACCCCCATATCAAATGTAGCAGGAACGTAGCATTCCGATGACTAGTTTTGAGTGTTGAGTTTTGAGTGTTGAGTTATCCCCCGCCCGCCCCGATTCAAATGGGATAGGGCGGGAACTCAAAACTCCTCACTCAAAACTCAAAACTCGGATGGGTGGGCGGGTGAAATCAGTGCCTCCGTCCGGTACGCGCGACCAGCCACCGTGACGGAGCCGGCGTGATGGCGGCCAGCCAGGCGATCAGGCGCAGCGCGAAGGGGTGGTAGACCACCCGACGCGGCCGGCGGACGACTCCGAGGATGACCGCGGCGCAGCGCTCCGGGGTACTGACCGGAATCGGTGCGGCGAGCTTCGGGATGTGCTGGTGGGAGTCGGGGTTGGCCGCGAAGTACTCGCTCGAGACCTCGCCGAAATACACCAGCGAGCTCCGAAGGCCGGTACCGCGCAGGTCCTGGCACAGCGCTTCGTGCAGCCCGCGAAGGGCCCACCGCGAGGCCGTGTAGGCGGTCGCCCCCGGCCACGGCAGAACCGACGCCGGCGAACCCACATGCACGAAGAGGCCGGTTCGCGCCGCCAGCATCGCCGCCATGAAAGCGCGGCAGGTATTGGCCGCGGCCAGATACGGGGCGTCCATCGTCCGGACAATCTCCTCGGCTGAGGTTTCTTCGAGAAAACGCCACACTCCGGCGCCGGCGCTGTTGACGACCAACGACGGCACGCCCCAGGCCGTCAGCACGCGGTCGGCCATCGCCTGGACCGCGGCGCCGTCGGCGGCATCGAGCGCTTCGGTCTTGGCTACACCGCCGGCGTTGGTGATGGCAGCCGCAAGACCGTCGAGCCGCTCGGCGCGCCGCGCCACCAGCACCACTTGCCACCCGTCGCCCGCCAGCGCCTTGGCCGTCGCCTCCCCGATCCCGGAGGACGCGCCAGTTACCACCGCGATCGGATGATCAGAGGTGCTCATGGTGTGAGATTAACGCAGCCTTCAAGAGAAGAGGAGAAAAGGGGGAAAGGAGAGCAGCAGAGTTTTGAGTTCTTAGTTTTGAGTTTTGAGTTTTCCCCCACCCACCCGAGAACTAACGTGAGGGCGGGCGGGAACTCAAAACTCAAAACTCAACCCTCAAAACTATTTGATGTTTGGGCGCCACCAGGGGAGCAGCCGCTCGGCCAGCGCCCGCCAGGCCGCGTCGGTGTCGGCGATGGCGTCACCACCGAGCTTTTCGAGGAGGGCATCGCCGAGCACCAACGCCAACATCGCCTCGAGGATGACCGGCGCCGCTCCGATGGCGGTCACGTCGGAACGTTCCCAGACGGTGGCGCCCGCCTCGCCGGTGGCGAGGTCGACCGACGGCAGCCCACGGCGAAGCGTCGAGATGGGTTTGAAGAAGGCCCGCACCACGACATCCGCACCGTTGGTCACCCCGCCCTCGAGACCGCCGGCCCTGTTGCCGACCCGCTCCAACCGGCCGTCGACCAGCTCATACGGGTCGTGGGCCTGAGATCCGACGACCGAGGCGACCTCGATCCCGGCGCCGATGGCCGCCGCCTTGACCGATGGAATCGACACCAGGGCCTGGACGATACGGCCGTCGAGCTTGCGGTCCCAGTGGACATAGGAGCCCAAACCGGGCGGCAGTCCGCGCACCACCGCCCCGACCACGCCGCCCAGGGTCTCACCCTGCTCGCGGGCGGCGCGCACCGCTTCGACCAGCCGCTCCTCGTCGTCGGGCGTCGGTGTGACCAGCGGCGAGTCGTAGCGCACCCCGGCCAGATCCTCCCACGACGGCGCTCCATCGTGCGCAAGCTCGGGACCAACCCGCAACACCGCCGACCTCATTTCGACCCCGTAGCGCGCAAGCAGCTGGGCGCACACCCCGCCCGCCGCCACCCGCGCCGCCGTCTCCCGGGCCGACGCCCGTTCGAGCACGTTTCGCATGTCGCCGAGCTGATCGGTGGCGGCGCCGCCCGAGTAGTCCGCGTGCCCCGGTCGTGGCCTCGTCACCACCCGTTTCCCGGCGGCCTCGCGGTCGACCTGCCACGGGTCCATCACCGACGACCAGTTTTCCCAGTCCAGGTTCGAGATCTCGAGGACCAGCGGCGAACCCAGGGTGCGGCCGTCGCGCAGACCACCCGTCACCCGCAGCTCATCACGCTCGATTCGCTGTCGGCCCCCGCGCCCGAAGCCGTGCTGGCGGCGCTTGAGCCAGCCGTCGATATGGCTCCGGTCGATTGCGAGGCCGGCCGGCAGTCCGTCGAGGATCGCACTCAACCCCGGCCCGTGCGATTCGCCACCGGTCAAGAGTCGCAGCCGTCTCATGGGAGCCGCCACGTGAGCGTGCGACCGAAAGGTCCACAGGACGCAGGCCGAGAGCGGGGGCGATCGATCATGGCCCGAGGATACGCGGACTCCCCCCACCTGCCAAGAACCGCCACGCGACATCGGCATCGCCGGTGCTAACATCGCGTTCACATGAGGAAAAGACTTTCGATTCTCGTTTTGACGGTGCTCGCCATGGCAATGCCGGTTGTGGGGCCGACCACGGTGGGGGCGGCTGACCCTCCCGTCACCCGGCACATCACCGTCCTTCACACCTCCGACCTCCACGGCGCGGTGCTTGCCGTTCAACGACTACGCCAACCGTCCGTCGGACCGGGGCTCGCTCGCCCAGGTGGCGACCATGGTCAAAGAGATCCGGGCCGGCGCCGGTCACCCGGTGCTATTGCTGGATTCGGGCGACACCCTGCAGGGCTCCCCGCTCGAGCAGTTCGTCCACGTGCGCTGGGGGGAACCGAGCCCGACCATCGACGCCATGAACCGCATGGGCTACCAGGCGATGGCGGTGGGCAACCACGAGTTCAACTTCGGGCTCGAGGTTTTGCGGCGTGCCGAAGCACAGGCCGTGTTCCCGTTTCTGTCCGCCAACAGCCTGCTCGTCGGCACCGACAAACCCGCCTTCCCGCCCTATCTGATCGTCGCAGCCGGCGACCTCAGGATCGGCGTCCTCGGGCTGACCACATCCAATATTCCCGGTTGGGAGAAGGCCGAGAACTACGCCGGTCTTTATTTTCAGCCGATGGACGAGGCCGCCCGACTCTGGGTGCCGGTGCTGCGCGACACCGAGGGTTGCGACCTGGTGGTGGTGTTGGCCCACACAGGCTTCGAAGTGGACCCCGAGACCGGCGTGCCCAACGGCACCGCCCACGAAAACTTCGTCTCGCGGTTGACCGAGGTCCCGGGGATCGATCTGCTGCTCACCGGCCACTCGCACGACGACATCCCGCCCCACCTGGTCAACGGCGTCATCGTCTCGCAACCCAAGGCCCGGGCGCAGCTTCTGACGCGGATCGACCTTTCGCTCGCGCGCGATGGCCCGGGCTGGAGGATCGAAAGCTGGGAGGGCGGCAATCACCCCTCGGGCACCGTAGCCGCTGATCCGGAGATCGTCGGAGCAAATACCCTCGCCCACCAGCGTGTCGCCGAGACCCTTGACGGGCCCGTCGGCAAGGTCACGGCCGAGGTCCGGGTCGAGAACTGCCGCATCGAGGATTGCGCCGCGGTCGATCTCCTGCACGCGGTGCAGCTGGAGGCCTCGGGCGCCCAGCTGTCGCTGGCGGCGCTGCTCAACGCCAACGCCCCGCCGCTCTCTCCGGGCCCGGTCAACTGGCGTTGGATCCACGCCTTCTACGTCTACCCCAACACCCTGGTGGCGGTGCGTCTGACCGGCGCCCAGGTGCGCGACGTCCTCGAGCACGCCGCGCGCTTTTACGACGGGCTCGTGTGTCCGGCCGAGGGCGGCTGCACGGTCTTGACCGACGCCTCCATCCCCGAATACAACGTCGACACGATGGCCGGGGTGACCTACAGCATCGACCCCTCGCGGCCGGAGGGCTCGCGGATCCGGGACCTCCGCTTTGACGGCCTGCCGATCGACCCGGAGGCCGCCTTCACCGTGGCCTGCAACTCGTACCGGTCGGCGGGCGGCGGTCTCTTCCCGCACCTCGCGGAGGCCGAGGTCGTGTGGCGCTCGTCGGCCGAGATGAGCGATCTGATCGGCGACTATCTGATGACCCACCAGCCCTGGCGGCCGGTGGTGGACGACAACTGGCACATCGGACGCGACGTGACAGCGGAGGAACACGCCCAGGCGGGGGCGCCGTAAAGGACACAACATTGGAACGCAAAGAAATTAAGACGTTCGGGTCTTCCGGAATTGCGTGGGGTGTCAACTCTTCAATTTCGAATTTCGGAATTCGGATTTTCCACCCACCCGTCCCCGACGGAGTTGGTCGCATCCGTTGGACGGGCGGTCAGGGGCGGCGGCAGGGACAGCGGCCGGAGACCGCGTCAGGGGCAGTTGACAGCGACAGCTCCCGGCCGGACCGGCGCGGAGAACGTCGATCAGGTGTTTGGGTTGAGCAAGCGCCCTTCATGGCGCGGACTTGATCGAAGGTATCGAGCACGATCCTGGCGCTTCGTCCATCAACGACACCCGCCTGAACCAGGAGGCGAAGGTGGCTGTCGACCTCCTTGGCTGAGCCGTAGGCGATCCTCCAGAAGTGCTGCCGGTCTCTGCCGGTCCGGCCGTGACCTTCCGCCAGGTTGGCGGGGACCGAGCTTGCCGACCGGATCACCTGATCGGCGATCGATTTCAATGGGGCTGGAACCCTCATCACGAGCTTGATGGCGATGCCAGCCGCGTCAAGGGCTTTCGAGTGGGCAACGAGGTTGGGGTTCGTGCGCGCGTCGGACATATTCACCTCCGGGTCGTTCATGCCCTCCCTCGAGCCGGTGAGGCAGCCGATGTCAAGGGTGCGTCGCACCGGGCCCCTGGCCCGGCTTGCCCTTGACATCGGCTGGCCACCGGCTACTTCTCGCACTGAACGACCCGGAGGTGGCCATGCCGTCGTCACGACCCCTGCTCGCTGCCCCAGTTGCTGCCCCGGCCGCTGTCGCGGACGCTGTTCGCTGCCCCTGCGGTCGGTCGCTGTTCCTGTCGCTGCAAATGCTAATCGGAACTTCCAAAACTCGATCCCATCAAATTCCGGATGAGCCGAACGTTAGAACGTTTGAACGTTGAAACGTGTGCTGCAGTACCATGAGGCCATGCAGAGACTGACCGTCGCGAGCAGGTACGGCGACTACGACATTGTGGCCCGCCCGGGGGCGGTGAAGGACCTCCGGGAGGTCCTCCTCGGCGAAGACATCGATCTCCCCCGGACGGTGGTGACCAACACGACGGTCGCGCCGCTGTGGGCTGCGCCCGCGGCGCGGTCGATCGGCGCGCCCGTCATCGAACTCGCGGACGGAGAGCGGCACAAGCGGTGGCCGACCGTGGAACACCTGCTCGGTCGGTGGCTCGAGGACGGTCTCCACCGCGGCGACGCGGCAGCGGCGATCGGCGGCGGGGTGCTCACCGACACGGTCGGTTTCGCGGCCGCGGTCTACCTCAGGGGCATCTCGTGGATCGCGGTGCCGACCACTCTCCTCGCCATGGTCGACGCCTCGGTCGGCGGTAAGACCGGGGTCAATCTCGAGCAGGGCAAAAACCTGGTCGGCGCCTTCTGGCCGCCCCGTCTGGTGGTCATTGACGTTGCGACCCTGGCGACGCTCCCCGAGCGCGAGCTGCGCGCCGGGATGGCCGAGGTCGTCAAGACGGCCTGGATCGGCGACCACGATCTCCTGGCCGCGGTCCCCGACCGCGTCAGGGGTTTCGACGACCTGAGGCCCGACCAATGGCAGGACGATCGTCATGCGCTGTCTGGCGGTCAAGGCGCGGATCGTCGGCGAGGACGAACGCGAGGCCGGAAGGCGGGCGGCGCTCAACCTCGGCCACACCCTCGGCCACGCCCTCGAGGCGGCGACCGGCTACCGTCATTTTCTCCACGGCGAGGCGGTGGCCTGGGGGCTGTTGGCGGCGGCACAGCTCGGTCGTCGCCACGGTCTGCTCTCGGGCGGAGGGCGAGAAGACCATCGCTGCGGCGGTCGCGTCTCTCGGTCCGCTGCCGGCTCTCAACGACATCGATCCGGACGCTGTCCGCTCTCATATCGGGCACGACAAGAAGCGGCGTGGCGGATGGAATCGCCTGGGTCCTCCCCAGCGACAAGGGCGTCGAGCTCGACCAACGGGTGCCCGAAGACGAGGCTCTCGAGGTCTTCCGGGAGCTGCAAAAAGCCACGATTTGGAGAGACTGAGATCGGATCCCCGGAGCCGTTGAAACCTCCATGAAGACTTTACGAATTTCTCTCTTGAAACCAGGCTTGACAACGATGGTCGGTGGTATGATCCCGACCATCAGATAGGAGAAAAGGGGAGGTCACGATGATAAAGAGGCTTGTTTGTTTATCACTCTGCACCCTCTTGTGGGCAGGACTCGTCCAGGCCCAGGGTGTAACAACCGGAACCCTGTCCGGCGTGGTCAAGGACCCGAGCGGCGCGTTGACGCCGGGGGTGACCGTGGTCGCAACCCTCGAGGCGACCGGCACCCGCTACGCGACGGTCACCGATTCGCAGGGCCGCTTCCGGATCCTCAACGTCAAGGTCGGTGGGCCCTACACGGTCGAGGCCTCGTTGGCCGGCTTCCAGACCGCCCAGGACACCGACGTCACCGTCCGCCTCGGTGAGGACACCTACCTGCTCTTCGATCTGCTGCTCGAGGCGGCGACCGGCGAGATCCTGGTGGTCTCCGAGTCGAGCCCGCTGATCGGACCGCTCAAGATGGGCGAGGCGAGCTCGGTGTCCCTGGGCAGCCTCGATGCCCTGCCCACATTGTCCCGCAACCTCTACGACTTCGCCCGCACCAACCCGCTGATGGTCACCACCACCCCCGGCCAGGGCTACACCTCGCTGAGTGTGGCGGGCCGCAACAACCGCTACAACAACCTCTCGATCGACGGCGCGGTCAACAACGACGTCTTCGGGCTCGCCGGCTCCGGCACCCCCGGCGGCCAGACCAACGCGCAACCGATCTCGCTCAGCGCGGTCCAGGAGCTGCAGCTGGTGACCTCGAGCTTTGACGTCCGCCAGGGCGGCTTCACCGGCGGCAGCCTCAACGCGATCACCAAGTCGGGCACCAACGCCTGGAGCGGCTCGGTCTACGGCTACTACTCCGACCAGGATCTGGTCGGCGAGGACGAGGATCTCGGCGACCTCGCCCCCTTCGAGAACTCGGAGTACGGCTTTACGCTCGGCGGTCCGATCTCGAAGGACAAGACCTTTTTCTTTGTCAACTACGAGCACGTCTCACGGCCAACTCCCGACCGGTTGGTCGCTCGACGGCTCGAGCGGCTCGTGCTACCAGAACTGCAACTTCACGGCCGAGGCCGAGCAGTTCAGCCAGTACCTGGCAAACACCTATGGCTACGACACCGGCGGTCTCGGGGAGGTCGTTCGCGACAGCCCGAACGACAAGTTCTTCGCACGCGTCGATTTCAACCTCGGCAGCCAGAACAGCCTGACCCTCCGCTACAACTACATCGACGGCTCGAACTACATCATCGGCCAGTCCAACGACCAGTTATGATTTCCCCAACCAGGGCTATGACTTCGCCAATAAGACCAACTCCGCCGTCGGCCAGTGGAACGCCGTCTTTGGCGACGGTTACTTCAACGAGCTGCGGGTGGTCTACCAGACGATCCGCGACAAGCGCGCATCACCGGGGGACCCCTTCCCGGAGATCCGGATCCTCAGCCCCGACGGCGACGGCAACGACTGGTATGCCGGTTACGAGGGATTCTCGACCGCCAACAGCCTCGACCAGGACATCATCGAGCTGACCGACGACTTCACCTTTTTCACCGGCAACCACGAGCTCGTGATCGGCACCCACAACGAGTTCTACAAGTTCGACAATCTGTTCATCCAGCAGAGCTTCGGCGCCTACCAGTTCGCCGACCTCGACGCCTTCTACGCCGGTGTCGCCAGCCGCTTCGACTACACCTATCCAAACGACCCCGCGAACCCGTCGGACTCGTTCAACGCGTGGCAGTTCGGCATCTACGCCGGCGACACCTGGCGGATGAAGTCGAATTTCTCGCTGGTCTACGGCCTCCGGCTCGACATCCCCTACTTCCCGGACACGCCGGAGTACAACCCGCTGGTCGAATCGACCTATGGCGTCAGCACCGCCGAGGTCCCCAGCGGTAATTTGCTGTGGTCGCCGCGTATCGGTTTCAACTGGGACATCTCGGGCGACAGCACCAAACAGCTTCGCGGCGGCGCCGGCATCTTCACCGGCCGCACGCCCTTTGTCTGGATCTCCAACAACTACGGCCGCACCGGCACCCGCCAGACGACCATCCGAGCCTTTGGCGCCATCCCCTTCAACCCGGACCCCTTCGACCAGCCGACCGACATCGGCGGCGCCTCGACCCAGGACGTCAACACCATCGACCCCGACTTCAAGTTCCCGCAGACCTGGCGCGCCAACATCGCCTACGACCAGAAGCTGCCGTGGTGGGACATGGTGGCCACCGCCGAGTTCGTGTACGCCAAGAGCGTCAACGAGGTCAACTTCCTGGATCTCAACCTGGAGCCGAGCGGCGAGACCCTGCCCTTTGACGGCCGTCCCATCCAACAGCGGGTGAGCTCGACCTTTTCGGGCAACTACCACCTCACCAACACCGACGAGGGCGACGCCACCAACCTCACCTTCAAACTCGAGAAGCCCTACGGCAAATCCCCGCTCTGGGGCCTGATCGCCTACACCTGGGGCGAGTCCAACGTCATCAACGACGCGACCTCGAGCCGCGCGGTCTCCAACTACTCGTTCAACGAGGCCGTGGACCCCAACAACGTCACTCTCTCGACGTCGGACTTCCAGATGCAGAATCGCGTCACGATCAACCTCAACTACGAGTTCAACCGCTCCTCGAGATGGTCGACGGTGGTCTCGGCCTTCTACAACCACCAGAGCGGCCGGCCCTACATGAGCATCTACGGCTTTGGCAACTCGGCGTCGATCAACGAGGACTTCTACACCTCCAACGATCTCGTCTACATTCCCAGCGGGGCCGACGACGTGATCATCACCAACGGCACCTGGAGCCAGCTCGAGGCCTACCTCCAGACCACCGGGCAGGACAAGTACATGGGCGAGATCGCACCCCGCAACTCCTCGCAACAGCCCTATGTCACCCAGACCGACCTCTCGATCCGGCAGCAGATCCCGATCCCGGGCCGGAGCTCGCTCCAGCTGACCTTTGACATCTTCAACTTCTGGAACCTCATCGACGGCGACTCGGGTTTGGTGCGCTACGTGCCCTTCGGCACCGTCACCCCGGTCATCTACCGCGGTCTCGACGAGGACACCGGCAATCCCATCTACGAGTTGCAGAGGAATCGTCACCGACCCCGAGAACAACCCGATCTTCTCGACCGACACCCTGGCGTCGCGCTGGCGCATGCGCCTCGGTCTGATCTGGAGCTTCTGAGCCGAAGCGACATCGTTCATCATCAACTCCCGGCCCGGGCGCAAGCTCGGGCCGGTTTTTTGCGGCCATGCGGCTCTGAGGCTATGGGCTATGGGCTATGGGCTATGAAGCCACCCAAAAGCCCCTCGGGACAGATCGGTTGACGGCCGTCAGAATCCTTCGTAGAAATTCGTGGCGGGGGGATCGAAGAGCCCACCGTCACGAATTTCTGAGGTAGGATGTGAATCCCATGAGCAGCACGAGTCCTGGAAACGTCGTCAGCGGTCCCGGCACCATCGCCGACCGTCTGCCGCACGACCCCGAGGCCGAGCGCGCGGTCCTCGGCGCGCTCCTCCTCGATCCCGGTGCGCTGCTCCACGTGATCGAAAAGCTCAGGGCCGACCACTTCTACCTCGAGAGCCACCGCATCGTCTATCGGGCCTGTCTCGATCTCCACGAAAAGGCCGAGGCCGCCGATCTGGTCACCGTCCGCAACCACCTCAACGAGCAGGGCCGGCTCGAGCAGGTCGGTGGTGTGAGCTATCTGTCGTCGCTGGTCGACGCCCTGCCGGACGTCGCCAACGTCATCCACTACGCGGAGATCGTCCACGACAAGTCGGTCAAGCGCCAGCTGATGGCGGCGGCGCAGCGCATCCTCACCACCTGCTCGCTCGACCACGGCGAGGCCCGCGAGGCGGTGGAATCGGCCCAGAAGGACGTCTTCCGGATCGCCGAGGACACCCTGTCGGGCGGGCTGATGCCGATCCGCGAGCTGACCGACGCCGAGCTCGCCAATATCGAGGCGGCGCGCGAGACGCGCTCGACGCTGACCGGGCTCGACACCGGCTTCGTGCGCCTGAACGAGCTCACCTCCGGTCTGCAGCGCAAGGACCTGGTGATCCTGGCCGCGCGGCCGTCGATGGGCAAGACCTCGCTCGGGGTCAACATCTGCGCCCACGCCGCCATCCGCGGCGGCAAGAAGGTCGCCATATTCTCGCTCGAGATGGCCGCCGAACAGCTCGTCCGCCGGCTGTTGTCGGCCGAGGCGCGGGTCGACCAGAAGCGGATCGCCGGCGGCTATCTGGCCAAGTCCGACTGGCCCAAGCTGGAGCTCGCCGCGCAGGCCTTGCGCGAGGTCAAGCTGTGGATCGACGACACCCCCGGCATCACCGCCCTCGAGCTGTCGGCCAAGGCGCGAAGGCTCAAACAGGAGCGGGGTCTCGATCTGGTGATGGTGGACTACATGCAGCTGATGTCGGGCGGCGCGCGCTTCAACAGCCGCAACGAGGAGGTCTCCGCGATCTCGCGCAGCCTCAAGGGGGTGGCCAAGGAGCTCGATGTCCCGATGCTGGTCCTCTCCCAGCTGTCCCGCCAGCCCGAAAGACGCGGCGGCGACCACCGGCCGCAGCTGTCGGACCTCCGGGAAAGCGGTTGCCTGACCGCCGACACCACCATTCTCCGCGCCGACACCAACCAGCGGGTGACGATCGCCGAGCTCCTGGAGAATGAGGCGCGGGACATTCCGGTATGGTCCGTTGACGATCGCCGGCACATCGTGCCCCGAACGATGTCGCGGGTTTTCCCGAGCGGCACCAAGACTGTTTTTCGCCTCAAGCTCGCCTCGGGCCGGGAGGTCAAGGCCAGCGCCAATCACCCGTTCTTGACCATTGCCGGCTGGAAACGGCTCGACCGGCTCGAGGTCGGATCGCGAATCGCCGTACCGCGGACTCTCCCCGATCCTCTTGAAACGATCACGTGGCCCGAGGAACGGATCGTGCTCCTCGCCCACCTCATCGGCGACGGCAGCTTTGTCCGGCGACAACCCATGCGCTATGCAACCCAGAGCGAAGAAAACGTGGAAGCGGTCACGAAGGCCGCGCGAGTTTTCGGGGTGACCGCCAAAGGCGGTTGGGACGAGCGGGCGCACTCCTACCAGATCCGGCTGCCGGCGCCCTATCGACTGACCCACGGCAAGCGGAATCCGATCGCCGCCTGGCTGGACGATCTCGGGTTGTTTGGTTGCCGGAGCCATGAAAAGCACGTGCCACGACAGGTGTTTTCGTTTTCTCGCAAGGATGTGGCCCTCTTTCTGCGGCATCTGTGGGCCACCGACGGGCATATCAGTGTTCGACGGGTTCGCGGCCGGAAGAACGTCGCCATGCACTACTCGACGAACAGCCGACGATTGGCCGACGATGTCGCGGCTCTTCTCCTGCGATTCGGCATCCTCAGCCGGACAAAAACAAACCAAAAGGAATCGTACAGGCCCGGTCATACGGTGTGGATCACCGGAGCCGAGGACCAGCGGCGTTTTCTGGCCGGCATCGGCGCATTCGGTCCAAGAGAGGCGCCTGCGCGAAAGGCGTCGGCGGTGCTCGACAGCATCACCACGAACACGAATGTCGATACGATTCCAAGACAAATCTGGACGCGGGTCAAAGAGCGGCTTGCCGAGATCGGGATGACCCACCGCCAATACGCGGCAGCGCTGGGTGGTTCGTTTGGCGGCAGCTCGATGTTCTCATTCTGTCCGAGCCGGCCGTATCTCGAACGCGTCGCAGCGGTGGTCGAAGATGACCAGCTCTCAGCACTCGCGAGGTCCGATGTGTTTTGGGATGAGGTCCTGAGCTTCGAAGATCTCGGTCAGAAAGAGGTGTTCGACGCCACGGTCGAGGGAACCCACAACTTTATCGCCGACGGTATCGTCGTCCACAACAGCATCGAACAGGATGCGGACGTCGTGATGTTCATCATCCGGCCCTCGGTCTACGACCGCGAGGCCGAGGACCCGCGGCGCGCCGAGCTCATGATCGCCAAACAGCGCAACGGCCCGATCGGCGAGATCGATCTCGTGTTTCAGCACGAGTTCACGCGCTTCGAGAACGCCGATTTCACCCGTGACGACGGCGACGCCCCGTGGTAGAGGCAAGCGCCCGTCCGGCGGGAATCGTCGGCTGGCTCGATCGATTCGGTAGCCTGGTCATCCGGGGATTCGATGAGCTCGGCCGTTTCTTCTACATCATGGCCTCGAGCGTGCTGTGGACCTTTCGCAGACCCTTCGACGCCCCCGAGCTCCTCAAGCAAATGGTGCGGGTCGGCTGGGATTCGATCCCGGTTGTGTTCTTGACCTGCCTCTTCACCGGCATGGTGCTGGCGCTCCAGACCTATCGCGGCTTCGAGCGCTTCCACGCGGAGGGCTTTGTCGGCTCGGTCGTGGCGCTGTCGCTGACCCGCGAGCTGGCGCCGGTGTTGACCGGTTTGATGGTCGCGGGCCGGGTGGGCTCGGCGATGGCCGCCGAGCTCGGTACGATGCGCGTCACCGAGCAGATCGACGCGCTGTACACGATGGCCACCGAGCCGATCCACTACCTCGTGGTGCCGCGGGTCAACGCGTCGATTTTGATGTTGCCGGTGCTCGCCGTGATGGGCGACGCGGTCGGCATCATCGGCGGCTGGCTGGTCTCGGTCGGCCTCTTCGGCGCCAACAGCTATCTCTACATCGAGCGCACCTTCCAGTTTCTGGAGGTCAACGACGTCACCTCGGGGCTGATCAAGGCCTCGTTTTTCGGGCTCATCCTGTCGGTCACCGGTTGCGCCAAGGGTTTTTATACCTCGGGCGGCGCCGAGGGGGTCGGCAGGGCGACGACCTCGGCGGTGGTCACGGCCAGCCTCTATATTCTGCTCTCCGATTTCTTCCTGACGAAAATCCTGTTCTGATGACCGCGATTGCTAGCTCCAGGGTCCAGAGCCCCGCCGAACCGATGATCAGCGTCATCGGGCTCACCAAGTCCTTCGGCGACAAAAAGGTCCTCAACGGCATCGACCTCGAGATCGGCCGGGGTGAGTCGCTGATGCTGGTCGGCGGCTCGGGCGCCGGCAAGTCGGTCCTCATCAAACACCTCATCGGCCTCCTCCAACCCGACGAAGGCCATGTCGTGGTCGACGGCATCGATCTCACCCTCGCTTCTCCGGAGGTCGTGCTCGAGCTGCGCAAGCGTTTCGGTATGACCTTTCAAGAGGGCGCGCTTTTCGACTCGATGACCGTCGCCGACAACATCGCCTTCCCGATCCGCCGCCACACGAAAAGAACGCCGCGGGAGATCGCGCAACGGGTCGGCGAGTGCCTCGAGCTGGTGCGGCTCCCGGGCATCGAGGACAAGATGCCCTCGGAACTGTCGGGCGGCATGCGGCGCCGGGTAGGTTTCGCCCGCTCCATCGCCCTCGAGCCCGAAATCCTGCTCTTTGACGAGCCCACGACCGGGCTCGACCCGATCAACACCGCCGCGATCGGCGATGTCATCAATTTGCTCCGGACCGAGCTCAACGTCACGGCCGTAACCATTACTCACGACATCGGGCTCGCCACCAAGATCGCCGACCGGGTCGCCATCATGCGCCGCGGGCGCATCCTCCTGGTCGACACTCCCGAACGATTTCTACGATCGGATAACTGGTTCATCAGGGCTTTTCTCAACGGCGAAGTCCCCGAGGAGGACCACTCATGACCCCTGCCGCACGCATCGGTGTCTTCATGCTCGCGGGATTGATCATCCTCGGCCTGTTCATCATCAAGATCGAGGACATTCCGGTCGGTGAGCGCGGCGACCGGCTCGAGGTCACCGCCCGCTTTTCCTCGGTCGCCGGACTCGACCGCAAGGCCGCGGTCCGCATTGCCGGCGTGCGGGTGGGCAAGGTGGATGAGATCACGCTTGATGGATCGGAGGCCGTGCTCCGGATATCGCTCGACCCCCAGGTTCGGCTGCACGAGGGCGCCACCGCGCAGATCACGAGCCTCGGCATGCTCGGCGACAAGTACATCGAGATCCTGCCCGGAGACCCGTCCCGACCGCTGCTTGCGGCGGGCGTCGAACTCTCAGGCGAGACTACGCCGACCTTTGACGATGTCATGAGAGTGGCGACCGACATCGGCGCCGACGTCAAGGAGGTCACCGGGGCGCTGCGCGGTTCCATCGGCGGTTTGCAGGGTGAGGAGGCGATCGACGAGATCGTGCAGAACATCCGCGATCTCACGGCCTCGCTCAAGGTACTGATCACCGAAAACCAGGCCAACGTCAATCAGACCACCGCCAACTTCGCCGACTTCTCGGCCACCCTGCGCGACGAGCTTCCGAAAATCGCCGACAAATTAAACCACCTCACCGATCAGCTCAACGGAGTCGTCGGCGAGAACCGGGACGATCTCCAGGTGTCGATGGGCAACATCCGCGAGCTCACGGACCGCCTCCAGGTCTCGGCCGAAAACCTCAACCAGATCACCGGCAAGATCGCCTCCGGCGAGGGGTCCATTGGCAAGCTGGTCAACGACGACACGACGGTCAACAACCTCAACGAGACCCTCGACTCGATCGAGGGTGGTATCGACACCTTGAACGAGACCATGGGCCGCTACCGACGCTACCAGCTCGAGGTGGCGCTGGCAGGCGAATACCTGGCCTCGACCGACCAGTCCCGGATGTCCTTCGGCTTCGATTTGTGGACCACGAAGAACCGCTTCTTCCGGCTCGAAGGGGTGGACATGCCGTACGGCCGGGTCCGCACCGACGCCGAGTACGTGACCACGGTCTTTCCCGACGGCACCGAGACGTCGTACACCCAGACGAAGATCAGCACATCGGACAAGTTCGGTATCAGCGCCCAGGTCGGCTACCGGGTCTTTCCGAACACCTTCGTGCGGGCCGGGATCATCGAGTCCTCCGGTGGGGTGGGCGTCGACCACAGCATCCGGCTCGGCAAGCGGCCCCTGGTGCTCATCTTCGAGGCCTATGATTTCTCACGCGAGTTCGACGAGGGCGTGCACCTGACCTTCGAAGGCCGGTACTTCATCAGCCCCCACATCTTCATCACCGCCGGGTGGGACGATCCTCTGGTTCAGGAAAAATCGTCGGTGCTCTTCGGCGGCGGCATCACCTGGAACGACGAGGACATCAAGTACAGCCTCGGTCTGGCCGGCGGCGCTTTGAACTGATTCTCCCTATGGCGGACACCGTCTTTTTCTGTACCTCCTGCGGCCACGAGTCGGGGAAATGGCTCGGGCAGTGCCCGGGCTGCGGCGACTGGAACAGCTACGCCGAGCAGCCGACGCCGCCACGCAAAAAGAAGGGCGGCGCCGCAGCCCGGCGCGGCGCCCGCGCCATGCCGGTGACCGAAGCCGCGGCGATCCCGGCGGCCCGCCTCGCCACCGGGCTCGAGGGTCTCGACCGGGTCCTCGGTGGAGGTCTCGTGCCCGGCTCGCTGGTGCTCCTCGCCGGTGAGCCCGGGATCGGCAAGTCGACCTTGCTGCTCCAGGTGGCGGCGGAGCTCGCCCGCGGGCACGGACCCGTGGTCTACGTCACCGGCGAGGAATCCGCCGAGCAGGTGGCCCTGCGCGCACGCCGGATCGACGGCCTCCACCGGCGGCTGCTGCTGCTCCCGGAGACCTCCTGCGACGCGGTGCTTGGCCAGCTCGAAGAGCTCGAACCGAGGCTGGTGATCGTCGACTCGGTGCAGACCGCCGTGCTCGACGCCGTCGACGCGGTCGCCGGATCGGTGAGCCAGGTCCGGCAGGTCGCGTCCCGCTTCCAAAACTACGCCAAGACCCGTGGCGTGCCGGTGGTGCTGGTCGGCCACGTCACCAAGGAGGGGGCGATCGCCGGGCCCAAGCTGCTCGAACACCTGGTGGACGTGGTGATGTCGCTCGAGGGCGAGCCCGGCCACGAGCTCCGCGCCCTCCGTGCCGGCAAGAACCGGTACGGCACGATCGCCGAGCTCGCCCTCTACTCGATGACCGGTCGCGGTCTCGAGCCGGTAAAAAACGCATCGGCGTGGTTGCTCGAGGATCGCCAGAGCGGCGCCCCGGGCTCGGCGGTGGCCGTCGCCCTCGAAGGAACGGTGCCGCTGCTGGTCGAGGTGCAGGCGCTGGTCTCGCGATCCTCTCTCGGGACCCCACGGAGGGTGGCCCAGGGTCTCGATTCGTCGCGCCTGGCGCTGCTGCTGGCGGTGCTCGAGCGGCACGCCGGAATTTCGTTCGCCGACCGCGACGTCTTCGTCAACCTGGTCGGCGGTCTCTCCCTGCGCGAACCGGCGCTCGACCTCGCGGTCGCGGCGGCGCTGATCTCGTCGGTGGCCGACCGGCCCATCGCGCCCGAGCTGGCGGTCTTTGGTGAGATCGGGCTCCTTGGCGAGGTGCGTGCGGTGAGCCGGAAAGCGGAGCGGGTGCGCGAGGCGGCGGCTCTCGGCTTCGGCCGGGTCGCCCTACCCGCACGCGACGCCAAGGGCAAGCTCGAACTGCCGGCCACCCCGATCGCCACCGTCGCCGATGTGCCGAGCCTGATTGCGTCGACCGAATAACCACAGAGGCACAGAGCTCACAGAGCCAACCGCCCACCCACGTCGCAAACACAAAGGCACAAAGACACCAAGGAATCACGAAGTTCGTTCACCCACCCAAAAAGCAAACGCAAAAACGCGGAGGTGCAGAGAGAGGTGTTGAGAATGTCATCGCACGGCGAGGTACCGGCCGTCGAACGACGGCCGGGAACCGCTGGGTCGGAACGCCCCGACGAACGCTAGCGTTCGTAGGACGTCCCGACCCAGCAGCCTGCGCTCTGCGAGCGCAGGCCTCGCCGCTTCACTTCTTCATTTAATTGATAAGACGTGGCCACCTCCCTCCCCGGTGGAATCGAAGAGGCCAGAAACGACTCGCCAATGGTGCGTCGGCCGGTGCTCAACCGTGAGTTTCTGTTTCACCCCGAAATCGTAGCGACTGCCCCTTTGTGTGGTCGGGAGGGTGGTTGGCCTTCGTGTCTTTGTGTCTTCGTGGTTGTGACGGATTCAGGATATATCCTCTGTGGTTTCTCTGTGTCTCTGTGTCTCTGTGTCTCTGTGGTTTTTCTCGTCATTTCGATCGGCGTTCGAGGTCGTCGAGCGTTTTCGGCCAGTCGGCCTTCAGCAATCGCGAGAGCGAGCGGTCGGCCAGGATGCGACCACCGGTCTGACACCCGGGGCAGTAGTTGCACTCCGATTCCGCGTAGCGGATGCGCTGAACCGGCGCGGCGCAATCCGGACAGGGCTGGTTGAAGCGGCCGTGCACCGCCATCCCTTCGCGGAACGCCGTCACCCGGTCCGGAAAGCCGTCCCCAACCTCGGAGCGAAGCCTCTCCGTCCACTCGGCGAGCACTGCATTCGTTGCCTCCCGGAGGCGGCTGGACTCCTCCTCCGACAACCGGTCCGTCAGCCTGAACGGTGACAACCGCGCGCGGTGGAGGATCTCGTCCGAGTAGGCGTTGCCGATGCCGCTCAGGATTCGAGGATCGGTGAGCGCTCGTTTGAGGGTATGGCGTTCGCAGGAGAAAGGCGTTGCGAACCCGAAGCTCTTCGATCATCGCGCCGACGGCGAAGCGACTCAACGCTTCAACGTAGACCGTGAGGTCCGGGAGCTCGGGCATGGCGTCATAGTATCGCGGCGCAACGCCACGGGCGGAACAACGTTGAAACGTTCGAACGTTTAAACGTTTGAACGTTGGGATTCGAGATACACCTGCGGGAACAACGCAAAGAACGCCATCGCCGGTTCGAGCTGGGCGAGCGGGATCTGGTCGTTGACGGTGTGCGAGCGCAGCTCGTCAGCGGGTCCGAAGCCGACAGTCGGAATCCCGAAGATGCCCGCCGTCGCACACCCGTTGGACGAGAATGCCGACCGGTGGATCCGCGGCGAACGCCCGAGCACCCGCTCCGCTGTCTCGAGGGCCGCCCGCACCGCCGAACTGTCCGCAGCCGTCTCCCAGGCCGGGAACACCTTGTCGGTGGGATAGGTAAGACCGCGCCACGACGGCAGCGCGTAGTGAAGCAAGCGAACTTCAGACCCCTCGGCCGCGGCAGAGGCCACCTTTCGGATCTCGGCCATTGCGTCATCGGGCGTCTCGCCGATGGTCAGTCGGCGATCGATGTGGATGACGCACCCGTCAGGAATGGCCGTCAGGGACGGCGACTGCGAGGTGATTCCGGTGACCGCCAGAGAGCCCTTGCCGAGCATCGGATGCTCGACCGCGAAATTCTCGTGGAGGCGGGTCAGCCCTTCGATGACCGGCATCATCGCGTACACCGCATTTGTTCCCCGGTCGGGTTGTGATCCGTGGGTGGAGACGCCGGCGGTTGCGACTTCGACCTCCATCCGGCCGCGCTGGCCGTAGCAGACGCCGAGGTGCGATGGCATGGCGATCACAACCACCTCGGGGCGTAGCGGAGTCTCGTTGAGAAGGTACTGCCAGGCCAGACCGACGCAGTCTTCGCCGTTGACGGTCGCGGTCACCCACACGGTCAGGTCGTTGGACAGCCCGACCTGGTCCGCAAGGGCGGCGCCGTGGACAATCGCCGCCAAACCGCCCTTCTGATCCGATGCGCCTCGGCCGAAAAGGGTTCCGTCAGTGACGATGCCGCGAAAGGGATCGTGGCGCCAGAGGGTCGGATTCGAGATACCGACCGTGTCGATATGGGCGTCGAATGCGAGAACCCGAGGTCCGGAGCCGATACGACCGAGAACGTTACCCATTTCGTCAAGATGGACATCGCGGTAGCCGAGGAGCTCCATCTCCCGCAGCGCGCGTTCGCAAGCGAGTCGCTCGCTGCGGCTCGGTGAAGGCACCGTCACCAAATCGTGGAGGAACTCGGCGCACCGCGGCGCCGCCTCGGCGGCGAGTCTGGTCACGGTTCGCTCAAATTCTCGGACATCAGCGGCTTTATTCCCCATTTGTGTTCCCTTATCCAACCGGATGAGAATTTTTTCACAAAGCCTGCCCGGGATCAAGGAGAAGCTTGGGAAAATGCCGACCGATGTCTGGGACTGCGCTCTCGACGAAGTCAAATGGTTACGAGTGAAGGCCACCCAGCCAACCGATCGTTAGAATGTTGAACGTTAGAACGTTAAACGTTTCCACCCACCCTCCCGCAGATTGCGTTCCTCTCCGGTTCTTAGGTTGGGTGGGCGGAACGTTCTAACGTTGAACGTTCTAACGTTTCAACGTTCGTGGACCGAAAATGGCTGTGCCGACCCGGACCATGGTCGCGCCTTCGGCCACCGCCACCTCATAGTCGTGGCTCATTCCCATCGAGAGCTCGGGAAGCACGACACCGACCTCGGCCTGCAGCCGGTCTCGCAACTCGCGCAGGGCCCGAAACGACGGTCTCGAGGCTTCCGGATCGTCCACCCACGGAGGAATCGCCATCAGGCCCTGGACCACGAGGCGATTGCAGCCGGCGACGTGTTCGAGGAGTTGAATCGCGTCCTCGGGCAGCGCCCCGGCCTTCTGTGGCTCCGATCCAATGTTGATCTCGAGCAAGACCTCGAGACGTCGTTCGGGCCAGTTGCCCTCGAGCAGGAGCTGGAGGCGGTCGGCGATCTCGAAGCGGTCGACGGTGTGGATGAGGTCGAAGACCTCGATGGCGGCGCGGGCCTTGTTGCGCTGCAACGGACCGATCAGGTGCCAACGCCCGCCCACTACCTTCGGTCTCTTGGCAACAGCCTCCTGGACCCGATTCTCACCGAGATCGGTCGCTCCCGCCAACACCGCAGCCTGGACGATCTCGGCCGGAAAGGTCTTGCCGACGGCGATCAGGGTCACGGCATTCGGATCTCGCGAATTGGCAATGGCGGCGGCGGTTATTCGGCGCTGCACCTCTGCCAACCGGTCGGCGATGCCATGGTCCATCACTCAGCCGTCAACGGCCTCGCCCTCGTCACGGTGCAGAGTCTCTTCGATGTACAGGATTCGGTGGCAGTGTTCGCAGTCGATAATCTCCTCGCAGCGCCGCACCCGCTGCTGGAGGTGGGGACGGAGGGCGAAATGGCACAGCGAGCACGATCCATCGACGACCCTGGTGATCGCGGTCCCGTGCTTGCTCTCGAGCAAGCGGAGAAAGAGGGAACGGTGCTTTGGCTGGATTTCGGCTTCGATCGCCTTGGCCTGGGCTGACAGCTTGTGCACCGTTTTCAAGAGCTCTTCCTTGCGCTTCTCCCATGCAGCGGTGACGTCGGCCTGGGCCGACTCTTGCTCTGGACCGGTTTCGCGTCTCTCGGCGATTTCCTTGCCGAGCTCTGCAATCGCCTCTTCGAGTTCCTTTCGCCTCGTGGAGGTCTCGTCGATGGCCTTCGTTGCGTAGTCGATCTCCGAAATCACCGCGGTAAATTCGCGTTCGTTGCTCACCATCGACTTCTGCTTCTGGAAATGCTCGAGCTCCAGCTCCCACTCGGCCTGCTTTTTGCGAACCTCCGCGATCTCCTCCTCGTGTGATTCAAGCTGACGCACCAGCTCGTCGAGCTCCTCCTGTCGGAGACGGTTCGCCTCCTGCAGATCGCAAATCTCTTCAGGCGGCGAATTGCGCTCGGTGATGGCAGCGGCCACAGCGTCATAGACCGTTTGCAACTGAACCAGGCGGACAAGATCGTTGTATACGTTGCTCAATTTTGCACCCCGTCTTGATGTGCTGCGCCCGACCCGTTTTCCCGGCGGCCCGACAATGGGCCCACCAGGATTCGAACCTGGGACCGACCGGTTATGAGCCGGCGGCTCTGACCGCTGAGCTATGGGCCCCGGCGTATAGTAGCGCGACGAGCACCGTCCAGCAAGGAGAGCGGCAGGCAGAGGGGAAAAGGTGCAGAGGAGAAAAGGGGAAAGGGGAGGAAGGGTCTCCTCTTCCCCTTTTCTCCTTTTCCCCTCTGCTGGGTGGGCGGGCCGTGGTGGCTAGCTGCCGATGTCTGAGAACGGCTTCAGCAGATGGGCACGGGTCGGATGCCTCAGCTTTCGCAGCGCCTTGTACTCGATCTGTCGGATTCGTTCGCGGGTGACGTTGAAGGTGCGGCCGACCTCTTCGAGGGTGTGCTCGGTGCCGTCCCCGATGCCGAATCGCAGCTTGAGAACCTGCTCCTCGCGCGGAGTCAGCGACTTGAGGACATTTTCGGTGTGGTCCTTGAGGGTTCGCATGATCACCGCCTCGATCGGCGACACCGAGTTCGTGTCCTCGATGAAATCGCCGAGGTGTGAGTCCTCTTCCTCGCCGATGGGCGTCTCGAGAGAAATCGGCTCCTGCGAAATCTTGTGGATCTTGCGAATCTTCGAGATCGGCATCTCCATCCGCGCAGCAATCTCCTCCACGGACGGCTCGCGACCAAGCTCCTGCACCAGCATGCGGGTGGTTCGGGTGAGCTTGTTGATGGTCTCGATCATGTGGACCGGGATTCGGATCGTGCGCGCCTGGTCGGCGATAGCGCGGGTGATCGCCTGCCGGATCCACCAGGTTGCGTAGGTGGAGAACTTGTAGCCGCGTCGGTACTCGAACTTGTCCACCGCCTTCATGAGGCCGATGTTGCCCTCCTGGATGAGATCGAGGAACTGCAGGCCTCGATTGGTGTACTTCTTGGCGATGGACACCACCAGCCGCAGATTGGCGACGATCAGCTCCTGTTTGGCGCCGTCGGTCTCTGCCTCGCCGCGGCGGACCTCGGTCAGCAAAACCTTGAGGCGTTCGTATGGAATCTGGAACCGGTCTTCGAGCCGCTCCAGTTCTTCCTCATACCGTTCGGTCCGACCGGCATAAAACTGACGCCGTTCGACGCTGCGTTCCTGCTGGAGCTTTTTTCGGTCGCGGTTGATCGTCTGAATCGGAATCGCGAACTGGCGCTCGACCTCGCCAAAGAAGGCCAGAAGCCGGTTACGGGTGGTCGTGGTGAAGTCGGCCCGCCGCACGAGGATCGCGGTATCGGCGGTGTTGGCGTCGATCTTGTCGGAGAGTTCCTGGTGGCGTTTGCCCGCCCTCTTGCAGCGCCGAAGTCGCCGTCGCAACTCGCGCGACTCATCGTCGAGCCTGGTAATGGTGCGAAACAGCTTGAGACCTTCGCGAACCCGATCCTCTGCCTTTTCGTCGAGCTCGCTGGCATTGGACTGCAGCAACTCCCGCACTCCCCGCCGCTCGCGCCGCGCTTGCTCATTGGTCCGCAGGAAGAGATCGAGGAGGTCGGGCTCCCTTGACAATGCGACAAAGACCTTCGCCTCGCCAGCTTCGATACGCTGGGCGATGTCTACTTCGCCGTCGCGGTCAAGCAGCTTGACCGTGCCCATCTCGCGCAGGTACATCCGTACCGGATCGTTCGTTTTCTCGAGCTGTTCGGTGGCCACCGGTCGGCCCTCGTTCTTTTTCGCAGGCCGACGTTCCCCGTCGTCATCGTCCTTGGCGCGCGCCGTGGTCTTTTCATCCGCCTCCGCGCTTTCGGCGTCCATGACGTCAATATCGAGCTCCGACAGCCGCATGTAGATGTCGTCCAGCTCTTCGGCAACAGCGGTCACTTCTTCGGGCAGTTGGTCGTAGAGCTCCTCATACATGATGTACCCGCGCTCTTTGCCGGCCTGGATCAGCTTGCCGAGCTCGGGGTACTTCTCTTCGACCTGCACACTGGTCTCTTTCACCACCGGTTGCCTCCCTTCGGCAGGGTGTGACGCTTTCTTCATAGGGTACGGTTCACAACCCTCCGCGATAGTGGGCCGTCCGCCGCGACGCTCTGGGGAAAGCACCTCCCGCAGGCACCGCATTCCCGCGCAGGGTCGCTCAGCAAATGTCTTCCATCAAAATGATTTTGGTATGGACGCGTTGCATCACTCGAAGGCCCGCCAACCAGGCCCCATCGTCATCCAGTGGAATATGGGTCGCGAAATCCTTTTTGGCAACCCCAGAACACAGAAAAAGTCAGATTTCTGCCATTCCCAGCCGTAATCGTCGCTTCTCCGCCAAAAGGCGGTCCAATTCGGCATGATCGCCACGTTCTTCCGCGGCGGCGATCAACGGCTCGAGGCGCCGCGCGCCCTCGCGGGCCTGGCGATGAAGAATGGTCCGTAGTTGAATCCTGATCGACTCATCGGTGATTTCAGGCATCGCTGCGGTGCACAGCTCGGCCACCAACGAGCTGGCATCCGGATCCGTGCCCTGGCGCAGGAGCTCAGTCACAAAGTCAGCCTCGTCCTGGTCCATCCCTGCAATCGTGGTCGCCTCCTCCAACAACTGGCGAACGCGCGGGTCGCGGATGTACTCAATATCGACAACTTCGAGGATCCGACGCCGCCACTCGCTCGAGCAATCGAGCAGGATGCGAGCCAGCTCACGTTCTCCCGGGGGCATCGGCGTCCGCTCGACTTTCGCGGTGACCGTGCCCGGGCGCAGCCCCTTGCGGCCATGCTCTTCAATTTCCCGCGGCCGCAGGTAGAGCTGGCGCGCCAGCTCCTCCACCAGATTCTGGCGGAGGGCTGGATTCGAGGCAGAGCATACGAGAGGTGCAAGCTCGAGACCTGAGATTCGCCGCTGTGCCGGATCGAGTGGGAGCTCGGCGAGAATGAACTCGAGCAGCGAAGTCGGCCGGTCGAGGAGTTCGCGAAACGCCTCCACGCCGCGTTCGCGGATCAGATCATCGGGATCCATGCCGGCCGGCAACACGATCGTCGCCACTTCGAGCCCGGCCTCGAGCAGGACCGCGGCACCGACTGACGCGGCTCGTCGCCCCGCCGCATCGGCGTCGTAGCACAGCAACGCGATGCCGTCAGCGCCGAGGCGACGCTTCAGCAGACGGGCGTGATCCGAGGTCAAAGCCGTGCCCAGGGTGCCGACAACGTTTTCGATCCCCACCCGGTGGAGGGATAGGCAATCAAAGTAGCCTTCCACCACCACTGCACGCCCGGAGTCGGCGATCGCCCGCCGCGCACGGTCGAGGCAGAAGAGGGTGGAACGTTTTCGAAAGATCGCGCTCTCCGGGCTGTTCAGATACTTTGGCTCACCGTCACCGAGCTCGCGGCCGCCGAAGGCGATGAGCGCGCCGTCGCCACTGCGGATCGGGAAGGTGAGGCGATTGCGAAAACGGTCGTACGGAGCGGTGCCGCTTTCGGGCCGGACCGCAAGCCCCGACTCCACGAGGACACCTTCGGGATGGCGGCGGCTCAGGTGGTCGTTGAGTCGGCGCCACTCGTCGGGAGCATATCCAAAGCCGAAACCGCGCCACGAATCCTTTGGAAATCCGCGTCGCGAGAGCTCGCTGCGGGCGGCCGCGCCTTCAGGCGCGTCGAGACATTCAGCGTAGAAATGCTGGGCCTCCTCGAGTAGCGACCGCAGGCGGTCGCCGGCCTCTCGCCGCCGCGAAGTCTCGGGGCTCCTCGGCGGCAGAGAGACACCGAACCTTTGCGCCAGGTGTTCGACCGCCTCCGGAAAATTGAGGTTCTCCGTCTGCATGAGGAACTTGAAAACATCGCCGCCCTGGTGGCAGCCAAAACAGTAATAAAGACCCTTGTCGGGGTCGACCGAGAACGACGGCGTCTTCTCCTCGTGAAAGGGGCACAGCCCTTCCCAGCTGCGGCCTCGTTTCTTGAGCCGCACGTGGTCGCCCACGACCTCGACCAGATCTGCCGCTTCACGAACACGGGCGACCGAATCCCGGCTGAGATCGATGTCTGTCATGGGGGATTATTGTCGCACGGAGGCTTGGGGCCGTGGGCTATGCGGCTATGGGGCTGGGGGCCATAGCCTCAAGGCCAGCCGCCGCAGGCGGCGATCATAGCCTCATTGCCCGTGTTCGAGCTCGACCTCGGTAACCCCGTTACCACCACGCCCTTGCGGCGGGTGACGGAAGGCGCGCACTGCCGGGTGCGTGCGGCACACATCAGCCACCATTCGCCGGAGAATGCCGGCGCCGTGCCCGTGGACGACCCGCACGGCAGGCGCTCCGGCGGTAAAGGCCCGGTCGAGGAACTTCTCGAGCTCCTCTCGCGCCCCTTCTTCGTCGCGCCCGATAAGGTTGACCTCCCGTGCAGATACCTCGGCCGACGTCAATTCGACCTTCGGCGCCCGCACCACCTTCGGAGACTCCAACACCTCAAGCTCGGAAGCCGCGACCCAGAGCTTCTTCCCCGACACCTCCACCCGCGCCCGCGTGCCGCGGACTTCGCGCAGCTCACCCTCGGCGCCCAACGCGACCCGCACGTGCGCACCTTCGACGAGGTTTTCGCGCGAGCTCTCCGCCGCGCTTTCTGGCGGAAGCTCGAGACGCAGCGCTTCGTCGCGGAGCTTCTGCTGACGACGGCGGCCGAGAGCCTCGCGGGTCTCGATCGCTCTCGCGAGCTCGGCGAGAGCGTGATCGAGCTTGTCCTTGGCACGGCGACGCAGCCGTTCGCGCTCGACAGCGAGCTGTTCCGGAAGATCGCGGCGGTCCTGTTCGAGGAGCTCAAGCTCACGCTCGGCGGCGGCACTGAGAGCCTGCACCCGCCGTTGCTCTTCAATCAGATGTTCCCGCTCCTCCTGAAGCTGCTGTTCGAGGGATTCAAGGCGGCGCATCCAACGGTCGAGCTTGAGGTGATCGCCGCCGAGCAGCTCCCGCGCCCGGCCCAGGACTCTTCCGTCGACCCCCATGCGATAGGCGATTTCGAGCGCTCGAGACCGACCCGGCCGGCCCATGACAAGCCCGTAGGTCGGCCTCTCGGAACCCTCGTCATACTCCATGGCCGCATTGTCCATACCGTCGGCGGCGTTGGCGACGAGGGCGATGGCGGCGAGGTGCGTGGAAGCCACGGTCAGGCAGCCGCGACGCGCGAGCTCCTCGAGCAGGGCGCAGCCGAGGGCGGCACCCTCGAGAGGGTCGGTGCCGGCACCGAGCTCGTCGAACAGCACCAATGTGCGTGAGTCCGCCTCATCGAGCAGCCGCGCGGTCGCCGCCATCGCGGCCGAAAAGGTCGAAAGATCGGCGCCCACATCCTGCTCGTCTCCGATATGGCACCACAGATGATCGAAGACCGGGATCAGCGTGCCCTCTTCGACGGGCAATGGGATGCCTCGCATCGCCATCAACACCATGAGACCGATGGTTTTGAGGACCACGGTCTTGCCGCCGGCATTGGGCCCCGACACCACCAGTGTCCGCACGCCCTTCGGGAGACGAAAATCGAGAGCCACAACCCTGTGCCCGGGATCGCGCCGCTCCGCTTCGCCAAACACCTCCGACCGCAAGCCGTGCAGACGCTCGTCGAGCAGGGGGTGGCGGGCCGCCCGGAGCACGAGGTCATCGGAGTTCCCCGGCACCACAACCAGGCCGTCCACTGCCCGCCCGAAAAGGACCCTTGCCTGCACCGAGTCGAGCTCGGCCATCACTTCCACCGCTCGACTGAGGTCGTCTCTGGCGTCTGCAAAGAGACGGGCGATCTCGTGCAGAATGCGCTGGATCTCGCGCTGCTCACCGATCACGGCGGCCGCCAGACGGTTGTTGAACTCGACCACAGCCAGGGGCTCGACAAAGGTGGTGGCTCCGCGCGCCGACACATCGAGCAGGAGACCGCTGAGATGGCTCCGCTCCGACGATCGCACGGGCAGGCAGTAGCGATCACGACGAAGGGTCGGCGGGGCGTCTGTGACGACATCGGGGTGGGCCCGCCGAATCGCCTCCAGCTCGGCGAGCACATCAACGCGAGCACGGGAAATCTCCCGACGCACCCGCGCCAGCTCGGGTGACGCGTTGTCCGCAATCGAGCCGTCTCTTGCGAGCTTGGGCGCCACCGCCGCAACCAGCGGCGCGGTGTCGACCAGCTGCGCCGAAAGTTCCTCGAGCAACGGGATCCCCGCCGCCAGGACCCGCCTGCGAACGGCCGCCACCCGGCGCGCCAGGGTCAGCAGCGCGAGCAGGTCGCGGGGCTCCGACGGCGGCGGCGCGCCCGGCTCGAGCCACGGTACGGCTTCGTCCACCCCGGCGAATGCCAGTGGCCCCTCATCGTCGATCAGATCCGAGACGGCTTGGGTCAGGAGCGCTGGGCGAGCAGGTCCCAGGTGATTGGTGGGCGTCTCCTCGAGCCCCACCACGATGACGCGGCCCACACCCGTCCGGGCGTGGGCCGCGACCAATTCCAAAACCTTATCGAACTCCAGCTCAGAGGCGAGCGCGCGATCCACCGTGGTGTTCTGCCCCTACAGCAGGCCTGCGCGTCGCTGTTTGGCCATCTTGCGCAGCATCTTCTTCCGCGCTTGGATCATCTCCCGTTTGCGTTGCTCTGAGGGCTTTTCGTAAAAGCGACGCCGCTTGACTTCGGAGAGAATGCCGGCCTTTTCGCACTTGCGTTTGAAACGCCGCAGTGCTGCCTCGAAGGACTCGTTGTCACGAACCATGACTCCTGTCGGCATAAAGGCTCACCTCCCCTCAGTGCATATTGCGCCTCCGGCTGTGCCCAGACTCGGCGCACGCATCAGGGGAGGGAGAATATCATCGTCAGGCCGGTGGCGCAAGCAACGAGCTACTGGCTAGTCTTCAACGACCTTCATCTTCACCGCATCAAAGTTCTTGTTGTAAACCTTGCCGTTGTTGGTCTTGAAGTAGACGCCCGCGGCTCCACCCTCACGCTTCCGGTACAGCCACTCCTCGACGCCCCGTTTTTCGTCGACCCGAACATTCTGATAATAGGGCACGCCTGCGATCTCCATGACCTCGTCCTTGGTCATGTTCTTGGTGATGAGATCGAAGCGCTCCTGGATGATAAACCGCATGTCGTCGAGCGCGGCGATTTTTTCGGTCAACGGGGGGTATGGTGGCAAACCGATCGAATCGTAGTAGCTGGCGGCGGAATCGAGGTGGTCGATCGCCTTTTTGTAATCACCCGACTTTTGCACGGTGTCTTCCGCGACCAGAATCGCCTCATCCGAGTACAGGTTGAGTCCCTCGGCCGTCGCCGGGTGGTCCGGGAATTCGTTAAGGGCGATGTTGAGAAAATTCGCCAGGGTCTCCTGGACAACATCGTACGCGGTTTCTCTGGCCATACCGAGCTCTTCGATCCTGGCCGGCAGGGATTCGAGCTCCGCCTTCTGTTCATCAGTCCGGTCCCGCTCTCGGACAGCCTCGATCTCGGCCAAGGTCGCTTCTGCGGCAGCGAGATCGGCACGGACCTGCTGGAGTTCTTGGTACTGTTGCTGGAGAGTCACCAGCTGTTCCTCGAACGCCGCCTGCTTCAGTTCCTCCTCGCTGGGACCGCGCGAGCAGCCGGAAAGCAAAGCGACCACCGCCAACGCCGCGACAGCACACGGCAGGAATCGACTCTTTCTCATGACTCCTCCCTTCGCCCCGCACGCTAACAGAATCGGTCTCTTGTGACAACGTTGGCCGCTACGTTCTCGAAATCGGACCCTCGAAAGGCTGGCCAAAACTCCATTGACATTCGCCGTCAGGCGCCGGCAGCCGCCGTCGATCGGGCCGGATTCGCGTCCGCGGCGTGGATCACACATATTATCAATTGCTTGACGAATGGTCGCCGGGCTGGCGATAATGGACCAAGTGTGCGAATTGGAGGCACCATGGACCGGTACGATGCCATCCTCGAGCATCTCAAAAAGGCGCAGAGTCGTGGCCTTGACTCGGTCGCGAAGCGACTCGACTCCATCGCCGAGAACCTCGGCGAACTGATTCAGACGGCAAAGTCGACCGTCCAGAACGCGCGACCAACCCAGGGCAACGAGCTTCTCCCGCTGGCCGAGGTGGAAGCGATGGTGGCAGCCCTCCGAGAAGAGGCGCAAGAGCGAATCCAGAGTGCGCGCCCCGCGGGCATCTCGCTCGACAACCTGAGGGTCCTCGACGCTGCCCGCAGCCAGTCCGAGCTTCTCCGCGCGCTGTTGCCGATGCTCACCGAGCACGTTGGACGCGCCGCCGTCCTGGTTATTCGAGAAGGCATCGTTTCAGCCTGGAGTGGCATCGGCTTCGCGGACGGTGAGAAGCTGAGGAGTTGGCATGGAGGGGTGGCGGCGTCCCCTGACTTCCAGCACCTGGTCGACACCGCAAAACCGCTGGGGTTCTCACCCAAAAAGGACCCTCTGGTCTCCGGCTGGCTCAGCGGTGACGCCACCCCGGACGAGGCGGTGTTGTTGCCGATCAGCCTCCGCGGCAAGCTCATGGGCATGGTATATGTCGACCACGACGGCGACCAGCCGTGGAACGTTGAGGCTGCGCAGGCTCTCAACGCGGTCGCCTGCTGGCTGATCGACACCCTCCACCATCGAACAACCGTACCGACACCCACGCTGGCCGAGATCGCGGCGCCCGAAGGCCGGATGGACGGATTCGACGACGCCGAGGTGTTCGAACCACCGCCCGAACAGAAAGCTTATGTGCCGCCACCTGAAATGGTGATCGAAAAGCCTCCGATCTCCGATACCTTCAAGGCGCCTCCGAAACCGGAACCGGCACCGGTCAAGCCTGCTCCCCCACC
Source organism: Candidatus Sulfomarinibacteraceae bacterium (assembly GCA_963733915.1). GTDB lineage: Bacteria > Acidobacteriota > Thermoanaerobaculia > Thermoanaerobaculales > Sulfomarinibacteraceae > Sulfomarinibacter. The sequence continues at coordinate 275,113 of CAVTEP010000011.1, forward strand.
GGCTACTCCGTCCCACTTTGGACACGAGGAGGCGATCGAGTTCGAGCCGGTCTCCGAGCGCGACTTCGTCGACCAGCCGATGACGCCCGCTGCCGAAGCCATCGACTATGACTTCGAGCCCGAACCCGTGGGCCCTGAGCGAGCGACTCCGAGCGCCGGATTTGACCCATCGGCCACGGTGAGGATTGAGTCGTACGAACAGCCCGCCCGACCCGCCGCGGTGACGCCGCCACCCGCCGCGCCTGCGCATTCCGCCGGCCGTGGCCCATCGGTTATCGAGGTGGAGGCGCCGCCGCCGGTACGTCCATTCGAGCCGCCGCCGGATGCAGCCGCCGAAAGCCGCCGCAAACCCGGACCCGCTGAGGACGGACAGCACGAAGAGGCGAGACGTTTTGCCCGTCTGCTGGTCTCCGAAATCAAGCTCTACAACGAGGATGAGGTCGAACGTGGTCGTGTGGAGAAGAACCTCGCCGATCGTTTGAAAGAGGACATCGACCGCAGCCGGGAAATGTATGAGAAGCGCATTCCAGCCGAGATCAGGACCGGCCATGACTACTTCCGTGACGAGCTGGTCCGAATCCTAGCCGACGGTGACGCCGACGCCCTCGGCATGTGAGATTGATCCCCCGCTGCCGGCTGGCCATTGCCCTGGCCGCGGTCGTTACGTCCGGGGCATGCGTTGACGGCGAGCCCCCACGAACGATTTCCGACCGCGACCGCCTGCTCGACCAGGGATTCGCGCTCACGGAGACTGATCCGGAACGCGCCGCCGAATGTTTCGCCGACGCCGGGCGTGGAACAACTCTGGAGACCGCGCGCATGGCCGTCTGGGCGGCTGTCCTCAGTCGGACCCAACCCGGCGCCGATCAGTTGCACCGCTATCTCCTGAACGAACCACCCGACGACCTTGCCGGACAATCGTGTCTCTCCCTGATTCGGGCATTGGCCGCTCAGAACGAGATCGAGGAGCTGCTGGCGATACGTGAAATGCTTCCCTCCGAGCTTCTGCCCTTCGCAGACGAGGTCCTTTTGAAGCATTCCGACCCCGAGTTCAGGCTCGAAGCGGCGCGACGACTGGCGGTGGCTTCACCGTGGATCCTCGAAGCCCACGATCCCACACTTGCAGATTCGATGCGAGTCGCGCTCACACCCGCCGAGCATCTGGACCGGAGTCGCGCCTGGCAGGGTCGCGGTCAGCCAAAACGTGCGGCTGCCGAGCTCCGGCGATTGAGCTGGCGAGGCGACGATGAGCTGCGGCGCCGCCGCGCTCTGGCCGAGGCCGAATTGGCGGCCGGGTCACCGGCAAGCGCGCTCCGCGCTCTGCCCACAGGGAGTAGGACTGGGGTCGAGGACCTGCTCCTGCAGGCGCAGGCATTTCGCGACCGGGGCTGGATTCTGTTTCCGGATCGCGGCGAGGAACGCCTCTTCGCCGATTGCGTCGCGGCCGCCGATGCCGCTATCACCGCCGGCGCCGCGGCCGATGAACGAACGACCGCTCTCAGACTCCGTCTCGAGTGCGCCACCGAGAGCGGGAAACTGGAGCTCGCGCTCGAGAGCTGGCGCGGGCTCGAGGTCGACGGTTGGAGCGACGAGCGGCGGGATTGGCTCGGACGCCGTCTCGGCGTGGCGCTGGCCCACGCCGGCAGCACTTCTGCACAAACGCTTTCGATCGCTCGAAGTCTGCCGGTTCACGAGCGTTGTCTCCGGTACTGGACCTCCGTCCTCCACGACGATGATTCGGCGCTTTTTGAGCTCGCGGACGCCGGCATCGCCGACCTATACGGCGTCTGGGCCCGCCAGAAGCTCGCCTCACCGATCGTTTCAGACTTCGAGGCCGCTCCATCGATCGCAGCCGGCGAAGCACCGACATCGGTTGCCCGACTGCTCAAGCTCGGCGCGGAAACCGAAGCCCTGCGCGAGTGGCGACGCATTCGCCAGGCGCGGCCGCCGATGCCCGACGAAGCACTGGCGGCATCGCTCCTCGCGTCCAGCCTGGGATTTCCAAGCGACTCGATCCGTTGGCTGCTTGTGGGCTTTCCTGAACTCGGCACGATCCACATGGCGGCGGTTCCAGAAAATGCGGTTCGAGCCTACTTGCCCCTGCGCTGGGAAGGATCGATCAAGGAGTCGGCGCATGAATCCGGTGTCGACCCGTGGCTGATTGCCGCCCTCGCCCGTCAGGAGAGCGGTTTTACCGCGCACGCGCTGTCTCCGCGAGGCGCGGTCGGCGTCCTCCAGCTGTTGCCATCGACCGCCGCCGGGCAGGCCCGCGCCCTCGGGCTGACGACCCCGCCGAATCTGCGCGATCCGGCGCTCAACATCCGTCTCGGAGCGCGCGAGCTCGGTGCGTTGATCCGTCGCTTCGGCGCCGTCGAGCCGGCGCTCGCCGCCTACAATGCCGGCGAAACCCGCGTTCGTCGTTGGTGGAAGCGATGGCCGGATCGCCACCGCTTCACAGAGGAGATTCCGGTGCCCGAAACCTACAGCTATGTACGCCGGGTGGTCTATCTGAGCGAGGCCTACCGGCTGGTCTATGGTGAGAGCTGGAGGAGCGAGGAATGAAGACGATCGAGCTGCAGAACCGGGGCTCGCCGACAGATGGTCGACATCACCCGTCAAGTGGCGGCCGTAGCTGAAGACCACGGCGATGGCCTCTGCCACGTCTACGTACCGCACACCACCGCCGGCGTGGTCATCAACGAGCACGCCGACCCTGATGTGGCACGCGATCTCATCGCCGCTTATGAGGCGATGGTGCCCGGGATCCGCTTTTCCCATGCCGAGGGCAACTCCGACGCCCACCTCATGGCGACCCTGCTGGGAAGCTCGGTCACGGTGCCGGTCGCAGGCGGACGGCTGCAACTTGGTACCTGGCAGGGCATCTTCTTCGTCGAGCTCGACGGACCGCGCTCCCGCCGCGTCTCGGTCAGCTTCCTCGAACCCGCATCGTAATGAGCGATCAAAACGCAGTCTCTGTGGCAGGTTGTGCGTAACGATTCTCGATTGAGAAACTTACTCCTTTGGTAATATTCTCAGGTAGGCAAGTTAGTGCAAATAAAAGAGTTTTCATCTTGACAGCTGTGGAGAATCGCCCACAATGGATTAGCCCGCTGATCTCATCGGGTGTCGTAGCGAGGGCGGCGAAGCGCAAGTATCCGGTGGGTTTGGCGCGAATCGGGCGACACAGTCGTAGTAGCGCTACGTCGAGGAGCACGATTTGCGACAAGCACGGCGGGACGCCGCGATTCGCCGTCCGCAGTAGACACCCGGTGAGATCATCGGGCTAGGAGGAGCGGGTCATCATGAGCTCAGCACAACCTCGAACCGTCCGTCCCCGAAACCTGATTTTGGCGGCCGTCACGATCGTGGTCCTCGCCTTCTGGATGGGAGCGGGGATCGCCCGCGCCCAGGACGACGAGTACGAGCCGATCGACAGCTCGATGTGCGCCGATTGCCACGAGGCCGGCCGCCACGGGTCGATCGTGTCCGAGGACGTCTCGCACTCGGTGCACGAGGGTCTGGAGTGTCTCGACTGCCACGTTGACCGGGGAACGGTGCCGCACCGCGAAAGTGCCGAGCCATTTGACGCCGGCAGCGAAGGCTGCCGCAACTGCCACGATGAGGCGTCAGAGGACTACCAGGTACACGGCCGCGCCCAGCTTGGAACGAGCGAGAACATGCCCCAGTGTTCGGACTGCCACGGCGACCACGACATTCTGCCGTCGACCGCAAAACGGTCCTCCGTACACCCCACCAACCTCCCCGATACCTGTGGCAAGTGCCACGAGAATCTCGACATCACCACCAAGTACGACATTCTCATCGACCACCCGATCCAGATCTACCTGCGGTCGGTCCACGGTCAGGCCACCAAGGGTGGGGTCTACGTGGCGGCGAGCTGCAACGACTGCCACTCCACCGGCGGCAGCGCTCATAGAATCCTGTCACCCGGCGCGCAGGATTCGAGCATCAACCACTTCAACATTCCAAAGACCTGCGGTAAGTGTCACAAGGGTATCGAAAGCGACTTCTGGGAGGGTATCCACGGCCAGCTCGTGGCGCGGGGCGAGACCGACGCGCCGGTCTGCACCGACTGCCACGGCGAGCACGGCATCCTGTCTCCCGACGATCCCCTGTCGCCGGTCTCGGGCTCCAAAGTCGCCGAGATGACCTGCTCGCCGTGCCATGAGTCGGCGGTGCTCAACGAGAAGTACGATATCAAGACCGGCCGCTTGACCACCTTTATCGATTCCTACCACGGTCTCAAGTCGAAGGCCGGCGACACCCACGTCGCCAACTGCGCCTCATGCCACGGCGTCCACCGCATCCTGTCCAGCTCGGACCCGACCTCGACCATCAACCCCTCAAACCTGCGCCACACCTGCGGCGAGTGCCACCCCAACATCTCCGAGAAGATGGCCTCGACGCCGATCCACGGCATCAGCGGCCAGGGCTTGCGCACGCCCGCCGCCGACGTGGTCGAGAAGATCTACATCGTCGCCATCACCGTCATCATCGGTCTGATGATCCTGCACTGGGTCATCGACCTCATCCGCCACCTGGTAACGATCACCAAGAAACGTCCGCAAGTCCTGCGCATGCACATCGACGAGGTCGTCCAGCACGCCCTGCTCGCGATCACCTTCATCACCCTGGTGATCTCTGGCTTCGCCCTGCGCTACGACCAGGGTTTCATGGCGCGCTTCTTCTTCGGATGGGAGGGCGGTTTCCAGGTCCGCGGCGTCGTCCACCGGGCAGCCGCCGTGGGTTTCATGGGCACCATCGTCTGGCACCTGTTGTTCCTGTTTTCGCCACGTGGTCGACGCTTCATGAAAGACATGTGGCCGATCCGGCGCGACTTCCAGTTCTTCCTGCGGCGCATGCTCTACAACCTCGGTCTCCGGCCGCGCATGGAGTGCGTCCAACGCTTCAACTATGTAGAGAAGGCCGAGTACTGGGCGCTGGTGTGGGGCACCGCGGTCATGGTCGTCACCGGACTCATGCTGTGGTTCGACAACTGGTTCATCGGTTTTCTGCCCAAGGGCGTGCTCGATGTCGCTCTGGTCATCCATTTCTGGGAGGCCTGGTTGGCCTCACTGGCGATCTTTGTCTGGCACTTCTACTCGGTGATCTTCCACCCCCACGTCTACCCGATGAACCCGAGCTGGCTGACCGGCCAGATGCCCGAGGACATGTACGAGCACGAGCATCCCGGACACCTCGAGGAAGCGCGGCGCGAAACCGAGCTGGTCATCGAGAAACGCATCGAACGGATGCGGCGGCGGAATGGCGTAGAGCCGTTAGACATCGAGAAGCCGAAGAACGGGTTTGGGGACAACAGCCAGAACGAGTCCTGATCGTCGGCAACCGTTTGAACGTTAAACGTTTGAACGTTCCACCCAACCTCCCCGTACCGCGGGAGGTCACAAGAAGACGGGTGGGCGAGTGGTAACGTTTAACGTTCCAACGTTCTGACGATTCTTGCGAGCGCCAAGGTGGCCCGGGCGTCGTGTAAACTGACGGCTGGAGGACCGTGTCATGGCCGTCGACCCCAAGCTGTTGGAAATCCTCGTTTGCCCGGTGGACAAGACGCCGCTCGAGGTGGTGGAACTCCCGGATGCAGTACGGCGCCGACTTGTCGAGAAGTATCGAGATCAATTCAAGGGTGAAGAACCGGTCGTCGAGATCGGTCTCGCTTCCGCCGCCGGCCGCGTCTACCCAGTGGTCTCCGGCATCCCCGTGATGCTGGTGGACGACGCCCTTACGCGCGAGGAGATTGAAGGCTGAGCCGTTTCGAAAGCGTCGCTGCCGGCGCGCTCATCCTCGGGGTGGCGGCAAGTCTCAAGATTGCTCTCGCCAACGCCGTACTTGCCATCGCCGTCATCGCCTGGGTCCCGGCGCTAATCAAGGGGACCGCCCGCCGCCCGCACGCCGCGATTCTGGTGCCGATTGCGGCCTACGTTGTCGTCTCGTTGCTTTCGGCTCTTCTCGCCGCCGATCCGCGTCACGCTCTCGGCGAACTCGGCGATCTGCTCACTCTCGTTCTGGTACCGATCACGATCTCGCTCCTCAACCCGGGGCGTTGGCGGCAGCTTCTGGTGGCGTTGGCGGCGGTGCTCACGGTGTCCGCGGGCGTCGGCCTCTGGCAATACCTTCACGGTGCGAATGTGATCGAAAACCGCCTTCACGGGCTGGCCAACCACTACATGACTTTCGCCGGTTGGACGCTGGCGGTCACGCTCCTTCTTCTCGCCGAGGTGGTTTTCGGACGCGAGCGGCGTCGGCTCGCCTGGGCAGCACCCGCCGCCGTTCTCGGGGTATCAGCGCTGGTGCTCGGGTTGACCCGCGGTGCGTGGATCGGGCTCGTAACGGGGCTCGTGTTGGCAACAGCACTGGCTCGTCCGCGCGCATTGCTCCTGTCGCCGATGATTGCGGTTCTTCTCTTCTTCGCCATGCCGCAGCCGGTCCTCGCCCGGATCTCATCGTCTTTCGATCTCAACCAACCGGTTACCAGGGAGCGACTCGCCATGCTCGACGCCGGTCTCGCCATGGTGCGCGCCCACCCGCTCTTTGGGCTCGGACCCGGAGGAGTGGAGCCGGCCTTCGCTGACTACCGAAGCGGCGACATCCCCGAGCGGATCCCCCACCTGCACGACAACCCGATCCAGATCGCGGCCGAACGCGGTCTGGCGGGCCTTACGGCCTACCTCGGAGTGCTGGTGGTGTTCGCCGTACACGTGTGGCGCGCCCTGATGGACCGATCGGCTGCGGCCCGGCCGGCGCTCGCCGGATGTCTGATGGCGGTCGTGGGGGTAACGGTGGCGGGGTTGTTCGAGTACAACTGGGGTGATGCCGAGGTGTGGATCGTGACTCTCGTCAGCCTCAGCGCGCCATTTGCTCTCGCCTGCCGGGAGACGGCGTGAGGGAACGCGTCTACACCGTCGCGGAGCTGGTCGCCGAGGTCAACACCATCCTCGAGCAGGGGTTTTCCGGCGTCCGGGTGGAGGGCGAGGTGACCAACGCCAGCACCTCCGGGCGCGGTCATGCGTACTTCACGATCAAGGACGACAACGCGGCGCTCGACTGCGTCATGTGGGCTTCCAGGGCTTCTCGGCTCAAGTTTCGCCTCGAGGACGGTCTCGCGATCCTCGCCCTCGGCTCGCTCACCGTCTACCCCCAGCGCGGCCGATTCCAGATGGTGGTCGACGAGGTTCAACCTCAGGGTATCGGCGCACTCCAGCTCGCATTCGAGCAGCTCAAGAAAAAGCTCGAGGCCGAGGGCCTTTTTGCCGCCGAGCGTAAGCGGCCGCTGCCGGCGCTGCCGAATCGGGTCGGCATCGTGACCTCGGCCACCGGTGCGGCCCTCCAGGACATGCTCAAAGTCTTGCACCGGTTTCCACATCTCGAGGTAATCGTCGCGCCGGCGACGGTACAGGGCGACGGCGCCGCCGGCGAGATTGCCGCCGCGCTCGGCCGGCTCGCGCAATCGGGGCGGGTCAACCTGATCATTCTCGGGCGGGGTGGCGGCAGTCTCGAAGACCTGTGGGCATTCAACGAAGAAACGGTTGCGCGAGCCATCGCAGCGAGCCCGGTGCCCGTCGTCTCGGGAGTCGGCCACGAGGTGGACTTCACCATCGCCGATTTCGTTGCCGATGTCCGCGCCACAACCCCGACTCAGGCCGCGGAGCTGGTGGTGGCTCGCCTCGAAGAACAGGATCGCAGGCTTGCCGAAGCGCACGCACTGCTGCGGCGTGATATCGGGCGTCGGCTCGCGCTCGCACGCACCCACTTAGCCGGACTCGCCGGCTCGTCGGGACTGGCCCAGGTCCCGCAGCGGGTGCGCCTCCTCGCCGAACGGCTGCGACGGGCGACCCGGCTCGGCCCCGCCCTTCGGCGCCTTTTCGAGCGGGCGCAGGCGCGTCTCGAGCTCGCGACCCGGGCGCTGCACCGCCTGCCCGCGCGAATCGCCGCGGGAGGCCACCGACGTCTCCTGATCAGCCGGAAACAGCAGCTCGAACAGCTGATGGGCGCGCGTATCGACCGGCTCAGGGCGCGGGCGCTTGCCGGTGAGCGTGGGCTCCACCACCTGGGACCGATGAAGGTGCTCGACCGCGGGTACTCCATCACCCGCCTCGAGGGATCCACCGAAGCGCTGCGAGATGCATCGAGGGCGCACGGCGGACAAACCCTCCTGACCCGCCTCGCACGGGGCGAGGTGCGGTCGTTGGTACGCAGCGCAACCAGCGGTTCGCCGGCCTCAGCACCGGAGATCCAGCGGCAACCCTCGCTTTTCGACAACCTGTCGCAGTCGGGCGCCGAGCCCGAGGACAACGGAGCAGATCATGGTAAAAACCCCGAAGGAAAGTGAACGATTCGAGGACCAGCTGGCGAATCTCGAGGCGATCGTCGCCCGCCTTGAAGATGAGTCGGTAGGGCTCGAGGAGGCCCTCGGTCTCTTCGAGAGCGGGATGGACCTGGCGCGTCGATGTCGCGTTCGCCTCGAGGAGGTGGAGCACCGGGTGACCCAACTCCTCGAGGAAGAAGAGCCGGCGGAGGAGCCGGTCGACGAGGAGAGCGTGTGAGCGTCGAACAACTGCTCGCCGGCGAGCGCGAGATCGTGGAGCGCTCTCTCCGGAGCCTGATGCCGCAAGCGGGGGTCTGGCCGGAACGCCTCTGGGAGGCGATGGGCTATGCCGTTTTTGCCGGTGGCAAGAGGATCCGGCCGGTGCTTGCCAGGCTCGCCTGCCGCGCTGGCGGGGGTGACCCAGAAGCCGTCACCGAGGCGGCCTGCGGTCTCGAGCTGATCCACACCTACTCGCTGGTGCACGACGATTTGCCGGCCCTTGACGACGACGTCCTGCGTCGGGGCAGGCCAACCGTTCACATCGCATTCGACGAGGCGACCGCAATTCTGGTCGGCGATGCCCTGCTGACCGAGGGACTTCTCCTGATTGCTCGATTCCCCGAAGGCGATGACTGGGCGGGTCGGCGCGCCGAAGCAGTGGCGATGGTGGCCGACGCGGTATCCGCACGGGGTATGATCGGCGGCCAGGTCGAGGACCTCGAGGCGACCGGACAGATCGAGGTCGATGATGCCGATCAAGAGTCGCTGCTCGATCGGATCCACCGCCACAAGACCGGGTGCCTGCTGCGAGCATCGGTCGAGCTCGGCGCGATCCTGGCCGGCGTGTCGGCAAGCGGGCGTGAGCTGTTCGTGGCTTTTGGCGCGGACCTCGGGCTGGCTTTTCAAATCGCGGACGACATCCTCGACGCAACCGCATCCGCCGAAGATCTCGGCAAGTCGCCTGGCAAGGACGCGGCCGTCGGCAAGCTGACCTATGTCACACTCTTCGGCCTCGACCGGGCGCGGCGACGCCTCGACGAGTTCGAGGACCGCCTCGTCGAGGAAGCTCGGGCTCTCGAAGGCGCAGACGGTAATCTCGCCGCCCTCGCCCGCTTCGTCTGCCGGCGTCGGTCCTGACAAACGTTGAAACGTTCGAACGTTGAAACGTTAAAACGATAAAACGTTCTGCCAGGTGGACGTTTCAGGCGCTCATCGGTTACTGTTGAAATCAATGCTGCGACGGCCCACACTTCTTCTTTTCCTGCTCGCGTTGGCTCTTCGCCTCGTCCTTCTGGGGTGGGACTCCGGGACCACTACCTCCTCGCCGCATCCGGACGAACGACAGGTCGGTTACGTCACCGAAAGGGCCGAGGGCTGGTTCGCCGATCCCGGGTTCTACGCCTACGGCTCCCTCCACTTCCATGCGGTTCGCGCGACCGCCTATGTTCTCGGCATCGGCGACAATGTCCGCGGCTTTCTGGCGGCCGGACGCACCCTCTCCCTGACGGCGTCGATGCTCGCAATTCTCCTCGGTTGGATTGTCGCCCGTCGCGCCTGGGGCCGGAGAACGGCCGATCTCTTTGTGCTGCTGGCCGCCTGGCTCCCGCTCGACCTCCAGCAATCGCACTTTGCAACCGTCGAGGCCCACCACAGCGCGTGGGTCATGGCGGCACTGGCGGCCTGCTTTTGGCTCGCCAACAGCGGCAGGCCGGTCGCGGCGGCAGCCGCCGGTGCGGCGATCGGCGCCTCATTGGCGGTCAAGGTCGCCTCGCTCGCACTCGGGTTGCCCTTGGCCGCAGCGCTGCTGCTGGCGGGTCGAGGGCGCCGGCCCTGGGAGGTGGTCCGTCTGGCTGCGGTTGCGACGGCAACCGGCGCGGCCGGCTTTTGGCTCTGCCAGCCGTGGGCCTTTGCCGGTGGCAAACCGCCGTTATCGCTGATCGCGACCGCCATTGTCGCGGTGGTCGCGTTCGAAATCGCCGCCCGACGCGCCGGCAACGCCAGGCCCGTCCTGCTCGGAATCGCGAGCGGCGCTGTTGTCGTCGTCCTGGTACAGAGCGCAGCGCTGCTTGAAATCGGCCGCGGCACGACCTTTGGAACTGTTTTGGCCGTCACCCTCGCCGGTGCGGGTCTCAACCCCGCCTACCTGGCGGGAGTCGGCGCTGAGGTGGCGATGGTGGTCGGTAGCGCCGATGTCGCCTACGTTCGCATCTTCGCCCACACCTTGCCGGTGCTCTACCCTCTGCGCGAGCTTGCCATATGGGGTCTCGGTGTCCTGTTGCTGGCGGCGGTCCTCAGCGGCGCTTCCGTCGGCGCCTTGAGGCTGTGCCGGCGATGGCGACGGTGGCTTGGCGGCACCTGGTCCCGATCCATGACCCTGCTCCTCCTCATGCTCGCGTGGATGATTCCGATGGCCGTTCGTCTGAGCACGCTCCAGGTCAAATTCCTGCGCTACTGGGAACCGTTGGTGGTCCCGGCGGTGTTGGTGGCGGCGTGGTGGCTGCAGAGAATTTCAAGACAATACCGGCGGCGCGCGGTAGTGGCGGTGGCAGCGGGCACGATTGTCTGGGGTCTGGCCTACATCTGGGCGTTTGTCGAGCCCCACCCCCACCTGACGGCGTCTCGCTGGTTGAGCCCGATGCTCGGCGACAAACAGGTGGTTGCCTTCGAACACTGGGACGAGCACATCACGCTCGACACGAACCCCAACACGATTGAACTGGTCGAGCTGCCATCGTACGAGCTGCCGGACGACGCAAAAAAGGTCCTGGAGTGGTGTGAGAACCTCGAGCGCGCCGACTGGGTAGTGCTGACCTCGAACAGGGTCTTTCGGACGGTGCTTGCCAACCCCGACCGCTTCCCTCGCACCGCGCGGCTGTACCGACTGCTGTTTGCGGGCGAGGCAGGTTTCGAGCCGCTGGCCAGAGCTCGTCGCGGGCCCCGCCTCTTCGGCCTCCGATGGCCCATCCAACGCGCCGACGAAAGCTATGTCAACTACGAATTTCCGCAGGTGGTGATCTTCAGGCGCACCACCGAGGTCCGTGCTCGTGACCTCGTACAACGGGTCGAACGGCCGCTGCCCTTCCTCGAGGAGCTCGATTTCGCGGGGATCGAGCGCCGCTTCCTGAGCCAGGTACCGGTAATCCCACCGATTCCTTCGGGAATCCGCCAGACAGTCGATCTCGCAATCTGGCTCCTGGTCTTTGCCAGCCTCGGAATGGCCTCCTGGACGCTCTTGCTCCCGGTCCTCCGCAGACTGCCGGACGCCGGCACCGGCCTCGCGCTGGCGACCGGCTGGATCGTACCCGGGTGGTTGATGTGGATGGGCTCCGAGCTCGACATCTGGCCAACCGGCCCGGTCACCGCATCCTGGATCTTCCTCGCGTTGCTGACAGCGGGCGCCGTCGCGGCCCGGGCGCGGTGGCTCGAGATGATCGACATCGTTCGCCGCCGCCGCGCCGCCATCGTGTCGGTGCTCGCCGTGGCAGCCGCCGTCGGCGGCCTTTTCCTGGTGGTGCGCCTCTTCAACCCTGCGATCAGCTGGGGCGAGAAGCCGATGGACTTCTCGTTTCTCAACGCATTCCTGCAGGCGCCCCACTGGCCCACGGACGAACCGTGGATGGCCGGCATGCCCCTGCACTATTACTACTTCGGCGAGGTGCTCGCCTCCTTCCCGATCCTGGTGAGCGGTTGCTCGCCCGGGGTCGGTTACAACCTGATGTCGGCCACGATTCCCGCCATCGGCGCTGCCATCCTGGCCGGATTCGGCCTCCTGCTGCGGGCGCGCCGGCGCGTTGTTGCCGCCTGGGTGCTGCCGTTGCTCGTCTATCTGACCGGCAACCTCGCCTGGCCGTGGCTGCTCGACAGTGGCCGCGACGGTGCCCTCGTGGGCAACATCTTCGACATCTGGTGGGCGACTTCGAGGGTGATTCCGGGCTTCGCCATTGACGAGTACCCGCTGTGGACAACACTGTTCGCAGATCTCCACGGCCATTTCATCGCCCTGCCGTTGCTGCTCGCCACCTTTGCCTGGGGCTGGCTTTGCGTTCACGCCGACAGCCGCCGGTGGTTGATTTCGGCTGCACTGTGCGGTCTCGGTGCAGCGGTCGTCGTAGCCACCAACCCGTGGGACCTCTTCATCCTGAGCTCGACCCTGGCCGTCGGTGTCGCGGCGTCCGTCGGTCGCCCGTTCCGTGCGATCGCCCGACTCTGGGTGGCGGCAGCCGTCAGCGTTTTCGCCGCCGCGCCCTTCATCGTCGAGCTCGTCGCCGGGATCAGCGCCGGCGCCGGCGATCGCGGCCTTTTCCTGACCGAGGAAAACTTCGCTCCGGCGTGGGCGATTCTTCGACACTTCGGTCTGTTCCTGATTCCGCTCGCCGCCCTTGCCGTTGTGACCCTTGGCAAGCGGATCTTCATAGCGCTCGCGGCCGCGGCGATCGGCGTTATCGCCGGGCTCGCTTTCGGCTCCAGCGCCGCTGCGTTGGCCTTGGCTTCGACCGCGGTATTCGGCGCGGTCGCCGTGCGCACGCACGACCGTCTCGACCGTCTGGGTTGGGCGTTGGCCGCCCTCGGCACGCTCGCCGTCGCGGCCTGCGAACGATTCACTCTGATCGACCGGATGAACACGATCTTCAAGGTCTACAACGTGGTGTGGGTGCTGCTCGCGTTTGCGCTGGCGGTCAGCCTGCTGCGGACGCGCGGTCGCAGGCGGAAGATTCTGGTTGCGGTCTGGCTGCCGCTACAACTCGTGGCCGTGGTCAACCTGCCGCTGGGAATCGCCCAGGGCTGGTTGCGTCCGCGAATGCCTTCGCCGCGTCCGACGCTGGACGGCCAGGCCTTTCTGGCCTCCCAGGACCGCCAGACCTGGTTCCTCGTGCACAGCCTTCAGGGAGCGGCGCGGCCCGGCGAGGTGGTGGCCGAGGCGGCCGGAAACTACTACAGCCACTTCACCCGCATCACGATGCATACGGGCCAACCAACCGTCGTCGGCTGGGAATGGCATCTCAAGCAGCGGGGCCAGCCGCCGATGGAGATCGCGGCCCGCTTCGCCGACCTCGAGACGCTCTACGCCGGCAAGGACCGACGCGCTCGCCGGGTCGTGCTCGACCGATACAACGTCCGCTGGGTGGTGGTGGCCCGCATCGAGCGGGAAGCCTATGACCTCAGCTCGGGGGACCCGCTGGTAGGCGTCCCGGGAGTGCTGAAGATTGCCGAGCACGGAGAGGCGATCCTCTACCGGGTGTTGCCGAACGCTGACATCGGGACGGCGGTCGTCGAGCCTGCCGGTGAGCTCCCGCCCGGCGTCGCAATCATCGGCCGAGTGCCCGAGACGAGCCGCGAGATCGTCCGCTCGATGGCGATCGACGAACACGGAGCGACCGCCGTCCTGCACGACGGACAGATGCACGAGCTCGATCTCGACGCCAAGCCGGCAGGTGTCCTCCCGGCCCTTGCCTGCGAAGTGTCGTCGGTGGCTCGACAGGGCGAGAAGCGGTGGGCCGCGTGTCGCGACGGCAGCCTGTGGCGGCTGGCCGGCGGACGCTGGCAAAGCGCGGAACGCCTGACCGGCGCGGACCAGGTGGCCGCCGACAAAACGGTCTGGGCATGGGGACCGGCCGGGCTCTGGCAGCTCGGGCGCGACGGCGGGTGGCGCCAGGTCGTCACAACGCGGGTTGCGGCGGCGGCGGCGGGTGGTGACGGTATCGCGTGGAGCGACGGCTCCCGGGTCTGGGTCGGCGATGGCGAATCTTCACGGAACGTCGGGACGCAGCTCGAAGGCGTTCGCGCTCTGGCGTGGCAGGGGTCGGTCCTGTGGGCGCTCGACGCCACGGGTCTCCGCCGCTCCGGCGGCCCCGGCCTCCCGTGGCGTGAGGTCGGCGCGGAGCTCGGCCGGCCGGTGGCGATGGCGGGCAATGACCGGGCCCTTTGGCTCGTGCGAGATGATGGCGTCATTTTCGAGTCACACGAGGCGCGGTGCCCGTCGCCGTGGGAGGAGCTCGGCCAGGGCCTGCGGGAGCCGCGTGGGCTCGCGGTGTCGCCCCACGGATGGTTTGCGGTCGCCGATACCTTCAACCACCGCGTCCTCTGGTTCAACGGGGACGGCGAATGCCTCGACGCCGTCGGCACCGAGGGATCCGCGCCCGGGTCGTTCAGTCAGCCGTCGGGACTCGCGCTGGCAGAGGACGGATCGCTGGCGATCGCCGACACCTGGAACGGACGCATCCAGGTTTTGCGGCCGGACGGAGTCTTCGAAGTCTTCGGCGGCGATCTCTTTGGCCCGAGGGACCTGCTGTGGGCCGCGGACGGTTCCCTGCTTGTCGCCGACACCGGCAACCGAAAGCTGGTGCGCTTCGCCCCACCGGAGTGGCAGAAGGAAACGGTCGTTGCGCTACCGGGGCCGCCCGTGGGTCTGGCGTGGGTGGACGATCTCCTGGCAATTGCGGTGCCGGCCGATGGCGCGATCCTGCTGGTGGACGTGGCCAGCGGGACGGTCGATCGGCGCATCGAGATGCCTCCGTGGAGCAACCTCGAGCAACAGGAGGGCTACCTCCTGATGCTGCCGTCGGGTCAGCTTGCGGCCAGCTCTCCGCTCTTTGGCGAGTTGTGGGAGGTCGATCCGACCGGGGCTGTCCCTCCGCGGGTCATCCTCGGGGGTTTCCCCGGCATGACCGCGATTGCCCTGATGCCGGATGGGCAGGTGTTGGCGTCGCTCACCTGGGGCCACCGGCTGGTCAAGGTCGCCATCGACCCCTGACCACCCGCCACCGTGAGGCCGTGGGGCTATGGGGCTATGGGGCTATGAGGGTCGGAACCGCGGGTCGGACCTCGTAGTCAGCCGCCACAGGCGGCGATCATCGCCTCAAAGCCAGGCCGCGAAGCGGCCGGTCATAGCCTCATAGCCCCATGGCCTTTTCTTCGATACGATCAGACCGTGGCGAAGAAGAATCGGCTTGACGTCATTCTCACCGAGCGAGGGATGGCGCCATCGCGGGCGCGGGCGCAGGCCCTCATCCTCGCCGGTCGGGTACGGGTCGGCGGCGTGGTCGAGGGCAAGGCGGGCGCCCAGGTGGACCCCGAGGCGGCTGTCGAGGTCGATCAGCCGGACCACCCGTGGGTCTCCCGCGGGGCGCTCAAGCTCGTCGCGGCCCTCGACGCCTTCGAGATCTCGCCCGAGAACCTCGATTGCCTCGATGTCGGCGCCTCCACCGGCGGATTCACCGACGTGTTGCTGGCCCGCGGCGCCCGCCGGGTGGTGGCCCTCGACGTCGGTCGAGGCCAGCTCGATTGGCGGTTGCGGAACGACCCCAGGGTGGTGGTGATGGAGGGGGTCAACGCCCGTTATCTGGACGCGGTCGAGCTTCCCTTCGCCGCCGGGCTGGCGACGGTCGACGTCGCCTTCATTTCGCTGCGGCTCGTGGTCCCGGCCCTGCTGCCGCACCTCGTGGCCGGCGCCCACCTCGTGTGCCTGGTCAAGCCGCAGTTCGAGGCAGGTCGAGAAGAGGTGGGCAAGGGCGGCATCGTCCGCGACGAGGCGACCCGTCGCGCCGCGATCGACGGGACTGTTGGCGCGCTCGAGGGACTCGGGCTTTTTCGAATCGGACTCATCCCGTCACCGATTCGCGGGCAGAAGGGGAACCTCGAGGAGCTGGCCGTATTCAGAACACGTTTAAACGTTTGAACGTTATAACGTTAGAACGTTTTCTCCTGGCTGCGAACGAGCTATGATCCTGGCGGTGAAGGACGAAATATGAGGAGCAACACGATGACGGTCAGCTTTCCCGGCGGCAAGCGGGTCAACGCTGCCTTCGGTGGCTTCGAGATCGCCACCGACCAGTGCGTGGATTCCGGCGGTGAGGCTTCGGCTCCCGAGCCCTTCGATTTCTTCCTCGCCTCGCTCGCCACCTGCGCGGGCATTTACGTGCTGGGATTCTGCCAGAAGAGAAATATCCCGCACGACGGTCTGCGTCTCGTGCAGAATTGGGATCGCGACGAAAAAACCGGGCGACTGACGACCGTCCGCATCTCGATCGAGGTGCCTGCCGATTTCCCGGACAAGTACCGCGATGCGCTGGTCCGGGTCGCGAATCAGTGCACGGTCAAGAAGACGCTCGAAAACCCGCCGGAGTTCGTCGTCGAGACAGTGGTGAGGTCCCCAGTTTTGAGTGTTCAGTTCGTGAGTTTTCAGTTCCCGCCCAACCACACATGCCGTATGAGGGCGGGTGGGTGGAAAATTCAAAACTCGAGAACTAAGAATTCAAAACTGGTCAGAGCTCATCCGCCCTCGTCGAGATGGGGCCCCGGTAGTTGTGCTCGAGGCGGACCTGGGCTACCTGCGGGCCAAAGCCGCGATAGGCCTCCTTGATCCGGGTCAGGGCGTTGGAGCGCCAGTCAACGTAAGGGTTGTCAATTTGAACCGGGTCGAGACACCCTGCGAGAGCGACCTTCGAGCTCGAGCAGAATCGGCTCATCAGAGTCTTCGCGAGGTGGCGGTCACCGTTCTGAAGTTCGTCGACCAGGACGATCGAGCGCTCGATGTCCAAGCCCCGCAGCATGGATGTGGAGACCATCGTCAGACGGTCGGTCGTCCGCAGATCCTCCATGAAGTCGTGCTCGTTGGACAGCGACAACGACCGGACTGCCTGGAAGAAGGGCTCGAGCCACGGCGAGAGCTTGCTCTCGTAGTCGCCCGGCAGGTATCCGAGGTCGTACTGGCTCGAGGCGTGCTCCGGTCGCAGCAGCAGCAGCCCGTGGTCGTAGCTGTACTCTGGTGACAGCGGCTGCGACTGCGGCGCCACCCGCCAGGTCGTGGGCTGGCCGACCAGCATGTACAGCCCCGCAGCCACCATCATTCGCGTCTTGCCGGAGCCGGCCGGGCCGTCGAGAACAACCAGCTGAACATCGGGATCGAGCAGGAACTCCATGGCCAGGGTCTGATGTGGGTCTCGGGGTGTAAAACCGAGGATGGGTCTCGACTTGTAGGTAACCCGCTTGCGGTCCCAGTACTGAGCGTAACGGAGGTCTTCGACCCTCTCGAGCTCGGGGTTGGCCCGCACGAGAACGATCTCGTCGCCGCAGCTGAGGACCACTCCCATGTTCCAAACGAGATCGACCGGTTTGCGAAGCTCGAAATCGGCAAACGACAACCACCGCTCGCCCGGGGCGCCACTATCGAGAAAACGCTGGACCGCCCCTTCGCCAAGCTCGCCCTCCACCACGCCACGATAGATCTCGTCAACGCTGTCGAGACTGACCTTGCCGTAACGCAGATTCTCCGCCGCGATACCGAGCGCGTCGCACTTGAGCAGCAGGTTCGAATCCTCGGAGATCACCACCACTTCGTAACCCGGATGGCCGTTCGACTTGGCCACCTCGGCGATGCGCCGGGCGCTGGCCAGGATCACGTTGTCGCCCATCTCGGAGTTGTAGGGCTCAACGGTGGGACCGTCAGGCTCCCAGGCCAGAATGCCGCCGGCCGGGGTGCGGGGAAAAGCCTCGGGGTCTGACTGGTGTTGGAACAACCGATCGACACTGTGGTGAATCAGGTGGTGACGCCGGTACTCCAGCAGCTTCCTCATCACCAGCCGCGAGGCATGGCGAACACCCTCGGATTTAGAGCGCGACGCCTGCACCCTTCCGAGCTCATCGATCACTTGGTGCAACATCACCACGACGTTCCCGCCCGTCAGAAGACGATCGAGAGCGTCGGGGTTTTCGATGAGAGCCGAGGTGTCCGGGATGTAGACGGTGCCGGATAGACTGTCAACCGAATTGTGCATCGGTGCTTAGTTTATCACCAATCTGTCACGCGATGCCGCCCCGTCGTGGCCTCCTGTACCATGAGCTCATGGCCGACTGTAGCCCCTTGTTGGTGGCGAACGCGCCCCTGCGCTGGCATCCGAGGCTCGCGGCCCAGGCGACCGCGGCGGAGCCGCTTTTCGCCGCCGACGGCGGAGCCAATCACCTCGCGCGTCTCGGCTTGCGTCCGAGAGCCGTGGTGGGCGACCTCGACTCGATACGTAGCGAGATCCGGGCCTGGCTCGGCGAGGCATGTATGGTCCATCGACCCGACCAGGATCGGAGCGATCTCGACAAGGCCTTGGAGTACGCATTTGACGAGGTCGGGATCGAGCGACTGACCGTGCTGGCCGCTCTCGGTGGCCGTACCGACCACGATCTCGGCAACCTCGGCCTCCTTGCCCGGCTGGCGATGGGCGAGCGGCTCGTTTTCGAGGACACCGACCGCAGGATCCTGGCCGTTGCCGGTGAGGCCGAACTTCCCGCTCTTCCCGGCGAGACCTGGTCGTTTTGGACATTCGATCCGGCCGTTCGCGTCACTATCGACGGCCTGCGGTGGCCGATCGAGAACGCCGCTCTCGACGTCGGGAATCGACCATCCATCTCGAACCAAACCATCTCGGACAGGTTAAACGTCCGGGCGAGCGGCGGCGCCGTAATTGTCATGCGGCAGCATCAGCTGGACGTTAAAACGTTAGAACGCTAGAACGTTCCACCCGTCCACCCGACGGTGAGAACGAACGTTTCTAACGTGCAACGTTCTAACGGAGAAAACCCGGCGTAAGCCGGGCAATCGATAATGAGATGGCTGGGGTGCAGGGACTCGAACCCCAATTCTACGATCCAGAGTCGTATGTCCTGCCATTGGACGACACCCCAGCAGGAACGCGAATTATAGCAAGCGGGCCACGTGGGTCAACAACTTGCCACGCACATCATAGTCTTGAGTGTTGAGTTCTGAGTTTTGAGTTTTCCCCCAGCCACCAATACCTTCGAAGGGAGGTTGGGTGGGAACTCAAAACTCAAAACTAGGAACTCAAAATTTGAGCTTAGGCCCAGCCGCGAAGGTGACAGGCGGTTGCGACCCGCTGAATGGCGATCATATAGGCCGCGTCGCGCGTGTACTCACCGGTCTCCTGTGCGAGATCCGCCACCGCGTTGAATGCCGTGGTCATCTTCTGATCGAGACGCTGGAGCACCTCGGATTTGGGCCAGAAGAAGTTGGTGTTGCACTGGACCTGCTCGAAATACGAGCAGGTGACGCCGCCGGCGTTGGCCAGGAAATCAGGGATGACAAAGATGCCCCGCTCCTTGAGCACCGCATCCGCTTCGGGGGTGGTTGGGCCGTTGGCGCCCTCCGCCATGATCTTGACCTTTGCGTGGATGCGGCCGACGTTTTCGCCTGTGATCTGGTTTTCGAGGGCCGCCGGGATCAGGATCTCCGCCTCCTGGTCGAGCCAGGCATCGGCCTCGAGGACATCGTACTCGGCCTCTTCCGCCTTCTCCTTGTCGATCGTGCCGAAGCGATCCGTGATGGAAAGCAGGAAGTCCATATCGATGCCTTCCGTCTTGCGGAAGGTGTAGGCGCAGTGATCGTCGTTGTCCCAGCACGCCACCGCGACCACCGTACCGCCGAGCTCGATCAGAAGCTTGGCCGCGTACTGGGCGACATTGCCGAATCCCTGGACCGAGGCGCGGACGCCCTTGATCGGAAGGTCGAAGCGCTTGAGCGCCTCACGCACCGTATAGATGACACCGTAACCTGTCGCCTCGGTTCGCCCCAGCGAGCCGCCGAGCTCGACAGGCTTGCCGGTGATGAACCCCGGGTAGTGGCCGCCGGCGAGTTTTTCGTACTCGTCCATGATCCACACCATATGTTGGGGGTTGGTCATGACGTCGGGGGCCGGCACGTCCTGCACCGGGCCCACATTCCTCGCCACCTGGCGCACCCAGCCACGGCACAGGGCCTCCTGCTCGCGGGGCGACAGATCGTGGGGGTCACAGATCACACCACCCTTGCCGCCGCCGAGCGGGATGTCGACGACCGCGCACTTCCAGGTCATCCAGGTCGCCAGCGCCCGCACCGTGTCCACTGTCTCCTGGGGGTGGAATCGGATGCCGCCCTTGGCGGGACCGCGGGCATCGTTGTGTTGCACGCGGTAACCCTTGAATACCCGGACTGAGCCGTCGTCCATCTTGACCGGCACAGTGAAGTGGAACTCGCGCTGAGGCCAACGCAACAGATCGCGAATGCCGTTGTCGAGCTGCAGCTTGTCGGCCACCGCGTCGAACTGCCGCTGGGCCATCTCGAACGCGTTGAACTCTTTCGCCATGATCTCCTCCTCAATGCCTCTGGGCGTCCACGGATCGTCATGAACGCGCGGGTGTTATACGCCTCGATCACGCAACCGTCAACGGCTTTGCGAAAATCTTCACAATGTCCGCTGGTCAAGCCAGCGGCGGAGACCACGATACCAGTTCTCCGGTGAGGGCGTCGATCGTAGAATCGGCACCCAGAAAAGGCCGTCGACCGGAACATATACTGCTTCCGTGATCCGGTGTCTCTCCATCCTCCAGCTCATCGACCGGAATCGGCTCAATTCCGGTTCGACCGTGCAATTGCTGTCGGCGACCCGTGCGCTCGCGGGTCGCGGACATGCGGTGTGGGTGGCGTCCCGCCCGGGCGGCGAGCTCTCGGCGGCGTGCGAGGAAGCCGGGATCACCTTTGTTGCCCTGCCATTTCGTGGTCCCTTCGCTGTCGGATCCGCGGTCGAGTTGCGGCGGTTATTGCGCAAGGAGCGCATTGAGATCGTCCACGTCCACAAGGGCAGGCCGCACGCCGTGGCGCTGCTGGCATCGACGGGTCTCGGGCGCCGGCCGAGGGTGGTCGTCAATCGGGGCGTCTCATTCCCCCTCGACCGCTTCAATCGCTGGAAGTACCGGCACCCGCGGGTCGCGGCGGTTGTCTGCGTCGCCGACGCGGTGCGCAAGGTATTCCTGCGGTCAAGCGGAGTGCCGCGCGCACTCGTCCACACCATTCGTGGTGGCACCGACGTCGGTGTTTTCGACCCCATCAGGGTCGATGGCGAGGCGGTACGGGAAGAGCTGGGCATCCAAAAGGGGCAGATTCTGGTCGGCCAGGTTTCGGTGCGCGACTGGAAGGGATGGATCGATCTCCTTCGCGCGTTCACGTTGACTGCCCCGAGCTCGCCCGATCTCCGCCTGCTCTTCGTCGGCTGCGAACCCGACCAGGAGCGGACCAAGGTCGTTACCGCGGCAAGCGAGGCCGGCGTCGGCGACCGCGTCCTCACCCTGCCTTACCGCCGGGACATGCCTGCGGTGCTCGCGGCCTGCGACGTGGTTGTCGACGCATCGCACACCGGTACCGGCATCACCGGCACCATCCGCGAGGCGATGGCGCTCGGGCGGGCGGTGATCTCTACCGACTGCGGCGGCAACCGCGAGCTGGTCGTGGACGGCGAGGTCGGTCTGCTGGTGGCGCCGCGTGACCCGGGCGCCCTCGGCGGGGCGCTCGCGCGGTTGATCGGCGACCCCGAGCTCCGGACTCGGTTCGGGACCGCCGCGAGACGGCGGGTCGTCGAGGACTTCTCCACCGAGCAGCGAGTCGACAAGCTCGAAACTCTCTATCAAAAGATCTTGAACGAATACGCCTTGCAAAGTTGAAACGTTAAATGTTGAAACGTTGAACGTTGGTCAGCATTTCTCACCACCTCTCGTCGCGAGGCCCGCAAGATGTCGTGAGATGTGGCATTTTCGACCCGAGGGGCGCGGACGCGTACTCGACAGTACGTGGAGCACCCCGAGGCGAGAAAATGCCGCAGACTGCGGGATATCGCGGGCCGCAGCAGAGAGGTGGTGAGAAATGCAGGCGAGTGGGCAACGCAGAAAGATCGTCGTCAGAAAAGAAAACGGGGCCATCGCCCCGCTGGATTCGTAATCTGGCTCCGCAGGAGGGATTTGAACCCCCAACCTAGTGGTTAACAGCCACCCGCTCTACCGTTGAGCTACTGCGGAACATCAGTGGCAACCGCATATTGTAGGCGGGGTTGAGCGATTGTCAACCGACCGCCGACGCGCGTAACAAGGTGAAGACCAGGCGCACGGTCGGCGCGCGCACCATGGTCTCCTGAAACTCTCCGAGGGAGGCAAAGGAGGTCGTGGCGACCCGCCGTCCCTCGCACTGGAGGTTCAAGCGCTCACCCTGAAGGGGCCACGGTTGGACCCTCCAGGTGGTTGCATCCACGGTTTCGAAGGCGATGACCTCGGTGTCTCCGGAGGCGTTCTGGGCCCACACCTCGAACGGCGCCGGCAGCGAGGCGCAAAGGTACACCGAAATCCGATCGCAGGTGTCGAGGAGCCGGGAGTTGACCTGGCGCCCGGGCCCCTCCAGATACGGCTGGTAACGGGCGTCTGCACCAAGCTCCTCCCGCCACGATCGTTCGAGACGGTCCATTTCGGCGCCAAAGCTCTGCGCGAGCCGCGCGCCGGCGTTGTCGTCTCGTTCCAGGAGATCGCCGGACTTCCGTTGTGCCATCGCGCCGAAGTGGGCCGCCGCCAGGAGGCCCGCGTATCGACTGAACTGCGCGCTCCGGGCCACGCTCTGACGCCAGATCGAGAGGTGCTCGGCCACAGGCATGCGATCAAACGTTCGCGGGCGGCCGTCGCTGTCCAGAGTCGGAGTAGCATCGAATTCGGTCCAACCACAGTCGTGCAGGAGTATCGCCGCCAGGGTCTCGGCGCGCGGCGCGGGCCGCGCAAACGACCGATTGCCCCAGTGCTCGGCCACCTGCCACGCGATCCACGCATGCGACGCCTGCGGTATGAGGTAGGTGCCCGACGGATCGCCCTCACGGTGAATGAACACCCCGCGATTCTACACTGAGCGGCTCGCGCCGCGCAGTGTAGAATCGCTCTATGGTTCACTTCGGGACCTCGGGGTGGCGCGGCATCATCGGTCGCGAGTTGACCTTTCGCCGGGTGCGGATGGTCGTGAAGGCGATCCTGGAAACCCTGCGCGAGAACCAGACGCCAGTCGACAGGATTGTTATCGGATTCGACACCCGGATGCTGTCCGAAAAGTTCGCCCGCACCGCCGCCGAGCTCATCGCCTCGAATCGTATTGCGGCTGAGCTCACGCCCCGCGATGTACCGTCGCCGGTCGTCGCATCGATGGTGCTGGAACGGCAGGCGGCCGCCGGCCTCATCTTCACCGGCAGTCACAACCCGCCCGAGTACAACGGCCTCAAGGTCTACACATCTGACGGGATTCTCGCTCCGCAAGCTTTCACCGACCGGGTCGAAAAGCGGTTCGACGAGCTCGAGGAATCCTACGAAGACACCTTCCTCCCCCACTCGGAGCTCATCGGCGAGCATGATCCGAAACCGCGATACCTGGAGCGCCTGCAGGAGCTGATCGACTGGGAGGCGATCCGCAAATCAGGCGTCGCGATTGTCGTCGATCCGCTCTACGGCAGCGCTCGCGAGTACCTCGACCACATCCTGCTCGAAAACGAGGTCGCCGTCAACGTCATCCACAACACCAGAGACCCCTACTTCGGGGGTTACGCGCCCGACTGCACCTCGGAAAATCTGTCCCGACTGCGCGATGTCATGCGTCGGACGGGGGCCGGGCTCGGTCTGTCCACCGATGGCGACGGCGACCGTTTCGGGATCCTCGACCACGGAGCGAGGATGTGCGACTCGAGCACAGCGCTGGCGGTGATCCTCGATTATCTCGCGCGCCGGCGTGGGCTCAAGGGCGGCGTCGGCTACACCGTCGCCACCTCGGGTCTGATCAATGCAGTGGCACGTCACCACGGCCTCGAGCTGGTGGAGACTGCCGTCGGCTTCAAGAACTTCGGCCCGCTCCTTGTCGACGGCACTCTCGAGTACGCCGGTGAGGAGAGTGCGGGGCTCGCCTGGTCCCGGCACCTTCCCGAACGGGACGGTGTGCTCGCCTGCCTGCTCGCGGCTGAGATGGTGTCGGTTGAGGCGAAAGGGCTGGCCGAACTGAACAACGAACTGACCGCCCGCGTCGGCACGTTTTCCTTCCGCCGTACGCAGATTCCACTTACCGATCGCGCCCGCGAAAGCTACGACCGCTGGTTGGCGCAGGAGTGGACCGAGGTCAACGGATTCAAGGTCGAAGCCGTCGATCGACGGGACGGACTCAAGCTCGTATTCGAGGGTGGTAGCTGGATCCTCATCAGGGTCGCCGGCACCGAGCCCAAGATCAGGCTCTATACCGAGGCGCACTCGTCCGAAGAGCAGCGCCACCTCATGCATCTGGTTCGGCAGTTCTTCGCGCATCGGAGGGAGTGATCATGTTTGAAATCGAGTTCGTGAGCGGCCGCGAGGTCCTGGACTCGCGCGGAAATCCCACCGTCGAGGCCGAGGTCGTGCTTTCGGGCGGCGCTCTCGGCCGCGCCATCGCCCCCTCGGGCGCTTCCACGGGCTCCCGCGAGGCCCTCGAGATGCGCGACGGAGATGCCCACAGGTATGGCGGCAAGGGCGTGCTGCGGGCGGTGGAACACATCAACGGACCCCTCGCCGAGGCCATCGAAGACCTGGACGCCCGCGACCAGCTCGGGGTCGACCAAAGCCTGATCGACGCCGACGGCACCGACAACAAAGAAATCATGGGCGCCAACGCAATTCTCGCGGTGTCGCTGGCCGTGGCGCACGCCGCCTCCGAGGCCAGCGGCCTGCCCCTCTATCAATACCTCGGCGGCTGCGGCGCTCGCGAGCTGCCCGTACCGATGATGAACATCCTGAACGGTGGCGCCCACGCCGATAACTCGGTTGATTTCCAGGAGTTCATGGTCATGCCGGTCGGCTTCGGCACGTTCTCCGAAGGGTTGAGGGCCGGGGTCGAGGTCTTCCACACCCTGAAGAAGGTCCTCGCCAAACGCGGCCTTTCGACCGCGGTCGGCGACGAGGGCGGATTCGCCCCTGACCTCGATTCGAACCGGGCCGCGCTCGAGCTCATCATGGAGGCGATCGACAAGGCCGGCTACACTCCCGGCGACCAGGTGGCGCTGGCGATGGACCCGGCAGCCTCGGAGTTCTACTCCGACGGCGCCTACAACCTCCCGGGCGAGGGCAGGGAGGGCCTCAGCTGCGAAGAGATGATCGAGGTTTACGCTTCGCTCGTCGACGATTTTCCGATCGTCTCGATCGAGGACGCGCTCGCCGAAAGCGATTGGGACGGCTGGGCAAAGCTTGCCTCGCTGCTTGGTGACCGCATTCAGCTCGTGGGCGACGACATCTTTGTCACAAACCCCACAATCATCCGCCAGGGTATCGAGCGCGGGGTCGCCAACTCGGTGCTGATCAAGCTCAACCAGATCGGCACCCTGTCGGAGACAATCGACGCGATCAACATCGCGCACAAAGCGGGCTGGACGGCGGTCGTCTCCCACCGCTCGGGCGAAACCGAGGACACGACCATCGCGGACCTTGCCGTGGGTCTCAACACCGGTCAGATCAAGACCGGTTCCGCCTGCCGGACAGATCGGATCGCCAAGTACAATCGGCTGCTCCGGATCGAAGAGGAGCTCGAGGACATCGCCCGCTACCGCGGTATCGCGGCGCTGGCTCGCGGGAGCGGATGAAGCGACTGCCCATTCTCCTGCTCGCCCTCGTGGCGGTGGTCATCCTGGGCGTCTTTTCGTCCATCGTGGGTCATGGATTCGAGGAGCTGACCCGAGCCGAAGACGAGCGAAGTCGCTTGGAGAACCGCAAGATCGAGCTCGCCGACAGCATCGACGAGCTCGAGCAGACCCTGAACGCGATCCGCACCGATCCCGATGCGGTAGAGTCCATCGCCCGCCGCGAGCTCGGCATGGTGCGGCCCGGGGACGTCGTCATTCTCCTCACCACCCCAACCCCGCCGCCGGCGCCGTCATTCTTGACAGGCCCCGTACCGACTCCTATACTCAGCCTCCCCAAATGACGCGGGGTGGAGCAGTCCGGTAGCTCGTTGGGCTCATAACCCAAAGGTCGCAGGTTCAAATCCTGCCCCCGCAACCAAACGAACAAACGCCGCCATTGGCGGCGTTTTTCGTTTGGTTGCGGACCCGGATATCAGACCCTCACGATAAAGTTGGGCGCGGCTCGCCTCCCGTCGGGATCAGGCGAGGTCGAAGCGGTCGAGGTTCATGACCTTGTCCCATGCCGCTGCGAAGTCACGCACGAACTTCTCCTTGGAGTCACCACAGGCATAGACTTCGGCGAGGGCGCGGAGCTGTGAGTTGGACCCGAAGACGAGATCGACCCGGGTACCGGTCCACTTGCGCTTGCCGTTCGCACGATCGCGCCCTTCGTAGACGCCCTCGGTCGAGGACTTCTTCCACTCCGTTCCCATGTCGAGCAGGTTGACGAAGAAGTCGTTCGACAGGGTCCCGGGGCGGTCGGTGAAGACGCCGTGCTTGGACTGACCGTGGTTGGCGCCGAGGACGCGCATCCCCCCGACGAGCACCGTCATCTCGGGAGCCGTGAGGCTCAGCAGCTGCGCCCGATCCACCAGCAGGTGCTCGGCGGGAAGACTGAAACCCTTGGCGAGGTAGTTGCGGAAGCCGTCCGCCTTGAGCTCGAGCGGGGCGAAGGAGGCGGCGTCAGTCTGCCGCTGCGACGCGTCGGCGCGTCCCGGAGCGAAGGGAACCTCGACCTTGACGCCGGCGTCCTTCGCTGCCTGCTCGACCGCCGCGCAGCCGCCGAGGACGACCAGGTCGGCGAGCGACACCTTCTTCCCCCCCGACTGCTCCGCGTTGTATCCCCTCCGGATCTTGTCGAGAGCCCTGAGCACCTTCGCCACCCGGGCCGGCTCGTTCACCTTCCAGTCCTTCTGCGGCGCGAGCCGGAGGCGGGCGCCGTTCGCCCCACCGCGCTTGTCGGAGTTGCGGAAGCTCGAGGCCGCGGCCCATGCGGTGAAGACGAGATCGGAGACCGACAGCCCCGACTCGAGGATCTGCTTCTTGAGGGCGGCGATGTCCTTCTTCCCGATCAGCTTGTGGTCGACCTTCGGGACCGGGTCCTGCCAGATCAGCTGTTTCTTCGGGACCTCGGGGCCGAGGTACCGCGAGATCGGTCCCATGTCGCGGTGGGTCAGCTTGTACCACGCGCGGGCGAAGGCGTCGGCGAACTCCTTCGGGTTCTTGTGGAAGCGCCGCGAGATCTTGTTGTAGACCGGGTCCATCCGCATCGCCATGTCGGCGGTGGTCATCATGGGCCGGTATTTCTTCGACGGATCCTGTGCCCCCGGTACCATGTCCTTCTCGGCGACGTCCTTCGCGTGCCACTGCCAGTGGCCTCCGGGGCCCTTCACGCACTCCCACTCGTAGCCGAAGAGCATGTCGAAGTAACCGTTGTCCCACGTGGTCGGGCTCGGCGTCCACGCCCCCTCGATGCCGCTGGAAATGGCATCTTCCCCCACGCCGCTGCGGAGGCTGTTCTTCCAGCCGAGGCCCTGCTCCTCGATGGGGGCGCCGTCGGGCTCCCGGCCGACGTACTTCCCTTCGGGTCCGGCCCCGTGGCACTTGCCGAAGGTGTGCCCGCCCGCGGTGAGCGCCACGGTTTCCTCGTCATTCATGGCCATGCGGGCGAAGGTTTCGCGGATGTCCCGGCCCGAGGCGACCGGGTCCGGTTTGGCGTTCGGACCCTCCGGGTTGACGTAGATCAGACCCATCTGGACCGCGCCGTAGGGGTTCTCGAGCACCCGGTCGCCGTGGTAGCGCTTGTCCCCGAGCCACTCGGTCTCGGTCCCCCAGTCGATGTCCTGCTCGGGCTCCCAGACGTCCTCGCGCCCGCCGCCGAAGCCAAAGGTCTTGAAGCCCATGGACTCGAGGGCGCAGTTGCCGGCGAGGATCAGCAGGTCGGCCCAGGAGATCTTCTTGCCGTACTTCTGCTTGATCGGCCACAGCAGCCGGCGAGCCTTGTCGAGGTTGGCGTTGTCCGGCCAGCTGGCGAGCGGTGCGAAACGCTGGGTGCCGGAGGAGGCGCCGCCGCGGCCGTCGTGGATGCGGTAGGTGCCGGCGCTGTGCCACGCCATACGGATGAAAAGCCCGCCGTAGTGACCGTAGTCCGCGGGCCACCAGGGCTGCGAGTCGGTCATCAGCTTGTAGAGGTCCTTCTTGACGGCCGTGAGGTCGAGCTTTGCGAACTCCTCGGCGTAATTGAAGTCCTCGCCCATGGGGTCCCCTGCGGGCGGGTTCTGGTGGAGGACCCTCAAGTCCGGCTGGTCCGGCCACCAGTCGCGGTTGGTCATTGGCCTTCTGTTGCCTCCGCCCGTCACCGGGCACTTGCTTTCTTTGTCTGACATGTCGGTCCTCCTCAGGATTGGTCGGTTGAATCGTATGGTGTTGCTCGATCGATTTTGTTGTCGTCAGGTTTGCCCGGAGCCCGTGAAATCGGGCCGTTCTCGTCCTTGGTCCCTGTCGTAACAGGAGCTTCGGCGAGACACTCGGGACAGCGTCCCCAGTAAACCACCTCGGCCTCATCGACCTCGTAACCCGAGTCGTGGGCGGGGGTCAGACACGGCGCAGTACCGACTGCGCAGTCGACGTCGACCATACGGCCGCACACGCGACAGATCAGGTGGTGGTGGTTGTCGTCGGCCCGGTCCTCATAGCGCGCCGGCGACCCGGCGGGCTGGATGCGCCTTATCAGGCCCTTTTCGGCGAGGACGGCGAGGGCATCGTACACCGCCTGACGGGAGATGACGCCGATCTCGGCCCGCACGGCCCTGGCGACGTCGTCCGTGGTGGCGTGCGGTCGACCCGACACCGCCGCCAGAACGGCCAGCCGCTGAGCCGTGACCTGGACTCCGTGTTGGCGGAGTAGATCGGCCGAGTCGTTGTTCATTTTTGTAGTATTGATCCATTTTTAGACTTTGTCAAGAATTGTGTGAAGTCCAATTGTTTTCGACGACGTCGACGTCGGGTATGAACATCGGTGATCGTCACGAGTGCGTACGGCGGGCATTCCCTACATCGGCACCTTCGGGCACCGCGGGCCGAAATTCTGATCCGTGATCTGCATGGCTCGTGCTACCGGCGAAGAAGGTCCGGGAGCCCGTCGTGGGGTCCCTGCTCACGCACGGGAATGTCGTCCCACCAATGGCTCCACGGCATGTCGTTCCGCCGCCCCGGGTGCAGCGGATAGAAGATGCGGTTATCCGGCAGTGTCCGCTCGCCGCCCACCAGCAGCGTAGCGTCGCGCTCGCCGTTGTTGATGAAGGTGTGGCAGATCCCGGTGCCTGCCGGGAAGGCGGCGAGATCGCCGACATGCATGGGGTACAGATGTCCATCCACCCACGCCTCGACCTCGCCCTCGAGCACCAGAACGAACTCCTCCTCCTTCTCCTCGGCGTGCGGCCACGAGGTGCGCTGTCCCGGCTCGAGGCGTTGCAGGTGGAGGCCGATCCTGAGCAGACCGGCCGCCCTCCCGATGGCGCGACCGAAGGCCATCTTCTCGTCGCTCCCCGGATAGCTGTGAGTGTCCTCCGCGACGTCCGACGACGCAATGATGAATGGCGGGCGTGGTTTCATCGGATTTCCTTTCCCTTGCGGTGATTCTCGATCATAGCGCGTGGCAACCGCCGGTTCCAGAGTGGTGATCCGGACCCGGTTGATTCCCGAGTGCGAGCCGGGTATGGTCCGAGGCGACGCAGGCTCAACGGACCGGTCCAAGAAACGGGGAGGCATCACGATGAGCAGAACGAGGCTTTTTATCTGGAGCGCAATCGCGGTGGCGGTCATATTCACGATCTCGGCGGCAGCCGTGACGGGCACGGAAGCGATCAAGCAGCGGCAGGAGGCAATGGAGGGGATTCGCAACGCGATGATGACCCTCGGCGCCCTCGCCAAGGGGGAGCAGCCCTTCGACGCCGAGATCGTCCGGACCAGCGCCGCCACGATCACCGAAAACATGGGACACGCCGCCGAGCTGTTTCCGGAGGGCAGCGACATGGGTGAGGTCCAGACCTGGGCCAAGCCGGAGATCTGGACCGACCGCGGGCACTTTGACGAGCTCTTCGACAACGCGCGCCAGGCGGCGATCGAACTGGGGTCGGTGACGGAGGCCGACGCGTTCCCGCCCGCGCTCGGCAAGCTCGGGAACGGCTGCAAGAGCTGTCACGACATGTACCGTCTGCCCAAGAATTGAGGTCGTCCTTTCGCACGAGGGGAATCGCTGCGGTCCTGACGGTCACCGCTGTTTCGGCCGCCGCGATTCTGATCGTCGTCACCGCGGCCCGTCCGAGCGGACGAGCCCTGCCGGCGCACGGTTCCGACCCGGCGCGCGGCGAGGTGCTGTACCACGCCGGCGGGTGCATCTCGTGCCACAAGGCGTCGCCCACCGCCGGCGTCACCGGAACACCCACCGGAGGAGCTGCATTCCCTACGCCGGTTGGAACCTTCTGGCCCGGGAATCTCACACCTGACCCCGAGACCGGCCTCGGAAAATGGACGGCGGAGCAGTTCGTCGACGCCATGATGCTCGGCGTTTCGCCCGACCGCCAACACTATTTCCCCGCCTTTCCCTACCCGTCCTACCGCAACATGCGGGTCGCGGACCTGCTCGACCTCTGGGCGTACCTCATGACGCTCGAACCGGTGAGTTCGCCCGGCCATGCCCCCGACGTGCCGATGCCGCGCCTTGCCCGGCGCGCGGTCGGGCTTTGGAAGCGGCTGGGCCTTGGCGAGGCGGGAATTCGTCCGGACCCGGAGCGAAGCGAGGCGTGGAACCGCGGCGCCTATCTGGTGAACGGCCCCGGGCACTGCGGCGAGTGCCACACCCCGCGCAACGCCCTGATGGTCCCCGACACGAGCCGCGCGTTCGCGGGCGGCCCACACCCACGCGGCGACGAGGGTGAGGTCCCCAGTTTGCTCGACCTCGTAGGTAGGGGACGATACTCCGACGCCTCGGACCTCACGCTGGCGCTGCTGTGGGGCGAGACGCTGGGCTACGACAAGCTCTCGAGCGGCGGCATGGCCGACATCCAGATGAACCTCGCCGTGCTGCCCGAAGACGATCTGCGCGCGATCGCCGAGTACCTGCTCAGCCTCGAGTGATCGGCACATCCTCGAGGGGGCACATCCGAGCCTCGATCGATCGAGCACGCCGGGCAGACCACCGAGGCTCGTAACCCCGGAAGATCTTCTAAACTGGAGCCGTAGACATTTTGATCGACTTTGAAAACGGTGCGCCGAAACGTCGGTGAACGGAGCGGGATGATGGCGTGTTTTTCAAGACCGTTGCTGGTGGTGGCGCTGGCTGCGGGTCTCCTGGCCTGCGATTCGATGGAGCTGACCATCGCGGTGAGCGAATCCGCTGATGGATGGCTCGAGGTTGCCAACGCCAACGACACCGTGTGGACCGACGCCCACCTGGTGGTCGAGGCGGTGGAGAGCGAAGGCACCACGCGCCCCTGCGTCGAGGAAGACATGTCGCGGTGGGAGCCCGGGGCGGCAGTTCGGGTGCCGGCGTGCGGCGAGAAGATCCGGTTGACGCTTACGACCGGCTCTGAGACGGCACGCTTCTCGTACAGCAACGGCCAGCTCTTCCGCCGCATCGGTCGAAAAGAGATACCGATTACCCGGTGAGGGCGGATCTGGTGTATGACTGGATTATCAGGAACACGGGGGTAGGCATGAAGAAGAGGCTGGGTGTCATGCTCGTGGTAGCGATCGCTGTCGGTGCCTGCGGCGGTGGGCAGGCCGTGACCGAAAAGAGAATGTTGGAGTGGGGGCCGATCCTCAACATGTACATGGGTACAAACGTCGAGGGCGGGAACTCGTATCCCGAATCGCTCGATGAAATGCCACCGGAGATCACCACCGAGCTCGAGCGTCGGGACGGTTGGGGAAATCGATTCCTCTACCGACGGCTGCGAATCGACAAGTACAACCTCATCTCTGCCGGGCCCGACGGGGAGTTCGGCAACGCCGATGACATCGTGGTGGAAAACGGTGCGCTGTACGATGCGATGAAGATCTATTCGCAGCATCCTCTCAAATAGCGGTCAGTCACGACTGCGTGACACGATAGCGCGGAGTTCATCAGCCACGTCAAGTGGGAGGTCCGGTCTTTCAACGGCCAGCCAGGCATACGGCGCCCGAACACCGATGCGATCCGCCATTCGGGCCAATCGCACGAGCAGACCGACAGGCGTTGTCTGGTCAACCCGATCCTCGAACCATCGCAGCGTCACCTCGGCGTCGGCGGCGAGGCCGGCTGCGAGCACTATCTCTCCCAGCCGCACGGCCGTGGACGGCGCGACATCGATCTCGGGCGCGGTCCGAAGCAGCTCAGCCCAACAGAGCGCGGGAAGGCCGTCATCGCCGGCGCGGGCGGCGGATTCGAGCGGCCCGACCATGCGTTTCGCCGCCCGCGCCTCCATTCCGGTGGAAACGGCGATGCTCCACAAGGCTGATGCGGCATCGGCGTCTCGCGGGTTGCGATCGAGATCAGCTTCGAGGAGCAGGACAGCCTCTTCGGTGCGGCCCTGTTGGGCCAGGTCGAGAGCAGCTTCGACGGTGGCGGCGTCGTGCACCAGAGTCGATGCCTCGATCCGCGGGGCGATGAATCGCTCCTCGATGCCAAACCTCTTGACCAAAAAGGCGACGCCAACTCCGAATACGAAACCGGCGACATGGGCGCCAAAGGCAACCTCGCCCATATCGGCGATGCTTGTAAAGGCCCACAGCCCACTGGCAAACGCCACCTGCAGGAGACCCCACAAGCCAAGCATCAGCCACGCCGGCGCTGCAAAGGTGCCAGTGTAGATCTTGATGAAGAACAGCCAATAGAAAAAGGTGATGCGGGAGTTCCAGAAGCGAACGGCGAAGGCGCCCATGACCCCCGAGATGGCGCCGGATGCGCCCACCAGGGGCTCGTCGATGCCCGGGAAACGGGCGACGAAAAACAACGCCGCCAGAAACCCGGCGGCGACATAAAACGCCGCAAACACAGGGCGGCCCCAGCTGTCCTCGAGCGGAGGGCCCACGAGATAGAGGATGAAGAGGTTGGCAAATAAATGCAGAGCGCCGGCGTGCATCAGCATGTGGGTCAGCCAGGCTTCGGGTCGCGGCCGGGCCGGGACCAGGCCCCAGCGATAGAAAGGTGTGTTGTCACGAGCTTCGAAAAATCCTTCTGCGAGCCCATCCAGCTCCTGCTGCTGGCGGCTCAGGTCTTCGGCGGTGTCGGGGGGCGAAGACGGCTCCCCGCCAGCCTGCTGGCGCATCGAGTAATAGGTGTAGCCTTTGAGCATCGGGTCGAGCTCGAGGTAGGGGTGGTCGAGGTAGAACTCGACCGCTCGTTGTTCGCAGACCGCGACGCGCTCCTCGCCGGTAGGTGCGATCGCAACGAGAATAAACACGAACAGGCAGAGCCCGATGATCGTCAGGGTCACCCACGGCATGCGTCGTACGGTGGTCTGGTCGTGGCCGATTGGCAGCAACATCGTCGTGTCCGCTGTTTCGAGGATACCCGCGACTCCTGACGGGCGCGACCCTTGAAACCTCGATCGGCACGCCCATTTCGGTTGCACGTGGCGAGGCTCTTGCGGACCCACCCACCGGGTGCTAGATTGCGCCTCCAGTAGTCACCATCAATAAAATTCCAGGTCGCCGAACGAATCAGAAGGCGAGTTCACATTGGAGCTCTTGGGCTGGTTGGATGTAGTCAACGATGTGCTCTGGCACGATGCGGTGCTCTACTCAGTGCTCGGCGTCGGCGTCCTGTTCACGTTGTGGAGCGGGTTCGGCCAGTACCGCTCCCTGACCCACGGTGTCGCCGCCATTCGCGGTCGCTACGACCGTGCTGGAGATCCCGGGGCCATCAACCACTTCCAGGCATTGTCGGCAGCGCTTTCGGCAACTGTCGGCCTGGGCAACATTGCCGGGGTGGCGATCGCGGTTTCGCTCGGTGGACCGGGGGCGGTGTTCTGGATGTGGGTGACCGGGTTCGTCGGGATGGCGCTCAAGATGACCGAGGTCACCCAGGCCATGCTCTACCGTAACCTCGACCAGCCGGAGGATCCTCACGGCGGCGCGATGTGGGTGGCCAGCCGGGGACTGGCCGCTATCAACCCGCGCTTGCGGGGCGTCGGTGGCGCCGTCGGCGGCGTCTTCTGCGTGACCCTGCTCGTCTCCACCATCACCGGTGGAAACATGTTTCAGGCGTGGAACGTTGCCGACATCACCGAACAGTACTTCGGCGTGCCCGCCCTGGGCTCAGGAGCGGTCCTCACCATCCTGACGGGTCTGGTCATCCTGGGCGGCATCCAGCGAATCGGCAAGGTCGCGGGTCGACTGGTGCCCATGATGTGCGGTCTCTATCTCGCGGCCTCTCTGTACGTCCTGGGTTCGCGCGTCGATCGCATCCCGGAGATGCTGAGGGTAATCGTCGCCTCGGCCTTTTCGCCCCATGAGGCGACCGGCGCCTTCCTCGGCGGGACCTTTGCGTGGGTCTTCTTTATCGGGATGCGGCGTTCCCTGTTCTCCAACGAGGCCGGGCAGGGCTCGGCCCCGATCGCGCATTCGGCCGCGCGCACCGATGAGCCGGTGCGGGAGGGCGTCGTCGCGGGGCTGGAGCCGTTCATCGACACCATCGTCGTATGCACGCTGACTGCTCTGGTGATCCTGGTCAGCGGTCTGTGGAACCGGCCGCCCGATTGGAAGCTGGATCCCGCCGCCGTACCCACCGCCGTCGCCGTCGGTGTCGACAGATGGACCATGGAGCCGGTCGAGGTTCCGGCGTCACGGTCCCACGAGTGGCAGAACGGCGCAAGTGTCTTTGCCGTGGTGGCGGCTCACCCCAACCCCGGCCACGACAGCGACCGCCACCGACTATCAGGCGTGGTGCGGGAGCGGGACGGGCGCCTGGTGATCGAGTGGTCGGCACTGGCGACCACCGCGCGTCCTTCTCTGGCAGAGCCCGGCGTATTCCACGACTACAAGGGAGCCACGCTGACCGCAAAGGCCTTCGACTCCGCGTTGCCCTATCTGGGAGTGGCGGTGGTTCCGGCCGTCGCCTGGCTGTTTGCCTTCTCGACCATGATCTCATGGAGCTACTACGGCGAGCAGGGGGTGGTCTTTCTGTTCGGCGCGCGATCGGTCACCACCTATCGCGTGCTCTACTGCCTGTTCATTCTCGTCGCCACTTCACCGCTGATCCAGACCGAGGCCGAGTTGGACGCCATCTCGTCGCTTGGAACCGGATTGATGCTGTGGGCTAACATCCCGATCATGCTGGTGTTTGGCCGCCAGGCCATGCGAGCCTACCGAGACTACATGACCAGGCTGCGGGCGGGCGAGTTCGAGATTCGCAAACGGTCCGCCGATTGACCGACGGTCGTCGAAAACGGGGATGATCGCAAAGCGGGTCCAATCTCGAAATCACCGTCGCGATATCCGCTTCGCGGATAAGCTGACAACTCGCAACGGAAAGGCTAGACTGCCTTGCCGAGTTGCGGCAAACGAAATCGTAACGGGGATCACACATGAAGACATCAACGATCATCTGGACAAAGACCGACGAGGCGCCGGCGCTGGCGACTGCCTCTCTGCTCCCCGTCATTCAGGCCTACACCCGGGGCACCGGGATCGACGTCGAGACCAGGGATATTTCGCTTGCCGGCAGGATCATTGCCAACTTCCCCGACAAGCTGAAGGAAGCGCAGAAGATCTCTGACGACCTCGCGGAGCTCGGCGAGCTTGCGAGATCTTCCGAGGCCAACATCGTCAAGCTGCCCAATATCTCGGCCTCGACTCCCCAGCTTCAGGCCGCCATCGAGGAGCTGCAGGCCAAGGGGTACGAAATCCCCGATTTCCCCGAAGAGCCGCAGAACCAAGCCGAGGAGCTGCTGCGAAAGAGATTTTCAGTGTGTCTCGGGTCCGCCGTCAATCCGGTCTTGCGTGAGGGCAACGCGGACCGCAGACCGGCGGCCGCCGTCAAGCGCTTCGCGCAGAAGCACCCCCACACGATGATGAAACCGTGGCCCGAGACGGGGTCCAAAGCGCGCGTCGCCCACATGAGAGAAAAGGATTTCTACGGCAGCGAGAAGTCAGTCACCATGAGCGAGGCGACCGACGTGAAGATCGAGTTCGTCGCCGGCGACGGATCAACTTCGGTGTTGAAGGAAAAGATCGTTCTCCAGGAGGGTGAAGTCGTCGACACCGCGGTGATGAACGTCGCCGCGCTGAGGGCGTTCTATGCCGAGCAGATCGACGCCGCCAAAAAAGACGGGGTCCTGTTGTCGCTACACCTCAAGGCAACCATGATGAAGGTCTCCGATCCCATCATGTTCGGTCACTGCGTCTCCGTGTACTACAAGGATGCGCTCGGCAAGCACGCCAAGACGCTCGCCGGGATCGGGGCCAACGTCAACAGCGGGCTTGCCGACGTGCTCGACAAGCTGGAGAAACTCCCAGCCACCAAAAAGGCCGAGATCGAAGCGGACATAGCCGCCGTGTATGCGACCCGACCCGAGCTCGCGATGGTCGACTCGAGAAAAGGCATCACCAACCTGCACGTGCCCAACAACGTCATCGTCGACGCCTCGATGCCCAACGTGGTCCGCGACGGCGGCAGGATGTGGAACGCCAACGACGAGCTTCAGGACTGCATCGCCATGGTCCCGGACCGCTGCTACGCGACCATGTACGCGGAGATTCTCGAGGACGCGAAGAAAAACGGCCAGTTCGACCCGGCAACCATGGGCAGCGTCGCCAACGTCGGTCTGATGGCCCAGAAGGCGGAGGAGTACGGCTCCCACGACAAGACCTTCGAGGCGCCGGCCGACGGCACGATTCGCGTCATCGACGCCTCCGGCGCCACCGTCCTCGAGCAACCGGTCGATTACGGTGACATCTTCAGGATGTGCCAGGTCAAGGATGCGCCTATCCAGAACTGGGTCAAGCTGGCCGTCACCAGGGCGCGGGCCACCGGATCGCCCGCCGTTTTCTGGCTGGATGAAGACAGAGCCCACGATGCCGAGATCATCAAGAAGGTGAAGGCCTACCTGCCCGACCACGACACGAGCGGGCTCGATATCCGCATCCTGAAGCCGGTCGACGCCATGAGGTTTTCGCTCGAGAGAATCCGACGAGGCGAGGACACGGTTGCAGTCACCGGCAACGTTCTCCGTGACTATCTGACGGATCTGTTCCCGATTCTCGAGCTCGGCACCAGCGCCCGGATGCTGTCGATCGTGCCGCTGATGAACGGCGGCGGGCTCTTCGAGACCGGCGCCGGCGGATCGGCGCCCAAGCACGTCCAGCAGTTCCTCAAGGAGGGGCACCTACGGTGGGACTCGCTCGGCGAGTACTGCGCCCTGGTACCGTCGCTCGAGCTGGTAGCCGAGAAAGCCGGAAACCAAAAAGCGAAAACCCTCGCCGTGACGCTCGACGAAGCCATCGCCATGTACCTGGAGAACGGAAGGCTGCCGTCACGCAAGGTCAACGAGCTCGACAACCGGGGCAGCACCTTCTACCTCGCGCTGTACTGGGCGCAGGCGTTGGCCGCGCAGACCACCGACCCGGAGCTGCAGACGCGATTCATCCCGGTGGCGCGGACGCTCACGGACAACGAGGTGACGATCGCGGGCGAGCTGCTGTCCGCCCAGGGAAGGCCGGTGGATATCGGTGGCTACTACCTCCCCGACAAAGCCATGACGGAGAAAGAGATGCGCCCCAGCCCGACCTTCAACGCCGTGATCGACGCCCTGTAGCCATTGTTGATGCCGCTTTCCTAGCCAGCACATCTCACCATCTTTCTGCTACGGCCGCCGATGCACCACACTCGGCGGTGTTTTCTCACCCCGGGGTGCTCGACGCACTGTCAAGTACAAGCCGCGCCCCTCAGATCGAAAACCCCACAGCGCTCGGCACCTCGACGCCCTCGCGACGAAACCCGTTGAGATATGCAGGCCAGGCGGCGGCTGCGCGGTTGCTCGATGCTATGACTACAGCGGCAACCCCACCAGGCGCTCGGTGGGCGGCCTGAAGCTCTCCAAGGACCACTGCAGCGCCTCGTCGATGGTCTCGAGCATGATCTCTTTGTCGTCGGGGATCCGTCCATGGACATCGAGGAAGTTGCTGATGTGGTCTGACAGCAGTACGGTCGGTCCGTGCAGCCGCTCGATCAGGACCCGGGTCTCGCAGAGCGCCTGGTGGGCATCGAGCAGAGTCAGCTCTCCCCGCTGCCAGCGCTCGCACCACTCGGTTCCGAGGGCCGGGACGAAGGTTCGCAGCCGAATGTATTGCGGGCTGGCCCGGTTGAGGACCGCCGCGCTGCCCTCGGCGTGCTCGCACCAGCGCTCGAGGCCCGCGACACCGACCATCAGGTAGACCGAGAGCTCGATGCCGGCCGCCATGACGTGGTTGAAGGCGGCCGCGGCGGCTTCCGGATCCACACCTTTGTGGATCTCGCGCAGGGTCACCGGGTCACCCGACTCGAGCCCGGAGTGGACGCGGGTGATACCCGCGGCAGCGATCCGCCGCCACTCCTCGCGGTTTTTCTTTACAAGGAATTTGGCTGAGCCGTACATGGTGACCCGCTCCAGGTCCGGGAAGCGCTCACGGGCGGCCTCGCCGATCGCGACCAGGGTGGCGGTCGGCAGCGCCGCCGAGTTCCCATCGGCGAGAAAAATGGTGCGGACTCCGGGCCCATAGGCGTCAAGCGCCATGTCGAGGTCCTCAATGACCTCTTCAACCGGCCGGCTCCTGAACTTCTTGTCGCTGTACATCGAGCAGAAGGCGCAGCGGTTGTGGGGACAGCCGATGGTTGCCTGGAGAATCAGGGACCCCGCTTCCGACGGCGGACGGTAGACTGTGCCCTCGTAACGCACGGGTTGATCCTATCCTGGATTCTAGCTCGTGGACTTTCATCGCTTGACAGCGACCACCCGATGGCCGCTAATCTACCCCCGTTGGGAGTTGAGAAGATGCCAGCAGGACTCGAGCTCGCGGGCGCGGTGGCGGACAAAGGCGCCAATCAGGGGGCTCATGGATAAGGTCGTGAGACGAACGCTCGTTCTGTTGCTCGCCTGCGCCGCCGTCGCGGCAGCCGACGACCGGTTGGCGGTGCTGGAGTTCTTCGGCCGTACCGGCTGCGGCAACTGCAACGCAGCGGGCCAGGTCGTCACGGTTCTGCAGGACGAGCTTTCGGGGCGCGCGGTCCTGCTCGAGTACGACTACGATCTCTTCCCGATCGGACGCCAGGATCGATTCTGGGCCACCGGCGTGTCGGCAGACTATTTACCGCTCGTGATGGTGGGCAGCGGGTATCGGACGAGCAGTGGCTGGGTGGATTTCGATCCGGTCTATCGCGGCATGATCGACGACGAGCTGGCGCAGCCGCCCCGAGCCGTCGTGACTGCCTATTGGAGACGCGCCGGCGACGCCCTGCGCGCCTACGTGGCGGTCGGCAACACCGGCCCCACGATTTTCCGGGTCAGCCGGGAGGCGGCGATCTGGGTGATCGCCTACGAAAACGCCGCCGTCGGCCTGACCGACACCTGGGTGCGATCGACGGCGGTGTGGAACCTACCCTACGACCTGGCTCCCGGCGAGTCGGTCTCCGCGGTCATCGACACACCTCCCATCAGCGCTGTCGACTGGGACCGGATGGCCGGGCTGGTGCTCGCGGAGGACCGGCCGCGCAGCTCCGGAGCCTATGACATGCTGCAGGCCGCCGAAGCCCAACCGGCTGGACTGTTCGCGAGCCCGAAGAAGGTCGTGCTGAGGCGGGACCGTCCGACCTCCGTTGTCGTACTGACCGGTCCGCATGTGCTGACCTGGTCCGCGACCAGCGACGTACCGTGGATCGAAGTGACGCCGGCCTCCGGAACCCTGCCAACTGCCGTCACTCTCGAGCTTCGCTCCGAGCTGCGGCCGCCCACGGCAAGCGAAGGCGCCGTCACCTTCACTGCCTCCGGCGACGACATGTCCTTCTCATCGGTGGTCACCGTCGCGGTAGGGACCCAGCTCCGCCGCGCCGGGCGGCGCGTCCTTCCCGTCCCCTGACCAATCTGGACATCGATTTGGCACTCGCGTCCGGGAGGACTACGATGGCGGCCGACATCGAAGGAGGTGCCTCGCCGTGACTCACATCCGCCGAATCATCGTGGTCGCCATCGTGTTGGTCGCTTCTCTTGTCACCGCCGCCGTGCCCCCGACCTTGGAGCCCGCGGACGAGCTCGGGCTCGTGACCGTGGGCGCGCCCGAAGTGTCCCCGGACGGACAGTGGGTCGCCTACTCGGTGAACCGTTACTGCCCCGATTCAAAGGAGCGGGTTGGTGACATCTTCCTGGTGCCCTTCGCGGGCGGGGCACCGCGTCAGCTCACCAGCTCCGACGGTGTGGAGAAGGACTACGGCTGGAGCCCGGACAGCTCGACCGTGGTGTTCGCCGCCAGACGGGAGGACGACGAAAAGAGCCAGATCTACGCCATCAGGATAGACGGCGGCGAGGCCCGCAGACTGACTGAGCTCGAGACCGGAGCTTCAGAGCCGTTGTGGTCGCCTGACGGTCGGCTGATCGCCTTCACCTCCGCGGTCGGCGGTCTTTTTAGCGAAGAACAGCGCGCGGCCTTCGGCGATGTGCGTTATGCGGCACACCCGCGCCTCTATCACCTCGGGCGCGGCTGGGACGACGGCTCGCGCAAGAGAATATTCGTGATCTCCGTCGAAGGCGGAGAGCCCCGCCAGCTGACCGACGGCGAGTGTGCCGACGAGGGCGACCACTCCATGGTGTGGAGCCCGGACTCCACCGAAATCGCCTATGTCTCGAACCGCTCGCCCGAGTGGTGGAACACCATCGACACGAATGTCTTCGTCGTCGATGTGGCCTCGGGCGGGAGCCGGCAACTCACCGCCAATGTGGGTCCTGACCACGACCCGGCCTTCAGCCCGGACGGCAAGTGGATCGCCTACCGGGCGAGCTACGAGTACAACTACGAGAGCGAGAACTACAAGATCCATGTCATGCCACGCGAGGGCGGTGATGACCGGGTGCTGTCGGCGACGCTTGATCGAAACGTCCGCGCGATCGCCTGGGGACCCGAGAGCGACCGCATCTTTTTCACCGCCTCCAGTGACGGCGCGCGCAATCTGCAATGGGTCAGTATCGACCGACCTGATCATTTCAACGATGTGACCACGGGATCGAATCAGATATCGGATTTCCAGGTGGTGGACGCCGGGCGCTTCGTGCTCCAGGCCTCCACCGACGTGTCGCCGCCCGAGATCTACTCCCTGACGGCCGGCGAGCAGCGCCAGCTCACCCACGAGGCGTCGGCGTGGTGGGCCGAATGGTCGGCCAGCCCGTCCGAGGAGATCTGGATCGACGCTGCCGACGGTGCCCGCATTCAGGGTTGGCTCATCCGGCCGGTCGGCTACCGGGAAGGCGCCAGGGTGCCGATGATCCTGAGCATCCACGGCGGTCCCCACGGCATGTATGCGCCGTCCTTCCGCTTCGACTACCAGCTGCTGGCGAATCACGGCTATGCGGTGCTCTACACCAACCCGCGCGGGTCCGACGGCTACGGCCAGGCCTTTGCCGACGCCATCCATGGGGACTGGCACACGCTGCCCTTCGCCGATCTCATGGCCTTTGTCGACCACGTGGTGGCGATGGGCGTGGCGGATCCCGAGGCGCTCGCCGTCACCGGCGGTTCCTACGGCGGCTACATGACCAACTGGATCATCGGTCATACCGACCGCTTCGCGGCGGCCGTGTCCAGCGCCGGCCTCAGCAACCTGGTCTCGTTCTTTGGCACGACCGACGAGCAGTTCTTTGTCGAGAAGGAGATGGCCGGGCCACCCTGGCAGAGCCGTGAGGTCTATCTCTCCAACTCACCCCTGTGGGCCGCCGAGAGCTTCAAGACTCCAACCATGTTCCTGCACGGCAGCGACGACTGGCGGGTCCGCCCCGAACAGGGCGTCCAGCTCTTTCTCGTCCTGCAGAAGGTGGGCGTGCCCTCGGTCTACGTTGAGTTTCCCGGCGAACAGCACGGCCTCAAAGGGCCCCAACACCGCGTGTTGCGGAACACTCTCACCCTGGAGTGGTTCGATCACTGGCTCCGGGGCGCGCCGGTGGCCCTCGCCACCTACATCAACCCCAGGGCCTACGTCCACCCCCCGCGCCCCCAATCGGCCGATCGATGATCGCGAGCACCACATCCGGATCGAGATCTCGAGCAGCAACTTCCCCCGCTTCACCTGCATCCTCAACACCGGTGGTAACAACTACGACGAGACGGAGGGAGTCATGGCCCACAACACCGTGCATCATTCAAACACTTATCTCTTCCGGATCAGACTGTCGGTGGTGCAGAGGTAGGAACAGGGAACGCTCGCGACTGTAGGTGTGTTCACAATACTGGAGGCATTGATGACCTACGAGACCTACAAGATCCTGCACATATTCGCCGTCCTGCTCCTCTTCCTCTCTCTCGGCACGGTGGCCGCTGGCGGCCGGCTCAAGCGTCTTGCGGGCGTCGCACATGGCGTTGCCCTCTTCATCATCCTGGTCGCCGGCTTCGGTCTGCTGGCCCGGCTCGCGTTATTTGCAGCGATTCCGGCGTGGGCATGGCTCAAGATCGTCCTCTGGCTTCTGCTCGCAATCGCCGTCGTGCCGCTCCGCCGACGGCCCGAGTGGGCGACCCGGCTGTGGCTCGTCCTGCCGATCGTCGGCGGCCTTGCCGCCTGGCTCGCGATCCGCAAACCGTTCTGATCGATCCCGACCTCTGAGTCCTGGCGTCAGTGGGGCATCAGGGCGAAGTGATCATCGCAGCGGGCGATCCACATGTGGTATCGCATCAGGACCCGGCCATCGATGACCTCGTCGTCATCGCCGACGAAGACCTGCTCGAGATGGAGATCCGGACACAGCAACTCCAGCTGGTTGATGTCCCGGATCGCACCGGGTCGGTCCTCGATCAGATAGACCACCCGCGTCCAGCTTGGGTTGGCGAGGATCCGGGGAACCTCGTCGGCAAGACCGAGCCACGCGTAGTACCAGAGATTTGGATCGATCCGCGGCAGCGCTCGGAGTGGATCGGCAAGCAAGTCGGGCCAGTCACTGGTGTCGGGCGCGACGATGTACCAGGCCACCGGTTGTCGTTCGGTGAGGACATCGGCGAGGAGATAAGCGATCTCCCCGTCTACATAATCACCCCACAGCGCCGCGATCAACAGCGTATTGGGCGCCATGTGTGGCTCGAGGGCCTCGAAGATGGCAGTTTCTGCAGATTTCCCGTACGCGAACTCCCGGCCCGAAAACCAGAGGTGGGCCCAGATGCTCGACCACGCAAGAAAGCCCGCACCCAGGAGCACACCGCCGATCAACCGAGCCCGGCGGCCGAGCGACCTGCGAACGCCGTCGGTGACGATCGCGAGCGGCACGGCTGCCACGATGACCAGCGCGACATACAACACCGAGGCTCGTTTCAACCAGGCCTGGTCGGACAGGATCGCCGGCACGACACCCGCGACCACCAGGGTGAGCAGCGGCGCCGACCATGCCTCGCGGATCCGCAGCAGGCAGAGGATGAGCCCGACCACGGCGCAGGCGACGACGAACCACGGAAGGGCCCGCCTGGTCACACTCTCGATGTTCGGAATGACCGTCTGGTGGAAAACCCACGGGGCCTCGACGAAAAGGCCCAGCACCAGGTCCCAGGTGTTGGTCGAAACTCTTGAAACGAATTCGGCGAGTGGCATCTCGACGCGTTGATCGACGTCACTGCCGCCAAGAACCCGCGGACCCAGCAACTTCAGGTACTGCCACGGGCTGACCGGCCGGCCGACCGCCGCCAGCGCCGCCAGCGAGTAACCCACCGCCCACAACCCGGCGCCGGCGACGATGTACAGAGATTTGCGCCAGGTGGCGACGATAAATCCACGATTCTGAATCGCATGCACCGCAAACCCGAGAACCGGGACGAGGATCACGAATTGGCCCGACGGGTACTGGTGCCAGGCCACGGCCATCAGCAGCATGACAGCGACATACCAGGCCGTCGCACCGGTTCGCAACGCACGGACTGTCGCCCCGAAGAGCAGGATCCCCAGCCAGGCAGTGGCGCCGTGGGGGTGCATGTCACTCCGGCCCCACCCGACCTGGAGGGTGTCGACGGCGAGCAGCGCCGCCGACCACAACGCCGCGCTCCGGCTGATGGCGTCGCGCACGACCAGGTAAACCACGATGATGGTCAACATGGAGACGACCGCTGAGCCAAGACGAACCGCCAGAACCGTGCTGCCGGCGACCGCGTGCATCGCCCAGATCGGTAGGTAGTAGAGGAGCCCCATCGGCGCCCATGTACCGTTCAAACCGATATT
The DNA here is from genome assembly GCA_963733915.1 of Candidatus Sulfomarinibacteraceae bacterium. GTDB lineage: Bacteria > Acidobacteriota > Thermoanaerobaculia > Thermoanaerobaculales > Sulfomarinibacteraceae > Sulfomarinibacter. Next base: position 319,613 of record CAVTEP010000011.1, read on the forward strand.
CGCCAACAACATCCCGTGGAGGTTCGTCGCACCGGCCATGTAGGGGGCGAGCTCGCCCTCGAAATAATCGAACATCCGGTTCAACCCGAAATACCGGAAGAGGACCGCGACCGTTCCGATCGCGAGCAACAGCCCCGCCTCGCCCCACGACGGCGTCCCGCGATCTCCCGCCAACTCGTGATCGGTTGTGCCGTGACCGCCCGTCACGTGGGCGACCACCACCACCAGCAGGACCGCGGCATAGAACATGAGACCAGCGGCAGACAAGGCATGGAGGAAGAAAACCTGAGCGAGGAGAGCGAAACCGATCGAGATCATTACCGGCGAGCTCTCATCGAACGCCGCCTGACGACGACGCCACCACAGAAGCGATCCGCACCCGATCGCCAACGCCGCCGCCACCACTCCGCCGCGAGTTATCCACACCAGGGGATTGCGCAGGAGGCACTCGCCGAGGAATTCGGCGGCCTCGACAATCGGAAATGCGACGCCGAGGGCCAGAACGCCGTTGGCATCATCACGTGCCGCGATGACCGTCGCCAACCCGGTCGCCGCCGCCACCCCGCCCACGCCGAGTAGCCAGGTGCCGACCGCGGTGATCGCCCGGCTCTTCGCTTCGTCGGTGTTACCCGATTCGTCACGATTCCGCATCATTTCGATCCCACCACACAACGGTCGCGGCCGCAAGTGACCGTTACTCCGCGCCATACCCCGGGACATCTCAGCTATTGACACCCGATCACCCCTTTCGTACAGTCGAACGAGGAAGAGGTGTCGATGATTCAGACAAATACGTTCAACGCAAATAAGCGATTGACCTGGGTTCCGGCACTCGCGGCGGCGCTGATTCTGGCCGCGACCGGCCTGCAGGCGGCGGAGTTGACGGTCGCCGCCGACCAGGTGCTCTGCATCCCGATTCAAGACAACGCCGTGGTCACGGCGACCGTGTCGGGGGACCGGCCCGGGACCACCGTGCGCCTCTATTTCAGACGCCTCAACGATGTTGTCGAAGACCTCTACTTCGTGAACATGATCCCCTCGGGCGAGGAGGGCAGCTACTGGGGCGTCCTCCCAAAACCCGAACGGAGAAAACCCGACCGTCACGAAATCGCCCGGCAGCGACAGGCGATCGCCGACGCCAACGCCTGGGCGGCGTGGTGGCGGGTCAAGGAGGCTTCCGACCATCGCAACCCCACCCGCGACCTCGACGATGACAAGATTCGCGAACGCGCCAGCCTCGGCAAGCTCGAGGGCCGCGACTGGATGGACCAGCTCGACGATGCGGCGTTCCAGGAGTGGCTGGAGGATCTCGAGTTCGAGCCTGCGGAGTACTTCGTCTCGGTAGAGAGCCCGCCGGGACAGGTGATCGCGCAAACACCGATGATGATCGCCGAGGTCCAGCAGTCGTCGAGCTGTCAGGTGGAGCTCACTCCGGAGCAGCGCGGAGAAGCGGCAAATCTCGTGGTCGGTGAGACCGCTTCGTGGCAGGCGGGAGAACCGGTGTTCCACTGGTTGTGCGACGGGGTCGTCACCCGCGTCGGTGACAACAACATCAAGCGCGCCGACGAGTCGTGCCGCGCGTGCGTGCCGTGCATCACACAGGCGGCCATCCTCACCAACGCGGTCGGCTCAGGCGTCTCACCATCCACCTTCGAGTGATGATCAGTTAGCCCGGATTTCGCCCGCGCTGCTGCGGTCTTCCACTCGCGTTCTCGATAGAAAGCCGGTACGCTCTCGGCCAGGTTGCGACCGCGAGTTCCGGGAGGAGGACCATGCGCACAATCATCGAGCCCTTCCGAATCAAGATGACCGAGCCCCTCAAAATCACCACCCGCGCGGAACGGGTCGAGGCCTTGCGCGCCGCCCACCACAATGTCTTTCTGCTCGACGCCGAGGACTGCTGCATCGACTTATTGACCGACTCCGGCACCGGCGCCATGTCCGCACAGCAGTGGGCCGCCATGATGCTCGGCGACGAGAGCTACGCCGGCAGCCGGTCGTGGAAACGATTCGAGACCGCGGTGGCTGAAATCACCGGCATGCCGCATATCCTTCCCACCCACCAGGGCCGCGCCGCCGAGGGCATCCTCGCCGAGTGCGTCGTCCGACCCGGCGAGGTGATCCCCAACAACAGCCACTTCGACACCACCCGCGCCAACATCGAGTATCACGGCGGCGTCGCGCTCAACCTCCCCTGCCGGGAAGCATTCGACACCCAAGCGGCCGCTCCGTTCAAGGGCAACATGGACGTCGAGGCGCTCAGGGCGTGCATCGCCGAGCACGGACGGGAGAAGATCCCCTTCGCAATGATGACCGTGACCAACAACACCGGTGGCGGTCAACCGGTGTCGATGGCGAACCTGCAGGCGGTCAAAGAGGTGCTTGCCGAGCACGGTATTCCGCTCATCATCGATGCCTGCCGTTTCGCCGAGAACGCCTACTTCGTGCGCCAGCGCGAGGACGGGTACGCCGACCGTCCGCTCCTCGAGATTGCCAAGGAAATGTTCGCCCTCGCCGATGGTGCGACGATGAGCTGCAAGAAGGACGGCCTCGCGAACATCGGCGGTTTTCTGGTCTGCCGCGACGACGGGTGGGCGGCGCGTTTTCGCAACCTCCTCATTCTGCGTGAGGGCTTTCCGACCTACGGCGGACTCGCCGGTCGCGACCTCGAGGCCATCGCCGTCGGCCTCAAAGAGGCGCTCGACTACGACTACCAGGTCTACCGGCACGCCACCGTCGAGTACATGGTCGAGCGGCTGTCGGCGATCGGAGTGCCGATGGTGCTGCCGGCGGGAGGGCACGCGGTGTTTCTCGACGCCCGCGAGATGGTGCCGCAGGTGCCGGCGCTCGAGTACCCGGGAATCGGAGTGGTCAACGCTCTCTATCTGGCGGGCGGCGTTCGCGCAGTCGAGCTCGGCAGCGTGATGTTCGGTCATTTCGACGACCAGGGCAACGAGCAGCCGTCACCGCTCGAGCTGGTGCGGTTGGCCTTCCCCCGCCGCGTCTACACCCAGAGCCACTTCGACTACATCATCGAGGTCATCGACGAGGTGTGGCGTGAACGCGCCAAGATCCCGGGCCACCGCATCACCTTCCAGCCCGAGTTCCTGCGCCACTTCATGTGCCACTTCGAGCCGATCTAAGCCGCAGATATAAACGGGTCACTCTGCGTGCCTGAGCACGGCCAGCGGCCTCACCGCCAAGGCCCGGGCGCTCGCCGCCAGACCCGCGACCACACTGAGAGCCACCGTTGTCGCCGCCGCCGCCACCCAGGCCATGGGATTCCAGGCCCAGGCGATCTCGAATCCGAAGCGAACCACCAGGAACGCCAATGCGACGCCCCCGATCGTACCGAGGACGCCGGCCACCAGACCGACCAGGGCGTACTCGACGGCGAAGACCAGCGCCACCTGGGCGCGGGTCATGCCGAGCGTCTTATAAAGTGCAACCTGGCGACCGCGTGTCACCGCGCCGGCGCTGACGGCTCCGGCGAGGATGGCGATCCCGGCGAGAACGGTAAAGGCCCCCAGGAAGCGCACGCCAAAACCAATTTGCTCGAGGATCGCGACGATCTTCTCGAGCACCTCCCGGATCCGCAACATGGTCACGTTCGGAAACGCGGCCGCCAGTTGGTCCTGGAGCGGCGCCTCGGCGGCGGTCGCGAGCCGCGCCGAGGCTATCCGGTAGCGGGGCGCGGCGTCCAACACCCCCGGCTCGACGACCAGGAAGAAGTTGATCGAAAAACGCTCCCACTCGACGCTGCGGATACTGCTCACGAGCAGCTCGACTTCGATACCCTGGATGTTGAAGACCACCGTGTCACCGACAACCACGCCCAGATCCTCCGCAAAGTCACGTTCGATGCTGACTTCAGGCCGGGAGGGATCCGACCAGAGCGCGCCGGCGATCACGACGTTGTCCTCGGGGAGGGTCGCCATGGATGTCAACCGCTGTTCGCGGGTCAGCACCCAGCGGCGATCTCCGGAATCCTCGCCACGTGGGGGCACGAGATCGGTTACCGGCACGCCGTTCACCGACTGCAGACGCGCCATCACCACTTCGACCGAGTCCACCCGCTCCGCATCGGCTTTGGCGAGCATGGCCCGCACGCCGTCCCACTGGTCGGGTTGAATGTCGACCAGGAAGACGGTCGGAGCGTCGGCCGGGAGGTCGGCCTCGAGCTGGGCCGACAATCGACTCTGAATCAGGAACATCCCGAGCACGGTCAAGACGCCGAGACCGAGAGCGACCACCGCACCGAGGGTTCCCGAACCGGGGCGGGCAAGGGCCGCCAACCCATGCCGCAGGGCCACGGCGCCGAGGTCGCGGGGCGCCCGGGCGACCGCCCACACCACGGCCCGTGCGCCGAGGGCCAGCACGGCCGTGGCCGCGATCAGCCCGACCGCAAACTGAAGGCCTCGAAAGAGGGAGCCGGATTGCACCGCGGCGGTGATCGCCACTCCGACGACCAGGACGGCGAACAACACTACAGCGACCGTCCGGTTGACCGGCAACGGATCGGCATCGCGGCGCAACACCCGAACCGGCGGCACCCTCAAGACGTCAACGAGGGGACGGATTGCAAAAATCACGGCGACGCCGATTCCGAGCGCGACTCCTCGCATCATGGCCGCCGGTTGCCAGCCGACCTCTACCTGTACCGGCAGGAGGTCTGCGAGAAATCCCGGGACCGCTTGCGCCGCCAGCGCTCCGGCCGCCGCCCCGAGCAGGCTGCCGAACAGGGCCAGGATCACGGTTTGCGCGAGATAGAGGGAGAAGACCTCCAGCGGCCGCACGCCGAGGGCGCGTAGGACGGCGATGGCGTCGAGCCTCCCCGAGAGCCACGCCCGCACGGCCTGGGCGACCCCGATGCCGCCGATCAGGAGCGACAGCAGCGCCACCAGACCGAGGAACCGTTCGGCCCTGGCAAGCGCGGTGCGCAGCATGGGTTGCGCCTCGGTATAGGTTTCGACGTTGACGAATTCCGGGTTGGCCACAGCCGCGCGGATCGTGGCCGCCGCGCTCTCGACCTGCTCCGGGGTCGATGGCGATGGAAGGCAGACCAGGACCCGGTAGCCCACCCTGCTCCCAAGCCCCATCAGACCGCAGCGCTCGAGCCCCGAGGTGGACATCAGGACGCGGGGCCCGAGGGTGAGTCCGACTTCCAGACGATCTGGCTCGCTGGAGATGGTGCCGCCGATTGAAAAGAGAGCAGTGCCGATCCGAAGTTCCCCACCCACCGAGGCGCCCAAGCGGGTCAACAGCTCCGGCCCCACCAAGACCCGGTCCTCGTCGAGCAGCTCGGCGAGCGACAGCGCAGGCTCGGTCACGACCGACCCGTAGAACGGATAGCCAGGGCCGACCGCCTTCAGCTCGCACAGCAGCGATCGGCCGGGCGCTCGGGAGGCTCCGTCCGATGCCGGGATCGACACCACGCTCACCAGCTCGATCACACCGCTGCGGCGGGCGCCCTCCAGAGAATCGATGACCGTGATCACCTCATCCGCAATCGGCCGCCGGCTGCTGACAGCTATGTCGGCCGCCAGGAGCTGGCGCGCCTGTGCCCGGATGCCCCGGTCGAGCGCCTGCGAGAGACCGGCCACCGCCACCACCGCCGCGACACCGACCGACAGACAGGCGGCAAAGAAAATCATCCGCCCGGCCGAGCCACGGGACTCGCGCGCGGCAAGGGTGATCCAGGAGCCGATCCGCATCAATCTCAAGCCGTCTCCTCGCGTTCGATGCGGCCGTCGAGGAGGTGAACACGCCGGTCCGCGAGCTCCGCAACCGCAGGGTCATGGGTCACCAGCACCAGCGTGGCGCCTTCCTCGGCCCTCATGGCGACCAGCATGTCGAGCACTACCCGGCCGGTGGCACCGTCGAGGTTGCCGGTGGGTTCGTCGGCCAACAGCAGGGCCGGCCGCGTGGCAAAGGCGCGGGCGAGCGCGACCCGTTGCTGTTCGCCACCCGAAAGCTGCGAGGGGTAATGGTGACCCCGCTCCGACAGGCCAACCGCGCCAAGCAGCTCGTCGGCACGACGGCGGGCTTCGGAGAGACCGAGAAGCTCCATCGGCAGAAGCACGTTTTCGCGTGCGGTCAGGTTTCCCAGGAGCTGGAAGGACTGGAAGACGAAACCGATCTTGTGTCTGCGGAGAAGGGCCAGCCGGTCCTCCGACCAGCTCTCGATCCGCTCGCCGTCGACCCGGATCTCGCCCGAGCTCGGCCGATCGAGCCCGGCCATTAAGGCCAACAACGTCGACTTGCCGCTGCCCGACGGACCCAGCACCGCGACAAACTCGCCCCGCCGGACATCGAGGTCGATGTCGTCGAGAATCGTCAACATCCGTCCGCCGGAGGGCAGCTGTCGCCCGACTCCGGTGAGCGACAGCACCACATTGTTTTTTTCTGTCTCGCCCACCCCAGGTCCTCCCCGCCCGCTACAATCACCGCGATGAGGTACATCATTTCACGTCGCGGCAGCCTGTGCCTCGTCATCGCCTCGATATTTGTCGCCCTTGCGTGCGGCGGACCCCCGCCCCGGGCGCTGCCGGCTTCTCCAGCTCCGTCACCGAAACCGCCGGCCGACGCACCGCGGGTCATCTTCCTCGGCGACAGCCTGAGCGCGGGTTACGGACTGGCCGAGGCCGACGCATTTCCGGCCGTCGTGCAAGCGCTTTTTCGAGAGGCAGGGACCATGATCGAGGTGATCAACGCCGGGGTCAGCGGTGACACCTCGGCCGGTGGTCTCGCCCGCACCGACTGGTTGCTCGGGCAAAGCCCGGATGTGCTGGTGGTCGAGCTGGGCGCCAACGATGCCCTGCGTGGACAGCCGCTCCCAAGCACCGAGTCGCATTTGCGGCAGATCGTCCGCCGCGGCCACGAGTCCGGGGCGCGCGTCCTCTTGTTGGGCATGGACCTCCCGACCAACTACGGAGCCGAGTACGCGAGCGCATTTGCCGAGATGTACGTCCGCATCGCCGAGGAGGAGGGAGCTATCCTCTTGCCCGGTTTCGTACGCGAGGTCGGAGCCGACCCAGAGTTGATGCAACCCGACGGACTCCACCCGACGGCGGAGGGTCACCGCCGGCTGGCCGAAATGCTCGTTCCGTCATCGCGGCATCATCGAGGAACAGAAATCGGCCCGCTCACCCTGATCGGTTTCAACTCAAACACTCGATCGCTGCGTCGGCGCTGTCGATGAACGAGGCCGCGAGGGCCGGGTCCAGGACGCCAATGCGGACCAGGAAACCGACCGCGCCCTTGAACAGGTTCAGGCCGACGATCGCCAGCTGATCGGCGCCGCGATCCAGCATCAGGAGGGAGAATCGGAGCGGCGCCAAAAGGATCCCACCCTGCCACTGATTCAAATCGCCGCTTTCGACCAAGGCCTCGATGTCTGCAATCAGGTCCCCGACGACGACCGCAGCCGAGTTGAAACTCACCATCGCGTCGGCGCTGCCCGAGCCGCCGTCGTCGTCCTCGACCGTCACCGTCGCGGTGAAGGGCGCCCGTCGCGGAGAAGGTGTGCGTCGCCGAAAATGGGCTCGTCGCCGGGTCGATCGTCTCGATCGTGCCATCCCCAGTCGACCGTCGCCATCCAGGTGTCCGGTCCCGGATCCGTAAACGACACCTCGATCGCCGCATCCGTCCCGCCACAGCCGGCGGACGAGATCACCGCTATGGTCACGACTGGAGCAACGTTGTTCACCGTCAGCGAGGTTGAAACGACAGTGCCGACACCCGTCGGGTCGGTACCCTTGGCAGACACGCGATAGGACCCGTCGCCGTCGCGTTCGGGCGTGGTGGCGGCAAAATCAACGCTGGCCGTGAAACCGTCGTCGAAATCCCCGTCATCGTCGAGGTCCCAGGCGAAGTCCACGTTCCCGCCCTGCGGATCGCTGCCGCTCGCGGTCAGGGTGACGGTATCGCCCTCGTTAAGCTCGTCCGGACCCATCACCGAAATTGTTGGGGCGAGGTTGAACCGGAAGACCGTGCCGCCGCCGCCGTCACCCCCACCAAGGGTCGCACCGTAGAGGTTACCGTCGGCGCCCGCGACGAGAGCGCTCTCGGGAAAGGCGCCGGTCGAGTGATCGAAGTGGTATCTGTTGATGATCTGGTCGTCGGCACTCACCGAAAAGATCGTCCCGTAGCCGAACAAACCGCCCTCCCTGGTGGTGCCGTAGAGCTGGCCGTCGGCGGCCAGCACGAGCTCGGCCCACGGTTTCGCGCCGTCATCGCCATCGAAGGAATGCAGCACACTGAACTCCTCGGCCGGCGACAGCTTGAACACCGTGCCGTCATAGGTCGAACCGCCGGACGCCGCGACCCCGTAAAGCGAGGTCGAGCCGCCACCGGTCGTGGGGCGGGCGGTCAATCCACCCTCGGGCGACTGTCCCTCGAACCACGAGAATTCCTTGAACCTGTCAAAGCCTCCCGCGGTGCTCGAGCGAAAGATCGCACCGTGCATTGATAACCGTTGATGTAGCTCCACTCCGCAATCACGCCGTAGAGAGTGCCGTCCTCGGTTTCATAGAGGCTGCCCGTGGGCGAGCCGTCCCAGCTCTGGAGAACCGCCAGATAGCTGAGGTTTCCGAGGCTGTCGATGCGATACACCGATCCGTCGAGACCGCTGCCCGACAATGTGCCGAAAAACACTCCCGGCTCGGTGCGGCTTTCGATCAACGCGCCCTTCGGGCGGCTGTCGTAGTGCGGATAGGTCTTGTCGAAGGCGTGGAGCTCGTTGTAGCTGCCGGCGCCGTCGAGGGTGAAGATGCTCCCGCCACCTTCGGCTCCGCCGTTGGAACGCGTGCCGTAGAGGAGCCCATCGGAGGCTCTGGTCAGAAAGGTGGTCGCACCTGACGTGTACGGCCCTCCGTCACTGAAGTTGTGAAGGACTTGAGGTGAATTTCCCGGCGTGAGTTGAAAGATCGTGCCCAGGTTGGCGGCGCCGCCTTGACGGGAGGCGACCACCAGGCTGCCGGGCGCGTCCTCGACCAGCGAAAAGGGCTTGCGGGGCCCCGGGACCGGCCCGAAGCTGTGGAGGTCCGACACGGCGCCGTCGGCAGGCCGGATGCTGAAAATGCCGCCGGCGTATTGTCTCTCGATCCATTGATCAAGGAGCGCCGTAGCGGAATTCTCGATCACTCCGGGTGTTGCACCAGTCATGAAGCGAGTCCTTCGCGTCGTACTGTGGGTGCTGTTGGTGCTGGTCACCATCGCAGTCATCGCGGTGCGCCTGAGCTATGGCGGCGGACGGACCTACGGCGATGTCACCGGACGACCGATCCTGCCCGACGACCGGCTCGAGACGGTCCTCAGCTATCCGGAGCCGATCGGCAACGTCGCGGTCAGCGATGATGGGCGGGGGTTCTTCACCGTCCATCCCGAGTCACGGCCGACGGGTGCCAAGCTGCTCGAGTTTGCGAGCGGCGGAGCGTGGCCCTACCCGAGCGAGGCGGTGCAGGACGATCTTTTCGAGACCCCCCTCGGCGTGGTTGTCGACCGCCGGCAACGGTTGTGGATCATCGACCACGGCCGACATGGCTTCGGGGTGCCCCGCCTCATCGCAATCGACCTGGCGACGGGCCAGGTGGTGCACGATCACCATTTCGACAAAACGGCGGCGCCGCGAGGGTCCTTCCTCCAGGACCTCCAGGTCAGCCCCGATGGCAAAACGGTTTACATCGCCGATCTGAGCTTCTGGCGCAAGCGCCCCGCGATCGTCGTCCACGACGTCGCCACCGCGACCGACCGGCGGGTTCTCGAGAGTCACCCGTCGGTCACCGCCCAGGACTGGCTCATCACCACCCCCGCCAGACAGATGGTCTTCTTCGGCGGGCTGGCGGCGATGAAGCCGGGAATCGACGGCATCGCCGTCGGCGCGGACGGCCGCTGGCTCGCCTACGGCGCCATGAGTCACGACACGCTCTACCGGGTACCGACGGCGGCCCTCAACGATCGATCACTCGGCGAAGAGGACGGTCGCCGCCCGCGTCGAGGCGCTCGGCCGCAAACCCCTCTCCGATGGCCTCTCGGCCGATCTCGAAGGCGGCGTCTGGATCACCGACGTCGAGCACGGGGCCGTGCTGCGGATGACCCCGAACGGCGTCCTCGAAACCTGGGTCGTAACTCCACGAATCCGCTGGGCGGACGCCCTCTCCTTCGGCCCCGACGGCTGGCTCTATGTGGCCGACTCGGCGATCCCCGATCAGGTCATGCGGTCGAAGAAACACATCGCCTCGCAAGCGCCCTATTTCATCTTCAGATTCAACCCCGGAATCGCCGGCGTGCCCGGGCAGTAGGTCTTCGAGCACGCATCGGTTGCGAGCTCCGGAAACCGCCATTACGACCGATGTGCACGAAAACCGTTCCCTTCCACGCCGCCGCCACGGTTCCGGACCGGTAGCCCTCCGCGCCCCAGGGTCGAACAATTGCCCCTGGCGTCCGGATGCTGCTGTAAACACCGAAGGCCCCGAGCTCCGAGCCCATCTCGAAGACATCTGCGACGACGCTCGCCAGAGGGTCGTCACCGAGCTCGTAGCGCACGTGAACGAGGCGTTGGAAACCGTAGGCCTGGTATCGCGGTGCACCACCGTCAAGGTACTCCCAGAGGGTGTCCGGGGTGAAGACCGCGAGGCCCTCGGCAACCCGGAACTTTCCAATCGTCGAGCTCTCCGGCAGAAGCGCTTCGAGGTCCAGGCCTTCGGGCGCCGGCTCACCTTTCGATCCGCACCCGAGGAGGATTAAACAAACGGCGGCCCACGCGAGGCGTCGCAATGCTCAGGCCTCCCGAAAAACCAGCCGCCGGTGCGCCTCCAGGAGCTCCGCCCGGACACGCCGCCCGAAGGAACAGCCATCGTCGCATGGACCCGGACAGCCGTCACAGGCGGCCGCCGTGCAGCGCTCCGGCAGAGCGCGATAGCGCCGCATGGCCTCCTTCTCGCGCCCGTAGTATTTGAAGTACATGGCGTAGCGATTGACCTCGGCCACCGCCACCCCGTGGGGGCATCGAGTTTCACAAACGCCGCAGAACCGACAGTATTGGTCATACATCTCGTCGGCGTAGCGGCGCAACATCGAAACCTCGGCCCCGCTCAGCGTTGCACCCACCGCCGCCGTATACTGCCGGATGGTGTCGAAGTTGGTCATCGAGACGGCGACGCTGGCCACGTCTGGGTTGGTCAGCGCCCACTTCACCGTTGCTTGCTGGAACGAAAGTCCGCCCGCCTCGAGGTCCTTGATCTCATGCTGACGGTTGCCGGCATTGGTCTTGAAGACCATGGTTCCGATCCCGCGCGCGGCGGCCCGGCGGAGGATCTCCCCCTGGTCAGGGTACGAGACGAAGTCGTATTTGATGAAGAAGACTTCGATCTGACCGTCGTCGATCGCGGCGTCCATGCAGGCCTGTATTCCGCCGGCGTGACTCGAGAGCCCGAGATGACCGACCTTGCCCGCCTTTTTGGCCGCGTCAAAGGCCTCCAACAGCGGGTCGAAACGAAGATCGGCCGGTGTGCGGACCTCGGCGTTGCAGTAGACCTCGATCCGGTCGGTGCGGAGCCGACGCAGACTGGCGTCGATATCCTCAAGAATCGTGCGTTTGGTGTCGCCGGGTTTCAATTTGTTCCCGGTGAGGATGACCACCTCCTCGCGGCGACCACCGAGGGCGCTCATCGCCTCGCCGAGCGCCGCCTCCTCCCGGCCATCAAGATATTGACCCGAGACGCAAAAGGTGTTGATCCCGGCATCGAGAGCGGCCCGCATTAAATCCGGTCGATCGAGTCCGTGCGCGCCGAAGGCGACCTCCGACACCTGAAGGCCCGTACCGCCGAGGGGACGGTAGCCGAGCTCGAAGGTGGAGCGCGCAGTCGCCGAAGTATCCGGCCCTCCGCAGCCACCGACCATCACCCCGGAGGCGACGGCACCGAGCTTCAGGAAGTTCCTCCGATCGAGAGTCGTGCGATGGGACGCCATGAGACACCTCCCTTGTCATCCACCCGCGGCGGACGTGGCCGCCGGGGGCGGGATCAGTTCTCCGAGACCTCGAGCCCCAACATCTGGACGTAGTCGGCGACCCGCTTGGACCACACGATGCGGACCCGGCGGTCGTCCTCTCCGGCGCCCCGCAGCACGAAGGTGCCGGCCGGGCTCAAGGTGTCCTGGCCGACGTACATGCCGCCGAGGCCTCTGTCGCTGGTATCACGGAGGGTCACGGGGTAGGTCTTCTCGTTGCCGCCGCTGTTGACGGCGACCAGCTCCACGTTGCGGAAGTCGGGAGAACGGTCATCATCTCGCCGCTCGTCGGTCATGGGTCGCTCCTTTGCCGCGCGGACCATCCAGGGTCGCCCTCTCGGCCCAACCGCGAGGCCGACCGATCGGGCCCTCAACCGGGCCCGCATTTGTTTTCATGGGCCGATTCTAACTGAGAATTCAAAACCGTCGTCAGGGAGAATGCTCCGACCACAATCTCCCCTCAGCTCCGAGCCGAGGCATGAGATGATCAGCCCAACGGCGTCTCGGTCCACAGCCCGGTGGACCGTGACTGCCGGGGTGATGCCTGGAGGAACCTTGGATTCTTGGTCCCTGATGTCGAATACCCGTCTGATCGCCACCCGAGTCACGATCGGCGTCCTGATCGCGACGGCCGCCATCATCTCGGCCGACGACACGACCGATCCCTCCCAGCTGACTCTGGAACGCATCTTCCAGGAACGGGAGTTTCAGATCGAGCGCTACGGCCCGGCGCGGTGGCTGGCCGACGCCTCTGGCTACACCACGCTCGAGGTCTCGCCCGAGCTCGAAAAGGCCAAAGACATCGTTCGCTACGACCCGGCCACGGGCGAACGCACAGTGCTCGCAGCAGCCACCCAACTGGTCGTCGAGGATGGCGCCGATCCACTCACCGTCAGTGATTACAGCTGGTCCGAGGACGGCACCAGTCTCCTCATCTTCAGCAATGCTCAACGCGTGTGGCGGCGAAACACGCGCGGCGATTACTGGCTGCTCAACCTCGTCAGCGGAACGCTGCAGAAGCTCGGCGGCGAGACCGGGGAGTCGAACATGATGTTCGCCAAGCTGGCTCCCGACGGCAGCAAGGTGGCGTGGGTGAGCTTCGACGACAAGGACCTCTACGTCCAAAACCTTGGAACCCTCGAGGTGACGCGACTGACCGCCGATGAAAACGAGCACATCATCAACGGCACCTCGGACTGGGTTTACGAGGAGGAGTTCTTTCTTCGCGACGGCTTTCGCTGGAGCCCCGACAGCCGCCACATCGCGTATTGGCAGTTTGATACATCCGGTGTCGAGACCTTCTACCTCATCAACAACACCGATTCCCTCTATCCCGAGCTCACAGCACTGCCCTACCCCAAGGCAGGGACCACGAACTCCGCGTGCCGGATCGGGGTCATCCCCGTCGCCGGTGGCGACACGATCTGGTTCGAACCCGAGGGCGACTCGCGCGATTCTTATATTCCCAAGATGGGGTGGGCCGCAGGACCGGCCGAAATCTGGATGATTCGTCTCAACCGGCTGCAGAACACCGCCGAGATGATGCTCGGCGACATCTCGAAGGGAAAACTCCGGACGGTTTTCACCGACCGCGACGAGGCCTGGGTCGACTTGTTCGACGACCCGCGGTGGATCGAGGATGGTCGGTACTTCACCTGGCTGTCAGAACGAGACGGCTGGCGCCACCTCTACCTGGTCGCCCGCGATGGTGACGAGCTTCGACTGGTCACCGACGGTGATTACGACGTCATTGAACTTGCGAAGGTGGACGGCGCCGGTGGTTGGGCCTACTTTCTGGCATCACCCGATGACCCCACCAGCCGTTTTCTCTACCGGACAACGCTCGACGGGAAATCCGCCATCGAGCGCGTTACACCGGACGGCCCGGCCGGGACCCACAGCTACCAGATCTCGGAGGACGCCCGGTGGGCCATCCACGGTTTCTCCTCGCGGGAGCTCGTGCCCCGCACCGATCTGGTGTCGCTGCCCGACCACGCCGTCAAACTGGTGCTCGAGGACAACGCCGAGGTCCAGATCGCTTACGACGCACTGGCCAGATCTCCCGTAGAGAGCTTTCGGGTTCCCATTGCAGACGGCCTCGAGGTGGACGGTTGGATGATCACGCCACCCGACCTCGACCCAACCATGACCTACCCGCTGTTGATGTACGTCTACGGCGAACCCTGGGGCCAGACCGTGCAAAACAGCTGGGGCCGCGGCGGCAACCTGTGGTACCACCTGCTCGCCCAACGCGGTTATCTGGTGGCCAGCCTCGACAACCGCGGAACACCGGCGCCCCGCGGCCGCGAGTGGCGCACGTCGGTGTACCGTCAGATCGGTATCCTCGCCTCCGCCGACCAGGCGGCCGGGGTCCGTGCGATGCTCCAACGCTTCCCCTTCATCGACCCCGGGAGGATCGGTTCCTGGGGATGGAGCGGGGGCGGCACCATGACCCTCAACGCCCTTTTCCGCTACCCCGAGCTCTATGCAATGGGGATGGCGGTTGCCTCCGTCCCCGACCAGAAGCTCTACGACACGGTCTACCAGGAACGATACATGGCGTTGCCCGAGGACAACCCAGAGGGCTATGCCGAAGGATCGCCCATCACCCACGCCAAGAACCTCGAGGGCGATCTATTGCTGGTCCACGGCACCGGCGACGACAACGTCCACTTCCAGGGCGCCGAAATGCTCGTCAATGAACTCATCGCCCAGGGCAAACAGTTCGACATGATGTTCTACCCCAACCGCAGCCACGGCATATATGAGGGCAAGGGCACCACCATGCATCTCTACACCCTGCTCACCGACTACCTCGAGGAGCACCTCGAACCTGGGCCGAAGCCCGCCGCGGAGGCGGACCTGGCGCAAATGCTGAATTAGGAATGAGGAATTAGGAATTCCCACCCTCCCCTGGTCACGAGCTTTGATCTGAGACGAGTTGTCAGCTTATGATGCTCAGTCGGAATCGTTAGCTTTCGCGAGGGGGTCGAATGCTGGCTCGAATCGGCGGCGCGTGCGCAGAAGGGTTCAAGCGGTGGCTGCCGGACCCCTTTGTCTTCGCCGTTCTCTTGACCGTCATCACCGCGGTCACCGCCGTTGCATGGGTTGGAGCGAGCCCGGTCGAGGTCCTCACCGGCTGGTACGACGGCATCTGGATGCTGCTCGAGTTCGGTATGCAGATCGTGCTGATCCTGGTGACCGGCTACGCGATCGCCCTGTCGGCGCCGGTGGCGCGGCTGATCGACCGCTTGGCCTTGAAGATCACCCATCCGGCGTCGGTGTACCTGACGGTCCTGATCGTTGGGGGCCTTCTGGACCTCGTCAGCTGGGGGTGGATGGTGCTGGCGGCGGTTCTCGGCCGCGAGCTCGCCCTCCGGGTGCGAGGCATCCACTACCCGTTCCTGATCGCCTGCGTTTTCCTCTCGAGCCAGTCATGGGTGACCGGGCTTTCGAGCTCGATTCCGTTGCTTCTCAACACCCCCGGGAACTTCCTCATCCAAACCGGTCTGCTGCCGACCACCATTCCGGTGACCGAAACCCTGGCGAGCCCGCTCAACCTGACGGTCATGGCCGTCTATCTCATCGGCGGCACCGCCATCATGTGGTTCGTCCGGCCGCGCGGCAGCCTCATCGAGATCGACGAGCTCCGCACCGGTGACCTTGGCGCTCGCGAGTCGACCGTGGCCGATGAGTCCGAGGCCCTGAAGTCGCAACCGCCGACTCCATCGGACCGGCTCAACAACAGCGTCGTCGTGCTGATCGTCGTGATTGCCATGGGCCTTGCCGCGATCGGGCTTCATTTCACACGCCGGGGATTCGACCTCAACCTCAACATCATGATCTTCAGCTTTCTGATCTTCGGCATGATGCTCCACCGTACGCCGATCCGCTACGTGGTGGCCATGAGCCGCGCCTGCTCGAACATCTCTGGGATCGTCTTCCAGTACCCTTTCTACGCCGGCATCATGGGGATCATGATGGCCACCGGGCTCGGCAAGGCGATCGCCGGCTGGATGGCCTCGCTGGTGACCCTGAAAAGCCTGCCCGCCGCCGCCTTCCTGCTCGGCGGTGTGGTCAATTTTTCGATCCCTTCGGCCGGCGGCGAGTGGGCGGTGATCGGACCTCCCCTGGTAGAGGCCGTGCGCGAGCTCGCCGGCCCGGTGGGAACCGGCGAGCTCAACCGTCATGTGGCCCGGGTCGCCATGGCGGTGGCCTACGGCGAATCGTTGACCAACCTCCTGCAGCCCTTTTTCCTGCTCATCGTCCTGCCGATCATGGGCGCCGGTCTCCGCATCCAGGCCCGCGACATCGTGGGCTACTTCTTTGTGCCCTTTCTGTTTCTCTTCACCGTTATCGGCTTGCTGGTGACCTTCTTCCCGCTCTGATCGGGCACCGACCTGTGAGCACGGACTTCAGCCCCGGGGGCTTTGATTGTTTGCGGCGTATGTGCATCCCAAAAACAACCGGCTTGAAACAGAATATGATTTTTCGGCATGGTCTCCGACCGAGAGATGGCCGCAATCGACGAAGGACTGCAGCTCTTCCTGGGGCTGGGGAACCAACCCGCTTCGCGGAAAACATGAGACACACCGCCGAGGAGCGGTCTCGCGGTCACGGTCCCGCGGCTTCAGGGACCTCATCGACCGCGCCCCCTCCGGTGTCAACCAGCATCGGTACCGCGATCTTGCAAAGCACCGTGAAGACCAGAAAGCCAATTGCAAAGATGCCGGCGCCGATCCGCACTTCGGTGAGAGTCGGTACGTACTCGTAGAACTCGCCCAGGGTGTCGGGGGTCATGCCCGGGATGACCAGGGCAATTCCTTTTTCAATATAGACCCCGGTGTAGATCAGCAGACACCCGAGGTTGAGAGTGACAAAGTTGCGGCGGGTGGCCGGAATCAGAAAGAGCAGGAAAGCGACCACGCTCGCGATCAGCGAGGCCCACGCGAAGGGGACCAACGCCTTGTGGCCGTAAATCCCGCTAAAGAGGTACTGGGTGTGGATCAGGTGGTGGGTGTTCGAGTAGTACTCGCGGAAGATCTCGGCGCCGAAGAGAAAGAGGTTGAGGAACATGGCGTAAGCCATGAGCTCGGCGATCTTCCAGATTGCCTCGTCCTTGATCTTGATCGAGGTGGTACGCCTGAGGATCTGGAAGAGGATCAGGAGGATGGCGGGCCCCGAGCAGAAGGCCGAGGCGAGGAAGCGCGGTGCGAGGATCGCGGAGTTCCAGTAGGGACGCGCCGCCACCCCCGCGTAGACAAAGGCGGTGACGGTGTGGATCCCGACCGCGGCTGGGATCGAAAAGAGGAGCAAGGGGACCACGAACCGCGGCCGGTAGTGGCGTCCGTGGTAGGCCGTGAAGAGCAAGTGCGCGACGATCACGACGTTGAGCACCAGGTACAAATTGAGCACCAGCACGTCCCAACCGAGCAGCGAGGACGGCAGGTTGAGGCTGCCGACAAAAGGTATCAAATGCCAGACCCGATCCGGGCGTCCGACATCGACCAGCACGAAGAGCATGCACATGACGATGGCGGAAACAGCCAGCAGCTCTCCGAAAATCGCGATCTCTTTGATCGGTTTCCAGTCATAGACGTAGGCCGGGATCACCAACATGACCGCGGCGGCGGCGACGCCGACCAGAAAGGTGAAGTTACCGATGTAGAAGGCCCACGACACCTGGTCGCGCATGTTGGTAACGATCAGCCCCTGCGAGTACTGCTGCCACCATGCGGTGGCGCCCCACAGGAAGAGGGCGAAAAGTGCGGCCAGCCACAGGTGGTAGGCGCGGCCACCCTTGAGAGCGAGGCGGGCCGATCCCGTGACGAACGAGAAAATATCGCGGATCATGGCGTCAGGTCGCGTAGAAGTAGTAGAAACGCGGACGGGTGTTGAGCTCCTCCTTGAGCACGAACACCCGTTTCTCCCGCATCAGGTATCGCATCTCTGACGCCTCGTCGAGCAGGTTGCCGAACTTGCGGGCCCCTACCGGGCAGATCTCGACGCACGCCGGGTACCTCCCGATCCGCGTGCGGTGAATGCAAAAGGTACATTTTTCGACGACGCCCTTGGGCCGCGGCCGGTTGCCGAGGTAGTGGGTGTTCGGGTTGATCTCGGCCGATGGGATCTCCGGCTCGGACCAGTTGAAGTGACGGGCGCCGTAGGGGCAGGCCGACATGCAGCAGCGGCAGCCGATGCACCAGTCGGAGTCGATGACGACGATGCCGTCGGGCTCCTGCCAGGTCGCCTTGACGGGACAGACCTTGACACAGGGTGGGTTTCGACACTGCTGGCAGGCCACCGGCAGGTAGAAGGCGTCGGGCTCGGGAACCAGCTCGGGCTCGTAGTAGGCGGTCGACTCCGCAAGGTCGATGCCCTCCTCCTTCTCCATCCGCAGTACCCGGATCCAATGGATCTGCGGGTCGCGCGACTGGTTGTTCTCGTGCACACAGGCATAGACGCAGCGCCGGCAGCCGACGCAGCGCGCGATGTCGAGGCCGTATGCGAATTCAACACCCGTCATCGACGGTGTGTCGGCGACCATCACCTCGCGGCCGTAACGCGCACTGTACTCGCGCTCGAGCTCGTCGAGGATCTCGGCCTTGCGCTCCGGGCTCAGCTCGGTGAACCGCTCGCGTAACATCCGCTCGACAAACCCGGTCGAAGCACCCGCAACCGATGCCGACACCGCCGCCATGGCGGCCAGACCGCTGCTGATCAGCAGCGAGCGCCGGTCGAACGAAGCATCGAGCCCATCACCCGAAGTGTCCCGGTCACGAATTGCATCACTCATTGCGGACCTCCTCCGCCACCCTTTGCAGGAACTGTGGCCGCACCGGCGGCGGCAGGGGCTTGATCGGTTGGAACCGGGGCGCATGCGGGTTGTGGCAGTGGGCGCACAGCAGATAGCTCTTGGCACCGTTCCAGTAGCCCTCGCGGCGTCCGTGGATGCCCTCGCGCCAGTCGCGATAGATGGTGCCGTGACACTGGCCGCACAGACGGTAGGACTCGTCGAAGCCGATCAGGGTGCCGTTGGCGAGCCGCAGCCGGTCGCGGTCGCCGGGGTTGTGGCAGTCGAAACACCAGCGGTCCTTTGGCCCGTGGTCGAGCACGATGTCGTCGTGCATATCCTCGAGCTGCCGGCGTTCCAGGTTGACCTCCATGTCGGCGTGGCACTGTGAGCAAGGGAAGATGTCTTCGTTCGAGAACGGCGGCGGAGGCACGTGGTAGGTCTCGGCCTCGGGCGACGAGCCCGCCGCCTCGACCTCAGCCAGCAACGGCCGGTCGAAGTCGATCTCCGGAAAGTCAGCCGGACCGAAGGACTCGGTGCCGCCGGCGTCCGAGGCCACGTGTCCGACACCGCCGCGCATGATGGCGAACAGCGTCAGGAGCGCCAGGGTGACGAAAACGATCAGGAGCACCGCAAGCGAGGCCGACCCGGGGAGCAGACCGCCGCCTCCCGGATCATCCTGAGACCGCCGGTCACCCGTTACCATCGCAGCTACCTCCCGACTTCAATCACCGTAAGGGATCACTGAATACTCCGCTAGCGGCGATCGAGGGACCTACGACAGTGTGGCCTCTCGTCCGCGAAGAAACAATGACCGATATCAAGAAACACCTCGGTTGACATAGTATCCCGGCCAAACCCAACCGGTGCGTCTGGCAGGCCGTTTGTCGAACTTCGCAGATCGATCGGCATCGGCATGAGAATTCGGGTGTATAGTTCCCCTGCACGATTCGCGGCGTGAAGGGATGATCGGGGTCTTCGGGCCGCCCTGACCGCGGTAATCACATCCTCGGCGGCCGCCGGGACCCCTAACAGGAGGACAAGATGTCGAGGAATTGTCGTGTGTCTGTAGGTCTCGTCGTCGCGATCGCAGTGGTGTTGCTGAGCGCCTGCGCCAAGGCGCCGCAGGACGCCATCAACCAGGCCCAGTCAGCCCTGAGCGCGGCCGGTGAGGCGGAGGCCGCCACCTACGCGCCGGATGCCTGGGAGGCAGCACAGGGGGCCCTCAATGCGGCGACGGCCGAGGTCGAGGTGCAGAACGCCAAGTTCGCCCTGACCCGGTCATACAAGCGTGCAACGGAGCTGCTGACGGCGGCCCAGCAAGCGGCCGTGGCGGCACAGGATGCCGCGGTGTCGGGCAAGGAGCAGATGCGGACAGCAGTGGAGGGCGCCGTCGCCACCATCGAGGCCGAACTGGGAACGGCGGACGGGCTTCTGGAGGCCCTCGCCACCTGTCGCAAGCGCCCGAAGGGCTTTGCCGGTGACCTCGAGATCATGCGCGGCAACGTTGACGGGCTGCGGGCACAACTGGTTCAGGTGCAGGCGACCGCCGACGAGGGCAACTACATCGAGGCCAACACCATGGCTGAAGGCCTGCTCGAGGGTCTCAACGCGGTGGTCAGCGATATGGAGAATGCCAAGGCCAAGCTCGGGTGCTGAACCGGGTCGCGGATGACCGGACGCCGGCGGCGCCACGCCGCCGGCGCTTCCGCCGGTTTGTGATCCTGGTCGCGGCAACGATTGCAGCTGCCTGCTCGCAGGCGCCGGTCGATCCCGGACGCTGGGACGGGGTTCGCGCGGCGCTCAACCGGGCGACCCGCGAGCTGCGGCCGGCTGACCCCGAGGCCGCGGCCGAGGTCGAACGCCTGATAGCCGCGGCCGAGGTCGCGACCGCAAAAGAAAACGCCGTTGCCGGTTGGCGCCGTGAACCGGGCCGCGCCCCGGCGGCCTGGAACAGGGCGGCGCTCACCGCGGGCCGTGCCGTTGCCGCGTTGCGAACGGAACGATCCGCAACAGGCCGCCCGTCTTGCCTCGCTCCTGTCCCGAGCCGAAGTCCGGATCGAGGCGGCCGAAGGAAGGGTCGGCCTGGCCGGGGTCGACGGCAGTCACGCCGGCGAAACGGCGTCCGCGCGCTACCACGTGACGACCGCCCACAAGCTCGCCGAGAGCGGTAAGTATGCCTCCGCCCTCGCCCACGCCGAGGAGGCCCTGGTCCTCGCCGCAGGTCTCGACCACTCCTGGAGCCGGAGCATCGAGCGATTCTCCGACCCGACCCTGCTCGCGCTGTGGCGGGCCCAGGCCGCAGAGACCATCGCCGAGTCGCGGCGCGCCGGGAGTGCCGCGATCATCGTCGACAAGCTTCGGCGTCGGCTGATTCTGTACCAGGGCGGTCGCGAGCGCGCGGTCTTTTCAGCCGAGCTCGGCGGCAACGGGCTCGAACGCAAGCTGCACACCGGCGACCGCGCCACTCCCGAGGGGCGCTACCGGATCACGGTCAAGAAGTCCGGCGGCGCCACCAAGTACCACCTCGCCCTGCTGATCGACTACCCGAACGCCGCCGACCTGCGCCGCTACCGCGCGGCCGAGGCCAGCGGCGAAGGTGCCCCGCGGGACCGGAGCCGGCAGCCTGATCGAGGTCCACGGCCACGGCGGCACCGGCCGCGACTGGACCGACGGTTGCGTGGCCCTCAGCAACGAGGCCATGGATCGGCTGTTTTCGCAGGTCAGGGTCGGCACTCCCGTGACCATCGTGGGGACGCTGTGATGGACACCGAAGATCTCGAGGTCTTGATTCCGCCGCCGCCCCGCGACCGGTGGATGTTGTGGATCGGCGGCGCCATCGCCTTTTTCGTGCTCACCGTAGTGATCCTGCAGACAGCTCTGGGGAATCGGACGACCGTCTTTCGAATCGATCGGCGGGCGGCGCTCTGCAACGCCGCTGAGGTTGACTCCAAAGCGGAAGAGCGTGCAGTTGGTCGCCTGGCGGCTCTGCGGCCCCGTGGCCGCTACGTGGTCATCGACACCTCTCGAAATCGATTGCTGGTGTACAACGGCGAGACCCTGCTGCGTGAGGCGATCTGTTCCACGGGCAGCGGCACAGTGCTCGTTCACCCGTCGGGCAAAAAAGTGTGGACCTTCGACACACCGCTCGGTGAACGGCGGGTGATCCGAAAGGTGCGGGACCCGATCTGGACCAAACCCGACTGGGCGTTCGTCGAGGAGGGCTTTGAACCGCCAGAGGATTATTCACTGCGGGTTGACCGGGTGTCGCTCGGTGATTACGCCCTCTACCTCGGTGACGGCTACATCATCCATGGCACCCTTTTCCAAACGCTGCTCGGCCAGGGTGTCACTCACGGCTGTGTGCGCCTCGGCGACGAGGACCTCGAGTTTGTCTATCAGACGATTCCTGTTGGCGCTCGCGTGTATCTGTACTAGCGCAGCGCCGGCCGCGGCCGCCGAGTCGGCCGCCGAGCTCGAGCTGCGACTGGCGAGGACGCCGTCCCTCTACCTGCGCCTCGACATCTCGTCGGACGCACTCCAGGTCATGGTGCGCGGCATAGAGCTGGAACGGGTTCCGGTGAGGGCGGTGCGGCTCGTCCTGCGGCGGCCGCCGGGTACGCCGCACGACCCGCTGTCAGCTTTTCTACCCGCGACCTGGAAGGTGGTCGGCGATCCACAGGTCGAGTGGCGGGCAGTGGTGGCGCCGCCGACCCTGGTGCCCTACGACGAAAACGCCGAACCCCCGACCCCGGTTCCAAACCCTGAACGCGACATGCCGGTGCAGATCGCGGTCGGCCTCGACAACTCCTGGGAGCTCCACCTCGGCCCCGACCCTCCGATCGGCTGGTGGCGGCGGATCGCCGACCGTCTCGGATCCGGTTGGCAACGCCTGTGGGGGAAATCGCCCGTGGTGCCGCCTCCGGCCCTGGTCATCGTGGTGCCGCCCGACGACTCGCGTGCACTTCTCCACATCATCCGCGACGGCACACCGCTGCTGGTGGTGTGCGGAGACGGCGGATCAGCGGGCGATGAGGAATAACGCCACCACGTAGTAGATGCCGATGGCGGTGGTGTCGTTGATGGTCGTGACCAGCGGGCCGGCGGCGATGGCGGGGTCGATCCGCAACCACCGGAACAGCCAGGGTACGAGCACCCCCAGGAGCGCGGCGGTGATCATCGCCGCCGTCATCGACACGGCCACGGTCACCGCGAGGAGCGGATTGCCGCGCCAGACGATGGCCACCGTGCCGGCCAGGAGACCGCACGCCATCCCCATCAACATGCCGATCGCCAGCTCCTTGATCAGGAACCGCCCGAGGTTGTGGAGGTCCACCCGTCCGGTAGCGAAACCGCGTACGACGATGGTGGAGGATTGGGAGCCGACGTTCCCACCCATGGCGCCGATCACCGGGATAAAGGGCACCAGAGTGATCATGTTCGGGAAGGAAACCTGGAAGGCGGACACCAGGAAGGCGGGTACCGTGAGACCGGCGAGGGTCGCCAGGAGCCACGGCAAACGGACGCCTGCGATCTTGAACAACTGGTCGGTGTACACCAGCTCCGGCTCGTGGGTGGTGGCGCCGGCCATATGCATGATGTCCTCGTCCGCCTCCTCGTCGAGGACGTCGACGACATCGTCGTGCAGGATACGGCCGAGGAGGCGTCCGCGATCATCCACCACTGGCAGGGCCACCAGGTCGTAGCGACGAAAGAGACGCGCCACGTCCTCCTGGTCGATTTCTGGGTTGACCACTCGCACGTCGCGTTTCATGAGATCGCCGACCAACCGGTCAGGTGACGCCAGCAGCAAGGCGCCGAGGTTGAGCACACCTACCAGGCGCTGCTCGACGTCGACAACGTAGACGAAGTGAAAGGTACTGACCTCCTCCGCGTTCGCCCGGATGGCCTCGGTGGCCTGCTCGACGGTGGCCGTCTCGGGCACAGAGACCAGCTCCACCTGCATGAGACCGCCGGCCGAATCCTCGGGATACTTGAGCAGGGTCTCGACCTCGTGGCGATCCTCGAGCGACAGCGCCTCGATGAGGTTTCTGGCCAGCGGCGCCGGCAGATCGGCGAGGACGTCCGCGGCATCGTCCGACGCCATGGCCTCGATGACCCCGGTCAGCTCGTCGTGCTTGAGATGTTCGGCGAGGTCATCCCGCAGGTGGTCCGGGAGCTCCTCCATGAGGTCGGAGATGCGATCGATGTCGAGGCGCGAAATAACCTTGGGCCACAGCGGGCGGGGTAGGACGCTGAATAGCGCCGCCAGGTCCGCTGGATGGAGGAGCCCGACGAAACTGTCCAGGGCGCCGAGGTCGCCGCCCTCGACCAGCTCCTCGAGGTCGAGCATCGGATCACTCAGGTTGTCGGCGCGCAATGGCGCCGACGCCAGATCTTCCACTTGCGTATCGCCACCGCCGGCTGCCGATCCTGGTTTTGCCTGAGTGTCAGTCATGATGATCCGCCCCGTTCACGAAGCTCCCGCACGACGGTTCGTCGATCACTGCCGGTCGTTCGACGGGCGTGCGGAGTCGAGCCTATCACCTCTCGCGCGTTTGACCGATCGTGATTCGACGTGGTCCCCGTCACCGCGATTGCCGCATTCCAGGACCGACAATGGTGGTTGAGAAGATGCGGGTCGACACTATGCACTCGAACACGATCCTGAACCTCTTGGGATTCATCCCGGCGTTGATTGCCGCGCAGGCGGCAGCCATGCCGCCGCCCTGCACCGCTGCGGGAGGCGGAGCGCCGGTACGGGCGCCGGTCTTCGTCCGCAATCTCAGCGGCCAGACGAGCTGGTACGCGTCCCCGGTCGTCTTCGACCTCGACGGCGACGGCGACAACGAGCTCGTCGCCGCTTCCTACGATGTCTATGTCTTCGACGCCGGCGGCGTCCTTCTCGACCGCACCACCGACCAGCAGGGGCGCGTCTACGCACCCCATGTGGTGGCCGACCTCGACGGCGACGGCATCGTCGAGATCGTCGCCGGCCGCGCCCACGAGGTATTCGCGTGGGAGTGGGTCGGAGGCGAGATGAGGATCAAGGACGGCTGGCCGGCCGACACCACCACCGGCGGCAGCTCGCCCGAGGTGCGTGGGATGGCCGCCGCCGATCTCGACCATGACGGCACGATCGAGGTCGTGGTCAGTACGACCCAGACCGTGCCGACCGCCGACGGCGGCGCGCAGGTTTTCGTTTTCAGCCCCGACGGCAGCACCTACCAGCCGGCCGGCGGGCACGTCCCGGCCTGGCCCCGGTACAACGCGCTGACCGGCGCCGGCAATGACGCCGATCGCAACGGTCAGGGTCACTCGGGCTTTGGCTGCTACGGCCTCAACGTCGGTATCGGCGACATCGATGACGACCGGGAGCTCGAGATCCTCACGACCTACGACAATCACCACATCCAGGCCTTCAACCACGACGGCATTGCCGTCGACGCCTCCGGCTACTACACCAACCGCAGCGCCCCCTGGGTCGGGAACCGCCTCACCTGGGGCCAGTTCATCCGCTGGGCCGTCCCCGGGGTCGAGCACGACCACTACCACCTCCATACCGGCCCCTGGCCCAACCCCGACTGGACCGAGTGGTTGCAGTGGACAGCGTCGCCGCCGGGGGTCGTCGACCTCGACGGCGACGGGCTGAACGAGGTGGTGGGCGTGCCCAACGTCGAGCGCTACATCCCGTACGTGACGCAGGCGTATGCGGTCATGGTCCTCGAGGGCGCACACGGCGACGGCAGCCGGTCGGCGCGGCGCAAGGCCGGTTGGGAAACGCTACCCCGCGGCAATGCGCCGATCGACGTCGACGGCTGGTACCCGCCGACCGGCGTGCCTGCACCGACCCTGGTGAACATCTCGGGCGACGTCCGGCCGGAGATCGTGGTCTCGCTCAACGACGGCTACGTGTATGCGTTCGACGCCGACGGCCTCCGTCTGTGGCGGACCGACTACCGCCATTCCAAGCCGATCATGTTCAGCTCCGAGGTGACCGTCGCCGACCTCAATCGGGACGGGTCGCCGGAGCTTCTGCTGACCACCTACGGCGACCCGGACGTTCATGACTCGGGGCGCCTCATGATTCTCTCGGCGGCCGGCGCGGTGCTCCACGATCTGGCCCTCCCCAACCCCGGGCACAATGGCAACGGCAACGGCGCGCCCGCCGCACCCACGGTCGGCGACCTCGACGGCGACGGCCAGCTCGAGATCTTTGTCCAGACCTTTGACCACGGCCTCGACGTCTTCAGCGTGCCCGGCTCCGGCACCAACTGCCTGCCGTGGCCGACCGCCCGCGGCGGACCATGGCGGATGGGCCAACAGAACGGCCCCTGGATGCTGCTCGAGATCTTTGCCGACGGCTTCGAGTTCGGCCACGCCTCGAGGTGGTCAGCCGCGGTGCCCTAGGCCGCATATCCGGACCGGAGCGCGGCGGTTCGGATCGGCCAGAAAGCTCCAATCGGCGCTACCATGGTGGGTGGGTGCGACGATCGCACCGGACCGCATGATCAGCAAGCCTGTCGCAAGATGTACCTTTCCGGATTGACCCACCGCGACCGACTCTTCGATGTCGCCACCCGGTGGCTCGCCGATCGGCTCGAGCCCGATGACGGACGCGTGGTGACTGAAATCTTTACCTTCGAACGCGCGATCACCGCTCCCGTGGTCAGGCGATTCGTGGCCGATCTTTGTCGAACAGCTCACCGCGGCGATCTCTACCTGGAGCGGATTACCAGCAAGGACGAGGTGCGGTCGGCGATCGTCGCCGCCGCCGCCCACCCCTCGAGCCGGGTCGCCGAACTCATCGACTGGTACCGCCAGCTGCCGGAGGAGTTCTTCCCCCGCACCCCGGTTCGCATGAGTCTCGTCACTCTGCGCAACGGCAAGCTCGCTGCGATCGTGCGCCGCAAGCGGATCCGGCGCATCGCCGACAAGGTCTCGCGTCGAGTGGCCGAACAGCTCACCGGCGAAATCAACGCCGTCGCCCGCGCTCTCGCTGGGAGCCGGCCGGTCCACCGGGGCGAGCCCCACCCCAACGGCCTCGGCCCGGCGGAAACACCGGCCGCCGTCGGCGGCGCCGCCGAGCGTCTCGTCGCCGACCGGATCCGCTCCGGCCGGATCACCTTTGACCCCGACCGGCTACGGGTCGACGACGTCATCGGCGTCAAGATCATCGGCTCGCCAGCGGAGCTCGAAACCATCGAGGCCTCTCTCGACAGCCTCGAGTACACCTGGGCCTTCCACCGCGAGGTCCACGCCGGCGCGTATACCGGCATCCATTACGCGGTCGATCTCGAGCTGCCGCCGAACCAAATCATCCTCGCCAACATGGAGGGCATCGACTGGAGCTTCGCTGCCGGCCGTGGTTTGGCGGTCGAGAAACTCGATGAGCGCTTCCGCGACTATATCGAGAGCTGCCGCCGGACCTTCCGGGTCGAGCTCATCCTGACTTCCTTTGAAGACCTGGTGGAGTCGGAGTTCGGCGCCGGCGTCCACGAGCAGCGAATTCTCGACCAGCGCTCGCTCGCCAGCGAGTACGGCCGGATCGCGCAAAATGCGTCGTCGATCATCGAGTACATGTTGCGCCTCGCCACCTCGTCGACGATCAAGATCGAGAGCCTACCGGTCAAGATCTGGGGCCGATACATCCGTGACACCGTAGCCCACGCCATCGCCAGCCTCGAAGGCGGTGAGCCGACTGACTGGGTGGTTCCGGAGGAACACCTGCAGGACCTCATCCCTCTCTGACCCCGCGTTTGTCCGCCAGCCGGTGTTATTCTCAACCCCGGTGATCAGGAAGAAGACATTGGTTCGCTTATTCCTCCGCGGCGCGTGGGCGCTCTGCCTCCGTGTCTGTTCACGCTGACCGCGGCAGACGCCGTCGCGGCCGACAGGGTCACTTTCGTCGGCGTCGCCCTCGACCAGGAAACCCGGGAGGCCGACCGCCGGCTTCAGGACTACCTCCAGCGAACGGCCGGAATCCGCTTTGCGCCGGAGGAGCTCGAGTACGGCCAGGTCATCGACCGCCTGGCCGGATGGAATCCCGCCGACGGCACAGTCATTGCCCGCACCACACCCTACGTTCAGGTGGTGTCCGAAATGCTCGGCGCCGACATGGAGGTCCTTGCAACCTACGTCAGCACGGCGACGGAGCGTACGACCTATTACTCGTACATCGTCGCCAGACGCGAGAGCCTGCCTCCAAACCCCACTCCAATGGATGTGATCTCACTCGTCGTCGCCAGCCCCGACCGGTTGCATTTTCTCTACCACAGCCTCTTTTCGACCTCGAGCTTTTTTCTGCCGTCGCTTTATTTCCGCGCCAACGGCGTCTTTCACATGGCGGAGGCCACCGAGTCACTGGCCGCCATTGCGGTCTCTCAGTCTGAAATCAACAGCAGCAGCCACTTGGTGCGGGCGGTGGCGAGCGGCGAGGCCGATCTCGCGGCCGTCTGGGATGGCACTCGGGCGCGTTTCGTCGACGGCTCGGCGAAGGCCGAGGATGCGGCCGTCGGCCGTGCGGTGGCGTTCGTGCGGTTGCCGTCGGCGATACCCAACGATCTCCTGGTGTGCTCGAGGTCCGCGTCGGCCGAAATCAAGGAACACATCAGGTCGGCGATCCGAAGCATGCCCGACGAGGAGATCGCCGTCGGTGACTTCGCCCGCTGGGTCGATATCAGCGACGCCTCGGAGGCTCGCTCCGCCCTCGCACATCTGAGATGGCTGGCCCGCGAGCAGGTGGCGCCGGTAACGGTGGACGTCCGTGCTGGAGACGGATCGGAGGCTGGAACCGCCGCCATGGTGGAGGCGGCGCGGCACGCGGTGCGGTTGTCCGGCACCGAGTTCGTGCTATTCGACGAGGATTTCCACGAGCATATCGACTTTGTGTGGACGCTCGACGAGATCCACGACGGCGCGGCACGTTTGCAGAGCGCAATTCCGGGCACCGAGATCCCCGATCAGGTCTTTCCAATCAGCTTCCGCGACCCCGAAGACCTGACCCGGCGGATCGTCAGCCTCATGCAGGGCCGTCTCCACCGCATCCGCTACGTCTGGCCCTACAGCGGCGGCCAGCCGATCGTGATTCGCGACACGACCCTGGCCATGGAAACCGGTCAGCGGACGCCCGTGCAACGCATCACCTGGCTCGATCAGGAGCGCAACATCTTCCGCGCCGGTCCGATCTTTCCGGTGACGGTCAAGGCATCCGATCTCTTCGTGCACCAGCTCGAGGCCGAGGATTTCCGACGCGCCGGCGGCATCGCTGCCGATCTCGACCCGATGTCGAACATTTCCTATCGGGTCTATCAGCTGCGGATCATGCCTTCGAACCTCTGGTTCCGAATCGCGACCGGCGTGCTCGTCGCTCTGCTGGCCCTCGCCGCGGCGGCGGCACTTCTCGCGTTCCGGCGGCGCGGCGCGGCGGCGGCGGCCGACGAGGAGACCCACCTGACATGACTGTGGGCGATCGGTCGCGGCCGACCATCGGTGGGATGCTCGGCCACTACCGAGTGCTCGATCGCCTCGGTAGCGGCGGCATGGGCGAGATCTTCGTCGCCGAGGACACGCGTCTCGAACGACGGGTGGCGCTCAAGGTGCTGCCCGCCGAGGCGGTGGCGGACGAGGAACGATTGCTCCGATTCCAGACCGAGGCAAAAGCGGTCGCGGCCATGAACCACCCCAACATCGTCACCATCCACGGCGTCGAGGCCGACCGCGGCATCCATTTCATCGCCATGGAGTTGGTCGAGGGCCGTACTCTGCGCGAGTTGATTCCCCGTGGCGGCCTGCCCCTGAGAGAGTTCCTCCGCATTGCCGAGCAGCTGACCGAGGCGGTGGCGGTCGCCCACAAGAGCGGCATCACCCACCGCGACCTCAAACCCGACAACGTGATGGTGTCCTCGTCGGGTCACGTCAAGGTGCTCGATTTCGGTCTCGCAAAGCTGGTCGGCGACTCACCTGAGGCGCATTTCGATGGTGCAACCCTCGTCGATCAGGCACGGTCCCCGGTGCCGCAGTTGACCGAGGACGGCGCCCTTCTCGGCACGGTGCCCTACATGTCGCCCGAGCACGTGACCGGCCGCGGTTTCGACCATCGATCAGACATCTTCTCCCTCGGCATCATCCTTTACGAGATGCTGACCGGCGAGAGGCCGTTTCAGGGCTCGAGCTCAGCCGCGGTGATGTCGTCAATTCTCAAGCGCCCGCCCGAGCCCATCTCCAAACGGCGGCGCGACATTCCGCGCACGATCGAGATTGCCATCGAGCTCTGTCTCGAGAAGGACCCGGCCGACAGGATGCAGCTCGCCTCGGCCCTGCACGAGCAGCTCCGCATCGCCCGCCGCGAGATCTCATCCACCTCCGGCGTCTCGGCCCACGGTCCGGCACGGCTCGACTCGCGACCACCATCAACGGTGGCCCGCAGCTTCGACCGCGCCCGGTCAATGCTGCGCCGACACCGACTGCCGCTCGGGCTGCTCGGAGCCGTGTTCACCGTCAATCTCCTGGAGACGTCGATCGAGGGCGCGATCAGGGACCGATGGGGCGTCGGTCGCGAGCTCGGCTATCAGCTGGCGCGAGCCGCCCACTGGTTCGAGGGCTCGATCACCGTCGAGGCCTACGACGCCGCCTCGCCGGTGGTCGTGTACGGCTTCTCCTTTGCATATTTCTTCGCGCTCCTCGCCCTGTTGCTCGCGACCGGTTGGGCGCTGGCGCGGCGGCCGACGACCGAACCGTTTCGGGTCTTCGCTCTTGCGGTGGCGGCCGACTACGCGATCAGCCTGCCGTTCTTTTTGTTCTTCCCGGTCCCGGAGCGTTGGGCCTGGCCGGAGTCCGGCGCAATCCTGCTGTCGGATTTATGGGCGCCCGACCTGATCGAAGTCTTTCGCCCGATTTCCGGCCTCGACAACTGCTTCCCGAGCTTCCACGTCTCGCTGACCGTGGTGATGGTCGCCCTGTGCTTCACCTACCAGTTGCGGTACCGCTGGAGCGCCGTGTGGATCGGGATACTCATCATTCTCTCGACCTCGGTGGTCGGCATCCACTGGTTGACCGATATCGCAGCGGGTCTCGCCACCGGTGTACTGGCGGTGGCCGCGGCGCGGCTCGTCGCGTCTCATCATTTTGCAATTGAATAGTTGACAAATCAGCAATTCAATTGCAGAATACCCAAGATGTGGATCCCACGAGAGATAGAGAGCAGTCTAAATGAATCGGCAGCCACGAGACCGGCCGTTGTGCTGACCGGATGCCGCCAGGCTGGGAAGACGAGCGTCCTGACGCGAAGCTTCGCCAACCACCGCTTTGTATCGCTTGATGTCCCGGCCGTCGCCGAGGAGGCGGAGTTGTCAGGAGGCGCGTTTCTCGACCGACATCAACCACCGGTAATCCTCGATGAGGTCCAGTACGCGCCGACGCTGCTCCGCTACGTCAAGGCGGATATCGACGCGCATCGCGATGTCAACGGGCGGTTTCTCATCACCGGTTCGCAGAAGTTCCCTCTGATGCAGGGCATCACGGAGAGCCTCGCCGGCCGGGCGTCCGTGCTGGCCCTCCACTCTCTGTCCGCCAGGGAGTTCGAAAAATGGTCTGGCACCACTGTCGAACGCCAATCTCTTCTCGAGTGGATGCTCACCGGAGGTTACCCGGAGCTTCACAGCCGAGGCCTCGACCCGGGACGTTTCTTTGGGGACTATCTAGCGACATACCTCGAACGCGACGTCAGAACGGTGCTCGGCGTCCGCAGCCTGCGCGACTTCGATAGATTCATGCGTTTGTGCGCCAGCAGGACCGGACAGCTCATCTCGTACAGTTCGCTGGCCTCCGATCTTGGCGTGAGTCCAAACACGGTCAAGAGCTGGTTGTCGGTCCTTGATGCCTCCAACATTGTCACGCTCCTCGAACCATACTTTGAGAACCTTGGCAAACGGATCGTCAAGACACCAAAACTCTATTTCATGGACACCGGACTGTGTTCCTACCTGCTGGGAGCGCGAACGACCAACGACCTCGCAAACAGCCCGATGCTTGGGGCAGTTTTCGAAACCCACGTTCTTGGACAGATCGTGAGGCATTTCGCAAACTCGGGTCGACGCCCCGACCTCTATTTCTACCGCGACCACCACGGACGAGAGATCGATTTCATTTTTCCGTCAGCCGGCCGGTTTGCACTCATCGAGTGTAAATGGACCGAGTCGCCGGCATCCGCACAGCGCGGTTTTCGCGAACTGGAATCTCTGGTTGGTCCTGATCGAATCGTCTCGCAGACCATCATCACACCTGTGCGGGGAACACGCCCTCTCTCGAAATCGGTGACCGCAGCCGACAGCATCGAGCTGGGATTCCTACCCTCTCCCTGACTTTCAGCGTTCAGGGAACAGGGTTCGGGGCCGAAGGGTTTTCGAGTTGGCGGTGTGGGCCGGGTGGGGCCTGTATCCTGAACCCGGGTGGGCGGTCGGGCGGCTGCATCCTGTATCCGGGCGGACGGGCGGCTTGCCACGGCGCAGCCGCAGGCGAAACCGGATCAGCCCTTGACCACCGCAACCGGTCGGAGGCGCGCAACCCTGCGGGCTATGCCGGCGCCGGCCACGGCCTCCACCACGTCGTCGACGTCCTTATAGGCCGCCGGCGCTTCCTCTGCAAGCCCCGGCAACGATCCGGCGCGGATTCTGATGCCCCGGCCCTCGAGCTCGCGGCGCAGCTCGGAGCCGTTGATCGAGCGCTTGGCCTGGCGGCGGCTCATCGTGCGTCCGGCGCCGTGACAGCAGGAGCCGAGCGAGCGCTCCATGCTCGAGCTGGTCCCCACCAACACCCATGAGGCGGTGCCCATCGAGCCCGGCACCAGCACCGGTTGACCGATCGGCCGATACTCGGGAGGCAGACCATCGAATCCGGGACCGAAGGCGCGGGTCGCGCCCTTGCGGTGGACGCACACCCGGCGTTTCTTCCCATCGATCAGGTGCTCCTCGGTTTTGCCCATGTTGTGGGCGATGTCGTAGACCTGGTGGAGGTGCGGATTCTCGGTCCGGCCGCGAAGAGCCTCCGCAAAAGCCTCGCGGGCGAAGTGGGCGAGCACCTGCCGGTTGGCAAAGGCGTAGTTGGCCGCGCAGCGCATCGCGCCCTCGTAGGCCTGCCCCTCCGGCGAGTCGAGGGGCGCGCAGACAAGCTCCCGATCGGGCAGCCGAATACCGTAACGCTGGACCGCTTTCTGAAACGACTTCACGTAGTCGGAACAGATCTGGTGACCAAAGCCGCGCGAACCGCAGTGGATCATGACCGTCAGACAGCCCTCCTCGAGCCCCATGACGCGGGCCGCTTGAGGGTCGAAGACCTCATCCACGACCTCGACCTCGATGAAGTGATTGCCGGCGCCGAGGGTGCCCATCTGCGGCCGCCCCCGTTCCCTCGCCCGATGGCTGACCCTCGAGAAATCAGCTCCGGCGAGAAATCCGCCCTCCTCGGTCCGCGCGACGTCGGACTCCGTGCCCCACCCTTCCCGGCGCGCCCAGTCGCCGCCCTCTCGGCATGCCCGTTCGAGCCCACGGTCGTCGAGTCGAACCCGTCCACCCTTGCCGACCCCGCTCGGACATGCGGCGTCGAGCGCCGAGGCGAGATCGTTGATCTGTCCCTCGACCTCCGCCAGCTTCACCCTCGAGGCCAGCAGCCGCACACCGCAGTTGATGTCGTAGCCGATCGCGCCGGGCGAGACCACCCCGCTCGGCAGCTCGGTCGCGGCGACGCCGCCGATCGGGAAGCCGTATCCCTGGTGGACGTCCGGCATCACCAACACCTGACCCACCACCCCCGGCAAGGTCGCGGCGTTCACCGCCTGTTCGAGCGAGGCATCGCCGCCGATGGCCTCGAGCAATTGGCGGCTGGCAAAGAGCCGCACCGGCACCCGCATGTCGGAGCGAACCGAGACCGGGATCTCCCACTCGTAGGTCCCGGTCTGTTCGAGGTCGCTCAGCTGGACCATGGTTCTCCCTACACGTCAAAGATAATGCTCGTCGAGAGCCCGCGCCCGGTTTCCGTGATCCGGAGCCGGTGAAAGGTCACAGCCTTGATTTCCTTTGTCCGCGCCACGATCGAGCCCCCCTCGAGGCGGGCCAGGAGCCGGGTTCCGTCGACCTCGAGCAGGGAGACGTCGAAGGCCTGATCCTCGAGCTCGGCGAGGTGGAGCAGCTCCTCGAGGAAGGACACCAGCAGTTGCTCGCGGTCCTCGGCTTCGAACTCGAGCCGCCGATGACAGCGCTCTTCGTCGGACACTTCAATGCCCATCAGCTCGTACATTCCGTGCGCCGCCTCCGCGAGCAGACCCGCCAGATCCGGCGCCCACACCTCGAGCTCCCAATCGGCGGTGTGCTCGACCTCGCGGCGGCCTCGGTCGGGGGTGTCCACCGGACCAGGGTAACACCCGGCATTACTGCCCCCCAGTGGAGCCGATGTCGTCGCTTTGACGATTGAACAATTCTCACAAAAATTGAATGTATACAGATACTTATCACAAAATATTGCTCACCGATGAGGGGATGCTATGCTCACACGGGCGACACGAACACCCAGCTTGTCGGGGCGGTCCGGTTGCCTCGAAGAGCTGTCACGGGAGGTCCTCGTGCCCGGAAAGACCACCACAACTCCAGAGTCCACTTCAGGTCTCCCGTGTTCTCTCGGCTGGCTGGTTATTCTGCTTCTGGCGGTGCCGGGCGCAGCGGCGGACGACATCGCGCCGGAGAACGGACCCGAGATCTACCGCGCCGCCTGCTCGGCCTGCCATGGTTCCGACGGGCGCGGGACGCCCCCCAGCCTGATAGGTTTCACGACTCCGTTGCCCGACTTCACGGATTGCGATTTCGCTAACCGTGAGCCGGACTCGGACTGGGTCGGAATCGCGTACGAGGGCGGGCCGTCGCGCGGCTTCTCCGAGAACATGCCGGCCTTCCAGAGAGCCCTCACGGTCGAACAGGTACAGGAGGCGGTCAACCACATCCGCAGCTTCTGCACCGACTCCAGGTGGCCACGCGGTGAGCTCAATCTGCCGCGGGCGCTGGTCACCGGTAAGGCCTTCCCCGAGGACGAGGCGGTGATCACGACCCTGATCGACACCGAAAGCCCCGGTGCGGTCTTCAACAAGCTCGTCTACGAGCAACGCTTCGGGCCGCGCAACCAGTGGGAGATCGTGGTGCCGTTCGGCTGGCTCGAGACACCGGATGTCGTCAGTAACGATGGTTCGACCAGGTGGAGCTCCTCGATGGGTGACATCGCTTTCGCCCTCAAACGCGCCATCTACCACAGCTGGGAAAAGGGAACGATCGTTTCGCTGGCCGGCGAGCTCATCCTCCCTACCGGCGACGACGAGCTTGGTTTCGGCAACGGCACCACGGTCTTCGAGCCCTTCGTTACCTGGGGCCAGATCCTGCCCGCCGGATTTTTTCTCCAGAGCCAGCTTGGCCTCGAGCTCACCGCCGACAAGGACCAGGCGGAGAACGCCGGCTTTCTCCGGGCCGCCCTCGGGTGGACCACGACCACCGGCGAATTCGGCCGCGCCTGGTCGCCAATGGTCGAGCTTCTCGCGGGACGCGATTTCGCCGGCGACGCGGAATTCAAATACGACATCGTGCCGCAGATTCAGATCACCCTCAACAAGCGCCAGCACATCATGTTCAATATCGGCCTTCGCACGCCTCTGAACGGCCGCTCGACACGAAACACCCAGGTGATTTTCTACGTGCTGTGGGACTGGTTCGACGGCACGCTCTTCGAGGCTTGGTAGGACCATGAAAAAGAAGCTCCCGACATTCGCAGCCACCTGCCTGATCGCCATCGCACCCTGGTTCGCCGGCGCCCAGGTGCCCGAGCTCTTTATCACGTCGGACAGCTGCATGGCCTGCCACAACGGCCTCGTGACGCCGCACGGCGAGGACATCTCGATCGGTGTCGGCTGGCGAGGGTCGATGATGGCCAACGCTGCCCGCGATCCCTACTGGCAGGCCGCCGTCCGCCGGGAGACGATGGTTCATCCCACCGCCTCGGCCGCGATCCAGAACGAGTGCTCGGCCTGCCACATGTCGATGGCCCGGTTTCAAGCCAACGCCGAGGGGCGTCTGGGCGAGGTCCTTTCGCATCTGCCGCTGGCCGCCGATACGAGTCCACAGGGTTTGCTGGCCGCCGACGGTGTGTCTTGCTCGGTCTGCCACCAGATCCAGAGTGACAACCTCGGCGAAGACGAGAGTTTTACCGCCGGCTTCCAGCTCGACACCTCGACACCCGCCGGCGAACGCCACGTTTTTGGACCCTACGAGATCGACGCCGGTCGCCGGAGCCTGATGCGCTCGGCCTCCCGCTTTCTTCCCGAGCAGGGGGAGCACATCCGGAGCTCCGAGCTCTGCGCCACCTGCCACACCCTCTTCACCCATACTCTCGACGCTGGGGGCGCGGTGGTCGGCGAGCTTCCCGAGCAGGTGCCCTACCTCGAATGGAGGCACAGCGCCTTTGCCGGCGCCCGCAGCTGCCAGTCCTGCCACATGCCGGTGATCGAAGGCGAGGTGCCGATTTCGAGCGTACTCGGCCTGCCCCGCGAGGCGGTGTCGCGCCACGTCTTCCGCGGCGGGAACTTTGTGATGCCGTTGGTCCTCAATGCCCACCGGCAGGAGCTCGCAGTCACCGCCCTGCCGCAGGAGCTGCAGACCACCGCTCGGCAAACCGCGAAAAACCTCCGCACCGCCGCCGCAACGGTCTCGCTCGCGTATACCAAAATCTCGAACGGAACTCTCCGAGCCGAGGTCGTGATCAGCAATCTCGCAGGCCACAAGCTGCCGTCGGCCTATCCCTCGCGCCGCACCTGGATCCACTTGACGGTCCGAGACCATGGCGGGAACACCATCTTCGAATCGGGGCGCTTCGACCCGGATGGATCCATCGTCGCCAACGACAATGACGCCGACCCCTCGCGTTTCGAGCCCCATTACGACGCCATCGACAACCCGGAGCAGGTCCAGATCTACGAGGTGATCATGGGCGAGCCGGACGGGTCGGTCACGACAGTGCTGCTGTCGGCGGCCAGCTATTTGAAAGACAACCGTCTGCTGCCCGACGGCTTTGACAAATCGACCGCCGACCAGAACATCGCGGTCCGCGGCGGCGCAATTGACGACCGTAACTTCATCGGCGGTGAGGATCGAGTCGCCTACCTGGTGGAGGTGTCGGACGCCGAAGGCCCCTTCGTCGTCGAGGCCGAGCTCTGGTACCAGCCGATCGCTTACCGCTGGGCGCGCAACCTCGGCGACCAGCGGGCCGAGGAAATCGATCGCTTCATCAGCTACTACGATGGGATTGCCGACGTATCGGCTGTTGTCCTCGCAAGTGCCGGGGTGAGTGTCGACTAAGCCTCATGCCGCCAGCGCTCGCAGAGCTCCCATCAGCTCATCGACCTGGTCCTCGGTATTGAAGATCGACAGCGAGATGCGGAGGCCATTGAGGTCGAAGGCGGTCATCGGGCGGCAGTCAATACGGTGGCCATCGAACAGGGCCTGCGCGACCTCGCGAACATCTCGCCCCACCACCTCCACCGTCGTGATGCCGCAGGACAGCTCATCGCTCGCCGGAGTTTTGACCACGAGGCCGGGATCGTCCGCGATCCGCTCGCGGAAATGACGCTTGAGATCGAAGATCCGGGTCTGCCGCCGCGCGGCGCCCACCAGGTTCTGGAAGTCGATGGCCACTCCCAGCCCCAGGACCTCGGGCAGATTGCGGGTGTTGTAGTTCTCGAAGCGACGGATAGTGCGGTCCTCCCAGCCGCCGGCGACGATCAGCGGCTTCAGCAGATGTTGCGACTGCCGGCGCGCAAAGAAGATGCCGACCCCCTTGGGCGAGAGAAGCCACTTGTGGGCCGAGGCGGCGTAGAAATCGCAGCCGAGGTCGTGCAGATCGACGTTGATCATCCCCGGCGCCTGGGCGCCGTCGACCACCACCAGGATGCCGAGCGGCCGGGCCATTTCTGACACCGCCTTGACCGGGAGGATCATGCCGTTGGTGTTGACGATGTGGCACATCGAGATCACCCGGGTACGCGGCGTGATCGCCCGCCGGTAGACCTCGACAATCTCGCCGGGATCGGAGGGGAGGATCGGCAGCGTCGGCCGCACCAGCGTGGCGCCCTTCGGCTCCTGCCAGTACTGCCACGGGACGGTGCCGGAGGGGTGCTCGTGGTCCGCGAGAATGACCTCGTCGCCGGGCTCGAGCTCGAGAGACGCGGCGACCAGGTTCATGCCCTCGGTGGTGTTGTGGATGAGGGCGATCTCCTCGGCATCCGCGCCGAGGAAGATGGCGCACTTCGCCCGCACCGCCTCCAGGTCCTCGGACCACCCGCCCCACATATAGCGTGAGGGAAAGGCGTCGAGCCGGCGGCGAAAGGCCTCGGTAGCGTCGGTCACCAGCGCCGGCGACGGTCCGAGCGAGGCGTTATTGAGGTACACGAGGCCCTGCTCGAGCCGGAAGCCGTTCTGGACCAGACGCCAGTAGTCCTCCCGGGCTCTGGGGGCCGCCGAAGCCAGGTCTTCCGCCTGCGCCACCAGGGCTTCCCGATCGGTAGCGAAGAGCAGCGCGCTGCTGCTGAGCCCGGCAAGGGCTTTGGCGACAAATGCGCGTCGGCTGTGTTGCTGCATGGTGGGCGCTCCTTCGGCGGCCATCGTAGCCGATGGGTGATCGATGGTCTCGATTTGAGGCCCTCGACCCGCATCCGCGAGCGTTGATGCTTCGCAACCGGGTATGACGAGGGTTAAGAGTGAAGCCCACCCAGCCCTCCCACCAACCCTGAGACCTTCACTCTTGACTCTTGACTCTTGACTGCCGTAGAAACCAGCTCGACAGGCCACCCAAAAAAACGGCGGGGCCGCAGCCCCGCCGTCACGCCCCCGGGAGATGGTTCAGCGTCTGCGGATCAGCTCGAAGAGCTTGAAGGCCGGGATGATCTTCTCCACGTCGTCGGCGCGGGCGATAAAGAAGAGGCGCCTGGTCTGGGTATCGTCGAGCAAAGCGACAAAGGCCTCGTGGTAGACGAGATGGACCTCGATCAGCTCCTCACCGAGGGCCCGACGCTCGATGAACAGCTCGCCGACCGCGGCCGGGTCGGGGTCGCCGGCCTCGAAGAGCTCGTCGATCTCGGCCTGAACGGCCTCGACGGCTTCCTTGAGAGGCTCTTCGGCGTCGCGGTGGATCCAGTAGATTTCGTCCCAGGCGGCGACCTGGTCGGGCCTCAGGTCGAGGAACGCGACCACCGCGTTGTGGGAGGCCTCGACGATCGGCGGCGGCTCCTCCTGCGCCATGACGGGCGCGGCCGCAGCCAGGGCAAATAGGCTCATGAGGGTTATCATCGATCGCTTCATCGTGTTCTCCTTTCCTTTCAAGCTCGGATGCGGTGAGTGATCACTCGTGGGCACGCGGTTCAGACGTCTGAAGAGCTGCCAGGTTGACAGGGCCCCGGCGAAGGTCAAAGCTCCGTCAAAGCACCGCGGAAATCACCGGCAAACGCTTGCCGCACAGGAGTATCGCTTTACGTTCGGGGTATGATTGTCATGAGCGGTTGTGTCTCGAATTCGAACACAACCGTCGAGAACGGTTCCTGAATAACCGGCAGTTTCAGGCACCGATATTGCGTTGTGTGGGCGTGAATGCCGTTGAAGGTGTCGGCCGGAGATCAACCCCGGTCAATTCAGGCGTGCGCGATTCTGCAAGGGAGCACTCGATGGCGACAATCTCGAAGAACGGCACCACCTCCGGACGGCCCCGCCGCCAGATCGCGGCGCCGGTCGTTGCCTGCATCATCGCGGTGCTGGCGGCCGGTGTCCTGAGCGCCCAGACAGTGCCCACCGGCGTCCAGGAGTACTTCATCCTCGGCTGGGAGCAGCACATCTGGGACATGATGGACCGGGTCCAGAACGCCCAGGGCGGCGCCCAGTTCGACGACGGCATGAACTCGGTCATCACCGCCACCGCATCGGCCGACAACCAGCTGGTATTTCTACGACCACTGGGAGGACGGCATCGACCCCGCGCTAGCGGCCTTTCCTGCGGTCACGCTGCCGCTCCAGCTCTCGACCCTCGTGATCGGTGACGCCGACGACACCAACGGCGAGGCCTGCGACTTCAACGCCAATATCACCTGCGGCAGCGCCAACGACGTGTTGGCGGGCGGCGACTATGTCAACTTCAACTCGGACCAGGGCTTGGTGAGCAACGGTGACCCCTCGTGCGCGGTCCCGTCGGCCGACCCCGCATACACCCAGCTCTGCAACGCGGTCGAGCTCAACCCACGCTGCGCCGTCCTGGGCGCTTGCGCCGACAGCGAGTTCCGTTTTGACGGCGGTGACATGATCAGGACCACCGGCGGTCCGTTGTCGCTGATCCACAGCCAGTACCCGCTGACCAACTTTATCGGCGGCTCGACCGAGATCCTCTCGCGCCAGGCGGTCGAGGCGGCGCGCTCGTACTCGGTGCCGATCGGCGAGGACCTGTACGCCATCGACACGGTCACCGAGCCCTTCCACTACGTCGAGCTCGACCTGGTCGCCTTCGAGGACACCCAGATCACGGTCGAGAGCCCCGGCGCCGGCACTGTTTCCTTCAGCCTCGGCCGCGGCGAGCACTGGAGCTCGATGGGCTTTATCGACGACTCCGTCGCAGCCGACTCTGGGCATTACCATCAACGCCGGCACCAAGGTCTCGACCACCGCTCCCATCTCCGGCATGATCTTCACCGGCGGCAACGGCACCTGGGCCACCCGCCACTACGCCCTGCTGCCCGACATCCTGCACTCGACCGACTACGTGACCACCGCCCCCGGTGATAACGCCGGCGTCGGCAACCCGGCCGATCGCCCGGCCAATGTTTATATCCTCAACCCCGACCAGCTGTCGGATATTGATGTCTTCATCACCGACAGCTCGGGGACCTACAGCGTCAACATCCCGCCCAATCAGATGCGATCGATGGACGATATCGGAGGCGGGCGCGACATCGCTCCCGGCTCCACAGTTCGCATGACGTCGGACCGCAACTTCTGGGGCGTCACCGCCTACGACTGGAACACCAACGTCAGCGACTGGGGCCATTCGTGGCTGGCCAAGAAGTTCCTGACCCGCACCTACACGGTCTCCTTCGGGCCCGGGAACCAGGACCCGACGAACCCTGGGCCACCGCCCGCCGGGACTCTATACGCGAACCCGGTCTTTGTCGCAGCGACCGAGGACCGGACCCGGGTCCAGTTCGACCTCGACAACGACGGCGCCTACGATCTGGTGGATCTCGATGCCGACGGCGCCGCCAACGCCGCCGATGACCCGGCCACCAATACCTACTTTCTGAGCACCCCGAACGCCTTCAAGGTGTGGGACCCGTCAGACAACGACATGACCGGCACCCGGATCATCGCCAACAAGCCGATCGCGGTGTCGTGGGGCCAGGAGACCGAGAACACGGAGTACAGCGACTGGGCCCTCGATACCGGCTTTACGATCTACCCGGTCAACCAGCTCTTTCTCGACCCGGCGCTGGTGATCGACAAGGTCACTGACATCAACGTGGTGCCGATCGACCCGGCCGATCCCGACGAACGGATCGTCACCTACACGCTGACCATCAGATCCTACGACTTTGGACCGCTGACCCAGGCCCAGGTCTTCGACCTCTTGCCGACCGGGGTCACGGGCACCGACTACATTCCGGGCTCGACCCTGATCACCTACCCCAACCTGGTCCAGGACACGGTCGAACCGGTAGCCTCGATCGAAACCTCCGGCCGGCACCGGCTCGACTGGCCACTGACCTTGGCACCCCCCTGGGACCCTGGCGATCCGCCGTTTTCCTTCGGACTCAACAACATCATCACCGTCCGCTACCAGGTCCGAATTCCCGTGGCACCGGGCGGCATCCCCCGGCTGCTGGTCAACGAGGGCCACGCCGAGGCACGGCTCGGGGGCAGCACCTTCTCGCCCTTCGACTCGGCCCAGGTCGTGCAGACGGATGTCGAGCTCACGAAATCGGTGAGCGACACCAACCCGGGCCCCGGTGACGTCATCACCTTCACCATCAACGTCCTCAACGACGGCTCGATCACCGAGACCGGCGTATTCATCAGCGACGCCATCCCGCCCGACACAACCTTCTGTAATGCCGCGATCGACCCGGTGAACTGCAGCAACCCGACCGGCACCGCGCCTTTTTCGTCGGGCACCTTCTATCCTGCGCAGAATGCGGTGATCTGGACTGCGGGCACGCTGGCCGCAGGCCAGTCGGCCACCCTCAGCTTTGACGTCAGGGTCAACCCGACCACGCCCGCCGGCACCAGGATCCCCAACCGCGCGGGCTACGAGAGCAACGAGACCCCCTACTTCCTGTCCAACGAGGTCGAACCGGTGGTCGAAGGGGCGACCCTGACCGCCATCAAGAGCATCGTCGGCATTCCCGCCGTCGTTCATCCCCATGAGGTCGTCACCTTTGACATCGAGATCGAAAACTCGGGTTCGGCCGCCGCCAGCGACGTCGTGATCATCGACCAGTTTCCACTCAACGCCACCTACGTCGCGGGTTCGATGCAGTGGTCGCTGAACGCCGGCGCCTTCACACTCCTTACCGACGCCGATGACGGCGATGAGGGGGGTGGCGCCGAGGGCATCCTCAACGCCTCGAACATCGAGTTCAGGCTCGCCTTGCTCAACGTGGCGGAGAATATCAACCTGCGCTTCAAGGCCGTGGTCGATGCGGGCACCTCGGGAGACTTTGTTTTCAACCAGGCGGTCTTTGCCTCGGATGAAACCCTGT
This sequence comes from Candidatus Sulfomarinibacteraceae bacterium, assembly GCA_963733915.1. GTDB lineage: Bacteria > Acidobacteriota > Thermoanaerobaculia > Thermoanaerobaculales > Sulfomarinibacteraceae > Sulfomarinibacter. Next base: position 362,230 of record CAVTEP010000011.1, read on the forward strand.
CGACCGACACCAACGCGGTCCAAGTGCCGATCGTCGGCGACGCCGAGATCACCGGCCATGTCTTCATCGACAGCGACGGTGACGGGGTCCAGGACCCGGGTGAAGCCGATCTCGCGAACGTCGACGTCGTGGTCGTCGATGCCATGGGCAACCCGCAGATCGTTTCAACCGATACCAATGGCGACTGGCTGGCAACTGTGGAAGCCGGTCCGGCCACCACCGACGTCGACGAGACCGATTCCGATTTCCCGGACGGGGCTATTCTCAGCACAGCCAACGACCCGCAACCGGTGACGGCGGTCGCCGGCACCACAGTTTCGACAACCGACGTCGGATATACCCCGCTGCCGCTCTCCTTCTTCAAGAGCTCAGACGCGGGCGGCGAGGTTTTTCCGGGTGAGACCATAACCTACACCATCCGGGCGACCAACTACACAGCAGTCGACCAGACAAATGTCGTCATCAGCGATTCGCTGCCGCCCGGCACCTTTGCCGTCCCGGGATCGACCCAGGTGACCGTTTCGAGCCCCGTGTTCCGGGTCAAGGAGTATTACATCGCGCCCGGCCCCTTCACCGACACGATTTACGATCTGACCCTCGATGACGATCTGGTTCAGGACTACTTTGTAGTGGTTCAGGGCGCCGCCGACGGCGGTGGGGACCGGGCCCCGGAAGAGGACTATGCGCGGCTGACCGAGGACCCCTTCGGCACCGGTGATCTGGGCGTTTCAACGGCATCCGATGTTCTTCGCCTCGAGCGGCGCGATACCGGCGACTCTTGGTCCGGCGTGGTGACAGTCGTCGAGTGCCTCTCGGCGTGCGATACCGCCGGCTTCAGGCTGCGTTCGGTCGAAAGCGTCCTCCACAGCGGAGCATCAACGAGCGGCACCGACATCGCCGCCGCTACTTGGACCGACATCAACCAGGTGTTGCTGATGGGTGGCTTCAACGGTGCCGGTTGCTACTCGGACGAGACCACCGACCGCGACCACCCCGTATGCCACGCCAGACTCTACCCCTCGGGGTCCGACCAAATCAACTGGACTCGAGACGGTTCCTTCGCCAGTCTTACGGCGGCCACCAGCACTGTCATGGTGGTCGAGTGGGGGTCCGAATGGACGGTACAGCGGGTGCGGGTGCAGGGCTCCAACGGCGGCAACGGGCTCAACGCCACCGGTGAGTTCAACACCGCCGGGGTTTCAGCCGTTCCGCGCGCCAACACCTGGGTATGGGGCGCCGGTCACGCCGACGGCAACGGCATCGGCAACCAGGCCGAAGGCGTCCTCGTCGCCCTCGGCAACGGCGTCTCTCAGAACGCCACCGAAAGCCTGGTGGCAGTCGGCACCGAGATCAATGGGACTTCGGTTGACTTCGAGGTCTGGGCTCTGACCCACCCGTCGCTGTCGGTCGAGCATCTCTTCAAGGCCGACGGCGACACCGACAACACGACGGTCGACCTGGGCGCGACGGCTGCCGGATCCGAGCGGATGGCGCTGGTCACCAACGGCCAGGACGGCACCAGCGACGATTATGCTAAACCGATTCTGTCGGCCCGTTACTTCAATCCGTCGCTGATCCGGCTCGAACGTCGTCGTTCGGGCTCGGCATTCCCGGCGCTGACGCAGGGCATCGACTTCTCCGACGTCGCCGCCGGTTTGACCTTTAGCGGTGGCGATCCAGCCGCCCTGGTGACTCTCGCCGACGCGGTAAACCTGGTCCCACTCAGCACCATTACCGTCACCTTCGAGGTCACGGTCGACCCGAATATCTCTCCGGCCATCAATCAGATCACCAACACCGCAACCATCTCCACCGACCAGGAAGGTCCACTGAACACCTCGGTAACCGACGATGTCGTCAGAGCAGGTGTTGTCGTGGAGTATGACAACGCAGGGTTCGGCCCGCTGGGTGGAGCGGTGACGTACTACCACGATGTCGTCAATACCGGTCTGGGCGACGACTCGTACGAGATCACCCCGAACAGCGAGCTCGACTGGTTGGTCGAGCTGATCGATCCGTCGACCGGCACGGTCATCGCCACCGACTCTGCCGGTGACGGTGACAACCTGTGGGACGGCGGCGTCACGATCAACACCGGAACCCTCACCCCCGGCGACGCGGCGCAGTACGAGTTCCGGGTGACGATCCCGCCCGGAGGGCCGATAGGCGTCGAGGAGTCTACCAGTCTGATCGCGACTTCCGACCGCCGACCCACCGTGTGGGCAACAGCGACCGACGAGACCGTGGGCGTTGGGGCTCTCGACCCCGTAATCTTTTTGCCCGACAACTCGGGTGTCGCGCCGGCGGGCGGCACGGCGGCGTATGGACATCGGATCATCAACAACTCCGGCGAAACTGACACCTTCGATCTCCAGGGGTGGAGCGAAAGGGGTTGGGATTTCGCGTTTCACTGGGACGCCAACGGTGACGGCGTCTTCACACCTGGAGTCGATATCGAGATCACGAATACCCTGCAGTTGGCCAACGGTGCGTCGCAGCTGATATTCGTAGTCACAGACGTCCCCGCAGGTACACCCGACGGCACGGTCGACGTCATCCACCTTGGCGCAATCTCGCGCAATGATCCAGACAACCTGTTCGGAAGCTCCACCGACACCACGACCGTTGCACCACCGACCGAGCTCGACCTCTCGGGCGGCGGCACGCGTTCGGTGGATCCGGGCGCTACGGCAGTCTTTCCGGGGACGCTCCGCAATCTCTCCGATACCGATGACATCTACGATTTCGATATCTCGACAGCGTGGTTCTGGGGTTTTGACAGTCTCGACCACCCCACCGAGCTGTGGGTCGACACCAATGGCGACGGCGAGGCGGATACCCAGATCGCCGAGGATCTCGAAGGCGACGGCACCTGGGATGACGACAACGGGTTCTCGCTGACGCCCAACGCGAGCGTGACCGCGGGCGCTGTTCTTGCCTATGAGCTCCGTCGACCGGTCGATCCGCTCCAGGGCACCTCGCGTGATCCGGTGACGCTGACCGCGCTGCCCAGGGTGGCCAGCGACCAGGACAGCGTCACGGCTACCGTTCTGGTGGCCGCCCCTACCGCAGCGGTGCTGGCCGACTTCGAGGCCTTCGCCGTCAACGGTGAAGTGGTGGTCCAATGGCGGACCTCGGCCGAGGTGGGCACCGTCGGTTTCAATCTCTGGCGCTTGAGACCCGGCGAGACTGACTACCAGGCGGTCAACGGCAGTCTCATGCCGGGTCTGCGTCATATCCAGGGTGGTACCTATCAGTTGGTCGATTTTGACGTGTCGGTGGGTCAATCGGTGGTCTACCTGCTCCACGAACTGGACGCCTGGGGGAGCGGCAAGAGCTTTGGGCCCTTCGAGGTCATTATTGAACAGCGCGACGCCAGCGAGAAGCACGCGCAGGTTCTTTCCGTTGGTAGGTCAAGCACAGTCAACACGAGCACCGTGCGACGCCCATCTGTTGAAAAGTCTTCCGTCATCGGCTCTCTCTCCGGAAAGACGAAGGTGTTGGTGCGCGACCGCGGGCTGGTGTGGGTGCCGGCCGAGAGGCTGGCGAAGGCCCTGGATGTCGATCCGTCAACTGTCGCGAATCTGATCGGCGCGGGCAATCTGTGGCTGGAGGCGGGCAGCCGGGCAGGGAACCCGAACGACGACATCTCGATCTTTGGCGACGGATTCGAAAGCGGAAACACCGAGCGCTGGGCGCCGCAGGACGATGCCACGGATGCGCGTCCGGGCATCGCCTGGCTACCCGCCGCGGACGACAGCGGCCTGTACTTCTTCGGCGAACCCATCGACAGCATCTACACCTCGGACAACGTCTACTGGCTCGGCATCGGGCATGGCAGGAAGATGACCAGCCGCACCGCCTGGGCCGACGATGTTGGGGTTGAGGGCAGCTTTGACGAGACCCTCCACTTCGAGGAGGACGTGTGGCCCTTGACCTCGGTGATGACCGACCCCGAGGCCGACTACTGGATGTGGGATTACTTCTTCCCAGCTTCGGGCGAATCGGTCATCAGCAAGACCTTCGTGCTGGCTGCGCCCGGGGTCGCTCCATCGAGTGACACCGCAATGCTGACCGTCAACCTCCAGGGCTCGTTCAGGGCCCCGATCCCGCTCAACCACCGAGTCGAGTTGCGGGTCAACGGGACGCAGCTTGGCGGAATCTTTTCGTGGTCCGGTCACGACGCGTATCGTCTCGAGGTGAAGTTTCCGCAATCGTTGCTCGTCGCCGGGGACAACACGGTCGAGGTGACGGCGCTACTCGCCGACGGCCTCGATTTCGACGAGTTCTACCTCGAAAGCTTCGATCTCGCGTATCGGCGCCGCCTACGGGCGTTCGAGGACCGGCTGCTCGCCGCGACGAGCGGACAAGCCGTGGTGGCGGTGAGTGGATTCAGCACGCCGGACATCTCGGTCTTCGACCTCAGAGATCCCCGCCGTCCGGTGGTGCTCCAACACGTCAACATCGTCGCGGGTGACGATGGTTTCGTCGTCAGCTTCGCCACCGGCGGCGCCGCCTTCCCCTTCCTCGCGACCACCGCGGGAGCGGCACTTTCGACCTCGGGCATTGTGGCCGACGTGGCGTCGAACCTCAAAGATCCCGGAAACAGGGGGCGGTGGGTCGTGATCGCCGGGCCGGGACTCGAAGGCGCGGCGGCCTCGCTCGCCACCTATCGCGAGCAGCAGGGCCTGCCATCGATGGTGGCGCCCATCGACGATATCTATGACGAGTTCAACGGCGGGGTTGCGAGCCCGTGGGCGATTCGCGACTTTCTGCAGCACGCTTCCCAACACTGGGACGTGCCGCCGCAGTACGTTTTTCTCGCCGGCGACGGCACCCTCGACTACAAGGACGTGTGGGGCGCCGGTGAAAACCTCATACCCGCTCCAATGACAGTGGCGAACGGTGGTCTCGTGCCGTCGGACAACCTCCTGGCGGACTGGTCGGGGGGAGATGGCGTGCCGGAGGTAGCCATCGGCCGGTTGCCGGCCCACAGCGCCGCCGAGTTGGCTGTCTACCGCGACAAGGTCATCAGATTCGAGGCCGGGTCGGGAGGCTGGAAACGAAGGGTGCTGTGGCTGGCGGACGCCGCCGATGAGGGCGGCGAGTTCCCCGATGACCTCCAGTATCTCGTGGACGGCATGCCGACCACCTACACGAACGAGAGGATCGTTGTAGATTGGCTGGGTGTCGACGATGCGCGCCTAAGGGCACTCGAATCGTGGGATGACGGCGCGCTGATGGTTCAGTTCCTGGGTCACGGGGCACTCGATTTCATCGCCAATCAGGGGCTCGTCACCACCGACGACGTAGGTAAGATGGCCAACGGAGAACGAACGCCGTTTCTTGCCGCGCTGACCTGCATGGTGGGTCGGTTCGACATTCCCGACTACGACATCCTGTCAGAGGCACTCCTCCTCGAAGAGTCCGGCGGTTCCATCGGCGTGTGGTCGCCGTCGGCGTTTTCAATGAATGAGGACTCAGCGCTACTCGGCCGCCATCAGGTCGAAGCCATCGCCGTTGGCGAGTACGCCACAATCGGCGACTCAGTCCGGGCCGCTCTCAATGCCTACGTGGCGTCAGGTACGGGCAATCCCGATCTTCCGAGGATCTTCATTTTCCTCGGCGACCCCGCCGTGCGGGTTGACTGGTAGGGGGTGGCGGCATCGGCTAGAATGAGACTTATGATCAACTCCGAGTGGATCGACCGCTTCAACAATAAACTGGTCGCCGACCGGGTGCCGGTCTCCGGCATGATCGAGCTGACGCGGTTGTGCAACCTCAAGTGCGTCCACTGCTATCTCGGCGAGGGCGAGGAGCGCTTCCGCAACGGCGACGAGATGACCACCGCTCAGGTCTTCGACGTGATCGACCAGATCGCGGCGGCCGGCTGCCTCTATTTGACGCTCACCGGCGGCGATCCGATGATGCGGCGCGATTTCCCCGACGTCTACCGACACGCCAAAGAGGCGGGGCTTCTGGTCACCGTGATGTGCGACGGCGTGCTGGTGACCGAAAGAATCGTCGATCTGTTTTGCGAGCTGCCGCCGGACGCGGTCGAGGTCAGCGTCTACGGCGCGACCGCCGAGACCTACGAAAAGGTCACCCGCATCCGAGGCTCGTTCAAACACTGTCTGCGCGGCATCCGCCGGCTGGTGGATGGCGGTTTTCACGTGCGCTTGAAGACCGTGCTGATGACCCTCAACGCGCACGAGGCTGAGCTGATGCGGGAGCTGGCGGCTGGACTTCGGGCTGCCGATGCGGTTCGACGGGGCCATCTTTCCGTGCCTCCACACCGGTGACAAACGACCCATGGATCTCCGTCTACCCCCCAAGGACCTCGTCCAGATCGAGCTCGCCGATCCAGAGGCGGTGGCCTCGTGGATCGAGTACCTCGACAAGCCCTCGACCGAGGCGCCGGCCGACAAGCTCTACGTGTGCGGCGCCGGCGTTACCGGCTTCTACGTCGATCCCTACGGCTCGCTCTACCCCTGTATGATGACGACCCGTTACAGGTATAATCTGCTCGCATCCGATTTCCAGACGTTGTGGTCGGAAAAAATGGACGAGCTGCACGCCAGGAAGCCGAGGGCCGAGTACGAGTGTGCCGGATGCGAGCTGCAACGGGCGTGCGCGAGTTGCCCCGGGTTTCACGACCAGGAGCACGGCGCCGAGGACATCAAGTCGGACTACGTGTGTGACACCGCCAAGGCGCGGTGGCAGGCGCTCCAGGACCCGCGCCTTCGCGTCGCGGCGGAGAGCCTCGAGAGGGAGTCCCGATGAAAGAAGAACCCAGACCCAAGAGACGCCGGTACGAAAAGCCCGAGCTGCGTCGTATCGGCCTGGTCGCCGACGAGGTGCTGGCCGCCGGCTGCAAGATCGGCGTTCAAGCGGGCCCTCGCGGCGCCAACTGCAGGGGCATCCCCTGCTCGAAACCGGGTTCGTAGCCGGCCCGTCGTGAAGCCGGCCGAAGAGAAATTCCTCGACACCGTATTCAGTCGCCAACCGGACATCGTTCCGCGCGACATCGCGGGCGAGACCATCCTGGTTCCGGTACGCGGCGAGCTCGCCCAGCTGAAACAGATCTTTGTCCTCAACCCGGTCGGCGAGCACATCTGGCACCGGCTGGACGGCTGCCATGGTATTGAGGCGATCCTTGAGAGCGTGGTCGAGGTCTTCGAGATCGAAGCTGCCGACGCGCGCTCGGATCTCCTCGACTTTCTGGCCGAGCTCGAGGATGCCGGGCTGATCGCCCCCGTCGCCGCCCCGTCCGGGCCCGAGAAGTGAACGACACCCTCTCGCTCGAGATCGCCGGGCTCGAGTTCAGGATCGTTACCGACGCCAAGATCGCGGTCGTTTCAGAGGACCCCCTCTATCGGGACTTTGTCGGCCGCCCGACGACGGCCGCCGACCTCCGGGTGCCCGTGGAGCTTGGCATCAACGATCCCCGGCCGGACCGGGGCTGGCCGGTGGTGTTTGAGAGCGGCGAGAGCTGGGTGGCCCACCGCGACGGGGAGAATGTGGTGATCAGCTTCCGTTCGCCCACCGCGCCCGACGGGTTCTGGTGGCGGGCGAGCTTCGAGGGGAACGAACCGCGGGTCAAGCTCGATTTCAGCGCCGACCTCGTCGATCGCACGGCCTCGCCGCCCCGTCTCGTCGACCCCCTCCAGTACCCCCTCGACCAGCTCCTGACGATGCTGATCCTGGCCGATCGCGGCGGCTGTATCGTCCACGCGGCCGGGATCGCCCGCGGCGGCCGTGGGATCGCCTTCGTCGGCCGGTCGGGCGCCGGCAAGAGCACTCTCATGCGGATTTTCGAACACCGGGAGGAATACCAGCGCCTCAGCGACGACCGGTTGGTCATCCGGATGGTCGACGGACATCCACGGGTGTTCGGCACGCCGTGGGCGGGCGAGGGCCTGGTGGCCGCAAATCTGGCTGCCGAGCTCGCCGCCGTGGTCTTTCTCCACCAGCGTGATGAGAACGCCCTCCACCGTATCGATCCGTCCGACGCCGCCGCCCAGCTCCTGCCGACCACCTCGGTCCCGTGGTTTGACGAGCCGCGGATGAGCGGCTGTCTTGCGACCCTCGACGAGGTGGTGCGGACCTCCCCGGTCTACGATCTTCACTTCCGGCCCGAGCTCGCGGTCGCCGATCTTCTCGGCGGCCTTCTCTAGCCCGCAGATCTCACCAGCTTTCCGCTGCGGCCGGCGGTGCACCATACGCGGCGATGTCTTCTCACCCGAACGAGCCGCTTGACAACGAGTTCCGGTCGGATTAGCTTGTACTAGATAGATCGTTCTAGTTAAAACAGCTTCAAGCTGGAGGAACATGGTCCCTCGCCACACGACGACCCGGGAGCGGCTGATCACCACCGCTGCCGAGCTCTTCTGGCGCCAGGGCTACGCCCAGACCGGGGTCAACCAGATCATCCAGGAGGCCAAGGCCACCAGCGGGAGCTTCTACCACTTCTTTCCGGCCAAGGAGGATCTGTTGTTGGCGGTCGTCAACCACATCGCCGAGATCTTCGCGGCCGAGGTGATGAGCGCCGACGAGGGTGCCGGCGATCCCATCAATCGGATCTTTGCCATCCTCGACCGCTATCGGCGCAACGTCCTCGGTGGTCGCTTCCCCTTCGGTTCGCCGTTGGGCGGTCTCTCGGCCGAGGTCTCGGAGAACCATCCCCAGGTCAGGGCGAGATTGGCCGAGGTCCTCGCCGCCTGGACGGCCGGTATCGAGGCTTTGCTGGTCGAGGCCGGGGATCGATTGCCGGCGCGCCTCGACCGCGGGGCTCTCGCCCAGTGCATCATCTGCGCGATGGAGGGCGCCGTGCTCGGTGCGCGGCTGACTCGCAGCCTGGCGCCGTTTGACGCCGTTGTCGACCAGCTCCGGAATCATGTCGGCCTGCTCGAGAGCCGGCCCCTGCCGCCGCAGACGAAGCAGCCCTCAGCCATCCCGGCGAGGCCTCTACCACGCGTGCAGCCACGGGCGGCGGATTGGAAAAGCTGGTGAGCGCGGCGGACCGCAACCGGAGCGGATCAGCCGCGTCCGAGGACGAGATTCGCCGGATCGTCACCCTGGTGATCGATGAGACGATGACCGGCGCCGACGAATCGGCGGCGGCCACCATCGCGATCGGCGCCGACCACGGCGGATTCGAGCTCAAGCAGAAGCTCATCGAGCACCTGCGCGGCCGCGGGGAAACCGTTCACGACTGCGGGTGCGCCGGCACCGATGCCGTGGACTATCCGGATTTCGCGCATGCGGTGGCCAATCTGGTCGCGACCGGGGTCTGCCGCTGGGGCATCGTGGTGGACGGCGCGGGGATCGGCTCGTGCATCGCCGCCAACAAGGTGCCGGGGGTGCGGGCGGCCCTCTGTTACGACCTCTCGTCGGCCCGCAACAGCCGCGAGCACAACCACGCGAATGTCCTCACCCTCGGTGCCGGGCTCATCGGCGAGGGCCTCGCGCGCCAGATCGTCGACGAGTGGCTGGCAACCCCGTGGGGCCCGGAGCGCCATGCGCGGAGAGTCGCCAAGATCTCCACTATCGAGCAACGTTATCTGCGACCGGGAGCCGGAACATGATCGACCGCACCGAGCTCATCGAACTCGTGACCCGACAGGTGCTTGCGACCCTCGCCGGCGAGCACACCGACCAGGGTCTGGAGAACGCGTCCCAGGTGGTCGCCTCGGGCGCCGCCCGCATCGGCTACTGCGGGTCGGGTGCCGCCGTGCCGACCGATCTCGCCTCCTACATCGACCACACCCTGCTCCGGCCCGACGCCTCGCCGGCGGACATCGACCGTTTGTGCGACGAGGCGACCGAGTACGGATTCGCCGCGGTCTGCATCAATCCGGCCTGGGTTTCGCGGGCCAAGCGGAGGCTTTACGGATCGCAGGTCACGGTGGCCTCGGTGGTGGGCTTTCCACTCGGCGCCAACACTCCCGAGATCAAGGCCATGGAGGCGCGCCGCGCGCTCCGCGACGGCGCCCGCGAGATCGACATGGTGATCAACATCGGCGCTCTGAAGGGCGGCGAGCTCGACCTCGTGCGGCGCGACATCGCCGGCGTGTCGGACGCCTGCCGCGAGGTCGGCGCGCTCAACAAGGTCATCATCGAGGCCGCCTATCTGAGCGACGAGGAGAAGGTCATCGCCTGCCGGCTCGCCGTAGCCGGTCGCGCCCACTACGTCAAGACTTCGACCGGCTTCGGGCCGGGCGGAGCGACCGTATTCGACGTCGCGCTGATGCGCGAGGTGGTGGGCGAGAAGATGGGCGTCAAGGCCGCCGGTGGAATCCACACCGCGGCCGAGGTGCGCGAAATGATCACCGCCGGCGCGACCCGCATCGGGGCCTCGGCCGGTGTCCGCATCGTTTCCGGCGAGGAAGGAGCATCCGGTGAATCATATTGATCTTCGTTCCTATGTTTTTCTGGACTCGCTGCAGCCCCAGTACGCGGCGTTTCTCGGCACGGTCGCGCAGGGCTTCCTGCCGTTGGCGGGTGACGCCTCGCTGTGGGTGGAGATCTCGCCCGGGATCGAGATCAACCGCCTCACCGACGTCGCCCTCAAGGCGACCCACGTGCGGCCGGGAATGCAGATCGTCGAACGCTTCTACGGCCTCCTTGAAATCCACTCCGAATCGCAGGCCGACACCCGCGCCGCCGGGGCAGCCATCCTCGAGGAGATCGGCCTTGCCGAGACCGACCGGCGCAAACCCAAGATCCTGTCGAGTCAGGTCATCCGGCACCTCGACGACCACCAGGTCCAGCTCATCAACCGGATGCGGCACGGCCACATGATCATCCCCAAACAGACCCTCTATGTGCTCGAGGTCGAGCCGGCGGCCTACGCCGCGCTGGCCGCCAACGAGGCCGAAAAGGCGGCGGACATCAACATCCTCGAGGTGCGGGCCTTCGGATCCATGGGCCGGGTCTATCTAGGAGGCGAGGAGCGCGATATCGATGTCGGCTGGCGGGCGGCCGTCGCCGCGATCGAGGGCGTCGAGGGACGCACGGATGAATGAGAAATTAGGAATCAGGAATCAGGAATTGGCTCTCTGATGCGAGAAAGGAGAATTCGATGGCTGAAGCGTTGGGAATGATCGAGTGCCGTGGGTTTACGGCGGTGGTGGAGGCGGCCGACGCCATGGTCAAGGCCGCCAAGGTAGAGTTGGTGTCTTACGAGAAGACCGGGGGCGGCTATGTCACGGCCATCGTCCGCGGCGACGTTGCCGCGGTCAAGGCGGCGGTGGAAGCCGGGGTCCGCGGCGCCCAGACTGTCGGCGAGGTGGTCTCGACCCACGTCATCGCCCGCCCCCACACCAACATCGACCTCGTCCTGCCCCTCGGCCGCGCCGAAGAAGCTGCCGGCGAGACCAAGGGCAAGGGCAAGCGCTGATGCTGCTCGGGCGGGTGGCCGGCACCCTGGTGGCGAGCCGCAAGGACGAGGGCCTTCTCGGTCAGAAGTTCCTGGTCGTGCGCGAGCTTGGGGTAGACGGCAAGGAGACCGGCGGCCACGTGGTGGCGGCGGACTCGGTCGGCGCCGGGGTCGGGGAGGTGGTGCTGTGGGCCTCGGGCTCGTCGGCGCGCCAGACCGTATCGACCCGCGACCGTCCCTGCGACGCGGTCATCATGGCGATTGTCGACAGCTGGGAGGTCGGCGGCGAGGAGATTTACCGCAAGACAGCGGCCGACGGCGAGTGGGCGAGTTGACACAGAAGACCCAAAAGGGCGCGGTCGCGGTGAATGATTGACCGCGCGTCGTGGCACGAGTGGAGGCGCAGCTTTGGAAGCAGCATTTGACCAACAGGAGATCGCGGCGGTCATCGAGCGCGTGCGGCTGAGGTTCGGCGGTATCACCGATTCGCCGCCTTTGGCAACCTTCGACGCAGCGATTTCGACCGGCGACGGCATCTACCCCGAAATCGACGCCGCGGTCAGGGCGGCGCGCTCGGCCTTCGAGAACTACCGGTCGATGGGGCTGAAAAAGCGCCACCGCATCATCGATTCGGTACGCGCGGCGATGCGTGACAACGCGGCCGAGCTGGCGCGGATGGCGCACGCCGAAACCGGCCTCGGCCGCGCCGAGGACAAGGTGCTCAAAAATCTCCTGGTCACCGACAAGACACCCGGTCCCGAGGACCTCGAGCCCCAGGTGTGGTCGGGCGATCAGGGTCTGACGGTCACCGAGTTCGCGCCCTTCGGGGTGATCGGCGCCATCACTCCCACCACCAACCCGACCGCTACCATCATCAACAACACCATCGCCATCGTGTCGGCCGGAAACGCGGTGGTCTTCAACCCCCATCCCAACGCCAAATCGGTCTCGGTCCACACCGTCCGCCTGATCAACCGCGCGATCGTCTCCGCCGGCGGCCCCGTCGATCTCGTCACCGCCACCCCGGAGCCGACCATCGAGAGCGCTCAGGAACTCATGAACCATCTGCTCGTCCGCGTCCTGATGGTGACCGGTGGCCCGGCGGTGGTCCGGGAAGCGCAGAAGACCCGCAAGCGGTCGATCTGCGCCGGTCCCGGCAATCCGCCGGTGGTGGTCGACGCCAACGCCGACATCGAGCTCGCCGGGCGGGAGATCGTGCGCGGCGCCTCGTTTGACAACAATCTGATCTGCACCGACGAGAAGGTCGTCTTCGTGGTGGCTTCGGTGGCCGACGATCTGCTCAAGCAGATGGTGAAAAACAGCTCCTATTTGCTCAAAGAGTACGAGCTCCGAAAGCTCGAGCGGGTGATCTTCTCAGAGATGGGCGCGCCGGGAAAACCGGGCCGGATCAACCCACGATGGATCGGGCAAAACGCCGGGCTGATTCTGAAGGAGATCGGCGTCCATCCCGAGACCGACCTCCGCCTGGCGATCGCCGACGTGCCGGCCGGGCACAGCCTGGTCTGGACCGAGCAGATGATGCCGGTGATGCCGGTGGTGCGGGTCAGGAGCGTCGACGAGGCGATCGACCTGGCGATCCGCGCCGAGCACGGTTGCGGCCACACCGCCTCGATCTACTCCCGCGACGTCAACGCCATCACCCGGATGGCGCGCGACATCGACGTTTCGATTTTTGTCGCCAACGCCGCCAACCTGGCAGGGCTCGGCGACGGCGGCGAGGGCTACACCTCGTTCTCCATCGCCAGCCCGACCGGTGAGGGGCTGACCCGGCCGCGGAGCTTTTCCCGCGATCGGCGGATGACCGTCGCCGGCGGGCTGAGGATCGTCTGATGCAACCGGCCATCGCCCTCCTCGAGTTCAAGTCCATCGCCATCGGCATGCGGGCCGGCGACGCCATGGTCAAACGCGCCCCGGTCGAGGTCGCCTACGCCGGCACCGTTCATCCGGGCAAGTACCTGGTCCTGGTCGGCGGCGACGTGGCCTGCGTCGAGGAGTCGTATGCCGCCGGGCTTGCCCTCGCCGGCGATTCGCTGGTCGACAAAATCTACCTTCCCTCCGCCCACCCGGAGGTGGTTCGCTATCTGCGAGGCATGCGCGGCCGGGTCACCGGCGAGGCGCTGGGGATCGTCGAAACCACAACCGTAGCTGCCACCCTCGGTGCCGCGGACCGCGGCCTCAAGGGCGCCGAGGTGGACCTCGTTGAGCTCAAGCTCGCCGACCGTCTCGGCGGTAAGGCCTACTGCGTGTTTTCAGGCGCCGTCGCCGACGTCGAAGCGGCCGTCGAGATCGCGGTTGCCCATCTCGACGACCCCTCCACCCTGGTCGCCCAGGTCGTGATCCCCGACTTCCACGAGGAGATGTTGGCCAACCTCGAAGCGGCAACCGAGTTCTCCGCCCGTATCAGCGGCGGCAGGGGCTAGCCCGTGCGTCCCACGACTTCGGCGCTCCAATCCGATCATGTGCAGGCGAGACGCTTGGACCACAAAGGGAGAGATCTGTGGTGCGGCCGTCTCGGCCGCACAAATACCATTTTGAATCCTGTCGCCTTCAACGAGGTGACTGGAAGGAAACGTTGAATGGAGCTCGGGCGGGTCACCGGGACCGTGGTTGCGACCACGATCTACGACGGTCTCGAGGGAGTCCGCCTCCTCATCGTGCAGCCGCTCGACCGCAAGCTCCAACCGCGCGGACGACCGGTGGTGGCCGCCGACGGCGTGAAGATGGCGGCGCCCGGCGATCTGGTGGCGGTGGTGGCGAGCCGCGAGGCCTCGCTCGCCCTGCCGCCGCCGCCGGGGCCGGTCGACCACGCCGTCGTCGGCATCGTCGACGCCGTCGAGGAGTGGTCACGGTGAAGATCGGCCGCGTCTCAGGGACCGTGGTCGCGACCATTTGCTCGCCGGTCTTCGAGAACCGGAAACTGCTCCTTGTCGACCTGCTCGACCTCGACGGCAAAGAAACCGGCAAGGACCTCATCGCGGTCGACATGGTCGGCGCCGGTGCCGGAGAAACGGTGCTGGTGCTCGACGAGGGCAACGGCGCGCGCCAGGTGCTGAAGGCCCCCGACGCACCGGTGCGGGCGGTCGTGGTCGGGATCGTCGACCACATCGAGTCAAACCACGGGGGCTGAAGCCGCTGACCACAGCCAACCCATATATTTCAGACGGTGGGCGGACGGGCTAGAACCTCACCCGCATGAAGACGCTGACGTCCCCGACGTCCATGTCGATGTGGCCCGTGAGGTCCGCATTGCCTTCGTCGTCCTCCAGTCCCACCCAATCGACATCGATCCAGGCGCCGTTGATCGCGGCGCCAAAGCTCCACCGGTTGCCTACCAGGTACTCGATGCTGACCTGGGCGACCCATTGGGTACCGTCGATGTCGCCGATCGAGACTCCAAGCCATCCGAGACCGGTGAGGAAACGCCAGTGATCGGAGAACATCCGCCGGTACTCGAAATAGAAATACGGCAGCGGGGCGGCCGCCTTGACGTCGCTGCTCCCCTCCCCGCTCTCCTCACCCTCGATCTGCCACGCCAGCGTCGTCTGGAGGTCCATCCACCGGAAACCGAGACCGAAGCCGGCCGCCCAGTTTTCCTTGACCCAGGGGTAGTAGGCATAGTCGACAAACATCTGGGTGATGTCGAAACCAAGGTTGATCGAGGCGTCGATGGGTATGACCTCGTCGCCCCAGATGATCTCGGTCAGGGCCTGCGACGACGAGCTGCGGTTGATATCCTGCCAGCGAACGCCGACCCGGTGCCGCTTGGCGATCTGCCACTGAAAGGCGAGCGTCGGAATGGTCTGGTCGGCGGCGAGACCGAGGTCGTTTTCAAAGTTGAGGGACGTTCCCATGCCGAGGGATTCGGAGTCGAGCCGGATCCCGGTCGAGATGTCGACCCAGCTGCCCTCGATCTGCAGGTTGAACTTGTCGAAGAGCGGCTCGTACTCGTGCTGCGCCTGTGCCGGCACGACGGCCATACACACGAACACGACAAACACCGCACCGATGACGACGGCATACCGTTTGCTGCTCATAAACCCGAATCCTCCTTCTCTCCTCGTCGCCCGCACATCATAACGCCGTTTTGCCGCCAGATGCGCCGCACCACCACGACAACGCCGAGCAAACGGACGGTTTCCTGATGAAAACCCGCAGCGGCCCGCCGGCCAACTCTCCGAAACACGAGCTTCCTCTCCTCACCCTCCGGGCCTCTCACGCTTCGGCGGTGTTCGAATCGAAACCGGATACCAGCGTGTTGTTTGCTATAACACCAACCGAAGGCGTCACCGTGGCCGGTGACTGGGAAGGCTGTTTCGAACGAAAGGAACCATAATGCGACTCAAAGACGGTGATCTCTTGAAAACCCGGGCCTTCGTGGAGGGTGCGTGGATCGACGCCGACGATGGCGCCACGTTTGAGGTGACCAACCCGGCCACCGGCGACCTTGTCGCTGAGGTCGCGAAGTGCGGTGCTGGCGAGACCCGCCGCGCCATCGAAGCCGCCGAAAGAGCGCAGGTCGGGTGGCGGCAGAAGACGGCAGCCGAGAGATCCAAGCTCTTGCGCCAATGGTTCAACCTGATGATGGAGCACCAGGAGGACCTGGCGCAGATCATGACCGCGGAGCAGGGCAAACCGCTGGCCGAGTCGCGCGGCGAGATCGCCTATGGCGCCAGCTTTATCGAGTGGTTTGCCGAAGAGGCCAAACGCATCTACGGCGACATTATCCCGCCGCCGGCCAACGACCGGAGAATTGTGGTCATCAAACAACCTGTGGGCGTGGTGGCCTGTATCACGCCGTGGAACTTTCCCAACGCCATGCTCGCGCGCAAGGTGGGCGCCGCCCTGGCGGCGGGGTGCACCACGGTGTGCAAACCGGCGACTGCGACGCCGTTGTCGGCCTTTGCCATGGCCGAACTCGCCGAGCGCGCCGGCATCCCCGCCGGTGTGATCAACGTTATTGCCGGACGAACCGGAGAGATCGGCGACGAGCTGACCTCGAACCCGATCGTCCGCAAGCTGACCTTTACCGGTTCGACCGAGGTCGGTAAGAAACTGGTGGCTGACTGCGCGCGGACCATGAAGCGCACCTCGATGGAATTGGGCGGCAACGCGCCCTTCATCGTCTTCGAAGACGCTGACCTCGAGACTGCCGTGAAGGCGACCCTCGCCAGCAAGTACCGCAACGCCGGCCAGACCTGCGTCTGCGCCAACCGGATTCTGGTTCAGAAAAGCGTGATGGCTGAGTACTCCGAGAAACTGGCAAGAGCAGTGGCCAATTTCAAGCTCGGCAACGGCGCCGACGAGGGCGTGACCATGGGTCCGCTGATTGACGATGCGGCGGCGGACAACGTCGTCGCCATGATCGAGGACGCAACTGCCAAGGGCGCCAAGGTCCTGCTGGGCGGCGGCCGCTCCGAATTCGGCACCCGATTTGTCGAGCCCACCATCCTCTCCGGTGTGACCTCCGACATGCGGGTCTTTCGCGAGGAGATCTTCGGCCCGGTGTCGCCGCTGGTGTCGTTCAGCACCGAAGAGGAGGCCGTCGCCATGGCCAACGACACCGAGTTCGGTCTCGCGGCCTACTTCTGTTCCCGAGATGTGGGTCGCATCTGGCGGGTGGCGGAGAGTCTGGATTTCGGCATCGTCGGTATCAACGAGGGCGTGATCTCCAACGCCATGGCGCCATTCGGCGGGATGAAGGAGTCGGGTAACGGCCGCGAGGGCTCGAAGTACGGTCTCGACGACTATCTCGAGGTCAAGTACCTGTGCATCGGTGGGATCGACAGGTAAAGATCTTAGCTCGCAGCTCGGGTCGGAATCTCATCAAGCGCTGCCGCCAGCGCGTGCCGCGCGTGCCAGAGGTCGTAGGCGTTCTGCATGTTCAGCCACAGCTCCGGACCGTTGCCACAGTACTTCCCGAGTCGAGCTGCCATTTCAGCGGTCACCGCGCGATCGGCGGCGAGGATCTTGTACATCTGCTGCCGACTCACACCCATCTCGCGGGCAGCCTGAGCCACGCTGACTCGCATCGCCGGAAGCACCACCTCCCGCAGCAGAACGCCTGGATGAGTCGGCGGCCTCATTCGAATATCAGTCATTGTCGGTCTCCTCTTCGCGGCCCGTCTCATGGGCCCTCAATGATACTGCTCGAGATCGACTCGTCGAGCCTCTCCCTCGTCATACTCAAACGTGATGCACCAAGGCCCGTTCACGTGAATCGAGTAACGCGGCGGTTTGTGCCCACGCAGTCGATGGAAATCAAAGCCCGGGAGATTGAGGTCCGAAGGCTTCGTCGCCGCATCGAGAGCGTCAAGCACCAACAGCGCACGTGCCTGAAGATCCTGTCGAACTCGGCGGCTTCGCCCTTTTTTGAACAGCTCGCAAAGGCCCTTGTGAATCCACGTTCGAATCACATCTTCAATGTATACTTTCGGTTGTCATTTGTCAACTATAAGTTGACAAATGACAACATGATTCGAGGCCGGGCGGGGGTAAACCCCGCCCCCCTACAGTCTTCAGAACTGGAGTTGAGGGCGGGGACAATCCCTATTCTCGCGAAAAAATGCCGCCCCTCAAAACCGTAGGGGAGGGGTTCATCTCCTCCCTTTGATCTGTCGCTTCCGACTTTTTCAACTCGCGCTCTGTTGCAGAAGGCCCACTCGTTAGATTGTCATCTGCAAAAACGACGGTATGTAATCGAGCCCCAGTAGGCATCGATTCCTCTGCTACCATGAGCCCGGCTCTCACAGGAGATTCGAGGTATACAAGCGCTCGATGGCTCCGGTGTGGGTCATTGTGGCGTGATTCCAGCGAACGGCCACCCAAACGGGCCACAAAACGACACCAGATTGCGAATGCGGAGGTTGAGAATGACCGCGATCCCGCGAACCGCCCTCGGTCGCCGCCTTGCCTTCATCACGACCGTCATCCTGGGTCTGGCGTCGGTCGCGGTTGCCGAGGTGCCCGCCGAACACCCCCTCGAGCCGCCCGACCGATCGAGCCCGCGCGCGACGCTGACCACCTTCCTCGACCTCGATCGACGACGGCGTGGACCCTCTACACGGCAAAGGACCCGTCGGTGCGTGAGGTCTTTGCCAGGGCCAGGGGTTGCCTCGACCTCGGCGATATGCCGCCCCTGGTCGTCGAACAGGCGTCAGCGCAGGGCGCGCTGCTTCTCAAGGAGGTCCTGGACCGGATCGAGTTGCCGCCCATGACCGAAATCCCTGACGCCGAAGAGGCAACCGGGCAGAAAATCACACGGTGGACGATTCCGCACACCGAAATCACCCTGGTCCAAATGGAAGAAGGTGACCGCGGCAAAGAGTGGCTGTTTTCGAAGGAGACCGTCGCCCGCGCCAACGAGTTCTACGAAAAGGTCAAAGGCCTTCCGTACCTTCCAGGGCGGCTGGGCGGCCACATCGAGGCGCTGCGATCAGGGACCGACGCCACGCTCATCGGAAGGCTGGTCTCTTCGATGCCTCCTGTGGTCAGAACAGAGGTCAACGGCATGTTGGCGTGGCAGTGGGTTGTTCTCGGGCTGCTGGTCCTGGTGTTGGCCCTCGCGGCCGCGGCGGCCGCCTGGCTCGGCCGCCGGTGGGTCTCGAGCCGGCTCCCAGGCGCCCGCCTCGGCGTCTTTCTGTTTCCGCTGATGCTCATCGCGACGCCAGTTCTACGGTCGATTCATGATCCGCCGCATCTTTCTGCTGCCAGGGGAACCGGCACTGTGGGTCCGGGTGGTTTTTGCGGTGGTGGGGTTTTTCGGCCTTGCCTGGCTGGTCGCGGTGGTCTTGAACCGAATCGGCGCTTTCATCGTCGATCACGGTTTCCGCGACGCTCGCCCGCTCAAGAAGCAGTTGATCCGGGTCATGTTCCGGATCGCCACCATCATCATCGTCACCGGCATCGGCGTAGTGGCATTGCAGCGACTCGGTGTCCCGGTCGCTGGTCTCATCGCAGGCCTCGGCGTCGGCGGTCTCGCCATCGCCCTCGCCGCCCAGAGCACCCTCGAAAACTTCATCGGGGGCATCATCCTCTACGCCGACCAGCCGGTGAAGGTGGGCGACTTCTGCAAGTTCGGCGAACGCCGCGGCGTGGTCGAGGACGTGGGGCTGCGCTCGGTCAAGATCCGCACTCTCGACCGCACCATCGTCACGGTGCCCAACGCCGATTTCGCCAAGCTCCAACTCGAGAACCTGGCGGATCGTGATCGCGTGCTGCTGCGCGAGAATCTCCGCCTGCGCTACGAGACCACAAGGGAGCAGATCCAGAGAGTGATGGCGGAGCTGGAGTCAATGTTGAGGAAGCACGAGCGGATCGCCGAGGATCCGTTGCGGGTACGCTTCAACGGTTTTGGTGAGTACTTTCTGGAGATCGAGCTCTATGCCTATGCGATGACCAGCGCCTGGCCCGAATTCCTCGAAATCCGCGAGGACGTTCTGCTCAAGGTGATGGACATCGTCGAACGCTCCGGCACGCGGCTGGCGCTACCGACCGGGGTTCGCTACTGTCAGGCGGACAGGGGACCTCCGAAGTATCCCTCTGGAGCGATCCCCAGCACGACATGAGGGCGGATCGGTGACGCGACGCCGCATTGTCAAGATCGTGGCCGTCGTGGTCGGCGTACCGACCATCGGGTTGTTGTGCCTCGTCTGCTACCTCCACTTCGCCGACCTCAGCGGGTGGCGGGACACCGTGGCCGAAAAGGTTTCGCAGAGTCTCGGCCGAAAGATCAGCATCGCCGGCGTGTTCAAGCTCGAGATCGGTCTCAGGACCCGACTGACGGCGAGCAAAATCACCCTGGCCAACCCCGGCTGGAGCAACGACGCGACCATGGCCTCGGTCCGGAGCCTGACCGTTGAGTTGATGCTGCTGTCACTGGTCTCCGGCCCTCTCACGATCCACGACATCGAAATCGAGGGCGCCCGGGTTTTGCTCGAGCAGGACGCCGACGGCCGGGCCAACTGGGACTTCGACAGCGGCAGACCCTCGGCCGCATCGAGCGGTCCCGTGGAGCTGGTGCTGCGGCACGTACTCGTGGAGGACCTGCAGCTGAGCTGGCGCGAGCCCTCGCGCGCCGCACCCCTCGAGGCCGGGATCACACGCTTGGAAACGACCGAGGACCACGCCGGCATGCTCGATCTCGAGCTTGACGGCGGATTCGACGACCAGAAAGTCGAGCTGTCGGGTCGACTCGGCACGCTTACCGGACTCCTCAACGCCGCCGCCCTCGAGTTCGACCTCACCGGAACACTGGACGGCGTCCGGTTTTCGAGTAAGGGCGACATCAACGAATTGAAGACGCTCGGCGGCGTCGATGTGACGGCCGACGTTCACGGCGACGATCTCGACGACCTCCGGGGTCTCTTCAACCTGCCACCCGAGCTCGGCGGTCCGTTCAACCTGTCTGCAGCCGTCTCACCTGCCGCCGCAGGTGCGGACGTTCAGCTCGACGCCGCGGTCGCCGGCATCAACGCCACCGTGAACGGCACTGTCGACTCGCTCGTCAAACCGAAGGTCCTCGACGGCACCGTGACGGCGTCGGGGCCGAGCATCCGCACCGTGGGCGCGCTGATCGGCGTCACGAATCTCCCCGACGACAGGTTTTCTGTGTCAGGTGGCGTTCGTTGGGAGGGTTTCCCGATCATTTTCAACATGGTGGAGATCACTGTCGGCGACAACATCCTGTCCGCCGATGGGGTGCTTGGAGCACCGCCTGAGATGATTGGCACCGACCTCACGGTAAAGGGACGCGGCCCGGACCTCTCCGCCATCGGCGCACTCGTGGGCGTCGACCTTCCTCGTGAAGACTATTCAGTCACAGGTCGCGCCTTGCGGGTCGAGGGCGGTCTCCGGTTCGAAGGCACGGAGCTTCGGGTCGGGCGCACGGTCATCACGGTTGACGGCACCGTGGGTGACACGCCGAACCACACCGGCACCACCCTCGGCATCCACGCCGAGGGGCCCGATCTCGCACTGTTCGACGGGCTCGTCGGAGCGCGGCTGCCCGGCCAGGCATTCGTGATCGACGGCCGGCTGGCCACGAAAGGGTCGGCCCTCACTCTCGACGGCGTCACCGCCCAGGTCGGCAGCACCCACCTCCAGGTCGACGGAAGACTCAAGCTGGTCAAGCGCCTCGTGGGGACGAGTTTGCGCATCGATGCCGAGGGATCCGACGCCACCGATCTGAAGATACTCGTAGGACTCAAGGGTCTGCCGGGCGAAGAGTGGACGGCGCGGGGCGGGGTGACCATCATCGACAAGGGCCTCCTGCTCGACGGGGCATCGGTCAGCGTCGGCAGCCTCCGGGCGGACGGGAACGGCCGGCTGTCGACGACAAAGGGTCTTGTCGGTACCGACCTCCAGCTCCACGCCGAGGACCCGGACCTGTCGCACGCGATGCCCATCTTCGGAGTGCACGGATTCCCGGAAGTGCCGGTTCGCGCCGACGGCAGGCTGCGGGTGGAAGAGTCGGGCATCCGCCTCGACGGCGCGACGGCTACGACCGGGGACATCGAGGTGGCGGTGGACGGCCTGATCGGCAAGCCGGATCTGGAAGGCACCAACGGTCACGTCTCGGTTCACGGGCCGCGGTTGTCATCCCTTGCACCGTACTTCCGGCTCGAAGGGCTGCCGCCGGCGCCCTTTTCCGTCGCTGGCGACGTCCGGGTCGATCAGGGCGCCTGTGTGCTCGAGGGCCTCGTCGCCGAGGTCGAAGACAACCGCTTCGTGGTCGACGGCACGGTGATGCCGGTCTCGGACCTGGTGGGCACCGACCTCCGGATCGAGGTGACGGCCCCCGATCTTCAGAATGCCGGCCGACTGATCTCCGGTTTCACCGATCTGCCCGATCTCCCGCCCGAACCGTTGGCGCTGGCGACCCACCTGCGCGTCGACGACGCGGGGTACGAGATCGACGAACTTCGCGCCACCCTCGACAAGGCGGTGGCGACAGTGGACGGGCGAATAGGCGCTGCGTCGGGCCTCGCGGGCACGAACCTCAGAGTCACGGCCGACGGTCCGAATGCCTCCTTGTTTTCGGCCCTGACCGGCGTGACGGTCCCGGTTGCGCCGTTTAAGGTCAAAGGCCGCATCGAGCGCACCGAGGACCTCGTCGTTTTCGACCACGTCGCGGTTCGGCTCGGCGGACATGCGGTTGACCTTCACGGCAGCCTCGGTGAGAAGCCGCATTTGATCGGCACCGACCTCGATCTCCACGTATCCGGGCCTGGCACCGGTTTGATTGGAGATCTCACGGGTTTCGACAAGTTGCCGGACAGGCCCTTTTCAATCCGAGGCAACTTCCGCGGAACGCCCGAGCGGTTCACGGCCGGCGACCTCGAGATCACCCTCGGCGAATCCGACCTCAAAGGCGCTGTCGAGGTGGACATCCGGGACAAACCGAGGGTCACCGCCAACCTCTCGTCAGGCCATCTCGAGCTCGGAGAGCCGGGACCTCGCTCGTCCGGCAAGGAAGACCAAACCCCGGCCCCGCGACCCGCGCCCGGCAATTCGAAGGGCGGTTTGGTGTTCTCCGAAGAGCCATTCGATTTCAGCTGGCTGCAGCGCATTGACGCCGACGTCGACGTCTCGGTCAAAACCCTCCAGATGCCGCTCGCCAAATTTCATGATGTCCGGTTGAACACGCAGTTGGTCGATGGTCGCCTCGATGTACCCCGTTTCGCCATGGCCGGTACGCGCGGTGGCAGCGGGTCGGGTTCTCTGGTGCTTGAACCGGTTGCCGACGGCTATCGTGCCGGCCTGTCGTTGGAACTCAACGCTGTCCAGTTTTCCCTGCCGGATGAGGACGCCCCCGGCTCGGCCACCGAGCCGGCCCTCGATATCGAAATGCGATTGCAGGCGCAGGGGAAAAGCCCGCACGAGCTCGCGAGCACCAGCAGCGGAACGATCCAGGTCGTTGCCAGCCGGGGCGTGATGGACAACCGGCTTGCCGACCTCATCTCGGCCGACATCCTGCTGACCCTGCTCAATGCCTTCAATCCCTTTGCCAAGCAAGACGTGGCGACCGAGCTCGACTGCGCCGTCGTCCACTTGAGCATCGATCAGGGCGTCGCAACCATGAAACCGATGGTGCTGCAGAGCAACAAGATGACCATGCTCGGGAGCGGCCGCATCGATTTCGGGACCGAAAAGTTGAATCTCGATTGGGTCACCAAACCGCGCAAGGGCATCGGCCTCTCGGCAAGTATGATCACCAATCCGTATATCAAGCTCGGCGGCACCCTTTCCAAACCGGTGATCGAGCTCAAACCGATGCACGCCATCGCCTCGACCGGTGCCGCAGTGGCGACCCTCGGCATCTCCTGGGTGGCCAAGGGCATGCTCGACCGCGCCACGGCCGAGAAGAAGGTCTGCAAACAGGCGCTCGAGGAGATCGCCAAGACGGGCAAGGGGAATTGAGCAGGGAAGGTCTGCGGGTTAACGATGTCGCATCCGGAATGAAGCGAGGTCGATATCGAGGCAATGAGTTCGCAGGGCCGGCGACAGCAGCAGTCACCAGGGTCCGCAACAGGTTTCAGCAACCGCGTCTGATCACTGGTACTGGCAGTGGCCGACTCGGCACGCGAGACGCGCGCCCCACAAAACCGATCTCGGAGCGTTTGTGGGGCAGCCGTCCCGGCTGCCGTCGCCGGCGCTGGTCGCTATACTCCTGATTTCGCACCCGGGCGTTGCCCGTCTCATCGAATTCCGGATGAACCAGACAAAAGGCCCGGAAAATAAGCCGCAGTCCGGCCCCACGGGGGACCGGACAGCGGACTCGATGTTCACACGAGAGTCACTCGCTCGATTTGTTGTTGCGCTGGGCCGCCTCGAGCTTCGCGATGTCCGCGGGCGACAACTCCGGCCGGTCCACCTTGAGGGTCAGCTTGTCGAGCTTGGCGGTCAGGGCGAACGGCGGTTTGTAGTCGGCATCGTTGACGCCGGTCAGCGTGTCGGAACCGATGTCGAAGCTCTCGTCCCACTGCAGGATCATGGGAATCGTTTTCGCCATTTTCTTGGTGTCGACGACCTTGCCGTCCACTTTGAGGGTGCCGGTGCCGGGCTGGGCGAGACCGCTCATGTTGTTGTATTTGAGGGTGCCGACGCCGAGACCTTCATACTCGAAGTCGAACTCGACGGTGTGCTTGCCGGGCGACAGCGCCGGTCCTTCCCACTTGATCCGCTCGAGATCAATCAGGTTCCACAGGAAGACGGGCTTGCTGTCGAGCAGGTAGAACCCGTAACCGCAGAACCGCCCACCCGAGGTCAGGATCATGCCCTCGGCACCGTCTTCGGGAACCGTGATGTCTGCGGTGATGGTGTAGGAAGTGTTGAGCAGCAACGGCGAGTCGCCCTGCGGCAGACCGACCATCGGGTGGGTGTAGACGAACTCGGTGCGGCCGGCGGTGATGTTCGGGCGCGGAGCGATGATGCGCGCCGCGACCGAAGCGTCCAGGGGCAACACCTGGTACTTCTTGGCCTCCTCGAGAAACATCTTCCGCATCTCTTTGACCTTGTCCGGATACTGTGCGGCGATGTCTTCCGCCTGGTTCCAACTGGAGCTCAGATCGTAGAGCTGGAAGACCTGGTTGTTGAGCGGGTCGGTGTTGGCCTCGCCGAAGGCCACCCACGGCGCGCGGTTGACCTTGGTGCTGAGAAGCCAGCCCTCGTGATAGAGGGCGTACTGGCCCATCATCTCGAAGTACTGGGTGGTGTGGCGCGTCGGGGTCTCGGCGTTGGCCGCGTCGAAGGTGTAGGCAAAGCTCGTTCCCTCGATCGGTTCCTGCTTGATGCCGTCGACGTACTCGGGGGCCGGGATTCCGGCGACCTCGAGAATGGTCGGCACGACGTCGATCACGTGAATGAACTGCTCGCGCAGACCGCCCTTGTCCTTGATCATCTTCGGCCACGAGACCACCATGTTCTGGTTGATGCCGCCGAGCCGGGAGGCGTTCTGCTTGAACCAGTCGAACGGCGTGTCGAAGGCCCACGACCAACCCGCCGACATGTGGTTGTAGGTCTGCTCGGTGCCCCACACGTCGTACCACTTCATCTGCACGTCGACCGGCATCTCGTTGACGCCGTTGAAGAACGCGACCTCGTTGGGGGTGCCGAGCGGGCCGCCCTCGGCGCTGGTGCCGTTGTCGCCGTTGATGTAGATGACGAGGGTGTTGTCGAGCCTGCCGGCGGCGTCGAAAGCGTCGATGACGCGACCGATCTCGTGGTCGCTGTAGGCGGCGTAGGCGGCAAAGATCTCGACCTGTCTGATGAAGAGCTTCTTCTCCTCGGCGGTCAGCTTGTCCCACGGTTTGAGGACGTCGTCCGGCCAGGGCGTGAGCTTGGAATCAGCCGGAATCACCCCAAGCTTCTTCTGGTTTTCGAAGATCTGCTCGCGGAGCTTGTTGTATCCCTCGTCGAAGAGGTGCATGGCGCTGATCTTGTCGACCCATTCCTTGGTCGGGTGGTGCGGTGCGTGGGTGGCGCCGGGTGCATACTTGATGAAGATCGGCTTCGAGGGGTCAGTCTGATGAATGCGGCTGATGTAGTCAATCGCATCGTCGGCCATCCCGGTGACCAGGTTCCACTCCGGGTCTCCCGCAAAGGGGTAGATCTGGGTTGTGTTACGGAAGAGGTTCGGCTGCCACTGGTTGGCGTCGCCGCCGACAAAGCCGTAGAAGTACTCAAAACCAAGACCGGTCGGCCATTTGTCAAACGGACCGACCTGGCTGGCGGCGAAGGCCGGGGTGTTGTGGTCCTTGCCGAACCAGGCGGTGGAGTAGCCATTGTCGAGCAGGATCCGCCCGATGGTGGCCTTGTCCTCGGGGATGATGCTGTTGTAGCCGGGGAAACCTGTGGACTGCTCGGAGATCACGCCGAAGCCCACCGAGTGGTGGTTGCGTCCGGTGATCAGCGCGGCGCGGGTCGGCGAACAGAGCGCCGTGGAAAACACCCGGTTGTAGCGCAGGCCCTCGCTCGCGAGGCGGTCCATGACCGGCGTCGGAATGACGCCGCCAAAGGTCGAAGGCACGCCGAAGCCGGCATCATCCGTGATGATGAGCAGGACGTTGGGCGCCTCCTTGGGCGGCACGATGCGCGGCGCCCACCACGGGGTCGACTGCAGCGCGTCGTCCTTGATCACGCCGCCGAACGGCGGCTGGGGAGCGGGCAATTGTTTGCCGCTGATGGTGGTGGTGGCCGACGGCGAGCCGACCTTGCCTTCGGTCTGCTGTGCGGCGGACGGCAACGCGATGGCCAGGGCCAACACAAACACGAGCCCGGCCAAGACCAACGTCGTTCTACGCAGATTCCTGTTCATGACCATACCTCCTTGATCCGCAATCGGGGGTTTCCCCGGGTTCAGTACTTCACCATGTATTCGGAGGCCTCGAGACACACGCTGAAGGCCTTCTTGAAGTTATCGATCTGCTCGGCGGTGGCCTGCTGCGCCTGCTGGCCCTGCTGCGTCGCCTGTTGGGTGGCCTGAGCCCTGGCCTGCCGGCCCGCGCTCCGGCCAACGACGAGCCCGGCAGCCGCCCCGTAGGCGGCGCCCTTGCCGGTGTCGCCGGCGATCGCACCGATCAACGCACCGCCTGCAGCCCCGCGGACGGCGCCCTGGGCGCCGGCGCCGGTTCCGACCTGTTGGGCCTGCTGCTGCGCCTGCTGGGTCTGTTGCTGTTGCTGCTGGGCCTGCTTCTTGCAGGGCAAAGGGATCGCTGCCGGTGTTCTGGACCGCCCAGTTGTAGCAGGCGCCCTCGTCGATCGACTGTTGCTCGGCGCTCTGCCCCGCGGTCGGGAAGACGTAGACGTTGAGCGTGGATGAGAGGCTCTTCTGCGCCGACGCCTGCGCCAGGGCGGTGCCCGCACATACCGCCAGCGCGGCGATGGTAACGATGATCTCTTTTTTCATGACACTGCCTCCATTCACTTACTGCCGGAGCCCGCGGCCGTTGCCATCGGGGTGCAGGCGCCGAAGACGATCACTGCTTCTCCCCTGGTTGCGATGGCGACCGTCAACTGGCCGGTCTCCTGGATGATCACGAACGTGAAGCCCCTCCCGTTCTCGAAGCCCTGGAGGGAGATCGCGCCGTTTTCACTTTCGAGGTACTCGATCGGCGTCGTCCGATTGGCGCCGCTCGCCGCGGTGGTGCTGAGCATTTTCGACTCGAGGTCGACCTCGATGAACTGCGGAATGTTGAGGTTCCACGGCAGGTCGATCCCGCAGTCGCCGCCGACGAAGCACTCGGTGGCCTGGACCGCCGAGCACAGGAAACGGGTCGACCCGGTGAGGTCGTCGGCGTGAACCGCCGGCGCTGAGAAAGTGAGGATCAGGGCGAACGCTGTTCCCAATAATCTCCACATCGTCACGTCCTTTCGACGTGTCGACGGCGTCGTCCGCCGCCGACGTTCATGGCACCGTCGCCCGGCGCCGGGCTGGTGTGTGGTCGGGCGAGGCAGCATCGTATCACTCCCCTGCGCCCCCCTGATACTGTACGAGCGCGCCTCTCTCCTGCCCGCGTCGGCCGTTTCCGACCAGCTCCCTCCACCGAGGTCACGGCGCGGGTGTCGTCGCGGTCCCGCAGGAGGCGGGTGGCGTTGCAGCCGGGCTCGGACCGGACCGATTCGACGAACGACGTCAATGCCTGCGTTCCCTGGTCCGGTCCACCGGGTGCGAGCCTCAGTCGCCGAGCTTTTCATACCCCGAGTTCGTGATCGCGACATCAAGTTGCTGTGAAGCCACGGTAAGATCCGTCCTCGCCGGGAAGATCGTCCCGTCGGCTAAGGCATTGAAAGTGACCTTGAGCTCGACCGCGTCCTTGGTGCTGTCGGTGTAGGACGACACTGTCATCCCGGTCAGGCGATTGGTGGCGGCGTTGGCCTCGAGGCTGAGCGAGTCCCCCGGCTTCAGATAGTCCTTGATGTTGAGCTGGACGTTGGCGTTGGCGTCGGGCGGAACCACCGAGAGTTTGTCCTGCTCCTTCGCCGCCTGGATCTTGGCCGCGTCGGGGGGGACGTACTGCTTGACGAGAGCGATCGCCTCCTGCATCGCGCCGGTTATCTCCTCGGTCTTTTTCTCGACGATTTTTCCCCTTAAACCTCGTTTTCCCTTGGGTTGGCTGGCGGGCTCTCCCTTCGGGGATCTGATTGGATATATGGAAAGCCGCCGCTACAACGACACATCGTCACCAAGCAACTCCGATACCGCAACTTTGGAGCGTTGATCGGGGTGTTATTCCAGAATTCGCGCCCATTTGGTTGTCGCTCCATTTGGGATAATCAAGCCCGCAGAATTTCGTCAAGCAGAGCCCCCTTCGGCACCGACATGGTAGAAACCCGTCTCGACGGTGCCCGCTGAAGACGCCACGGGACGTACTCCCGCTTTCCAATTATTGACTGTGGGTGTGCACCCGGCGGCCTTTCAAGGTGGGTTATCGTGACGGCCCCGGTTTCGTCGTCCAGTGTGCGGATGAATCTTGTAATGGATCCGGTTACCACCTAATGTGAAAAAGATGACCTCTCATGGTTCGACTGCGGCCACGCGCCTCGGGTCGCGCCGCACGACGGAATAGGAAGGGCAGCCCGTGGTCGACAGACACCTCGGCGAGCCGCCGCGAGGGACGGAGCCAAACGTCCTCGCCGGCAACGATCGCTTCGAGATCCTGCGCGAGATCGGCGCCGGAGGAATGGGGGTCGTCTACGAA
The DNA here is from genome assembly GCA_963733915.1 of Candidatus Sulfomarinibacteraceae bacterium. GTDB lineage: Bacteria > Acidobacteriota > Thermoanaerobaculia > Thermoanaerobaculales > Sulfomarinibacteraceae > Sulfomarinibacter. The sequence continues at coordinate 391,327 of CAVTEP010000011.1, forward strand.
GCGATCGACCGCGAGCAGGACGCGCGGGTCGCCCTCAAGACCATGCAGAAGCTCCGCGCCTTCGAGCTCTACCGTTTCAAAAAAGAGTTCCGGGCGCTCGCCGATATCGTCCACCCTAACTTGATCCGGCTCTACGAGCTGGTCTCCGACGGTCGCGACTGGTTCTACACCATGGAGCTGGTTGACGGCGTGGACTTTCTCTCGTGGCTGCGCGGAGGGTCGGCAGAATCGACCGACGTCTCCGAGGACGTCACCATGACGAGGGACATCCCCACAACCTCGGTGACGATGGAGGCACGCAGCGCGGTCGATCCGGAGCGTCTGCGCGGCGCGTTGCGACAGCTGGTCGAGGGCGTACGAGCGATCCACCGCAAGGGCAAGCTCCACCGCGACATCAAGCCTTCCAACATTCTCGTCCGCAGCGATGGACGCGTCCTGCTGCTCGACTTCGGGCTGGTCAAGGATCTCGGCGATGATACCGAGGACGTCGCGGGCGATTCGCGGAGCGACACCGGCTCCGACTACTCGATGAAATCGATGATTACCGACGGCAGGGTCGTCGGCTCGGTTCCCTACATGGCGCCGGAACAGGCCGCCGGCGTCCGGCTCAGCGAGGCCAGCGACTGGTACGCGGTCGGGGTCATCCTCTTCGAGGCGTTGACCGGGTCGCGACCCTTTGTCGGCAGCGCCGAAGAGGTCCTGCTCGGCAAGCAGCGCCAGGACCCGCCGCGACCGTCAGCCGTCATGCCGGGAGTGCCGGCCGACCTCGACGAGCTCTGCTTCGCCCTCCTCGACCGCGACCCGACCCGCCGTCCGTCGGCGGAGGCGTTGCTCGCCGCGCTCGGTGACCCACACCCGGTCACCGGGCGTGACGAACCCACTGACGGCGCCGAGCTCCGGCTGCCCTTCATCGGCCGCAAACGGCAGCTCGCCCAGCTCGACCGCGCCTTCGAGAAGCTCGCGCACGGGCGGGCCTCGACGTTGCACGTGCACGGCAGATCGGGCGCCGGCAAGAGCGCCCTGGTGAGCCGCTTTCTTCACGGCATCGAGGACGATCCCGAGACGGTCATCCTCGCCGGTCGTTGTTACGAGCAGGAGTCGGTCCCGTACAAGGCCCTCGACAGCCTGGTTGACGCGATCAGCCGCCTTCTCCTCATGGCTTCGCTCGACGAGGGACGGGAGCTCGTACCGCCGGACATCGCGGCGCTGGCCAGGATCTTCCCGGTCCTCGACCGGGTGGAGGCGGTTCGGCTGGCGCCTCCGCGCAACATCCCCGACCCCTTCGAGCTGCGCCGGATCGCCTTCGACGCGCTCGCCGAGCTGCTGCGCCGGGTCGGGGACCGGCGGCGGCTTGTGATCTACATCGACGACCTCCAGTGGGGAGACGCCGACAGCGCCGTCTTTCTCAAGGACCTCATGCAGTCCCGGATGCCGCCGCGGCTGCTCTTTCTCGCCAGCTACCGCAGCGAGTACCGGGCGACCAGCCCCTGTCTGCTCGCGCTGGCCGGGGCCGGGGCTGCCGAGGCCGACCGTGTGGTCATCGAGGAGCTCGAGGTCGGTGCGTTGTCCGGCGACGAGGCGCGCGAGCTGGCGCTGGAGCTGCTCGGAAGCGCCGATGCCCGGGCCGTCGCGCACGCCGATCGGATCGCCCACGAGTCGGGCGGCAACCCCTACTTTGTCTACGAGCTGACGAGCCAGGTGCGGGCCAACATCGAGCTCGGTGATTCCGAAAAGCGCCTGACCCAGATCGATCTCGACGAGGCCCTCTGGCGCCGCGTCCAGGTATTGCCCGATACCGCCCGCCGCATCCTCGAGGTGGTCGCGGTCTCCGGCCGACCGATGGCCTTGCGCCACGCCTTCGAGGCCGCCGGGGTCAACCCGTCCGGCCAGCCCGGTATCGCCACGCTGCGCGCCGGTCACCTCGTGCGACGTTCAGGACCCGGCCTCGACGACCACATCGAGGCCTTTCACGACCGGATTCGGGAGAGCGTGGTCGAGCACCTCGAGGAAAACACCCGCCGCCGCCACCACCTCGGGCTCGCGACCTCGCTCGAAGCCGGCGGCGAGGCGGACCCGGAGACCATCGCCATCCACTATCGCGGCGCCGGCGAGCTCGGCGCGGCCGGCGGTTTCTACGAGCAGGCCGCCGAGCAGGCTGCCAACGCCCTCGCCTTCGATCGCGCGGCTTCGCTGTACCGCGAAACCATTGCCCTTCGCGACCTTTTACAGGAGGACGAGAGACGGCTCCGGGTCAAGCTGGCCGACGCGTTGGCCAACGCCGGGCGCGGCGCCGAGGCGGCGCGGGAGTACCTGAAGGCGGCCGAAGGCCTCGAGGGCGACGAGGGCTACCGCCTCCGCGAGCGGGCCGGCTACCAGTTCTGCGTCGCCGGTCATGTCGACGAGGGCCGCGAGACGTTCAAGGATGTCCTCGCGCACCTCGGTCTCAAGGTCGCTTCTTCGCGCAAGGCGGCTCTGGTGTCGTTGCTTCGACGGCGGTTCCGCCTCCTGCTCCGCGGCACGAAGTTCAGACGCCGCGACGAGTCGGCGGTGGCACGCGAACAGCTCGATCGCATCGACCTCTCGTGGGCGGTGGCCGGCGGCATTACGATGATCGACCCCATCCCGGCGGCCGAGTTCCAGACCCACAATCTATTGCTTGCGCTCGACGCCGGCGAGCCCTTCCGCATCTCGCGGGCGATGGCCTGGGAGGCATCACACGTGGCCATGGTCGGCCAGCTGTTTCGCTCGCGGGTCAACCGGCTCCTCGACCAGGCCGACGCAGCTCGCCCGCGATCTCGACGAACCCATGGCTCGGGGAACAGTCGACCTTTCGCGCAGCGTCGCGGCGTTTTTCCTCGGCGATTTCCCGAGCTGTCGTAGCTACGGCGACAAGGCCGCGCGGATCTTCCGCGACGAGTGCGCCGGCGCCGCGTGGGAGCTCGACCAGTGCCACACCTTTGCCTACTGGAGCTGCTACTGGCTCGGTGATCTGGCCGAGCTTGCGCGTCGCAATGCCGCCCTGCTCACAGAGGCTCGCGAGCGCGGCGCGGCGCTCGCCGAGTCCCAGCTCACCACCTTCGGCGGTCCCTTCGTGTGGCTCGCTGCCGACGACCCTGCGGGGGCCCGCTCGGCGCTCGCTGCCGCGATGGAGCACTGGAAGAACATCGAGTATCAGGTCTACCACTACACCGCGTTGACCGCGAAGACCCAGATCGCCCTGTACGAAGACCGCGGCGCTGAGGCGCTCGAGATGATGCTCGACGAGTGGCCGAAAGTCGCGGCTGCTCTGCTGCTCCACGTCGAGCTTGTCAAGGTGTACATCACGTTTCTCCGGGCTCGTTGTTCGCTGGCCGCGGCGGAACAATCATCGGATGCGGCCACTGCCCTCAGGATCGCAAAGAAGGATGCCAAGACGCTTGCCCGCATGCGGCCAACCTGGGCCAGGGCCGCGGCCCACCAGATCCGTGCCGCTCTCGCGTACCGAGACGGCGATATCGATCGAGCGGTGGTCGAGCTCGACCGCGCCGTCGAGGGGTTTTCGACCGATCATCTCGGTCTCCACCTGTGGTGTGCCCGGCGCCGCCTGGGTGAGCTCAAGGGCGGCGACGAGGGTCGCGCACTGATCGCGGCCACCGATCAGTGGATGGCGGAGCAGGGCGTCAGGAACCCCGAGGCGATGACGCGGGTCAACGCTCCGGGTTTCGACTCGCGAAGCAGCGAGGCACGTCACTCGAGCACTAGCGTTCGTAAACGTTTGAACGTTATAACTTTAAAACGTTTCTCGGTTGCTCGGTTTGCTGGCCGTGAACACGGCGTAGCCCCAGAGCCCGTCGCGGATGGTCGTGTACTGGTGGTGCGAGGCGACGACGTTGGCCGTCTGCCTCTTCGAGCGAACGCCCAGGAGCTCGAGGGGCTTCGACACCGGCAGGATGATGCGGCTCGCCTTGTAGATGCGGCGTGAAGACCGCATCACGTTGGCGGTGATGTCCTCGCACGCGACCTGTGCAAAGCCGGCCGACTGAAGACCGTCGCGGAACTCGTCGACAGTCGCGAGACCGGGCAGCGCCCAACCGTCGAGCCACAGCCGCATCCGTTCACGTTCGGTCGCGTCGAGACCGGCCTTGAATTGAAAGAAGTCGGCCACCATGATCCGCCCCCCGGGTTTGAGGACGCGAATCGCTTCGGCGATGAAGGCCGGCTTGTCGTCACAGTGGCAGACGCTTTCGAGCGCCCACACGACGTCGAATGTTCCCGCTTCGAAACCGGTGTCGCAGTAGTTGCGCTCCTCGAATCGGACCAACTGCTCGAGGCCGCGTCTCGTCGCCTCCTCGCGGGCCATCCGCAGGTGGAGCGGCTGGATGTTGACCCCGCACACCCGCGCGCCGCGGTTCTCGGCCAGCCAGATCGAGCTCCCGCCGACGCCGCAGCCGGCATCGAGCACGCTGTCCTCGCTGGTGATGCCGACGCGGGAGGCGAGGACCCGGTTCATGTTGGGCAGGGCGGTCTCGTGGTTCGAGTGCTCGTCATCAAAGTAGCCGAAGTGGATGCAGAGGTTGCGGTGTGACCGCCACAGGATCTTGTAGTCGACGTGGCACTGGTCGTAGTACTCGATGACCGCTTCGGCGCTCATGCGGTGTCCTCGAGATCGAGCTCTGCGGGCAGGTTGTCGAAATCCGTGTGCTGGTCATGACCGGCCGCCCACCGCAAGGCGTCGAACTTCTGCAGGGCCCTGAACACCCTTGGCACGTGCCACGGCCACAGCTCGCAGCGCTTGGCCTTGGAGCCTTCACGATCAAGCAGCGCGTTGACCGCCCGGCGGGCGGCTTCGTTGGCGCCTTCCATGCACGCGAGGTCGGTGGTGGTGTGGACATAGTCCGAGGCGAGGTAGAAGTTGGCGATCTCGGTGCCGGCCTCGGGACGGTACTGGAGCGAGTCCGCCGTGTTGATGAGCAGAGGCTCGCGGTTGTGATCCTCGACGTGCTCGGTGCGCGGGAAGACGATGTCGGGGTCGAGGTGCCAGTCCACCCGATCCGCGATCGTCGAGCTGCTTGCGACCGCCCTCGTTGAGGTGGTCCCTCAGCTGCGCCCAGCTCTCCTCCATGATCTCCTTGGCGGTGCACTCTTCGGCCGGTTTGAGGTGGATCTTGGTACCGGGCGTCTTCCAGTCGGAGATGTCGACCGAGAGAATGCCCTTGACCGTGCCATTACCGTATTTGTCCAACTTGACGCCGGTCCAGAACTGGTGTTGGGAGACCGAGGTCAGTGCCCAGGCCGAGTCGACGTAGATGGTGTGGCCGTGGACGACCGGCACATCGTGGTTGAGGTAGAACTGGATCCCGTTCATCCATTCGACGTGGAGGTTGTGGATCTGGGAAAGCGACTTTGAGGCCGCCTTCATCTCGGGCGTCAGCAGCCTGACCAGCTTCTCGACCGGCAGGGCGCAGATGTAGTGGTCGGCCACAACCTCGCGTTCGTCGCCATCGACGTCGACCGTCACCGAAGCGATCCGGCCGTTCTTCATGGCGAAGGCCTTGACGGTCGATCGCAGAAACATCTTGGCGTGATTCTCCTTCAGGTAATCGACCCACGGTCTGATCCACCTCTCGTTGGTCGGCCCATTGAGGACACGGTCGATCTGGACTCCGGGGGTCATCATGTTGTAGAGCATCTGCAGGAGCATGGTGCCGACGGTCCGGGTGCTCGCCATCTCCGCCTTCATCGCCACCAGCGAGCGGGTCAGACCCTCGGCGAGCATCTTCTGGTAGGCATTACGCTCGTCATTCATCTCGTCGACCTTGAGGTAGTCCCACCATGAGATCTTTTCGAACTTGTGGATCATGCGCTCCTCGCAGGCGGAGGCCAGCCGCAGGAGCCGTTGGACGAAGAACTCGGCCGACTCCTTGCGCAGACCGAGGTGGCTGCCAAAGGCGGCGTTGAAGGCCTCCTGCCACTCACCGATGTTCTTGGGGAAGTTGGCCGGCAGGACCACCGGAACGCCGTCATCGCGGAGCATCGCAATCTGGGTCGTCGGCACCAGATTGCCGAGACAGCCGTTCTCTTTACCCGGAAACGGAATCCTCTCCATGGTGTTCGTGACGTGCTTGTAAAAGCCGGGGAAGAAACGGAAGCCGTGCTCGCCCGGAAGGTTCTTGTTGCCGTCCTTGCCGGTATACGCCTTCCCCATGCTGCGGGCCTTACCGCCCCACAACACGTTGCGTTCGTAGATCTCGACCTCGTATCCGAGTTCGAGGAGCTCGTGGGCCGCGGACAGACCGCCGACACCACCACCGAAGATCGCCACCTTCGTCATATTGCCCTCCATTGGGAACCTGAGGTCCTTTTCGAATCCGTGTCGGCGTTCCGTTTGGGTTCGCCGAGCTCATCCTGTCTCACGAGTCTCTGCACATGAGATACCGAATCAATCTCGATTCGTCAAGGGGTCGCGAATTCGATCGATCGCAGGATCCTCGGATTTCCTCCCGTGTTACGGTGCTCGAGAAATACCGAGGACCCGGAGAGGCGGATGATCCATCGCGTTGTCGTTCTGGCGCTGCTGGCCCTGATCATGAAGACACCGGTCGTAGCGGGCCAGGGCGTCTACGAACCGCTCTTCGACACCTTCAACTTCAGGCTCGAGGGCAGCTGGTTGGAGTTGGCGACCACTATCCGCCTCGACTCCACAAGCCTGGGAAAAGGCACCACCCTGAGCTTTGAAGAAGACCTCGGTCTCGACACCAACAAGATGATCCCCACGCTTTCCTTCGAGTGGCAGATTTCCAGGAAACACCGAGTCGGGGCACGCTGGCAAGATATTACCCGCGAATCATCGACCCAGATCCTCGAGGAGATCCGCTGGGGCGACGAGATCATTCCCATCGACGCGGAAGTCGCCCTCGGTTTCGACATCGAACAGTTCTTCCTCGACTACACCTATTACCCCTGGGTCAAGGACAGGTGGGCGGGCGGTTTCGGCTTCGGTCTTCGCTACATGGATCTCCTGACCATCCTGAGCGTCGACGGCGACACGCTCGAGGATCAGGTCGACGTTGCGGCGCCGCTGCCCTACTTCAGTTTCGAGTACCGGCGAATACTCGCCAAGAATTGGCGATTGAAGGCTCAACTCGGTTGGTTCTACCTGAGCCTGCGCGATGTCGCGGGCGGGCAGTGGATCGGCCGGATGGCCGCCGAGTACATCACCAAACGGCGATGGGGTTTCGGAGTCGCGCTCAATGCTTCCGCCGTCAACGTCGATTGGACGGGAATCAACAACCCCGACGGCGAGCACGAACTCGAGGCCAAGATCGACCTCGACATCAACGACATCAGCCTCTACGTGCGGATTCGGTTTTAAGGCATTTCAGGCCACGGCCTGAAATGCGGAAAAACGCCCGACCGCTTGCTGCGATCGGGCGTTTGGTTTCGGATCTGGGTCGATTTCGTCTACTTGCCCTGGCCGGCCAGGATCTTGTCCCACTTCTTGCCGAGTTTTTCGAGGATATTCTGCACCTGTTGCGCCTGCTTTTCGGGCTTGGCCTTGACCGTCACCGTGCCGGTCCCTCGCCACACCAGTTTCTTGTCCTTGGGCTCGTAGGCGTCGAAGATCAACGTCCCCTCGGTGTAGTTCGTCGCATAGGTGGTGGAGGTGCCCATGCCGCCCATCCCCCAGCCGCCCCAGCCGCCGTAGAAGCCGCCGTAGCCACCGTAACCCATGGTGGTGGTGTTGTAGGAGGTCTGCTCCTGCGAGGTGTAGTGGTATGTGATGTAAAAGTCGGGGTTATCGGTCACTTCCGTGAGCCCACCCTCTGCAAGCACCTTCTTCAGCATCGTGGTGACGCGGTCCGCCATCAGCTGGTTCTTGACGTTGCTTTCTGTGGTGTCGACGTACTGGTACGTTTTGACCGCCTTGAAATCGAAATCGTGGGCGTAGTCGATGGTCACCGTCTGCGCCATGGCGGGGGTCGCCATCAGGGCCATCACAAAGACCAGTCCGAGCGCTTTTCTCATGATCTCTCTCCTTTTCACGGTTCCATTTTTCGAAGGACCGGATTACTCGCTTCGTTGAGGGCGCAGTGTACGACGACCCCGCGTCTGCGAGCAATAGCCGTTCCCATTCGGTGATAACGGTACAACGATGCAAATATTCCAAAGCCGTCAGCGGGCATCGGCGCCACCGCCGACCTGCGCGAGATACGCGCGAATGGCATCCAGGTTTCGTTTGGCACCCTCGTGGTCCGGCATGCCGGCCGCAGCCTGGGCGAGCAGCGCCTCCGCTTCGGTGTAACGACCCATTTCGGCAAGCAGCAGCCCCAGCGAATACATCGTATCGTACTGGTTCGGATCGCTCTCGAGGATCGACCGCAGGAGGGCCTCGGCCTCGTCGTTGCGGCCCTCGGCGTTGAGGATGACCGCCAGGTTGGCCTTTGCCGGATAAAAGAGATCATCGATCGCAATGGCGGCCCGGTAGTACTTCTCCGCTGTCACTCCATCGCCGAGCCGAGCCGCCAGGTTGCCGAGGTTGTGACCCGCAAACGCGAAATCGAGTGAATGCCCCATGGCGCGGCGGTACTCCGCGAGTCCTCGAGCTCGGGCTTGCCGCTGGTAGGCTTCGAGCAACGCGTCCGGCGTGTCCGCCAGCACCACCGCCGCCTGCATCCGCACCGCGCGCAGCGGGTCGAGCAGCAGCGGCGCCACCAGCTTGACGAGCTCCTCCTGGACGCCCGCCCCCACGTTGTTGACCGCCGTGAGGCGCACCAGCCCCTCGGGGTCGGCGAGGGCGACGGCGAAGGCGCGCGTGCTCGCCTCGCCCGGGTAGTCGCCGAGCAACGACAACGCGGTGGCGCGGACAATCGCGGGGTAGAGCTGATCGCCGGCCAAACGGATCAGCTCGTCCAGGGTCTCCGGCCGCCCCTCACGCCCGGCGGCCAGCGTGGTGCCGTAGTGCGGCTTCTTGGCCTGTCCGTACCACTTGGTGTAGGCGTCCACCGACCACTGGAGCGACTTGTCGGCGTGGCAACCGGCCTGCGAGCAGGCGTTGGGCGTGCCGATGATCTGGCTGAGGTCGGGGCGGGGGATCCGCAGCGAGTGGTCGGCACGCTCATCGATCATCATGTATGCCTTCTCGGGCATGTGGCATTTGACGCACAGCGCGCCGTCCGACGGTTCGCCCTGGTAGATCTTTTTGTGGAAGTGGTGCTCCGGGGTGTCGTAGGCATCGGCTCGGTGGCACTGGAGGCAGAGCGCATTGCCATCGAACTTGAGCTTGAGGCTGTGGGCGTCGTGGCAGTCAGTGCAACGGACGTCGTTGGCGTACATCTTGGACTGGGTGAAGGAACCCCAGACATAGACCTCGTCGAGGATCTGCCCGTCGGCGTGGTAGAGGCCTTCTTCGAGGATGGACGGCCTGAAGGTGTCGAGCAGCGCCGCACCGGAGTGGTCGTAGTCGCCGAGCTCCGAGCGGCGCGAGTGGCAGGGGGCGCAGAGCTCCACCTGCCGGGCCGCGCTGATGCCGCTCGTCGCCACCGTCAAACCGAAATCATCGATCTCCGGTCTCGCCATCGGCTGGATATCGGCCCATGCAACGTGCCGAGATCCCGGTCCGTGGCAGGCCTCGCAGCTGACGTCGATCTCAGACCACGTGGTGTTGTAGCTCCGCGTCTCGGGGTCGAAGTTCTTCTTCAAGTTGGTCGAGTGGCACTCCGCGCACATGCCGTTCCAGTTCTGGGCGGCGCGGGTCCAGTGGAGCCAGTCGTCGGGTGGGATCTCCAGGTCGGGGTAGAGGTCGAACCATTCGCCGCGGTCGCAGTCCCAGGCGACGCTGAGACATTGGAGTCGCCCGCCGGGAAACGGCACCAGGTACTGCTGGAGGGGATCGTGCCCGAAAACGTGGGTGATGTCGAAGTCGGCCCACTCTCCGTCCGGCCCCTGCGTGTTGACGAAGAACTTCCCGTCGCGCCGGAAGAACCGGGTTGTGATTCCCTTCGAGGTAAAGGTCGAGTCGTCAAAATCGCCGAGGACGGTCGCCTCGTTGGCCACGTCCATGGCCAAATCGTGGTCCGAACCCTGCCAGGTCTCGTAGGCCAGCTGGTGGCAGGGTCGACACACCTCGCGGCCGACAAATGTGGCGGCCTCGGTGCCATCGGCCACGCCGCCGCCCTCCGCCCCTCTGCGGATGACCCATGCGGGTACGCTGAGGACGATCACTGCGGTCGCCGCAACCCCGATCACCCGCCATCGCTTCAGCGGGTCCACGGTCACGAACCCGTCGCCTGGACCACGGATACGGTCTGCCGGCGCACCGGATCACCGAGCTTGACCTTGACGATTTCGTTCTCGATGCGCACCGGAAAGATGTCGAGCGGCCGCGGCGCCGGAGGGCTCAGGACATCACCCATGATGTCGAAGGCCGAGGCGTGGCACGGACACACGAAGCGCCCCTCGTCGGCCACCCATGGCACGGTGCAGCCGAGGTGGGTGCACTCACGGTTGAGGGCGAGAAACCCGCCGTCTTCGAGACGCGCGAGATAGAACCGGCCCTGGGGGAAGGCGGTCACCGTCCCGGGCTGGAACCGTTCGATCGGTCCGGCGACAAAAACCGTGTCGTCATCGTCGGTGGTTCGCCGGCGGCGCGGATTGAGAAACTCGGCCACCACCCACACCACCTCGAGTAGCGCCACCCCGCCGAGCAGCAGCCACACCCGGCCCAGGAAAGAGCGCCGCGATGGCTGCTGATCGTGACTCATGAGCGCCATCCAGTCGGGCGATCAACGGAGTGGTCATGCGGAGGGGAAAAGGGGCAGAGGGGCAGAGGAAAACGTTGAAACGTTAACACGTTACACGTTAAAACGTTGGCCTCGGAGAGAATCTCGCAGCGAGAATGGGCTGAAACGTCGAACGTTCCAACGTTAAAACGTTCTAACGTTTCATGGCAGCGACCTCCCGCTGCGCCGCTCCCTTTCCCCTTTTTTCCTTTTTTCCTCAGCAGAACAGATCGGTGTCGGTGTTTCATCGCATCATCCCCAGGGCCAGACGAGGGCCATCCCGGGACCGCGGAACCAGACACCGGCGATGGTCAGCACGGCCAAGGCGACAAAAAAGAGAATGAACAATGCCTGCACAACCTCCGACTTCGACGCTCCGTATTTCCTCACCAGCAGCGCCCTGAAGCCCACGACTCCAGCGCCCAGCAGCAGCAGCGGCATCACGCCCCGCCACAGCAACGACGGCAGCCCTCCTCCGGGCTGGAGCAGGAGCTCGTCGACCACGATCAGTGCCGGGGTGGCACCCAAAGCCACGACGGCAGCCGCCCGGGCGGTTCGACGCCCGGTGTCGGTGAGAAACCACGGCCCGGTGAGCGGTTCCCGGTATCGCAGGTACGGGATCGCAAGCAACGCGAAAACCGCCAGGGCGGGAATCACAACTGCGGCGATCAGCGGGTGAAAATGGAGCTGGAGCTCCTGAAAGCCGACGAAGTACCAGGGGGCTTTCGCGGGGTTGGTGCTCATCCCGGGGTTGGCGGGCGCCCCGAGGGGCGCACCAACAAACACCGCCAGCACAACGACGAAGGCCACGAGCGCGAGGGCCGCCGCCAGCTCCCTCATCAACAGCTCCGGCAGCGTCGACACCCATTCCGGCTTTTCCTCGTCAATCTCATCCGGTGGCCGAGGGTCGACCACCCCGCCGGCCTTGCGCACCCGCCAGAAATGAAATCCCATCAGGAGCACCAGGGCCACCGGCAGGAGCGTGGTGTGTAGGGTGTAAAAGAGAATCAGGGTCGAGGCGCCGAGCTCGGGGCCGCCGCGCGCCACGGCCTGCAACCAGCCGCCGATCCACGGCACGTAGCTGAGCATGCCGGTGCAGATGGTCACCGCCCAGTAGGAGAGCTGGTCCCAGGGCAGCAGATACCCGGTGAAGTTCGAGGCGAGAACGGCACTCAGGAGCGTCAGTCCGATGACCCAGTTGAACTGACGGCCGCCGTGAAAGCCGCCGGTGAGAAACACCCGCAGCATGTGGGCGACCGCCACCGCCACCAGAAGGTTGGCGCTCCAATGGTGGATGTTGCGGACCAGTCCACCAAAGAGGTATCCGTCCTCCAACGCCACCACCGACTGATAGGCCCGTTCGGGGGTCGGCTCATAGCCGAACATCATCAGCACCCCGGTGGCCACCATGAGGGAGATCAGGACCGCCGAGCTGCCGCCGAGACCGAATGTGTGGGTGTAGACAAGCGTCGATCGCCGGACCCGAACCGGCCGCATGTGAATGACAAAGAAATCGAGGATCGTCTTGCGGCGTTCGCGCTCGGTTCGCGGCACGATGGGGCGTGGAAAGACCGATCGCCAGATCCGTCGTGCCAGCCCGCCGTCGTTCGGCACCGGAGGGGTGTGGAAATCGTCAGCCACGGCCATGACCCTAGCCTGAACGATGCCGTGACACAAGCATCGGCGGCCGCGCCCTCATGTAGAATACCGCCCGACCCGGAAGGAGAACGAGATGCTCTCGAAGCGCGTTGGAAGGATGTCCCTGTTTCGTGCCGGCGTGGCACTCGCCGCGCTCGTGATCGTGTCGGCCTGCTCGACCCCGCCGGCGACACCACCGATAGCGGTCGACCCGCTGCCATCGTGGAACGATGGAGACAACAAGACTGCAATCATCGATTTCGTCAATCGGGTCACTGATGGAGTGGGCCCCGACTTCGTCCCTGAGACCGATCGCATCGCCGTCTTCGACAACGACGGCTGTCTGTGGTCCGAGCAGCCCGTGTACTTCCAGCTCATTTTCGCCATCGACCGGGTCAAGGCGCTGGCACCGGAGCACCCAGAGTGGGCGACCACCCAGCCCTTCCAGGCGGTGCTCGAAAACGACATGGACGCCCTGCTCGCGGCCGGTGAACACGGCCTGATCGAGCTCGTGATGGCGACTCACGCCGGCATGACGACTGCCGACTTCGAGGCCATCGTCACCGACTGGATCGCCACCGCCCGGCACCCGACGACGGGCCGCCTTTTCACCGACATGGTGTACCAGCCGATGCTCCACCTGATGGCCTATCTGCGGGTCAATGGTTTCAAGACCTTTATCGTGTCGGGCGGCGGGATTGAGTTCATGCGCCCGTGGACCCAAGCGGTCTATGGTGTGCCCCCCGAGCAGGTGGTGGGCTCGAGCATCAAGACGCGATTCGAGATGGCGGCGGGCGAGCCCGTACTCGTTCGGTTGCCCGAACTCAACTTCATCGACGACAAGGCCGGCAAGCCGGTCGGTATCAACTCCCACATCGGCCGCCGGCCGGTTGCCGCCTTTGGCAACTCCGACGGCGATCTGCAGATGCTGCAGTACACCACCATCGGACGCGCCCCCAGCCTCGGCGTGTACATCCACCACAACGACGCCGAGCGCGAGTGGGCCTACGACCGCGAGTCCGACATCGGCCGCCTCTCCGAAGGTCTCGACCAGGCGCCAGAGCGGGGGTGGCTGGTCATCAGCATGAAAGACGACTGGAAAACAATCTATCCAGAAGAGGATTGACCGTTGGCCTCAAAGAAGCACAAGAACCGCCGTCAGAAGAAAGCCGTCACATCGACCGGGCGCGGTTCACGGTCCGTCCGGTGGATCGCCATCGCGGCGCTGGTCCTGGTCGCGGCGGTGGCGGCATTTGTATGGTGGAGCGGGAACGATCGCCAAGACGACATCGCAAGCCTCCACTCTTTAGAGTCCGCTCAGAGTCTGGTCGGCAGATGGCAACGGACGGATGCCGGCTACGTGATCGAGATCCACCGGGTCGACCGTTTTGGTGAAGTGGACGCCGTCTACCTCAACCCCAACCCGATCCACGTGTCACAGGCGAGAGCGAGTGACGCCGAGGGAGGGCTCGATCTCTTTGTCGAGCTCATGGACGTGGGCTATCCCGGCGCCACCTATCAGCTGCGGTACAGCCCGGAGCACGACGTGCTCGCCGGGCTCTACTACCAACCGACCGCCGGGCAGACTTTCGAGGTCGCCTTCAAACGGTTTGCGCCGTGACAGCCGACGACGAATACCCGCACCCGGTGGAGCCCGGCTCCGAGGGGACCGAACAGACCGCCCATCTCGATATAGGTTCGGGTATGCGGAACCCGGCCTCCGAATTTGTCGAACCACAGGACCGGGCCGCCGGCTCACCATCAGGACATCGCTTTCTCCTCGGCAAGACCCTCGGCGAGGGCGGCATGGCGGTGGTGCACGAAGCCACCGACGTCCAACTCAACAGGCCGGTGGCACTCAAACGCATGCGTTCGGATCTCTCCCTCCGTGAGGATGCGCGGCAGCGGTTCTTTGCCGAGGCCGAGATCCTCGCCGGGCTCGACCACCCCGGCACCACCTCGGTCTTCGAGGCCGGACGGCTCCCGGACGGCGACTGTTTCTACGCCATGAAAAGGGTAAGCGGAAGGACGTTGGCCGACCTTCTTGCCGAACGCACGAATGACGAGGTCAACGACCGGGCCGTCCGCGCCCGATTTCTGGAGATCTTCTTCCGCGTCTGCCAGACGGTCGCCTCGGCTCACAACCAGGGCGTGATCCACCGCGATCTCAAACCCGAGAACATCATGGTGGACGATTTCGGGGTGGTCTACGTGATGGACTGGGGCCTCGCAAAGGTGCTCACCGAGGACGGCGACGGCGGCCAATCCGACTCCGGAAGGACGCGCGCCGGAGCGGTCATGGGGACGCCGGCCTACATGTCGCCCGAGCAGGCATCTGGCCACACCGATTCCTCCGACCGTCAGACCGACGTGTTCTCGCTCGGGGTGATGCTGTACGAGATCCTCACCGGGGTGAACCCGTTCCGCGGCGAGACCGCGGTCGATTCCATGAAGGGCGTGATGTACCACGATCCCGAGGCGCCGCGGACGCGCAACAAGCGCATCGACCGGACCCTCTCGGCGATCACCATGAAGGCCATCGCCAAGGACCCCTTTCGACGCTACCGTTCGGCCGTCGAGCTGGCCGACGACATCCGGCGCTATCGGGAGTTCCGTCCCGTGTCGGCGATCGACCCGACCAGAATCGAACGACTTTCGAACTGGTCCCACCGCCGACCACGGATGGCGGCAACGGCGGCGACTTTGAGCGTGGTCCTGGTGCTCGGCGGGCTGGTCACCGGCTACCAGGCATCGATGGAAACCGCCATGGTGGCCCGGGCCCACGGCTTGATCGATGAGATCGAAGAGAACATCAACAGGATACAGGTTGAACTCGCCACCCAGGAGGAGATCCTGGCGCGAGCAGCTGCCGGACCCGAGCGGCTGGAAGCAGAGGCCCGGCGTGACGACCTCGAGGCTCAGCTCGGGGAGGCGGTGGACGAGCGCCGAACCTACGCGCTGGCCGTGACCGGGTTCACCATCCTCTCCCCGGATGACCGGGCCATCACGATCCTGCGCCAGTCGATCCTCGACAAGGTCCACACCCATATCGAGAACCGGGATTTCGTTCGTGCCCGAGCCACGATCCGAAGGGCCCTGCGAGATTACGAGGACGGCAACCTCGTTGAGTTCAGCGCGGCCGAGCACGAACTGCTCCTCGAGAAGTTGGACGAAGCCGAACGGAAGATCAAGAACCCGCCTGCCGACCCCGATCCGGGATCGGTCGAGGAGAAACCTTCGCTATGAACCCGGCACTGCGGCAAACCCGATCGAAGCGCACGACGGTCGTGACCGGAGGACGAGCGCTGGCGACGACAGCCGTCGCGGCCGCGCTGTTCCTGGTTACGGCCTCAACTCCGGCCTGCAACCGGGGAGGCGCCACCGAAGACGATTTGGCAGCCCTGGCCGGCAACGCCTCTCCGACGATCGAGGAGCTGGCCAACGCGACCTATGCCGGCGTGTTCGACAAGCCGGTCACTCTGATCGACGGACGGTGGGAGGGCAAACCGTTCGTCGAAGGCGGAGCGGCGCGCCCGAGCGCGGGGCTCGTTGAGGACTTCGTGCTCACCGGCGACCTCGACGGCGATGGTCGGCGAGAGGCCGCGGTAGTCCTGTGGGAGAGCTCTGGCGGCTCGGGCACCAGGAGTCATCTGGCCGCCATGGGCCGGGTTGGGGGCGCCATCGTCAATCTCGGTACCACCCTGATCGGCGACCGAGTGCAGGTCAAGGATGGATTCATCGTCGACGGCCTGATCACCCTCGATCTGATTCAGGCCGGACCCGGGGAAGCGGCCTGCTGTCCCACCCAAAAAGCCCTCGTCGGTTGGCGATTGACCGATGGGGTCCTGACCCCGGTCGAATCCGTCATCACGGGCACGCTGTCGCTCGAAGACCTCGAGGGGCCCGAATGGGTGCTCGTAGAGATCGGGTGGGGCAACCCGGTCCCGCAAGTGCCCCCGGTCCTGCTCGAGTTTGACGGCGACAAGGTGACGGGCAACGGAGGCTGCAACGGCTACTTCGGGACGGTCACCGGCGAGACTCCGGGAAAGCTCGGCTTCGGCGCCATGGGCACCACCATGATGGCCTGCCCCGAAGCCACCATGGAGATCGAACGAAGGTATCTGCAGGCGCTGGCGCAAGGGTCAAGCTACAGCTTCACGGCGGGTCGACTGGTGATCGGTTGCGAGACCGAGGACGGTCCCCTGGCCCTGATCTTCGCTCGGCCGGAGGCCTCAGTTAACCCTGAGCCTCGAACCACGAACTGATGTGCGCCAGATCCTTCTTGGTGATCGAGGGAACCTGGCAGTCGGGGTGCGGGTAGCCGACCGGGAACAGAATATAGGGGCGCTCGTTGTCGGGCCGGCCGAGGATCTGTGAAAGGAACCGCATGGGTTGCGGGGTGTGGGTCAGGGTCGCGAGGCCCATCTCGTTGATGGCTGCGATGAATAGCCCACAGGCGATGCCGACGCTTTCGTTGACGTAGTAGTTGGTGCCCTTGGTCCCGTCCTCGCCGCGCGCAAAGATCTGTTTGAAGACCGCCACCAGCCAGGGCGCGGTTTCCAGAAATGGCTTTTTCCAATCCGTACCGAGGGGCGCCAAGGCCTCGATCCAGGCGGCGGCCGCCCGTCCGCCCTCGTAGAACTCACGCTCCTCCGCCTCCGCCGCCGCCCGAATCTCCATCTTGACCGCCGGGTCCGAGACCGCGACGAAGTGCCAGGGTTGGCGGTTGGCCCCGGAGGGGGCGGTGTTGGCCGTGGCAATGGCGGTTTCGATCAGCGCTCTCGGCACCGGGTCGGGCGAGAACTCGCGCACCGACCGGCGACGCGCCAGCCGTTCGAGCAGGGCACGACCGCGGGCCGTCATCACCTCTTCGGTGAGGCGCTCAAACTCCAGGGGCACCGGCCGATAACCGTGGTCGCTCATGGGCGCAAGCATACCCCGCTTCTCCTGTGGTCAGTGATAGGATTCCCGCCATCGCTTCGGAGAAATACGGAATTTTGGAGCACGGAGCCGGATTTCCATACCCTGACAGCAGTCGAAGAAAGGACCCTCTCATGAAATTCCTCATCCACTGGCTGGTCATTGCCCTCGCACTTTGGGTCACCGCCGCCATCCTGCCAGGCGTGACCTTTACATCGACGACCGCACTCGCGATCGGCGCCATCATCCTCGGTCTTGTCAACGCCCTGGTGAGGCCGGTGCTCACTATCCTCACCCTTCCCATCACCATCCTGACCCTCGGCGTTTTCTATCTGTTGGTAAACGGCTTCGTCTTCTTTCTGGCCTCGAAGATCGTGCCCGGTTTCGAGGTCGCCGGATTCTGGTGGGCGGTGCTGGGCGCATTCGTCGTCGGCGTCATCTCGTGGTTCATCGGAGCCTTCGAAAAGAAAGAGTAGGGTCAACTCGCCTCTCACAATGAATCAAAAACAAAAGGGAGAACATCATCATGAAGAAACAGAAATGGACCGCACTGCTAACAGCGTGTCTGGCGGTCACCCTGGTCGCGGCCGCCATTCCGGCGACCGCCCAGGACAAACCCAACATCCTCGTCATCTGGGGCGATGACATCGGACAGTTCAACGTCAGCGCCTACAACATGGGGGTAATGGGCTACAAGACCCCGAACATCGACCGCGTCGCGGCTGAAGGCGCGGTGTTCACCGACTGGTACGGCCAGCAGAGCTGCACGGCCGGCCGGGCCGCCTTTATCACCGGTCAATCGCCCATGCGCACCGGTCTGACCAAGGTCGGTCTCCCCGGAGCACCGGAAGGCATGCAGAAGGAAGACCCGACCATCGCCACCATGCTCAAGGCTCAGGGCTATGCCACCGGGCAGTTCGGCAAGAACCACCTCGGCGACCGCGACGAAATGCTGCCGACCAACCACGGTTTCGATGAGTTCTTCGGCAACCTCTACCACCTCAACGCAGAGCAGGAGCCGGAGCACCCCGACTACCCGCAGGACCCCGCTTTCAAGGAGAAGTTCGGCCCGCGCGGCGTCATCCACTCCTACGCCGATGGCCGGATCGAGGACACCGGTCCGTTGACCATCAAACGCATGGAAACGGTGGACCGGGAAGTCACCACCGCGGCGCTCGGCTTTATGGAACAGGCCGTCAACAATGACAAGCCGTTCTTCGTCTGGTGGAACAGCACCCGCATGCACATCTGGACGCACCTCAGCCCTGAGTCCGAGGGCAAGACCGGTCTCGGCGTCTACGCCGACGGCATGGTCGAACACGACGCCATGGTGGGCCAGCTCCTCGACAAACTCGACGAGCTCGGTATCGCCGACAACACTATCGTCATGTACTCCACCGACAATGGCGCAGAATTCTTCTCCTGGCCAGACGGTGGAACCACGATGTTCCGCAACGAGAAGGCCACACAGTGGGAGGGCGGCTTCCGGGTGCCGACCGCGATTCGCTGGCCGGGCGTCATCAAACCCGGCACGGTCATCAACGATATCGGCGCGCATGAAGACATGTTCACGACGCTGCTTGCGGCGGCGGGAGACCCCAACGTGAAAGAAGATCTGCTGCAGGGCAGGACGGTCGGCAACCTGACCTACAAGGTTCACCTCGACGGCTACAACCTGTTGCCCGCCTTCAAGGGAGAGGCCGAGTGGCCCCGCCATGATTTCATCTACTTTACCGACGACGGCAGCGTCGCGGCGCTGCGCTACAACAACTGGAAAATCACATTCCTGAAGCAGAACGCCGAGGGAATCAACGTCTGGCGGGAGCAATTCGAGGTGCTGCGGGCCCCGATGCTGTGCAATCTGCGCATGGATCCGTTCGAGCGCGCCGAGGAAGAGAGCATTGGCTATGACAGGTGGTGGGTGGACCACATGTTCGTGTTTGCGCCCGCCGGCGCCTACGTCGGCCGATGGCTTCAGAGCTTCCGCGACTTTCCTCCGCGCCAGAAGCCGGGCAGCTTCAACCTCGACAACGTCATGGCAGCAATAGCCGCGGGTGCAGGCGACAAGTAGGAGCTTTTCAGCAGAATCCACCCCGGGGGCCCGACGGTCCCCGGGGTTTTGAGGCACCACGATGCTCGGCCGGAGGGAAAGCATCCGAGCACAAACTCGCGATGGATGGTAATTGCAAGGTGCGGCCGACTGTGGGAAACTTCTGCCCCACAGTCGTGAACCAGTGATAGCAGCAGTGGAGCCGGGCGATTATCCATCGGCAGTGCCGGGGATCCGAGCGGCGCCAACCGAACAAAGGAGGAGTGATGAAAAGAACACTATCGTACGCCGTAGTCATCTGTGCCCTGGCGTTGCTCAGCCAGGCATGCGCATCGTCCCAACATCGAGTGAGCTTCGAGCCTGGCTCGATCGACGCCGCCAGGTACGTGCGCAAGGTCGACCAGTTTGTCGTCATTGCCGACGGCTCGTTGTCGATGGCGGATCGCTCGCAGGGCCAACGCAAGCTCTCGATCTCGGAGGACCTGCTTGCGAGCCTCAACCAGACGATCCCGAGCCTGGGATACGAGGGCGGCCTGCGGACCTTCGGGCGCGGCCTCTGCGGGAGCAAGGGCAAGACGGTGTCGATCATCGAGGTGGCTGACTATCTCTCGAGCGCCTACGGCGACGGAATTGCCCGTTATGGCTGCGCCAACGGCACGAGCCCGCTCAACCTCGCCATCGACGCCGCCGGCGCCGATCTCACCAACAAGGGCCTGCCGACGGCGATCGTGATCGTCAGTGACGGCCTCAACATGGGCAAGAAGGAGATTGCCGCCGCCAAGAGCCTGAGCTCGGCCTTCGGCGACAACCTCAAGGTCTATGCGATTCAGATCGGCAACAGCACAAAGGGTCGCAAGCTCCTCCAGCAGGTCGTCACCGAGGGCGGAGCAGGCTATCTCAAGCAGGCGCAGGAGCTGGCTTCGGCAGACGCCATGGCCGCATTCGTGGTCGATGTCTTCCTGTGGCCGGACGATGACGGCGACGGCGTCCCCAACCACCTCGACAAATGTCCCGACACCCCCAAGGGTGTCAAGGTCGACAGCAATGGGTGTCCGATTGACAGCGACGGGGACGGCGTGCCCGATTACCTCGACAAGTGTCCCGACACCCCGAAGGGCACCAAGGTGGACGCCTCCGGCTGCCCGATCGACTCGGATGGCGACGGCGTGCCCGACGCCCTCGATAAGTGCCCTGGCACCCCGAAGGGAGTCAAGGTGGACGCCAAGGGTTGCCCGGTCGACACCGACGGTGACGGCGTGCCCGACTACCTCGACAAGTGCCCCGGCACCCCGAGGGGCGTACCGGTCGACGACACCGGCTGTCCCCTGGCGGGGATCGAGATCGCCGGCAACGAGTGGTTCGTGAGGGGCAAGATCCTGTTTGCCGTCAACAAGGCCGCCCTCAACCCCGAGGCCCAGGAGCTGCTCATCCGAGTCGCCACCTTCCTCGAGAAGAACCAGCAGTATGTGGTCGAGATTCAGGGCAACACCGACAGCACCGGGCCGATGGCATGGAACATGGAGCTTTCGAAGCAGCGGGCGGACTCGGTGAGAGACTTCCTGGTCGGCAACGGCGTCGCCGCCGGCCGGTTGACGACCAAGGGCTTCGGGCCCAACGAGCCCATCGCGTCCAACGACACCTCCGAGGGCCGCGCCATGAACCGCCGCGTGGACTTCGCACCGAGCGAACGCTGATCGGATTTATCAATCCACTGCAACGACCCGGCCCGCGCCGGGTCGTTTTTTCATATACTCCAGAAGTGGCCGGCGCGAGAAATTCACTCCCATCACCTAGAACACCGTCCTTTTTGGCCCTGACGACAGTGCTCCTGTCGGTTCTCCCCGTGCTCACGAACGCCCAGCAGACCGACGGGACGACGCCGGCCGTACCCGAATTATTCGCTCTTGGGATGACCGATCCGACCGTCTCGGAGGGCTCGGTCAACGACATCCGTATGCCCTTCGGTTACACCATCATCCCACCCGAAAACAGGCCCTGGGGCCTCCGGCTGCGGCTCATCGTCTATGCCGGGATCTACGACCTCGGTTTCAACGACCCGGAGGCACCCGACCTCCGGTTTCAATCGCTGGCGGCCACCCCGGGAGTCGAGTTTCTGGTCCCCGTCGGGCGGGGCTGGACCCTCAAGCCCTTCACCGAGATCGGCTACGGGCGGAATTTCGATGATGATCTGGACTTCGGCGTCTGGTCGGTCGGCATGCGCACACTCACCGAATGGCAACCGTCCAGGATTCACTGGCGTATCGGTACCATGGTGCAGTATTTTTCGACCTTCAAGTCGGACTTCGAGCTGTCTGACGACTTCTTCGAGCTCCAGATCGGCCTCGACGTCGGTTTGCCGCTGGGTTTTCAGATCAAGGGCAGCGACGCATTTTTGAGTCCCTACGCGATTCGCCGCCAGTACATCGACGCCCTGATCGAACGGTCCGAAGGCGAAGCGATCAAGATCGAGTACGACAACGAGGTCGGTCTGGCTTTCGGCGCCCGGCCCAGGATCAAGCTGTGGTTCGTCACCCTGCCGCGGATCGGCATCGGTTACCGCTGGGGTCCGGATGTCGACGGTTGGCGCATCAGCTTCGGGTTCCCGTTTTAGCCCTCATTCCCGAAAACCGGGACGGATTTCGGGAATTAGAATGTATAGAGCAGCCGGCCGGTCCAGCTCTGGTAGCTGAGGTCGCCGCCAATGTCATTGAAAAGGAGCTCTATCTTCAGTTTGTCGAAGAGCTCGACGCCACCGCCCACGCCCCAGGTTCCACCGCCGCTGAAGTCGCCATCGAGAGCGCTCGACACCGAAAGGTCGGCGTAGCCGAGTCTGGCCGCGACATACAGGGGTCCGAAGAACACGCGCCCTATGCCGTAGAGCTGGGTGTAGCTGGCCTCGAGATCGCCCGCCTGCGCCTCGCGCGAAAACCCGTATTCAAATCCCACGCCGAGCTCGACGATCGGGACCTTGAAAGCCAGCTCGAGACCGAGGCTGTAGCCGGTGTCCGAGCTCAGACTGACGTTTCCGAGATCGAAATCGCCGGCAAAATCGACGCCCACCGCGAGGTTGAGGTCGAATGCGGCGGCGGGAAGGACGCTCACCAAGACCAACAGCGAAACGACAACGGTGGTGCGACGGATCATGGATGCCTCCTCTATGAGCCTGGTGGGGAAGCTACCACGGATCGGCGGGTGCCCGCACATCGTGCCGAAGCTCGAGATTCGGTGGAAATGTGTCCTGGATCACATCTCCCTAAAACCAGAATGAATGAACATCCGGCTCTTACAGCGGTACGACGATGAACGTCACGACGGCACTCCGACCCCCGGCCAACCCCGGCCACCGAGTGGCGGGGAAGGGTGGTCGAGCTCCCGTCAAGCTAGGGGGGAAATATCGAGAATATCCCTTGACAATCGCAATATCGGTCGATACGTTGTTCGGTAATTACAGCTTGGAGGGCGGATCATGACAAAGAGGAAGCTGGGTTTTCTGGTCATCGCGGTACTCATTGCCGGCGCAATTGTGCCGGCGCTGCTTGCACCGAGCCTCTCCGAGGCCGCGGTGCAAAAGGTGGGTTGGATGGTCTACACACCCAACCACCCCAACGGCTGTGCGCCGTTGCCGTATGACTGCTACGTGATCTGGGTGTACCCGGATCGCCCCTGATCCTGGAACGTCAGATCGAATCTGACGCACCAGTCAGGCTCAGTTCATGCGGCATGTGCGAAGAGTAGTCGCGGCATGTGCCGGTACGGTGCTCCTCTGTGCCGGCGTGCTGGCGTCGCCGACTGACAAGCCCGGGCCAACATGCACGGCTCGGGCGCTCAGCCTCGAGAGCCCCGCGTATATGGTCGTGGACGCGGTGGTTCGCGGCAATCGCCTCCTGCTTCCCGACTACACCAATGGACTGCGCGAGGTGGACCTCCGAACGGGCAAGGACTTGCGATCGGTTCTGCCCATCGGCACCCAGCAGGGTGAGGTCACCGGCCCACAACATCTGGCGTGCGGCTCGGAACGGTGCGTGGTTTTCGGAGACCGGTACTTCTGGGTCTACTACGATACCAGTTGGCGGTTCCTCCTCGAGTATCCCGGAATGAAAAGCACCGCCAGCGGCCAGCCTCTGGTCTTCCCGGACCGGATGGTGATCTACGGCGTTGCTCGACCGGACGCTTCGGGTGGCGGCACACCGTACCTCTTCGTCCAGTATGACGATGGAGAGGTCGTGCCGTTGCAGGAGTACCCGGCGTCCATGCCCGTGCCGGAGACCGTCAAGCGCATTCACTTCCAAGGCATCACGACCGGCGGATTGGCTGCGCTTCCCGACGGCGGGTGGGTCTTCGTGGACCCACGCAGCTACTCCGTCTTTGTATTCGACGACCGCGACCGCCTGACCAAGGTGTGGCGCGGCATCAACCCTGGGTTCCGGGCACCGAACTGGGGGGCCTACACCCCGGTCCATGATGCCTCGGGGCTCGAGACCTACTCACGGTGGCAGCTGGCCCAGCCGCAGGTCAAGCGCCCCGTGGTGCTCGGACGAGATCTCCTGGCCTTCGTCGTCGGGCTCCCTGACGGGCCTCTCCGTCAGCGCCACGAACTCGACATTTATCGTTTGAGCGGCGAACCGGTGGCGGTCGGCCTACCCATCGAGGGCGTCACCGTCGGGCGGTTGATCATCGCCGACGCCGGTTTTGATCGCCTCGTCCTGGTGGGTCAGCAGACCTGGGAACCTTCGGCACCGACCGTGGTCTGGCAAGTCGACGTGCCGACGGTGGAGAGCTCGCAATAACCGCGATTCTGGAGACAGTCATGAAGCGTTCAACAATCGTCATCTTCGCAGGGCTGGCGATGATGGTGGGGTTCGTTGCGTCTGCGCAACAGGTGCTCGCTCCGGATGGAGCGGTCATCGACAGCGCGATCACGGCGCCCGCCGGCAACGGGAAGATGTGGGTCCGCGTCGGTGTCGGCGCGCCCATCGAGATCGCTCCCGACGCCAACGGTGATCTTCGGCTCGCGGGTCTTGCAATCGCCGAGTACGTAGTCCTCGATGCGGCGACCGGAGAGCCGATCGACGCCGGGAGCTTGAGCTGGCAGGTGCCCGGTGCACCCGAAGCGCTGCAGACAGCGTCATGGCACGCTTCAGACGGACGCCTCGATTTTCCGTGTCGCGGTGGTGAGCGGATTGTCATATCCGCTCCGCGCTACGCCCCGATTTCTGAATCGGTGGTCGCCGATGGGCGGCGCCACCCGGTGCTCCTGCAGCCCCGGGGTGAGGTCACTATCGAGCTCGAACCTGCGATCGAAGCTCAGCTGTGGTTGGCGCGCGAAGATCAGATCGACGTTCTCAACCTCTTTACCAACGTCGCGTCGAGACACACGATCGGATCGGACGGCGCAATCGAGATCCGAGATATCGATGTCAATGCCAGTTATGTCGGTCTGGTGGTGGCGCAGGGGATGGCCCCCGCCGTCGCCACCTTCAACGATTTCTCGCAACCGGTGTCGTTCAGTCTCGTTGACGGACTCGGCGTCACGGGGCTGGTGACCGACCAGGACGGTCAGCCCATCGCGGGAGCTCGGATCGACGTACTGGGTGAGATCGAGGAACTCGACAGCTTTCGATACAGCCAGCTTGGCGCGAGCTCACCGCAGGGCGCCTTCGCGCTCACCGGTCTCCTACCCGGCACGGTCCGGGTGCGCGCCTGCGACGAGGGGCGTGCCTGTGCTGAATTCAGCGTCGATTTGAGCGAGGATCAGACGCAGGAGCCGATCAGCCTTCAGCTCATTCCCGGGACCGACGTGGTGCTGGTGGTCGAAAACGAGATCGGCACGCGGGTGGCCGACGCCATCCTCTACTTCAACGACCGCGTCTATCAGACCGACGCCAAGGGCGAGCTCCGGGTCGAGGGCATGACCCGCCGCACGACCACCCCGGTCAAGATCTTCGGCACCGGTTTCGGTGTCTGGGAGGGCAGCTTCACTACCGACCGAGATCGGGTGGTCATCAGGGTCCCCGGCGGCGGCGTCATCGAGCGACAGGTCTTGTCCGCCCGCCGTTTTGCAAACGATGAGGTGGTGGTTCGGTGGCAGGCCTATGCGGCCAACGGGCGCGAGGCAAAATCCGGCAAGGGCACCTGGGATAGCGAGCACGGAGTGGCCCGCGCCGAGGGCCTCGAGGCCGGTACCTACTCGTTGTCGGTGCGGCTTCCCGGCTCGGCCAACATCACGAGCGAGCGGGTCGAGGTCGCGCTCGGCGAAGAAATTGTGCTCGCGCCGGTGGTCCCTGACCGCGGTCTGGCCATCGCGGGACGGGTTCTCGACGCCGACTCTCTACAGCCGGTCGCTGGTGCTCGGATCAAGTGCGAGCCCGGTTCGCCGTCGGTCTTCCGCGCACCCGAACAGCTTGGCGACGTGCCGACCGCCCTTTCCGATACCGACGGCATGTTCCTCCTCGAGGGCCTCGACGCCGGGGTCTGCCGGGCCATTGTCGACGCGCCGGGTTACGCTTCCTGGCGGCTCGATGGGGTGGAACCGGATGATGTTGGTTACGACATCGGCGATGCGGAGCTGGACGCCGGCATGACGATCGTCGGTCAGGTCTACGACCGCAGCGATCGCCCGATTACCGGCGCGATCGTGGAGATCACCGAGGCTGCCGCCTACGCGTACTTCGCCGAGACCACCGTTCGCACCGACCACGACGGCTACTTTCGAGCGGAACGCGTGCCGGTCGGGCGCTGGAACGTGACCGCCCGCCACGGTCAGGAGACCGCCAAAGACACGGTCGATGGCGATGCGAGAGAAACCGTGACCGCCGATCTGATGCTCGGCGGCATCAGCATCGAGGGCGAGATCTGGCTCGGTGACGATCGCGCTCCGGGCGGCACACTTGTCCTCACCACCGACGGCGTGCAGGCGCCGGGCGTCGTGGTCATGATGCAGCGGGTCACCGACGACCGCCAGTTCTTCGGTGTTGACCAGCAGCCACTGCAATTCGCGGTTGCTCCCGACGGCCGCTTCGCCGGTTCGGGGCTCGCCGCCGGACGCTACTACGCCTCGTACACGCCGCCGGGTTCGGGCTCGGCGCCGGTCACCAAGGCACTGGTCGTCCCACAGGTGGACACCTTTCAGTGCGCCATCCAATATGCCGATGCGGCGGTCGAGGGTTTTGTGGTCGACACCGAAAACCGGCCGGTGGCCGGTGCGTCGGTCCAGGTCCTCGCCGGTGACGGCATCCAGGACGTGACCGCCTTTAGCGACGCCGACGGTCATTTTTCGGTGCGCGGTCTCGAGCCCGGGCACCTCGTGCTGACCGCGGCCCACACCGAGTTCGCGCCGTCACACCCCTCCGAGCTCGAGCTCCGTGAGGGCGGTGCAGAGGGCCCGATCGTCCTCGAGCTGCTGCCGCAGGACGGCGCCAGCGTCCTGCTCGCGGTCCATACCGCTGCCGGTTCGGCGGGTGGCGCCCCGGTCTATCTCGTCGGGCCCGAGACCTCCACCGGATTCACGGACGGTGGCGGCCTGGCGACATTTTCCGGCATCACGGCCGGTTCCTATCGCCCCTGTGGCATCGCCTATGGCGGCGCCACCGGCTGCGGACCGGGCGTGCTCGTAGACAACGGCGAGCAGATCCAGGCGCAGCTCGATCTCGGCCGCGGCGGCTACATCGACATCTATCTGAGCACGGCCAAGTCGTCGTCGGCGACGACCACCGCCAAACGTGGTCCGTCGGTCCGCGTATTGACCGCCGACGGCGTCGATCTCTCGAGCCTGCTCTTGATGGCGAGCCCGCCGCAGTACACCCCCGGTGGCCTGCGAATCGGCCCCCTTCAAGCGGACGACTACCTCATCACCGTGAACACCGAGGCCGGCCCCCGGCATGGCCAGGTCAGCGTCCGCGAGGGCGAGGGAGTGGAGCTCGACCTGCGTTAGCCCGCATATCTCACCGGGTTTCTGCTGCGGCCAGCAGTTGCATCGCACCCAGCGGTGCTTGGCCGCCCCCCCTAAGAAACCCGCTGAGGCATCCGATCTGCGGGCTGGGCTCTTCAGCAGTCTCTGAAGCGGGAAGCCGGTGAGTGATTGGCGTCAAATGTGCACGAAGGCTTGGTAGAATATCCTCACCGTGACATCACGAGGAGAAATCGATGAAATCCAAAACCGTAGTCTGTGCCGCCGTCACCCTGATTCTGTGCACTCTCGGCAGTGCTCAAGCCCAGATCCGGGACGAGACGATTCTCACCTACCAGGTCCTGACCGAGAATTGGGACGACCTCATCGGCGGGGTTCTCGATCTCAGCGAGGAGGAGGGCGAGGCGTTTTGGCCTCTGTACGAAGAATACAGTGCCGCTAAGGCCACCCTCTGGGAGGAGCGCATCGACGTGATCGCGATGTTCCTCACCGGTTACGACACCATGGGCGCAGACATCGCCCGCGGGCTTCTGGCTGCCAGCTTCGATATCGAAGCAAAGATGCTCGCACTCGAACGCGAGTACGCCGATCTCTTCGACGATGTAATTCCACTGAACAAGGTGGTGCGGCTGTTCCAGGCCGAGAACAAGCTCGAGACCATCATGATGATGGAGCTCGCCAAGGACATCCCGCTTGCCAAGTGACAGCAGAGGCCGGGATCGACCCCTGCCTTTTTCAACGGATTGATTTCGTTGGCGCCCGTGGGCCGCAGGCGGGTATCAGGCGCCGAACGATTCGGCGGCCATCGCCTCGTCGTCAAACATCTCGAAGACTCCCACCAGCTGCGCCATCGTCAAGAGCTTTCGCGCCTTGATGTTGACGTGCAGCAGTTTGACCTCCGCCTGGTGCGAGGTCGATGTGACCTTGCAGCGGATGAGCTCGCCGAGACCGGATGAGTCGATCGTGGTGACCTTGTCGAGGTTAATCAAAACGTGTTTGCCACCGTTTTCCAACTCTTCGACCAGCGCGTCCCGCAGTACCACGTCGCCCTTGCCGATGGTCAGCTTGCCCTCGAGATCGAAAATCGTGACGTCTCCGGCCTTGCGTTTTGTTATCTCCATGTCAATCCCCCAGGGCTCGCGTAACGGGCAGGCCCGCGCCGAGCGTGGAAATGTCGAGACATTATCGCACAATTACGACCAAAAGCCAGCAGTTTCATTCCTGCGGTTCTCCGGGTTATTCCCGATCGAGCCTTGGCAACGATTCTGCTCCGCCCACATCCGTCGAACGGATGTGCAGATCGCGCTGCGGAAAGGGGATTTCGATCCCTGCATCAACCAACGCCTGGTTGACCGCGACCCGGAGTTCGCTCGCCACCTGCACGAAGTCGGGACCCGTCCAGGCGCGAAGCTCGAAGTCGAGCGAGCTTTCTCCAAAGCCGAGGAACAGGGCAACGGTCTCGGGTTCGGTGAAAACCTCCGGATGCGCTAACGCGACCGACAACAGCAGATTGATGACCGTCTGCGGATCTGTCCCGTAGGCGACTCCGACGTGAATCTCGATCCGGTGGCTCTCGTCGCTGAAGGTCCAGTTGATGACCTCTGACGAGATCAAATTGGCGTTGGGAACGATCACCTCCGCGCCCTGCCAGGTACGGACGATGCTTGCCCGCATGCCGATGTCTGTAACGACGCCCGAAAGCTGATCGAGCTGGATGCGATCGCCGACCCGGACCGGCCGTTCAAAGAGCAGGATCAGACCAGACACGAAATTGTTGACCACCGTCTGCAGACCAAAACCGATGCCGACCCCGAGGGCGCCGATGATGAGGTTGATGCGGCTGAAATCGAGCCCCGCGGCGGTGGCGGCGACCATGACGCCGGCCACGATCACCGCATAGTGGGTCAACCTCGTGATGGCCCCGGGCACACCGCGGGGCAGGTCCATCCGCGGCAGGACATCGGTTTCGAGCCCGAAGCGAATCAACTGTGACAGCTTGAAGGACAGCCAGATCAATACGCAGAAGAGCAGGATCGTGCCGGGCACGACTGAAAACTCGCCAAACGAGATCGCGGTGTCGAGCGTGGCTTTCACCCAGTTCATCACCGCTTCAAAAACGTTGAATTCTTCGAGAGTCCAGATCACCCAGGTCAGCACCGCAACCCAGGTGATGAGTGTGAAAACGGTGGCGAGGACCGCATCGGCATGAAGACGGACGAGGCCGAACTTTTTTGCAAACCGGGTGAGCAGGACCACCCGCACCACCGCTCATTAAAGCCAGGGCGATTGCCACGCGGCGCCGTCCAGTGACACCCGAAAATGCGGAGAGAATCGTCATGGTTGGTCCATCTCCGGCGTACCGACAGCGACTGCTTTCCCGGGCAATGATTTCGAAAGAAGTACAAACCCGATGACGCCGGACGCGAGCGACGCCGCCAGAATTCCCACTTTGGCTGTGGCTATCAGGAGCTCATTATTGAACGCCAGATCGGTGACGAAGAGCGACATTGTGAAACCTATGCCTGCAAGGCAGCCGGCGCCGGCAACCTGGGTCCAGGTCACTCCTGCCGGCAGCGCGCCGCGGCCGCTCTTGACCGCGAGCCAGCTGAGGAGAGAGATGCCCACCGGTTTGCCGACCACCAGGCCGAAAATGATGCCGAGCGCGAGCGGGCTCGCCAACACCGCCATCAGGTCGCCGCCGATGGCCACGCCCGCGTTTGCCAGCGCGAACAGCGGTAGGATCAGCCACACCTGGATCGGGTGCAGGTAGTGCTCGAGCACCAGACCCGCCGGAAGCGCCTCCCCCGCGCGCGAGTGGATGCTGTCGACGATCTCGAGCTGCTCGCGATCGCTGATCAGGCTGTCCGCAGACAGCTCCATTTGTTTGATCCGCTCCAGTCGCTCTTCGGTCTCGTCGATAAAGCTGTGAGGAGTGACCTTCGGACGGACAGGGACAACCATCGCGACGAGGATTCCAGCCACCGTGGCGTGCACACCCGACGAGAAGACGGCCAGCCACACGCCGACAATCAACAGATAGAGGATTCCCCGTCGACGTATTTCCGCGCGGATCGCTACAAACAACACACCCAGGAACACCGCGGCCACGGCCAGGGAAACAACATTGATCTGTTCGGTATAAAAAATCGCAATCACCGCCACCGCGCCGAGGTCGTCGGCGATGGCGAGGGCGGTGAGAAAGACCTTGAGACCCAACGGCGCCCGAGTCCCGAAGATTGCCAACACACCGAGGGCGAAGGCGATGTCGGTTGCCATCGGAATGCCCCAACCGCGGGCCCCTTCGCCGCCGAGATTGAAGGCGGCGAAGACGAGGGCCGGCACCACCATGCCGCCGATGGCGGCGGTCACCGGCAGCGTCGCCTTGCTGAAGGAGGACAGCTCGCCCACCACCAGCTCACGTTTGATCTCCAAACCGACGACAAAGAAAAAGACCACCATCAGTCCGTCGTTGATCCAGTGATGGAGCGAAAGTTTGAACGTCACATCGCCCCAAGAGACACCGACGTAGGTGTGGAGGAGGTCGAAGTACGAATCGGCCCACGGCGAGTTGGCCCACACCAGGGCGATCACCGTGCAGGCCAGAAGGAGGATGCTGCCTGTCACCTCCGAGTGAACAAACCACTCGAAGTACCCGCGAATGCCAGCCTTATTTTCTCCAGAACTCATCGATTCGCCTCCCGTTGTCGTCCGGGAATCATAGCCCAACAAAAAGGTGGCGCTCCGGCGCCACCTTTATCCTTGTCACACAGCTTTTCGCGATCAGCGAAAAGCTATGGAAGCTGGATCAGCCAGCCGCCGTCGTCAAACCACTTCTTCTCGAGCGCGTCGAGCAGCCCGATGCCCTCGAGGGCGCCGAGATAGTTGGTGACCATGTTGACGAGCAGCGAGTCGCCGGGGGCGAGGGCGATTCCGATGGGCTCGATGGTCAGGGGCTCGGCGAGCGTTGCCAGACCGGCGTCCGGGAAGCGCATCTGGGTCAGGGCGCAGATCGGGAAATCGGCGACCAGGGCGTCGGCCTTGCCGTCGATCACCATCTGCACGCCGGTGTCGTAGTCGTCGACCGGGATAAAGGTGGTCTTTGCGAGCACCTTCTGCACGAACTTCTCGCTCGTCGAGCCCTTGAGGGCTACGATCTTGATCGACGAACTGTCGATCTCCTCGGCGCTCCCGAGGGCTGCGAGGGTCGCGGATTTGGTCAGGATCGACTTGCCGGACACGATGTAGGGTCCGACAAAGGCGGCCTTGAGGTTGCGTTGCGGCGTCATCGTCATGCCGGACATGATGGCGTCGATCTCGGATTTTTCAAGCGCGCCCAGAAGCTCTCCAAAAGGCTTCTGGACGAACTCCACCTTGACCCCCATGGCGTCGGCCAGAATATTGGCAAGGTCGACCTCGTAGCCGATCAGCTTGCCGTCCTTGGAGACCACGGTGAAGGGCGGTTGGTCGCCCGACATGCCGACCCTGAAGGTACCGGTTTCAACGATACGGCTGAGGACCGGGGAGCCGTTCGAGGCGAACGAATCAACGGCGCCTCCGGCCAGTGCAAGCAGGGCGATTACGAACAATACAAACCAACGTCTCATGAAACTCCTCCTTGGAGAGTGGGGCCGGCGCCGGCCGGCATCTTCAGATCTGAACGCACCCTCGGCGACAGGGATTCCCTATAATCGCGGTCGGTAGAATAGCGCAGACGGAGACCACTCACAATGAAACAATCGTTTCTGCTGGTGCTGGCAGTGCTGATGACGGCCGCAACTGCAACCGGATAAGAATTTTTCGCGGGCACCCGCCCCGGGGAAGGTGATGCACCGCTCAGATTAACCGGAACGCTGGTTCTCCTCGACGTATCGAAGATCGACGGCGCCGAGCAGTGCTTTACCGCCGACGTCTTCATGATGCTGCAGTGGCGGGACGAGCGTCTGGTGATGGAAACCGACGGTGTGCGCCGCCTGCCGCTCGACAGCATCTGGAACCCGCGGATTCAGATTGTGAACTAGCGTCGCCGTGACCTCCATGTTGACCCTGGTCGCCTATCGCTTCCTGCTCGACCAGTCGCTGCCGCCGGTGTCCTATCTCACCCGGCTCGACCACTTTCTCCTCGGCGCCACCGTATTGGTGTTCGTGGCACTGATCCAAGTCACCATGACCGGCGCCATGAACGACGAACACCACCTTCAAAAGGCGGCACGCATCAACCGTATATCGAGGTGGCTCTTCCCGGCGGCCTTCATTGGGCTTTTTGTCGCGTCGTTCCTGGCGTGAGCTGCCGGCTCGAGCCGGCTTGAAGCCCGCAGCGAGCGTCGGCGCCAATGTGCAACACTGAAATCAGCGTCTAGGACCTCAGATGGTCGATCATCCTCTCCCCGGGGAAACCTGGCGGGGCTGCCCCCGATCTCTGCCCGAGGATGCCTTGCGGGCCGAATTCGTCGCCCGAATACCCAGAAGCAGATATGATCCCTGGTACCGTGTCGACGAACGAGACCGTCTCACCGCGGGAGGATATCGTGAGGAGATTTTGGGTTGCATTGGTCGTGTTTGCTCTGGCGCTGCCGTGCGCGGGCGGCGAGGAAGAACCGGTCGGCAAGGGGATGACCGCCAAGGCCTTCAAGGGCCTCGAGTTTCGCAGCATCGGCCCGGCTCTGATGTCGGGGCGGATCGCTGACATCGCCGTCCACCCCGGCAATTTCAGCACCTGGTATGTCGCGGTGGGTTCGGGCGGGGTGTGGAAGACCACCAACTCCGGCACGACCTGGACGCCGATCTTCGACGACCAACCCTCGTACTCGATCGGTTGTGTGGTCCTCGACCCCTCGAACCCCGAGATCGTGTGGGTGGGGACGGGTGAGAACGTGGGCGGACGCCACGTCGGTTTCGGCGACGGCGTCTACAAGAGTCTCGACGGCGGCTCGAGCTGGAAAAACGTGGGCCTTGCCAACTCGCAACACATCTCAGAGATCATCGTCGACCCGACCGACTCGAACACGGTCTACGTCGCATCGCAGGGGCCGCTGTGGTCGCCGGGTGGCGAGCGCGGGGTCTACAAGACCACTGACGGCGGCACGACCTGGAAGCAGGTGCTGGCCATCGGTGAGTGGACCGGCGTGACCGATTTGCTCATCGACCCGCGCGATCCAAAGGTGCTCTACGCGGCCGCCTGGCAACACCACCGCACCGTGGCCGCCGTCATCGACGGCGGACCCGAGTCGGGGATCCACAAGACCGCCGATGGCGGCGCCACGTGGACGAGGCTCGAGACCGGTCTCCCCGAGGGCAACATGGGTAAGATCGGCCTCGCAATCTCCCCACAAAACCCCGACGTGGTGTACGCGGTGATCGAGCTCGACAACCGCAAGGGCGGCGTGTGGAGGTCGTCGAATCGTGGTGCGAGCTGGGATAAGCGCTCCGACGCCGTGTCCGGCGGCACCGGGCCGCACTACTACCAGGAGCTCGAGGCGAGCCCGCACGTCTTCGACCGCATCTACATCATCGACATGCGGTTGCAGGTCTCGGACGACGGCGGTACGACCTTCAGCAGGCTGCGACGAGAAGGCCAAGCACTCGGACAACCACGCCCTCGCCTTCCGCCCCGACGATCCCGACTGGTTGCTGGCCGGCACCGACGGCGGTCTCTACGAGAGCTTCGACCTCGCCGAAAGCTGGCGATTCGTGGCCAACCTGCCGGTGACCCAGTTCTACAAACTGGCAGTGGACGACTCGGAGCCCTTCTACAAGGTGTACGGCGGCACCCAGGACAACAACACCCAGGGAGGGCCGACCCGCACCGACAACGTCAACGGCATCAGGAACGCCGACTGGTTTATCACCCTCTTTGCCGACGGCCACCAACCGGCGGTCGAGCCCGGCAACCCCGATATCGTCTATTCGGAGTGGCAACAGGGCAACCTCGTGCGCACCGATCGCACAACCGGGGGCATCGTCTATATCCAGCCGCAGCCGGAACCGGGTGACCCGCCCGAGCGCTTCAACTGGGACGCGCCCATCCTCATCAGCCCCCACTCGCCGACCCGGCTCTACTACGCCTCGCAAAGGGTGTGGCGGTCGGACGACCGCGGCGACAGCTGGACCCCGATAAGCCCCGACCTGACCAAGAACCAGGATCGCATCCTGCTGCCGGTGATGGGCCGCCAGTGGAGCTCCACCGCACCCTGGGATCTCGTTGCGATGTCCAACTACAACACCGTCACCTCGCTCGCCGAGTCACCCATCGAGGAGGGCGTTCTGTGGGCGGGCACCGATGACGGGCTGCTCCAGCTGAGCGTGAACGGAGGGCAGAGCTGGAAGGCGATCCCGGTGGGAGATCTCCCCGGAGTTCCCGCCACCGCCTTCGTCAACGACATCAAGGCAGATCTTTACGACGCCGACACCGCTTATGTCTGTCTCGACAACCACAAGTTCGGCGACTTCAAGCCCTATCTGGTGAAGACGACCGACGGTGGTCAGACCTGGGTCTCGATCACCGGCGACCTCCCGGACCGTCACCTGGTGTGGCGGCTGGTCCAGGACCACGTCAAGCAAGAGCTCCTGTTTGCGGCCACCGAGTTCGGGATTTTTTTCACCGTCAACGGTGGTTTGCAATGGATCGAACTCTCCGGAGGCGTGCCCACCATCGCCTTCCGCGACCTCGCGATTCAACGACGCGACAACGATCTCGTCGGCGCCTCCTTCGGCCGCGGCTTCTACGTCCTCGACGACTATTCCCCCCTGCGCGAGATCAGCGCCGAAATCATGGAACAGGACGCCGTGATGTTCCCCGTCCGCACCGCGCCGTGGTACATCCAGCGGCGGCCGCTGGGGGACGACGGTCACGCCTCCCAGGGCGGCGCCTACTTCGTCGCCGACAATCCGCCCTTCGGCGCGGTCTTCACCTACCACCTGAGCGAGGGTCTCGAGACCCTCGAGGATCGGCGGCGTGAAACGGAGAAGCCCCTCGAAAAGGAATGGAAGGACACCCCGTACGTCGGATACGAACAGATGGAGATGGAACGCCGGCAACCCGAACCGAGCATGGTGCTGACGGTGCGCGATGCCAACGACAACGTTGTTCGAATCCTGAAAGGTCCCGCCACAAAGGGCTTCCACCGCGTGGCGTGGGATCTCAGGTATCCGAAATCCTCGGCCGTCACCGGAAAACCGTCGAGCGAGGAAGGCGGCGACGAGCCCAGTCAGGACGACAGCGGTTTCATGGCGCCGCCGGGGATCTACACGGTGACGCTGTCGACCAGGATGGACGGTGTGGTGACCGTGGTCGCCGGTCCCGTAGACTTCACAGTGGCGCGAGTGTTCGAGGGCCTGCTTGCAGGCACACCACCAGAGGGCACCGCCGCCTTCATGGGTCAGGTCGCGGAGCTCAACCGTGCCGTGAGTGCAGCGTCGCAGGCGATGAATCTGGCTTTCGACCGCATCGCGATCCTGGAACAGGCGCTGATCCGGTCGCACGGCGAACCCGGCACCCTGGACACCGAGCTCGAGGCCCTCAAACAACGGCTTTACGATCTCGACGAGGCGCTCGAGGGCAACCGGTCCCGGCGCGCCCTCGGCGAGCCGCGGACGCCAACGGTGGCCGGCCGACTGCGGGTGGCGTCGATCACCGACGGCCAGTCGGACTATGGCCCCACCGCCACCCACCGCCGCGCGTTCGAGATCGCCGCAGCTGAATTCGCCACCATCGAAGCTCAGCTGCGGCAGCTGCTCGACGTCGACCTCCCCGCGTTGGAGACGGAGATGGAGGCAGCCGGCGTACCCTGGACTCCCGGGAGGCCCTTACCCATTGTGAGCGACAATTGGGATGAATGAGTCGTTATAACGATTGAACGTCTTAACGTTAGAACGTTGAACGATTCACCGCAATGCGTCCACCCGTGCCGTCATCTCGCCGACGCGTTCGGACAGGGCCTTGAGGACATCGCGCTCTCCCTTGAGCCGCTCGGACTCCGAGCGCACGAAGCGGGTGTAGGGCGCGATGGTCTCGTCGAGACGGTGGCGGCCGCGCTCAGCCTCGTTTTCGAAGTGTCCTGTCAGCCCCGTCATGAGCTCGGTCCGAAGGGTCGAGATCTTTCGCTTGAGGTCGGCCTTGGCGCGGCGCCGGCGGTGCGGCAGGACAAACAGACCGAGCGCCGCCATCAGACCGGCCGCCGTCAGCCCGGTGATGTCGGCGGCAGTGGAACTGGCGGCCAGCGCCACCGCCGCACCGAGACCCACAGCACCGACCTCGAGGACGGCGGTCGACGTGACCGCCTTTTGAACGTCCTCCGCCATTCGCCGCGCTTCCGCCACCCGGTCATACGAGGCCATGCCGTCGCGGGCCGCGCGTCCAACCGTCTCGAGCAGACGGACGCGATCGGTTTCAAACCGGCCACCCACCTCGCCCACCATGCGGTCGGCGTGGGCCGAGGCTCGCCGGTTGACGTGGTTGACCACGTTCTGCCAGTGGGCGAGTTCGGAATCGACGAGCCAGTCGATCAGCGAGTCCACCTTGTCCTCGACCCTCTCCGGAGCCTCGGCGACAACCTCTGACTCGAATCGCCGTTTGAGCTCGTTCTTGTCGAAGAGCTTTGGCAGCCGCGCGATGCGAACGGTCTCGTCGAAAAACTCCATGCCGCGCTGCTCCATGCCATAGAGGCTGTTGTCGATGTCCGACAGACGGAGGTCGAACTCGCGACGCACATCCGCGGTCCAGGTGTCGGTCTGGCGGGCAATATCGCCGATCGTCCGGAGATCCTCACCGAGCAGGCCGAGCCTGGCCTCCACGGTTTCAAGTGAAGCTCCGAGCACGTGCGCAGCCACTCCGAGGGGGTTCCCAAACTTGAGTCGCAGCAGCTCTCCGCTGTCCAAGGTGTCGCGGAGAAAGGCCTCCACCGTGGGCAGCCCGCTGGCGGTCCGTTCGACATCGGTTTCGGCCTCCGCTGCGCGCAGGGCCGACACCGCAAAAACCTCGGGGGCCACACCGAGCAGACGAGCGGTGTTGGAACTCACGTAGGCCACGACCTCGGTTCGCTCCTCGTCCTTGCGCAGGATGTCGACCTTGTTGACCACCATGGCCACCTTCTTGCCCCACCGGCGAATGCTCTCGAGAAACAGGCGCTCGCTCTCGGACAGCGGTCGGTCGGCCGAGGTCACAAAGAGCACCAGATCGGCCCGGGGAACGAAGTCGGTCGTCAGCGCCTCGTGGGCGCGATCGAGGGCGTTGGTGCCGGGGGTGTCGACGATGGTGAGCTGGCGCAGGGTCTCGACCGGGGCGCTGATCCGTTCGCCGACGGCGCCCACGGGTTTGCGGGCGAGCTCTTCCCCCCAGGTGATGCGGTGGATCTTCGAGGTGGTGGGCGTGACGCCCTCGGCGAGGACCCGCTCACCGAGGAGAGCATTGATGAGCGCCGATTTGCCGGCGTTGAACTCGCCCACCACCACCAGCAGAAAAAGCTCGTCGAGCTGCCCTATCGATTCGGCCAGCGTCCGCAGGTCGTCTGCCGGGGCGTCGGAGCGTTCGAGCCCGGCGCTGACCTCGGCCAGCAGCTCGCGCTCGCCCGCCAGCAGCTCGCGCTGTTCATCGGTGAGGATCGGGTCCAACATCGCGCCGACATCTTAGCGCGGACCATCAGGAAACGTTAGAATCGGATTAGAACATTGGACGTTAAAATGCCTCCACCCACCCCCAATGAGACGGGGCGGGCGGGCGGGAATTCCTAATTCCTAATTCCTAATTCCTAATTCAGTAGCCTGCCGCCATCCCATCCTTGCGCGATTCGGTGGCTCCGGCGAGCACGCCCGTTT
This sequence comes from Candidatus Sulfomarinibacteraceae bacterium, assembly GCA_963733915.1. GTDB lineage: Bacteria > Acidobacteriota > Thermoanaerobaculia > Thermoanaerobaculales > Sulfomarinibacteraceae > Sulfomarinibacter. The sequence goes on from CAVTEP010000011.1 coordinate 429,407, forward strand.
TGGGGTCGCGGTGGATGATCTGGTAACCGCCAAAGGTCCCGGGGCTGGTTTGCTCGATGCGATGGTCGCGATTGTCGAGATCGCGGTAGACCTCGACCGGCAGACCCTGTTCGAGGTGGAGCACGCCGCCGGATGTCATCGCCGTGCCGGTCGGCTCCGACGACCCGGTGTGGTGGAAGCGGGGCGCATCGCCCGCCTCCTGGAGATTCATCCCGAAATCGACGAGGTTGACGACGATCTGCACGTGGCCCTGAGGCTGCATGTCGCCGCCCATCAGACCGAAGGCGGTGTCGGGAAACCCGTTCCACCCCATGAATGCGGGAATGATCGTATGGAACGGGCGCTTGCCGGGTTCGAGCGCGTTGGGATGTTCGGGATCCAATGAAAAGAGCGCGCCCCGGTCCTGGATCCCAAAACCGAGCGACGGCACCACGTATCCCGAACCGAAGCCGGTGTAGTTGGACTGGATCAACGACACCAGCATGCCACTGGAATCGGCGGCGACCAGGAAGGTGGTGTCGCCGTGGTTGAGGGCCGGGTTGCCGGGCTCGTAGCTGTCGGCGGCGTGCGCCATGTCGATGAGTTTGGCCCGCTCGGCGGCGTAGTCCTTGTCGAGCAAGGCCTCGACCGGGACCTCGGAGAACTGCATGTCGGCGTAGTACCGCGCGCGGTCTTCGTATGCGAGCTTCTTGGCCTCGACCATCAGGTGCCAGAAGTCGGTGCTGTCGCGCCCCAGGGCGGCGAGATCGAAGCCCTCGAGGATGTTGAGTATCTGCAATGCGGCCAGACCCTGCGGGTTTGGCGGCAGCTCCCACACCGAGAGCCCACGGTAGGTGGTGGAGATCGGCTCCACCCACTCGCTGGTGTGGTTGGCAAAGTCCGCCATCGTGAAGAACCCACCGTTTTCGTTTGAAAAGGCGACGATCTCTTGCGCGATCTCGCCCTCGTAAAAGGCGTCCCGCCCTCCGGTGGCCAGTATTCCGAGGGTAGTGGCGAGGGCCGGGTTGGCAAAGACATCCCCCTCGCTCGGCACCACGCCACCAGGCATGAAGACCTCGGCAAACCCGGGGCTGTCCTTGAAGCGTTCGGCGCCGCGTGCCCAGGCGCCGGCGATCACCTGCGGGACCGGAGCACCCTCGTGCGCCATCGCGGCGACCGGGCCGAGAATCTCTTTCATGGGCAATCGCCCGAACTTTTCGTGCAGTTCAAACCAACCGTCGGCACAGCCCGGGATAGTCCACGAGTAGACCGAGTAGGCCGGGATCGTGCCGTCTTCATCTGCGGGCACCTGATCGATGGTGAGTGATGCCGGAGCCCGGCCCGAGGCGTTGAGACCGTAGAGTTTTTCGCTCGAAGGGTCCCACACCATGGCGAAGAGGTCACCCCCAAGACCGCAAGAGACGGGCTCGAGAAACCCGAGCGCTGCGTTGGTGGCGATTGCTGCGTCCACCGCCGAACCGCCGGCCTTGAGGACGTCGAGCCCGATCTGCACCGCCAGCGGGTGGGCGGCGGCAACCATACCGTGGCGCGCCAGGGTCACAGATCGGGTGGCAAAGGAGCGGCCTTCCGGCCGGTCGGCGGCAAAGGTCACTGATGCTGCGACAATCATCAGAGACAGGACGAGGAATCGATGCATGGCGACCTCCGGTTCACATACTACGCCCGTCACGGCGACGGACACAAAAGCTGAAATTCGGCATTCGGCAGGCTGGTACCATCCCCGCCGGAGGACTTTGTCGTGACCCTTGTCGATATCGCTCGGGATTTGTGTGCCGAGGTAGGCCGACTGAATTTCGCACCACCCGTGACCCACGTCTACAACCCCTTGGATTACGCATGGGCGGCACACACCCAGTACCTCGAGCGCTTCGGCGCAGCGCCCAAGGAAACCCTTTTTCTGGGGATGAACCCCGGTCCGTGGGGGATGGCCCAGACCGGAGTGCCCTTCGGCGAGGTTGGGGCGGTGCGCGACTGGTTGAGGATCGAGGCCGCCATCGGCCGCCCCGGCCACGAGCACCCCAATCGCCCGGTGTACGGTCTGGCGTGCACCCGCTCGGAGGTCAGCGGCGCGCGGTTGTGGGGGTGGGCGCGTGATCTCTCCGGCACACCGGAACGGTTCTTCTCCCGCTTCTTCGTCGCCAACTACTGCCCCCTGGCCTTTCTCGAAGCCAGCGGACGCAACCGCACCCCCGACAAGCTGCCGGCCGCGGAAAAGGCTCCGTTGCTCGCGATTTGCGACCGCGCTCTCAGGCGCACCGTCGAGCATCTGCAGCCCAGTCTGGTGGTCGGTGTCGGTGCATTCGCCGAAAGCCGCGCCCGCGCCGCCCTCGACGGCATTGATGTCGCCATCGGCCGCATCCTTCACCCGAGCCCTGCAAGCCCGGCCGCCAACCGTGGCTGGAGCGAACGTGCCACCCGCGAATTGCGAGAGCTGGGCGTCGATCTACCTTGAGATCGAGACGCCAGTTCCCCGGCGGAAATGGTTTTTGGTTATTCTTTCCTCGGAGGGAGATCATGTACGGGAACTACTCATGCCCTCACTGCAGGTCGATTCTCAACCCGGAAGAGCGGGTGGTTTTGCACGCCGGGAGCGGTGATCATCGATTCCTCGCGGGTCTCCATCCCCAGCCGGGTAATTACGAGGTCGAGCTGCCCCCGGGAGAATCGATGCCGGAGGGCAGCCGGTGGGAGTTCTTCTGCCCGGTGTGTGACAAGAGCCTGACGTCGGAACTCTCCGAGGATCTCTGCGCTCTCGACGTCCACTCGGCGGGGGAAACCCATCGCGTCTACTTTTCACGTATCGCCGGCGAACAAGCGACCTTTGTGGTCTCCGCCGAAGGTTTGCTCAAGGACTACGGTATTCACACCGACCGCTACCTCGAGCAGATGATTCAGTCGAAGTACATGAGGTAGCGTTTCGAATTAGGAATGAGAATTACGGAATTAGGAATTGTCCCCACCCCACCCGGGAAAGGCTGCGGGCGGGTGGGCGGCATTCCTCATTCCGAAATCCTCATTGGTCAGTATCCTGCCCCTATGAGCCGGGTTGCTGTCCTGATGTCAGGTGGTGTGGACTCCTCGGTGGCGTTGATGCGTCTTGCCGAGGAGGGCGCTCATGAACTGACCGCCTTCTACCTCAAGATCTGGCTCGAGGACGAGATGGCCTTTCTCGGCTCCTGCCCGTGGGACGAGGATCTCCAGTATGTTCGTCAGGCGTGCGACACCGCCAAGGTGTCGTTGGAAGTGATCTCCCTCCAGCAGGAGTACCTGACAACGGTCGTGGCCTACGCTCTCGACGAGCTCCGTGCCGGACACACTCCGAGCCCCGATGTGATGTGTAATCGGATGATCAAGTTCGGCGCCTTTGTCGATCGGGTGGGTGACCGGTTTGACGTCGTCGCCTCCGGCCATCACGCGCGGATCGAGGCTCGCGCCGGGCGCTTTCACCTCTTGCGGGGAGCCGACCCAATAAAGGACCAGAGCTACTTTCTCTGCCAGCTTCGTCAGGATCAGCTCGCGCGATCCCTCTATCCGATCGGCGATCTCACCAAGACCGCGGTGCGTTCCGAGGCCCGGCGCTTCGGCCTCGCCTCCGCCGACCGGCCGGACAGCCAGGGCATCTGCTTTCTCGGCCGGGTCCCGTTTGACGAGTTTGTCCGCCATCACCTCGGTGACCGGCCGGGAGATATCCGACACGCTCTCAGCGCGGAGGTCCTCGGGCGCCACCGGGGCACCTGGTTCTACACCATCGGCCAGCGTCGTGGTCTCGGTCTCGGCGGCGGGCCGTGGTACGTGGTTGGCAAGGACCTCGAGAAGAACACGATCTTGGTGATCCACGCCGACGACCTCGCGAAGCGGTCGCGGAGTTCTTTCAGCATTTCGAACCCGCACTGGATCGCCGATGCGCCGACCCGCAACGATCTGGCGGTCAGACTGCGTCACGGTGGTCGGCTCGAGCCGTGCGTCTTGGCGGATAGCGGCGACGGGCCGTTGACGGTCGAACTCGTGGCGGCCGCCGAACCGGGCATTGCACCCGGCCAGTTCGCGGCTTTCTACGACGGCGAGGAGTGCCTCGGCGGCGGGATGATGGAGTAGCACAATGTTTTGAATTTTGAGTTTTGAGTTTTGAGTTTTGAATTACCGCCCAACCTCCCCGGGCCGGTGGGTGGGCGGTCGAAAACTCGACCCAAGAACTCAAAACTGCTGCCGGGTTGAAACCTTGTTGGGAATGATACGTAGAATCATCGTCCTCAACAACCTCTCCAGTCGGCGGCCCCGTACCCCCCCGGGGCCGTCGGCGTCTTGCCCGCCCGCCCAACCATCCGGATCCAGGGTGCAGGGGCACCCGCCCGACCCGGATTTGAGAGACACGGGTTCACGGGGGGGGGCGGATCGGGGATCGAGCATCCAGTATCGGGGGATGGGTGGAAGCGTCAGTCCTCAGCCGCGGGTTCGACGCCGAGACGGTGGATCATCTCGTTGAGGGTGGTGGGACTGAGCTTGAGCAGCCCGGCGGCGCGTCGCTGGACACCGTCGGAGCGCTTGAGTGCCTCACGGATGAGCTGCTCTTGATACGCCGCAACCGACTGTCGAAAGTCGAGGCCGTCGTGCGGGAAATCGATCGCCGGCAGCGCTCCTGGGATATCGTCTCGCAAGGGCTGCGGCAACTCATCGAGTTCGATGGTGTCGCCGCGACTGAGCACGACCGCCCGCTCGACGGCGTTTTCCAGCTCGCGGACATTGCCGGGCCAGTGGTAGGCGGAAAGGGCGTCCATCGCGGCCGACGAAAACCCGTTGACCGCGCGTTTGTTTTCGTCGTTGTAGATGCGAAGAAAGTGGGTCGCGAGCAGCGGAATATCTTCGACCCGTTCGCGCAGCGGTGGAATCTCGATGGAAATGACGTTGAGACGGTAATAGAGGTCCTCGCGGAAGTTGCCCTTTTGAACTTCCGCCCAGAGATCGGTGTTGGTTGCAGCCACGAGCCTGGCGTCCACCGCCAGAGCTTCGACACTGCCAACCCGGCGAATCTCCCGCTCCTGGATCACCCGCAGCAGCTTGGTCTGGGTGTCGGCCGAGATGGTCCCGACCTCGTCGAGAAAGAGGGTGCCGTTGTGGGCCGCCTCGAAAAGTCCCTTGCGGTTGCTCACGGCGCCGGTGAAGGCGCCCTTGATGTGCCCGAAGAGGGTCGACTCCAAGAGATCGGCCGGAATGGCGGTTGTATGAACGGGCACGAAAGGACCTTCGCCGCGCGGGCTGAGGCGGTGAATCCCCCTCGCCACCAGCTCCTTTCCGGTGCCGGACTCGCCAAAAATGAGAATCGTGGAGCGCGCCGGCGCCGCCCGCCGCATGAGCTCGAAAACCTCCTGGATGCGTCGGCTGGTGCCGACGATCTCGCCCATCCCGTCGAGACGGCTGCGGAGTGCGACATTTTCGACCAGCAGCACTCGGCGCTCCGCCGCCCGTCGCACGAGGTGCAAAACCTCCTCGTTCTTGAAGGGCTTGGGAACGTAATGGAAGGCGCCGCGACGCATCGCCTCGATCGCGGACTCGACCGAGGAGTAGGCGGTGATTACGACCACCGGGAGGTGGGGATCGAAAACCTTGATATCGGGCAGCAGGTCGAGACCGGACCGGTCAGGAAGCATGAGGTCGAGGAGGACGACGTCAACCTCCTCTTCGCCCAGAATGCGCATGCCGTCGGCTGCGGTCGAGGCCTGCAGGCACTCGAACCCGTTGCCCCTCAGGAGTGATCCCAACACATCCTGAAGAACTGGCTCGTCGTCGATTACGAGGACGCTTCCGGCTCCTGCCATCGTTGTAACCTGATCGTGGCGCGCGCACCGCCATGCTCGAGGTTCTCGAGCCTGACGTCACCGCCAAGTTGGGTGATCATATCACGCGTGATCGCAAGGCCGAGGCCGGTGCCTCCACGATCGTTCTTGGTCGTGAAGAACGGCTCGAATACCTTCTCACCGACCCCATCCGAGATGCCGGCACCCGAGTCCTCGACCATGATAACGGCCCAACCGGAGTCCACCGCGACCGAGAACCGGACCCCTGCTGCAGGCGGAGACGCCTCGATGGCATTGCGAACCAGGTTGCCAACCGCCAGCTCGAGTGGCGCCACCGAGCCCCACACCATCACCGGCTCCCCAGCGAATGAAACCTCGAGCCTGTCCTCGGCGCCGAGCGAGCGCGCAGCTTCCTTGGCTGCCCGCACCGCGATGCCGCTGATATCGAGCACCATGCGGCTGTCGCTCGAACCGCGGACCATGGTGCGCAGGTTGGATATGATCCGCGAAACGCGGAAGCTCTGGTCGACGAGCTTGGTGACAAGCTCGGCGCGCGGATCGTCTTCGGGCGTCATCTCGCCCAACATCTGCGCAAACGAGGATATGCCGGTGAGTGGCGTGTTAATCTCGTGGGCGAGACCCGAGGCGAGTCTTCCGAGTCCAACCAGCCGTTCTTGCTCGCGCATCTGGTCCTGAAGATTTCGAAGCTCCGTGACATCTTGCAGAACCACCACCCTGCCGTTAAAGCTGCCGCTGTCGAGCTCCAGCACCGATACCGCGAGAATCACCCTCCGTGGGGAATCCGTGATCGTCCGCGCCTCGGTGTTGACCGCATGAATCGGCAGATCGACGCGCCAGTCCTCGGGCAGGTCGACCAACGAGCCAAGCCTCCTGCCCACCAACGCCTTCGCCTCACAGTCGAAGATGCCGGCCGCCCGGCGATTGGCGGAGAGAATGAGGCCTACCGCATCGCACACGAGGATGGCAGCCGCCGACGACTCGATGATGCGCTGGGTGTTGGTGTGGAGGATACGATACTCCTCCGCCTGTTGTCGGAGTTCATCGAGGTAGCGAGCGCTTTCCAGCGCCAGCGCGGCCTGAGCGGCAAATGATGCGACCACTTCTTCACCTTCGCTGCCCAGCGGAAAGACCCCTCGACGCAAACCGAGGTAGAGAAGCCCGTGGACGGTTCCAACCCGTTCCAGCGGCACCCGAACCGCGTAGCCCTCCAGGGCCAGCGGCTCTTCGCGTTCGCCCGGAAAATCGCCGTCGGTCACTTCAGTTGGGAGTCGGTTCGGCACCATGCCGCGGTCGCCGGTGATGCGCTCGAAGCTGTCATCGGTTGTGCGCAGATAGGTGGCGACAAGATCAAACTCGAGGCCTTCCGTCAGGGTCTCGGACAACCGCACCAGCACCTCGCGAGGATCGGTCAGCCGTGCGAGTTCACGGCTCGCGCCGGTCAGCAACGAACGCGGTGCCGGCCGGCCGTGGTGGAGCCACTGGTCGAGGAATCGCTCGACTCGTAATCGGACCGGTTGCAACAGGACGACCAGGAGGACGCCAGTCGCGAACGCGAAGAGGTTTCGCAACGAGCCGAGGCCGCCCGTGTAGCGGAGGAGAAGGTGGTTGGTGACGGCGAAGATAAGACCTCCCGTCACCACCACCAGGGTTGCCGACAGCGAATCGCGGCTGATCGGTTCAAGATCCCACAGTCGATAACCGCGGAGGGCCGCGACCCACGTCAGGGGTATGGCGATGATCGGAAAGACCGCAAGCCACGTAAAAGGCTCGAAGGGAATGCCCAACCATCGCGGCACCATGACCAGCGCCAAAAACGGCGCCAGACCGACAAAAAGACCGAGCGCGACCCATTCGATCTGGCGCCGGATCCTGACGTCGCGAGCCGCCGCCCGCCAGCGCAACACCTGGACCACCACCCCAAAAATCATCGAGGAGGCAAATAGAACGCGGAGCAGAGAGGCCACCGCCGGCCACCACGCTTCGGCCTCGGAAAACAGGGCGGTCGCGCCCGATCCGAAAGCAGCGGCGATGGTCAGAATATCCCAGGGGCGCATCGACCGGTCGCGGTTGGGAAAAATGGCGAAGAAGCGAACAATCAAAAAGGGCAGCGCAGCGCCGGCGCTTCGCCGCACAATCTGCAATACGAGTTCCGTCGAGGCAATGCGGTTCGGGACGGCGCCGAGAATCACCGCCGCAGAGGCGAGCATCACAAAGGTCGCCGCTTCGCGGCGGCGGGTGCACCACAACACGTACACGGCGCAGGCGAGCCCCAGATATCCGACGGCTGTTCGGGCGAGGTATACCAGGTTGAAGGTGGGCGGAGGCGAACGGAAACGCAGGTCGACCACCGAGGAGTCGACGCGTCGAAGGTTCAGCAAGTGCTCATCGCCGCCAGCGAGCACAAACACCGGGTCCCCAAGACGACCGATCGGAACGCCATCGATGCCCTGTACCGTGTCGTTCTTTTGGAGACCCGCCGCCTCGGCGCTCGAGCCCGGCGGCACGTCATTGATGACCAGACCCTCGACGACCCACGACACGGTGAAATCAAGTCGATAAAAGCTCCGCACCGTGCGGATCATCGAGGTTCCCGAAACCACCAGAGTGGCGGCAGCAACGAGGGTCAGGAGCAGGCGTCGGACAGACATCGTCTTAGTATAGGGAATTATCCGGTGGAGGGCATTTATGAATGCCTTCGTGGATTGCTAGGACCAACCGCCGGCATGCTCGGCGGGGGGAACCTCGTACGCCCGATCGACCGTTATCACACCGGCCAGCAGCATGTCCCGCACCGCGAGGCCGACCTGACCCCGGCTGTAGGGGAGGAGCTCGGCGAGCGTTCCCCATCCGCAGGGCTGGGCTGAAAGCTGGTGCCAGATCTGCTCAACCAGATCCTCATTCGATTCGCCCCCCCACATGAGATGCCTCGCGGACGGCCGCAAAAAGGCGGTCGCCGGCACAGTGGCGGCAAAGTGGGAGAACTCGTCCTGGATCCGCGCAGCCTCGATGAGCAACGGCTGTACCGGAAGGTACTGGCCGGTTTCCGCGGGGGTTGCAAGAGTCGAAAATCGGAAGGTCCCCAGCTCCGGGGGCGAGGTCAGAATCTCGAGAAACGCCTCCGATCCGGTGAGGTCGCCACAACTGATACGCCCAATCATCTTTTCGTGGGTATGGATCGCACCAAAGCACCCGCCGTCTTCATGGTTGACTTCGAGAACACCGGTAGCGCCGGAGTCGACCACCGTCTGCAGAATCGCGGGAAGATCGAAATTTTCCAGCCTGCCCCTCAGGTTGCTGCCACTCTGCGCTCCGAGATGGGCGACGGTCCCCTCGAGGCGACGCGCGAGACTCTGCAGGTAATGAAGGGCGAAGTCACGCGAGGTGTACAGCTGACGGAGCAGGATCGGGCGGGGCCATTGCAGCGTCGTTCCGCCTTCCGGGAAATGCGCGAGTGAGGTCAGAGCGGTGCCAGTCAGCACTTTGGCTTCCGAGAGGGTCGACCCGGCACCGAGATAGGCCACCGGTTGCGGCCCAACCTCAGCACTCTCCACACGACATATTTCGACGACGCCGTCGAGCACCAGATAGAGGGCGGCGGGAACTTCGCCCGGGCGAAACAAAACGCCACCGGTCGATTGCACGTCCACACCACCGAGCCTGGCCAACGACATCTGCTCGTCCGGCGCCATGCCGTGGAAGAACGGACTCTCCCTGATTGCCCGCACGAGATCCTCGAAGAGCATAAGAAATTTGTATCACACTCCGATCGTTAATGTTCATCCGATGACCAGTCGGCGCACACCGGTTGTCTAAAATCCGCCTCTGGCGAGCGGCTCGCGGATACAATGGGGTGATGACGCGCGACGAGAAAACCGTGGAGGCTTTCCGCCAGGTCCTGCAGGAGGAGCTGCGGTATCCAGTCTACCTCACCCAGGACGAGGTCGGCGGCGGTTGGAGCGACCTCTTTCCGGCGCTCGCAACTTCGCTTCCGGCGCCATTCCCACTTTTCGGTCGCGACGAGGATCGTGTCGTGACCTGGGGATACCCTCTCCTCCTCTCCGATGGTGTTCTCAAGCTGCGCCGCGACCTCGAAACCCTGGTGACCACGGAAATAGAATGCCGCCTCCACTCACACCAGAGCAACGGCGATGACCGGCAACGCATGATGGCCGCGCGCGACCGCTACCACAAATCGATTTCGACGACCCTGGAAAACGTCCTCATGAACGACTACCACCGGGGGCTCGTCGATCTCTTTTTTCTTTTTCACTCAGGCGAGGTGACTCGCTGTCTGGCAAAGGTCGCGAGGGTTGCACCACAGGCCGACGGGGCCGAGTCTCGCCCTTCAGGGGACGAAATGCGTCAGGCTATCGCCACGACCATCGCGGATCTCCTGCGACGAGCCGCGCTGACTGCCGTCGATCACCTTCGCCAGCTCGCCGCGGTCCAGGTCACACCAACCCTCAGTCCGCTTCTCGGGATCATCTGCCAGGATCAGTTGCTGCTCGTCGATTCGCGGCCGCCAAAGGACCTCTCGCAGCTCAGCTCCTATTTGCAATCCCGGTTTCGGCAACGGGCCGAAGCCCTCATCGAGGCCAACAATGCTGTGCTCGACCGGCTTCGCGACCTCGTCGCTCGCAAGACCGAGGTCGGCAAACTGTTGCGAATGGCGGTTGGTTCGAGCCTCAAGCTCGACCGTCCCGAGGCCCTCCTTGAACCACGACTTCTCGATGCCATCCAGACTGCCGAGCTCGCCGACACCCTGCATCTGTCCGTTGTCCAAATGGATTTGCTACGAGATCTCGGTCTGCGATTGAAGACTTTCGAGCTTCTCGCCGCGCTGAGACGGCGCATCCTTCTCATGCAGCGGCAGGGCACGACTCTGGTTCTCACGGGACCGTCCTCCGCGACTCCGATCGCGAAGACCACTCGCCCATATGACTTCACGACGCCGGGCGTGGTCGACTCGTCGGTGCGCCGCTTCGGCCTGATCTACGATCTCTCCAATTTCACCACCGTGCTCGAAGAGGTCCGCAAGGCGGGCCGGATGGCGGAGGAGCGAGCGCTGCAGTTTATGTATGTGTTCCAAAACCGCCTCGAGGCGATCCGCCTTCGACGCCGACTGACCTTTGAGAAATTTCTCGGCGACGGCGCCTTCTACACCTCGCGGCGGGCGTTGAGGGTGATGGCCGCGGCCTGCGAGATCCAGCACGTGTACGAGCAGTTGAGAAATATCGGTTTCCCGTTCAATCACGGCATTCGAATCGCCCTCAACTTCGGTGTTTATCGTCTGCTTCCGATGCTTCACCCGGGGTCGCAGGCGAAACGATTCGAATTTTTTGGACACGGGATCGTCGAGCTGGCGCGGCTCACGACGGGCAAGAGCGCGCGTGAGGTATCCGACATCGCCGAGTTCCTCATCCACTCCGGCTACGACCCGGGCGAGGTCGAGCTCTTCCTCTCACCGCTGGGGACGGCACGCAGTAGCAACGAGCAGATCTCGACCCGGCAGTATTCCGCGACCATCGACGCCCACGGTGAGCTGGTCAACGAGGGAGTCGTCGTCGCGATGCCGTTCATTCAGGAGCTCGAGCTCGAGCTCGATATTCCAAGCCTGTCGGTGGTGGAGCTCGACCACATGCGTTGGTTGCTTTTTCCGATCGACCCCGGCATGCCAGACACCCTCTATGTTGGTCTCCGCTACCTCGGGGTCGCGCGTCTCAAGGGTCTGCCTCCGCAGGAGCTTGCCGAAGCGGTGGTTTGGACGCAGCGGCCCCGGGCAGTTGAAGAGATCCCATTCAAGCGCCCGCTGGTTGGTATTCTCCGCCGCTTCAGCCAGGGCGCCCAACCACAGACCGACGCCACCGAGTCATCCGAGGACGAGGTGGTTGCCACCAATCTTCTCGTCATCACCTACCTGATAGAGGATGGGACCCGAAAGTGGATCTTCGGGGAGTACCGCGACTCTGACGACGTCCTCCTTCACGCCATCCAGGTCCCGATCCGGACCCCGGAGCTGAAACCGGGCGAACCGATGGAGATGTGGCTGTTCCGAAACCGGTTTGAGCTCGCCCGCATGTACGAGAGCCTGCGCCGGGAAACCGCCGGCACCGGCACTCCGCTGGCAACCCTCCGCAGCCGTCCCGGGTACCTCGCGTGTTTCCTCGCCGCCCCGCACAGGGCGCTGGGTTGAACGTTGAAACGTTGAAACGTTAGAACGTTCCATCCATCCGCCCTGAGCGAGCAGAGTGGAAGAGGAGAAAAGGGGAAAAGGGGACCACCCACCCCTCCACGAAGCGGTTGATCCCGTTCGATGAAACGGCGGGCAGGGGCGGCGGCAGGAACAGGGACGGCGACTGGAGACCGCGTCAGGGGCAATTCACGGCGACAGCGCCCGGAGGTGGCCGTCGTTACGACCGTTGATCGCTGCTCCGGTCGCTGCCCCGGCCGCTGTTCATTGGCCCTGGCGCTGCGATCTGTCGCTGTCGCTGCGCCTGCTGACCTGAACTTCCACACCTCGATCTCACGCAATTCAGAATGCGCTCAACGTTCTAACGTTCTAACGTTTTAACTTTCCAGAGCTTCTTCGAGGATCTTGCGGAAACTCTCGAATCGATGAGCTGCAATCTCGCCCGCCTCGGCGGCCGCACAGACCGCGCAGTCGGGTTCGTGTGCGTGGCTGCAGTTTGAAAACCGGCACCGCCCCGCAAGCCGACCGATCTCAGGAAATGCGGCCTCGAGCGCCTCCTGACTCGCCTCCCACACGCCGAACTCCCTGAGCCCGGGAGTGTCAACCACGAAACCGCCGTAGGGCAGCGGCATGAGTTCCGCCGAGGTGGTGGTGTGGCGGCCCTTGCCCGAGCTCTCCGAGAGCTCGCCCGTCTTGAGCCTGAAACCAGGGTAAACGGAGTTGAGGAGCGATGACTTGCCAGCGCCGGAAGGTCCACAGAAGAGCGTCGTCCGATCGACCAGCAGTCGTTTGACGGTCCCCAAGCCCCAGCCGGTTCGCGCCGACACCCTCAGCACCCGGTGACCGAGATCGTCATAGGCCGTCAGCCATGCTTCGACGTCCTCGAGCCCCTGATCAATTTTGTTGATGGTGATCACGGCGTCGATATCCGCGAGGTGGCAGGCGACCAGGAAACGGTCGAGGAGTCCCGGCTTGGGCTCCGGTTCTCGGGCGGCAAAAACGAGCAGCGCCTGATCGACATTGGCAGCTATGATCTGCGCCCGCTTCTTCGACGGGGCCTTTCTCAAGAGAAAGTTGCGGCGCGCGTGCACGGCGACGATGACACCGTCGTCACCGCGCATCTCCAACGACACCGCGTCGCCGACCACCAATCGGGCCGCCGCCGGGGTTCCTCCCTCCCAATTGAGGCGCCTCCTGGAGGCCACTACCAGGGTCTGATCTCCGACCTGCACGCGCACCAGAGGGCCGTGCATGGCGATGACTGTGCCGTCGACGATCTCCATGCCGGCGCTGAGTATAGCCAACCGGCTATCTCGCCGTGGGTTTCAGGCTGGGCGGCCGCATCGTGAGCTCGTCGACAGCCTGGCAGAAGCGGGCAAAATCACGGTAATCCTCCTGCGCCACGGTCTGGGCTGGCAACCGGATCGAGAGCACCGATCGGAGAGAATCGTCCACCGGTTCAAGGCTCTCGCCCACCGAGCCCCAGTCCGCTTCGAGCTGTCGCGGCAGGCGGTCGGTCAGCTGCCAGCCGGCCGGCGGCACAATCTCGAGGGTCAGGAGACGTTCGATCGGCAACCGCAGGACCAGCGGGTACCTGCGGTCGGGCAACGAGGCGAGAATCGGCACGAGCGGTTGGGCGAGGACCAGAGTGCGGCAGGTGAGCATTCCGTCCTCCGCGTCGCACGCGCCGGGCAGCGTGATATCCATGTGAATCGTTGCGACGCCCTCGGTGTCCTCGATCGTGCCTTCGACGGTGTCGGCCCCGGAGAAGAGAGACGTCGCCATCTGGCGATACAACATCTGAACCTGATCCTCGGGGACACTCTCCATCATCTCCCGGAGACGGGCGGCCTGGCCGCCGCGAAGGGGCATGACAAAGCCGATGCGCGCACTCCCGGTCGGGTCGATGACTGCCCGCACGGTAATCTCCTCGACGAGATCCGGATTCGGAAACGCTGGAATCTCCTCGAGCAGGGTCACCGGCTCGCCGGGATTCGTCAGCGGCAAGAGGAGACCGTCACTGCCCTGGAAGAGGGCATTGACCCGGCCGACGCCGCGGAGCTCCTGACGCGGGTCAAACCAAATCTCCTCGCCTTCGCTCGCAACCCTCAGCAGAGCAACCGGGAAGGCGTCAAGCGTCGGCACGAGGAGTCGCTGGTCTCGTTCGGTCGAAGGCCGCGTGAGGACGAGGTCGACCTGCCATCCGGCCTCCGCCAGGACGGTTGCGACAATACCAAGACGGTTGCCAAAACGGCGACCAAAGCTCTCGCCGGCTGAGAAGTCGACCGACAGATCGTTACCGCCGGCCTCGACCTTATCGACCAATGCTTCCACCAGGGATCGCAGTTGCTCCTCCGGGGTCTCGCCGTGGAGAACCTGCCGGCTCCAGGTCTCGAGCTCCGATGACGACCGCATGATCGCCAGAACCCGGTCCCTGACGGCGTCGCCGACGTCTTGCCAGGAAACCCCAAAACCGTAGTTGAGCCACGGCATGAGCTCCTGAGCCGGCGGGGCGAAGGGCTCTGCCGGCATCGGAGGCACCTCTTCGGCGCGCCAGTCGAGCATTCGAAGGCCCTGCCACAACCCCTCGCTGCGTTCGAGACCCTCGAAGTTGCCGTCGACCTGAAGGTCGATCTCCGGCGGGACGAGAAGGATGTACTCGGAGAGTCCGAATGCCCGATCGGAATCGGCGAAACGGTAGAGATAGGGTGGCAAATGACCGTCACGGGAGGCCCCGGTTGCCGGGACCTGCGCCACGTATCGTTCCTCGACGACGTCGCCGGCCTCGACATCGCTCAGCACGACTCCGCCGTTGCCGGGCCGAAGCTCGCTCGGGATCACCACGCGTCCATCGGGTTTGAGGATGCGGACCGAGAGGATATAAGCGTCAGGTAGCGGCTGCAGAATCGACGCTCGACGGGCGCCGACCGGCGTGTTGGCGCGGGTCAGCCCGTGGTAGTAATAGAGGCTCGAACCATCGGTAAAGATCCTCTCCACCGCCTGATCGAGCAGCAACACGGCATCGACGTCCGCGCCAAGCTCGGGGTGCATGCCTGCGAATTCCTGACCATCGACCGCAAACGATGAATAAAACGGTTCCCGCCCCAACCGCCATGCGAGGGTCAATAGCTGCAGGTTCGACGGGTCACGCTCGAGCGCGCCGGCGAGCGCCTCGTCCATCGCTTGCCGGTCGCCACCGGCCAGTAACAGATCGAGCCCGTCGAACACTTCCAGATCGCCCCACCGGGAACGCGCTCGATCGAGCCTGAGAGTGGCCGCCTCGATATCTCCGTTTTCGAGTTCGAGCCGCACCAGCTGCACATCGAAGTCCGGTTCGTCGACCACCGGCTGCAGTGTCTCGGTTGCCGCAACCGCTTCGCCGACCAGACAGCTCGACGCCAGCTGACTGATCCACTGGGCTTCGACCGGTGTTGCGGCGGCGAGTGCACGCAGCAGCCGGTCGCGATCTCGCCAGCGCTCGAGTGACGCCAGCACTTCGAGCCGGAGCCCGGTCACACCCGGCGAGCCGGGGAGTTCTGCTTCCAGGAGCGCCAGACCTTCAGCGGCCTCGCGCGCCCAACCTCTGCGCACCGCTTCGCGGACCCAGACCCGCATGACGCGTGGGTCGTCGGCGTAGTCCACCACCAGCCGGTCGAGGACCCGCTCCGCATCTTCGGTGCGGCCTTCGCTCATCGCCAGCGCCTGCTCATAGAGCCGAGACCCCGGGATTGCGGCGGCCTCCTTTAAAAGCTGGACGATGGACCTCGCCAGCTCTGCACCGGGAGCCCCCCCACCTTCGGACATCAAGAAACGCGCCAACGCCAGCACCACCCACGGGCTTTGGGGATCGATTTCGCGAGCTCGTTCGATCCAGCGGCCGGCATCCTTTGGATCGCCCCGCCCCTGCGCCAACCGCGCTCCGAGCAGCAAATCCGGTACCGAAGCATCGCCCTCCAGGAGGTGGGTCCTCAACCCGGCTGATGCGGGCGGCAACTCGCCTCGGACATCAGATTCGGACCACGCACCGTCGCCTTCGCCGGCGAGGGCCACGCCCTGCAATGCAGCACCACGATCGTCCAGGAGAGAGACCCTGATCTGTGGGTCCTCCACGGAAGCCGACTCGAGCCGGAGGCGATGGCGTCCCGCGGAGAGGTGGATGCGGTACCAGGAAACGCTCGGGTCCAGCTGCCCACAGTGACGCCGCCGGTCGATAGGGCTTCCGTCCACCTCGAGGTTGTATCCGCCTCGAGCCTCCACCACCATCCAACCGTCGATCTCGCGATCGGCCTCCAGGGTCCAGGCGACAAGGTATACGCCGTCGGCGATCATCGACTCCGGCGGACCCTGATGGCCGACCGGGGTCCGCATCAGGAGACGGAACGGTGTCGCTTCATTCTGCCACTTGGTGCCGAGCGGGGGAAGATCGCGGTCCGGTGGCACCACTCCGCGTTCCAGATCGAGAGTGCTGAAGACGCCGAAAACGCCCGCCACCTCGGCCGTCGTCAAGGCGCCGGCGGGCGGTTGGGAGCTGAGGGTGGAAGCGATCCGTTCGATCACGAAGCCGAGCTCCGGATCACGCCCGCCGGCTGTTACGGTCAGGATTTCCTCCGGCTCGCGAAGATTGTCGAGGTTGAGCAACCACCAATAGGCTGCGGCCACCGCATCCGCGCTGTGCGGGTCCTCGATGATCGTCACCAGCGCGAGCTCCCGGGCGGCGTCGAGCTCGAACCGGGATTCCGCCTGCCACACCTCCAACCAACCCGCACCGGCGGCCGAGCTCAGAGACAGGCAGGCTGCGAGCAGTCCCGCACAACGCATCGCGCTTCTCACGGTGACTCCAGCGGACGGTCAAGGTGGCGCTCCACCGCAACCAGGAACTCCCGGAGCCCAGCCACGTCGGCCGCCCCGACCAGCCCCGGATCGAGGTGCAGGAGGCCCTTCACCCGATAACCGTTGCTGAGGGCCTCAAAACCGATGTGGAGCGCGCCGTAGCCGGTGTCGAGATCGACTGCTGTCGGCAGGGCCTTTGGCGGGCGTCCGAGATCGACTTCGAGGATCCACTCGAGGTCTGGAACGGCGACCATCATCAACGGGCCATAGCGCACGCCACCCGGCACCTTCAAGGCGCTCCATTCGCGCGTTCCGGGATAGCTTCGGATGCCGCCAGCACTGGCAAGTGCGCTGCGTGCCACGGTTCCCTCGATCGTGACCATTGTCGGATCGCGGTTGGGTATCAGGTGCAACTCGGGCTCTCCGACCAGCTCCGCGCCCGGGAACTGCTCCTGCAGCCAGCGCGCGAATCTCATCGGCTCGCGGCTGCCTGCAAATCTCGACCGGCGATAATCGGCCGCCTCGCCCGTGTCGCGTGTATGGATCTTGATCTCGACCATCGCGTTGCCGCTCGCGCGGAGGGTGAACTCGGTGTGCGACACGCCTCCGCCGACCACGGGCGACGTTTGCAGGTTGCTGCCAGATCCGTCGACCACCAAGACAACCGCGTCCTGGTCTACGGTTGGCGGCGGAAAGGGCGCATGCCCGGTGGCGGTTCCGTCCAGCCACAAGTCCTCTTCCGGGAGATAGACGATCGCGTGGTTGAAGATTTCGAGGACCGCAAGATCGGTGGCCACCGGGCCGAGGTCGGCGGTCCTCACCATCACCATCCGCGCCTCCACGCCAATGGCATCACAGAGGGCCACCAACAATGCAGCCTTGTCCTTGCAATCGCCGATTCGATGGTGAAGGACCCAGTCTGCGGAAAAGGGTCGAAAGCGGTGCTCACCGAACTCGAGCGCGACGTAGCGAATATCGTTGGTGACAAAGCGATAGAGGCGGTGGATGCGATCGAGTAGGTCGTCGTGCCCTTCCACCAACCGAAGAGCTGTCTCTTCGACCTGGTCCGAGCTGCGCACTCTTGGCGCCACGTGTCGTTGATACCAGTCGGCGAGATCGCCCCACCGCGGGTGATTCGAGTACGCCAGATACGGCGTGACCAGCAGCTGGGGAGCCGGCGGCGCATCTGTCGGAATCGCCGGCAGGCCGCGCCAGACCCAGCGCAGATGGACGACGCCCCCGGCGTCCTCCTCACGCTCCGGCTCGTCTTCGAGAAGCGCCACCTCCCAGTCCGGCAGTAGCTCATTTGGACCGGCCAGCTCGACCTCCATCAGCGCCACCGGAATGCTGCGGCCGAGAGTGATGAGGCCGCCACTGTAGGGCCCGGTTTCGTTGGCCTCGTCGATTTCGGTCAGAATGTAGGCGATTTCGAGCAAATCGCCATCGGTGAGATCAGCAAAGCGCAGTACTCGCAGGCGCGTGTCGTAGTACATGTTGAGCTCGGGCTCGGCGAGCCTCGGGGTGTCGCCCTGCCTCGCGCCGATCTCCGTGCCATCGGCGTGCAGGATGCGCGCGTGCAGCACTCGGAGACGCTCCTTCTCCGGAACGAACGGGATGTGGTGTACGAGCAGCTCGTCGGCCCGGTCCGCGGAGGTGATCAGGAAGGCCTGCTGGACCCTGAGCTCGGAAAGCCGCGAGGGCAGAAAGCGAACTTCCCGGTGGTCGAGGACAGCCACAGCCGGGCTCGCCGGTGGCGCTGCGTCCGCGAGGAGACGGAGCTCATCCGGAGCACGCAGCCAGTCGAGATTTTCGCCCCGCTCCCCGAGGAGCTCGAGCAGCCGTTGCGCCCGTCGATCCTGGGGCCGGATCACGAGAACTTCACGGGCCAGGGCGGCAGCTCGTTCGTCATCGCCCTCCGAATGCTCGACGCTGGCGAGCTCCATCATCAGGTCGACCTCGGTCGGTGAACGTTCGAGCCCGGCCATCAGCAGACCTCTGGCGCCCTCGATGTCCTCGTCGGCGGCCAGCAGACGGGCCAGACGCACCCGGTCCTCCGGCTGGTTAGGGTCATTTTCGAGGCTCGAGCTCAGGAGACTGCGGAGAGTCGCGCCGTCGCCACATCTCTCGGCAAGGCGTTGCTGAAGGTCGGTGACGGCCATCATGCCGGGCACGACGTTTCCCAAGCGGAGAACCGCCTCGGCTGCGAGATCCCAGCGGCGGGCCTCGAGCGCCATTTCCGCGGAGCTGAGGTTGACACGCACACACGCGGGATAGGCGCGTCCGAGATCGGCCATCGACGACATGGCCAGCGGACCCCAGAGGGCGGCGTCGAGATCGAGGCTGGCGGCACGCGCCGTCGGTTCACCGGTCGCCGTCGCCTCCAGGTATGAATACGCCGCCTCGAACAGATCACGTTCTGCGAGCCAAGCGACAAGCTCGAGTCGCGCCCACAGCAGGCCAGGGTCGGCTTCGATGGCGTCGGTCAGGAGATCGCGGGCTGCCCCCGGTTCCGTGGTCACGATCCACTCCAGAAGACGGGCTTCTCCCGGCGCCTCGGAGCGGGCCGCGCGGCAGGCGGCACGGGCGCCACCGCCGCCGATCGGTTCCGGACGGCGCACGACATGAAACGCCGCCAGGGCCATCGTGGCGCCCGGCGCTCCCGCCTCCACAGCAGCACGGATCTCCGCGCCAAGTTCGCGAACATCCGGTGGTTCTCGATTCACTGCAGCCGCAACGACCGGCGGCTGCGCGACCTCGCTCACTCCATCGAGCACCGAGCCGTCGGGCCGGGTGAGCCGGGCGCGCAACCACCAGCTTTCATTTTCGGAGGCGACCGCGACGACCAGCAGGTTGGCTCCCTCTCGCAGCCAACCGCCGCCAACCGCCTGGTCTTCCGCCCGCTCGAGCGGCTGCGGCGTCGTCAACACCTCGACCCCGTTGAGCCACACCCGCGCGACCTGCGCCGCCCCGACACGAACGGCCACCGGCTGGGTTGTCGCGCTGACCACAGTCGTCGCGAGGTAGGCCATCTGCCGTTGTGGTGGCCACGCCAGACCCGAGATCCCGACCCATCCGAGGGCGTCCGTACCCGGTGTCGGCCGCCACGAAAAATCCGGCGACGACGGAACCGCGACCCTGGCGAAGTCGGCCAATTCGTCAAGCGCCACAGGCCCGTGCAACCACCACGAACCGAGGCCGCCCATGGTACGGAAAAATTCACGCGCGGCCGCCGCGTGACCGCCCTCCAGCTCGAGCTGAGCGCGAAGGAAACGGATCTCGTCGACCATCAATGGATCGACGGTATTTGCACCGGCCAGCCAATCGAGGCTGCGCCCGGCGAGACTCCAGTCGTCAAAGGTCTGCCGCCATCCAAGGGCGAAATAGAGATGATGAAAATCGGCGGGGACGACGCCGTCCTTGACGGCTTCCGCGACATGATCTTGCACTCGTTCTTCGATCACGCCCGCACCTGCCGTCGCCACCGGCAGACACGCGGCGAAAACCAAACCGGGCAAAACCAGGCGACACCTCATCGCCGTTCCTTTGCCGGTCCTCGAAGCTTCTACCATCGTCACCGATCGAGTATGGCAGATTCGCTCGCAGCAGAGGAGAAAGGGATAAAGGGGCGGACGCGGTTGTAACGTTATAACGTTGAACGTTTCAACGTTATAACGTTCCGCCCACCCACCCAGACTGTGCGCAGATTACTCAGATTAACGCAGATACCTGGATATCAGTGTTCCACCCACCTCTTCACGAAACCGTTGCTCGTGTACCTTCCACCATTTGCTATCCTCCGGCGATGAGCTCGAACGGCGTTGTCGCGGTCAGCTTTGATGCCGGCGGAACCATGATCTATTGCGACCCGAGCCCGGCCGAGATTTACGCGTTTCACCTCAGCCGGCTGGGGCGCTCCGTGAACTCCGACGAAACCGCTCCGGTGTTTCGGGATGCGTGGGCGGAGATGCAGCGTCGCACGCCCCCGGGCATCGACCGCTACAACTCGGTTACCGGCGGCGAAAAGGCATGGTGGGGGGCGTTTGTCCGGCTGGTCCTCGAGCGTCTCGAGCACGACGCCCCGTGGGAGACCCTCCTCGATGACCTCTTTGAGGCGTTCGCCAACACCGAGGTGTGGAAGGTCTTCCCGGAGACCACGACCACGATTGAAGATCTCGCTCGTCGCGGAATCAAACTAGCCGTCATTTCGAACTGGGACCGACGTCTTCCCGATATTCTGCATCGGCTGGGCCTCTTCGGGGCATTCGACATCGTTACGGTGTCTTCCATCGAGGGAGTCGAGAAGCCCTGCCCGGACATTTTTCTTCGAACCCTCGACCGTTTGGGCGTGGATCCCGATGCGGCCCTTCACGTCGGCGACTCGCCGTTGGAGGACTACGATGGCGCCCGCGGTGCGGGTCTGACCGCCGCGCTTATCGACCGCCACGGTCTTTTCGCCGACCAAAAGTATCGACGGATCGCGAGCCTGGATCAGATTCTCGATCTGATCGCCTGAACCGGCCCCGCGACCAACCGTAGCCTCCGTTTTCTATCTCCATTTCTTCTCAACGGTGTCGGCACGGAGGAAAAACGTTCTAACGTTCTAACGTTCCAACGGTCTCTCCTTTTCCCATTTTCCCCTTTTCCCCTTTTCCCCTTTTCCCCTCGGCCCCCCACCGGAACGGATAAGATACTCATATGCTGCACGCAGTCATCATGGCCGGCGGGTCGGGGACACGGTTCTGGCCGGCTTCCCGGCGCAGTCGACCCAAACAGTTTCTCGCCCTCGCCACCGACCGGCCGCTGCTGCGGATGACCTTTGACCGGCTCAGCCCTCTCGTGCCGGCCGACCGCGTGTGGGTCGTGACAACTGCGGCCACAGCCGAAGACACCCGTGACATCTTGCCCGAATTGCCGGTGGGACACGTGCTCGCGGAACCCGTCGGACGAAACACCGCGCCCTGCGCCGGTTTTGCCGCCCACGCGATGCTCGCCGATGATCCGGAGGCGGTTTGTGTCGTGTTTCCCGCCGACCACGTTATCGGCGAGGAGGAACGGTTTCGCGCGGCGATGGCGGCCGGAGGGCGACTGGTCGAAAAGAGCGGCGGCCTGCTCAGCTTCGGCATCCGCCCGACGCGCCCGGAGACCGGTTACGGCTACCTCGAGGTCGGCCGCGAGGTCGAGCGCGACGGAGAATGGACGGTCCACCAACTTCGGCGCTTCATCGAGAAACCGGATATCGAGCGTGCCAAAAAATACCTCGAGTCGGGAGGATTCCTCTGGAACGCCGGCATTTTCGCCTGGCGGGCGGTTGATCTCCTCGACGAGATTCGGCGACAGCTTCCCGAGCTCGCCGACGGTCTTGCGCGCATCTCCCAGTCGCTCGATACAGCTGAGGCCGGTCAGGTTCTTGCCGGCATCTACCCGTCGCTACCCGCAATCTCGGTCGACACCGGGATCATGGAAGGCGCCCGCCGGTCCTGGGTGATCCCGGTCGACTTTCCATGGTCCGACGTGGGCTCATGGTCGGCGGTTGCCGAAACTTCTCACCACGATGCGGCCGGGAATTCGACCCGCGGTCGGGTCAACGCGATCGATGCCGGCGGCAACGTGCTCGTCAGTACCGGGCCGGCGCTGGCGGTCGTGGGAGTCGATGACTTGGTGGTGGTCGCCACACCGGACGCGGTGCTCGTGATCCCGAAGGAGCAAGCGCAACGCGTCAAGGAGATCGTGGAATCGCTGCGTGAGAAGGGGTGGGATGACGTTCTTTGAATTTTGAGTTTTTAGTTTTTAGTTTTGTAGTTTTGAATTCCCACCCACCCACAAACGTCATCCATGGTTGTGAGGGGCGGGACAACTCAAACCTCAGAACTCAACACTCAAAACTATTCTTTTTTGCGGAGACCGTACTGCTCGAGTTTGCGGTAGAGGGTCGATCTGCCAATGCCGAGCTGACGGGCGACGTCGGAGAGATTCCCCTTGTTGTTTTCCATCGCCCGGACAATCGCCTGGCGTTCGAGCTCCTCGAGGTTGCTTGGCGTTTCGTCTGACGGCACGGCGGCCGCCGCCGTCGTCCGGCCTTCGTGGGCAGC
The DNA here is from genome assembly GCA_963733915.1 of Candidatus Sulfomarinibacteraceae bacterium. Classification (GTDB taxonomy): domain Bacteria; phylum Acidobacteriota; class Thermoanaerobaculia; order Thermoanaerobaculales; family Sulfomarinibacteraceae; genus Sulfomarinibacter. The sequence goes on from CAVTEP010000011.1 coordinate 452,329, forward strand.
GAAGTTTGCGGGTAGATCATCGAGGGTCAGCTCGAGACCGGCCGACACCAGGAGGGTGCGGTGGATGACATTCTCGAGCTCGCGCACGTTGCCGGGCCAACCGTGACCCGACAGCGCTTCCATTGCCTGAGAATCGACCCGGGTCACCCGTTTGCCGGCGTCCCGCGCGTGTTTTTCGAGAAAGTGCTCGACCAGCATGGGAATATCCTCCCGCCGGTCGCGCAATGGCGGCAGAGAGATCGGAAAGACCACGAGGCGGTAGAAGAGGTCCTGCCGAAACGTGCCCTCCTCGACCATCTGCTGGAGATTGCGGTTGGAGGCCGAAATCACCCGAACGTCGAGATCGATGGTCGCGGTACCGCCGACGCGCTGCAGAACACGCTCCTGCAGCACCCGAAGGAGCCGCGCCTGGGCCGAGGGGGACATCTCGCCGACCTCGTCCAGAAAGATCGTGCCACCGGAGGCCTGTTCGAACTTTCCGGGATGGGTCGCGACCGCGCCGGTGAACGCGCCCTTCTCGTGACCGAAGAGCTCGCTCTCCTGCAGGCCCTCCGGAATTGCGGCACAGTTGACGTCGACAAATGGACCGTCGGAACGCAAAGATGCGTAGTGAATCGCCTTCGCCACCAGTTCCTTGCCAGTGCCGCTTTCACCGGCAATGAATACGGTTATCTCGGACTCGAGAACCTTGCCGATCTGGTCGTAGACCTTTCGCATCGCGGCCGACGAACCGACGATCGAACGCAAATGGTACCGGTCGGAAAGCTCTCCCTTGAGGCGCTCCACTTCTTTTTCGAGACTGTCGTGGGACAGTGCGCGCCGCAAGGTCGTCAACAGCCGTTCCTGGTTGATTGGTTTTACCAGGTAGTCGTATGCGCCGAGCTTGGTGACCTCGACCGCCCGCCGCACGTCGTTGTCGGCGGTGACCATGATGACCGGCAGCTTGGGGTGACGACGCTGGATCTCTTTGAGAACCTCGACCCCATCCACCTCGGGCATCATCAAATCGAGCAGAACGGCGTTCGGAGGGCGCCCCGAGTTGGCAAGCACCTCGGCTCCGGACGAGAACGAGTCGACCTCGTAGCCGGCTTCGCCGACAATAAATGACAATAGCTCCCGGATCGCCGGGTCATCGTCCACCACCCATACCATCTCGTTGTCGGCCATCGCGGCTTCAGTTTACTGCAAAAATGGCCTGGGCAAGCTCGTCCAACTTCGATTCGTGGTCGCTCACGACACGTCCCATGTCGACGATGGGGATTCATCCTCGCGCAGACAATGGGGCTTGGGACCTGGGGCTTGGGGAATCGCAGATATTAATTCTTCAAACTCAAGCCTCAAGCCCCAAGCCGGGTGGATAGGCGGGGGGGCTCAATCGAAGGCGCCAGAGATCCAGACCGAGAGGGCCTCGGTCGACATTTCCCCTCGCAACGCCGTTTCCACCCGACCAAGGCCGGCGAGCGCGTCCACCAGCTCGCGATCACCGTAGCGGCCGGCACCCCGGAACAGCGGAGCGAGAGCGAACAGGGTCGGGGTCTTGGAACCAGGTGGAACGATGGGCGACGGTGCATCGTTTTCAATGGATTTCACGAGCCTCGGACCGATCCCCTCTTTGAAGCTTCTGGGGTACCAGTAATCGCCCGCCGTTCGTTCCGGCGACATCTCGTCAACGAGCCCCTCCCGCTCGGCCAGTCGCCTCAGGTAAAGGAACTTCTGGAATGTCGATGAGACAAGCGCGAGGACGACCGCGGGGACGCCGTCGGATTTGATCAGTTGTCCTCTCAGGTCGCGCACCGGCAGGCCGGCTGCTGCGGCACTGAGCAGGTCGAGCACCGGCGCGGCGCGGCGGTCAAACAACGCGTCACGTCCCGCATCGAGGGACCGCTCCTTGGGAAGGACGAGGGCGCGCACGAGATCCTCGTCAACCGTGCCACCGCGGCTGGCGGCGGCCAGCTTTCGCCCCTCCTGCGCGAGCAACCGCGGTGCAAATCCGAGCCGATCGAGGAGCAATCGTTCGGCCGCCGGCTCGAAACGGACCCCCCCGGAAGCCCTGGCCAGCACCTCGCGCAACACCCGCTCCTGCTCCCTTGACAAGACGCTTTCTTCCCACGGCTTTGGCGGCTCCGGGGCGGGTTCCCAGAGGAAACGGCCCCCCGCCTCGACGGCCTCTACCAGCTGGCCCTTCGGTTTGCTATGGCAGCAGGCGCCCAACACGAGTGCGATACCTTCAGCCAGACCCTCGCCGAGCACTCGAACCACCGGCGTCGAATCGATGACGGCGTTTTTGGCGGCCTTCGGCTCTGGCCACCGCTTTGCCGGAAGATCGAGCCAGGCGCGGATCTCGGATGCCACCAACACCCGCTGTGATGCAAACAGCGAGGGCGAGCAGAGCTCGACCGCAAGCTCCTCGGGTGTGATCTCGACGGGCAACTCCTCCGCCTCGACGCCGCCGAGCTCGGCGCAGACCACCGAAATGGTTTCGCGCATCCTTTCTTCGAGCAGGAAGTCATCGGATGAAGCGATGAGAATCGCGGGGGCCACGGCTCAGATCGAGCGCGCTTTCGTCGCAGGCACGCTAGATCTCGCCACGATCCTGCAGCTCTTGGCACTGAATGCAGTGGCGGGCCCATGGAACAGCATCGAGCCGGCCGGGCTGAACCTTCTTTTCGCAGGCAACGCAAATGCCATAGGTCTTGGCATCAATGCGGTCAAGTGCTTCGTCGATCCGACGCACGACCTCGCGCTCACCGGCCGTCAGCTGATAGCTGAGGTCACGGATAACGGTCGAGAGGGCACGATCGCCCAGGTCCGGCGCTTCCTTGTCATTGCTTTCGGTATCGCTCGTGCGCGCCGCCTTGACGAGTTCCAGGATTTGCTCGCGTTTCTTCGCCAGCAGCTTGCGATAGCGTTCCAGCTGTCTTTTGTTCATCGATAGATCCTCCGAACTCGGGCTGACGACGGTCTGAGCCGATGCGGGGGCGGATTTTCGTCAGCCGCTCCTCATTGTACGCTGACTCGGTGATACGCACCACCGCTCAAAATGTTGGTGGCGCGGAAAAGCTGCTCCCAAAGCAAGAGCCGGGCGAGCAGGTGCGGCAGGGTCATCTGGCTCAAGGACAGGCTCTCATCTGCCCGATCGAGCAGCCCGGAGTCGAGGCCGAGGTCGCTGCCGATGACAAAGAGAACGCCCTCCACGCCCCGTTCCTCGTGTCCCCGCAAGCGCTGTGCAAAGGTCTCGCTGTCAGACACGGATCCGGCCTCGTCGAGGGCGATCATGAGCCAGCCAGGCTCGAGATGCCGGAGCATGAGATCGGCTTCGAGTCGCAAGATGCGGTCGGGATCCTCGGTGCGACCACCGGACACCGGACGCAACGGTCGGTCCTCGGCCGCCCATTTCCGCTGAACACGCTTGCGATAGGTCTCGACCTCGCGCTCGTAGGGGCTGGCCGCCGGCCGGCCGAGCCACACGACCCGGACCTTCACCTCGAATCGCTCTCTGCCACGCCGAGATCCTCGGCCGCGAGTCTCGGCGCGTCTCCCCACAGACCGTCGAGGCCGTAGTACGACCGCCGCTCTTCGGTGAAAACATGCACCACAAAATCACCGTAGTCGAGCAACACCCATTCTGAATTCTTTTCCCCCTCGACGTGGAGGGGCTTTCTGCCGAGATCCCGGACCTGTCGCTGCACCGCGTTGGAAATCGCGGCGACCTGACGGTCGCTGGCTCCCGAGCAGATGAGCAAATTGTCCGTGTACGAGCTGAGCTCGGCGACCCTGAGTCCGACGATTTGAAAGGCCTTTTTTTCGGCGGCGGCTCGGGCGGCGGTGCGGAGCGGCATCAGGGTCTCTTGGTCCGCCATCACACCTCCGGGACCGGTTTTGGCGAGTAGAGACCGTACTTTTCGATGTACGAGAAGACCTCGTGCGGAACCAGCTCGCGAATCGGCAGGCCACGGCTCTGACGGGCGCGGATCGAGGTTCCTGAAATCGGAAAGGGCTCGTGGTTGAGCAGGTAAATGGTCAGCTCTTCCGGATCCGGCACGGCCTCGAAGGGCTCGACGAGGTGCATGCGTGGCAGCAGCCGTTTCGGCACCCTCCGAGCGAGCTCCTCGCCCCACATATGGGCCCGGTGGAGAACCACAAGATGGACGGAGTCGACAAGCTCCTCCCACATCTCCCAACTCGCGATCTGTGAGAACGAGTCGGAGCCAAGGATGAAATAGAGCGTCGCATCGGCGAATCGCTCGCGGAAACGACGCACGGTCTCGACCGAGTAGGTCGGCTGGGGTGCAAATACCTCGTCGTCGGAGGTGTAGAAGTTCTCGTGTGGCAGGGTTGCCATGGCAACCATCGCGAGGCGGTGGGTGACCGGCGTCAGGGGCGCCGCATTCTTGTGTGGCGGTGAGCCCGCCGGGACGAAGAAAACCGACTCGAAGTGGAAGGTCTCCTGCGCCCTTACGACCGGAACCAGATGGCCGAGGTGAAAAGGGTCGAAGCTTCCACCGTAGATCGCAATTCGCCGTTTCATGGTTTGTGACTGACCTCCGCAACCAATTCGAAGAGCATCCCAACCAGCGACACAATGCCTTCGCCGGTGACCGCCGAGATCGCTTGGTAGCGAACCCCGTGGTCAGCGGCCACGGTCGCCAACTCTGAAAGGGCCGATTCGCGGTCGGAAACCGCGTCGAGCTTGGTACCTACCAGAATCCACGGCCGTTGCTCGAGCGGCGCAGTGTGAGCCTCGAGCTCAATCCGAATGGTATCAATTCGTGCGTCGAGAGGCGATTCCGCGGCCAGGTCGGCCAGGTGGACGAGCACCGGGCATCGTTCGATGTGACGCAGGAACTGGATGCCGAGCCCCGCCCCGTCATGGGCTCCCTCGATGATCCCTGGAATGTCTGCCATCACCAGGGTTCGCATCGCGCCGTCACCCGCCGCCACGACACCGAGGTGGGGTTCGAGGGTCGTGAACGGGTAATCGGCGACCTTGGGCCGGGCCGCCGAGAGCCTGGCGAGCAGGGTCGACTTGCCGGCATTGGGCAGGCCGACGAGACCGATGTCGGCAAGCAGTTTGAGCTCCAGATCGAGATCCAGCTCCTCACCCCTTGCTCCGTCCTCGGCGGTGCGCGGCGCGCGGTCGGTCGAGGTTGCGAAGCGGGCATTACCGCGCCCTCCGCGACCACCTCGCGCGACCACAAAATCTTCTCCGTGTTTGACGAGATCCCCGAGGACCTCGCCGGTGGCCGCGTTGCGAACAATGGTGCCCGGAGGAACTACCAGTCGCATATCTTCGCCGCCCGCTCCGGTGCGATTCGAGCCACCCCCATGCTGCCCACGTCCCGCCCTCACCAGGCGCCGGTGGTGGAGGTGGAGGAGGGTGTTGATGCCTTCGTCGACGACCAGTATCACGTTGCCGCCACGCCCTCCGTCGCCACCGTTGGGACCGCCACGGGGGACATACTTTTCGCGACGAAAGGAAACGCAACCGTTGCCGCCATCACCCGCTCGCACGGTGAGCCGTACCGAGTCAACAAGCATGGCTCAGACACCGACTGCTCAACGCAGCAGCGCCGGTCCGTTTTCTGAATGTCATCGAATATCGGGTGGCAATCAGTTGGGAACGATGTTGATGAAGCGGCCGAGACGGCCCCGGTCCTGAAACTTCACCTGGCCCGGAGAGGTGGCGAAGAGAGTGTCGTCGCGGCCCCGCATGACGTTTTTCCCGGGCTTGAAACGGGTTCCGCGCTGGCGGACGAGGATGGTCCCCGCCGTGACTTGCTGACCGTCTCCAACTTTGGTTCCGAGACGCTGCGCCTGGGAATCACGGCCGTTGCGGCTCGAGCCCTGTCCTTTTTTGTGCGCCATGATGCCCCCTACGCCTCGATGGCCTCGACGCGAACTTTGTAAAGGTTCTGCCGATGGCCCTGGGTCTTCCGATAACCTTTGCGACGCTTCTTCTTGAAAACACGGATCTTGTCGCCCCGCACCGGGGCCAGAACCTGACCGCGCACGACGGCGCCATCGACCGTCGGCTGGCCGATGCGGACATCGTCTCCCCGGCTCACCAATATCACGCGATCAAAGAGGAGCTCGTCGCCCTTTTTCAAATCGATTGTGGTGCGCTCGACATGGAGCTCATCACCCGGGCTGACCCGGTATTGCTTGCCGCCGTGCTCTACTATCGCGTAATCCGTCATTCGACACCTCTCCCCAGCAAAAGGGGTCGAATTTATACCAGACACGCCATTTGCTGTCAATATCCTCGTGTGCTCGAACGATCGGGAGGAGCAGAGTGGAAACGGTGCAGGAGAGACCATCCTTCGCCTCTGTTCTCCTTTTCTCCTTTTCCTTGCCCGAGGCTGCACCTCAGAACCCCGGCGGGCGATCCCCCTGCGCGCCCTGCCCTCCTTGTCCGGGGGTGCCCGGTCGCCATGGTTGCGGCCGCGTCTGCTGCATCCGCCGTTTGATTTCTTCGATCTGCTGCCATTGCTCGTAGGTCAGCACCTGTCGCACCGCCAGCAACATCTCGAATCGTTCATTTTCGAGCTTCTGGCGTGCGGTCTGAAAAGCCGCGTAGGCCGCGCGCACCGGCGCCGGGTCAAAGTCGCTCTGGTCGACCGAAGCCGCCAGGTCGAGCCCCGCCTTGTCGACATCGGCCTTGAGGTCGATCATCCGCCTGGCATGAGCAAAGACGACATCACGGATCCGTCCCTGCTGCTCCTCGGTGAGCCCGATCCGGCTCGCCACCCTCTGGTCCTCCCACCACCTGCCCGGTGGGAGGTCGAAGTCGGTTGCGCTCGCGGACACGGCCGACGCCAGCACCACAAAAAGAATCCAGAACTTGCTCATCAGGGCCTCCAGTTCCGCCCCTCACGACCTTGGGTTGTCGAGGACAATCTGTGGATCTTCCAGCCCCGGATCGATGATCTCGAGGCCCGGGATCGAATCGTCGGCCAGCATCGCATCAACCTCGGCCAGGATCTCTTCGACCTGCAACTCCGTAACCACGGTTGACTCGTCCGCGGGCGGAGGCGCCCACAGAACCTCGAGACCGATCACCAGCAGGAACACCGCCGCCGCGGCCAACAGCGGCCGCGCCCACCGGACACGGTGCACCGACGGCAAGGACGGCAGCCGCAGCATGATTTCGTGCCGCTGTCGCTCCCAGTCCGGAGCCTCGGCCTCGAGGCGGTGTCGTTGCGCATCGATCATCTCGCGCATTGAAGACACCTCCTGGCGACAGCTCAGACACGAGCCGAGGTGCGCTTCCGCAGCCGTTTCGAGCTCGAGACCGGCCACCGCAGCGGTGAATTCGGATTCTTCAAGATGGGTCTTCATCGGTATGCTCCCAGTTCCTCCCGCAGCCTGTGCACCGCCCGGTGCAGCTGCGTTTTGACCGTTCCAACGTGGACATCAAGCGCGGTCGCGATCTCCTCGAGCTCCATCTCGGCGTAGAAACGGAGCCGGAAGATCTCCCGCTGTCGCGGTGGCAGTTTGTCTTCGCGGGCCGCGAGGGAGGCGACGGCCTGGCGTTGCATGATCCGGAGCTCGGGCCCCGCTTCCCGGTCCTCAATCCTCTCGAGGTGGCTGAGTTCGGTGTCACCGTCGGACTCCTCGTCCACGACCGCCTCGCGGCGCCGCCGGCGCAGCTCGTCGAGGCAGGTGTTGATGGCAATCCTGGTGAGCCAGGTGGAGAACGCGGCTCGCCGGTCGAAATCGCCGATCCTGGTGAAAGCCTTGACGAGACTGTCCTGCGCCGCCGCATCGGCCTCGGTCGCACCGACGTATTGCCGGCACACCATCCACACCCGCCGCTGGTGACGGTTGACCAGCTCGCCAAAGGCATCATGATCGCCGTTTTGCGCCCGCAACACCAGCGCATCGTCCGCTTGCGAAAGATCGGTTCGAGACGGGTCCATGGCCTTTGCTCGCAACACAACGATACGACGATCCACGGCCCATCATAGTTGACAGACACAACATCAGGCGGAGTCACAATTGATCTCGAGTCACAAGTTTTGAGTTTTGAGTTTTGAGTTCCCACCCAACCTCCCCCATGACCCGGGCGGGCGGGGGACAATTCAAAACTCAAAACTGGATTTTATTGCGGTACTACCACCCGCAATGCCCCCGGGAGGACCTCGAAGCGAACCATCGGCGGCTCGAGGGTCACCGAATTGCCGTCGAGGTGCGCTGGCAAGGGCTCTGCGAAGTGAAGCTCGAGCCACGGCGCCTGGAGCTCGTGGGTACCCTTTTTCGAGCCCAGAGTGCCGCGCATTGCCGCCGCCAGCCGGGCAAGCCGGCCCAGTGGACCGATTTCCTCAACCAAACAGGCGTCGAGCAGACCGTCATCGATCACCGCCGCCGGGGTGAGTGCGAAGCCGCCGCCGGTGGTGGGGCCGCCGTGTACTGCGAGGATCAACATAGACCCCTGGTAGCTCATCTCCGGAGTCATGATCCGCACCATCTGCATGCGGTATTTGAAAAGGGCCGAAATCGCTGCCAGGAAATAGACGGCGAAACCCCGGACCCACTTGATCTTCGCCGCCCGATCGTTGATATCTCCGGTGAGGCCTACCCCGACCGCATTGAGCACCACACGGTCACCGACCCGGATGAGATCGACGGACCGGGTGCAGCCGTCGATCACCGCCCGCGCGGCTTCCGGCAGCGCCAGCGGCACGCCAAGGGTGCGGGCCGCGTCGTTGCCGGTGCCGAGGGGCAGGATGGCGAGCTCCCCACTCCCTGCACGGTACAGGCCCTCGGCCGCCTCGCACACGGTGCCGTCGCCCCCCGCCACCACAACCTTCGACACGCCGTCGATGGTCGCTGCCCGGGCGAGCGCGGTAGCGTGTCCCGGCGCCTCGGTAAACACGACCGGCGCCGAGAGCCCCCACCGCGCCAGCCGGGCGGCGGTTTGCGGCCACTCGCGGCCGAGACGCCCGCCCGCGGCCGCCGGGTTGACGATCAAACGCATTGCTCGAGATTAGCAGGGATTTCGACGATCGGGCCGCCCCATTGCCGGTCGGAAAGGGCCCCGATCCGCCGTTTGATATTCGCACCCGCCTGTACTACTGTGAGTGCCGATTCCGGGCTGTCCATCCACCCGATACAGCCTCGGGACCAATCCTTGAATCGCAAAGGTGCCGCATGGACTTCTTCCAGATCGCGATCGTCGTCCTCATCGGGCTTGCCGTTTCGGACTTGATCGTCGGCGTGTCCAACGACGCGGTGAACTTCCTCAACTCCTCCGTGGGTTCGCGGGTGGCGCCGCGGCACATTATCATGATCGTGGCCAGCCTCGGCATGCTCGCGGGCGTCACGTTTTCGAGCGGCATGATGGAAGTCGCGCGCAAGGGCATATTCCACCCGCAGTTTTTCACCATGCCGGAGCTGATCGTGCTCTTCCTGGCGGTCATGTTCACCGACATCCTGTTGCTCGACCTTTACAACACCTACGGTCTGCCCACCTCGACCACTGTTTCCATCGTCTTCGAGCTGCTCGGGGCGGCGGTCGCGGTGTCGCTGCTCAAGCTCGCGACGACCGGCCGCAGCCTCTCCGAGGTCCTGAATTACATCAACACCGGCAAGGCGATGGCCATCATATTCGGCATCCTGGTATCCGTGGTGATCGCCTTCTTCTCGGGCGCCGTCATCCAGTACTTGAGCCGCCTGCTCTTCACCTTCGATTACGAGAAAAGGCTGCGTCGCTGGGGTTGGCTGTGGGGTGGTGCGGCGCTCGCGACCATCACCTACTTCATCCTCATCAAGGGCGCCAAGGGTGCCTCTTTTCTCACTCCGGAGGCGGTGTCGTGGATCAGCGGCCACACGGGGCTGATCTTCCTGATGTCGTTCGCGGCGTCGGCGGTGGTCCTGCAGCTCCTCCTCATGGCGACCCGTGTCAATATCCTCAAGGTCATCGTCCTTGTCGGCACATTCGCCCTCGCCATGGCCTTTGCCGCCAACGACCTCGTCAACTTCATCGGCGTGCCGCTGGCCGGTATGAGTGCCTACCGAGTGGCCAGCGCCACGCCCGACCCACTGACCGCGACCATGGAGGCGCTGGCGGGGCCGGTTCGTTCGAACACCGGCTTTCTCCTGATAGCCGGCGTCGTCATGGTGGCGACACTGTGGATTTCGCGCAAGGCACGCTCCGTGACTCGCACCGAGGTCAGCCTCGGCCGCCAGGACGAGGGTTTCGAACGTTTCGAGTCGACCGGTCTGTCGCGCAGCATCGTGCGCCTGATGTCGGCGGTGCTGGAAAACGCGGGTCGGTTATTTCCTGTCCGTCTGCGGCGCTGGGCGAGCCATCGCTTCGATCGTAGCGACTTCCGGCCGACGCCGACCGCAGACGGCAAGGTGCCCTCTTTTGACCTCATCCGCGCCGCGGTCAACCTGATGGTGGCAAGCGCTCTAATTTCCTTCGCAACCTCGCTCAAGCTGCCGCTGTCAACCACCTATGTCACCTTCATGGTCGCCATGGGCAGCTCGCTGTCCGATCAGGCGTGGGGCCGCGACAGCGCGGTCTACCGGGTGAGCGGGGTGCTGACCGTCATCGGCGGCTGGTTCTTCACCGCCATGATGGCCTTTACCGTGTCTTCGATCTTCGCCGCCGCGATGTTCTTCGGGCACGGCACGGCCGCGCTCGGGATCGCGGTGCTGGCCGCGTTCTTGATCTACCGCACCCACCGCGTCCACCGCCGGCGCGAGGCCGACGAGCAGTCGCTCGAGGTCTTCAACCTGCGCAAGATCACGGACTGGGCGGCCGCGACAGCGGTGACCGTGGGTCACATGGGGACCTTCCTGCGCGAGGTGCGCCGGGTCCTCGACCAGGGCTTTGACGGTCTTTTCCAACAGAACCGCCAGACCCTCAAGGCCGCCCGCGAGGGCCAGCGCCGGGTCCAGCTGTGGTCGAATATCATTGCCGCCAACATCTTCAAGGTTTTTCGCCTCAGCCGCTGGGAGGAGGTCGAGCGGACCCAACGCTACGCTCCCACCATCTCCAGTCTGCAGGAGATCTCCGAAAGCGTGCGCGACATCGTCGTGCGCGCACATTTGCATGTCGCCAACAACCACTCCGGGCTCCTGGTCGAACAAATTGCCGAACTCGACCAGATCAGGGCGGCGCTGGTGGAGATCCTCGACCACACCTCGCGTTCCCTCAGGAGCAAAGAGGAGCCGGACAAGAAAACGATCGCCACTTGCAACCGGGAACTCAGAAAACTCGTCAACGAGTTCGACCAGAACCAGATCATGCGGATCCAGGCCAACCGTTCGAAGACCCGGCTCAGCATTCTCTTTTACAGCCTGGTCTGGGATTCGCTCAAGATCGCGGAGCAGACCACGTATCTGTTCGAGGTTTTCAACGAATCGCTGCGCATTGATGAAACGCTCGAGGAGCGGTTCCCCGCGCGGCCTCAGATCGCGCCCGCCCCCGAACCGGGCTAACCCGCATTATCCATGAGGTGTCTACTACGGCCGACTATGTACCGCACCCAGCGGTGTTTTCTCGCCTCGGGGTGCTCAACGTACTGTCAAGCACGCCTCCGCGCCCCTCGGGTCGAAAACCTCACTGGGCACGGCACCTCGCCGACCTCGCGACGAACCCTCATGAATAATGCGGGCTAACCCGACTCACGCTCCACCGGCACCGGCACGAGGCGGACGGTTACCGTGGTGCCGACACCGTCTCGCGAGTCGAGCTCGAGGCTCCCACCCAATGCCTGCACCATGTGCTTGACAATGGCCAGCCCCAACCCGAGACCGCCGTCGCCCGGGGTTCGCGCGCGATCGACGCGGTAAAAGCGCTGCAGCACCGCCTTGAGCTCGCCGGCCGGTATGCCTTCGCCGTTGTCCTCGACTTCGACCACCGGTGCGCCGTCCTGGCTGAAGGCCCGCACCTCGACCCAGCCGCCGCTTCGGTTGTACTTGATGGCGTTGTCGGCCAGGTTGCGAATCACGCGGTAGAGACCGCGACGGTCCGACCAGCACAAGAGGGCGTGGTCCACGCGCGTACGCAGGCTCACCCCCGCGGCATCCGCTTCGGGTTTGAGGTCTGAAAGGACCTCGCGCACCGTGTCAGCCACAGCCAGCGCCTCGAGCTGGAGCTCGACCTGGCCCGCCTCGATGGTGGCAAGCTCGTTGAGCTCGGCCGTGAGACGGTCGAGGCGTTCCACCTGCCGGACCAACATCGCCGCCAATCGAGGATCGACATCTTCTTCCAGAGCCTCGACGGTGGTCCGCAACACGGTCAGCGGCGAGCGCAGCTCGTGCGAAAGGTCCTGGACAAATCGCTGACGGAACTCGGCGGCGCGTCGAACGAGACCGACGTCGGTGACGAGCACCACCGCGCCGCCGTCGCGCACCGGAAAGGCGTGCACCTCCCACAACCCGCGCCGGTTTTCGATCACCACCGCATCCGGGGCGTTCCCCGACGCCGCGCTCTCCACCGCCCTGATCGCGCCCGGGTTGCGCAGGATCTCCAGAAGGTGGGTCCCGGGCGCCACGGTCTCGGCGCCGCAAAAGCGTCGCGCCACCCTGTTGATGAGCCGGATCTCGAGTTCGGAGGAGACCACCAGCAGCCCGTCGCCCAGGCTCGAGGTGATGTCCTCGAGCAGCGCTGACGTTCGCAGCCGCTCGCCTTCGACGGCAGCGGCGGCGGACCGCAGGGCGGTTACGGCCCGGTGCGCGTCGTGGGCGGTGTCGACTTCGAGGTCGCGCATGATCTCCCGAACCGGCGCTGCCAGAACTCTCCATGTCAAGGCCTCGAACAGCAGAACGGCGACGGCCCACACCACCGCGATCAGGACCGTCGCCGGTGCGGTGCGGTCTCCACCCCACCAAATCGCCACGAGCAACAACGGCACTCCCGCGAGAAAGGCAATGAGCAGGTGCCGGCGACGTCTCATCGGTATCCGCGAAACCGGTACCCGGCGCCGATCACCGTCTCGACCACCTCAGGTCCGAGCTTTTTGCGCAGCGCCCGCACGTGAACGTCGACCGTCCTCGTCTCGACATCGCTCGAGAGCCCCCAGACGCGCTCGAGGATGCTCTCTCGGGTCGCGACCCGCGGGCGCGTGATGGCCAGATACCACAGAAGCTCGAACTCGCGCACGGTGAGGCGCACGGGATTTCCGTCCAGCGTGACCTCCATGGCGCCGCGAATGATTTCGAGCCTACCGTCCCGATACTCGTCCTCGGGCACCCCGCCGTCGAGACTGCGGCGCCTCAAGAGAGCACGAATGCGGCTCTTGAGCTCGCGCAGCGAGAAGGGCTTGGTGATGTAGTCATCGGCCCCGAGGTCGAGCCCGAGCACCCGGTCGCTCTCGGTCACCCGCGCGGTGAGTATGATGATCGGCAGATCGGACACCGCGGCGGTACCCCTGATCTCCCGGCACACTCCGAGCCCATCGAGATCCGGCAGGTTGAGATCGAGCAGGACGATGTCGGGAGGGCTGTCGAGGATCCCCTCGAGACCCTCGCGTCCAGTGGGGTACCGCGCGACCTCGAAGCCGTCGCGCTCCAAGGCCAGAGTCAAGGTCGTCGCCAGGTCAGGATCGTCCTCCACCAGCGCGAGACGTTCGCGGGTCATCTCACTCACCCTCGGGCATCGGGTACACGTGTCGGATCGGCGTCGCCTCGACCAGGTAGACGACCTCCTCGGCGATGTTGGTGGACTGGTCGGCGATGCGCTCGACGAATCGTGCAACCAGGATGAGGTCGATGGCCCGGGAGATGGTCTTCGGGTCCTCGATCATGTAACTCAAGAGCTCTCGAAAGATCTGCATGTACAACGAGTCCACTTCGTCATCCCGGCGGATCACCTCGCGTGCCGCGCGGGCGTCACGCGTCACATAGGCGGCGATGGAGTCGGCGACCATGGCCTGCGCCAGGCTGAGCATGCGCGGGAGGTCGATCAAGGGTTTGATCAGAGGGTACTTGCTGAGGTGGAGGATGCGCTCGGCGATGTTGACGGCGTTGTCCGCGATGCGCTCGAGCTCGGGCCCGAGCTTGATGGCGACGATGACAAAACGGAGGTCGGTGGCCGTCGGTTGATGGCGGGCGATGAATCGGGTGGCCAGCCGGTCGATCTCGACCTCGCGCTGGTCGATCTCCTCGTCCATGGCGATGACCGCCTCGGCAAGCTCGTTGTCCTGGTTGACCAGAGCAGTCGCGGTGTCGTCGAGGCACTTCTCCACCAGCCCGGCCATTGCCAGGATGGTGCGTTTGATCTCTTCGAGCTCTTCTTCGAATTGACGATGCATTGAGAGTCTCCTACGAGCGTACCTCGAACAACTGTTTTCGTTAACCGAATCGTCCTGTGACGTACTCCTCGGTGATCTTCTGTTCGGGGTTGGTAAACATGGTGGTCGTATCGTTGACCTCGATGAGCTCCCCGAGCATGAAGAAGGCCGTCAGGTCGGCTATCCGCGCCGCCTGCTGCAGATTGTGGGTGACGATGACGATCGTGTAGACCTGCTTGAGTTGGAGCAGGGTTTCCTCGATCTTGGCGGTCGAGATGGGGTCGAGGGCCGAGGCCGGCTCGTCGAGGAGGAGGATGTCCGGCTCGTTGGCCAGGGCGCGGGCAATGCACAGCCGCTGCTGCTGGCCACCCGAAAGATCGAGAGCGGATTTGTCGAGCCGATCCCGGACCTCTTCCCAGAGATCCGCCTGGCGCAAGGAGCGCTCCACCAGATCGTCGAGACGATCGCGTCCGCGAACACCGGTCATGCGCGGGCCGTAGCTGATGTTCTCGCGGATCGACATGGGGAAGGGGTTGGACTTCTGGAAGACCATCCCGACGCGTTTGCGGAGGCTCTCGAGATCCACATCGGGTCGAAAGATGTCCCCCCCCTCGACCAGGACCTCGCCCTCGACCCGTACACCCTCGATCACGTCATTCATCCGGTTGAAGCACCGCAGATAGGTCGACTTGCCGCAGCCGGAAGGTCCGATGAGGGCGCTGATCCGGTGGGCGGGCATCTCGAGGTCGATACCCTTCAACGCGTGGGTCTCGCCGTAGTAGAGGTGGAGGCCTCGCGTCTGGAGAGCGACTCCGGAGGCTCGATCGACCTCACCAAGGGCGCGCTGCGGCGTGACCTGAACACTCGCCCCAGCGCCCGATCGAGCGCTTTCGTGTGCGTTTTTTTCCAATGAAATATCCATCAGACGACTTGCCCTCTGTACGCCCGCCGCAGCCGGCGACGCACGATGATCGCGGTCAGGTTCAGGAGCACCACCAACCCGAGCAATACCAACGTGGTGGCAAAAGCCATTGGCTTGGCAGCCTCGACGTTGGGGGACTGCATCGAAACATCGTAGATGTGAAAACCGAGGTGCATGAACTTCCGCTGCAGGTGGAGGAACGGCGGCATGCCGTCCACCGGCAGGCTGGGGGCGAGCTTGACCGCCCCGGTGAGCATCAGCGGCGCCACCTCGCCAGCCGCCCGGCTCACGGCGAGGATCAGACCGGTGAGAATGCCGGGCGTCGCCGCCGGGAGAATGATCCTCTTGAGGGTCTGCCAGCGCGTGGCGCCGAGCGCCAGCGAGCCGTCGCGCCAGCTTTGCGGCACTGCCATCAGACCCTCACGGGTCGCCACCACCACCACCGGCACGGTCAGCAGCGCGAGGGTCAGCGACGCCCACAACAGGCCGCCCGTACCGAAGGTCGGCGTCGGCAGACGGTCGGCGAAAAACGCCTCGTCGATCGACCCGCCCACCTGGTAGACAAAAAAGGCGAGACCGAACATCCCGAACACGATGGAGGGCACGCCGGCGAGGTTGTTGACCGCCTGGTTGGCGAGCCTCAGGAGCATGCCCGGACGAGCGTACTCGGTCATGTAGACCGCGGTCACCACCCCCAGCGGCACCACCGCTACGCTCATCAGAAGAACCAGCAGCACGGTCCCGAACAGGGCCGGGTAGATGCCGCCCTCGGTGTTGGCCTCGCGGGGTTCGGTAAAGAGGAACGCGATGCACTCGCGCAGGGCGCGAACCGTGCGGGCGGGGACACCGAGCCGGTTGGGCCACACGACCTCGAGCACGTTGGCAAGCGGCACCTCGAAGTCGTCCCCTCCCGACCGCAGGATGAGCCTGGCGTTCAGCAACCGCTCGCTGAAGTCGTCGATGTCTTGTTGCAGCGCGTCGAGCTGGTGTTCGAGACGGCCCGCCGTCTCGTCGACCTCCGTCGTGAGCTCTGCGATCTCCTGTCGTCCGTCGGCAGTGGCGGCCCGGGTCGACCGCTCCAGCAGATCGAGGCGTTCCTCGAGAGTCGACAGGGGGCGACGGATTTTTTCGCGCTCGCTCTCCAGTCGCCGCCGCTCGCTGCGCCACCGCGCAGCACTCTCCAACAGGCCGTCGAGAGCTTCCGGCGCCGCCACATCTACAAGGCGGCCGTCCGCGCCATACGCTTCGACGATCCGGCCGAAGGCGTCGCCGTATTCGGTTCGTACCACCCGCACCAGGTCGTCGGGGGTCGATCGGGTGAGGATCTCGCTTTCGTCGATCCACACGAAGTCCGCCCGGGTGAGCTCCCGGTTGCCGACCTTGAGCTGGATGCGGTGGGTCACCGAGCGCTCGTTTCCGGTCACGACCGGCAATTCCTCGCGAGCCGCCACGATCCCGACCCGGGTCGACGCGTCCACGAGCTGCAGCTCCGACACCCTGGCCGGCCAGAACCACCCGGCAGCATTGACGACCACGATCCACAGCAGGGCCCCCAGCATGACCAGCACCGCGAGTGTCGCGAGCGCCGTCACCCACACGCCGGGGAGACCCGAGGGCAGGGCCGACCCGGACGTCTTCAACGACAGCGGCTTGTCGTCAGAACTGGGCATAGCGCTTTCTCAGATAGCTTCCCACCAGATCGGCCGCGGTCGTCAGCACCATCGTGAAGGCAAACAACAGGATGCCGGTCAGAAAGAGGACCCTGAACAGGGTGTCGCCCACCGGCGCCTCGGGGATCTCCACCGCGATGGCCGCCGACATGGTCCGCATTCCATTGAAGAGGGAAAGGTCGAGAACCGGGGTGTTGCCCGCCGCCATGAGGACGATCATGGTTTCGCCGACCGCGCGGCCCAGACCCAGCATCACCGCAGCGAAGAGACCGGGGCTGGCGGCCGGGACCACCAGTCGGACCGCCGTCTGCCAGCGGGTGGCACCGAGTGCGCGGCTGGCGTTGACCAGCGCCCGCGGCACCGCTGAACAGGCGTCCTCGGCGATGGTGAAGATCACCGGGATCACCGCGAAACCGAGGCCGAGACCGACCACGACGGCGTTGCGCTGGTCGTAGCGCAGACCCCACTCGGTGAAGAGATAGCGCTGAAAATCACCGCCGAAGAACCTCGCCTCGATCGGCCCGGCGAGCGCGGCGCCCGCGGCAACCACCGCGGCACCGGCGGCGAGCAACACGAGGAGTTCGCCGCCGTCGGGCAAACGGCGGCGCAGTCTCGCGGGGACGACCCGCCACGCGGCGAGCGAAATCACGACCGCCAACGGCAGCCCGATCGCCGCCAGCGTCACCGCTACCAGCGCCGACTCCAACCTGGGCGCCAGCCACAGAGCCGCCAGAAACCCGACCACCACCGATGGCACGGCCGCCATCAGCTCGATGGTCGGCTTGACCACGGTCTGCAGCCAGGTCGGCGCGAGCTGTGAGACGTAGACCGCAGCGAGGAGCGCGAGCGGGACGGAAAACAGCATGGCGTAGAGGGTGGCCTTGAGGGTCCCGAAGATCAGCGGCCACAGGCTGAGCTTGGGCTCGAAGGCATCCGAGCCACCGGTCGACTGCCACACCCACCGCGGAGCCGCATATCCCTCGTACCAGACCGGCAGGAAGAGCGTGCGAAGGCTGATCTCCGGGTGCGGGTTCGAAATCCACCGGCGGAAGACGTCGCCACCGGCGACCACCACCGCCCCGTCGTCCTTGGGATCGATGGTGAGGGCCGTCACCGGATGGGCGGCCCAGCGGTCGAGCAGCAGGCGACGGCCGGAGGTCGAGTAGTAGAGAGCGACGGTTCCATCAGCTGTGCCGATCGCAAAGCCGCGGCGCCGGTGCTCCGGCGTGATCACGGTGGGCGTGCCCGGGACGCCGTCGAGCTCCCGGACCCGCTGCCAGCGCGACGGTGCGGATTCCAGGGTCACGTCGCCGCGCGACGCCAGCCTCTGGCCGATCTCGTCGTCCGGCAGGAGCGTCGCCTCCCCCGGCCCGATCGAGACCCCGCCGACGCGCAGGGTCTTCGGCCCGCTGTTCTGCACCTCGACGCGCGGAATCTCGAGCAGCACCCCGACGGACCCGTCGCGGCCGGCCGTCACCAGCGACCCGCCGTCGATGAGGAACCTGGCGGCTGCAGTCGGAGCATCGGCCCCCACCACCTCGACCTCGTCGAGGACCGGGAGATGGAAGACCCGGAGCTCGCCGCTGGTGTCCACCACCACCAGGCTGTCGAGGCCGTAGGCCGCCGCGACCGTCGCGGTGGAGTCGGCGACGCTGGCGGGGGGCTCGAGGATGGTCCACGCCTCCTCATCGGCATCCCACCACCGGAGACCGAGACGGCCCTCGCGATCCCACGCCACGAGCATGACGTTGCGGTCGTCGTCGACGTTGGCCGTCACGCCGACCCAGTCCCCCGCTCCGAACGAAACCGGTTCGGCGGCCTGCCGCCACTGGGCGCCGGTGGTGCGCTGGTCACCGGCCCAGCTGTCGGAGAATCTCAGGCGCCCCACCACTGCCGTCCCGTCCGCGTCAATGGCCGAGATGAAACCGTGGATCTCCTGGTCCGCAGCCACCAGCGCGCCCGCCGAGCTTCCCACGATCTCCAGGTCGTGGAGGGCCGTTTCGTCGAACGAGATCCGTCCGTCGGCGCCGAGCACCCACACCAGCTCCCGCCGCGGGTCGCTGCCGGCGAGCAACGCGGAGGCCGACCGTGCCGGGCTCTCGAGCGGGCCCTGCTTGGCCCGGGCGAAGAGCGGCAGCGCCTCGACCCCGATGTTGACGACGATGGCGAGGACCACGAGGATGACGAGCAGTCCACCGGTCCGGATGACAACGGTGGCCACGCCATCCTTTTGGCGCTCGGTGAGGAGACGGCGCACGGGGTCAGCTCCCGAGCTTGGCCCGTTGTTCCGCTGCGGTCTGAGCATCGAGCGGGTCGAAGCCCGCCTTGATGATGACCCTTTGGCCGTCCGAGGAGAGGATGAACCGCAGGTATTCGGCGGTCAGCTTGTCAAGCTGCGCGTTCGGCGCCTTGTTGACGTAGATATGGAGGAAGCGCGCGAGCGGGTAGCTGCCGTTGGCGGCGTTTTCAGAGCTGGCCGCCACGGCGGGCTGGCCCTCGGCCGGCGCCAGCGGCACCGCACGGACGCCCGAGGTGGTATAGCCGATGCCCGAGTAGCCGATGCCGTACCGGTCCTTTTCGACGCCCTGAACCACCGACGCCGAGCCGGGCTGCTCCTTGACGGTGTCCTTGTAGTCGCCCTTGCACAGGGTGTGGTCCTTGAAGAAGCCGTAGGTGCCGGAGGCGGCGTTGCGGCCGTACAACGAGATCGGTGCGGTGGCCCAGTTGCCCGTCAGCCCGAGCTGTCCCCACGTGCTGACATCGGCGGCCGCGCCGCACTTGCGGGTCTTGGAGAAGACGGCGTCCACCTGCTCGATGGTCAGCGACTGGATCGGGTTGTCCTTGTTGACGAAGACCGCGAGCGTGTCGAGCGCCACGTCGAAACGGGTTGGCTCATAGCCGAAGGCCTCTTCGAAGGCGTCGATCTCGTTGTTCTTCATCGCCCGCGACATGTCGCCGAGCTGAACGGTCCCCTCGATGAGGGCCGGCGGGGCGGTGGACGAGCCCTTGCCTTCGACCTGGATCTTGACCTGCGGGTAGAGGCGGCGGAACTCCTCGGCCATCAGGGTCTGGAGCTCGAGCATGGTGTCGGAGCCCGCAGCGTTGATGGTTCCCCGGACGCCGTCCACCTTGGTGTAGTTGGGCAGACCGGGGTCGAGGGTGGGGCCGGAGGCGAAAGCGAGAGGAGCGGCGATCAGGACGATGGCGGATCCGAGAATAATCTTCGAGAGTTTCATGTCTTCCTCCTGTTGTTTCCTGGTGTTCGGTATGGTTCCCGAGCGATCGAAGATAGGCACCGTGTGTGAAGGTCTCGTGAAGCCCACGCGGTCCTAGAACGCGATGATGTAGTCCACCTGCAACCGGTCCATGGTCGGAAACAGCGCGTACACCGGTTTGGTGTGGTACCAGGTGAGGTTGAAGTAGGACTTTTTGACGAGACCGAGCCGAAAGTCGAATCGATAGCCGTCGACATCCGATGCATAGATCGTGTCGGACTGTGCGAATACGTAGAAGAGAGCATCGGGCTCCGAGTAGTAACGGGTGGCGCGGAACATCATCTGGTACTTCTTCTTGTAGTCGCCGACCTGGAGGCGCAGGAAGTAGCCCTTGTCGTAATCCTCGCCGAGGCCCTTGGCGCCGGTGTTGAGGTATCCGAAGGCCGAGAACTTCACCGGCCAGCGCTCGTTCTTCGCCCAGCTCCAGGTGGCGAACAGGTTGGCGATTTCGAAATCGCTGATCAACTGGAGGTCATCGTCGAGCAGGTTGGTCACCGGGTTGCCCTGGAGCTTGTCCTCGAGGGTGAGATCGGCCACCATCTGCGGCCGGACCCAGTTGTCGAACCCACCGCCGACTTTGAACGTGCCGATTGATTCACTCCCGAACTCGCCGTAGAGCTGGGCGCCCAACAGGTAGGCGTCGCTGGTCGCCTTGTCCTCCTCCAGCAAGTACTGGTAGAGGTCGAACTTGAGCGGCCCGATGCTGAACTCCTCCATCGCGCCGGCGACCGTCACGTCGTCGTCCCACTGCATGTCGCTGACGACCCACTTCTTCTGGGCATCGAACTTACCGAAGGTCAGGTCGAGCCAGCCGGTCGGGTGAAACCCGGCATACGCCTCTGAGATCGAAATCGGGATGAGGGAAAAGCCGCCGTCAAAGGTGCTGTTGTCCGACACCGGGTCGTCCGGGTCGCCGCTGCGCACCTGGAAGCCGACATCCATCCAGTCGGTGATCTCGGTGTACATCCCGGCCCGGAAGCGGGCACGGAAGCGCTCCCGGTAGTTGTCGGTCGAAATGCCTTCGATCTTGAAGAACTCGCCGCGCAACCGCAGGTCGCCCTTGAAATCGAAACGGTCGTACCACTTTTCCCCTGCGGCTGTCGTGGCCGCCTCGGGCGCAGCATCGGTTGCGGTCGCCTCCGCCACCTGATCCGGCAGCGCCGGCGCGGCGGGCGGTGGAACAACCGTGGCTGGTTGCGGCGGCGCCGCCGCCGGCGCCTGTTCGGCTGCACGCCTCCGGTCGTACTCGGCCTGCACCGCCAGCGCCTGCTCCATCGTGATCACGCTCTGTTCGACCAGCAGCTTGAGCAGCGGATCGAGGTCGCTCTCCTGGGCGCCGAGCGCCGCAACCCCGCTCACGAGGATCGCGCAGACCGCGACCCAGACCGTCCATCTCTTCATAACTCCGTCCTTTCGGCTCGAACTCGATGTTTCAGGCGCAATACCCCGTGCGCCACCGGTATGGTGTGAAGACGAGATCAACGCCGTGTGAGGGGGACGTGAAGCTGCTGTTAAGTTTTTACCTCTGTGAAGGCGGCGTGAAGTCGAGTCGCCATCACAACACAGTCACCGTGACCACAACGGCACATACCCCACCGCGGCGACCACCAGCTGTCCTTCTTCGCCGAGACACCAGTCGATAAAGCTGCGGGCGAGGCCCGCCGGGGGCTCCGTGGTGTAGAACGACAGATACCGGGACAGCGGGTAGCGATCGCGGCCGACGTTCTCGGGGGTCGGTTCGACTCCGTCCACGGCCGCCTGCACGACACCTTCGAGACGATAGGCCTGGCCGCCGTAGCCGATGGCCCGCGGGTCGGCGGCGACCGCCGCCAGGATGCCGCGGGTGGTCGGCACCGCCGTCGCCGAAGCCGCGTAGGGCCCGCCCACCAGCACATGGTCTCTGAAAAACCGGTGGGTGCCCGAGCTCGGTGGGCGCACGATCACCTCAACCGCGCCGGGCTCGCCCCCCACCTGGCTCCAATCCGTGAGGGTGCCGGCAAACAGGCCCCGTAGCTGGTCCAGGCTCAGGTCGCGAATGGGGTTGGCGGCGTTGAGGTAGATGCTCAAGGCATCCTGGGCGAGGAGGAAGCGGACTCCGAGGGTCTGGTGCCGCTCGTACAACTGTGCGACCTCGTCGGAGGACAGGGGGCGCGACGCGGCGGCGATCGAGGCGGTCCCCGCGATGAGCGCCTCGATGCCGACGCCGCTGCCACCCCCCTCGACAACGATGCTGGTCCCGGGGTGGCTCCGCATAAAGCTTTCAGCGAACCGGCGATCGAGCTCGAGCATGGTGTCGGAGCCGACGATTCGGATCGCGTCGTCCGCGCCCCGCGGCGTCGACGCACAGCCCAACGCCAGGACTCCGCACAGAACCACGGGCACGACGGCACGGATCCTCACTGCACCTGCCCCTCCTCGGCGATGGTGAGCAGCCGTCGGTAGGCGTACGGGACGCCCGGCTTCCACTCCGGAGCGAGCGGTGCGTCGGCCACAATCTGGATAAGGGTCGCGATCAACGCGGCGTGCTCGCGGCCGGCCTCGAAGTCCAGGGGTTGCGAGAGATCATCGAAAGGCGTGTGGTAGCGCGCAGCGAACCACTGCATCGTCTGCGCCGCAGCCACGGCGCGGGGCGTGTGTCGCCACTCGAGTCCCTCGTTGACGAGCATCGCCGGAATACCGGCCTCGGCAAACAGGGCCTGGTCGGAGCGTTCGAAAGCTTGTTGGCCGCCGGCGAGCTCGGTCACCCGGCCGACCACGAGGCCCCGGGCGGCGGCGGCCGTTCCGAGCATCCCGCCGAGGTCCGAGAGTTCGGCGCCGACGCCCACTACGTCAAAAAACTCGTCGCCGAAGGCGAGCCCGTCGATGTTGATGTTCGCGATGATCGAGGACAACGGAACCGGCGGGTGGTCGAGGAAGTAGCGGGCCCCGAGGTTGCCCTCCTCTTCTGCGGTCGTGAACAGCACGATGATCGAGCGGCGGGGCCGTTGCGGCGCCGTCGCCACCACCCGGGCCAGCTCGAGCAGGGCCGCGCATCCGATGGCGTTGTCGATGACCCCGTTGTAGATGGCATCGCCCGCAATTGGCGGACCCAACCCCAGGTGGTCATAATGGGCGGACACCACCACCGACTCCCGCGCCAGCTTCGAGCCCGAACCCGGGATACGTCCGACCACGTTGGCGGCGAGAAACGAGCGCACGTGGAAGCTGCCCTCGAAGCTCAAGCTCGCGGGCAGGTGAAACGAGCGCAGAACCTGCCGGCGCTCCATCGACAACACCTGGTCGAAATCGAACAGGGCCTCGTCGAAGAGGGTCTCGGCACCTGCGGGGTGGAGCAGGATCGCCAGGTGGCTCGGGACTGAAGCGGCCAGGCTGAGATGCTCGAAGGCGTACTCGCGTTGCAGGCGAGCCCACTCGACCCCGCCGCCCGGTACCAGCACACTGGCCACGGCGCCGCGCGACAGGGCGATCCGCACCTTGCTCTCGACGGCCGAGTAGACCGTTGGATCGCGGCCTGCGAAGTAGTCGGGATCGTCCGATGCCGGCTCGCCGGCGAGAAACACCGCCACCTTTCCCCGCATATCGACGTCAGAGTAATCGTTGTAGTCGAACTCCGGCGCCACGATGCCGTAACCGACAAAGACCATGGGGGTCGGCCGCGGCAGCCAGGTCTGTGCACCGGTGGTGTGGAGGAGGTAGTCCTCGCCCAGCGTGAGGAGCGTGTGCTCTCCGAGGCCCGAGATCGTGAGGCGGCTTTCCGGCAACGGCGTGCTCCCGACGAGGGGCACCTGCTGGAAGAACATACCGCCGTCTCCGAGCGGCTCGATGCCGAGCTTCTCGAGCTCCTCCGCGACGTAGGATGCCGCCAATTGGCCGCCGCGGCTGCCCGGCGCGCGGCCCTCGAGCGCGTCGCCGCCGAGCACCACCGTGTGGCGGCGGATGGCATCTGCCGACACCTGGTCCGCAGTTGCGTCCCATTTCTCGGACGAGCTCGCGAACACCACCGCGGCCACCGCCGCGAGCAGCAGCCCGGTCGTGGTTGGGGGGATACGGTACCGCGTCTTCACGTCCACATGGTAGAACAGTGGCCGTAGGAAAAATGGCCCCGGCGGGGACCGGGGCAGAAGATAGAGTATGGACGGAAGAGGATTGAAGAAAACGCCTAGTTGCTCAACGCGGCGGGGATGTAGGTGCCATCGCCCGAGATGTTGTCGGTGATCGTGCCGTAGATGAAGATGTCGCCGTCGGCCGTGTAGGTGACGTACATGTCGCCGTAGTTGGCGAGCGATGGCCACAGCTGGTTGACGGCGGACTGATCGTGGGCCAGGCCGGCAATCGTGCGGGTGGTCTCGCCAAGCAGGTCGCCCGAGGTGTCCCAACCGCGGAACGTGACTTCGACCGCTGTCGAGCTCGGGTTGAACCAGCCGATCGAGCCGCGGAATCCGGTGCCGGTGTTTGCGAGCTGGTTCTCGAGGAAGGACACCAGACCCGAATGGTAGGCCTGATCCAGGCTCACCGCATCGATGTAGAGGCCAAACGTCCCGTTGCCGTCGGCGGTCTGATCGTTGTACACCCGAGCCGACACCAGCACGGTGCGATCAGCCGTCACTTTGACGCCACCCCTGCCGTCGGACACGCCGAAGAAATCCTCGACAAAGTTGGTGAGTACGGCCTGTTCGTTGGCGCCTACGGTGATCGTCTCCGAGCCCGCCGGCCCGCTGTTGCCGCCCGCACCTGCCGGGTAGTACTCCAGGGTCACGCTGGCGGCCTCACCCGAGCGGTTGACGATCCGACCATCAGTTTTGAAATTGGTGCCCGCCAGACCCACGATCGTGGCGGCCACCGGAAAGTAGACGACGGTCTCGGAGCCACCACCGACGCTGAGCGCGCCGGAGATTGTATCGCCGCCGCCGCTGACCTCGAGGGTCCAGGAGCTCGGGTCGGCCGCGATGTCACCGGCCATGGCCGAGGTCGTGGTGCCGAAGGCATTGCCACCCGCAAAGCTCGCACCGAGGTCGATGTCGTTCGTGCCATCCGTGAGGACGGCGGTGGTCGGGGAGAACCCCGATACCAGAATGTTGTAATCGACGTCGTTACCCGCCACATCGATGGTGGCGAAACCGGAACCGGCGTCACCGGTAAGAGTCACCGAGTAGGCGGTGGCCTGCGCGACGGCCGGCAGCAGCACGACGCAGGCGGCTGCAAGAAGAAAGCGTCTCATATTCTTTTCCTCCCTAGTTGTCCGAGAAGATGGTCCAGCCGTCGTAGATGAACGGATGGTTGGGGTTCACACCGCCGATGTAGCCGCCGGTGGCCGCAAAGCTGGCGTCGCGGGCCGGCGACCCCGGCAGCGGCGTCACGTCCGGCACCAGCGGGTTGAAGGGGTCGGCCAGCATCGGATCGACCACCTGGTTGAGCGCCGCCGGGGCCTCGAACCACATCTGCACCGCCGCCGGATCGGTGCCGCCGAAGTTGGTGGCATTGCCGTAGACGATGCTGTTGGTCATCTGCAGGTTGGTATCAAAGCCAGCGTAGGTTTCGGGGTCGTCGACCCGGAGGCCGACGCCGCCGAAGTTCATGATGATGAAGTTGCGCGAGATGCAGCCGGTGCCGCGGCGGTAGCGGTTGCCATGACCCGGAGCGACCGAGACCTGCCGATTGCCGATGAAGGTGGCGTTGTAGATCTTGGGCATCGACCGCGGCTGGTTGTCGAAACCGTTCTCCCAGTTGTCGGCCTCGATGCCCGAATCAGCGTCGGGCTGGTTCTGGATCACGACCACGTTTCGCAGATATCCGCGGAAGCCCTCGGTCCAGTCAACGCTGTCGTCTTCGTTGTTGTATAGGAAGAGATTCTCGCAGTTGACGGTACCGCCAAAGAACTCGACGCCGTCGTCCTGGTTGAAGAGCACCTCGATGTTGGAGCACTCGGTGCCAGCGCCGACGCCCTGGAAGGCGATGCCGTTGAGCTCGTTGAGCTCGGAAAAGCGGATGCCGGCGAACTCGACCCGGACGTAGTTGAGGACACCCGAGCTGTCGTTCGGATCGTCCCCGCCATAGGGGCCCGAGTTGCCCTCACCGTCGGCCTCGCCACCGGTGACGTTGATGGGCGCGTTTCCGTTGAGCACCAGACCGCCCCAGTCACCGGGGCCACGGTCGCCGACGTAGAGCTCCGAGGTGAAGACGATGGGCAGCATCGCGGTGCCGTTGGCGATGATCTTGGAGTCGCGGACCACCACCAGGGTGCCCTGGTTTGCCTTGGAGCCGAACACGAAGGTGCCCGGCTCGATCGTCAAGGTGGTCGGCACCGGGGTGCCGTTGATGGGGTCGCCACCGACATAGACCGGCGCCTTGTTGAGGTAGTAGGCGTTGTTGTTGGTCCACACGGTATCGGTCGTGATGTCACCCGGAACCGTGACGATGTCATCGACGTGCGCATACATGGCGTTGCCGCGGGCGAGGACCGTGGTGCCGGCGTAGTCACGGACCTCGAGCACGAACTGGTACATCCCGGTGGGGTTGGACGGTCCGTCACCATAGGCACTGTCGGGTCCGTAGAGCTCGAGGTTGTCGAAGGCCGGGGCCCACACCGCGAGCGGTGTGCCGCTCATACCGAATAGATCCTCCACGACGCCGGTTGCGAGGATCTCGCCGTTGGCGATGTAGCTGCGGGCGGCGGTGGCGCGGTTCTCCCAGTAGAGGTAGAGACTCACCGGCATCGGATACCCGTTGGGGTCGAGGTTCAGCCGCAGGGTCGGCGTGTCACTGCCCTCATACACGTAGTAGTCGGTCTCGAGCAGTACCGCCGGCCGGTTGCCGGTTTCGGGCGCCAGCGTCAGCGATTTTTGCGCGGCCTGGTCCAGGTCTCCTGGCGACGCGATGCGCAGGCCCGGAAACCCGTGAATGCCGGCTTGCCGCGGCGCCTCGGTGGATCGCTGCAGGTTGCCCGCAACTGCCGTGCCGCCGAGAAGCAGACACACGACGGCCAAAATCACAGAACGTCTCATGGAACACACCTCCTTGTTTGAGTAGCAATCTGACGGGACATTGATATCTATGGTTCGATCTCTCACCCGGAGATCAGGATGGCCGGAGGCCGTGGAGCTGAAGCGAAGCCGGTGTTAGAAGAATGTAAGACCGAAGGTGAATCCGAAGACCCGCCCCGGCTGCCATTGGCGGTAGACCTCGCCGCCCTGGGTGTACTCCCAGGTCGCATTGGTCAGGTTGTCGCCCGACAGCTTCACCGTGCAGTCGAGACCGAGGAGGCGGAAACCCTGGAGGTATGCGAAACCCACGGTGCTGCGCGGCTGCTCGACCACGTCGGGCAGCCCGTAGGAGCCGGCGAACTGGACCTGCTCGCCCACATAGTTGAAAAGCAGGCGAAGCGTCGAGCTCGAGGGCGCGTTGAACCACTCGAAAACCGCGTTGCCGACATCGTCCGGCTGCCCCACCAACGGCCGCTGCTGGTTGGTCTGGATGGTGTCCTCAGGCAGCGTGATCTGGGACTCGATGTGGGTGTAGTTGAGAATCAGGGTAAAGGGCTCGAAGGTCCGCCGGAACTCGAGCTCCAGCCCCTGGTTGCGGGCTTTCTCGGCGTTGAGATAGGTCAGGGTGCGGGTCACCGCCGGGATCAGCACCATCTCGATGGGATCCGTGAATTCCTTGTAAAAGACGCCGGCCGCGATCACGTTGGTCGAGGTCGGGTACCACTCCCAGCGTGCATCGAGGCTGCCGATGGTCGCGGAGACCAGGTCCGGGTTGCCGGCGATTTCGTATCCGCCGGTGATGGAGGTGAACTGGAAGGGTGCCAGCTCGCGGAACTCCGGCCGGTTGACCGTTTGGGTGGCCGAAAAGCGGATGTTCTGGTTGCCGGACAGCCGATAAACAAGGCCCAGCGAAGGCATCCAGTCCTGGCCCGGCAGGCTGGTGACGATTGGCGGTTCGTCCGGGTTCTGCCGGTTGAGGGTTACCACGTCGATGGCGGAATCCTCGTAGCGAAGGCCGGCGATGACGCGCCACCGGTTGCGGTTCCAGTCGAGGAGGCCGTAGGCCGCCGCCACCGTCTGATCACCTGTGTAGGTGTCAGTAGGACGGGTGATCTCCTCGATCTCGTATCCGGTAGGGTTGATGTTCTCGGTGGTGAAGATCTCCTCGGGCGGCAGCGTGAGATCAATATTGCGGGTGTTGCGGGGCTGGAAGCGGAGGCGGCGGCCGGCGAAGTCACGATTGGCGTCGGTGTAGGCGAGCCCCGCCTTGATGGACCCGTGCGTTTTCTTGCTGGAAAGGAAGGTCGTCCAGTCGACGGCGTAGTCGTCGACTCCGTCCGTCAGATCGTTGTAGTACAGGAAGCCGCTCTGGGCGTTGTCGGTGAGGGTAAAGCTGCCGTTATCCGCGCGGTCGGCGTAGTTGGTCATTCGCATGTTCTGGGCGGTGGTTGCCTCGGAGTTTGCGGCCCGCCACTCGAGCAGGCTGCCCAGCTTTCCCAGGCCGAGAAAATGCTCGCCGCTGAGCTGGAAGCTCGTCACCTCCTGGTCCCGGTAGTCGACCTTGTAATCGCGGATCTGTGAGCCGAAGTCGTCGAAGTAGCCCTCCTGGTAGCGGGATTCCGATGTGGCCAGCGAGGTCAGCAGGGTGTTGAGCCTGAGCTGGTGGTTGGCGCCGAAGCGGTAGGCGAAGTTGGCCACCAGCGACCGCTTCACCTCCTCGTTGTTGTACTCGAGGTCGTAGTCGTTCTGGAGCGCGATGCCGTTGTCGTTGAGGCTCGACGGCCGGTAGAAGTTCTGCTCCTCGTTGTGGCCGGTGTAGGCGTGGCGGTGGGTCCCCGAGAGGACCATGCCGAAGTTGCCGAAGGTGGCACCGTAGCCGAGGTCGAGGCCGGCGCCCAGCGGAGCATCCTTGCCGGGATCGATCCACGGGTAGGCCGTGGGGCCAGTGAGAGCCCGCCACTGACCGATCAACTGCCGGCCGTAGAACTCGAGCTCCTCCGGTGTGAAGCCTTCGCCGGTGATCGGGCTCTTGCGCACGAGCGACTCGTCAGGGAAGTCCGCAGGCAGCGACTGGCCGCCGTTGCCCGACCAGTCCAACCCACCCACGTACTGACCGAAGGGCTTGCCGGTGGTGTTGCTGTCGTAACCGAGGCGGAAGTTCGCCGTGGCGGTCTGGGTCGCCGGAAAGTCCAGGGTGTCCATCTCGACCAGCCCGGCTACGAAATCCCCCGGCTTGTCGGCGGTATAGGACTTTGCGATCTCGATCTTGTTGAGGAGGTTCGAGGGGAAAAGGTCGAAGGGCACCACCTTCTTGTCGAATTCGGTCGACGGGATCTTGGAGCCGTTGAGCTGGGTGTTGGAGTAGCGCTCGCCGAGACCACGGACAAAGACGTACTTGCCCTCCTGCAACGACACTCCGGTCACCCGCTTGACCGCCTGGGCGGCGTCGGCGCCGGTGTTCTTCGCCATCTCCTGCTTACCGATCGAGTCCGAGATCATGGGGGCGTTCCGGCGTTCGGCGAGAATCGCGGCCTCGGTCGAAGCATCGGCTTCGGCCTGGACGGTCACCTCGCCGACAAACACGCCCGCACCGCCCGCCTCTGGCCCCTGATCATCCCTGGCCGGGACCTCGACCGCGACCACGGCGGAGCCGACCGTCAGCTCTTCGCTGGCGCCATCGGCAGCGGTTGCCGTTTCGACCTGCTCCTCCGGCGCTTCCGACGTCACAGTCGCGACTGTCGTGGCTTCTGTTGCGGGTAGGATCACCACCGCAAAATCGGCGTTGCTCCCTTCGGTCACCACGACATTGGTGACCCTCTGGGTCTCGTATCCGAGTTTGCTGACCACCACCGTCAGGGTGCCGGCCGGCGCCTCGCCGCGGAAGTCGCCGCCGACCCCGGTGGGCATGCTGAGGTCGGTGCCCTCGATGATCAGCGTCGCACCGCGTACGGGTTCGCCGGTGAAACCATCGATCACGACGCCGCTGATGGTGCCGCTGGCAAAGGCCGTGGTCGGCGCGACGAGGCTGAGCCAGAGCAGGGCCATCGGCCCCAGGAGCTTGGTCTTCATAAGATATTCGTCCTCCGTCCGTCCGTCGGTTCAGAAAGGCCAACACCGATCCCATCTCGGCGCTCGGCCTCATTGCAGCCCGATGGTGTGAAGGACGGTCAAGGCGGAGGTAAAAATCGTGTGAAGGCCTGGTAGCCGTAGCCGAGAATCTCGATCGGAGGACGAGTTCATGACCGCGGCGCGATCATTCGATGATGACCGTCTCCCGCAAAGTGTAGGGGCCGCCGTGGGCGTCGTCGCGATAGATTTCCACCGCGATCTCGTCCGTGCGGACACTCACCCGGAAAAACGTCGACCTGGTCTGCCTCCGGCCCTCGATCTGGCGTTCGTACCACCGGTCGCGAGCAGTAGGGTCGCTGCCGTACTCGTCGTAGAACTGGGCCAGGGTCTGGGTGACAGGTTGGTCCTCCAGCCCCAGGTATCCGAACCAGTAGTCGATGTGATAGGGATCGTCCCGGTAGAGCTGTTTCAGCGAGTTCGATTCGCCGACGCCCATTGCTCGCCCTTCTTCGATGGCTCGGTCGATCGCCGCATACAACTGGTCCGCGTAGGACTTCTCTTCGAGGCCCCTCGCATGCCCCGCGTCGATCTGCCACAAACCGTTGATCTTCGCGTACGAGGTGTTGTGGGTGTGGCCACAGACGTAGGCATCGACCCCATACTCCAACATCACCTGGTGGAAAGCGAATGCGCTCTCCGGGTGTTCGTCGAGCGAGTCCCCCTGGTGTCGGATGCGCCCGTTGTCCATATCGGGCATGGAAACCAGGGGTTCGTGGCCGAACACGAAGATGTGTTTCTTGGTGGTCGCCTCGAGGTCGGCCGCCAACCACTCGAGAAGCTCCGGCACCATTTCGCCTTCGAGTCCCCAGTCGTTGACCCCGTCGAAGTACTGATTGAGGACGACGAAATGGGTGTCGGCCCAGTCGAATGAAAAGGTAGTCGCCTCGCAGCCCTTCGGTCCTCGATTGACGACGTTCGGCAAGGTCATGCTGTAGTCGCGGAGGTATCTCATGCTCGAGGGTGACTCGGGATCGTGGTTGCCGAGCACGGGATACCACGGGTAGTCCTCGCCGAGGACGCGGTCGATCATCGCCCGAACCGCCGACGGAGGATCCACATCGAGGTCGCCGGGACTGATCATGAACGCGCCCGCGCCAACCACCTTGGCCGCTTCACAGACGCCGGAGAAGTTTTTCGACCACTCGCCGTCGGCCGCGAAGTTCCGCATGTCGGCCGCGACGATGAACACCAGGTCGTCGGCCGGTCTCTCCGCCGAAACCGCCGCCAGCGCACCCGCCAGGACTCCCCAGAAGACGAAAACTCCAAAGGCGATCTTTTTCATCGAATCAGTCCTCTACCGGGATCTCGTAGTATCCGTCGCCGGCGTCGAAGTGCTTCTGCCGCTGGCGTGAGACCTCGCTCACCTTGTCGGGCCACGAGGTGACTCCGTTCACCAGTTCCGAGGCGCGCAGCTCGAAGGGCTCCCAGACCCTCCGACCATGCGTATCGATCAGCTGGAAAACAAGGTACGGGTCGTCACCCATGAAGAACTCGACCAGCCCGAAGTTGCTGCCCAGGAAATAGACCGGCCTGATCCGCCTCTCGGGCCGCCATTCGAGCCATCTGTCGGAAATGACCTGCGCCAGCGGTGAGCTCACCATATCGTACAGATCATAGCCGCCGTTTACGGACCACGGAATGACGTTGAGCTCTCCGATGTGGGAGTCACCCGACATCATGACGATGCCGGTGATCTCCTCGTCGCGAATGAAATCAAAGAGCCGGTCACGTTCGTGCAAGAAGGCCGCCCACGAGTCGCCTCCCTCGCCCTTGTTCTTGCTCCAACCGCTGCCCGAAACCAAGACCTTGAAGACGCCGGTACTGCTTTTGAGCTCGGATTGCAGCCACTCGAACTGGGCGGCGCCGAGCATGGTCTTCTCGGGTGTGTCGGGATCTTCATCCGGGTCGCGGTACCAACGGACGTCGAGGAAGAAAAAGTCGACCTTGCCCCAGGTGTATTTGAAGAAAACTCCTTTGACGTCGGGCAGACCAAAGGAGGGATTGGGCCAGTACTCGCGAAAGGCCTCGTACGCTCCCTCTTTCAGAGGGTTGGTTCGGTCGTGGTTGTTGAGCCCGTAGTCGTGGTCGTCCCAGACCGCGAGGTGCGAGGTGTTGTGGAGGATCGGCTGTAGGGCTGGAACGTCGCGCTGCCGCCGGTACTCCTCGCGGATGATATCGGGGTCGAGGGCATCGGAGTAGACGTTGTCACCGATCCAGAACATGATGTCGGGCGCGTAGTGCGCGACCCACGGCCAGATCGGCTGGATGCGGTCATCCTGCCATTTTGGGCACGAGCCAAAGACGATCCGCAAGTCGGCATCGCTGCCCGGCCGCGGCGCGGTCTCGAACCGGAAGGGCTTGAGCATCTCGAGGTAGCGGTCCGGAATCCCGTCGGTGGTCAGCCTGTAGAAGTACTCGGTGGCCGGTTCGAGACCGGTGATCGTGATGACCTCGGTGTAGTCGTGGGATTTGAGCGCCGTCACTGGAGCGGTTTCCGCAAAGGGGCTGAAGTCCGGGGTCTTGGCGTACTGGATGCTCACCGGGAACTCGCCGCTGGTCCTGATCCAGATTTTGACCTCGGTCGGGCTCACCGCCCCGACCATGGGCCCCTGCATGAGCCGGGGATACCCGGTTTGAGATGGCTTCGCGGCGATAACGGGCGTGGCGCACACCACGCATACCACGGTCCAGATGGTGGCGATCCGATGCATAGTGTTGAATTTCACGACTCCTCCTTTGTTCAGAAAACCCAGGACATTTTTGTGAAGACCGTGTCACCCTGCTCGGATGGTTTTCCAAACTCGGACGTTCCCCGCTGATAGGCGAGCTGAAGCGATCCGAAGGGCGGGCGGAAGCGCCACACGGCGAGCAGCTGGACGTTCTCCTTTTCGATCGCCGAGTTGGTCTGTAGAAAAAGCGTGACGAAGAGGTTGTTCGTGAAGTAGTAGTTGGTTCGAAAGACGTGGATCCAGGTGCTCTCGAGCTCCGGGTCGGGGTCGAACTCGAGCCACGTCGCCTCGTACTCGACTCTCCACGCATTCGATATCTTGAATTCGGCCTCGAGGGTAGCCAGCATGAGATCGCTGTCGTAGTTGGTGCCGGTGCCGAGCTCGAGAAATACCGACCGCCCCTTGCGGTTGTCGTACCCGACCTGGAAGCTCGTGAGGGAGTTTCGATACTCCTTTTCGAAGAGCTCGTACTCGTCAACGTAGGACAGCTTGACCTGCCATCCGCTGGTCAAGACCATCTCCACATCGGCTTCCAACTCCCAACTTCTCAGCACACCCTCCTGACTCCAGTAGCGGTTGTAGTTGACTTTGCCTTCCAGGTTTTCAACAGCGCTGTCTTGAAACCAGATCCGGTGGGTGATCTCGGCATCGATCTCCCGCCGGTCGTCATCGGCCAGAAAGCCGATCACATTCACGTTGTCGCGCAAGCCTGCGTCGAGGGAGGTATAACGGACGTGAAAGTGGCTGTTCGCCGAGTCGAAGGCCGGCCGCAGAAACCACCCGAGCGCTCCGTCATCGGTCGGGCCGTGGGAGCGCAAGAACTGGCCGGTCATGCCCAGGGTCTTGGTGAAGAAAAGGGTCGTATCCGCACCGATCGAGCCGGCATTCACGCCATTGACTCTTCGATTCGCGGCAAGAAGACCCAAATTCGAGGGCCCGAAGATCCCGCGCTGAAACCGAAAGACGGTGTAGTCCGCGTCGGCGAAAACCGGTTGCCCTGCGGTTTCGACCTCGACATCGGCGCGGGTGGCAATGGCGGCAACGTCGAAACCGGCGAGCCCACCGACCAGTTTCCCTCCGGCGGCGATATCACCTATCCGACGGCTGTAGAACTGGTTGATCCTTTGGTCGAACACCTCCAGCCCCTCTAGGAAGAAGGGCCGTTTTTCGGGAACCCGGAGCTCGAAGCGGGTGAGGTTGATCTCCTCCACATCCGCTTCGATGAGGGCGAAGTCCGGGTTGATTGTCAGGTCTGCACTGAGATCGCTTTTTATGCGAAACCTGAGATCACCGCCGAAGCTGGTGTCGACGCCACCGCCCTTCTCGACCGCGACCAGCCCGTATGGAATCACCGCGAACTTCTTGAGACCCGCCGTGCGGACGTCGAGACCCTCGAGTGCGCCGAATGCCGAAACCCGCCAGATCGATTCGCCCGGACCCGACCACACCGAGGTCTCGAGACGGCGGGGGACCCGCCGCTGGAAATTGATGCCCCACGTGACGGCCTCGCCGCTCTCGAAGCGAAGCATTCGAAACGGAATCGCGAATTCGGCCGACCAACCGTCTGCGGTGCGGCTCGCTGCGCAGGTCCAGGTTCCGTCCCACCGGTCGTCGACGACGCGACCGTTGTCGGCGATCTTGCCGTCGGTCTGCACGCCCAGGAGGTTGGTGGCGAAGGTGTATCCCGTGCGGCGGTCGTGGAGGGTGTCGAGCAGGACGGTCACCGAGTCATCCCGTTCCAGGTCCCCGTCGCGCGAGGTCACGGCCGCTGCGATCCTTGAGGGCTCGGGATCGAAACACCTGATGGCCACCAACAAGGCCTCCGCAGTCGAACCGACCATCACCACCGTGCGGAAAGGCGAGGCGACACCGAACTCGGGCTCGAACTGGACAAAGCCCTCGGTGACGGCCGCCGCCGCCCACTCCTGCTCATCGATGACCCCGTCGATCGACGGCGCATTCGCAAGTGGTAGGGCCTGCACGATTCTCTCCTCGGCGCCCGCCACCACCGCCGGGAGACATTCGATCACCGCCACGATTACGACTATCGTCTGTCGCTGCAATGCCGCCCCTCGGCGCCGTTCCCTCACACCAATCCAATCCGTTGCACCGGCACACTCACAGCGTCCTCAGATAATCGACTCCGTTCCGCGCAGCGGTGTCGGCATCGGGCAACGGCAGAAACTCGCCCGAGATGAATCCGCGATATCCGGTGGCTTCGAGGTCGTCCAGAACGGCCCTGAAATCCAGGTGTCCGGCGCCCGGGTACCACCGATTGGAGTCGGCCACGTGGAAGTGGAAAATGCGGTCGCCGCAGGCCCTGATGCTCTCGCCGATGTCGGCCTCTTCGATGTTCATGTGAAAGGTGTCGAGCAAGAGGCCGAAGTTGCCCTTCCCGACGCGTTCGACGAGGTCCATGCCCTCGGCGGCGGTGTGGATGAGATCGGTCTCATAACGGTTCATCGGCTCCAGCGCAAATCGCACACCGGTTCCTTCAGCCGCCGCCGTGCACTGCTGGATGGCATCCACCAGGTACGCCATCGATTGCTCATGGCTCTGGCCGTCAGGAGTGATGCCACGGATCAACCCGAGAATCACGATTGCATCGAGTCGAGCCGCCAGCGGGACGTGACTCGAGATCCGTGCGATAGCAGCCGCGCGCACCTCCGGGTCGTCGCTTGTGAAGGACAGGCCCTCCTCGCCCCACGCCTGCCCGGTTCCGACGGCCGGCACGGAGAGCCCGTGTTCGGAAACAACACGCTCGAGCTGGCCGGCGTTTACCAGTTTTGGATCCCGCACGGCCAGTTCGACGCCGTCATACCCCCAGGAGGCGATCTTGGCGACGTTCGCTTCGAAATCACCCTTGAAGGCCACCGCCTGGAAGGCGGCGGCGTGGGTTGACAGCACCAAGCTGAGTTTCAAGACCCCAATCCCTAGTATTGACCGATCTGAGGCAACTGGTAGACCGGCTTCCAACCTTCGCTCAGAGGCTCACGCAGGAAGGGCTCCATCTCCGCTTCTGTTCTCAAGGTCACCATTTCGACCGGAGGTACCGTCCCCGCGGGAAAGGCCTCGAGAATCTGATCGTTGAGCAGCGTCAGATACTTGAGGATGGCGGCAACCGGGCGTTTGGCCTTCTCGGCGGTTCCCCGCGTCGCCTTGCCGACCACGCCTTCCGGGGTGGCTGCGATCTCGATCGCGAAGTGACCCTCGCCCTCGGACCACCGGCTCGGCCGGCCGAAGGGGTCGACCGACTTGTCGAAGTGACCGTCCGGCAGATAACCCTTGCCTTCGGTGTCGACTGCGTACTTCATGTCCACCATGTCGGGATGGAGCAGCAGACCCGAGCGAGGTCTCGGACTCGTCGGCGTGGACGAAGTTGGTGTCCATCTTGCCACCCTTGGGACCGGTACGGAAGAACTCGCGGACCGCGCGGTGCCAGTCGATGACGCGGAAGATGCCCGGCAGCTGGTAGCGCTTCTGGAACTGCTGGATGGCCGATTCGAGCATCCACAGGTGGCCGTGGTTGTTGATCAGCACTTGTTTGCGGAAGCCGTCGTTCCAGAGTCCCAACATGACGTCCATCAATAGCTCGCGGGCGACGTTTTCACGCACGATCACGGTGCCCGGCATGCCGAGGTGGTGATACGGGTGCGAGCCGTAGTTGAGCGGCGGCAGGGCGAGACTCACCGGCGCGCCACGCTTGGCGGTGAAACGGCGGAGACCCTCGAGGATCTGGCTCACGTAGAGGGTGTCGGACGCGCTGGGAAGATGGCGGCCGTGGAGCTCGGTGCAGCCGATCGGAATGAAGACGATGTCGTTCTTGCGGCGTTCGGCCTCCACCCGGTGGCGGACTGTGGTCTGAATATAGGAGCCCGACTTGCCCCACTCACAGGGCGAGGGGACTCCGTAGTCGGCGAGGATGGCGTCGATCTCTGCGTCGCTGGCGTCCCACACTTCTTTCTTGCACCGTCCCACCGTGTTGTCTTCAAAGAACAGGTCCGGCTGGTCGGTGGCCAACAGCCGGGGATCTTCTGGAGAAACTGTCATTTCGCGCTCCTTTTTTCAGATTGATCCGACGGGAGTTGACTCGAACGGAGCCGTTCCAAAGTCGGAATTTGTTGATGAACTCTCGGGAACCGCTACCGGATACCCGGTCTGAATCGATCGACGACCTGCAAGGGCCACCGCGAGGGTGGCGACACCGTCCTCGACACCCACCGGCGGGATGCGGTCGTCGATGACACAGTCCACAAATTCCTGCAGCATGGAGACGAAGGCATCCCCCATCCGTTCCGGTGTCGTGAACACTGCATCGTGGTGAACACCGGAACGATCGAGCAGCCGTACCGGAGTCCGGCGCAGACGACCGATCTGGACCGCCCCCTCCTCGCCGATGACCTCACCACGAAGATCGTGGCCGTAACGGGTGGTGCGGCTCGCCGTCAGGGTGCCCATCGCGCCGCCCTTGAAGCGAAGGCTCACCACCGCGTTGTCCACGTCGCCGACGGAGCCGACCGCCTCGTCGACCAGGGCACCGCCCTCGCCGAAGACACGGGTCACTTCGTCATCCATCAGCCATCGTCCGAGATAGATATCGTGGTACATGGAGTCGAGAATCAAGCCCCCGCTCACGCAGAGGTCGGCGAACTCCGGCGGCGGCGGGTCCATGTCGCCGCTGATCGCACGGAAGATGAGCGGCCGGCCGATTGCGCCCGACTCGATCATCTCTTTCGCCCCCTGGTACCCCGAGTCAAAACGGCGCACGTGGCCCAGCATCAGCTTGACCCCGGCCGATCGGGCGAACCGGGCGGCTCGCCGACAGCCCTCGAGATCAAGGGCCAGCGGTTTTTCACACAGAATGTGCAACCCGGCCGCCGCACAGCTCTCGACGTTGTCGACATGCGCGGAGGTGCTGCTCGAGATGACTACCGCGTCAAGCCGCTCGGCTTCGAGCAGGTGGTCGATCTTTTCGTAAATCGAAACGGCGCCGCAGCGCCGGCGGACCTCGTCGGCCCGCACGGCGCTGGACGTCGTGACCGCGACGAGGCGAGCGCCGTGCACGCGGTGGGCAAGGTTCTCGGCGTGGGTCAGACCCATCCGACCCGCACCGACCACCGCGACGCGCAACTCGTCCGTCGTCAATCGGTCTCTATTCATTCGGTCCTCAGTTCGGGTGCACCATGATCTTGCCATCCGTGCGCTCCACCGACTTGGCGATGGCTTCGACGGTCTTGGCGAGATCATAGTGCGCGGTGACGATCGGGCTCAGATCGAGACGACCCGAAGCGACCAGTCGGATTACGTTCGGGAAATTCTCGTGGCCAGAGTGGCCCTGGGCACCGAAGGCCTGCGACCGCCGCACCTGGAAGGCCTCCAGGTACATGGGAACGCGCTGCGCCGCGCGCCCGATCTGGACGATCTTCGAGTTGATTGCCAGCGCCTTCTCCATCTCCGGGATGGCCCGCTCGGGCACGCCAGCGGCTTCGACGTGGAAGTCGAAGCCCTCGCCTTTGCTGTGCTCCATCAACAGCGTCACCGGGCGATACCTTTCGTGGGTCGTAGACGAAGTCGGCGCCGACTGCCTTCGCCAGCTCCATTCGTTTCGGTGAGACCTCGAACGCGACGATCATCCCTGCGCCGGCGGCCTTGGCGAGGCCGATGGCCGCGAGGCCGATCGGTCCGGCGCCGACCACGTTGACGTAGTGACCCGGCTTGAAACCGCCGGCCCTGGTGAACATCGCGTTGTAGGCGACACACGACGGCTCGGTCAGGGCACCGATGGTATAGGCCATCTCTTCACTGCCGAAGCGCTCGGCGATGGCGTCGATCTTCCAACAGAACTTCTCGTCCACCGCGATGAAGTTGGCGAAGGCGCCGGGGATCGTGAAGCCGATCTCCTCGAGGTTGGTGCAGTGGTTGGGGTAGCCGTTACGGCACGGGGTGCAGCGGCCACACCAGATCATTTCTTCGACCGTGACCATGTCGCCGACAGACAACATCGTGACCTCGGGGCCGACCTCGACGACCTTGCCGGAAAACTCGTGGCCGAGGATGGTCGGGAACCTGGTCAATCCGGGGTACAAGATGTAGTTGTCCTTGTCGGTCTCATAGAAGTGCATATCCGAGCCACAGACCCCACAGGCCTGGATCTGGAGCAATACCTCCTGCGGCCCGGGCTTCGGGTCCGGCCAGTCGCGCACAGACAGGGTCGGGTTGTGCCAGATGGCGTTGCCGGTGATGGCCTTCCCGGTTTTCTTTTCCCAGTCCGAGACCTCGTAATCGGGTTTCGGCTCCCACTTCGCATCCAAAACCATGCCTTTCATATAAGAATCCTCCTTGGTTTTCTCACGACACCGCTGTTGGTCAGCGATGTCAGTTGGGTCCCTCTGATCACTGCGGCGAATAGGCTCCTTTGTAATGGTGTTCCATGAGGTCAACGATCTCCTCGTAAGTTCTGCGGATGGGTCCGGGGGTCTCCACCTTCAAACTCGTGGTTGCGGCCGACCAGAGGATTGCCTCCTCTGGCGGGTGTTCGAGCCTGGCCGCCACGTAGGAACCGACACAGGTGTCGCCGCGGCCGCTCCTGCCCGTCATCGATCTGGCGTGGAATGCAGCCTCGAGCACCTGCCCGTCGGCCAGTACCACGATCCCGTCGCGGTGGGTGATCACGATCTCTCGAGGCCCCTGGGCCGCGAGAGCCTTTGCGGCACGTTTCATGTCCGGCTCGCCGGTGAGCGCTTCGGCTTCGACGACATCGGCCTTGAGGATGTCGACCAGCGCCAACACCTCTTCCTGCTCGGGCCAGGCGACGTGTTCGAGCCGGCCGTCGGGTCTGCGGACCCGGATAAAACCCTGGGCGTCCGCGCTGATCATGGTGTCTTTCGAGCGAAGCTCGCGAATCGTTTCGATCGGGACCTCGCCACGGATCGATGGACTGATCACGAAGGCTCTGGCGTCGATTCCCTGCACCTGTTCGGGGGTGAACGAGCCAGCGGTGTCCGCCATCGTCAAAATGCGTTCATCAGGGTTATCCGTCGGGTACTCGAGTCGCATTAGCGACGAGCTCGGGGTCGCGGTGGCAAATACGGTGATTCCTGCCTCCTCGAGAGACCGGACGACGTGGAAATCCTCGGCGGCCAATCGCATGATCGCGGCCACGTTGCGGCCGAGAATGTGCGCGGCGTGGGCCGAGTAGTTGACGCCGCCGCCGTCGGCGTGCTGCGTTCCCGCCGCGGTCACGATCGTGTCCTTGGTGTAGTTACCAAGAGTTGCGACATCGAAAGTCTGCCTTCTCTCAGTCATGATTCCCCTCAGTCCCTCATTCGCACCCGCCACAGGGAGGTGGCGAGGAGGAATGACAGCACCGACGATCCGATCCAGAACCAGATCACGGTTGAAAAATCGTAGTGGCGAACGCCGTCGATCATGGTGATCCCTCGTTCGATCAAATGGCCGCTGACCTGGTCCTGGAGGGCGGCCCCGATGTACGAGAACACGCCGATGAACCCCATGGCCGCCCCGGCCGCCCGTTTGGGCGCAATGTCGAGGGCGAACAGGCCGCCGAGCGAAGTCACGAGCCCGGTCAAGCCGAAGCCGTAGATGAAGAACGCCACCGTCATAAACAGTGGTCTGCCCGGCGGTCCGAAAAAGACCATCAGCAGGCCGATGATCTCCATGACGGCAAAGATCACATTCGTGGGAGGGCGGCGGGCGTTGAAGATCTTGTCCGACGCGAATCCGAAGGCCACGGCGCCGAGAATCCCGGCGACGGTGTTGACCGAGATGACCGTGCCCGCCTGCATCAGGGTGTAGCCCTTGGCCTCTTGTAGGTAGAGCACGCCCCAGCTGTTGATCGCATATCGGGTCACATAGATCGATGCGCTTGCCAGGGCCAGGACCCAGATCGCAGGGAGCTTGAGGATGGTCCTTTGGACCGCCCAGGTGCTCTCGTTCCGGTCCTTGTTGCCCTCGTCCGAACTGACGAAATCGTTCTTCCATTCGGCGACCCGCGGCAAACCGAGGGTCTGCGGGCGGTCTTGCATCATCAGATAGAGGCCCCCGGCCACCACCACGCACAAGACACCCGGGCCCCAGAATCCGGCCTGCCAACCCCACAGGGTGACGAGAGCGGCCACCCCGACGAAGGTCAGGCCTTCCCCGATGGCGTGGGCGGTGCTCCAGACGCCGTACATCCGGCCCCGTTCTTTGTTCGAAAACCAGTTGGCCATGGCGACCGCACCGGTCGGCGCGCCAAAGCCCTGGAACCAGCCGTTAAGGCCCCACAGAAGGACCGACAGCCAGAGTATGGTGGAAAATCCCATCCCGATATTGAGCAGGGCCGAAACCAGGACGCCAAAGGCAAAAAAGAACTTGAGGTTCATGTGGTCGGCGAGAAAGCCGTTGGTGAGCTTGCCGAACGCATAGGTATAAAAGAGCGCCGAACCGATAATTCCGAGCTCCACCGGGGTGAAGATGCCGCCATCGATAAGCGGTTTTTTGACCATCGACAGCGCCAGCCGGCAGGTATAAACGATGCCGTAGCCGATGGTGATGGCGAGCATGATGCGCAGGCGGTGCCGCTTGTACAGCGTATCGACCAATTTCTGGTCGGTGAGGGGCGACCGATTCTCACCGGTCACGAAAAACCGCAATAGGCTCATGAAGCCTCGACCTTCACGGGTCGATTCTCGGCCATCGAACACGCCGCCGCGAGCGCCACCAACACCGACATCAGACCGTCGCGTCCACCTACCGGCGGGTCGCGATCGTCACGAATGCTGGCAAAGAACGCCTCGAGCTCGGCCACGAATGACGCCTGGTAACGCTGGAGGAAGAAGTACAGCGGGTTGTCAGCGCGCACCCCGCCGGCGGTACTGAGAGTGACCCGGTTGGCGGTCTCGTTGCCCGCCTCCGCGCTGCCCTTCGAACCGAAGACCTCGACGCGCTGGTCATAGCCATATACCGCCTGGCGGCTGTTCTCGATCACCGCCAGCCCGCCGCCCTCGAGCTTGAGGGTCGTGACCGCGGTATCGACGTCGCCGGCGGCGCCGATGGCGGGGTCGATGAGGACTGCGCCCATGGCGTGCACCTCCTCGATCTCCCGGCCGCTGAGAAAACGCACCATGTCGAAATCATGAATCGTCATGTCGAGGAAAATGCCGCCGGAACTCTCGACATAGGAAACCGGAGGCGCCTCCGGGTCGCGCGAGGTGATTTTGACGATCTGAATGTCACCGACATCACCGTCGGTTACCGACCGCCGGACCCGTGAAAAGGTCGGGTCGAATCGCCGGTTGAAGCCCACCTGGAGCTTGACGCTGGCGGCATTGACCACCTCGAGGGTGCGCCGGATGCGATCCGGATCGAGATCGATCGGTTTTTCACAAAAGATGTGTTTGCCGGCCTTGGCCGCGGTCTCGGTGAACGGGGCGTGGGTCGGCGTCGGCGAGCAGATCAACACCGCCTCGATCTCGGCGTCGTCCAGGACCACGGCAGAATCCTTGCCGGTGGCGACATCCCCGGGCGGCCAATCACTGAAGTCGACGAAGGGGTCGGCGATGGCCTTGACCCGAACGCCGGGCATTCGAAATAGGTTCTCGGTGTGGAGCCGGCCGATTCTGCCGGCCCCGAGCACGCCCACCGTGATGGTCTTCATGAAACGGTCTCCCCTCCGGCCTTTGAAGCAGGTGCGTCCGGCCTGACCGGCCGCCGCTGATTGAAGGACTCGCGAGCGGCGACCGCCGCTCG
Organism: Candidatus Sulfomarinibacteraceae bacterium; assembly: GCA_963733915.1. Classification (GTDB taxonomy): domain Bacteria; phylum Acidobacteriota; class Thermoanaerobaculia; order Thermoanaerobaculales; family Sulfomarinibacteraceae; genus Sulfomarinibacter. Next base: position 495,027 of record CAVTEP010000011.1, read on the forward strand.
CACCGCGGCCAGCGCGTCCGCGGCGCCGGCTACGACCGGGGCTTCCCCGCGCACTGCGGCCAGAAAGGCTTGGAGTTCGGCAACAAACGCCTCCTTGTAGCGGGAGACGAATCCGTCGTGCGGCGTGCGTCTCACCACACCCCCGGTGGTGCTCAGGACCCGGGTGCTGGGCGTCGTGTTGGTGACCGCGACACTGCCCGCCGACCCGAAGACCTCGAAGCGCTGGTCATAGCCATAGACGGCCTGGCGGCTGTTGTCGATCACGGCGAGCGCGCCACTTGCCAGTCTCAGGGTGACCACGGCGGTGTCGATGTCGCCGGCGGCGCCGATCTCGGGGTCGATGAGCACGCCGCCCACAGCGTAGACCTCGGCGATTTCGGAGCCCGAAAGGAAACGAATGGTGTCGAAGTCGTGGATCACGAAGTCAAAAAAGAGGCCGCCCGACCGCTTGACGAAGTCAATCGGCGGCGCTTTTGGATCGCGGTTGGTGACACGGACGGTTTGGACCTCGCCGATCCGCCCCTCCCGCACCGCTTCCATGAGATCGAGAAGGCTCGGGTCGGAGCGCCGGTTGAAGCCGACCTGGAGCCGGACCCCGGCCTTTTCCACTACCCGCAGGATGTCCTCGATTTTGCCCGGTTCGAAAGCGATCGGTTTTTCGCAGAAAACGTGCTTGCCGGCCTCGGCCGCCTGCCGGATCAGCTCGCAGTGGATGCCGGAGGGAGCGGTAATGACGACCGCCTCGATCTCGGCATCGCCAAGAACTGCCGAGTTGTCGGTGGAACGAACCGGAATTCCGAGCCGTTCGGCCCAAACAGAATCGAGGTGCGGGCTCGCAACCGCCTTGACCCGGGCCTCTGGGATGAGGTTGACCAGGTTTTCGGTGTGCATCCTACCGATGCGCCCCGCTCCGATCACACCCACCGTTGTCTGGTTCATGAGCGTGTTCCCTTTCACAGTCGATAATCATTCTCGTTACCGCCACTGCCAAGACCGGGGGTTGGGGGCCCGCGGCGGATCGCCAGGAAACCTGCCGCGGTCCCGGTGGCCCAGGTCGAACGCGTGATCGGGTCGTTGCAGCCTAGAGATCGAACCTCACACCCAGGGTGGCCCACCAGCTGTAAAACTCCTGCTGGCGAATCCGGTCCGGGCTGCCTTCGTACACGGTGTAGGGTTCGTCGGTGATGTTGATAGCCTCGAACACGAAGCTGAAACTCTTTGAAACCTGAACCCGGAACAGGAAGTCGAGCTGGGCGTGGTCGTCGAGCCAGAGGTCCTCGTCGGCGTCGTCACCGACCTCGAAAAGGCTCTTGCCGTTGAAGTTGTAGGAGAGACGTGTCGTGACCCCGTACTTCTCGTAGACCAGTGCGAGGTTCCCCACATGCTCAGACTGACCCGGGAGAGAGGTCGCCAACCGATCGGGGTAATTCGCCTCGGAGTCAACGTAGGTGTAGTTGCCGTAGATGCCGAAGCCTCCCCAGAATCCTCGCCAGTTGGTGAACTGGTTCTGGAAGGCCAGCTCGGCGCCCCAGAGCGTGCCCTTGTCGCCGTTCCGCGGCTGGGTGACCTCGAAATCTTCGCCGTCAATCACCTCGTCGACCCGGTAGACGTAGATGTAGTCGCTGATGTCCTTGTAAAAGACACCCGCCGAGAGGATGCCGATGGGTTGCAGGTACTTCTCCCACATGAGATCGAAGTTCCAGGCGGTGGTGACGTCGAGATCGGGGTTGCCGAGCTCGATCTCGCCGTCCTCGAGATTGAGGAGGCGCCACGGGGCCGCATCTTCAAAGTTGGCCCGCGCCAGGGTGCGGGTGATGGCGGCGCGAAGCTGCGCGTCTTGGCCCGTCTTGTAAACGAGGTGGAACTGGGGCAGCCATTCGGTGTAGTCCTTGTTGCCGGTGACGGGCTCCAGGGCCAGCGGGTCACCTTCCTCGTCGAGGATCAGCTCGATAGGCGGTGTAGTCGGTCTTCGTGCTTTCCACCCGGAGCCCGCCGAGGAACGAGGTTCTGGCGCCGAAGAGGAACTCGCCCATGGCGTAGGCGGCCAGGGTGTCCTCCGAGGTCTCGAAATCGGCCAGATCCTCCTCCAGGTTGTGCTCCTCTTCGAGCATGCCGCTGTTGTAGAGGTCCCGCATCGCAGTGGGATCCTGGAACGGGACGATCTGGTTGCCGTAGATACCGTTAAAGAACGGGGTCTCCGACTGCCAGTCGCTCAGGAAGGAGACCAGGTTGAGGTCGTCGTCGGCTTCCCAGTCGGACACCTCGTAGTTCTGCTCCTTGGTCTTGAACCTGGCCTTGGCGCCGGCCTTCCAGAGCCCGCTGAAGCCGTCGTTCTTGTAAAACCCCTGGGTGAAGTTGAGGGCGCCGATGTAGTCCTCTTCGACCGCCTTTTTGTACTCGGATTCGATCCCGTCGAACCAGTAGTCGGCGACCATCTCGTTGAGCGGGTTGGCCTGGATGTTGTCGGGGTTGATCGAATCGGGGCTGACGTTGGGATCGAACTCCACGTCCTCCTGAATGAAGGCGCTGTTGATCTGGTTGGGGGTTTCCTCGGAGGACTTATTCCACATCAGGTGATAGTCGATCACCAGCGACGAGCCGATGTTGTTTTCGCCGCCAAAGGTGATCGAGTTGATGAAAGACTCCTGCTGGCGGTCCCTCATTGCCCTCTCGAGCTCGTCGTCGCTGACCGCGTTGTTTTTTGCGCGTCGGATCTCGGTATCGGTGTAGTTGGTCCACAGACCGCGCAGGTAATAGTTGGACTGGAAAGAATGGCGGTAATCGAGGTCGGCGGTGATGCCGTAACGTTCCCGTTCGATGGTGTAGTCGCGCATCTCGAGCTCGTCGAGATCGCCGTCGTCGTAGGCAGGCTCGATGTTGTCCGAGCCGCGCTTGGTGTCGTTCCCACTCAAGGAAACCAACAGCCCCCAGTCCTTGTCGGCTCCAAAACGGTTGCCGAAGGTGGCGCTCCCGCCCGGTGCGGTTTCCTCCGTCAGCGCGCTGTAGTTCGCTCCCAACGCGGCCGAGACGCGGATCTCGTCGGGCGCGCGCTGAGTGACAAGGTTGACGGTGCCGCCGATCGAGTCACCGTCCATGTCCGGCGTCAGGGCTTTCGACACCTGGATCGAACCGAGAAGATCGGCCGGGATGGTGTCGAGGGCGATGTTCCGGACCCCGGCTTCCGGCGACGGGATGCGTTCGCCGTTGACGGTCGTCGAGTTGAGCCGTGGCTCGGTACCGCGGATGACCACGTAGCGGCCCTCGCCCTGGTCGCGGATGAGGCTGATGCCGGGCACCCGCTGGGTCGCCTCGGAGGCGTTTTTGTCGGGGAAACGCCCGATCTGGTCGGCGGCGACGATGTTCGAGATGTTGATCGCGTTCTTCTGTTGGTTGAGCGCCTTGGCCTGACCGATCAGCAACGGTGAGCCGCGGACTTCGATCTCGCCACCGTAGACCAGGGTCATGTCCTGGGTCACGGTCTGCCCGGCGACCACCATCACGACGGCATTCGCCGTCTGCAGAGCCAGATAGCTGAACACCACCGTGCGCTCCCCGGCGGGCACCTGGGACAGACGATAGTTGCCGTCGGGGTCGGTCTGGGTCGAAACGTTCATGACCTTCGACACTGATCTTCACGTTCCCGATGACCCCACCGGCGGGACCGGTCACGGTCCCCTCGATCGAGCCGGTCCCGTCCTGGGCCGCAGCCATGCCCGGAAACGACACCGCGACAATGAAAAAGGCCATCAGGGCCAGAAAACGATATTCCTTCAAGGACGCCATTGCTACCTCCCTTTTTCGGGCCACCGAGGTGACCAGTTGGATTGGATCCTTCCCTCCGGGCCTCCCCTCCCGGGCCTGGAACGTTCCAGTCTGTTCCGAAAAAACCTCCACCTCAAAACCCCCAAAACATCATGACTTGCGTCGAAATGGCGTCCTCTGGAACGTTCCAGCTTGCATTTTCGAGCGATGGAACCTATATTTTGGAACGTTCCAATTGGAACATAGATCCTCAACGAAAGGAAGTCAAGTGTCACCACGAGGAGAATCGACCCCTCCACCGTCGCAACGCAGGCCGACGATTCACGATGTCGCTCGTCGCGCCAGGGTGTCGAAGTCGTTGGTTTCGATGGTCACCCGCGGAGAAGCGGGGGTCAGCCCGGAAAGCCGCCGAGCCGTCCTCGAGGCCATCGAAGCACTCGACTACCGCCCCAACTTGATGGCTCGCGGGCTTGTCGAGCGCCGGACACGCCTCTTTGGCGTCACGATTTCCGATCTCCGCAACCCGTTCTTCAGCTCGGTGGTCTCCGGCATCCAGGACCGGGCAAACGAGCTCGGATACCAGGTGCTCTTCAATACCGGCGATCGCGACCCGGTTCTTGAAGAGAGGGCCATCGAAAGCCTGTTGGAGCTGCGAGTCGACGGCCTCATACTCGCCTCGCCCCGGGTCGACGACACCGTGGTTGCCCGAGCGGCTGCAGCTGTTCCGGTGGTCGTACTCAACCGCGAGACCACCGACGACGCCACCGACAGCGTCACCAACGACAACATCACCGGCGCCCGCTTGGCGATCGAACATCTCGTGGGGTTCGGCCACCGTCGCATCGCCTTCATTTCCGGCGGGTCGGGGCGCAGGTGCGCGCATCCGTGCCGAGGGCTACCGCCTGGCGATGGTCGAGATGGGCCTGGCCGACCATATACAGGTTGCCGAGGGCGCACACACCGAGGACGGCGGCGAACGGGGCGCCCGGGAAATCCTCACCACCCGTCCCCTGCCCACGGCGATCTTCGCCTCCAACGACCTCTGCGCGATCGGCGCAATGAACGCTCTCGAAGAGGCCGGAGTCCGGATCCCCGAGGACATTTCACTGATCGGCTATGACAACACGACCCTCGCCGCGTTGCGCCACATCTCATTGTCGAGCATCCATCAACCGGGCCGCGACATGGGCCGGTCGGCGGTTGATCGTCTGACCGAACGACTCACCGGAGGGCGCACCACTTCCCTCCACGATGTTGTGGCTCCCGGTCTGGTGGTGCGGTCGACCACCGCGCCGCCTCGAGCGCCGGAAACAACCGAATGACAACCATCACCGGTTCATTCGCATCAAAGAGCAAAACCGATCACGACGGAGGAGACCATGAGACAATTCGAAGCTCCAACCACCTACCCGCCGGCAACTCGCCATTGATCTGATTCAATCTGCAGCCGCGACGACGATCCTGGTACTCGCCGCGTGCTCGAGCAGCGGCCCCCAACCGCCGGCCGCCGACCCGCCGGGCGGCGAGATCGCCGCAACTCCCGCCGATGAATGCGCTCACCCCGGTCGTGATCACCGAACAGACGGCGGTCGATTCCGACGACCCGGCGATCTGGATCAACCCGGAGGATCCAGCCCAGAAGCCTCATCCTCGGTACCGACAAGGGCGGTTCGATCTTCGTCTTCGATCTCGATGGGAAGATCATCCCCGAGAAGACCGTACTCCGGAATGGGTCGGATCAACAACATCGATGTCGCGTACGGCTTCCCGCTCGGCGGCGAGACGATCGACATCGCAGTGGCCACCGACCGCAACGAGGAGCAAGCATCCGGGTCTTTCGCCTGCCCGGACATGACACCGATCGACAACGGCGGCATCGAGGCCTTCGAAGGAGACAACGGACGATCGCCGGCCGATGGGTATCGCGCTCTACACGCGGCCGTCCGACGGTGCCTTCTTCGCCGTCGTCAGCCGGAAATCCGGACCCTCCGGGGCCTATCTCTGGCAGTACCTCCTCGAAGACGGCGGCGACGGAGCGGTCGACGGCCACCAAGGTCCGGGAGTTCGGGAGCTTCAGCGGGGTGAAGCGCTCGGAGACGGCGAGATCGAGGCGGTGGCCGTCGATGACGAGCTCGGCTACGTGTACTACTCGGACGAGACGCGCCGGCGTCAAGAAGTACCATGCCGACCCCGATGCACCCGACGCCAACGTCGAGCTCGCGGTCTTCGGCACCGAAGGCTTCGTTCAGGGACCGCGAGGGCATCTCGATCTACACGATCGACGACGGGACCGGCTACATCCTGGTCTCCGATCAGCAGGCCAATGCCTTCCGCATCTTCAAGCGCGAGGGCGAGCCCGGCAATCCCCACGACCACCAGCTGATCAAGGTCGTCAAGGTGTCTACCAACGAAAGCGACGGCTCCGATGTGACCAATGTCCGCGTTCGACGATCCGGATTCCCGTCGGGCCTCTTCGTGGCCATGTCGGACAACCAGACCTTCCACTACTACTCGTGGGACGACATCGCGGGTGACGATCTCAAGAAGGCGCCGAACGGCGTCGTCCAGGAGTGAATCGGCTCCTCACAATCGCTCTGATCTGCTGGTCGCTGACCCCAGTGTCAGCCCCGGCAGCGGATGAGGATGTCGTTCTTTTCAGGTACGCCAATGCACAGAACGCGACAGACCCCCGCAGCCTCTCGATGGTCCTTTTCAAGCAGGAGCTTGAACGAAGGACTCACGGCCGCATCAGGGTGGAAAACTACTTTGGCGGAATTCTCGGCACCGAACGCGAGATGGCGGATGCGGTGGCCATCGGCGCCCTCCAGGGGACCCGCGGCGGCATGTTCGAGGACGCCTCGATCAAGTTCAACATCGTGCTCCTGCCGTACCTGGTGGAAGGCTGGGATCAGGCTCTCTGCCTGGTCCGCAGCCCGTGGATGATGGAGATCGCCGCGGAGGGGAGGGCCAAGGGGTTCCACATCCCCGCGGTCGGAATCTCGCAGGGATTTCGGGCCCACGGCACCAAGAAGCGAGCCATCAGATCGGTGGAGGATTTCGACGGGCTCAAGATTCGCGTGCCGGGTTCCCAGGAGGTCTTTCACCGCATGGAAAACGCGCTGGGCGCCAATCCTCAGGGCATCGCCCAGGCCGAGACCTACTCGGCACTCAGAACCGGGGTGGTCGACGGCACGACGGCACCGCCGTCCGACCTCTGGGACCGACGGCAGTTCGAGGTGCTCCAGTGGATCACGATCGACACCCACGCGACCGGCCCCGACCCGCTGATGGTCAATCTTGGGTGGTATCAAAAGCTGCCGCCGGACCTTCAGAGGATATTTGACGAGGTTGCGCGCGAGGCAATGGCGTACAGCGACGAACTCTATGCAACCAGTGAGGGGAAGATCATCAAACTCTCGGAGAGTCGGTTGAGATCATTCGTCCTACTTCCTGCCGTTCGATCCGTCCATGCGAGCGCGCACGAAAGAGGTCTACGACTTCTTTGTCGAGCGTGGTGATTACACCTGGGACGACATCGACGCCGCGATCTCGGCGGCGCACGCGTGCGAGCTGGAGTGAGATGAAACGATTGGAGGGCATGCTCGTCCGGACACTCGAGTTTGTCTTCTGCATCTGTTTCTTCATCATGTTCGCGCTGATCGTGACGCAGGTGGCGCTGCGCTACGGCTTCAACGAGTCCATCGGCGGCGCCAACGAGCTCGCCACCATCCTCTTTGCCTACACCTCGGCCCTCGGCATCGCGGTCGGCATCGCCAGACGCGATCACATGGCCATCTCGTGGTTCACCGAGCGGCTGTCCGCCGACATCACGGAAGGTCATCGACGTCATCGGTCTGACTCTGCTGACTCTGATCAACGTCGTCATTTTCTGGTACTCGCTGCGGTGGATCTCGATCACCGGCGGGCGCATGATTTCCGTCCTCCAGGTGCCCAGGTGGACGGCGCAGATCGCCATACCCATTGGTACGGGGGCCTCGGTCATCTTCTGCTGCATCAAACTCTGGCTCGGATTCAAGGGCGACGAGGAACTCGGCGTTCCCTGGATGCAGGATGACTGATGGCGCTGCTGCTCTGCTCAGCCTCGCGGTGCTGCTCTTCCTCGGCATACCCATCGCGTACGCGATCGGTCTTTCGTCGCTGCTCTTCTTCGCCTTCAACCACCCCGACCTCGTCCAGATCCTGCCGCAGCGGATGTTCGCCGGTTTCAACTCCTACACCCTGATCGCTCTGCCGCTCTTCATTCTGATGGGTTTCCTGATGAACGAGGCCGGCATCACGGTCCGGCTGATCAACTTCTGCCAGCTCTTCGTCGGCCGGTTCCGAGGCGGTCTCGGGTTGGTCAACGTGGGCGCTTCGATGATCTTCGGCGGCATCTCGGGATCGTCAACATCGGACACCGCGTCAGTTGGTTCGATTCTGATCCCCGAAATGGAACGCCGCGGGTATGACCGGAAGTTCGCCGCCGGCATCACCGTGGCCTCTTCCACCATGGGGATGATCATCCCGCCGTCGATTCCGGTGGTGCTCTACGCCGTCGTCGCCCAGGAATCAGTCGGACAGCTCTTCCTTGGAGGTGCGATCCCCGGACTTATGATCGGCGTCCTGCAACTCGGCGTGGTGCTCATCATGGCGCGTCGTTACGGCTTTCCGAAGGAAGACCTCCGACCGCCTATCGCAGAGATCGCCAAGGAGACCGCGCTTTCCCTGCACGTCCTGATGATGCCGGTGTTGATCGTCGGCATCGTCGTTCTTGGAATTGCCACTCCTACCGAATCGTCCGCCATCGGGGCCCTCTATGCGGCCGTCATCGGTTTCGCCTTCACACGGCGGCTCACATTCCCCGCGTTGTGGCGGCGTGTCAATCAAACAGTGATGATCAGTTCCAAAATCATGATCATCATCGCGTTGTCGCAGCTCTACATCTATGTCCTCGCGATCGAACGGATCCCGGAAGCGATGACGAGTTATATGGTCAGCCTCAACCTGGGGCCGACGGGTTTCATGCTGATCTTCGGGCTGATCGTGCTGCTTATCGGCACCTTCATCGATGTCAGCCCCGCCATCCTCCTGCTGACGCCGATTTTTCTCCCGACGGCGGTGGACATCGGGGTGTCGCCGGTTCACTTCGGCATCATTCTCGTCTCCGGCCTTGCGGTCGGCGCCTGCTCGCCACCGGTCGGCAACTGTCTCAACGTCTGTTCAGCTGTTTCGCGGCTCGGCATCGGGCCGATTTTTGTCGGAGCGTTGCCCTTTCTCGCCGCCAACGTGCTGACCATGATTCTGTGCATTCTCTTTCCGGCGACTCGTCCTCTGGTTGCCGTCGCTGTTCATGGAGTAGGAGTGGCATGAACTCGCGTCTCCGAAACGAGTCGAAAACCGCGGCACCTCAGGTGCCCGGCCTTCAGTGCGCAGCAGCCCTAGGTGGAAGCCGGGGCGGAGAGGGGCCCGCGAATAAGCGGGCGAAAAAGGAGAAGCTGATGCGAAGAGTAGGAATTGTCGGTCTTGGTGACATGGGTATGGGGATGGCCCGCAACATCATCAAGGGAGGCTTCCCGCTGACCGGGTACGACCTCCGGGACGCTCGTCTGGCGGAGCTGGAAGAAGCCGGCGGAACACGGGCGGCCAGCTGCAAAGAGGTGGGAGAGTCCTCAGACGCCGTCTTCGTGATGGTGCTCAACGGCCAGCAGGTCAAAGAGGTCATCTTCGGCGACGGCGGACTCGCCGAAGGACTGAAACCCGGTTCGACAGTCATCGTGTCGGCGACGATCCACCCCTCGGAAGTGAAGGAACTCGTGGCTCCGGCGGCCGAAAAAGGCCTCCACCTCATCGACACGCCGGTCAGCGGCGGCAAGTCGGGCGCCGAGGACGGCGCTCTCACCATGATGACCGCGGCGAAAAGCCGAAGTCCTCGAGGAGAACCGCGAGGTCCTCGACTCGGTGTCCAAGGCCGTCTTCCACGTCGGTGAGGAGATCGGCCAGGGTCAGACGGTCAAGGCCGCCCTCCAGGCGCTGATCGGCACGACCTTCGCGGCGGTCTTCGAATCGCTGGTTCTGGGGGCGTCGGCCGGCGTCAAGGGCGAGACGATGTTCGAGGTCTTTGGCTCCAGCGGGGTCAGCAGCCCGCTCTTCAAGGGTTGCTCGAAGCTGATCATGGACCGGAAATTCAAGGACACGGGCAGCCAGATCGCCACCATGTACAAGGACCTCGGGATCACCATGAACATGGCCAAGGAGACCGGTGCCGCGATGTTCGCGACCGCGGCGGCGTATGAGCTCTTCCGGTCCGGGATCTCGCTCTTCCCCGACGAGGACAACTGGTCCATCGTCAAGCTCCTGGAACAGATCGCCGGAACCGAAGTGCATTGGTAGAACCACAACCGATCAGCAGATCGATCAAGACTGAAGGAGAAAATCATGTCAAAACTGGGTGTGATCACCGACGGCATCAGCAGGGATCTCGAACACGCGCTTCAGGTGGCGACCGAGCATGACCTGGAGTACGCAGAGCTCCAGTTCGTGTGGGACAAGGAAGTCGGAGACCTCGACGACGACCAGATGGCCAAGGCCCTGGCACTGGTCGACAAGTACGGCGTCAAGGTGTCGTCTATCACGCGGCACAACTTCGTCGGTCTGCTGGTCGGCCAGGTCGAGGTCGGCGACGCCAACCACCAGAAACACATGGCCGCTTTGCAGCGCTGCATCGACATGGCCAAGGCCTTCGACACCAGGATCGTCCGGACCATGAGCTTCCGCAAAGAAATGATCATCTTCGGATACAACGGCGCCGAGGACTGGAATGCCAGCAAGGGGGCCTGGGACAAGCTGATCGAGCTCCTCACCCCGGCGGTCGAGCTCGCGGAGGCCAACGGCATCATCCTTTCGGTGGAGACCGGAAACAACGCGATGATCACCTCGGCGGTCTTGGCCCGGAAGTTCATCGACGACATGGGATCCGACAACCTCAGGCTCATGTGGGACCCCGCCAACACCCTTTATTGCGGACGAGGTGGTCTACCCCGACGGGTTCGACGCGCTGCGCGGCGGCTACATTTCGCACGTTCACATGAAGGACTGCCGGGTCGACATCCCCGGTGCGGCGGTCTGGCAGTGTGAAATGGGCACCGCCGAGATGGCACCCTATCTCGAAGGCATCGCTGCCGGGTCTGAAAGAGGAGAACTACGATGGCGTGGTGTCGCTCGAGAGCGTCTACCATCCGGATGGCGGCACCTACGAGGATGGCTTCCGGGCGTCGGTCGGTCGCTTCAAGGAGATCTTCGGCTAGCCACTCACTGCGTGAATTGCCGGCTGGCATATCAGTCATTCGATACAGTCCCTGGGGCGCCGGTTTGCTGGCGCCCATTTTCTTTCTGCGAGAATGGAACGATGAACACCGACGCTCCATTTGACGTCCTACTCTTCGATCTCGGCGGCGTCCTGATCGACTTCGCAGGCTTTGACGAACTGGCTCTCTTGCTACCCGACGCACCCGGCCGCGCGGAGATTCGCAACCGTTGGATCCAATCCGAATCGGTCCAACTCTTCGAACGCGGCGGAGATCACCCCGCTCGAGTTTGCTCGCGGCGTTATAGCGGAACTGGAGCTCGCCTTTTCACCCGATGACTTCATCACAGCCTTTGTCGGGTGGGCCCGCGGGCCATACCCGGGGGCGAGGTCACTCCTCGAACGGCTGCATCGAACCCACAGGCTCGCCTGCCTGAGCAACTCGAACCAGCTCCACACCCCGCTGCACCGTCGGAGCTTGGAGCCGCTGATGGAGAGGTTTTATTTCTCGAACGAGATCGGTCACGTAAAACCCGATCGAGCGATCTTCGACCACGTCATCCGGGACCTGGGTGTCCCTCCGCAACGGATCGCCTTCTTCGACGACACGCCGGTCAACGTGGAGGCGGCTCGAGATGCCGGACTCAAAGCGTACGAAGTCGACGGGTTGGAGGCCCTCAACGATCAGCTCCGACGCCTCGGCATGCTCGACCTCTAACTGCAATTCACGTAGTGAATTAGCCAACTCCATGATCCGCTCCTGGGTCGCCCCAACGCGCGGCAGAATACCCTGCAGCGTTCCCTCGCGCATGACGGCGACCCGGTCGGCGAGACCGAGCAACTCCGGCATTTCGCTCGAGATCAAAACAACCGCGACGCCACGCTCCACCAAATCGCCGATCAGCTCATAGATCTCGGCCTTGGCGCCGACGTCGATTCCCCGGGTCGGTTCGTCGAAAAGCATGACCCGGCATCCTGCGGCCAACCAGCGGGCGAGGACGACCTTCTGCTGGTTGCCACCCGACAGATTGACCGCCTTTTGATCAAGGGATGCGGCTCTGATATCGAGTTTCTCGACGAGAACTCCGGCCACCTCTTGTTCCTTCGCGAGGTCGAGAAAACCACGCCGGGAGAAATTATCGAGGCTGGTCAGGGTGATGTTTTCGCCGACCGACATCTGCAACACGAGACCCTGTTGTTTGCGGTCCTCGGTCAGGAACCCGAGACCGGCGGCGATCGAAGCGGCGGGGTCGCCGCCGGGGAGAACGTTGCCATCCACGCTCACGGAACCGGCATCGACCGGATCGGCACCAAAAATGGCTCGAGCCAACTCAGTTCTGCCCGAGCCCATGAGGCCGGCGATACCGAGGATTTCGCCAGCACCCACCGAAAGCGAGATCGGTGACAGGGTGCCGTCCCGCGCAAGGCCGGCCACCTCGAGGACCGGTCTGCCGATCTCGACCAGGCGTTTGGCGATCTGCTCGTCGATCGTCCGTCCGACCATCAGGTCGATCAACTCGTTGACGTCGGTCTTCTGGACCTCTCGTGTTCCCACCGTGCGGCCGTCCCGCATGACGGTCACGCGGTCACCGATGACAAAGATCTCGCGCATCCGATGGGAGATGTAGATGACCGGCACACCCTCGCGGCACAGCCCGCGAATCACCTCGAAGAGAGCCTCGATCTCGTCATCGGCGAGGGCCGCGGTCGGCTCATCCATGACCAGGAGCCGCGCCTCCTCCCTGAGGGCACGGGCGATCTCGACCAACTGCTGCTCGGCGACCGACAGCCCGGCAACCGGTGCATCCGGTTCGACTGCACAATGAACCCGCTGCAACAGATCGCGTGAGACCCGCTGCATGACCTCAGTGCGGATGAGGCCGCCGCGAGTCGGTTCATGGCCGAGGAAGATGTTCTCCGCAACGGTCAGACCGGGAATGAGGTTGAGCTCCTGGTGGATCATGACGAGACCGAGCCGTTGAGCCTCGATGGGGCTTTCGGGTGAGATCTGTCGATGGGCAAGAGAGATGTTGCCGGCGTCCGCCGCATATTGGCCGCACAACACCTTCATCAGGCTCGATTTGCCAGCGCCGTTTTCGCCCAGAAGCACGTGGACCTCGCCTTCTACGATGTCGAGTGCGGCATCCTGCAGAGCCTGCACGCCGGGAAATCGCTTGCAGATCCCGCGCATTGCGAGAAGCGGCGCCGCCGGGGTCACGGTGTCTCCATCTCAATCACTGCAGGGCCCGCCGCGCCCTCGAAAGCCTGGAGGTTTTCAAGGTCGATCAGTTCGACCTTTGTCAGAACCTCTTTTGGTGGCATCGTACCCACTCTCAGGAGAGCGGTGGCGTACATCACCCCGAGCCGACCCATTTCGCCCGGAAACTGTGCCACCGAGCCCAGCAAACGTCCGGTCCTGATGTTTTCGAGCGCATCGGGAATGGCGTCGAAGCCGATGATGGAGACGTTGTCCAGACGTTGTGCCGCCGCTGTTGCTTCCAGGGCGCCGAGCGCCATCTCGTCGTTGGCGGCAAAGATCGCATCGACCTCGGGGTGCGCCTGGAGTAGGTTTTCGGCCACGTTGTAGGCCAAGGCCCGCTCCCAGTTGGCGGTCTGGCTGGCGACGACCCGAATGCCCGGGGAGTCCTCGATTCCGCGCAGGAATCCGAGCCGCCTCTGGTCCGCAGTCTCGTGCCCCGAGATGCCCTCGATGATGATCACCTCACCCGATCCGCCAAGGATGGTCGAGAGATAGCGCCCGGCCACCGCGCCGCCCTCGAAGTTGTCGGAACCGATATAGGTGAGGACCTCCGCGCCGACGGATTCGGCGACTGCCTGGTCGATGCGGGTGTCCAGGAGTAGCACCGGGACTCCCGCATCGTTGGCCTTGCGGATCGCGGGTACCAGCTCTTTGGACCCGGAGGGGGAGAGCAGAATGGCGTCGACGCCTTGCTGGATCAGGTTTTCGATGATCTGGTACTGGCGTTCGACGTCCGTCTCACGATCGGCGGCCAGCGACACCAGATGAACGCGCTGGGCCTCTGCTTCGCGCTCAGCCGCCGATTCCATAGCCGCCCAGAACGGCGAGTTGAGCGCCTTTGGGACGAAGGCGATGGTCAGGCTTTCTTCCTCCGCCGGCATCCTCGAAGCGGAACGGAAGGCGAAGGCCGCGACCACCAGGGCCGCCGTGATGACGGCGGCGACGGCCCATTTTCGGTATCGCCGCCAACCCTCGACCGGACGCCCGCCCTGGCCGCGGTGCCGGGCGCGGTCAAGCACCACCGCCGCCACCAGGACGCCGCCGACAACCATGCCCTCCAGCGCGGATGGCACGTTGAGGGCATTGAGGCCGTTGCGCAGGGTTCCCATGATCAGCGCACCGATCAAGGTCCCCAGGACTCGACCCTCGCCACCCATCAGACTCACTCCGCCGATCACCGCCGCCGCGATCGCGTAGAGTTCGTACATCTCGCCTGACAACGGCGAAGCCGCGTTCAGCCGCGAGGTCATCAGGACCGCCGCGACTCCGGCCATGAGCCCGGACAGGGCGTATATAGCGACCTTGTATCGTCCGACCGGAACCCCCGACAACCACGCCGCCTGTTCATTACCGCCGATGGCATAGGCATATCGGCCGAGCTTTGTACGGGTCAGCACGAGATGTGCCACGACATAGAGGGCAGCGACGACGAGCGCCATCACCGGGACACCGGCAATGTCGCCCGAGAGGACTCGGAACGACTCCGGTAGTCCGCTGATCGGTTTCGAGCCCGAGTAGATCTTGGCGGCGCTGCGAGCGATGAGCATCATCCCGAGAGTGGAAATGAAGGGCGGAATGCGGCCGAGGGTGGTGATCAGTCCGTTGAGCGCCCCGCAGACGAGCCCAACCAGCAGCCCGCCACCGACCGCGATCAGGCTCGAGTGCCCGGCGACCAGAAGATCGGCCACCACCAGACCGCAGAGGGCGAGAATCGAACCCACCGAGAGATCGATGCCCGCCGAGATGATCACAAAGGTCAGGCCGATGCCGAGGATCGCGTTGATGGCCGACTGCTGCATGACGTTGAGCAGGTTGTCGGCGTTGAAAAAGTGCGGCGAGGCAATGCCAAAGAGAACCACCAGCCCGATCAGCACCAGGAGCGTCTGCAGGTGGGCAGAACGGCCGCGGGTCATCCGGCTCTCCTCCCTTCGGAAGCTCGTCGGCCGTCCTGCTGGCCTCTCGCCCACGACATTGAAATCAGTTCCCGGGCCCGCCGAGCGCGAACCCCAGCCAGCGCGCCACCATCGGCGCCACGGCGGTGGCCTCGACCTCGCCGAGACGGGCGCGCTTCAGCCCCGCACCGCGCGCGAAGAGGACTCCACACATGGCGTCGTGCGATGCCAGATAACCGTGTTGGCCGTAGTACCGGCTCGGCTCCAGGATCGGCCCCTCGAGCCCGGCCGAGGCCGCGAAACCGGGCGCGAGAAAAACCACGAGGTCGCCCGAGTTGGGACTGTCGAGGCCGATCAGGGCCGCCTCGGAACGGGTGAAGATCTTCTCGACCACCGGCCGGCCCTCGATTTCGAGATCGGCAAAGGCGCGCGCCGCGCGACGCAGAATAGCGGGCGCCTCCTCGGCCGTCACCACCCCGGTCGGCTCGCGCCCCACGAGGTTGAGGTAGAGGTCGATCGCCGCGCCGCTCGTCGTCGCCACCATCGGCGTGTCGGCGGCGACGCGTCGGCCTCCGTTTTCATCGACGGTTTTCAATAGGCCCTCGCCGGCGAGAACACGGTTGGCTGCCACGATCTCGAAGATCGGCATCTGCCCGTGATCGGAGACCACCACCAACGCATCACGTTCCTGGTCGAGAACCTTCCACATCGTCGCCACCGAGAGATCGATCGATTGGCCGATCCGCTTCAGCCCCTCGCCCGCGGCCAGCGCTCGGCCGGGGCTGTAGGCCCACTGGAGCGGGTCGGTGATGAGGCTCGCGTGCTGGTACTCGTCGGCCGACGGGTGGTAGGCGAGCACCAAATCCGGATCCTCATTCGCAAGCACCCACTCGGCCATGTGGTCGAGATAGCGGTCGAGACGTTCGGCCTGCTCGAGATAGGTGTCGAGGTCGATGCCCTCGGCGAGGTCGAGCCACCAGGCTGCCAGCTGATTCATGTCGGGCTCACCCGGCCACGGCCCGAGGGCGTCGGTGAGGCGGCCCTCGAAGGCCTCGGGGTAGGCGTGGAGTCGGCTGACGCTCCCGCGGTAGAAGCGGAGGGCGCCCGCGATCCGGTCGATCGAGAGCACCTTGCACCACGAGCCGTAGGGGTGGGGCCCGAGATCATTCTCCGCCCTGGTCTCGAGTCCGAGTTCGAGCCACTCCATCTCGCCCGCATACGCCCACTCGTCCGCGTCCGCGTTCCGCACAGCGACCGTGTCATAGCGGGGACGGCCGTTGGGGTCGGCGTCGACCAACGCCACCAGCACCTCGATCGCCGACGGCGTCGCGCGGTCGAGCTCGACCGTCAGCCGCCACATCAGCGGCGGGAGGCCATCGTTCGAGGGTATCTCGCCGGTGGTCTGGGCGGTCCCCGCCGCGAGCTCGATGATCTCGGACGCCGCCACCGGCGGCGGCGGCCAGACAGCGCCGAAATCCCCCATCCGATCCACGGCGCCCGCGTCGGCGCCGGGCCAGAGCAGCGTCGCCACCCGCAGACCGCGCTTGCGCGCCGCCTCCCACAGGGTCTCGGCATCGCTCGACGCGGCAAAGCCCGAGACCCAGTCGGTGATTGGGCTCCCCGGGCGACGAAAGCTGTTGTTGACGACCCCGGTTCCGGCCGCATCGCGACCAGTGACCAACGTCAGGTGGTTGACCGCGGTCATGGTCGGGTCGACCATCCGCATGCGCTCGGCGGAAACCCCGTTCGACGCGAGGTCTCGCAAACCTCCGGGCGCGGTTGCGGTGCCGTCCTCGATCCAGCTCCGCGCGAGGTCGGCGCCGAGCGCGTCGTAGGAAACCATCACCACGCGGTCGGCGCGGATCTCCTGCGGACCGGAGCTCTGACAGGCAAAACCCAGGCTGAGGGTTATGGCCGCAGCAATGGCTGCCGTTCGGAGACTGAGTGTCCTCAACATGTGCCGATGGTAACGCACGCCGTTTGCATTACGAGTCAGGAACGAGGAATTGGGAATGCCACCCACCCACCCGGGAGCTTTTGTGCCTCCTCGGGAAGGGTGGGCGGAAATTCCGAATTCCTCATTCCTAATTCCTCATTCGAATGTCAGCCGCCGCAGGGGACGATGTGGGCTCCGGGCCAGCCGTCGGTGACGCGGTTGCGCGCCCGTTCAGCATCCTTTTCGTTCGTGAACGGCCCGATGCGCACCCGGTAGAACTGATCGAGGCCTTCGAGCACGACCGCAGATTCACCGGCTCCGGCAAGCGTCTCCCGTGCGTGGCGGGCGTTGTCGACTCCGCCGAAGGCCGCCACCTGGACCCAGAGACAGTTGTCCGGTTCCCCGGCTTGCGACGGCGCCGTTGCCGGGGTGGACTCCCGACCGACGACCTTGATCCTGACCGGCGCCACCCCGTCGACGTCAAGGTCGATCTTTCGGGCGGCGGCGTAGGAGAGATCGATGATCCGGCCCTCGATAAACGGCCCGCGGTCGTTGACCCGGACCACCACGTCGGCGCCGGTGTCTCGGCGGTCGACCCTGACCATGGTCCCGAAGGGCAGGGTCTTGTGCGCGGCGGTCATCGCATACATGTCGTAGACCTCGCCCGAGGCAGTGCGCCGCCCGTGGTAGGGCTCGCCGTACCACGAAGCGATGCCGTTCTCGGTCCACCCCTCCTCCGCCGGCACCGGCGGCGGCTCTGGGCGCGTGCTGACTGGGGTGGTCCCCCGATGGGCACACGCGGCGGTCAGAACCATCGACATGAATACCACCGCTGCAGTTCTGAGTTTTGAATTTTGAGTTTTGAGTTCCCACCCTCCCTCCCCTGGATGAGGGGGTGGGGTGGGGAAAAACTCAAATCTCATAACTCAAAACTCAAAACTAAACGTCGAGATCTTTCGATTCTGGCAGCTCGCCGGCTGCGTCGAGAACCGGGCGAACGACCTCGGCGAGAAATTCGCGGACCTGCTGTGGCGCACGGCCCACAAAGCGGGCCGGATCGAGCAGGTCCTCGAGCTCGGACCGGGTGAGCCCGACCCCCGGGTCGGCGGCCACCAGATCGAGAAAGGGGTTCGCCCCGCCCTGTTCGAGCACCACCGCGGCCGCCGACCTGGCGTGGATCCGCAGTCGCTCGTGGACCGCCTGGCGGTCGCCGCCGCGGCGTACCGCGGCCATGAGGATCGCCTCTGAGGCCATCAGCGGCAGTTCCTCGGCGAGGTTTCTGCGAAGCATGGCTGGAAAGACCGTGAGCCCGTCGACCACGTTGTGGACGATGCGGAGAATGGCGTCCGCGGTCAGAAAGGACTCGGGCAGCGCCAGGCGGCGGTTGGCGGAGTCGTCGAGGCTGCGTTCGAGCCACTGGGCGGCCGCCGTCTGCGCCGGATTGGCGGCCATGTTCATGAGCCACCGGGCGAGGGCTGTCACCCGTTCCGAGCGCATGGGGTTGGCCTTGTAGGGCATTGCGGACGAGCCGATCTGGTCTGCGGCCAGAGGCTCCCGGAGCTCCTTGAGCCGGGCCAAAAGACGGATGTCGGTGGCGAGCTTGGCGGCCGACTGCGCGACCCCGGAAAGCGCGTCCAGGACAAAGGCGTCCACCTTGCGCGGATAGGTTTGACCGGTCACCGCGTAGGTGTTGGAAAAGCCGAGGGTCTCGGCCACCCTTCGGTCGAGGGCGCGCACCTTGGCGTGATCGCCGTCAAAGAGCTCGAGAAAGGTGGCCTGGGTCCCGGTGGTGCCCTTGGCGCCCCGCAGCTTCAAACGACTGCGCTCGAAGCGAAGGCGCTCGAGGTCGAGCAGGAAATCCTGCAGCCACAGGCAGGCTCGTTTGCCGACGGTGGTCGGCTGCGCGGGCTGGAAGTGGGTCATGCCGAGCGCCGGCTCGTCGGCCCAGGTTTCGGCAAAGCGGGCCAGCGCGTCGATCACCGCCAGTACTCGGGTGATGACGAGGTCGAGTGCGTCGCGGGTGATGATGAGGTCAGCGTTGTCGCCGACGAAGGCCGAGGTCGCGCCGAGATGAAGGATCGGCCGGGCCGCCGGCGCACGGTCGGCAAAGGCCTGGAGATGGGCCATGACATCGTGCCGGTTCCGTTTTTCGTAGTCCCGCACTCGCTCGAGATCGTCGGCCGTCACCTCGAGGTTCGCCAGCATCTGATCCAGCGCCTGTTCGGGAATCTCGAGACCGAGCTCGCTCTCGGCGGCCGCCAGCGCCAGCCATAGACGCCGCCAGGTCGTATAACGGTTGCCGGTCGAAAAGAGCCGCTGCATCTCCTTCGACGCGTAGCGGCCGGTCAGCGGATGATCGAAGCTGTCGAGAGAACTCATCGTTCCTCCAAATCGAGTATACCGATCGATCTGGTTTCCCATTTTCTTTTTTTTCGGCGGTCGCCCGCAGGGCGCACGCCGAAAAAAAGACCTAAGATGGGAAACGTCAGACAGGAGTACCCATGGTACGTGTGACATCCGAAATCGGACGGCTGCGCAGGGTGTTGGTGCACGAGCCGGGACTCGAGGTGGACCGGATGGTGCCGCCGATGATGGAGGACTTGCTTTTCGATGACATCCTCTTCGGAGACCGAGCGCGTGACGAACATCGACGCCTCCGCCGACTCCTCCAGCTTCTCGGCATCGAGGTCGTCGAGGCCAACGAAATTCTCGGCGAAGCTCTGGCGGACGACGAGGCGCGGTCCTGGTTGTGGGAACGGATCCGACCCGAGGCGCCGCTCGAGCTGCGTTCGGTCGGACCGCCGGCGACGGCTGAAGAAGCGGTTGCGACTGCCGTCGAGGGACTCCTCTCCAGCGACGAAGGTCGAGGCATTGAAATCGGAGACCTCTTTCGGCTGCCGCCGCTGCCAAACTGGTGCTTTCAGCGTGATCCGCAGGTGATCCTCGGCGAGGGCGTGATCTTCCCGGCGATGGCGACCGCGGCACGGTGGCGCGAAGGATTGCTCACGCGGTGCATCTTTCGATTTCACCGCGAGCTCGGGGGTACGCCGGTGGTTGTCGACCCGCTCGCCGAGGTTCGGGACTCCGGCCGGTACCTCGGTCCACACCGCCCCAAGCTGGAGGGCGGCGACGTGCTCGTCCTCTCTCCGGAAGTGGTTGCAATCGGGGTGTCGGAACGGACCAACATGGTGGCGGTGGAGCGTGTGGCCGAGGCCCTCGCCGGAAGCGATGCGGGGGTCCGCTGGCTCGAGGTGGTGCATGTCCCCTCACGCCGGGCCTACATGCATCTCGATACCGTTTTCACCCCCCTCGATCGCGACGCCGCGCTGGTGTTTGCGCCGGTGGTCTGCGGCAGCGGGCCGCAGATCGCCGACACCTACGAGATCGATCTCCGATCGGCCGACCTCAGCCCGCAACATCGGGGTTGCCTGCTGGATGCGCTCGCCAGACGCGGCCTCGATCTCGAACCCGTGCCCTGCGGCGGGGCCGATCCGGTGTCGCAGCAACGCGAACAGTGGACCGATGGCGCGAATGCCTTCGCCCTCGCCCCCGGGGTAGTGGTGCTGTATGACCGCAACGTCGCCACCGCAGAAGAGCTCGCCCGCAGAGGATTTCGCGTGGTGGAGGCCGAGGATGTGCTCCTCGGTCGCGAAGAAGTGGCGCTTGACGCCGGTAAGCGCGTGTGTCTGCTCATCGCCAGCAACGAAATCTCCCGCGCCCGAGGCGGGCCGCACTGTCTGACCCACCCACTGGTCCGCGATGACCTCTAACGAGAGTTTTGAGTTTTCGAGTTTTGAGTTTTGAGTTTTGAGTTTTGAGTTCCCGCCCAACCTCCCCGCTTCGAATGCGGCTGAGGATGAATTCCTAATTCCTCATTCCTGATTCCTCATTCCTGATTCTGAGTTGCTTCCACCGGTCGTGGTACCAGAGCCACTGCTCGGGGTTCTTTCGGATAGCGGCCTCGAGGATCGCCATGTAGCGAGTCGTCAATTCGACGACGTCCTTCTCCGCCTCGGTCAGTCCGTCCAGGATCACCGGTTCCTCGTAACGCAGATGATAGTGGCCGGGTGCGTCGCGAACGGCGAAGGCTGGCACCACCGGCGCATTTGTCTTACAGGCGGCGCGGGCGAGGATCGGGTGGGTCCAGGCCGGGTGGCCGAAGAACGGCACCTCGACCCCCTGGTCGGGATGCACCCGCTGGTCGATGAGGATGCCCACCCCGCCACCCTGTTTGAGCTGGGCCAGCATCTCGCGTAGGATATTGCGCTTGCCAAACACGTGGTTTCCGTAGAGCTTGCGCAGGCGCTCGAGCTCGATTTCGAGGAGCGGGTTGTCAAGCGGACGGTTGACCACCGAAAATCCGGCCTCGATCCTGGGCCCGGTAATCAACGCCGCCACCTCCCATGAGCCGATGTGAGCGGTCAGAAAAAAGGCGCCGTTGCCACGTGCCAGGGCGCGCTCGGCGTTGTGCCAGCCGGAGATCTCGACCGCCGCCTGGAGCTCCCACGGCTGCAAGCGCTGGATTCGGATCGCGTCGAGGGCGGCACGAGCGAAGTGGCGCGAGACGGCCCGCGCGAGCGCTCGTCGTTCGTCGGCACTCGCATCCGGATAGGCGAGGCCGAGGTTGAAATCGATGATCTGTCGGCGTCGACCGCTCATCATTGTGAAGATCCCGCCGACCACGTCGCCAACCCGGTCGAGGGCCGACGGCGACAGCAACCCCGCCAACCCGCGCGCAAAGCGGTAGACCGCGTACTCCAGGCGGTTCCGGAGGGCCGATCGATTCTTAGTCACGACCGAATCTCCGGCAAAAGCCGCCAGAGTCCGTTCCAGCTGCCCTCGACTGGCTCCACTACCGCCTCCACCACCCATGCCGCGCCGCCGGTTGGCAGCTTGACCGCGTCCTTGGCTGTCGTGACCGGAACCGCACCGGCATCGGCGGCGGCCGCTGTGAGCTCGGCCACCTCGTGATCGGTATAGACGTGGTGGTCCGGAAACCAGCGCGTCGAGACGATCTCGGCGCCAGCTTCGGCAAGGGTCGCGGCAAAACCACCGGGCCGCCCCAGGGCGGCGAAGGCCACCACCCTCCTGCCTTTGAGCACACTCGGCTCCTGCCACCCCTCGTCCGGCAGACGCACCCGCGAAGGACGCAGCCGAGACACGAAGACCTGGAGCCGCGGTGCGACCCGGTCGAGGGTCTTTTCGATTTCGGCGGCCACCGGACGCCAGTCGGACGGGGTCTTCGTGATCACCACCGCATCCGCCCGTTCGAGCGCGGTCACGGGTTCTCGGAGCCGGCCCCGCGGTGGCAGCCGGCCGCCGCCCCAGGGATCGCCGGCGTCGATCACGACCAGGTCGAGATCCCGCTCGAGCCGCAGGTGTTGAAAACCATCATCGAGCAGCACGACGTCCGCTCCCAGTCGCTGCGCCTCCGCGCCTCCGCGCACTCGGTCCGCATCCACGACCACCGGCACTCCCGGCAATCGGCGCGCGATCTCGAGCGCTTCGTCGCCGACCTCGGCGACACCTTGGCGCGGTTCCGGACCCATCACCACGACCTGACGATCTTCGAGCCGTTTGTAGCCGCGAGTCAACACCGCCGGCCGGCGCCCCAAACGGGTCAGGTCGCGGGCAAGAGCGATCACTGTCGGGGTCTTGCCGGTGCCGCCGAAGCTCAGATTGCCAACCGAGACGACCGGCACCTCAAGCCGCGTGCTCCGCATCCAACCGCGGCGGTAGGCCGCGGTGCGCGCGAACACCGCCCCTCGATAGATGGGCGCCAACGGCAGCAGGAGGTAGCGCCAGGCCACGATCAGTTCCCCCCGATGAGACCGAGGAGGGCATTGACGGTGCGCTCGGTCGCCCCGCGGTTGCGCTCGATCACCTCGCGCCCCGCCTTGCCTGCGGCAGCCGCGAACGCGGGTTCGTCAAGCCATGCCGCCGCCGCCGCCCTGAACTCACCGACGTCTGCAACCAGCCGCGCGCCACCCGCCGCCGTCAGCTCGTCGTAGACCTCGCGGAAGTTGTGAACGTGAACGCCGCTGAGGGTCGGGACGCCCCACACCGCCGGTTCGAGGGGATTGTGGCCGCCGGTCGGCACCAGCGACCCGCCGATGAACGCGATCCGGGCGAGGCGGTAGGCGCGGGCGAGCTCGCCGATGGTGTCGATGAGGAAGGCATCAGTCGCGGCGGGCAACGGGCCGGCGCTGCTGCACCGCCCGAAAACGAGACCGCGGTCGCTGAGCAGACGCGCGACCGATTCGAAGCGTTCCGGATGGCGGGGCGCCACGATCACAAACGGTGCGGTGCCGTTGGCGCCAAGGTCTGCAAGCGCATTGAGAACCAGGGCCTCCTCGCCCTCCATGGTGGAACCGGCAATGACGATCGGCCGTTGGCCGGCCGCTTTCAGGACCTCGTGCTCCCATTCGAGGGGCCGCTCATCACCGACGATGTCGTACTTGATGTTGCCGGCGATGACGATGCGATCGGTCGGAATCCCGAGCCCCGCAAAACGCTCTGCGTCGGCCGAGGTCCTGGCAAGCACCAAGGTCAAGGGCTCGAGCAACGAGTGCAGCGGTCCGGCGGCGCGCCGGTACCCGGCATAGGACCTCGGCGAAAGCCGTGCGTTGACGACCGCCACCGGCACCGCCCGTTTGAAGGCCTGGTGGAGCATCTCGGGCCAGAGCTCGGTCTCCACGAGCACCACGAGGCGCGGACGGGCGGCGGAGAAGACGCGGCTCACCGGCCCGGCGAGGTCGATGGGACACGGAAAGACGGGCAGCCGGTCGCCCATGGTTCGCCGGGCGAGGTCGAGCCCGGTCGCGGTGGTCGCGGAGAGAAACAGGGGCAAACCGGGAGACCGCCGTTCGAGCTCGGCGACGAGCCGGCGCGCAATCTCGACTTCGCCCACGGATACGGCCTGGATCCAGACGCCGGCTGTCGGAAGCTCGGGCAGCCCGCGACCGAGGCGGTCACGGAACCGCGGCCTACTCTTTCCGGCAAGCCATTGGCGGAGCTTGAGCACCGGCGCCGCCAGAGGAAGCAGGCCGCACATCAGCGCCCTGTAGAACCAAAGACTCGGGCTTGTCCGTAATCTCACCACGCCGCCTAGGATAAACCAACGCCGTGACCGCGACGAACAGCGATTGCAGCTCTCGGGCTTTTCAAACCATCGGTTCCGCGGCGATGCAGATGGGATCAGGCCAGCGTCGCGTACTCGACATCGCCTTCGGGCACGAGAAAGGTGCCGGCGCGGCCTTCGAGGGCGCGTTTCAGACTGTCCTCGTCGGTGATCAGCACCTCCTTGCCGGTCGATTCGACGAAGTCGATCGAAGCCCGAACCTTGGGTCCCATCGAACCCGGCGGGAACTGGTGCGAGGCCATCATCTCCTTGGCCCGGGCCACCGGCAGGCGGCGTATCCACCGTTGGTTGGGGCGGCCGAAGTGTTCGGCGATCATCTGCACCTGCGTGAGAACGATGAAAAGGTCGGCGGCGAGCTCACGGGCCAGGATCGAGGCCACGTAATCCTTGTCGATCACCGCCTCGATGCCGCGGTAGTAGCCGCCGACGTCTTGATAAACGGGGACTCCACCGCCGCCGCCCGCAACCAGCACGGCGCCGCTCTCCACCAGGCGCTTGAGGAGATGGCTGCCAAGAATCCGCTTCGGCATCGGCGAGGCCACGACCTTGCGCCAACCGCGGCCGGCGTCTTCGACCATCTTCCAACCGTGCTCCTGCATCAGCAGGTTGGCGCGATATGCGGTGAAGTAGGGCCCGACCGGTTTGGTCGGGTTGTCGAAGGCAGGATCGTCCCGGTCCACCACCACCTCGGTGAGCACTGCGGCGATCTCTTTCTCGATCTGTTCCTCGTGCAACCGGTTGCGGAGCTGGTTGGCGAGCATGTAGCCCATCGAACCCTGGGTCTGGGCCACCGCAATCTCGAGCGACTGCGGCGGGATCTTGGTGATCGCCTCCTCGACCTGGATCATGATGTTTCCCACCTGCGGGCCGTTGCCGTGAACGATGGCGAGCTCGTAACCGCGGTGAATGATCTCGACGAGCCAGCGGGTGGCCTTCCAGCTCAGGGTGAACTGCTCCTCCTGGGTCCCGTGGTCCTGGGGCCTGAGCAACGCGTTGCCGCCAAAGGCGATCACCGCCACACGATGCTGCTTGCCATCGAGCTCGATTTTGCTCGTGCCTGCCATGAGGGCCTCCCACCCCGCGCCCGCGCGGAAAAAGCCATTGTCCGGTCGAGCGTTGATCGTGTCAACAGAGAAGGACAATTCTGAATTCTCCATTCTCAATTTCCGCCCGCCCTCCCCACGCGATCGTCGGCATCGCCTCCGCCCGAGCCTTCGAAGTGGAGGTGGAGGCGGATGGGAATTGAGAATTGAAAATTCGCGGCGTGTTATCGCGGCTGCAACACGACGACGCGCTCGCACCCGCCGGGGTCCCTCAGGCGACGGGCCACCGCAAGGTCCGCGGCCGAGGCAAGCTCCGCCACAGCGCCGGCCTGACCGTCACCGATCTCGAGCACCGCACCGCCACATCGACGCAGGAGCCGCTGAAGATCGGCGATCAGCGCCCGTACGAAATCGAGGCCGTCGCAACCGCCGTTGAGCGCCGCCCGCGGATCGTGGCGGACTTCGACAGGCAGGCGGTCGAGATCCCCGGTCGGCACGTACGGGAGATTTGCTACCACGAGATCCCAGGGCGGGTCAACGGCGGTCGCCAAATCGCCGAGCCACAATGTGAGCTCGACGCCATGCCTCTCTGCGTTGCGCCGTGCCACCGCCAGCGCCGGCGGTGAACGATCGACCGCACTCACCCGCCAACCCGGCCTCTCGGCGGCAAGGGTGATAGCGAGACAGCCCGAACCGATTCCGACATCGAGCACCCGCGCCTCGGCCGGCAGCAGGAGTTCGAGCGCCGTCTCGACCACCAGCTCGGTCTCCGGCCGCGGCACCAGTACGTCCGGATTGACTTCAAATTGGCGGCCCCAGAATGGACACTCGCCGGTCAGGTGGTGGGCCGGCTCGCCGGCTGCTCGTCGCTCGAGCCAATCACGAAAGCGACCCTCGACCTCTGCCGGCACCTCGCGTTCGGGATGGAGTTTGAGGGTGATTTCGTCCACCCCCCACGCGGCGCCAAGCAACCAGGCCGCCTCCCGCCCCGGATCGGGGATTCCTTCCCTTGGCGGAAGCATCGCGGTAGCGATTTGGAGCGCCTCTTTGACGGTCACGAATGGAGTCTGTTCGACGGCTTCGGAATTCGGATTTCGGAATCCGGTTTTTTCCCCAACCCCCCGACGTTACGGTCGCCGGGTGGGCCGGGGGAAATTCAGAATTGAGAATTGAGAATTGAGAATTGCCATCGCTCGTCTCGCCTTCAGCTCAGTTCCTCTTTCAGCCGTTTGGCTTGGAACTCTGCAATCACCGGTTCCAGCAACAAATCGAGCTCGCCCTCGAGAATCTCCGACAAGCGGTGGACGGTGAGCCCGACCCGGTGGTCGGTGACCCTCCCCTGGGGGAAGTTGTAGGTGCGGATTTTCTCCGACCGGTCGCCGGATCCGATTTTCGAACGGCGGTCGGCCGCGCGCTCGGCATCACGTTCGCGCTCCTCGATTTCCTTGAGCCGGGCCTTGAGGACCCGCAGGGCCTTGGCCCGGTTCTGGATCTGGGACTTCTCATCCTGGCATGAGACAACCAGGCCGCTCGGCAGATGGGTGATGCGGACCGCCGAATAGGTGGTGTTGACGCTCTGGCCGCCCGGTCCCGAGGAGCAGAAGCGGTCGATGCGGAGGTCTCTTTCGGCAACCGCGATCTCAACCTCCTCGGCCTCGGGCAACACGGCCACCGTCGCCGCCGAGGTGTGGATCCGACCCGACGCCTCGGTCGCCGGCACCCGCTGCACACGGTGAACGCCAGACTCGTACTTGAGGCGCGAGTAGGCGCCGTCGCCCTCGATCACCGCGACCGCTTCCTTGATGCCGCCGAGACCGGTTTCGGACGAGTCGATCAGGGACATCTTCCAACGCTGTGACTCCGCGTATCGTCCGTACATGCGCAGGAGTTCGCCGGCAAAAAGTGCGGCTTCTCCACCGCCGGTGCCGGCACGGATCTCGAGGACAATGTTGCGACGGTCATTCGGGTCGGCCGGCAGGAGCAGAAGCTTGAGTCGCTCTTCGATCTCGGTCAGACGCGAGCTGAGCTCGTCGGCCTCGATCTCGGCCATCTGTCGCATCTCGTCGTCATTCGCCTCGGTCACGATCTCCCGGGCGCCATCGAGCTCAGCCGAAACCCTGAGGTATTCACGATAGGCGGATACCGCCGGTTCGAGCTCGGCCAGCTTCTGCGCCACCACCCGCGATTTGTTGGGATCGACCGCGATCTCAGGGTCGGCCTGCTGCATTTGCAGTTCGTGGTGTTTTTTCGCGATTTTTTCGAGCCGTTCCAGCATGATGCCCCATCTCCATCCGATCCTAACCCACTCACGTTATCTTCAGACAAAACGAAACCCGCGCGGACTCGAGGTCTCGCGCGGGTTGCAGGGCCGCCCGAGGGCGGCCGGGATGAGCTACTCGGCGCTGGCGGTTTTGCCGTACCGGCGCTCGAATTTTTCGACCATGCCGGCGGTGTCGACCAGCTTCTGCTTGCCGGTGTAAAACGGGTGGCAGGCGCTGCAGATTTCGAGGCGCAGGTCGGTTTTGGTCGACCTCGTCGTAAAGGTGTTGCCACACGCGCAACGAACCTCGATCTCGTTGTACTCGGGATGGACTCCGGCTTTCATCTCGTACCTCCGCTCGGCCGCTCGGACCGAGGACGCAGGATTCTACACCGAAATGACATCAGGCGCAAGCCCCACAACGATAACAATAAGGAATGAGGAGTCAGGAATTAGGAATCCCCCACCGCCTCCGCATTGAATTGGGGGGTTGGGGGCGGGTGGGCGGCATTCCTCAGTCCTCATTCCTCATTCCTAATTGGCGAGTCGATGTCAATCGACCCGCCAGACGGTGTCGATCACGGTTCCGTCGACCCACTTGACGACCGCCACCGGCTGATCCGAAAGCACGGGTTTTTCCGGTACGCCGCAGATCCGGTCGAGATCCGCCTTGAGATCGGCGATGGGCCGGATCGGCAGATCGGAGCCCGCGACCGCGTCGAGGAGGTCCCCGCGCCGTGGGTTGACGGCGATACCACGCTCGGTCACCACTACGTCGACGAGCTCGCCGGGGCCGCACAGGGTCGTCACCCTGTCGACAATCACCGGAATGCGGTCGCGGAACGAGGGTACCAGCAGCATTGAGCAGCGGGCGGCGAGGCAATTCTGCCAGCCGCCGATGCCGTGCAGCAACCGCCCGTCGGAGTGGGTGACGACGTTGCCGTTGAAATCGAGATCGACCTCCGTCGCTCCGAGCACCGCGACATCGATCATCGAGGCAAAGTTCCCCTTGCCGTGGAAGTTGTACGAGGTGAACGGCGACGTGTCCTGGTGGCGAGGGTCGTCCCGCATCGATCTCACGCCTTCGAGATCAAAGGTCTGGCCGTCGAGGATGTACTCGACGAGACCCTCCTCGAGCATCTCAACCATGTGCTGAGTCGAGCCGCCGCGGGCAAAGCGCGCCCGAACCCCCGCTGTCCGCATCAAATCTGCGAGGTACATGGCAAAAGCCAGCGTGGTGCCCCCGGCCCCGGCCTGGAATGAGAACCCGTCGCGCATGATTCCCGCCGCGGCGCAGAAGCGGGCCGCAAGCTCGGCGATTCGCCGTCGGTCCGGGCTCTGGGTGATGCGGGTTGTGCCCGACACGATCTGGGTCGGATCGCCGATCGAGTCGACTTCCACCACGGTGTCCACGTTGTTGCCCTGAATCTGCCACGGCAGGCACGGAAAGGGCACCAGGTTGTCGGTCACGACGATGACTTTCTCCGCATAGACGGAGTCGGCGAGGGCAAAGCCGAGGAGGCCGCAGGCCGCCGGGCCGTTGACGCCGTTGGCGTTTCCAAATGGGTCGGCGGTGGGGGCGGCGATGACCGCGACGTCGATGTGAACCTCGTCGTCTTGGATTGCCTGCCACCGGCCGCCGTGCGATCGCAGAACACCGAGGCCCCGCATTTTGCCCGCCGAGCAGAAGGCCCCAAGGGGGCCGTTCATCGAACCCTCGATGTGGTGGATCACCCCCGACTCGAGGTGGCGAATCTGGTTGGCGTGGACCGGAAAGGAGGCCGAGGGAAACCACATCAAGCTCTTGCGGCCGAGTCCGGCGGCGGCGTCGAAGACGAGGTTCGCGACCGCGTCGCCGTTGCGCAGGTGGTGGTGGGTCGAGACGACCATTCCGTCGGCCAGACCCACATGTTCGAGCGCCTCCGCGATCGACGCCGCCCTCTTGTCGCCGTCGGCCGAATAGTCGACACAGCTCGCAATCGTCGGCGCCGCTCGGCGCCCGCCCGGTCGGTGCTTGCCGACGCCCTGGAAGGGAACGCTCGCGCGCCCGTTGACGTCGATCGGCACCAATCGCCCGGCCGCGTTTTTCTCAAGCTTGATCGTCATTTGCCGCCCCCCGCTCCCGTCGTCCCACGCCCCCCTGTCGCGGGGAGGATGGGCGGGAATTCCTAATTCCTAATTCCTAATTCCTAATTCTCCAATGTGTCCCAATCCTCTCTCAACACCCCTCCCGCAACGGCCAGCTCAACGGTCCGTTGCGCCTGTTGGACCACCGGCGGGTCGACCATCTTGGAACCGACCGCGACCGCTCCGAGGCCCCTTGCGGTTGCTTCACGAGCCGCCCGCACCACCCGCACCGCAGCCTCGACCTCTTTGTCGCTTGGCGTCATCTCGCGATGCACAACCGGGATCTGACGAGGGTGGATGCAACCGATGCCGTCAAAGCCGAGGCCGCGTTCGCGCCGCACATAGGCGGCGAGACTCTTCTCGTCTTCGATGTCCGAATAGACCGAGGCAATGGGCTGGACTCCCGCCGCCCGAGCCGCGTAGACCGTGGTCTGGCGGGCGAGAAAGCTCTCCCATCCCGCTGTCGTCCTCGGCGCACCGAGCTCCGCCGACAGATCCTCGAGCCCCAGCGTCAGCGCCACTACCGTGGGGTCGGCGGCGGCGATCTCGAAGGCGCAGCGGATGCCTGCTGGCGACTCGAGGATCGGCATCAGGTAAGGCGCGTCTCCAACGGTCAGCCCATTCAGGATCTCGGCGGCGCGTGCAACGCGGACCTCGTCTTCGACCTTGGGCAGCAGGATCGTGTGTGGGTTGTGGATCGCAATCGCCGCGAGGTCCTTGTCGCCCACGGCGCCCTGATTAATCCGCACCATCCGCTCCGCCGCGCCCCAGTCGAGCGCCACCAGCGCGTTGCGAACCAGGATGCGCGCGCCATCCTTCTCAGCCGGTGGCACCGAGTCCTCGAGATCGAGAATGATGGCGTCGGCGCCGTAGAGGCCGCCCGAAACCATCAGCTTTGGTTGGTTGCCGGGAACGTACAGCCGACTTCGCCGGAGCCGATCGCGCCGGCGGGGAAGATTGGCGCCAGGCGCCGGCTCCGGCAACACCGGCGGACCGTCAAATCCAGCCCGGCGCATGCAGGCCTCGGTGCGGGCCAGGATCACCCACTCCAGCGCGCCGGCGTCGTTCACCGTCACCCGGCCGGTCGCCACCGAAAAGGCGTCCACGACCCGCCGCACAGCGGACTCGATGGCCCGGCCAAAGAGGTAGTCCACTTTTGAGGTGATTTCGACCTGCAGCGGATCCGGGCCCGGATCGTACGCCACGGAGAGGTCCGAACGAGTGCCCTCACTCTTTGCACCCACAACCGCCGACCTGAGCTCGGGCTCGCGCATGCTTACCTCCTCAACGTGCCGACATCATCTATGCAATATGTCATTCAAGCGTCATAAGGCCGCGATGATGGCGTCCGTCATCTGGGTCGTCGTCGCAGCTCCCTGGGCGATGGCTTGCGGCCCGCCACGCAACTTGAGCATGTCATAGCTGCGGACCGAGCCCTCGGCCACGACTCGGGTCACCGCCGCACGGACTCGATCCGCAGTCGCGGTCTCGCCCAGCCAGTCGAGCATCATCACCGCCGACAGGATCATCGCGATCGGGTTGACGATCGAAGGGTCGAGCTCGGCGTACTTTGGGGCGGAACCGTGCGTCGGCTCGAAGACCCCGACCTCGCTGCCGATGTTGGCCGAGGCGGCAAAGCCGAGACCGCCGACGAGACCGGCAAACCCGTCTGAAATGATGTCGCCGAACATGTTGCCGGCTACGATAACCCCATAGTCCTCGGGGTTTTTGGTCAGCCACATCATCTGCGCGTCGATGTTGGTGTCCCAGAGCTGAATCTGTGGATAATCCTTGTGAACCCTCCGCGCCTCGGCGAGCATCATGCCCGAGGTCTCACGAATGACGTTTGGCTTCTCGCAAACGGTGACGCTTGCATACCCATACCTGGCCGCGTAGGCAAAGGCCTGCTCGCAAATGCGTCGGCACTTGCCGCGAGTGAAGATCCGCGTCGACACGGCCAGATCCTCGCGGGGCACCTCACGGAAGGCCGCGAATTTGGGATGGGTGTCGAGGGCCGCCCACACCTGCTCGGGAGGGTTGGTCCACTCCACGCCACCGTAGAGACCCTCCGTGTTCTGGCGGAAAATCACCGTATTGACCTTTGGTTCCTCGAAACCGCCGTCGGCCGCACGCCGGATGAAGTTGAGGGGGTTGCCGGGAAACGTGATGCAGGGACGGATGGATACATCGAGATCGAAGCGTTGCCGAAGACCGACGATCGGCGAGAAGTAAACGAGACCCTTGTCGCGAAGCTCGGGTCGGATCTCCGCAGCCGCCTTGTCCTTGGGCTTGGAGGTGATCGCACCGAACAGCGCCACCTTGTGTCTGGCGATGAGTTCGATCGTTTCTTCGGGCAGAGGATTACCCTCTTCCACCCAGTGCTGCCAGCCGATCCCGGCCGCGACCCATTCCGCCTCGAAGCCCGCCGCTTCGAGCACCCGCAAGGCCTCGGGCAGCACCACGTTGCCTATCCCATCACCAGGCATCACCACCACGGATCGTTTTGTCATTTCCGAGTCTCCCTCACTTCAAATTCTCGGCCCCTCGGCCCTCATGCCGGCCACGCGCAGCACGTGACACAATAGCCAAGAGTTGCCACGAACGGAAGGCCGCAGGGCCGAGAACTTGAAGGGCCGACGCGTTCAGCGTCGCGACCACAGGTTGAACCTCAGAATTGACCAGACGGCCGAAATGCCGTCCCGCCAGCCGATCTTCTTGCCCTCGGCGTAGGTGCGGCCGTGATAGGAGATCGGGACCTCGTAGATTCGCACTCCCAGAAGGGCGATCCTGGCTGTGAACTCCGGCTCGAAGCCGAACCGGTCTGAGCGCAGTGTGATCCGGTCGAGCACTTCGCGCGTGAATACCTTGTAACAGGTTTCCATGTCGGTCAGGTTGAGATCGGTGAGCATGTTCGACAGCAGCGTCAGGAACTGATTCCCAATGTAGTGCCAAAAGAACATCACCCGGTGCGGGCCGCCCAGGAATCGCGACCCGAAAACGACGTCGGCAAAGCCGTCCATGATGGGTTGCAGCAGCGTCGGATAGTCGGTCGGATCGTACTCGAGGTCGGCGTCTTGGACCACCAGCAGCTCACCCGAGGAGAGACCAAAGCCGGTTCTCAACGCGGCGCCCTTGCCCCGGTTCCGGGGGTGGCGTTCGCGCAACACGGTCACGGCGCGGCCATCCTCCCGAACCGGTGCCTGCCACGCCTCGAGCACGCTCCACGTCCCGTCGGTCGAGCAGTCGTCCACCACGATAATCTCGAGAGCGACCACTGCCTCCGGAAGCGGCGCGAAGGCGACCTTGTCGAGGAGCTCGGCGACGGTCGCTTCCTCGTCGAACACCGGAATCACCGCCGAGAGCTTCATCCAATCCAGCCTACCGCATTCTGTGCGTTTTCAGTTTTGAGTTTTGAGTCCTGAGTTCGCTGCGCCCTCCCTTGATCGCCCGGTGGAAGGCCTGGGATCCAAGGGCGAAAACCATCCCTCGACGGTCGGCCCGTCGTCAATCGACGACCCGGAACGGGTGCTCGGCGAGGAACGATGGTGTCACCGCCCCCACCATGACGCTTCCCTCCATGTACTGAGCCACCGGCAATCCGAGCAGATAGCACAGGGTCGGCACGACATCGGGAAGGTTCACGGCCTGAGCCCGGTGGCCCGGATCGACTCCGTCCCCGAGCAGCACCACGATCCCGTCCGGACAATCCTCGGCCGAGGTTTGCCACGACCCGCCGGCGCCGAACAATCTTTTCAATCGCTCAAAGGAACCGGGAGGATTCAGACCGTACGGCGACACGACTGAAACCAGCGCCGACCCATTGGCGGCGGTGAGGAGGGCGCCAAGTTGGTCGTCGACCAACTCCATGACGAGCTCGAGAAGGCGACGCTCACGGGCGTGCCGCGGTCTCAGCGGCTCATGATAGCGACGCGCCAGGGAAAGGGTCTCGAGGTGGATCCAGACGTTTCCGTAGCCCCCCTCGAGCGCCGCCACGGCCGCCTCCACTCTCGCCTGGTCGCGCACGATGGCTGCCCAGATCTGAGACCTTCGATCTGGAAACGGCTGGAGAGCGGCTTCGAGCGGGGCCTGCATTGCCGACTCGATCGGCGCACCGTGCTCCTCGTCAGGGGTGGTGAGGAGAGAAGGGTCAGCACCCCACGAGCCGGGCCACCCGATCACTGCGGTGGGAACTCCTGAAGCGTTGAGCCGCGCCCACAGCGGCGCCACCGTCGCGGGTGGCGGCGGCACTCGCTCCGCCAGACCCCAGGGCAGGATCATGCGCGAACCCTCGGGAGTCCAGGGCAAGAGGCGTAGGGTTTCCGGGAACACCATGGGCAGGTTCCACCCCCAGTGGGCCTTGACGCCGTGCAGACCGGGGAAGGTACCAGTGGCGGTTGATGTCCACAGAGCAAAGCGAAGAAAGGGTCGGTGGGGCGTGAGCGGCGCCCACGATCCCGCTTCTCGAAGCCGTGCCAACGCCGGGTGGCTCGCGCTTGCAGCATCCACCAGCAGCACTTTGGCATCGAGGCCCTCGAGGCCGATCACCACCAACTGTCGCGAGGGTGAGCCCAAGGGTCGCGCCTCTACCTCGAGATACTGTCGGGGGATTGTCGGCGCCCAGATTACACGCGCCGCCGGTAGCGCCAACATCACGATCGCGAAGGCTGCCCGCATTCGACGACTGGCGCCGGCTCTGCGAATCAACAGGCCGCCGCCAACGGCGACGAGCGCGGCCACCATCCAGGCAACGGAATCCTGGACCAGAACCCGATAGGCCGCACCCGGCAAAAGGCGCGCGTGAAGCTTGGCGTTGACCGCGCCGACGACGGCGGCAACGATGAACACCGCCGCACACAGGGCCGGCGCCGCCCACCTATCCGGCCGAGGTCGAAAACGATCGAGAACGGCCAGCCCCGCGATCAGAGGAATACCGACCAGCAATCCGCCCCATGACGCCCATAACGGCATGCCGACGAGCACGCCGCGCGCAGTCTGGGTGACCTCTGGATTCATGCGCAGGACCAGCGCCTCCGCCAACAGACCGGCGGCCGCGCCGGCACAAAGTGCATCGACCCAGATTCGTCGGCTCATCACTCCTGCATGGTACCTCGATTGGATGGCGTAGACTTTCTTCGATGCCGGCGCCGGCTCACGAGGTGGCGGCGCCGGGAAATGAGGTGCTGAGAAATGGAAGCTAGATCGTCGCTCTGCGTCGCCCTCGACGGCAGTGACCGCGAGCGGATTCTCTCCACCGCTCGCATCCTCGCCAAGGAAGTCGGATGGTTCAAATTGGGCCTCGAGGCCTTTACCGCGCATGGACCGGCATTGGTCGATGATATGGCTGCGATCGGGCCGCAGGTCTTTCTCGACCTCAAGCTGCACGATATTCCGGCCACGGTCGCCCGCGCGTCCGCCAACTGTGCAGCTCTCGGCGCCGCCATGCTGACCGTCCACGCGAGTGGCGGACGGGCGATGATTGAGGCTGCGGTCAACGGGGTCCGCCGGGCGTCTCCCGACCATCCTCCAAAGGTGGTCGCGGTCACCCTGCTCACGAGTCTCGACAGGAAGGCCCTCGCCGAGCTCGGTCTCGAACCACCCCCGGTGGAGATCGTGGCTGCTTGGTCACGACTGGCGCAGGACAGCGGCGCCGACGGAGTCGTCTGTTCCGGGCGAGAGGCCGGCGCCGTCCGTTCGGCGTGTGGCGGCTCCTTCATGATCGTGACCCCCGGCATCAGACCGGCGGCGAGCGCGGCAAACGATCAACGGCGGGTTGCGACACCTGGCGAAGCTCTGCAGGCCGGCGCCGACATTCTGGTGGTAGGACGGCCGATCACCGGCGCGACGGATCCCGCGGTGGCCGCTCGCAGCATCGTCGCCGAGATGGCCTCGGCGGGTTGAGGGACAAGCCGCACCTCAGTTATAAAACAGCGGCCGTTCCTCGTCGTGCACTTTGTGCCACACATAGGTGTAGCCGGGGAATTCAATCACAACATCGTAGGTCACGATCACGCGGATTCGGTTCGAAGTCCGTTTGATCGACAGGTCCTTCTTGGTCACCGGAAGATCGAGGGATTCCGCCTTCTTCAAGATCGAGGTCCGGATCCGTTCATCGTTGTACTCGCGCCGATTTGCACGATCGGCCAAGGCGGAGATCTCTCGGTCAAGCTCGCCGACATTCATGACGATCGGCGTGACCTTGATGGCGACCAACACGACGATAACCATCATGACGCCGCCAACCAAGCAACCGATCGGAACGTCCCCACGCTGATATCGCCACCTGTTCATGGATCTTTCTCCAAGCACATCCTCTTCCAGGATCCTACCAGAATCAGCGTATCAGACGGAACTCCCTTTCCCAGCGCGTTTTGGTGAAAAAATTGAAGAAAACCCCGGCCAGTTGCTTCAGTCGATTCCCGAAGCCGCGCCATTGCCAGTCGTTTCGCCCGGCCTCGTAGGACCAGTAAATGAACACCGCCCGTCCTTTGACATAGCTCAACGGTACCGGGCCCCAGAACCTCGAGTCGAGTGAGTTGTCGCGGTTATCGCCGAGGCAGAAAATTGTGCCGGGCGGCACCGTGAATGGTCCGAAGTTGTCGCGGATTCGAGACGAGGCCGGCATTGTCGGCAAGTCGTCGTAGGTGCGCGGGTCTTTGTGAACGGCCATCGGATCCGGTTGCAGCTCACCGTTGATGTAGAGCGCTTTCTGTTTCAGCTCGACGGTGTCACCGGCAACTGCCACGCAGCGCTTGATGAAATCACGGCGGGTGTCCTCGGGGTATTTGAAGACGACGACATCGCCCCGTCGCGGACTGCGATACGGGAACAGCTTGTGCAGGATGGAGTCGGCGTGACCAGCGAAAACGAACTTGTTGACCACCAGGTGGTCGCCGATAAGGAGGTTGTCCTCCATCGAACCCGATGGAATCTTGAAGTTCTCGAACACGAAGGTGCGCACGAAGAGCGCCAGGATGAAAGCGACAAGGATGGCCTCATAGTACTCTCGCGCGACGGACTTCCGCATCGAACCTCCTTCAACACTCACTGATTCTACACGCCCGTACGATTCATCGGCCGGCTCATTCCCGGAGGTTGCCACGCCTCCCGAGCGTGCGCATCGATGCGGCGCGGGTCATGGTCAAGTCCCGCTCTCCGTCCGAGTTGGCCGGCGAGGGCGATCATCGCCGCGTTGTCTGTCGTCAGGGGCCGAACCGGCAGCAGCACCTCGATCCCCAGCTGCCGACCCAGTTCGCCGAGCCGTCGACGGAGAAGGGTGTTCGCCGCCACACCGCCCGCCGCCATCAGCAAACGCGGTTGATGAGCCCGAACCAGATCCGGCAAGGGTTGCAGCAGCTGGTCGACCACCGCCTGTTCAAACGAGGCGGCCAGATCGACAAGAGCCGTCGGCGTCTCCGCACCGCTCGCTCCGGGACCAGCCAGACCCTGCTCGCGAATCCAGCGCACGGCTGCCGATTTGAGTCCGGAGAACGAAAAATCGAATGGGGCGTCCTTCAAACGCGGACGCGGGAGTGGTACCGCCTCGGGGTTGCCGCGACGGGCCAGGGCGTCGATCAACGGCCCCCCCGGGTACCCGAGACCGAGGGCTTGAGCGACCTTGTCGAAGGTCTCTCCGGCGGCATCATCCCGAGTGCGCCCGAGTCGCTTTCGGCCGCCGTTCTCCATCAGGTACCAGCTCGAGTGTCCGCCCGAGGCGACGAGCGCCAGCGCCCGCTCGGGCTCAACTCGCGCCGGCTCGTTGTCGAGGTTGAGCAACG
Source organism: Candidatus Sulfomarinibacteraceae bacterium (assembly GCA_963733915.1). Taxonomy (GTDB): domain Bacteria; phylum Acidobacteriota; class Thermoanaerobaculia; order Thermoanaerobaculales; family Sulfomarinibacteraceae; genus Sulfomarinibacter. Next base: position 532,526 of record CAVTEP010000011.1, read on the forward strand.
GTGAGACGAGGTGGCCTTCGAGATGGTCGACCGCCACGAGCGGCAGCCTGCGACCCCACGCAAAGGCCGAGGCGAAGCGCAGGCCGACCAGAAGGGCGCCGATGAGCCCCGGACCGACGGTCACGACGACCAATTCGACCGGCCCGGCCGCGGCGCCGAGCGCCCGATCGACGAGGTACGGCAAGGCCTTGAGGTGCTCGCGCGACGCGAGTTCAGGGACGACCCCCCCATAGGGCGCGTGTTTGGTGATTTGGCTCGAAAGGAGATTGACCTCCACTCGGCCGTCGCGGTCCAGGACCGCCACCGCGCTCTCGTCGCAGGAGGTTTCAATACCGAGCGATCGCAGCATGTTGAGTGCTCTACCCTCGCCAATCATCATCGGTCAACGTCGTTCGCCGCGATAATCGGGTCAAGAGGGGTTAAGAGTTGAGAGTTAAGATCTGTGAATTCGTTGGGACGGAGTTTCTCTAGAATGGCGGAGGAACGTTGCGAATCATCACAACGTCCCTCCCGGTTCTCTCTTTCCTGACTCTTGACTCTTTACTCTTGACTCTTAACTGATATTGGCCCTCACCGGGACCTCGACGGTCGGAAATTCCGGGTCAGTGGTTTTCAAAGTCAGCACCGCGTCCCGCGGTCCGGGGCTCGCATTACTTTTGACGGTAACGGTCACCTGATAGCGGCGGCCGGTCTCGATCGTCACGACATCGGCCACAAAGGCGGCGTCGTTCACCGACGCCCCTGTCAGGTTCACTGCCACGCCCCCGGTGCGGTTGTTGACGACAATCAGATTCCGCCCCGGTTCCTTTTTTGCGTCCACTGATCCGAATTGGATCTGTGACGGCGTGACGTGCAGCAGCGCCCGCACGACGCCGAACACCTTCACCGGGACTTCTTTCGCCTTCGGGTGATTGGTCTGGATTTCGAGCTCCGCGTTGACGGGGCCGACTGGGGGATTCTCCTTCATGGAGATTGTGATCTCGTACTGTTTCGAGGATTTCCCGGCGAGGAGCTCGTCCTTGGACAGGGGGCGGACTGTCGTGATCAGGAACGGCTCCGAGCTCTTGACTCCGGCAACTTGAAAATTCGTGTCCTCCTCGTCGGCGACAACCGTGATCTTCTGTTCCATCGGCTCGTGCTGGACGGCGTTGAAGCGGACGAGCGCCCTTGGCAGCACCTCGACGTACGGGTGAACAGTGGTCTTGATGACCAGAGTGACGGTCGGTTCCCGCGGGTCATTGGTCATCACCAGAATTGATTTCTGGATTGGCCCGTTGAACTCGCGGGTTTCAAGCTTCGCCTTGATATAGCCGGTCTTGCCGGGTGCGATTGCACGATCGAAGTCGGCCACCGTGCAGCCGCAGGTTGGTCTCACGGCCTTGATCTCGAGGACTTCATCGCCTTCGTTGACAAGCGCGAAATCGACATTGAGCACCTCGCCCTGAGCGACCTTTCCCATGTCCTTGATCGTCGCGGGAACGACCAGCTTGGGACCGTCGGCGGCGCTCGCCGATGGCGCCACGGTCGCCAAGACTGCCGCCACCACGGCGGCGGCCACTATTGCAGAACGGTTCTTCGACATTTCCAATCCTCCTTGTCACGTCACAGATAACCAGGGACAATCTTAGGAAGCCGTGAGCCGAGCCGCAACTCCATCGGGGGCATTTTTGCAGGACTTATACCTCAGATCCGAGCACCTCTACTTCCTGCCGATTGGTGGCACGGCGATGGCGCCGCTGGCCGGTCTCTTGCAACAGGCGGGACACGAGGTCGACGGCGTCGATGTCCAGCTCTACCCGCCGATGAGCACCCTCCTCGAAGAGCTCGGAATCCCGGTCAGAATCGGCTTCGATCCAGACCGCATCCCCGACGGCATCGATCGGGTCATCATCGGCAATGCAGTCCCTCGCCACAATCCCGAGGTGGCCGCGGTGCTCGAACACCGCATCCCGTACCTCTCACAGGCGGAGGCGGTGGCGCACTATGTGCTCGCAAGCGGCCTCGAAAGCCTGGTCGTCGCGGGCACCCACGGCAAGACGACGACTTCGGCCATGCTGGCCTGGATACTCGAGCGGTGCGGCGCTGATCCCACCTATCTGATCGGCGGCCTGCCGCAATGGAACCGGCGCGGGTTCCGGCTCGGCCACGGTCCTCATCTGGTCATCGAGGGTGACGAGTACAACACCGCCTTTTTCGATCGGGGACCGAAGTTTCTCCACTATCGGCCCCATCTCTTTCTCGTCAACCCGATCGAATTCGACCACGCGGATCTCTATCCCGACCTCGACGCCGTGTTGACCGCGTTTCGTGCGGGTGCCGCCCAGGTCCCGCGTGATGGAACGGTCGTGGTCAGCTCGTGGAGCACGGGCGCACTGGAGGCCGTGCGCGATGCGACCGCGCCGGTCATCCGGGTCGGTTCCAACGAAGACTGTGAAATGCGCCTGGTCTCTTTCACAGGAGCGGCCGACGAAAGTGCGCTCGAACTCGAGTGGGCCGGGGATCGCCTGCGGGTAGGGCTCAAACAGCCCGGCTTGCACAATGCCCAGAACGCAGCGATGGCCGTGGCCGCCGCTATCGTGGTCGGCATCCAACCGGCCGATGCGGCCGGCGCGATCAGGAGTTTCCCGGGCGTCTCGCGCCGGATGGAGGTCGTCGGCGAGGCGGCCGGGGTCACGGTGGTGGACGACTTCGCCCACCACCCGACGGCGCTCCAGGTGACCATCGCCGCCGCCCGCCAACGCTGGCCCGGCCGCCGGTTGGTCATCGCTTTCGAGCCGCGATCGTTGACCGCAGCGCGCAGCCTTCTCCAGGATGCGTATTTCGAGGCCCTGGCCGGGGCCGATCTGGTGCTGATGGCGCCACCATTTCACCGCGACCGTCTGGCTGCAAACGAGATCGTCGATCGTGAGTCCCTGGCCAATGCTCTCGGCGCGGTTGGCGTCGCTTCGGTGATGCCAGGAGAGGGCGAGGACGCCGCCGCGCGGCTCATCGACGCCCTCCGACCCGGGGATGTGGTGGTAGGCTGTTCCTCGGGCGCCTTCGGCGGATTTCACAAGAACCTGATCGCGGCATTACAGACGGGAGACGACGGATGACCAACAATCATTCTCTCGCTCGAATCATTGCGACCTTTGGCGGGCTCGGTGCACGGCTTCCCGCGCCGGGCACGACCGTCGGCTCGCTCCCGCCCGCGCTGCTCTGGTTCGGGGTCTGTGCGGCGCTGCCCGCAACCACGGCCCGGATCGTGGTGACCGCGGTGGGCATGGTCGTTTTCGCGATTGTCGGCGTATGGTCGGCGGAGATCGAAGCCCGTCGGCTGGAGGCGACCGATCCGCGTGAGATCGTGGTTGACGAGGCTGCCGGGCAATGGCTCACCTACCTCGTCGCGCTGCCGTTCGCGCCGGTGCTCGCAACCACCCAACTCGCGGTCTTTGGCGTCGTAGGCTTTTTCCTCTTCCGTTTCTTCGACGTCATCAAGGTGTGGCCGATCAGCGCCTGCGAGAAGCTCGAGGGCGGCATCGGAATCGTCGCCGACGACCTCGCCGCCGGCTACTTCGCCGCCGCCTGTCTGGCGATCGGTTGGCGGGTGTTGGCGTGATCACGACGTTGAAACGTTACAACGTTAGAACGTTCCACTCACCCACCCAGTTTGACCGCAGATCACGCAGATAGACGCAGATTTCGAATTTCAAATATTCCACCCATCCCTATTACGAAGCCGTTGGTGGCATCCGTTGCACCAGCGGTCAGGGACGGCGGCAGAAACCGCGTCATCGGCCGTGGACCGCTCCAGGGGCAGTCCACAGAGACAGCGCCCGGACGGACCGGCACGGAAGACGTCCGACATGGTCAAGCCAGGTCGCTCATGCCGTCATCACAACCCGTGCTCGCTGCCCCGGCCGCTGCCCCGGCCGCTGCCCCGGCCGCTGCTCCGTGACGGTGCCTCTGCAGTCTGTCGCTGTCTCTACTGGTCGAAACTGTGGGTCAAAGAGGGCTGAGGAGGTCGGCGGAAGGCTCGATAGCGGCGATGATACGGGCCGGTCCGGTGAAGCGGGTGGCGCACAGCGGCGGAACTCCGAGGGCTTCAACTCCCAGCCGGTCCCCCGAGCGGGCCACCAGCTCCACCCGCCGCGTGTCGGTCTCGGCCATCACCAACAACGCCACCGCAACCAGACCGGAGCCGCAGCACATGGTCTCGGCTTCGACGCCGCGCTCATAGCTGCGCACAGCGAGCGATCCATCGGCCGCGACCTCGAAGAAATTGACGTTGGCGCCCAAGGGGCCGAGCTCGGGGTGACTGCGAAGGGCCGGCGCAACCACCATCAGGTCGAGCGTGCCGAGCTCGTCGGCGCACCCGACGACATGGGGCACACCGAGTACGAGCCTCTGGAGCTCGGTAATACCCTGCGGAGGGTTGATCGCCAAGCGGTCCGGACCCGTTGACGGGGCCGGAAGTTCGAGGCTTACCACAGTCCCATCGACCTCGGCCGGGATCTCGCTCCAGCCGGTCACCACTGTCATGTTCGGCGCACAACCCATCAGCTCCACCGCCGCCCGCGCCGCGCAGCGGGTACCGTTGGCGCAGAATGTGGCCTCCCCCCCATCGGCGTTTCGATACACCAGATGCACCCGATGAATGGAATCGGCCGTCAGGGCGAGGGTTCCGTCGCCGCCGATCCCGCGCCGCCTATCACACAGGCACCGCACCAGTTTCTCTTCGCGGGCCAGGCGCTCAGCCCAATTACCGATCCCGAGCACGAAGTCGTTGCCGGCGCCCTCGACTTTGTAAAGCTCCGGTCTCACGGATCGGCGCCCATCACCACCGTGCAACTCGCGGGATCGCTTCCGTTGCCGGCGGCGTCGACCGCTGTCACCAGGTAATCGAGCTTTCCAAATGGCGGCGTGTCATCTGTAAACTCAGCCGACGTCACTTGATCGGCGAGCAACTCGGGCTGGCCATCGAGGTGAACGCGCGAGACGCGGTAGACCGCAGCGCCCGTCACCAACTGCCAGCGCACGCGGACGCGTCCACCCTCAGGCAGGCACACCACGCCAGTCGGGGCGGCAGGCGGATAGGTGTCCGGATAGTCGATTCGGGCCGGCGCCGACGGCTCACCCACCACCTGACCTCCGGCCGCGATCGTTCGGACGGAGCGCAAACGGTAGATCCACATGCGCCCCTGTCGCGCGGAGGTGTCCTGCCATGTTCCGCCGTCTACGGGCAGTTCCGTCACCGAATCCCAGGTGGCGCCGTCGGATGAACGTTCGACCAGGGTTTTCATATCCACCCCCTGCACCCACCGCAGCTCGATACCGGAGGAGTCCGCCTCGAGCATGAGGCCGGTGGGCGGCGGCGGCGGCGCCTGCGGTTCAAGCCGAACCACGTTGGACAGACTCGACTCCCGGTGCCGGCAGCAGACCGTGCGTACGCCGTACCAGAGCACGCGCGACTCCGGCTCCTCCTCGGTTTGACGCCAGCTATCGAGATCATCCTCAAAAACGATGGTCGAGCCGCGCGTGGCGACAGCAATCTGTTCCGGGTCGAGCGACTGCACGATTTCACCCTGGTTTTCGAGGATCTGCTGGCGCATTTGTCGGTCCTGGGTCGTGTTTGGAGCGGGAGGTTCCTGACCCAGCGGCAGGCTGGCGCGCCATACCTGAATCGCTTCGATGTCGGTCAATGCCTTACCGCTGGTGGTGGCCTGCGGATAGCTCCAGCGCAGGATTGCGATCTGACCTTCCTGAAAGGCGCTGAGGTCGGTTGTCCGTTCGGCAACCCGGATCTCGGGCGGCAATGGTGGGCCCGCTCTGCCGCATCCGGCGAGCAATAGGATCACGGTGAGTGAAATGCCTCTCAGAGTCTTGAGTCTTGAGTTTTGAGTCTTGAGTTCTCCCCCAACCGCAAAGCCGCGTCCTCCCTTGGCGGTGGATGACCCAATGATCGGCATTCCTAATTCCTAATTCCTAATTCCCAATTCAAAGAATATAACGCGCGAGGTCACGATCTCCCACGAGATCGGCAAGCCGCCCGCTGACCATTTCCGCGTCCACTTCGACGACCTCGCCGGCTCGATCGGGGGCCGAGAAACTGAGATCTTCGAGCAGACGCTCGAGGACGGTGTGCAAACGCCGCGCGCCGATATTCTCCGCCGACCGATTGATTTCCGCCGCCATCGCGGCGATCGTCCTGACCGCGTCGTCGGAAAACCGCAGCTCGAGGTTTTCGGTCGCAAGCAGGGCGGTGTACTGGCGGATGAGCGAGTTTTCGGGTTCGGTGAGAATGCGCTCGAAATCCGCGGCGCCGAGCGATTGGAGCTCGACCCGGATCGGAAAACGCCCCTGCATCTCGGGGATCAGATCGGCCGGTCGGGAGACGTGGAAGGCGCCAGCCGCGATGAAGAGCACGTGGTCCGTGCGGACGACGCCGTAGCGGGTGTTGACGTGGGTCCCTTCAACGATCGGCAGCAGATCACGCTGGACCCCCTCGCGGGAGACGTCGGGTCCGCGGCCACCGGCATCCTCTCGCGAGCAGATCTTGTCGATCTCATCAAGAAAGACAATGCCCGATTCCTCGACCCGAGTGATCGCCTCGCCCTCGACCTGGGAGCGGTCGATGAGCTTCTCCTCCTCCTCGCCGAGAAGAACCCGGCGCGCTTCAGTCACGGTCATCCGCTTCTTCGCCTTGCGGCCCATCAGCCCGCCAAACATGTCCTTGAGGTTGATGCCCATCGACTCCATGCCTTGAGGCGTGAACATCTCGACCGTCGGCATGCGGTTTTCGGCGATCTCGAGCTCGATCTCGTTTTTCTCGAGGAGCCCGTCGCGCAGGGGTCGTTTGAGCGCCCGCCGCCGCTCCTCGAGCGAGGTGTCGGTGGCCGAACTCGAACTCATCACCAGGAGGTCGAGCAGCCGGTCCTCGGCGGCGCGTTCGGCCCGCACCAAAACCTCAGCCGCGCGTTCGGAGCGCACCAGCTGGATTGCGGCATCCACAAGATCACGAATGATCGACTCGACGTCGCGTCCGACATATCCGACCTCGGTGAACTTCGAGGCCTCCACCTTGATAAACGGCGATCCGGTGAGGCGGGCTAGACGACGGGCGATCTCGGTCTTGCCGACCCCGGTCGGCCCGATCATGATGATGTTCTTTGGCGCCACCTCCTCGCGCAGCTCGGGGTCGAGCTGTTGCCGCCGCCAGCGGTTGCGAAGGGCCACAGCAACCGCGCGCTTGGCGGCGTCCTGACCGACGATGAAACGGTCGAGCTCGGCGACGGTCTCTTGCGGGGTCATGCTCTCCAGTTTCACGCCTTCAGCTCCTCGATGGTGATCTGTTGATTGGTGTAGATGTCGATTCCGGCGGCGATGCTGAGCCCTTCTCGGACAACCTCCTGGGCGCTGAGATCGGTGTGCTTGAGGAGCGCGCGCGCCGCCGCGAGAGCGTAGCTGCCTCCGGATCCGACCGCCACCACGTCGTCGTCCGGGGACAGTACCTCGCCGGTGCCGGAAACCAGGAGCGTGGTCCTCGAGTCGGCGGTGATCAGAAGCGCCTCGAGGTGGCGAAGAGCCTTGTCGGTTCGCCAATCGCGGGCAAGCTCGACCGCCGCTCGCTCGAGATTGTGTCCGTACTCCTCGAGCTTGGACTCGAATCGCGTAAACAGGGCGAGCGCATCCGCCACCGAACCAGCAAAACCGGCCAACACCTTGCCACCCGCCAAACGCCTCACCTTGGTCGCGCCCTGTTTGAGCACGGTCGTGCCGAGGGTGACCTGCCCATCCGACCCGACGGCAACCACCCCGCCCTTTCGGACTGCGAGCACCGTCGTGTGGTGCCATTCATTCTTCATCACACCCTCCGATAAGATTGTGGCAGCGTCCTCACGGTCGCGCTCGCATTCTAACGTTATAACGTTCGAACGTTCAAACGTTTAAACTTCTCAGGCCTTCTCGAGCTTGGCGATCGTCGGCACCAGGGTCTTGCGGCCCGCCCGATCGAAGTAGACCACCAGCTTGAGCTGCGCGCCGCTGCCCTGGCAGCCGAGAATCACCCCCGAACCAAAACGCCGGTGCCGCACCCGATCGCCGGGACGCCAGCCCGTACCGTCGCTATCGGTGACGGTGGCGGAGATCCTTCCGCCGCTGGGTCTCCCGGCCCGCCCGGCAATGCTGGCGGGGCGCCGAGCAGCCGACATTCCCCGCCGCTCGCCCGCACCCCCGGCGGCGGGGTCTGAGATCGAGAACGGGTCGGAAACGTTTTCGACCACACCTGGGGGCAGCTCGTCGAGGAACCGCGACAGCCTGGTTGGCTGTCGTTGACCGAAGAGAAAGCGGCTGCGCGCGGCGGTCAGCGCCAAACGTCGCCGGGCGCGCGTGATCCCGACGTAAGCGAGCCGTCGCTCCTCTTCGATGGCTTCCTGCTCGTCACGGGAGCTCGCGTGCGGCAGCAGTCCGTCCTCGAGCCCGGCCAGGAACACGACCTCGAACTCGAGTCCCTTGGCGGAGTGGAGGGTCATCAGCGAAACGCCGTCGACGCCGCCCTCGTCGTCGTTTTCCTCGAGCAGCGCGACCGAGTCGAGAAACTCTTCGAGCCCCTGCCCACGCACCGCCGCCTCGGCCACCGCCGCCGCCAGCTGCTGCAGGTTTTCCCGACGCGCCACCCGGTCCTCCGCCTCGCCCTCGTACATCGCAAACAGCCCGGACGCTTCGAGCAGCCATCCAACGAAGTCGCCCGGCGTGAGCTCCTCGCGCCGCTCGGGCGCCTCATCCAAGAGTGAGAAAAATCTCTCCAACGAAAGACGGGCCCGCGGGCTGAGACCCTCGGGCAGTCGCCGGGCCGCCTCCGGAAGGTTCAAACCGAGACTCTCGGCCGAACGCCGAATGACGTCGATGGTGGCAGCCCCGATGCCGCGCGCGGGCACATTGATCACCCGCTCGAACGAGAGCACGTCGGTGGGACGTGAGGCGAGCCTGAGGTAGGCGAGCGCGTCCTTGATCTCCGCCCGCTGCCAGAAACGGAGCCCGCCGATGACCCGGTGCGGAACGTGCCTGCGGGTGAGCTCCTCCTCGAAGGGCCGGGTTTGGGCGTTGGTCCGCACGAGCACAGCCATTTCCGCCATCGGGTGTGCGCCGGACAAGGTTTCCACCTGGTCGGCCACCCAGCGCGCTTCGCCGCGTTCGTCGGTGGCGACAAAGAGCCGCACCCGCTCACCGCCGGAGCGGCTCGTATACAGGCGCTTGCCGCGACGGCTCCGGTTGGCGGCGATCAGTCCCGCGGCGGTCTCGAGAATGGGCGCGGTGGAACGGTAGTTCTCCTCCAAAGCGACCACCCGCGCGCCCGGAAAGAACTTTTCGAAAGAAAGGATATTGTCGAGCTCGGCACCGCGCCATCGGTAGATGGATTGGTCCTCATCGCCAACCGCGGTGAGATTGCCGCCGCGATCGAGGATGGCGGTCAGCAGGCCCATCTGCAGCGCGTTGGTGTCCTGGAACTCGTCCACCAGTAGATATCGGGCGCGTCGCGCGACGGCGGCGTGCACGCCCGCGTCGCCGTCAACCGCACGCAGGGCACGCACCAACATATCGTCGAAGTCCACCACCGCGGCCGCGGCCTTGAGCTTTTCGTACCGCATCCAGAGCCTGGCGAGAACCTCATCGGCCGGGCTCGTCGCGCGCTCGGCCCACCCCTCGACTTCGGCGCCGCTGTTGACCAGACCGGAAATGCGCGCCAGCACCATACGCGGCGGCAGATCGCGGTGATCGAGACCGAGGTCGGCAAGCGCTCGTTGTAGGAGCGATCTCTGGTCGTCGGCGTCGGCGATGCCGAACCGCGCCGGCAGCCCGGCAGCCTGCGGATAGCGACGCAGGACCTCGAGCGCCCAGCGGTGGAAGGTGCCGACAAAGCCCCCGAGAAGGGGCCGGCCGAGCAGTTCCTCGACGCGTCCCCGCATTTCCTTCGCCGCCTTGTTGGTAAAGGTGACGGCCGTGACTTCGGCCGAATCGGCGGCACCCGAAGCGAGGAGGTGGGCGACCCGATAGGTGAGGACCCGGGTCTTACCCGAACCGGCGCCCGCCAACACCAGCAACGGCCCTTCACCATGAGTCACCGCTTCGCGCTGCGGGTCGTTCAGCTTGTCGAGAAGAGAGCTCAATCATCCTCCGGCGGAGGGAAGAAGGTAGCAGTGCGGATGGGGAGACACAACCACACGAATTGAGAATTAGGAATTAGGAATTAGGAATGCCGCCCACCCAACCCCTGACCCGTTTCCGAGCGCACGGGGGGAGGGATGGGAATTCCTAATTCCCAATTCCTAATTCCTAATTCCTCAATTCCTCATTCCTCATTCGTCACTCGACGGTGACGCTTTTTGCCAGGTTTCGCGGCTGGTCGACATCGAGACCGAGCTCGACGGCCACGTGGTAGGCCAGCAGCTGCAACGGCACGACCGTCACCACCGGCTGCAGCAACGGATGCACGTGCGGCACCTCGTACACGAGATCGGCGACTTCGGCGACACCGTCGGTGGCCTCGTCGGCCACCGCCAAGACCCTCGCGCCGCGCGCCCGCACCTCCATCAAATTGCCGATCAGCTTGTCCCGATTCGGCCCGCTGGGAACGACCGCCACCACCGGGAATCCGTCCTGAAGGAGCGCTATGGGTCCGTGCTTCATTTCACCTGCCGGATACCCCTCGGCGTGGAGGTAGGAGATTTCCTTGAGCTTGAGCGCGCCCTCGAGCGCAATCGGATAGAGGATGCCGCGACCCAGATAGAGCGAGTCGGCAGCGCCGGCCAGCATTTCGGTGCCGAGGTTGAAGGCTTCATCGCCGATGGCGAGCGCGCGTTCCACTGCCAGCGGCAGCCGCTGCAGGTCGGCGACCAGCGCTTCGTCGGTGGCGTCGGCGAGACCGCGGGCGGCCCGCAGTGCGAGCGCGATCAACACCATCGCTACGAGCTGGGTCGTAAAGGCCTTGGTCGATGCGACACCGATCTCGGGTCCCGCCTGGGTCAGGATCCGTGAGTCGGCCAGCCGCCAGGCCGACGAGCCGCGAACGTTGCAGACCGTCGCCAGCATCGCCCCCATGGAGCGGGCCATCTCCATCGCCGCCAGCGTGTCGGCGGTCTCTCCGGACTGTGAGACGCCGACCACCAGCACCTCGTCGCTCACCAGCGGCGACCGGTAGCGGTACTCGGAGGCGTAGTCGACCTCGGTCGGCAGCCCGGTCAGTTCCTCGAGCACGAACTTTCCGACCAGGCAGGCGTGCCACGAGGTGCCGCAGGCCACGAGGTGGACGCGGCGCAGGCGCGCCAGCTGCTCGGCGGGAATACCGAGTCCCTCGAGGTTGACGCCGCGTCGCTCGTGATCGAGATAGGCGCGCACCGTGTTGCGGAGCGCGTCCGGCTGCTCGAAGATCTCCTTGAGCATGAAGTGGCGGTAGCCGCCCTTCTCGGCTCGCGCGGCGTCCCAGTCGAGGACCTCGACGAGGCTTTCGATCTCGATGCCGGTGTCGCCCAGCACGCGCACGCCGTCACGCCGCACCTCCGCCACATGGCCGTTTTCGAGATAGACGACGCGGCGCGTGCGGTGGAGGAGCGCGGTGACGTCCGAAGCAACCAGGTTTTCGCCCTCACCGAGACCGAGCACCAATGGCGGGCCGTTGCGGAACGCCACCACGACATCGGGCTCGGCAAGGTCGACGGCGACCACCGCGTACTGCCCGATGAGCCGTGGCAGGATCGCCAGGACGCGGTCAACAAGCGTGCCCTCCGCACGTCCGATGAGCTGGGCGATAAGCTCGGTGTCGGTATCTGAACGCAGTTCGACGCCGATCTCGAGGAGCTCCCGGCGCAGGCTCGCGTAGTTTTCGAGGATGCCGTTGTGAACGACCGCAACCCCACCGGAGCTGTCGGTTTGCGGGTGGGCGTTGGCCTCGGTGGGTGCGCCATGGGTCGCCCACCGGGTGTGACCAATTCCAACCGAACCGTGGAGCCGCTCGTGATAGGCCCGTTGTTCGAGATTGCGGAGCTTGCCAGCGGCGCGCAGGATGCCGATCTTTTCGGCGCCCACGACCGCAATGCCGGCCGAGTCGTAGCCCCGGTACTCGAGCCGGCGCAACCCGTCGAGGAGGACCGGCACCACCTCGTCGTTTCCAACATAGCCGATGATGCCGCACATCTTCAGACCTCCATGATCGTTCTACCACCAAATCATGGCGAAATGAGGGCGAATCGCGGTCGCCGGAGGCTCTTCCTAGCGCGACCGCGCGTCATCGAGGGTGGCCAACAGCTGGTCAAACGACCTCGCGAACGCGGCCACACCCTCTACCTGGAGCTGGTCGGTGACGGTGTCGAGATCGACCCCGAGGGCGGCGAGCTCGGCCAGCGTTCTGTCGGCCCCCCCGACATCCTCGCGCAGGCTGGCGCGTGGCCGGCCGTGGTCTCGGAAGGCTTCGAGGGTCGCGACCGGCAGGGTGTTGACGGTATCGGGACCGACCAGCTCCTCGACATAGACGACGTCCCGGTAGGCCGGGTTCTTGGTGCTGGTGGAGGCCCACAACGGCCGCTGCACCATCGCCCCGCGCGCCTTCAACGACGCGAAGGCCTCTGCTCCGAAAAGCTCCTCGAAACGGCGATAGGCGAGCTTGGCGTTGGCAACCGCCGCCGTGCCGCAGAGGGCGAGGGCCTCTGGCGAACCGATGCTCGCGAGCGCCGCGTCGACCTTGGTGTCCACCCGGCTGACAAAGAAGGAGGCCACCGAAGCCACACGGGCCGGTTTCGGATTGGCGGTCAGGCCGCGAAGATAAGCCCTCGCCACCGCCTCGTAGTCGGCGAGCGAGAACATGAGGGTGGCATTGACGTTGACGCCACTACCGATCAGCGCTTCGATCGCGGGGACGCCCTCGGCTGTTGCTGGCACCTTGATCATCAGGTTCGGCCGCGCAACCTCCGCCCACAGGCGCTTCGCCTCGGCCACCGTGCCGGCGGTGTCGCGGGCGAGATGAGGCGAGACCTCGAGGCTGACGTAGCCGTCGCCAGCGTTGCTCATCTCCCACACTGGACGCAGGATATCGGCGGCGCTGCGGATGTCTTCAATCGCCAGCGCCTCGTACAGCGCGACGGTGGTCATCGCGGGGTCCGCGGTAAGCAGCACCGCCACCGCCTCGTCGTAGGCGCCGCCGCTTTGGATCGCCATTTCAAAGATCGAGGGATTCGAGGTCACGCCGCGCACCCCGTCGTCCGCCACCAACCGTACAAGCCCGCCTCCGGTGAGGAGGTCGCGCTCGATAAAATCCAACCACACCGCCTGTCGGTGCTCATCCCACAACCGCCGCAATGGATTCATTTCGTCTCCGTCTCCGACTGACACACCCGCCAGCATCGCGTCTCGATCAATCCTCGTTTCCGACCAACCGTAGCACCTTCTCCACCACCGCCTCGACTGTCAAACCCAGCCGCCGCGCCACCTCGGCGCCCGGCGCCGACGCCCCGAAACGATCGATGCCGATGACGGCGCCGTTGTCACCCACCACGTCCCGCCAGCCCAGAGTCACACCCGCCTCGATCGCCAGCCGCGGGGCTGGCGGCGCCAGCACGGACCGGCGATAATCCTCGCCCTGTTCGGCGAAGATCTCCCATGAAGGCATCGATACCACTCGCGCGGCGATCCCGCGCGCCGCGAGCGCGGATCGGGCTTCGACCGCGAGCGCGACCTCGCCGCCGGTGGCGATGAGAACAATCGCCGGCGCCGAACCCTCGGCCTCGGCAAGGACGTAGGCGCCGCGCGCCACCCCCGCCAACCCATTCTTTCCCGCCTCCTCGAGGACCGGCAGACCCTGCCGGCTCAACAGCAGTGCCGTCGGACCGGCGTTCCGCTCGAGGGCGACCTTCCAGGACGCGGCTGTCTCGTTGGCATCGGCAGGCCGCAGCACAACCAGACCGGGGATCACGCGCAGGGCGATCGCGTGCTCGACCGGCTGGTGGGTCGGTCCATCCTCGCCGACCCACACCGAATCGTGGGTAAAGACGTAGATGACCGGCTGTTCCATGAGCGCCGCAAGCCGGATGGCGGGCCGCATGTAGTCGGAGAAGACCAGGAAGGTGGCACCGTAGGGGCGAACCCCGCCGTGCAGCGACATGCCGTTGAGGATCGCGCCCATTGCGTGCTCGCGGATGCCGAAGTGGAGGTTGCGGTTGCCGAGCGCGTCTCTTGAAACGTCGCCACCGCCTTCGATCAGGGTCTTGGTTGACGGCGCGAGATCGGCCGACCCCCCGACCAGCTCCGGCAGTGCAGAGGCAATGGCGTTGAGGACCTTGCCGGAGGCCGCCCGCGTCGCGATCTTGCCCCCGTCGCTTGCGAAAACCGGCAGTGCTCCAGTCCAGCCCTCGGGAAGACGGCGCTCGAGACGCCGCTGCCATTGATCAAACAGCTCGGGCTCGGAGTCGGCCCACACGGCCACGATGCGCTGCCAGGACGCTCGTTGCTTCGCGCCACGCTCAGCCACTTGCCGGCAACGCTCGTGGACCTCTGCAGGCACGAGGAATCGGGAATCTTCTGGCCATCCATAGGCGCGCTTCGTGGCCCGCACTTCGTCGGCGCCAAGCGGGGCGCCGTGAGCCGAGGCCGTGTCCTGTTTGGCGGGCGCACCCCAGGCGATATGCGATGCCACCCTGACCAGGGTCGGGCGCCCGTCGTCCTCAGCAGCCTGTGCAAAGGCTGAGGCCAGCTCGCCGAGATCGTTGGCGTCACCGACTTCGATCACCCGCCAACCGTAGGCCCGGAACCGGGCCGGAACATCCTCGGTGAACGCGAGCTCGGTGCCGCCCTCGATGGTGATGTTGTTGTCGTCCCAAATCCACACCAGCTTGCCAAGCCCGAGATGGCCCGCGATCGAAGCTGCCTCGGCGCTGACCCCTTCCATCAAATCGCCGTCCGAGCACAAAACCCAGGTTCGGTGATCGACGACGGTCCGGCCGGCGTTATTAAACCCTGCGGCGAGCTGTGCTTCGGCGATCGCCATCCCCACCGAAACCGCGACACCCTGGCCAAGAGGACCCGTCGTCACCTCCGCCCCCGGCACAACCCCGATTTCGGGGTGACCCGGCGTTTTCGAGCCCCACTGGCGGAATCTTTCTATCTCCTCGAGATCGAGATCGTAGCCCGTCAGATGGAGGGTGCTGTACAGCAGCATCGAGGCGTGGCCGCACGACAGGATGAAACGGTCGCGGTCGGGCCATGCAGGGTCTCCCGGGTCGTGCTTCAAAAACCTCGAGAAGAGCACGTAGGCGACCGGCGCAAGCCCCATCGGTGCGCCCGGGTGCCCCGATTTCGCCTGCTCGACGGCGTCCATTGACAGGGTGCGGATGGTGGTGACGGCCAGCTGATCGATATCGTCGAAGTGGTAGGCCACGCTGTCTCCCCCAGATGCGTTTTCCGGCGCGCCCGCAGCCTACCATGGAGCAACGACGACGACGGCGTTCCATCACACGACGACGAGCTAGCCCGCTTTTCTCACCGGGTTTCGTGACGAGGGCGGCGAAGCGCAAGTATCCGGTGGGTTTGGCGTGAATCGGGCGACGCAGTCGTAGTAGCGCTACGTCGAGGAGCACGATTTGCGACAAGCACGGCGGGACGCCGCGATTCGCCGTCCGCAGTAGATACCCGGTGAGAAATGCAGGCTAGAGGATTGTGTTGAGGTATGCGGGCTAACGCCGGTCAGCGACTTCGCAGCTCGTACAGGACCTGTTTGGCCACCGCCTTGAGGGTCTCGAAGACCCCGATCCCTTTGATGGCCACTGCTTCGAAGGTCGGCTCGCCCTTGAAGTTCAGGAGACGGTACATGTCGTCTACCAGCATCGCGCTCGGCAAATCGCGCTTGTTGAACTGGAGAACGTAGGGAACGGCTTTGAGCTCGAAGCCATTCTCGCTCAGGTTGTCCTCGAGGTTTCGTAGTGACTCGACGTTGGCGTCCATCCGCGCCTCCTGCGAGTCGGCGACGAAGACTACGCCGTCAACGCCCTTCAAGATCAGTTTCCGGCTGGCATCGTAAAAGACCTGGCCGGGCACGGTGTAGAGGTGAAAGCGGGTCTTGAATCCGCGCACGGCGCCGAGGTCGAGCGGGAGGAAGTCGAAGAAGAGCGTGCGATCGGTTTCGGTGGCAAGCGATATCAACTTGCCTTTCTGTTGCGGGCTGGATTTTTCGTAGATGTACTGGAGATTGGTCGTCTTGCCACACAGACCGGGTCCGTAGAACACGATCTTGACGTTGATCTCGCGCGCGGCGTAATTGATGAAGCTCATTCGGAAAACAATGCGTCGATATCGTCGTCGGTGATCTCGGCGAAAGGCGAGATGGTCTCCACTGTTCCGATCTCCTGGGCCTTGGTCTCCATTACGTTGAGCACGTTTTCGATATCGCCCGACGCCTTGCGGACCCGCAGACGGACCAGGCCGAGCGAGGATCGCTCATCGAATATCACGACCAGGATCAGCCGCTGGCCGACGATCGAAATGTGGATGTTGTCCTTGCGGCCCTCGTGGAAGAGGATCGAGAACTCTTTCTCTCCAATCAGCTTTGCCAGCCCATCGGTGGCGGCGACGTTGCCCGCGGTGAGAGAAGCGAGGGAGGTGGTGTCGACTGAATTGACCTCACCGGCGCCGGCAATCTGCTGGCCGTTCTTGTCGACCAGGAAGACGATCTTGGCGCTCGCATCCATGCGCAAGGTGTTGAGGAGGTGCTTGATGCGCTCGAACTCCTCCTCGTACATGACCAAAGATGTGTTCAATACCTCATGCTCCCAATAGTCTCAAAATTTAGCACACCCACCCTCTCCAAGCAAGCAGGCCGGGCGTTCTTATCCTCGACCAGCGATCGATCAAGGGTAGTCGAGTCAGATATTTGCAGCTCAGATTTTGCGGCGGCGGTGGAGCGCCTGGGTGAGCGTCACCCGGTCGACGGCGGCCACCTCTCCGCCGACCGGAATGCCCGACGCGGGTCGGCTGACGGCGATCCCCAGGGGCTGGAGCCGACGGGCGATAAACAGTGCGGTAGTCTCGCCCTCGACCGTCGGATCGGTGGCGAGAATCACCTCTTCCACGCCTTGCGCCCGGCAGCGTTCCTCCAACCGGTCGATGGTGAGCTCATCCGGTCCGACACCGTGCAGCGGCGACAAATGGCCGAGGAGGGCGTGGTAGAGACCGTGGTACTCGCCGGTGGCCTCGACCGCCCACGCGGTCGTCGGTTCCTCCACCACCAGAATGACGCTGCGATCGCGGCCTGGATCGGAGCACACCGGGCACGGATCATGTTCAGTGAGCAGACTGCAGGTTGAGCACAGACCAGCCTTTTCGCGAAGCCCGGCAAGGGTCGCCGTCAGGGCTTCGAGCTCTGCCGGGTCGATGGTCAGTAGGTGCTCGACGAGCCGTTGGGCGGTGCGGGGCCCGACCCCGGGAAGCCGACCCAGGTGCTCGAGCAAGCTGCGAACGATTGCCGGCCGGAGATCCATCACCGCTTCCGCGCGCGTCTCTCGGGCGGGCGGTTCACGATCCTTCGCCGTCGGGACGCACCATCACCACATCACCCCCGAGGACCCTGGTTGCAAGCATCACGCCCGGGTCGGCGGCCGCCTCTTCCGCCAGCGATTTCTGAGAAGAATTGCCGTCTGCAGGTCCGTTCCGATCATTCGGTTGTTCCTCGGACGCGCTCGATTGACCGCCAGGCGAGCCGGACCCGGGCGCGGACCGCTGACGCTCCGGCGGCGCCGAGCCGGCCGGGCCGGGCCCCCCGCCGGTTGCCGATCCCATCTCGCCATCACCAGCCAACCACTGCTCGACCCGTTGCACCGACGGCCAGCGCGCCAGCCGCAGTGAGGCCACCTCGAGCGCCAGCTCGCGGTTGCTGGCTTCCCGCACGAGCATTTCGTGCTCGAGCCACAGACCGAGCATCCGGCTGAGAGCGTCAGCGCCAAAGCGGTCGGCGAGCGGCTGGAGCAGCGCTTTATGCGAATCTGAAAGCGTCGCCTCGAGGCCGAGATCAACGGCGATGTGAAGCAGCGTCCGCAGCACGCGGCCCGTCTCATGGTAAAGAACGGTTGCGTCCTGGCCCTGGGCGAGCTCGTCGCGGAGCAGGGCCAAGCCTTCAGACACGCGGCCCTCGGCGAGCGTTCCCACCAACCGGGTCGTGACCTCCATCGGCGGCACTCCGAGCACCGCCGCGACCGCCTTGTCGTCGACTTCGTCGGAGGCGAAGGCTCGCAGTTGGTCGAGCAGGGAAAGGGCGTCGCGCACGCTGCCCTCTGCCGCGGTTGCTATCGCAGCGGCGGCGGATGGGGCGAGTGTGAAGCCCTCGGCAGTGGCGATCTCGGACAGCCGGCCGCGGATGAGGTCTGCGCCGACTGGCCGAAACTCGAGCTGCTGGCAGCGCGAAAGGATCGTCGCCGGTACCTTGAGACGTTCGGTCGTGGCGAAGATCCACAGGATGTATGGCGGCGGCTCCTCGATGGTCTTGAGCAGGGCGTTGAACGCCGACTTCGAGAGCATGTGGACTTCGTCGACGATGATCACGCGGTAGCGATCGCGGGTCGGGTGGTAACGGAGGAGCTCCTGTAGGTCGCGAACGTCGTCAACGCCGGTGTTGGTTGCGGCATCCATCTCGATCACATCGATCGAAGAACCGTCCGCGACCTCGCGACAGGACGGGCACTCCCCACATGGTTCGGCGGTCGGACCCTCGACGCAGTTGACGGCCTTGGCGAGAAGGCGGGCGGCGGTGGTCTTGCCGACTCCACGTAGGCCCGAGAACAGATACGCCTGGCCAAAGGTCTCCGCCGCCAGCGCATTGCGCAGCGTCTGCACGACCGGCTCTTGACCGAGGAGGTCGGAAAAGCGCTGCGGACGCCACGTTCGAGCGAGAACCTGGTAGGTCATCCGCGTATCTTAGCCGATCCCGATCTCGAACCCGATCTCAGATTCCGGCAACCTGCTGTCTCATTCGCTCGTACCTACACACTGGAACTATGACTCGACCCACAGGCGGCGGCGCCTGGGAATCTGATATGGTACTGCCGGGTTTGCCTTTTCGAGAGGGCCAAGGAGGTCTTGAATGAAACGCTTGCTGACCATGGCGGCTTGCGTCGCCGCACTGCTGACCGCAGCCTCGGCTGCCGCCATCACTCCGGGCAATGATCTGCTGATCGCCGGCGCCGCACGCGCCCAACCCTGGGTCGATGATCTGTACATCAACAACCCGGGTTCGGTCACGGTCTCGGTCGATGTGATGTGGCTGGTGCGTGGCCAGGCCAACCCTACCCCCGAGACCCGGACTTTCCTCGTCGGCCCCGGCGAGACCCTGATTCTCGACGATGTGATCCTCAACGACTTCAACAAAACCCGGGCCTTTGGCGCCTTCCGCATCACCTCCACCGGCGGCCCGGTGACCGTAAACATGCTCGCGCTCGCCGTGATCGACGATGAGGACGGACGGCGGACCCTCGGCTCCGGCTTCGAAGCCATCCCGGCATCTGCCGCCACCGCGGCCGGCGAAACCACCTATCTGATGGGGATGAGCTCGACCTCGGATTTCCGGACCAATCTGTTCGCCCTTGGCGCCGCCAACGGCGTGACCATGGATCTCGACCTCCTCGATCCGAGCGGCTCGCTCCTCGACTCCGCGCAGGTCGTTCTCGAGGCCTACGAGCCGTGGCTTGCTAATGTCGATGCGCTGTGGGACGTCGGCTCATTCGCCAACGGCACTGCGCGGGTCCGGGTCAGCTCGGGATCGATGGTGATCCTCGGCTCGAAGATCGACAACCATCCTCTGAGCCAGGACCCGACCACCCTCGAGTCGGACTTTGGCGGCAGCGCCGCGTCGGCCGACGGCACCTACCAGTTTGCTATCTACGACAGCCTTGCCTTCGCATCGGGTGGGAACCTCGTGATCTCGGAGGGGGTCGTCGACGCCATCTTCGGCACCTATGTCAACTTCGACAAGGTTGACGGGCAGGGCGATCCCGAGTGCGAGCTGACCTTCCAGTTCGGCCTGGGCTTTGACCCGACTGCGGTCGAGGACTTCGAGGCCGGCGTCGAGTTCACCGACTCCTACTCGGAAGGCGGCGACATCACCTGGACCATGACTTTCACGATCAACGAAAACCTCGGCTTCTCCGGTACCGTCGCGGCGGTTGGTTCCGGCTTTGCCGGACAGGACACGGGCTGCAACGGCACCTTCCCGGACCTGGTGCTCGAGGGCGGCAAGAGCAACTGATCGAAAACCGTATTCAGAACGATGGGCCGTCTTTCGGGACGGCCCGTTTTTTCTGAGGACCCGCCCGGCCCTCGCCCGCGGCCAGGATCGCCCGCTCCCACATCACCGGACCTACAAGCTGATTGAGGACGACCGCGGCCACGACGAGGGTGGCGACGGTGACGCCGATCTCCGGTTGTTCGCGTTGGATTCGCGCCGCCAGCCCGAGCGACAGCCCGGCCTGGGCCACGAATCCCATCCAGCCCAGCCGGACCATTGCCGTCCCGGAGCCGGCCAGCTTTGCCGGCGCCCGCGTCGTCAGCCATACCGCGCCGATACGTAAAATCACGTACATCATGGCCGGCAGCCACACGGCGGCGAAGATCCCGAGATCGAGCCCCGCGCCGACCAGCGCGAAGAAGATGACATACAACGGGGTCGAGGACTGCTCGAGGGCGTCCAGGAAGTGTCCCGCCGCCTGCGGAAACACATTGCGCGCGATGAATCCGGCGGCCATGCAAACCAGCAGGTGTTCGACCCACGAGCCTCTGCCGAGCTCCGCCGATGCAAGGGCGAGGACGATGACAATCAGGGGCACCAGACGGCCGACCTTGGCGACATACAATCCGAGCATCACTCCAAGCAGGGCACCCAGAAGCAGTGAACCCGCGATCTCCACGGCGACGTGACCGAGCATGCCGAGCCCGGCCGGACCGGGGCCGAGCCACGACAGGGTGAGGGAGTTGACGGCCGTGAAGACGAGCAGGATCACGAGATCCTTGAGGATCGTCACGCCGATGACGGTCTCGACCATCTCGCCGCGCGCCTTGAGCTCGGTGATCACCGCGATCGTCGTTGAGGGGGACACGGCAACCGCGATCACCCCAAGCAGCGCGACCCCGACGAGAGCTGCCGCGGGATCGACCGGTCCGAGAAAGGGCGACACCTGCAGCAGCAGGAACAGACCACCGCTAACCATGAGGAAGATACCGACGACGTGGGCGCTTGTGATCGCCAGCAGCGGCCGCAGCCGTTGCCGGATCACAGCGAGCCGAAACTCGCCCCCCGCCGTGAGAGCAATGAGGCCGAGCGCGAGCTCCTCGAAGAGCCGCAGCAGTTCCGCGTCGCGGACCGTTTCGAGGGCCAGTGCGTGTGGGCCCGCGACCATCCCGAGCAACAGATAGCCTGTAATCCGGGGTAATCGGCACCTCAGAGCCAACTCGCCCACGAGCAGGCCGCCGATGATCAGGACGCCGAGGGCAAGCAGCGCCGAACCCGCCGGGTCATCGACGACCACCCCGCCGACGAGGCGGGCGGCCCAACTCAAGGCCGCCAGCACGAGAAACAGAAACCACCTCATGCGCGACTCGCTTCGGCTACCGGATCCAGGAGGCCCCGACGCATCCACAGACCACCGACCAGGTTATTGACGAGTATCGCGACCACTACCGCCTCGAGAACTCCCCGATGCTCGGGAAAGAAGCTGACGATCGCCACCAGCAGACCGAGGGCGAGCTCGCCCTGTGGGACCAGACCGAGACCGAGGGCCGTCGTTCGGGTGGCAACACCGTTGTGGCGAGCCACCACCCCCAGGCCGGCGCCTGCGATCCACGCGGCTGCGGTCCGCACCGCCGTCAGCAGCACGAAGACCTCGAGCGAAAACGCGGCCCCGCCCCACGACGCGCCCACCAGCACCAGCAGAGCCACGAGCATCGGGCGTTCGAGAGAGTGCGCGACCCGCAACATGCGGTGGGGGAAAACGCTGCGGTTGACGAGCACCGCGCCCGCGCAGGCCGCTGCCGGCAGGGCATTCAAGCCAAGGACCGCGGTCGCGCCGGCAACCAGGCACATCGCGCCGGCGACGAGAGTGAGCAGTGGAATATGCTCGCGCACGCCGCGTGCCAATACGACCAGGGCATAACCGAGGACCACACCGATCGCAGCGGTGAGCACCACGAGCGCCCAGAGGGCTACGCTGCCGCCGCGGGTTGCCGTCAGCGGGCTCGCCATGGCCGCAGCAACTGCGAAAATCGCAACCGCGGGCATGCCGGCAAACGCCATCACCAGCTTGAGCAGCCGGACCGTCCCGCGATCGAGGATCCGCCGTCCACGGGCAAGCCCCTCGAGTGAGCTCGGCGATGAGGCCGTTGCGATCGCCCCCAGGGCCAGCGAGAGGGCCGGGTCGAGCCCCCAAACAAGGCCGCCCACAGCCACGGGAATCCCGAGGCCCAACGGAGTCAACCACCCCACCCATCGATGCCATCGCGCGAGCCGCCGGATGATGCGGAGCTCGACCTGGACCCCGAAAACAAACCCGATCCAGGCGAGGCCGAAGAGGACGACCACCCGCATTGCCCCCAGCAGGTTCTCGGGGAAGAGGCCGAAACCGCTGCTGCCGAGGATGAATCCGACCGCGAGGAAGGAGATCCCCTCCATAGCGGGCGCACGCAGCCCGCGTCGTCCGAACGCGTTCCGCAGCTCGGCACCAAGCACGGCAAAGGCCACTAGAACCAGGAATGCGACCGTTCCCCTGAGCATGCTCCAGTGTAGCCTCCGCACCCGGGGTCAAGAATTAGGGGTTAAGGGTCAAGAGTGAAGAGTTAGGGGGGCAAGGAGTCCAGACGTTACCGACAATGCCCCGGCGTGGAGTTTCCAGCTTTACTCTTGACTCTTCACTCTTGACTCTTCACTCTTGACTCTTGGCTTCCTAGAAATGCTCCACCGCGGCGACCGGCAGGAGGATCGCGGTATTGACAGGTCGATCGGGATCGGCTCGATCACCCGTATCCAGCTCGCGAATCGCCGCCAGCGCCTCTTCCGCGCGGTCCCCGCGTTCGATCAGGCAGAGCACGAGGCTCGAGAAGTCGACCCCGCTGGGCACCAGTGAACGCAGCCCGGCGAAGATCGGAAGGTCGCGCTCGAGCAACTCGAGGCCGCTTCGACTCTCGACGACCACTGCGTCGGGCGCTTCCATCTCGACCAGGATCGAAAGCACCTCGTCGAGCAGGTCCTCCCGGTGGAGGACGACGACCAGAAGCTGCACTCAGGCCCCCTCGAGGCGCTCGAGACCGGCGAGAAACTCGCGGCCGCTGGCGGCCTCGACGAGCGGCTCGAGGGCCTCCCTTCGCCGCGCGAGGCGCGCGAGGCGCGCGAGACCGGCGAGATGGTCAGCCGCGGTGTTGGTGTCGCCCAAAAGACAGAACACGAGGCGAACGGGCTGGTCGTCGAGGGCAGGGTACTGGAGACCTGAGGGGTGGGTCGAGGCCGCCATGAGGAGACGCCGGAGCCCCGCGACCTGGGC
This sequence comes from Candidatus Sulfomarinibacteraceae bacterium, assembly GCA_963733915.1. Taxonomy (GTDB): domain Bacteria; phylum Acidobacteriota; class Thermoanaerobaculia; order Thermoanaerobaculales; family Sulfomarinibacteraceae; genus Sulfomarinibacter. Next base: position 556,057 of record CAVTEP010000011.1, read on the forward strand.
GTGAGGAACCGCCACGCCGCCGCCGATGCCGGTCGAGAGGATCCCCTCGCGCTCGAGAAGCCGGTCGACCACGGCGCTGGCCGAGTCAACCAGATTGGCCTTGGCAAAGGTCTCGCCGAAGAGCTGGAAGAGCTCGGCGCGGTCACGGACCTCCGGCGAGATCAACACCATATCTGGATCGAGTTGTTGTGACAGACGCATCGCTCAGTCCGGCCCTTTCGTCATCAGCGGGGTCCGCCCCGGAATCGTTTGCGGTCCCGACGGCGTTCGTCGGGCCGTAGCGCGATCAGAACGGCGCGACTCAGAACCGATTGGCGAACTCGCTGATGCCCGGGACCAGAAAGCGCTGGCCGTTGAGCCCTTTGACGATGCAGAGGATACTGACCACCAGATATGCAAGCGAGAGACCGATCTCGAGCAGAAACACGATGCAGTTGACGCCGGGAATCAGGGACAGAACTGTACCTACGATCAACACCGCGATGAACGAGACAAAAAGCACCAGTCCATGCTTTGCGTGCCACTGGACTTCACTATCGTTCTTTTCCACCAGCAGTGGGATCAGCGCCAGCAGGCCCAGGTAGGAAAGAACAATCATGATGTTGCGGTTTTCGGAAACGACCTCGGCCTTTTTGGCCGCCGGCTCAGACTGCGGGGTCGGAGCGGGCGGCGGGGGCGGCGGAGGCGCGCCGGTGTTCGGGCCTTGCGGGGTGTCGTTCATGAGTCATCTCCCTTCCAGGAAAACCTCGGTCGCTCTCGTTGACGTTCTATGCCCACATTCTACCTGACGCTCCGGCTCAAGAGGCAAGCTTCAAGGAAAAAAGATCGGCGGCGTGTTTTCGGCCGCCATCCCAGGCTTGCGCCTCGACTCGCCATGTGGTAAAACCCTCGCCGCGTGGCCCGTTCGTCTAGGGGTCTAGGACGCTGGCCTCTCACGCCGGTAACACGGGTTCGAATCCCGTACGGGCTACCATGCTTTCCACCCACCTCAATTCTCGATCCGCACTTTGCTATACTTTCGGGCCATTCCAACGCGTGGAGGACTCCCATGAGCGTCAAGGTTGCGATCAACGGTTTCGGACGCATCGGCCGCCTGCTGGCCCGCCATCTCAAGGCCCGTGACGGGTTTGACCTCGTTGCCATCAACGACCTCACGTCGCCGGACATGCTCGGCTATCTCTTCGGGCACGATTCGGTGCACGGCCCGTACCGGGGAACGGTCGAGGTCGACGGCTCCGATCTCGTCATTGACGGCGATCGCATGCGGGTGCTCGCCGAACGCGAGCCCGCCAAGCTGCCCTGGCGCGATCTTGGTGTCGACTACGTCTTCGAGGCCACCGGACTCTTCCGCAGCCGCGAAAGGGCGGGCGCTCACCTCGAGGCGGGCGCCACGCGGGTGGTCATCACCGCGCCCGGACAGGAGGTGGACGAGACCTTTGTCATGGGGGTCAACAACGACCTCTTCGATCCCGCGAAGCACTTCGTGGTTTCCAACGCCTCCTGCACCACCAACTGTCTGGCGCCGATGGCCAAGGTGCTGCACGAGACGGTCGGCATCGAGCACGGCTGGCTGACCACGATCCATGCCTACACGAATGACCAGCGGATCCTCGACGTCCAGCACCCCAAGGACATGCGCCGCGCGCGCGCAGCCGCGATCAATATCATCCCGTCCTCCACCGGCGCCGCCAAGGCAATCGGCCTCGTCTACCCGGCGCTAGCCGGCAAGCTGCACGGCGCCGCCCTGCGGGTGCCGGTGGCTGACGGCTCGGTCTGCGATTTGACTTTCGTGGCCGGCCGCGCATCCTCGGTCGACGAGCTCAAGGCGGCCTTCGTCAAGGCTGCCGGCTCTTCCCTCAAAGGCATTCTGCGCGCCACCGACGAGCCCATGGTCTCGACCGACGTCATCGGCGAGACCCATTCGTCGGTTGTCGACCTCGAGCTCATGGCGCAAATCGCGCCGACCTTTTTCCGCGTCGTCGGCTGGTACGACAACGAGAACGCCTACGCGCTGCGATGCGTCGATCTGCTCGAGTTCATGGTCGCACGGGAGAACGCGTGAACCTGCCCGCCCTGACCGATCTCGACGCAATCGAAGGCTCGCGGGTGCTGGCCCGCCTTGACCTCAACGTCCCACTCAAGGATTCCGAGGTTCTCGACGACACTCGGATCGTGGCCGCTCTGCCCACCCTGCGCTGGCTCCTGGAGCGCGCCGACGTCGTGGCCGCCTGCTCCCACCTCGGCAAGGCCAAGGGCGCGCCTGACCCTGCCTACTCGCTGGCGCCGGTGGCGGCGGACCTTGAAAGGGCCATCGGCCGTCCGGTCCGCTTTGTACCCGACTGCCTCGCAGCTTCTGCGGCGGACGCCGCGCCGGGATCTTTGCTGTTGCTCGAGAATCTTCGATTCTATGTCGGCGAAAAAACTGACGATGCCGACTTTGCCGCTCGCCTCGCCTCGCCCTACAGCCACTACGTCAATGACGCCTTTGGCACCGCACATCGCGCCCACGCGTCGGTCCACGCCGTCGCATTCGAATATTCATCGGGCCGCAAGGCCGCCGGCTTCCTCATGGAGCGTGAGGTCGCGGCGCTGAGCCGCGTGGTCGACAGTCCCGAGCAGCCATTCGTGGCGGTGGTCGGCGGCGCCAAGGTCTCGACCAAGACCGCGCCGCTCGAGGCGCTTCTCGGCCGGGTGGATTCCCTGCTCATCGGCGGCGGCATGGCCAACACCTTCTTCCTCGCACAGGGATTCGAGGTCGGCCGGTCGCTGGTCGAAAAGGAAATGGTGGAAAAGGCGCGCGCGGTGCTTGCGGCCGCGGAAAAGCGCGGCATCACGATTCTGCTGCCGGAGGACGTCGTAGTGGCGGACACCATCGATGCCCCGCACCGGGTCGAGGTCGTTTCCAGCGACGACATCCCGGCCCAATTGATGGTCGTCGACATCGGACCCAAGGCGCGCGCCCGCTACCGGGAAATCCTGAGAGGCGCCCGCACCGCGTTTTGGAACGGACCCATGGGCGTATTCGAGGTCGACGCCTTTGCCGCCGGCACCCTGGCGATCGCCGAGGCGCTGGCGGCGAGTCCGGCGTTTTCGGTGGTCGGCGGTGGTGAATCGGTACTGGCCGTACGTCAGGCGGGATTGCTCGATGAAATCGACCACGTCTCGACCGGTGGCGGCGCCTCGCTCCAGTTCATCACCGGTGAAGCAATGCCGGCCATTACCGCGCTTCAGAGCTGAAGGAGAACGGCATGCGAAGACCGCTGATCGCCGGCAACTGGAAAATGCACAAGACGGTGGCCGAGACCGCCGCCTACCTCGAGGTTCTGCTCGGCGAAAACCTGCCGGAAACGGTCGATGTGGTCTGCTGTCCGACCTTTGTTTCGCTGCCCTCCGCGGCGATGCTCCTGACCGCTTCGGGGATCGGGCTCGGCGCCCAGAACGTGCACTGGGAGGAAAGTGGCGCCTTTACCGCCGAGGTGTCCGCGTCGATGTTGATCGAGCTCGGTGTCCGTTGGGCGATCGTCGGCCACTCCGAGCGGCGGACTCTGTTTGGCGAAACCGACGAAACGGCCCTCGCTCGTGCGCGTGCGGCGCAGGCGGCCGGGCTCGAAGTCATCTACTGCATCGGCGAGACCCTCGCCGAACGCGACGCGGGCGAAACCTTCGCCATCGTCGAGCGGCAGACGGCAGGACTCGGAGGTCTCGACCCCGACCATCTCGTGCTCGCCTACGAGCCGGTATGGGCGATCGGCACCGGCCGCAACGCGACGCCCGCCCAGGCCCAGGAAGCCCACGCTTTCCTTCGCCTTCGCATGGCGGCGATCTTTGACGGCAACGCCGCGGAAAGCCTGCGGATCCTCTACGGCGGCAGCCTCAAACCCGGCAACGCGTCCGAGCTCCTCTCACTTCAAGACGTCGACGGCGGCTTGATCGGCGGCGCAAGCCTTGACGTGAGTTCATTTTCCGCTATCATCCGCGCTGCGGCGGACTGCGCCGCGGGAGATGACTCGTGACTGTTTTACTCGTGATCCTTTATGTTCTGGTGTGCCTGTTCCTGATCATGGTGGTGCTCCTGCAACAGGGCAAGGGCGCCGACCTCGCCGGCGCCTTTGGCGGCGGCGGCAGCCAGACCTCATTCGGCCCTCGCGGCACCACCAACATCATGCACCGCATGACCACCGGCGCCTTCGTGCTCTTCGTGATTCTCTGCTTGAGCCTGGCGATTCTGTCCGGCAAACGACGGACCTCGGTGATGGAAGAAATCCCGGTGGCGGCCACGCAGGCGACGGAAGACGTGCTCGAAACGGCCATCGCCGAGGAGAACGCGGGGGGAGAGATCACGGTCGAGCAGCCGCCTCCGTTCGAGGAGGTGGCGGACGACGGCGACAGCGCGCCCACCCCGACCGGCGACATCAACTAGGGCCGGGATCGCTTGCGAGCGAGAGGCTCAGGATCTAAGATGGCGATGGTTCGTGCCGAAGTGGCGGAATTGGTAGACGCGCACGGTTGAGGGCCGTGTGGAGCGATCCGTGCCGGTTCGAGTCCGGCCTTCGGCACCAAATTTCGAGACCCCGCGGAACCCGCGGGGTCTTGAAATTTGAGCCTTATCCTTTTGCTTTTTCTTTTGCCCAGGTGTCGCGCAGAGTGACTGTCCGGTTGAGAACCGGCCGATCCTGGGTTGAGTCACGGTCGACACAGAAGTATCCCAGCCGTTCGAGCTGGAATCGATCACCAGCCTCCATGCTCGCGATGTCCGGCTCGAGCATGGCGTTGTCGATCACTTCGAGAGATTGCGGGTTGAGGTCATCGACGAAATCGGCTTCGGCGCCCGGGTCGGGTCGGTTGAAGAGGTGGTCGTAAAGCCGCACCTCGGCGGTGACGGCGTGCCCGGCCGAGACCCAGTGGAGGGTCGCCTTGACCTTGCGACCGTCCGGCGAGTCGCCGCCACGGGTCGCGGGATCGTAGGTGCAGCGCAGTTCGACGACCTCGCCGTCGTCGTCTTTGACGATCTCGCGGCAGGTGATGAAGTAGGCGTAGCGGAGACGGACCTCGCGGCCCGGCGCGAGCCGGAAGAACTTCTTCGGCGGGTCCTCCATGAAATCTTCTCTCTCGATATAGAGCTCGCGTGAGAACGGTACCGCCCGGGTCCCGGCCGTGGCGTCCTCCGGATTGTTGACAGCCTCGAGCTCCTCGATGCGACCCTCGGGGAAGTTATCGATCACGACCTTGAGTGGGTGGAGGACGCCCATTCGTCGCTCCGCGGTCCGGTTGAGCTCCGCGCGCACGCAATGCTCGAGGAGCGCCAGATCGACGACGCTGTTGCGCTTGGCGACGCCGACGCGTTCGGCGAAATCGCGGAGCGCCGCCGGGGGGTAGCCGAGGCGGCGGATGCCGCAGATGGTCGGCATGCGGGGGTCGTCCCAGCCATTGACGTGGCCCTCGTTGACCAGCCGCAGAAGGCGGCGCTTGGAGAGCACTGTGTGGTTCAGATTGAGGCGCGCGAACTCGATCTGTCGCGGGCGCGAAGGCACCGGCAGGTTCTCCACCAACCAGTCGTACAGCGGGCGGTGGTCCTCGAACTCGAGGGTGCACAGGCTATGGGTGATGCGTTCGATGGCGTCGGACTGGCCGTGGGCGAAATCGTAGGTCGGGTAAATGCACCAGCGGTCGGCGGTCCGCGGATGGGCGGCGTGGAGGATCCGATACAAGACCGGGTCCCTCAGATTGATGTTGCCGGCCGCCATATCGATGCGGGCGCGAAGGACCTTGGCGCCGTCGGGGTAGTCGCCCGCGCGCATCGCCCGGAATTGGCGCAGGTTCTCCGCGGCGTCGCGGTCGCGCCAGGGGCTCGCCGTGCCGGGCTCGGTGAGGGTGCCGCGATGGGCCCGAATCTCCTCCGCCGAGAGATCATCGACGTAGGCCTTGCCTTGGTTGATCAGGTATTCCGCCCATTCGTAGAGCCGTTCGAAGTAATCCGAGGCGTAGTAAAGGTGCTCGCCCCAGTCGAAGCCGAGCCACCGCACGTCCTGCTCGATGGCCTCGATGTACTCGTGCTCCTCCTTGGTCGGATTGGTGTCGTCGAATCTCAGGTGGCATCGCCCGCCAAACTCGGCCGCGATGCCGAAGTTGAGGCTGATCGACTTGACATGGCCGATGTGGAGATAGCCGTTTGGCTCGGGTGGGAACCGGGTCACCACCTCTGTGTGCTTGCCGCTGGCGAGATCAGAGCGAACGATCTCGCGGATGAAATCCTTCCTGTCGCCGTCGGCCTCTCCGTTTGCCATCGAACCCCCGTCTCCGTCTCAGGCCTTGATGCCGCGCAAGGATTCCATCGCCCGCCGCAAACGTCGCCGGCAGCGCGCCTTGCCGAGGACCTCCATAGTCTCAAACAGCGGCGGAGTCGCGGTGCGGCCGGTGACGGCAACCCGGATCGGCATGAAGAGCTCCTTGGGCGTCCATTCCTGCGCGTCGCAGAAGGCCCGTGTCGCCGCCTCGATTGTGGCGGCGTTCCAATCGAGGATTTCATCGAGATGCTCTTCAAGCAGGATCCGGAATGCCTTCGCCGTCTGTGCCGGCGTGCGGTCCTTGGCGACCAGTTTGGGCAGCGCGGAATCCTCGTACCGCACATCGCCGACAAAGAAGAAATCGGCGTAGGCGACGAAGTCGGCGAGGTTCTCGATGCGCTCCTGGACCAGCGGCAGAATTGCCAGCAAATAGTCGTCGGAGAGGACGTTGCCGCGTAGCCGCTCGAGCAGCTCTTCGGCCCCGAGGTCCCGAATGTACTTCCCGTTGAGCCAATCGAGTTTTTCGAGATCGAAGACTGGACCACCAAGACTGATGTCTTCGAGGCGGAACGCGGCAACGAACTCCGCGAGTGAGAACTGGTCACGCTCGTCGGGCATCGTCCAGCCCATCAGCGCGAGGTAGTTGAGCAGGGCCTCGGGGAGGATCCCGGCCTGTCGGTAATGGTCGAGGCTGACCGGGTTCTTGCGTTTCGAAATTTTGGAGGTGTCGGAGTTGCGCAACAGGGGGAGATGGCAGAAAACCGGCAGCTCCCAGCCAAAAGCCCGGTAGAGCTGGACGTGCTTGGGCAGCGAGGAGATCCACTCCTCGGCGCGGACCACGTGAGTGATCTCCATGAGGTGATCGTCAACGACGTTGGCGAGGTGGTAGGTCGGATGACCGTCCGACTTGAGGAGCACCTGGTCATCAACCTGAGCGTTGGCGATTGCGATGTCGCCGCGCAGGAGGTCGTGGGCGATCGTCTCGCCGGTTTCCGGCATGGCGAGGCGGATCACGTGCTCCTCGCCGCTCGCACGACGCCGCCTCGCCTCCTCGGAGTCGATCGACCGGCACAGCCGGTCGTAGCCCAGCCGCCCCTTGGCCGCCTTCTGCTCGGCGCGCAGCGTCTCCAGACGCTCCCGGGTGCAGAAGCATGGGTAGGCCGCGCCCCTGGCCACCAACACCTCGATCTGCTCGCGATAGATGGAGGTGCGTTCGCTTTGCCGGTACGGCGCGAACGCACCACCCACGTCAGGGCCCTCGTTCCACTCGAGACCCAACCACGACAGCGCGTCGAGAATCTGCTGTTCGCTGGCCGCTGTACTGCGGCCGCGATCGGTGTCCTCGATGCGGAGCACAAAGCTGCCTTCGCTCTGCCGAGCCAGCGCATAGTTGAAAAGGGCCACGTACGCGGTGCCGACGTGAGGGTCACCGGTCGGGCTGGGGGCAATGCGGGTCCTGACCAAAGCTTTCACCTCTCACCACCTCGCTACGGCGACCTATGACACGGTGAGAAGAGCGAGCTCGGGGTCATGGCTGGTCTCCGATGGCGATATCGACGATGCGGGTTGTAAAACGAATGGCGGAGAGGGCGGGATTCGAACCCGCGGTCCAGGTTAACCCCGGACAACTGCTTAGCAGGCAGTCCTGATCGGCCACTCCAGCACCTCTCCGCACCGGGGGGGGTATTGTACGTGGCGGGCGGGTGACTGTAAAGATCGCGGCCGGACGGAGGTCTCTTCCCCTCCGTCTCCGTCTCCGTCTCCGTCTCCGTCTCCGTCTCCGAATGAATGACACCACCCTCGGGCACGGAGACGAAGACGGGCACGGGTTCCGACAACATGCAGTTTCGGTATAGAGTAGAGAACCCGGGAGGGATGGCCGAGTGGTCGAAGGCGCCGGTCTTGAAAACCGGTGAGGTTCACGCCTCCGTGGGTTCGAATCCCACTCCCTCCGCCAGCAATTCCGTCCACCGCCGGCAACCGGCGATGGACGGAATTGCAGTCAGTAACCCCCCAGGTTTCCCCTGATCTCGGGCAACGCGCCCACTCCCTTGAGACCAATCACGAGCAGGAACTCGCGGGTCGGGAAGGCGCCGATTCTGGTGTCACGGTACTGGGCCGAAATGTTCCAGCAGCTGCCCTGATAGCCGAGCAGGTAGCGCTGGTCTCCAAAGGTGTTATTGACGATGTCGTAGGCGATCTGGACCGAGGCGTCGAGAGGAAAGCCCGCCTTGCGGAAACTCACGAGGCTCCGCAGCTGTGACGAAAACCGATCGCCGGTGCGCGGATTGTAGCTCTGATACCAGGTGAGATTGAGCATGCCCATCGGCCGTTGCAGCGAGGCCGCGAGCGAGGTTGAGAGCAGGTTCTTGAACAGCAAGTCGTAGGAGAGCCGCGCGTCGAGGCCGGTGCCCTGGATCGGTGTCAGTCGCAGCGCGGCCCCCAACGGCCCCAATTGGCTGGTTTGACCACCTTCGCCTGTGTTGAGCGGGAGGTCGAAGGAGTAGGTCTGGATGAGCTCCAGGGAACCGATTTCGCGGGTGCCGACGCGTTCGTCGCCGCGACCCAAGAGGCGGTTCGCGAGCACGAACGACATCAGACTGGCGTCTCTGGGTGTGGAGTCGACCTCGTCGAAGATGGGGATCCGGGCGACGTCGGTGGTGGTTGTCAGATAGCGATACTCGATGCGCGGCTCGATGAGGTGCTTGACCTTTTCAAACGGGCCGAAACCGCCTTCGAATACTCGCGACAGGCTCGGACCGACGAGATCGACCGCGCCGGTCGCATAGATGCGGTCGATGGCTTCGCCCGCGAAGGCCCGGCGATTCTCGGTGAGCTGGTCGGTGTAGTAGGTGAATCGACCTCCGACCCGGGGTGTCACCGACAGCCATGGCGGTCCCGGCAGGGTGTATGAGAACTGGGGGAAAATGTCGGCGCGTCCGTACTGCCCAACCAGGTCGCCACCTCGGTCGACGGCAAAGTAGTTGAGCGACGAGATCAGGTTGAGGTAGATGGGTGAGCCTGCAACCGCCGTCGACCCCGAACGAAGCTCGATCTCGGGGATCTGGCTGAGGACGACATCGGCAGAACTCAGAAAGGTCTGGCGGTGATCGGCGCGGAGGTTCAAGGCATAGGGTCCGAAAGACCGGGTCATATAGACAAAGGTGTAGAGGTCGCGGCGAGTGTTGGCGTCGAAGGTGCGGTCGAAATCCTGCCAGAAATCGATGTCTGAGAGGTTCTCGACCTGAGCCAGGAGATTGAAGCCGAGGAAATCATCCTGGCGGTGGTTTCCAAAGACCTTCCACTCCGCCTGGTCGTTCTGTCGGTCCCAGATCGCGTAGAAGTTGATCTCCCCGCGGGCGCCGTCCACGGGCGCCCACCTCCAGATGTTGCCGAGGCCGTAGTAGCCCTTCTCGTAGTAATCGGCGAAAATCGTGGTGTCGTAGCTGCGACCGATGGGCACGAACATCGGTAGCCCGATGTTGAACCCCCGCTGGTTGGAGTAGCCGAGTCGGGGCATGAGAAGACCCGCCGCCCGCTCCTGTTTCACCGGCCACACCATGTATGGGAGGTAAAAGACCGGCACTCCCTGGACCTTCATGGCCGCGCTCGTGAAACGTCCGAGACCTTCCTCCTCGACCAGCGCTTTGCGAACATGAAAGCTCCACGGCGGCCGCCGGTCGGTGTCGCAGGTGGTAAATGTCGCGTGGTCGATTCGGTAATGCGTGTCGTCGAGCTTTTCGATCTCGTCCCCGGTGAACGTGTACATGGGATCGACAAAGGCGGTGGCGTGGTAAAACACCCCGGTTTTGGTCTCGAGGTTGAACCGGGCCTCGGCGGCGGTGAACCGACTCGGACCACGGTCGATAACGACGTTTCCCTGTGCGAGGACATCGCCCGTGACGCTGTTGTAGTCCGCCTGATCGCAGACGATGTCAATGTCCTGGTACACGATGTGGACGCCGCCTTCGCCCCGCCAGCCCTCCGCGGTAGCGGTCTGCACCTCGGCGAAGAGAAGCACCCGCTCCTTTTCGTCGGCGGCCACGGCCGTGCCCGCCACGAAGAGAATGACCGACACCAGCAGCGACAGCCGCCGCGCTATGGTCGGCCGGACGGTGTCGCGATGGATCATGGACCTCCTGCCGGCTGTGCGGTTCCCCGAATATTGTAGCCCGTCAATCGACTAGCCCGCAATCTCACCACGTCGCGTCGCGAGGCCCGTGAGATGTTGTGAGATGTGGTGTTTCGACCTGAGGGCCGCGGAGTCGTACTCGACAGTACGTCGAGCAGCCCGATGGGAGTAAACGCCGCAGATTGCTGCATATCGCGGGCCGCAGTAGCGAGGTGGTGAGATATGCGGCAGCGCCGCCGGTCTCGATGACCACCGCGGATCATGCGTACAATGGTGGCGTGCTGTATCTGGGAGTTGATCCTGGCGGAAGACGAATGGGCCTGGCGGTCGGCGACGACCTTCGGGGCGTCGCCTCGCCCTTGAAGATCGTTCCATACGACGGAGTCGAGCGGGCGGTTGATCGAATCATCAAAGAAGCCTCCGACATCGGCGCCACCCGCATTGTTCTCGGGCTTCCGTCCCTCGCGGACGGCTCGATAGGCGCCTCGGCGCGACGCAGCCAGCGACTCGCTGAGGCGCTTGGGGCCCGCGGGGCATCGGTCGTTTTCCAGGGCGAGTATCTGACCACCAACGAGGCCCGGCGTCGCGCGCGCACCGCAGGACGAGATCCCCGCCGCCCGGTAGACGACATCGCGGCCCAGGTCCTGCTCGAGGAGTATCTCTGCTCGCGAGCTCCGGCGCCGCCGATAAAGCCGTGATCGAGCCGCAATGAAGCGCCGTCTCACGCTTGTCGTGATCGCACTCGGCGTGGTCGCCACGGCATCGGTAACGGCGTGGTGGTATCACATGCTGTGCGGGGTCCGCTCCGCGTCCGAGGTCGAGCTCGACATTGCAACCGGGTCTACGGCGCGAACGATTTTCGACGATCTCGCTCGGGTCTCGCTTCTTCCATCACCCATGGCTGGACGGTTGTACCTGCGGGTTCGGGCGTCGGGCAGAACGCTCCACTGGGGGCATTATGTCGTTCCGGCCGGCAGTCGGCCGGTGGACGTCCTCGAGATGCTCCTCGACGGCAGGGTCGAGATGTTCGAGGTCACGGTCGTCGAGGGCGCCGATGCGGTGACGATTGGCGATCAGTTCATCTCCCTCCGGGTCGGAACCGAGGCCGACTGGAGCGCCATCATCGATCACACGGCATGGATTGCCGACATCGCCCCCGATGCGCCGTCGCTGGAGGGCTTTCTCTTCCCGGACACCTACCGATTCGCGGTCGGAGTCTCCGCAGACGCGGCGGCCAGGTACCTGGTCGACCGATTCGCGGCGGTTTGGAGAGAGGAGGTCGAAGCCGTTGCAACGTTGTGGGGGACGCCGCTCGAGATCGTCACCCTTGCATCACTGGTCGAGGCTGAAACGTCGCTCGATTCCGAACGCGGCCTGATTGCCGGCGTCTTTCTCAATCGTCTGCGCCGGGGAATGCTCCTCCAATGCGACCCGACCGTAATCTACGCTCTCAAACGGAATAATGCCTGGCAAGGACGCCTGCTGCGCATCCACTGGGAAACCGACGACCCATACAACACCTACCGTTATCCAGGGCTGCCACCCGGCCCGATCAACTCGCCGGGTCGCGCCGCCCTGAGCTCGGCCATCTCGCCGGACACGACAGGGTTTCTCTACTTCGTCGCCCATCCCGGCGGCGGTCACACGTTCTCTAGCACCCTAACCGAACACAATCGTGCGGTAGCCCACCTGCTGAGTTCGCGGCGTTGACCGCTCACGCGGCGCGGTGGTAGCTTCGATCGGGAGGACATTCATGGCCGAGGCCTACCGAACATTCGCTTCCTACCTCCGCTTCAAGGAGGTGCTCTCCGATCCCCTGGGCCATCTCTTCCGTGCCGGGGAGTTTGACAGCCGCGGCGTTCGCCGCATCGTGTGGCTGAGGGTCTTCGACGGTGCACATGTTCCGACCGCCGAGGTCGCCGCAGCATTCGACCGCGCGCGAAAGGTCGCCGCCGGGGTCCAGTCGCCCAACGTCGCATCCGGTGTCGACCATGCCATTGACGGCTCGACCCCCGCCATCGCTTTCGACTATGTGCCGTCGCAACCCCTGAGCCTGGTCTTTGCACGAGTGGCCGCCGAGCAGTTTCCGATCCCGGTCGACAATGCCCTCCTGATTGTCGAGAAGATCGCCCTCGCCCTCTCCATGACACTGACGGTCGAGGTGGACGGCGAGCGGGTCGTACACGGCTTTCTGCATCCCGGCCTGATCTTCGTGACCAACGACGGAGAGGGCGTCGTAACCGCCTTCGGCCTCGCTGAGCAACTGCTCGCGCTGGCGGATGACCACGGCGCGGCCACTCTCATCCATCCCTATCTCGCCCCCGAGGTCCTCGTGTCCCGAACCCCGAGTCGTCGCGGCGATGTCTACTCGTTGGGCGCGATACTTTTTCAGCTGCTGACGGGCTCGAGGCTGCCCGAAGCACCCGAGGCTCGCCAGGCGGCGCTCGATACTGCGCGCATGGCGTATGACGACGAGCCTCTCCCCGCCGACATCAAGGCACTTCTCCAGCGCTCCCTTGCCACCCGCGCCAACGACCGCTTCAGTTCGGCTGCAGATTTCAAAAAGGAGCTCGACCGGCTGCTCTACGGCGGCGCCTACAGTCCCACAACCTTCAATCTCGCCCTCTTCATGGACAGGCTCTTTCGCGCCGAGATCGAAACTGAGGAAAAAGAAAGAGCCCGCGAGCTCGAGCTTGATGTCAGCCCGTACCTGGCTCCGGTCGTCGAGCCGGAACCGGTGATCACACCCGAGCCCGAAACGCGGTCCGCCGCTCGTGTCGGCACCGGCGTCTGGGTGGGCGTCGCAGCGGCCGGGGCGGCCGTCGCGGCCGCCGTGCTGTGGCTGACCGTCTTGCGAGAGCCATCGGCTCCTCCGATCCCTCCGACCCCAACTGCCGAGGAGATCGCCGCCCAACGACAGGAGCAGGATGAGAAGATGCGTGAGTTGGCCCAAGGCCTGGTGGCCGAAATGATGGCCGAAAAGGAAGCGCAGATCCGCACCGAGCTGCTCGATCGGCAAGCAAAGATCGATGAGCTCCAGCGCCGCCTCGCCGACAGCGAGCGCAGGGCGCAACAGGGTCAATTGAGCCGGGAAGAGCAACAGCGACGTGAAGACCTGCAACGCCAGATCGCAGCCGAGGAGGAGGAACAGCGTCAGCGCGAGGTGGAGCTCGAGAAGGAACGACAACGTGCCGCCGACGAGGCCCGACAAAACGCCATTGCACAACAAACGGCGACCGCAGTTGCGGAGACGGCCGATGCGGCGGCGGTGCCCGAGACGATACAGGCCGTGGTGACACCGACACCGCCACCGCCGACAATGCCACCGGCCGCATCTTCGACCGCGCCGCCGACCCGCGTCCCGATACCCGAGCCGACAACAGCCGCCGCGCAGAAGCCTGGCGGCGCGCAGAATTCGGTTGTCGATCCCTCAGAGATCGATACGCTGCCGGTCCTTATCAAGGACGCCGAAGTGGAGTGGTCGCGCGCCGCGCTGTATTCGCGCCGGCAAGGGATTGTGATCGTCCAGGCAACAGTCGGCGCCGATGGTCTCGTTGAGAGCGTTGAGGTGCTGCGCGCGGATGATGCCGATTTCGGCATTCCAGAGGCGGTGATGGCGGCGGTGAGAAAGTACCGCTTCAAACCGGCGACCAAGGACGGAGTGCGTGTCAAAACTTACGCCACGGTGACCACGCCGTATCGGTTTGCCACTCGCTAATCCGGATATTTCACTGAGCTTCAGCGTGAGCTCTGCGGTCAAAAAAGGGCCGGGCATCCGCCCGGCCCTCTTCATCGAATCAAGTTCATGGTCCGTGACCACCGGCCCGCATCGGTCTCAAGCATGGGCCGGTGTGCTTTCGAGACGGCCGCTGCTACTTCTCGACGCGCTCGCGAAGGGTCTTGCCCGGCTTGAAGTGGACATACTTCTTGGCCGCGATAGTGATGGTCGCACCGGTCGCCGGGTTGCGCCCCTGGCGTGCACCGCGGTGTTTGGTGGCAAAGGTCCCAAACCCCGGGATGGTGACCTTCTCACCCGCATCCAGCGCCGATGCGATGAGGCCAGTGCGCGGATGGGCGGAGAACATCGTGTCGATGATTTCCGCGGCCTTCCCCTGGCTAACGCCGGTCTTCTTCGCAAGTTTCATAGCCATTTCGGTCTTGTTCATAGGAACCTCCAGATCTAAGTTGTATTGACATAGTGGCCGCCTGGCGCTTCGCTGTCAAGGGCAAAACCCCAGAAAACCCTGCAACCACGCTTGTTTTCGTGGAAATCCCGGGAAAAAAGTGACCCCGGAGGTGCAAATGGATCTCAAGCTCCGCGGCAACCGCGGACTCGTCACCTGCTCCCGAGTACACGTCAATGATCCACGGCCAACCGCAGATCGTTGATGGAGGTACCCGATAGTGTTGTGGGCACGGGTTCACAGCAAGCGCTTGAGGAACTGGCCGGTGTACGACCGCTTGCAGCGCGCGACCTGCTCCGGGGTGCCGGCGATGACGACCTCGCCGCCGCCGTCGCCACCCTCGGGGCCGAGATCGATGATCCAGTCGGCGGTCTTGATGACGTCGAGGTTGTGTTCGATCACCACCACCGTGTTGCCGCGGTCAACCAATGCGTGCAGCACAGCGAGTAACTTGTGGACGTCGTCGAAGTGAAGGCCGGTGGTGGGCTCGTCGAGCAGGTACAAGGTCTGGCCGGTCGCGCGTTTGGCGAGCTCGCGAGACAGTTTGATGCGCTGCGCTTCACCGCCGGAGAGAGTGGGAGCCGGCTGCCCGAGGTGGAGGTAGCCGAGACCGACGGCGCTCAAGGTGTCGACGACGCGAATGATCTTGGGGACCGCGGCAAAGATCTCACGCGCCTGGTCGATGGTGAGATCGAGGACCTCGGCGATATTGAGGCCCTTGAAATGCACCTCGAGGGTCTCTCTGTTGTACCGCGAACCGCGGCATTGATCACAGGTGACGAAGACATCCGGCAGAAAGTGCATCTCGATCCGAAGCTGGCCCGCACCCTGGCACGCCTCACAGCGCCCCCCCCTGACGTTGAACGAAAACCGCCCGGGAGTGTAGCCGCGAGCGCGGGCGTCAGTGGTGGCGGCGAAGAGGGAACGGATGGGATCAAAAACCTTGGTGTAGGTGGCGGGGTTCGAGCGTGGGGTCCGCCCAATCGGCGACTGGTCGATTGCGATCACCTTGTCGAGGTGCTCGGCGCCATCCAGACCAGAGTGACGACCCGGGCGAGCAAGAGTGCCATAAATCTCTCGCGCCACCGCCTTGTGCAAGATCTCGTTGACCAGGGTCGACTTCCCGGAGCCGGACACGCCGGTCACGCAGACCAGCCGCCCGAGCGGAATCTCGACATCGATTTCCTTGAGGTTGTGCTCGGCCGCGCCCAGGACCACGAGGCGACCGCCATTGCCGGGTGACCGCTTCACCGGCACCGGGATGCTGCGCCTGCCGCACAGGTAGGCTCCGGTCAGAGATTCCTCCACCTCGGCCAACGACGATGGTGGCCCGCTGGCCACGACCCGGCCGCCATGTCGACCCGCGCCCGGTCCGAGGTCGATGATCCAATCAGCTTCGCGGATCGTCTCCTCGTCGTGCTCCACCACGACCACCGTATTGCCGAGGTCGCGCATCCCCTTGAGCGTGTCGAGGAGCCGGCGGTTGTCGCGTTGATGAAGTCCGATGGACGGCTCGTCGAGAACATAGAGGACACCCATGAGCTTGGAGCCGACCTGTGTTGCCAAGCGTATCCGCTGGCTTTCCCCACCTGAAAGGGTGCCTGCCATCCGGTTGAGTGTCAGGTAGTCGAGCCCGACCGAAACCAAAAACCCCAGTCGGTCGCGAACCTCACGCAGGATCTTGTCGGCGATCTCGGCGTCACGGTCCGACAGCTCGAGCTGGCTGAACCACTCGAGCGCACGATTGACCGGCAGCGCGGAAACCTCGACCAGATCACGCCCTATGACCTTCACTGCCAAGGCTTCGCGGCGCAGGCGGGCGCCGTGACAGTCGCCGCAGGGCGCGAATGACATGTAGCGTTCGAGCTCGCGGCGAATCTCCTCGGAGCTGGTTTCGGCATACCTCCTCTCCAGGCGTGGAATCGCGCCCTCGAATCGGTCGCGGTAACGGTAGGCCCCCTTGCTGCCCTCCCACACGAAATCGTGCTCGCCGTCGGTGCCATACATGAGCACCTGCCGCACCTCCTCGGGCAGCCGCCGCCACGGGGTGTGGAGATCGAAGCCCACGGCTTCGGACAGCTGCTCGACCTGGTGCCGAAACCATGACCCCGGACTCTTGCCGACCATCGCCAGACAACCGGCCGCGATTGATCGCTCGGGATCGATGATCAACTTTTCCGGATCGACCTCGCGTAGAAAGCCGAGCCCTGAACAGGTCGGACAGGCTCCTTGGGGCGAGTTGAAGGAGAACAGCCGCGGCGAAACTTCGGTCAACGAAAAGCCACACTCGGGACAGGCGTGGCGCGCCGAAAGCACCAACTCCTCGCCACCCGCCAGCGCCGCCAGTGCCAGGCCTTCGCCGACCCTGAGGGCGGTCTCCAGCGAGTCGGCCAGACGCGAAGCTACGCCATCACGGACCGAAAGGCGGTCGACGATCACCTCGATGGTGTGATTGCGCTTTCGGTCGAGCGCCGGAGGATCGGCGGCCTCGATGATCTTTCCGTCGACCCGTGCCCGCACGAAGCCCTCACGGACCATCTGCGCAAAGACCTTTCGGTGCTCCCCCTTGCGCCCTTCCACCACCGGCGCCATCAGCATGAAACGGGTTCCATCCGAATGCCCGAGAAGCTGGTCGACCATCTGTTCAACACTCTGCGGGCGGATCGGGATCTCGCAGTCGGGGCAGTGGGGAACTCCGATCGAGGCCCAGAGAAGGCGCAGATAGTCGTGGATCTCGGTGACGGTGCCGACTGTCGACCGGGGGTTGCGGGAGGTGGTCTTCTGTTCGATCGAGATCGCGGGCGACAGTCCTTCGATGATGTCGACGTTCGGCTTTTCCATCTGATCGAGAAACTGGCGCGCATAGGCCGACAGGGACTCGACATAACGCCGCTGACCTTCGGCAAACAGCGTGTCAAAGGCCAGTGAAGACTTGCCGGAACCGGAGACCCCGGTAATCACGACCAGGCGGTTGCGGGGTATGTTGACATCGATGTTGGCCAGATTGTGTTCGCGCGCGCCGCGAATGATGATCTCGTCCTGCATGCTCACCGTCTCCGTCTCCGTCTGCGATCAGAAAAACGTCGTAACCACCCGTGACGTTCCCGCCGTGGCTGTGGTCAGGGCGGCGGACGCGGGTGCGCTCGCGCGGTCATCAATTTACGCCGCAATTACGCTGTCGTCAAATCGCGCCCTCGTTACTTCACGCGATCCTTGATCGCCTGCTCCGCCTCGCGATCGAGAGTGCGGCGGCGCAGGGTCTCGCGCTTGTCGTGGAGCTGCTTGCCGCGAGCCAACGCGATCTCCATCTTGATCAGGTTGCCGTCGAGGAAGACGGTCAAGGGTACGACGGTGAGCCCCTT
This sequence comes from Candidatus Sulfomarinibacteraceae bacterium, assembly GCA_963733915.1. Classification (GTDB taxonomy): domain Bacteria; phylum Acidobacteriota; class Thermoanaerobaculia; order Thermoanaerobaculales; family Sulfomarinibacteraceae; genus Sulfomarinibacter. Next base: position 574,019 of record CAVTEP010000011.1, read on the forward strand.
CTCCCGGACCTTGCCGGCAAGGCGCTCGATCTCCCGCTTGTGAAGCAGCAGGCGGCGGCGGCGGACCGGATCATGGTGGGCGTAGCCGGCAGCATCGTAGGCGCCCACGTGGCAGCCGACGAGAAAGGCCTCACCGCCGACGAAGGCGATGTACGCCTCCTTGAGGTTGATTTTTCCCGAGCGGATCGCCTTGACCTCGGTACCGAGGAGCTCGATTCCGGCCGTCTCTCGCTCCAGGAGGTGATAGGTGTGGCGGGCTCTTCGATTGGTCGCCAGGACCCGGCGGCCGTCGCTCATCGCATCACCTTGCCGAGAACCTCCACCATCTGAGGATCGAACTGGTGCCCCTTGCCGCGGTCGATGATCTCGAACGCACGATCCGGGCTGACGGTGGGCCGGTAGCGGCCGGGTACGGTGAGAACATCAAAGACTTCGGCAACGTGCACGAGCCGGGCGAGGTACGGTATCTCCTCGCGTGCCAGGCGGTCCGGATACCCGGTGCCGTCCCAGCGCTCGTGGTGGTGGCGAACCGCTGCGATCACATCGTCGAGGCCGGTGCCGGCGAGGATCCGCTCTCCAAGCATCGGGTGTTTCTGGTATCTGACTCGGTCGTCCGCCGAAGGCGCATCATTGCGATAGAGGCGCTCGTAGTCAAGCTCCCGCATGCCAACGTCGTGCAGCAGCCCGGCAAGCGCCGCGTCCTCCGTGAGACCGGACCCCAGATCGAGCTCCCTGGCCATCGAAAACACGAGACGTGACACGGACTCGGAATGCGCAACGAGATCCGGGTAGGTCCGCACTCCGGGTTGCAGGAGTCGTCGCGCGAGGTTGCGGCGCGAAAACCGTAACGTCGATTTCTCGCAGGCGTCGTCGGCGCGCGCCTTGAGCCGGGCCAGGGTTGCCCGAGCGGCCGTCGCTCCACCGCCGGATATCACCGAGGCGGTGAGAGTCCCGACCGCAGAACGTTCGAGCAGCACCGCCGAAGCGATCATTGACGATGCCGTGGAATCCGCAACCGCTGGGACCCGCCGGACCTCGACGTGCCAGGATCCTCGATCCGGTGGCGCGACGCCTGCCTCGACCAGAGCCGAGGTCTGATGGCGGACGAGGGCCTCGCGATCAAGCTCGGGCCCGCCCTCTCGCAGGTTGACAAGAGTTGCGGCGCCAGTCGCCACCGTCAGCGTCACCGCCACCGCTACCACCTGGTGTTCGAGAACGGCGTCGAGCGCCGCGTCGTGGACGCCCTCGAGAGCCGGCTCATCGAGCATCGGCGGCTGCGGTGGGCCGAGCTCGACGGGTCGCGGCGTTGGCTTTTCGACGACGTCGACGACCGCGCTGTCTTCGTCAGCCGCCACAAAGCCGCTTCGTTGCGCGAACTCGACCATCGCCGTGGCGATCTTCTTCGCGTTGCTGACATCATTTCGTTCGAAGATGCGCTTGCGACCCTTGTCGCGCGCATCCACGAATCCGATGATCTCGTCGCCGGCGATCAGCGGCACCAGGAGGAGCTTCGAGTTGCCGGCGCTCTTGAGATAGTCGGTCAGGGGCCCAAGCTCGTTCTTCCGGTTGAAGGCCGCCGGAATCCCGTTGAGCTCCCGCGCTTTCCTCACCATCGGCTCCTCGAGCCCGTGTTCGATGGCGAGGACATCGCGACGGCCAAATCCGTATTGAGTGGCGAGCAGGAATTTGCCTTCCGGGCCGTAGAGGTAGAGCGCGGCCCGGGTGCACTGGATCTCCTCGAGGAACCTGAACAGGACCTCCTTGAATCCACGTTCGATCTCCGGTGACCAGCCGGGTATGTTGGCGCTCATCGCGTCCCCCCCAATGCAGTCGCTGTAACCCTCATACTGTAACACCAGCCTGCCATTTCGGCGGAAATTCGACCACGAATGCCAAATTCCACGCGCTGAAAGTCCTGCCACGAAACGAGATCGCTCACGTACCTTCCCGGCGCCGCACGAACGAGCCATTTCGGTTAGAATTGCGGCTGTATGTCGCCGGTTTTTGCCGCCCTCGTTCTCGCCGCAGTATCAGCCAGCGAGCCGATCCTCCTCGAGGTCGACCGTGGGAACAATGAGATTGTGGTGCGCTTCGAGCTCGCTTCAGAGTTGCCGGAGCCCGCAGCCGGAAGCCTTTCGTCAGGGGCGACCGTAGAGATCAACTACCCATTGAGGGTGTATTCGCGGCGCCGCATGATTCCCGACCGCCGGGTCTGGAAAGGTGTGGCGCGGGCGACAGTGGCCTTCGACGCCGTGACCGGGCGTTATCTGTGCCAGCTCGTGGTCAACGGTTCGACCACGGTCAGCCGAGAGGTGGAAACCGAGGACGCCGCGCGAAGGTGGCTCCTCGCGCCGCCGGCGGTCGAGGTGCCATTGCCACAGGCGCGCCGAGACGCGTACTTGCGGGTTCGCGTCCGGGCAGTGTTTGCGAGTGGCACCAGCTGGCTGGTCTTCCCGACCACCGAGGGGACCGACTGGGTTGAGGTGCGACTCGAGGCGCAACGGGACGTAGAATGACCCTCCCTTTCGGTGGCTCTCCGGAGACCGCCCCATGAGACCGCTGCGCGAGACCTGGGGCCGCCACCACCGAGAGAACAAGTCGTTGATCCGGGCGTTCGTGATTCTCATGCTCCTGTTGGCGGGCGGGTTTTACCTCCTCCAGCGCGCCCAGGAAACCTCACCGGAAGAGCTCACCAATCGGATCCTCCTCTTCGTCCTCTGGTATCTCGATATCTCGTTGATCCTCATCCTCAGCTTCATCCTCCTACGAAACGTGGTGCGGTTGGCGGTCGAACGCCGCGCTGGTGTTCTCGGGAGCCGATTTCGGACCAAGTTGGTCCTGACGTATGTCGGGCTCACATTCGTCCCGGTGATCCTCATCTTCCTGATCGCGACCAATCTCCTCCAGGGATCGATCGATCGCTGGTTTTCGGCCCCGGTGGAGACCATCCTTCGCGGCGGCGCCGAGGTCACGGTGGAGCTTCGAGAGTTGATCGAGGAACACCTCGAGCGGCAGGCGGCGGTCGCCTCCGAGGAGCTCGCGGGCGACGATCGCGAGCCGGATCTCGTCCGCCTGCAAAACCTCCTTGGGGTGGATCTGGTGGCGGTTTACGACGGCGACGATCTGGTGGAAATGGTCGCAGACCCACGCAGGATACCAGCCTCGCTACCGCCGTTACGGTGGGAGAACCTGCAGTCGGCGGGGGTGCGCGCCGACCGGTGGCGCGGCGGCCTCTTGCTCCGGGCGTGGAGCCCGACTGTGCGTGACGGCCGGGTCGTCGTCGGGGACATGCTGCCGCGCGAGCTGCTCCTGCACCTCGAAAACTCGATCGCCGCGGACGCCCAGTTTCAGGAAATGAAACAGAAGCAAGGCACGATCACGGCGACAACGGTCCTGGTTCTTCTCGCTGTGACCCTGCTGCTGCTCTTTGCCACCGTCTGGGTCGGCCTTTACCTTTCACGCCGGTTCACCGAGCCACTGTTGGTGGTCACTGCCGCCACCCAGCGCGTGGCTGAAGGCGATGCGATGGAGGAAGTGGACGTGCCGGCCTCGGACGAGGTTGCTGTTTTGGTGAATTCGTTTAACGCCATGGTCCGCCGGGTTCGCGCGACCGAAGCCGAGATCCTGGCCTCAAACCAGGAGCTGACGACATTATTGGCGACAGTACCAACAGGGGTGCTGTCCGTGGACGCCAACGGCGAACATTTTCGCCCAAATCCGGCTGCGGCGAAAATGCTCGGACACGCAGAGTGGGGGCACAGTTGGCGTCCTCTCGACGATCTCAATCGGCCTGGACTCGAAGGACTCCATGAGCGCCTGCTTCCGCAGCAACCGTCGAACATGAATTGTGAGCTCAACCTTGAAACCGGCGGCGAAACGGTTCATGTCGACATCACCTCCCGACCTCTTCCCGGTGGCGGGCGGGTGGTGGCGATTGATGACCTGACACAGCTGATCCAAGCCCAGCGGCAGGCGGCGTGGAGCGAGGTTGCGCAGCGAATCGCGCACGAAATCCGGAACCCGCTGACGCCGATTCAACTCGCGGCAGAGAGAATCCAGCGTCGCGCGGACGGTCTCGATCAAGAGCTTCGGGAGATCGTGATCTCGGGTTGCGAGGCGATCGTGGCTCAGGTGACGGGACTCAAGGAGCTCGTCGACGCCTTCCAAGAATATGCCAGGATGCCAACGATCAATCCTCAACCGACCGTTATTGACCGAATCCTGCGCGAGCTCTGCTCCCTCTACGGCGGAGTCCGCGACGGTCTCAATGTTCAAGTCAGGCTTCCCGACCACCCGGTCCGAGCCCTAGTTGACCCGATCCTCCTGCGGCAGGCCCTCGTCAACCTCCTCGACAATGCTGTCTGGGCGATTACCGGCGACGGCAACATCACAATAGTCGCCCGTGTCGCCGACGATGATGTCGTGATCGAAGTCGAGGACACCGGTGTCGGACTTCCGATCGAGGACACCGAAACCTTGGTTGAACCGTTTTTCTCCACCAAGGGGCGGGGGTCGGGTATGGGCTTGGCCCTGGTTCATCGCATCGTCGCCGACCACGGCGGTGCGCTTGAGCTGGAGGGCCTGGAATCGGGAGGAACTCGGGCGCGCCTCGTCTTTCACGGTGCGCGGATGTAGACGCGACCGCATGGTCCGCCGTTGACCCTTTCCGCGACCCCCTGATACCATCATTCATATGGCGTATCCGGGCAATCCCGACCTTTCTCCGCAAGCACAGGAGCGCGTGATGACCGCCTTCAAACAGGTTGTCGGCAAGCTCCAACAGGGCAACCGGGAGGAGGCGCTCATCGGGCTTGAGTTCGTCCTCCGCCTCGACCCCGGCTACTCACCCGCCAAAAACCTTCATCACCAGCTCTCGTCGGGCGCTGGCGCGGTCGATCTCAACGACATCCTCGGCCAGCTGCAGGCGCCGACCACCGAGGCCATCAACAGCCTCGTCATCGAGGCGATGGAGGATTTCAACAACCGCGACTTCGATGCGGCGCGAGCTAAGATCGAGCAAGTGCTCCTCGACCTCCCGGGTCACGAGGAGGCACGCGGCCTTCTCGCTCAGATCGAGGCCGCAACAAAGGGCGAATCGCAGGTAAGCCAGTTCCTCTCGCGGGCACGTGAAGCGCTCGCGAGCGGGGACTCTCAGGAGGCCGCAAACTTCGTCATGATGGCGCAGGCGCTCGATCCCCACCATCGGGAAATCGCCGCCACTATCGCCGCGATCGAGCGCGGTGGGGACGTATCGCTGGAGCAAGCCGGTTTTGCACCCGAGGGCGCTCAACCGTTGCCGGCGTCAGAGGACGGTGGCCCGACCGCCGACACCGACGAGCTGTTCGAGGTTGCCGAACCGAGACGCGGCGCGCGCCCCGATGTCCATGTCACCGACTCGCACGAAGTTCCCGAATTCGACACCGGCGCTGCGGAATTCGGCACCAACGTGGCCGACCTCGGCGCCGGCTCTCCCGGTTTTGGAGACGACGGGCCTGACTTTGGCGCTGCCGCACCCGAATTCGACGCTGAGGCGCCTCGTTTCGACGCCGACCCGCACCCGGGGCCGCCAGCCCGGCACCGGACGACCCACAGCTCAGAGTCCTTGTCGGCAGAGGCGTACTACGAAGACGGCGGTATGGAAGCGGACCGCCTCTTCGAAACCTCGGCCTCCTCTTTTGCCGAAGATGACGGCGCCGAGAGCGTCGACCCGAACGACCCAAACGCGATGATCCGCGACCTCCTGATCAAGGGTGGTACCGCCGCCGCGGCCGACCACTATGCGGCCGCGATCGACGCGTGGTCGAGGATCCTCCTCATCGACCGTCATCACGAAGAGGCCATCGACCGCATCGAGCATATCCGGCACGCACGAGAAGAGCTCGAGCGGCGGATCGAGCCAATGCTGGAAGATGCGCGGGCGGCTCATAAAAGCGGTGACCTCGAGCTCGCTCGCGACTTCACACGGCGCGCCCTCGAGTTGAGCCCCAACCACGTCGAGGGCACGCGCCTCAAGGAGATCATCGATCGCGGCGCCCACCCGGACAGTGAGGAGCTTGCCGGAGAGGCGGTCATGCCGGAGCTCGAGGACGATTTGTTCTCGGACGAGTTTGCCGCGACGGCGGACTTCGGATCGGCCGCGGACAAACCAAAGACGGCACTCGAGGGCGAGTGGCGGACGCCGGTAAAACCGAAGCGTCGCTTGCCGTGGCAGTGGTGGGCGGCGATCGGCGCAGTTGGATTGGTGATCGTCGGTGCCACCATGTGGTTCGCCGGCGTGTTCGCACCCGAGCCCGAGGGCGAGCCCCGGATCAAGATTGTCGAGCGGGTCCTGGTCGAAGCGGCAGAGATGTACAACCAGAAACGGGTTGAGGAGGCGATCCTCCACCTCGAACAGAACTCGGCCAATGACCCCTATCAGGTTCGGATCGACAAGGCCCTCAACGAATATAGAGCGGCAGTCGCGACACCGGTGCCGACCCCGGTTCCAGAAGGACTCACCGCCTGTCGCGACCTTCTCGCCGAGGGCCGATGGATGGCCGCCTATGAGCGGGCAATGGGCGAACTCCGCACCCATCCCAACGACCCCGGCCTGGAGGAGGTGCGCGATGAGATCCTCGAAGTCGAGCCCGCGGCGGCGATCCTCTACATGGCACTTCGCGCCGGAGAACACGCAAAGGCCATCAGCGTTTCCAAGGACCTCCTGGAAAAGAGGGCGGGCGACGCCGAGTTGATGGCGGTTTATGACCGCACCCTTTTCAACGCCGCGCTGGCCGAGCTCCGCGCCCACAACATCCCGGCCGCCGAAAGCTATCTCACCGAGTTGGCCGGCCGCCAACCGGACGACGAGGAGGTACAGCGGATTCTCGCGCTTGCCGGCACCTACAAGACCAAGCCGGTCGACATGCAGCTCGAGGTTTTCGTCGGTAGCCTGGCCGAGCGATGAACGACGACCGCGATCAGATTCCCGGTGATTGGGATGCCCTGATGGACCGTTCGGCGGGGTCGGATGCGACCGATTCGACCGCCCTCGACACGGACTCTGCCGCGCCGCCGGTGTTGACGCTGATGGCGGTCTCGTGGGCCGACCTGGTGGCTGTGCTGGCCGTTTGCACCGCCACCCTGCTCGCCATTCTGGCGCTCGGCGAGCGCCCGGCCCTGCCGGCATTTGGGTGGGCAGCCGGTCTCGCCTTGGCGTGGTGGCTCTTCGCAGCAGCTGTGCTTGACCGTGGTTCGTCAGGGCACCCCGGGCATGCTGCTCGCCGGAGTGAGTTTTTCTGATCCGGTGCCACCGTCACGCGTCGGCTGGGTTTTGGCGGCAGCCCTGGTCGGGATCGGAACCCTCGGTCTCACCGGGCTGCTCGGTTTTCGCGGTTCCATCCTTCGCGCTGCAGCGCGGTCCGACGTGGTCTGCGGGACCGGCTGACGGGTCAGCCCTTTGGCCGCTTGAAGACCATCCCGATGTGGTCGGTCGCGGCGGTCTTGTAGTTGATGGCGGTGATGGCCACCAGCTCCCACCCCTCGTCTCCGAGCTCGTTGAGTTCGCTCTCCTTGGCGGGGTCGATGCGGTAATTTTCGGAACGGATATTGATGATTTTGTACTCCCAACAAACCGCTTCCATACCGTCCTCCCTACCCGGCGCGAGTGTAGCATCGACTTCCGCCCGGGGCTCCGTTAAGTTGGTGCGGTGGACCCCATCTCGAACAATCGCCAAGGACACCACCAAATCGCAACCATCGCGAGCCGCGGCCGATGACGCGGTTTCGTTTGTCCGTGGTTGTTCCCGCTCTTAACGAGGCAGTGCGGCTGCCACCAACCCTGGCCGAGGTGAACGCTTATCTCGCCTCCCGTCCCGAGTGGCTGCCGGCAGAGATCATCGTGGTCGACGACGGATCCGACGATGAGACTGTGCCCGCGTCGCGGGCGGTACCGGCCGCGGACGGCATCGTCCTTCGCGTCGCGGAGCACGGCGCCAACCGGGGTAAGGGTGCGGCGGTCCGCACCGGTTTCGCCCTTACCGCCGGGGACTGGGTCCTGCTCAGCGACGCGGATCTATCGGCGCCCATCGAGGAACTGGAAACGCTCTGGCAGGCAGCGTCTCAACGCACCGTGGCCGTTGGATCCCGCGCTGTCGCTCGACGGCTGGTGGAAACGCCCCAACCGCGTCACCGCGACCTGATGGGGCGCAATTTCAATCTCGTGATCCGCGGCCTCCGCCTGACTGCGCTCCACGACACCCAGTGTGGATTCAAGCTGTTCCCCGGAAATCTGGCGCGCTCGCTGGCGGCGGTACAGCGTCTCGACGGTTTCGCATTTGACGTCGAACTCTTGTTGCTGGCCAGGCGCTGGGGCTTCGCGGTGCGTGAAATCGGCGTGCGGTGGCGTCACGTCGAGGCGTCGCGGGTGCTGGCCGTGCGACACTCGAGTCAGATGCTCCGCGATGTCATCCGCCTGTGGTGGTGGCGTGCTGCGGGCACTCTCGCACAGCCCCCGGAGAACCTGCGATGAGCCATGCCCAGGACGGCCTCGGCGGCGGCGCGTGGCTGTTCGAGGAGTTCCTCAAACACCTCGAGTGGGAGCGCAACCTGTCGCCTTCGACTCTTCGCGCCTACGAGCGCGAGATCCGGGCGTTCATCGCCTTTGCGGCCGCCGAGCTCGGTCTCGATCGCCCGCAGGCCGTCAGCCCGGCAACCCTGAGATCCTACCTCGCCCATCTCCACGCCCGTCACCTTGCGCCGCGATCGGTGGGCCGCGCTCTCGCGGCCCTCCGCACCCACTTTCGCTTCCTCGTCGGCGAGGGGGTGGTCGCCTCGAATCCAGCCGAGGCCGTTCCGCACCCGCGCGCCGAGTCCCGTTCTCCCGAGATCACCGACCGCCACGCGATCGAAGAGTTGCTGGAGAATTTTCCGGACACTCCCGCCGGCCGTCGCGACCGTGCCCTGTGTGAACTCCTGTACGCTGCCGGATTGCGGGTTGGCGAGCTGGTGGCCCTCGACCTCGGGGATATCCACTTGGCGCAACGACTGGTGCGGGTCCGCGGTAAGGGCCGCAAGGAGCGGGTGATTCCGTTTGGCCGGCCGGCCGCAGGCGCGGTCGCGGCCTACCTCCCCGATCGGGCTCGGTGGCGGCGCGAGCTTGGTGGAGACGGTGAACCCCTGTTTGTCAACCAGCGGGGGGGGCGGCTCAGCGACCGTTCTGTACGGCGGGTGCTCGATCGCGCGGTCCACCGCACGGCCGATCTCAACCACCTCCATCCTCACGCTTTGCGACATGCGTTCGCGACCCACCTTCTCGAGGCGGGCATGGATCTCCGTGCCATCCAGGAGCTTCTCGGACACAGCTCGCTCGCCACGACCCAGGTGTACACGCGGGTCGACCTCGCCCACCTGATGGCGGTACATCGTCGCAGTCACCCGAGGGGAAAGCCCGATTGAGGCGGTGATTAAGCGGGCTAATGTGGCGTCGGTTCGGCGACCAAGACGCCGCTGTCGCGCCGCCGGCCTGTCACCACCCACGTGGTGCCGCGGTGGCTGAACCGGGCACCTTTGAAAACCAGCGCTCCCGGCGAAAAGACCAGCACTTCTGCGGTCGTCCCGGCGTCGGCAATCACCGTAATCGTCTTTCCAGAACGCCGGTTGAGCTGAACGCTACCGCTCCATCCCTCTGGCGTGTCAGGCGGGTGGGTTCTTCGTGACAAAGTCGTGACCCGCTCCATTCATCTAGAAAGACGTGAAATTGCGGAAAAAGGTTCACACCCCGGTGTGATCGCCATCACCTGCCGAGAGAATCGGCCCATCCGCGAACGAGCTCGACGGCCCGTGCAGCGTGCGAAAGCCGTCGTTCCCGGCGGCTGCGGACACTTCTGAATTCGCTTGGCGTCGCCATCAGACCCCAGGTGATGTTCGAGGGCTGGAACCGCGCCGGACTGCTGGCGGTGAGGTGCCGCACCAGCCCGCCGAGCGCGGTTTCGCGGGGCGGCGGGGGCGCGGCTCGGCCGCCGAGCTCTGCCGCCAGCATCCGCGCTGCGATGAGGCCCGTGGCCGCTGACTCGACATACCCCTCGACACCTGTGATCTGGCCCGCGAGCCGAATCCCGGGCTGCCCCCGCAGGCGAAGCGCCTCGTCGAGATGCCGGGGAGCATTGATAAAGGTATTGCGATGAATCATGCCGAGGCGAACGAAACGCGCCTGTTCGAGTCCGGGCAGGGTGCGGAAGACGCGCTTCTGCTCGTGATGTGCGAGCTTGGTCTGAAAGCCGACCAGATTCCAGTGATCGCCGGCCAGATCATCCTGGCGCAGCTGCACCACCGCCCACGGCTGACGTCCGTCGACGGGATTGATGAGGCCGACCGGTTTCATCGGTCCGAAACGGAGCGTGTCCCGGCCGCGGTCCGCCATCACCTCGACCGGCAAACAGCCCTCGAAGTACTGGATATCCTGAGCCTCGAAGTCCTTGAACGGAACCCTCTCCGCCACCAACAGTTCGTCCACGAAATGTTCATAGGCGGCGCGGTCAAGCGGTGAGTTCAGGTAGTCAGCGCCATCGCCCTTTGCGTAGCGTGAGGCGCGAAAGAGCCGCCCCATATCGAGTGAATCGGCAGCCACGATCGGCGCCACGGCGTCAAAGAAGGACAGGGCCTCATCACCGAGGAGGCCTTCGAGGGCCTCGTGAAGCGCGGGTGATGTCAGCGGCCCGGTTGCGATAATCGCCGGACCCTCGGGCACGGCCGCGACCTCTCGGCGCTCGACGCGCACCCGAGGGTGGGCCGAGATCACCGATGTTACAGCGGCGGCAAAGCGGTCTCTATCGACGGCCAATGCGCCGCCCGCCGGCACGGCTGCGCCGCGCGCCGCGGCGATGATCACGGAGTCAAGCGCCTCCATCTCGGCCTTGAGCACGCCGACCGCGTTGGTCGGAGCGTCACCCCGCAGCGAGTTCGAACATACGAGTTCGGCGAGGTGACTGCTACGATGGACCGGCGTCTCGCGTCGGGGGCGCATCTCGGCAAGCGTCACCTCGATCCCGGCCTCGGCCAGCTGCCACGCAGCCTCACTGCCGGCAAGACCTCCACCCACAACCAAAACGCACTTCGCGGCCAAGCCTCATGTCCTCCGTTCCGAGCCCATAGGAATTTGCGCGCGCACTCGAAGATAGCGGCCGTCGGCTTGGCGTTGGACTTCGCCTGCAAGCTCGAGGGAGAGAAGCTCAGCAACGACCTCTGTGACCGCGACGGCGGCGCGCTCCGAGATTTCATCCACAGTCAGCGCCTCTCCTGCCTGGATGTGGTGAAGCAGCCGGTTGTTCACACCGGCTTCCGATGAAGGGCCGCATTCGAGACCGATGGCGTCGAAAAGGTCGCGCGGCGTGAGCAGCGTCCTCGCGCCGACCCGGAGCAGCGTGTTGGGCCCGACCGACAGTTCGGAAAAGATATTTCCAGGCACCGCCAACACCTCTCGCCCCTCCTCCATCGCAAGCCGGGCGGTAATCAAGGCGCCCGAGCGCGCCGCCGCTTCGACCACGACCACAGCCTGAACCAGACCGGCCAGGATCCGGTTGCGTTCCGGAAAGTGATGCGGCCGCGGTGGCGTGCCGGGGGGGTACTCGGTGATCAGCGCGCCCGCGGCGGCCACTGCCTCTGCAAGCTCGCCGTGCTCCGGAGGGTAGACTCTGTCGGGCCCGGTGCCCCAGACGGCCCAGGTCGCGCCGTTTGCGACCAGTGCTCCCCGGTGGGCTGCTTCATCGACGCCGCGTGCCATTCCGGAAACAACGACCACACCTCCTCGCCCGAGTTCCTCGCCGAGCAATCGCGCCACTTGCCGCCCATACGGCGTTGCCTTGCGCGAACCGACGACCGCCACCGCCGGCGAATGACACAACCTGCCGCGGACGAAGAGCCCAAGGGGTGGGTCGGAGGTGGCCTGCAGGAGCCCCGGATAGTCGTCTTCACCGGGCGTCACCCAACGCCACCCCTTGGCATCGGTCTGCTCGACCACCTGGCGGGCCTCGTTCTTGGCAAGAGCTGCGGCCGCGTCAAGGACCGCTCGCGGTGCGCCGACGGTGCGCAGCGCGGGCGCGAGCGCCCCGCCGTTCGTGACCTGCGCGACCAGGCGGCGGATCCGGGCCCCCCCTCCGGCGAGTAGGAGACCGAGCCGCAAGAATCGATCCTCCGGGTGATGCATCGCACTCATGGTAACCGCGCCGATGCGGGTATACTCGGGGCATGGAATTTCGGGTCCTCGGGAGCTTTGGGGGCGACAGCCCCGAATGCAGGATGACCTCGTTTCTGGTCGACGGCCAGGTCGCGGTCGACGCGGGCGCCATCACGCGCGCGCTCACGATAGCCGAGCAGCGCCGACTCCGCCACGTCCTGATCACCCATACTCACCTCGATCACACCAATACGCTGCCGTTTCTGATCGAGAACTCCTTTGGTTCGAGTGACGAACCGGTTTCGATTTTCTGCACCGCGCGGGTCCTTGCGGGCATCCGGCGACACCTGTTCAACAACGACACCTGGCCCGACTTCACCCGTATTCCCGACCACCTCTATCCATCGGTACGCTTCGAAAAAATCGAGATCGAGAAGCCCTTCGCGATCGGAGGCCTCGCCGGGGGTCCGCTCGAAGTGACCGCGATCGAGGTCAACCACATCGTGCCGACGACCGGCCTCCTTCTCCGCCAGGGCCCGTCGAGCGTGATATTCACCTCCGACACCGGGCCCACCGAGCGCATCTGGGAAGTCGCCAATGATACAGAAGACCTCGCCGCCATCATCACTGAAGTCTCGTTTCCGAACCGGATGCAAAACGTCGCCGATGTCAGTCTCCACCTGACGCCGCAGACGCTTGCTGTCGAGCTTGCCAAGCTCCGGCGCTCGGTGCCGGTCTATCTCTACCACTTCAAGCCGCCGTATGTTGACGAGCTGCGGGCCGAACTTGCCGGCACGGATTTGCCGATCGCCGTCAAAGAGCTCGAGCAGGACCGCGTCTACAGCTTCTAGCCCGCTTATCTCACCGGGTTTCGTGACGAGGGCGGCGAAGCGCAAGTATCCGGTGGGTTTGGCGTGAATCGGGCGACGCAGTCGTAGTAGCGCTACGTCGAGGAGCACGATTTGCGACAAGCACGGCGGGACGCCGCGATTCGGCGTCCGCAGTAGACACCCGGTGAGATAAGCGGGCTAGCCGAGCGCCACGAGATCGGAGCGGAGATCGAAAGCGAGACGTGCGCGGACGCCCGCCTCCGTCACTTGGAGGGTCGCGTCAAGGGTCGCATACAGGGCCAGCACTCCGCGTTCACATGCAAGCCTCAGCGCGGTAAACGGGAACCGGCCCTCGACGAGGTCGAGCCGCCATCCGCGGGCGTCGTCTTGGGCACGAAAAACTAACCGCTTGCCACCTTCCACCGTGACTTCAACCGCATCGCCGATTCGCCGCGAGCTCTCCACACCCGCCCGCCCATCGAGGAACCGCACCGAGTCACGCCAACGATCGTTGGCGCTGAGCTTGGCAGGCCGCCGCACTTCGATGGTTTGCGGCGTCGTCGGGTCGGCCGGCGTGATACCGGATACAGGTCGCCGCCGGTCCGGTGGGTGCGAACCAGAAGGCGGTCAAGAAGGGCGTTGGCCGCCGGCATCCGAAATAACGCGAAGAGGCCTTCGATTTCGAGAACTCCCTCGCGGACGAGAAACCGCTCGTAATCTCCAAACCATAGGAGGTCGAAGCGCGCTCCCGGCGGCTCGCGATCGCCGGCGCTCGTCAGGACCAGCGCCTCGACACCACCCGCCTCCCGCCAGATATCACCATCCGCTCGCCGGTATTCGCCGTCGACACCAGTGTTCGGCTCGTCACCGACCGCGACCGGCAGCCCCGGCGCTGCCCATCCGCCGTCGCCGCTGAGCGCCGGCCACCGTCGGCCGAATGCTCCACCATCGAAGACCGCGAGACCGGCGTACTCCGCGACCACCCGGGCGCATTCGTCCGCCCCGAGAAACCAACCAGATTCGAGAGCCGATGCCGATTCGCGTCCGCTGTCGCCGCTCGACCAGCGCAGCGGCGCTCTTCGAATCATTGCGGCCGCCCGGACGGCCGGCGACCCGCCAGCCGCGGGAGGGTCGAGCGTCAATTCCCGAGACGGCTGGCGACGCCGATGATGCGGTTCAGGGTTTCCTTTTCGAACCAGCATTCCAGAAATGCGCGATCCTCGTCCGGTGACCCGCGCCGCATGGCCTCCCACACTTCAGAGTAAACGAAGCGCTTGGATTCGACGAAGGCCCGTCGCGGGCGTCCGCTCAGCTTCAAGAGCTCGATTTCGGTGACGGCGACAGTGTCCGGCTCGGCCGCGGTGCGGTGCACGATCCCGAGTTCACGCGCCCTGGTCGCCGAACAACCCTCTCCGCGAAAGACGAGATCATCAAGGGCGGGCGAGCTCAGTCGGGCGCGCAGCATCCGCAAGCTCGTCCGCGGTACTGGCACCCCCAGGTTGAGCTCCGACAACCCCTGTCGCGCCTGACCGACCGCCATGACCCGCAGATCACAGCTGATCGCCATCAGACACCCTGCGGCCACGGCGTGCCCACCGATAGCAGCCGCAGTCGGGCCGGGATACGAGAAGAGGTCGAGTACCAGGTGATTGAAAGTGTCGAGGAATTCGCCGACCTCTCCGCGGCTGGCATCCGCCAGGAGCTTGAGGTTCCAACCCGGACAGAATACTGTCGGGTGGGCGGACGCGAGCACGATCGGGGGGGCGCCGGCATCGCGCAAGAGCTGCAATCTCTCGCGCAAGGCGGCCATCATCGACCGGTCAAGTGCATTCGGTCCGGCATCCATGACCAGGTGATGGATACCGCGGCTCTCCTCGTGTCTGAGCGGGTTTTCAGCCATGCGCGTCTTCCCCCAATTGTACAAACAGTTCGTGGATGCGGCGGTCGGTCGCGAGCTCCGGGTGAAATGTGGCGGCGAGGATCCGGTCCTGACGGACCAGCACCTCGTCCTCGTCCCACCTCCCGAGGACCTCGACACCGGCTTCTCGGCCGGTTATCCGGGGTGCACGAATGAACACTCCTTCGATCCGCCTCGGTTCGCCGAGCTCGGGCGCCAGATCGACCACAGCCACCGTTGAGTGCGGCTGCCGCCCGTAGGCGTTGCGATCGATGTCGACCGCGAGGACGCCGAGGCTCGGCTGCGCCGGTTTGACCTCGCGGGCCAGGAGAATGACTCCGGCACAGGTGGCGAGAATGGGCATTCCCGCTGCCGCGCGGTGGGCGATCGCAAGAGCGAGATTCTCGGCCTCCATCAGCCGCAGCATTGCCGTGGATTCGCCCCCGGGCATCACGAGTGCGTCGACGGACTCGAGGTCGGCAGCAGTTCGGACCATTCGGGCCTCGACGCTCAAGCCGCGGAGCGCGGCGCCGTGTGCGGCCCAATCCCCCTGGAGGGCGAGAACCCCGATCCGAGCCAATTGCTACCACCCCCTGCGCGACAACATCTCTTCGGGCGTCAGCTTGCCCGACTCGAGACCCGACATCGCCTCACCAAGACCGCGCGACACCTCTACCAACCGCTCCGGATCTTGCCAGTGGGTCACCGCCTCGACGATCGACCGGCCGCGGCGCGCGGGTTCATCTGATTTGAAGATGCCGGATCCGACAAACACCGATTGCGCACCGAGCATCATGCAGAGGGCGGCGTCCGCGGGCGTCGCGACCCCGCCGGCCGCGAAGTTCGGCACCGGCAGGCGGCCGTTCTCCGCAACCCACTGTACGAGCTCGAAGGGGGCCTGGAGCTCCTTGGCGTGCGCCATGAGCTCATCGGCTTCGAGGATTGTCAGAATGCGGATACCACGCTGGACCGCACGCAGGTGGCGGACACCCTCGACGATGTCTCCTGATCCGGCCTCCCCTTTGGTGCGGATCATCGCGGCGCCCTCTCCGATCCGGCGCAACGCCTCGCCGAGATTGCGGCAGCCGCAGACAAACGGCACCTTGAAGGGGTGTTTGTAGATATGGTTCTCGTCATCGGCCGGGGTCAGAACCTCGCTCTCGTCGATGAAATCGACCTCGAGGGCCTCCAGCATTCGGGCCTCTGCGATGTGCCCTATGCGCACCTTCGCCATTACCGGGATCGACACCTTTTCTTGAATCTCTTGGATCTTCTCGATCGACGACATCCTGGCCACGCCGCCCTGAACGCGGATGTCGGCCGGCACCCTTTCGAGGGCCATCACGGCCACCGCGCCGGCGTCCTCGGCGATCTTCGCCTGCTCGGCATTGGTGACATCCATGATCACCCCACCCTTGAGCATCTCGGCCAGCCCGACCTTGACGCGGAACTGGGAATCCTGTTTCTCCATTGTCTTCCTCCCTCGACCCGGCCTCATTGTACACACCAGCAGCCTGCTCCAGCGGCGAGCATCAAGCTTCGCTCCCGAGGCGTATTCGAAGGAGCGAGAAGGCGTTGATCGTGATGTGCGCGGCGGCGACCGCTGGATACCCGGCGTGGTCAAAGACCAGGCCGAGGATCGTACCGAGCCCGAGCGCGACCAGCGGCCACATCCAGAGCCGCCGGTCGGGCACGACGTGAAGAGCAGCAAAGAGCAGCGCCGCGGGCAAGAGCCCGATGACAGGTTGCAGGAGGGCTCGTATGAGCGCTTCTTCGGCGAGCCCGGAAAAGACGGCGACCGCGACCGCATCGGTGATCGACCAACCCGCCACCATCTGCCGCTGCCAGCGCTCGAGATCCTCGAGGGCTCGCAACCGGCGCAGGAGCCACAGACCGGCGATGCACGCCGCTCCGACGAGCACGCCTGCAAGAATCGTCGCCGCCATCGTAGCGCGCGGCGCGAGCCCGCGGCCGATTCCGTCGGCCGTCAGGCTGAGGCCGAGCATCGCGATGACCGCGATGATTCCCTCCTGGTGGATGAGAACCACCGCGGGAATGGCCCGCGGTGCCGGTTGGCCGATTTCACTCATGGCTTCTCGGCGGTGCGGTTGAGCTTCAATCCCCTTGCTCTTCGCCGTCGCCGGGCTGCGCCTCATCGTCCCCGTCGTCGGCGTCGGCGCCCGTTTCCTTCTCGGCGCCGTCCTCAACGTCAGCGCCATCGTCATCGTCATCGTCGCCCTCGTCGGACCCCTCGGCCCGAGCCAGCGACACCACCCGGTCCCCATCATCGAGGCGGATCACGCGAACGCCCTGGGTGGCGCGTCCGATGCGCCGGATTTCACTCACGTTCATGCGGATGAGCATGCCGCCCTCGGTCATGATCAGGACGCCATCCTCTTCACGGACGTGCCGGATGCCGGCGACGACACCGTTTTTCTCGGTCAATCGGATCAGCTTGAGGCCATAGCCGCCGCGGCCCTGGAGGCGAAATTCTCCGATCGGCGTGCGTTTGCCAAACCCGAGATCGGTCACCACGAGAACATCGCTTTCGTCCGCCGGGTCGAAGATTGCGACCTCCTCCACGAAGTCACCCGTCCGGAGATTGATGCCGCGGACGCCAGCTGAAACCCGTCCCATCTGCCGTACGTCGGTCTCCTCGAAGCGAATTGCCATCCCCTTGTTGGTGCCTATAAACACGTGCGAGGTCCCATTCGTCAGTCTTACCGAAAGCAGATCGTCCCCCTCGTTGACGACTACCGCGCGCAGGCCGCTGGAGCGAATGTTTGCATACTCGCTGAGCGCGGAGCGCTTGACACGACCCATCCGCGTGGCAAAGAAGAGGAAGGAACCCTCGTGCTCGTCAAAGTCTCGAATCGCCAGCAGCGCGCGCACGCTCTCGTCCGGCGCGAGCTGGAGGAGGTTGACCAGCGCCCGGCCGCGGGCGTTCGGGCCGACGTCCGGAAGCTCGTGGACCTTGCGCGCAAAGACCCGGCCGCCCGAGGTGAAAAACAACATGGTCGCGTGGGTCGATGCCACGAAAAGCTGCCAGACCTCGTCCTCGCTCTTGGTCGCCATCCCACGTCGGCCGCGGCCTCCGCGCCGTTGCGGTCGATAGGTGGTTGCCGCCGATCGCTTCACGTAGCCTCCGCGCGAAACTGTGATCACCATGTCTTCCTCGGCGATCAGGTCCTCGATCGAGATCTCGCTCGGATCGTCGATGATCTCGGTGCGGCGCTCATCGCCGAACTTGTCCTTCACCGCGGCGAGCTCCTCGACGATGATCTCGGAAACCATCTCGTCGGAATCGAGCACGGCCTCGAGATGGGCGATCAGCCGCCGGATCTCGTGGTGTTCGTCGACGATCTTGTCGCGCTCGAGCCCGGTCAGGCGCTGCAGCCGCATGTCGAGGATCGCCTGCGCCTGGAGCTGCGACAGGCCGAACTCGGCCATCAGGCCGTCGCGCGCGACCTCCGGACTGGCGGCCGCGCGAATCAGCTTGATGACTGCGTCGAGGTTGTCGAGGGCGATGACGAGACCTTCGAGGATGTGAGCGCGCTCTCGGGCCCGTGCGAGATCGTAGGCCGTGCGGCGGACTATGATCTCTCGTCGGTGGTCGAGGAAGTGCTGGAGAAGCTCTTTGAGGTTGAAGACCTTGGGTTGGTTGTTGATGACGCCGAGCAGGATGATGCCGAAGGTCGTCCGCATTTGCGTCAACTTGAAGAGGTTGTTCTGCACGACCTCCGGCACCGCGTCGCGCTTGAGTTCGATGACGACGCGGATCCCGTCGCGGTCGGATTCGTCGCGGAGATCGGCGATGCCTTCGATGCGTTTGTTGTGGACCAGATTCGCGATTTGTTCGACCAGGCGCGCCTTGTTCACCTGATAGGGAAGCTCAGAGATGATGACGGCGGCGCGTTTTCCGGTTTCGGCCTCGCGAATTCGGGTGCGTGCCTGCAAGCGAATGATGCCCCGTCCGGTGGTGTATGCGTCGTGAATGCCTTTGCGCCCGAGAATGAACCCGGCGGTGGGAAAATCGGGTCCCGGCATGAAATCCATGAGGTCCGCAACAGTCAGCTCGGGATCGCTGATGAGCGCGATGCAGGCGTCGACGACCTCGCCGAGGCTGTGGGGCGGGATGTTGGTCGCCATCCCGACCGCGATTCCTGACGAACCATTGATGAGGAGGTTTGGAAACCGCGCCGGCAGCACGGTCGGCTCGGTCAGCGAACCGTCATAGTTTGGCGTCCAGCTGACCGTCTCCTTGGCCACGTCGTCGCCGAGGAGGTCCTCGGCCAGTCGAGTCAGCCGGACCTCGGTGTACCGCATGGCCGCCGGCGAGTCGCCATCGACCGAACCAAAGTTGCCCTGGCCGTCGACCAGCAGGTAGCGCATCGAGAAGTCCTGCGCCATACGGACGGCGGTGTCGTAGATCGCCTGATCGCCGTGCGGATGGTACTTGCCCATCACGTCGCCGACGATCCGCGCTGACTTTTTGTGAGCGCGCGAGGCCGTGTTGCCTGCCTCCCACATGCCGTAGAGGATCCGTCGGTGCACCGGTTTGAGACCATCGCGGACATCGGGAAGTGCGCGCCCGATGATGACGGACATGGCATAGTCGAGGTACGAGTTCTTGAGTTCGTCCTCGATGGTGACGGAAATGCGGTCGGCGCGAGGCGGCGTGGTCTCGGTCATCTAGATGTCCAGATTCCGCGCTTCGAGGGCGTTGGTTTCGATGAAGTTGCGGCGCGGTTCGACAGCATCACCCATCAAGATCGTGAAAAGTTCGTCTGCATGCGCTGCGTCTTCAATCGTGACCTCGAGCAGCCGCCGGCCCTCGGGTTCCATGGTGGTCTCCCAGAGCTGCGTCGGGTTCATTTCGCCGAGACCCTTGTAGCGCTGGATGTTGAGTCCCTTTTTGGCGACCTCGTAGACGCGGCTCACGAGGTCGTTGAGGCTGGCAAGCGTTTCGCGGTCGCCGTTGCGATCGAGGTGGAATGGGCCGACCCGCAGGGCCGCAACCTGCTCGAGCTGATGGCGGGCGCGCCGATAGTGACCGCTCACGCCGAGCAGCTGCCCAAGCCGTATCTCCCGGCCGCGTCCGTTGATCCCGACCTGGCAGATGACCTCGGGCACCCCGTGCTCCTCGTCGAGCTCGACCCGGGTGTTCTCGTATCCGAGCTCGGTCAGCTCGGCCGCGAGCGCCTCCGCAAAGCCCGGACCGCCGGTGCCCCCGTCCCACCCGGCCTCGATGTCAAGCGCGGCCAACACCAGATCCTGGGGCCACCCTCGGCGTTCGAGGTGAGTGAGGCTTTCGTTCCACTCCTGCGCGGCGAGGATCGCGCGCCGCAGTTCGCGACCTTCGAGCTCGCGACCGGTCGTGCCGATGACTAAGCCGATACTCGTCCTCGACCCGGTCGAGGAGGTAGCGCGAAAGATCCCCATCATCGCGGAGGTAGACGTCCTTCTTCTTGCGGCTGACCTTGTAAAGCGGCGGCTGCGCGATGAAGAGATGGCCGCGTTCCACGAGTGCGCGCATCTGACGATAGAAGAATGTCAGGAGCAGGGTGCGGATGTGGGAACCGTCGACGTCGGCGTCCGTCATGATGATGATTTTGTGATATCGGACCTTGAGCGGATCGAACTCGTCGGGGCCGATCCCGGTGCCGAGGCACTGGATGAGGGCGCGAATTTCTTCCGAAGAGAGCATGCGGTCGAAGCGCGCCTTTTCGACATTGAGGATTTTGCCGCGGAGAGGAAGGATTGCCTGAAAGGCGCGGTGCCGCCCCTGTTTGGCCGAGCCTCCGGCCGAGTCACCCTCGACGATGAAAAGTTCGGACTTTGAGGGGTCCCGCTCCGAGCAGTCGGCCAGCTTGCCGGGGAGAGCCGACGACTCGAGTGCGCTCTTTCGCCGGGTCAGCTCGCGCGCCTTGCGCGCGGCCTCCCGGGCCCGCGCCGCGTCCAGACACTTCGAGGCGATGCTCTTGGCGATGGCCGGGTGCTCCTCGAAGTACGTGCCGAGCCGGTCATTGATCACCGACTCGACCCAACCCTTCACGTCCGACGAGACGAGCTTGTCCTTTGTTTGACTCGAGAACCTCGGCTCCCTGATGCGAACTGCAACGATCGCGGTGAGGCCTTCTCGAACGTCCTCGCCGGAAAAGTTTTCTTTGAGTCCTTTGAGAAGATTCTGCGCCTGGGCGTAGGCGTTGATGGTGCGGGTCAGCGCCGCCCTGAAACCGGACAGATGGGCGCCGCCGTCGCGGTTAAACACGGTGTTCGTAAACGCGAGAACATTTTCGTTGTAACCGTCATGCCAGTGGAGGGCGACCTCCACCGACTCGCCGTCGTCGTTGCTGTCCATGAGATAGATGGGTTCTTCGTGGAGACTCGCTTTCGATCGGTTCAGGTAGCGCGCGAACTCGCGCAGCCCGCCCTCGAAGCGAAAGGCCTCCTCCCTGTCGCTCGCCTCGTCCCAAAACTCGATTTCGAGCCCGGAGTTGAGGAAGGCCAGCTCTCGCAGATGTCGCACGAGGAGGTCGGGGTGAAACTCGAGGACCGAGAAGACCTCTGGGTCCGGTTTGAAGCTCACTATCGTCCCGGTGCGGCGGGTGGTGCCGACCGCCTTGAGGGGCTCCTCGGGCACTCCCTGACGATAGGTCTGCCCCCACACGGTTCCGTCGCGGTGGATCTCGAGCTGCAGCCATTCGGACAGGAAATTGACGACGCTCACGCCGACTCCGTGCAGGCCACCCGAAACCTTGTACGAATTGCTGTCGAACTTCCCGCCCGCATGGAGCTCGGTCATGATCACTTCGGCAGCCGAGCGGCCGGTTTCGCGGTGGGTGTCGACGGGAATGCCGCGGCCGTCGTCGGCGACCGTCACCGTTTGATCGGCGTGGACGGTGACCGAAATGCGGGAGCAATGTCCGGCCTGTGCTTCATCGATCGAATTGTCGACGACCTCCCACACCATGTGGTGGAGGCCCGCTACATCATCGACATCACCGATGTACATGCCCGGCCGCTTCCGTACCGCCTCCCGTCCCTTGAGGACCTTGATGTTGTCGGCGGTGTAGGTGTCAGTCATTGTCTTCGGCCTCCTCGGCCACGCAGGTCCCGTTTTCCATGAGCAGGCATGTCCGCCGCGAACCGACGAGAGCCGCCACCCGCTCACTCGTGCTGGAGAGAAATAGCTGCCGCTCGCTGCCAAGGCGGCCGATCAGGCGGGCCAGCGAAACGCTGTCCAGCTCCGCGTCAATATCATCCACGATTACCGGAAAGAGTTCCCGTCGCTCCTTTTCAACCTGGGCAAGCGTGGCGAGTCGAAGGGCCGCAGCTAACGCCTTGGCTTGTCCCGAACTCAGGACGTACCGGACGCTTCGCCCTCGTGTCCGCAGGCTCAAATCATGGCGGTGGGGACCATCGACGGTAAAGCCCATTTGCCGGTCCCGCGGCCGCGTCTCATTATACCGCTGCCGGTAGAGTTCTTCCACCTTTTCCGGGGTCTCTGCGGAGTCCACCGCAGGATCCCCGCGATACCCCAAACCGATGTCGGTCGCACCCTTTCCGGCGAGGTCGCGCCAGACGACCGAAAACCGCTCTGCGAGGACCGCGGTGCCGTCCCGTCGAGCGACCACAATCCGAGCAGCAGCCGCGGCCAGCCGGGATTCCCAGACGTCGTGCTCCTCTCCGCTGGCGCCGTGGGCCAGCGCTGCGTTGCGCTGAGCGAGGACGCGCCGGTAGGTCCTGAGCTCCTCGAGATGGTCGGGCCGGAGGAGAAACACAAACCGGTCAAGCAGTGCCCGTCGGCCCTCCGGCCCGCCCATCACCAGGTCGCGGTCGTGTTCGGTTATGGCAAAAACTGGAAAATATTGGAGATATTGCGATGGATTGACCTCGACCCGATCGACCCAGAGCGACCGTGTTTGCGGCGGCCCGGCCTCGACGATTTGCTCCAGGCGACGGTCGCGATCTCCAATTCGCACCGTACCGATCAGGGAGAAGGCGTTTTCGCCGTGCCGAACTGCGCGGCGCAGGGAGGCGGTTCGAAATGAACGGAGATTCCCCAGCACAACCACGGCTTCAAGCAGGCTCGTCTTGCCGGCCCCGTTGGCACCCAGCACCACGTTGGCACCGCTGCCGAATTGCACGCGAGACGTCGCCAGATTGCGGTACGCGCGCGCCTCGAGATCAAGCAGAATCAAAACCGTCGCACCTTTGCCGCGGGAGCGCGTGACGTCAAGGACCGCAGCCGGCCGCTTTCGCCTCGATCAGCCTCAGAGCCGCATCGGCATGAGGACGTAGATGTACTCCTCAAGGCGGGTGTCGTCCTCGACCGGCACGACCACACACTGGGTGTTGCTGTCCCGCAGCTGGAGCTCGACTGCGTCACACTCGAGCACTTGGAGTACGTCGATCAGATAGCTCGCGTTGAGTGCGATCTCGAGGCCTTCCCCTTGATAAACGACACTCAGCGTCTCCTCCGCGCTACCGCGATCGTAGCCGATGGACGCCAGGGTCAATTCGCCTCCGGAATCAAAGCGAAAACGGACACCGCGAGCTTTTTCGTGGGCCATCAGGCTGACCCGCCGCAGCGACGCCAGAAGCTCCTTGCGATCGATCCGGGCGCGGCTCGGGTTGTCGCGGACGATGACCCGCTCGTATTGGGGAAACCTGAGCTCGACAATCCGCGACACCAGGGTGCGGTCGCCCATCAGAAAACCGAGGTGGTTGTCGCCGGTCGAGATGCGCACCTCGTCATCTCCAAAGCGCGAGAATTCCGCCAGGAGTTTGCGCGGAAACAGTTGCTGTTCGAAGGGAGGCTTGCTGGCCGGCGCCTTCGCCCGCACCATCGCCAGTCGATGGCCGTCGGTGGCTGCGATTTCGATTTCTCCCGGAATCAGTTTAATCAAGGCGCCATTGAGCTGAAACTTCGGATCGTCCTTGGTAATGGCAAAGGCGACGCGGTCGAGCATGAGTTGAAACAGACCGAGGGGCAACGCGTAATCGCCCGACTCCGGCACCTCCGGTACCGTGGGGTACTCAGATGGATCGGAAACCGCCATTCGGGATTGGAATCGGCCGCAGATGATCTCCACCACCTCACCGTCCTGACGAAGGGTGAATTCTTCCTCCGGCAGGCTGCGAACGAGGTTTTGAAAAACTTTACTCTCGAGCGTTATCCGACCACCACTGTGAACTGCAGCCGGACACTCGGTAACGATGGTCATATCGAGGTCGGTCGCCACCATCCGCAACCTGTTTTCTTCCGCCTCGGCGAGAATGCTGGAGAGAATTGGAATCGTCGTGCGATGTTCGACAACACCCTGCAGGATCGAGAGCTCCTGAAGAACCAGGTTGCGTTGCAGTTTAAGTTCCATCAGTTGCCCTTTCTTATGACGACTCCGTACTGATCAAGCGAAAATATAGCATGAATCATCATCGTCGTCGAGGGTGTGGAAACTGTGGCTGAATTATGGAAAACGTTTATTTTTAGATATTTACGATTGACTTTCAGGTTGTTACAAATGGTTCTGAAAGGTTGCGGAGGGCTGTGGAAAAGATCGGTTTTCCACAGCCCTCCGCAGGCTGCGAATCGACGTTGCACTCGAGCCGTGTGGAAATCACACGAAGTGTTCACGGAAGGAGGTCAGGGTCGCGTCAAAGTCCGGATTTGATTGGCGCATCTTCTGAACGCTGTCCACGGCGTACATGACCGTCGAATGATGCTTCGAAAAAATCCGCCCAATTTCTGGGAAGCTGAGCTCAAGGAGGTTTCGGATGAGGTACATCGCTACCTGGCGCGGGAGGGCTATCGAGCGGCGGTTCGAGCGACCTTTGACGTCAGCCACGCGCACTCCGTAGTGCTGAGCTACGAACCGGACGATATCCGATGGCGATGTTGCACGCTCGTCCGGCAGCAGCTCGTAAAGAGCGAGGCGAACAACGTCGACGGTGATCTTCGAGTTCTTCAGTTGCGCATAGGCGATCGTTCGGTTGAGGCAGCCCTCGAGCTCGCGGACATTGTTTTGCACTCGCCGCGATATGAAGAGCACCACGTCCTCTGGAAGCTCACGACCGACGGCCCGGGCCTTTTCACGAAGGATGGCGCAGCGGGTTTCGAGATCCGGTGGCTGGATGTCGGCGATAAGGCCTTGGAGAAACCTTGACCTCAGTCGTTCCTCGAGCCCCGGAATGTCGGCCGGCCTCGCGTCGGAGGTGAACACCACCTGACGACCCGTGGATTGGAGTGTGTTGAAGGTGTGAAAGAACTCCTCCTGAGTTCGCTCCTTGCCGGCGATGAACTGGATGTCATCGAGGAGCAACAGGTCGACATTCCGAAAAGTCTGCCGAAACGCTTCCATTTGTTTTCGGCGGATGCAGTTGATGAGCTCGTTGACGAACTGCTCGGTGGTCATGTAGGCGACCTTGAATCGGGGAGCCTTGTCAGCCAGGCGGTTGGCGATGGCGTGCAACAGGTGGGTCTTGCCGAGCCCCGAGCCGCCATAAAGGTAGAGCGGATTGTAGGTCCTGCCGGGGCGGTCCGCAACAGCCTCCGCCGCTGCCGCCGCAAACTGGTTCGAGGTCCCGATGATGAAGCGCTCGAAGGTGAAAATCGGATTGAACGGATGGGTCGAGATGGTGGTCGCTGCCGCATCGGTGCCCCTGACCGGACCAGCGGCCCCCGCCTGTCGGCTGATGAGGACCCGGAATTCGGGGCCGAAGTGGCTGCGAGCGACGGTCTCGATGTCCCGCAGAAGGTGATCGCGAACCCAATCGCTGACGATCGCGTTGTCGGTGGTCAAGGTCAGGGCGGCGTCCGACTTTTCGAGCACCGTCAGCGGTTCGATCCAGGTCGCGTACTCTTCCTCGCCCATCATTTGTCGAAGGTTGGGTTGGAGGCGTTGCCAGCGGTCCATCGTAGTAAGCTAGCACACATCGGGGCGGTAGTCGCTTGACACCCGGTGTGCGCTGCGATAACGTGACGCGCCCGCAATTTGGGAAGAGAGAAGACCATGAAAAGAACGTTTCAGCCCAACCAGCGCAAGCGCAAGAAAACCCACGGATTCCGGGTCCGCATGCGGTCCAAGGGTGGCCGGAGGGTGCTCGGTGCGCGCCGCCGCAAGGGGCGCAAGCGGCTTGCCGCCTGAGCGGCGCCGCCGTTTTCCAGCAGCCTTTCGGCTCAAACGGAGGGCCGATTTTCAAAGGGTCTACAGACACGGCGTCCGGGTAACCGGGCAGCACCTCGTGTTGTTTTTGCTGGCGGCAGAGGGGCAGGAAGGACGGTTCGGCGTGACGGCCTCCCGGCGAGTTGGCGGCGCGGTCGTGCGCAGCCGATGCAAACGACGGCTGCGAGAGTTGTACCGTGTCCACCGGCCGGCGATAGATCGTCTCCCCAACGATATTGATGTTGTCGCCAACGCAACACGCGGCTGCGCCACGGCGAGCTGGGATGATCTCGAGCGCGAATTCGTAGACTGTGTCCAGCGGGCGATAGCGCTCGCGGCCAACCGGGATCGCGGCGCGGCGCGGCCGCGCCGCCCATAAGGCGCGGGAAAGAGTCGACCGGATGGAGAAGAGATTACTCCTGGCGTTTGTGTTGTCGGCTGCGATTCTCCTTGCCTGGTCGGTGATTTTTCCGCCGCCACAGCAGCCACCACGCCCCGCCGAAACCACCACCGCGACTCCCCAAGGCGCCACGCCCGTAGCCGAAGACGGCGCAGGAGCCGAGCTGAAACCGACCGCGCCGGCGGTCCCCGACCACGCGGCGGGCGAGATCACCGAAGCGACCATGGAAGAATCGGTGGAGCTCAGCAACGACGTCGTGACGGTCGTGCTGAGCAATCGCGGTGCCGCGGTGACTTCGTACCGGCTGCACGACTATGACGGCGACGCCGGCGCTCCGCTTGATCTCGTGCAGACCGTGCCGCTGCCCGAGAACGCCTTTCCGCTGCAGCTGATCTCTGCCACCGGACCGGACCGCGCCCTCTACGCGGTCGAGCGGTTAGAGGCCGGCGCCATCTTCAAATGGTCCGACGGGCGGGGCAATGCGGCGATGAAGACGATCGCGCTGAGCGGCGCCGGGTATGGGCTTGAGGTCGAGATCGCGGCGAGCGGAGAGCTCGCCGGAGCCGCGGTCAGTGTCGGCACGGGGATGCGGGATCTCGATGAGGTTGAACAGAACAACCGGCTCGCCCTGTGGGGCGAGGGCGTCGTCATGGCCGACGGCGAGATCGAGCGCTTCAAGCGAAAAAAGGCCAAGGAGGCGCTCGTCCTGGCGCCCGCCCAGGTCGGCTTCGTGGGCTTCGAGGACGCCTACTTTCTGAACCTCCTCCGCCCCGCGACCCCGGTTGGCCAGCTGCGGATAGAACCGCTGGAGTTTCCGGTCGGAGACGGCGACAACCTGCGGGTACTGCGCATCTCCATGGTCCCGCAAGGGGGAGTACTGCGCGGTCAGCTATTGGGCGCGCCCAAGGAGTACGATCTCCTACAGAAGATCGATCGCGGCGTCGAGGGGACCCTGGATTTCGGGTTCTTCGGACCGATCTCGGTCTTTTTCCTCAAGGCGCTGCGTTGGATCTACGGCCACGTCGGCAACTACGGCGTCGCGATCATTCTCCTCACGCTTGGAATCCGAATCCTGCTCTTCCCGCTGATGCACACTTCGACGGTATCGATGCGCAAGATGGCGCGGGTCCAGCCAAAGGTGAAGGAGATTCAGGCAAAGCACAAGAAGAAGAAGAGCGACCCGCAGGCGCGGGCCAAGATGAATCAGGAAATGATGGCGCTGTACAAGGAGGAAGGCGTCAACCCGATGGCGGGGTGCCTCCCCCTGTTGGTGCAGCTTCCCCTTCTGTGGGCCCTGTACAAGCTCTTCCTGAACGCCATCGAACTCCGCCATGCGCCGTTTTACCTGTGGATCACCGATCTGTCGGCAAAGGACCCGCTGTATGTGACGCCGATTCTGATGACCGCCACGATGTGGTTGCAGCAGCGCCTCGCTCCCCAGGCCGGCGATCCACAGCAACAACGACTGATGCGGATGATGCCACTGATATTCGGCATCATGTTTCTCCAGTTCCCCTCGGGGCTCGTCCTCTATTGGTTGGCCAACAACGTGATCACCATCTTGCAGCAGGAGATCACGCTCAATCTGGTGGGGGAGCGCAAGTTCGGCAGTCGCTTCAGACGCGGGAAGGCTAAGGGCAAGAAGGGATGAGCAACCGGAACACCTTTCGGGGAGGGAGCCTCGATGAGGCGCTGAGCGCGGCATGTGAGGGTCTCCGATCGCGGCTTGAAGAACTCCACTACGAGGTCGTCGACGGGGCTGAGGGCGACGTCCAGGTTGAAGCTGAAGTCGATCCGATGGCAGTGCTCGGGCTTTTTCTTTCGGAGACCTTTCGCGGCGGCGGCCTCGATATTACCGCCCGGTTGGCGGATCGCGACGACGCGCTCGAGGGCGAGCTCTCGGGCAATGACATGGGGTTGTTGACGGCCTCGGGCGGGCGCGGGCTGGATGCCCTTCAGTACCTGTGTAATCGCGTCCTCAACCGTCGGCTTCAGGATCATCTCCCCGTGCACCTCGACAGCGACGGCTTCAAGGAGCGGCGCGCCCACAAGCTCCAGGAGCGGGCCGAGGCTGCGGCGGACGAGGCGTTGCGGCGCGGGGCGCCCGTGACCCTGGGGCCCCTGACGCCGGCGGCGCGACGGGAGATCCATCTCGCGCTCGCGGATGACCCCGGCGTGGAAACCGACTCCGATGGTGAAGGCTTTCTCAAGCGAATTGTCATCCGCCCTCGTCGGAGGCGCTGACACCATCGTTGCCCGTGCGACCCCGGCCGGCCGAGGCGCATTGGCGGTGATCCGGGTCAGTGGGCCGCTGACGGAAGCGCTTGCGAGCCGGGTTTGCGTCGGCTTCTCATACGCGGAGGGGTGGCAGGCACAGCTGACCGGGGTCCGTGATGCCGAGGGCGAATTGGTGGAGCGCGCGGTTGCGGTTTCCTTTCCTGCGCCGCGGTCATACACCGGAGAGGACATGCTGGAGTTGACGGTCCACGGCTCGCCGTATCTGGTGGAAACCGTCCTCGAGGCCTTCATAGCCGGCGGTGCGCGGCCGGCGGCCCCGGGCGAGTTCACCCGCCGGGCGGTCGCCAACGGCAAGATGGATCTGGTGCAAGCGGAAGCCGTGCGGGACCTGGTGGCCGCGGATACCGCGTGGCAGCTCCGGAACGCCCGTGAGCAGAGGGTTGGGCGGCTGTCGAAGGATATTGGCGCGGTTCGCGATGGGTTGCTGTCGTTGTTCGCAATTGTCGAGGCGGCCATCGATTACGAGGCACAGGGGATCGCGGTGCCGAGCACCGACATCGCCATCCGGTGTGACGGCTGTCGCCGACAGCTCGCGGGACTGATGGCGACGGCGAAGGCCGGTGAGAGGATTCGCGATGGGTTGCGGGTCGTGATTCTTGGTCGACCGAACGCTGGCAAGTCTACTCTTTTCAATAGTTTATGCGGAAGCGAGCGAGCCATCGTCTCGCCGGAACCCGGCACCACCAGAGACCTTGTCGAAGCCGAATTCGAGCTTGACGGGGTGCGAATGGTCCTCCAGGACACGGCTGGATTGCGCGCGGGTGGCGGCGAGGTCGAGGCCGAAGGTCACCGGCGAGCGGTCGCGGCCGTCGCTGCCGCGGACCTCGCGGTCGTGCTGTGGTCGACGGACGACGCCAGTGTTCTTGATCTCGAAGAGCTGCCGGTAGAGGTTCCGGCCATCCGTGTCCGGTCGAAGGCCGATCTCGAGTGCAGTCGTGCGGCGGACGATTGGCTTCCGGTGTCGTGCCACACGGGCGCCGGGCTGGCCGCGCTGCGAGCGGAGCTGGCCGCCCGCGCCGTCCGGGATGTTGCGGACCTCGGCGGCGCGGTGGCGATCGGCGCCCGGCACCGGCACGCCCTCGAGGCGGCGGCGCGGGAGCTTGACGGATGTGATCCGGTGCGGCCGGAGCTGGCGGCGGAGGCGGTGCGGTGGGCGCTTCGGGCGGTGGATGAGCTGATTGGCGAGGTCGGCGCCGAGGATGTGCTCGACCAGGTCTTCAGCACATTCTGTGTCGGGAAATAGCGATGGCGGACGCTGACCTGATCGTGGTTGGTGCGGGCCATGCCGGCTGCGAAGCGGCCGCGGCGGCGGCGAGGATGGGGGCCTCAGTCGTTCTTCTCACCCTGCACCGGCGCACGGTAGCGCAGATGCCGTGCAACCCCGCCATCGGCGGCATCGGCAAGGGACACCTGGTGGCGGAGATCGATGCACTCGGTGGCCTTCAGGGCTGGGCTGCGGACCGCGCCGGGATCCAGTTCAAGATTCTCAACCGCTCGCGGGGGCCGGCGGTCTGGGGTCCGCGGGCGCAATGTGACAAGGCGGCCTACCACCGGATCATGCGGCGGGTGGTGGAGAGGATGCCCGGGGTGCGGTTGGTCGAGGCGGAGGTCGAGGGCCTGCTGGTGGCCGGCGGGAGAGTGACCGGGGTGAGGCTGGCGGAGGGTCGGGCGATGACGGCCGGAGCGGTGATCCTCACTACCGGCACCTTCCTGGGCGGGCTGCTCCACACGGGGAGCGACCGACGGCCGGGGGGGCGCTTGGGCGAGCGGCCGAGCACGGCGCTTGGTAAGGCGCTGGCGGCACTCGGACTCGAGCTGCGGCGATTCAAGACCGGCACTCCGCCGCGGTTGGCGCGCGCGAGCCTCGACTACGGGAGGCTCGAAATCCAGCCGGGCGATGACGATCCGCGGCCGTTTTCGTGGCGGACGCGGAGAGTTCGCAACCGCGGGGTCTGTTGGGTGACCAGGACCTCACCCGCGGTACAGACGATCATCATCGAAAACCTCCATCGGTCGCCGCTGTACTCGGGCGCCATTGGTGGCATCGGGCCGCGGTACTGCCCTTCGATCGAGGACAAGGTGGTGCGTTTCCCACACCACGAGCGCCACACCGTGTTCCTCGAACCGGAGGGCGTCGATAACGACAGCATCTATGTCAACGGTCTGTCGACAAGCCTGCCGGCCGATGTGCAGGAGGCCATCGTCCACAGCGTCGAAGGTCTCGAGAAGGCGGTTTTTCTGCAGTACGGCTATGCCGTCGAGTATGACGTGGTGGCGCCGCGCCAGGTAGCCCGGAACCTCGAATGCCAGAGCCTGCCGGGGCTGTTTGTCGCCGGGCAACTGCTGGGCACGTCGGGGTATGAGGAAGCGGCGGCCCTCGGCCTGCTGGCCGGGATCAACGCTGTCCGCAGGTTGCGCGGACGCGCGCCGTATATTCCCGGCCGGGAGGACGCCTATCTCGGGGTGTTGGTCGATGACGTGAGTGGGCGCGACCACCGAGAGCCCTATCGCATGTTCACCTCGCGGGCGGAGTCCCGCCTGCTACTCGGGGTAGATTCCGCGCGCGAGCGGTTGATGGCCGAGGGCCACCGGTTGGGGCTGGTGCGAACAGCGGCGTTTCACGTGGAACGCGCGCGCTGGCGGGCCCGGCGGGCGGCGCGCGTCGCCCTCGGAGCCGAGCGCCTCAACCCGGATGCCGCAACCCGCGCCGCGGTGCGCGCGGTCGCCGGGATCGAGCTCACCGCCCCCTCCACATGGGCACAAATACTGCGCCGCGACGATGTCGACGCGGCAAGGATCGCATCTGAAATCGAGGCCCTGGCCGAGTTGTCCGGCGAAGACCGCCGGGTGGTGATCGGCCTCCTCCGCTACGATGGGTACCTCGCCCGCCAGGAGCGCGAGCGGCTTCGCTTGCGGCGGCTGCGCCACATCGCGATCCCGGACAACCTCAACCTGGCCGGTGTGCCCGGGATCTCGCGCGAAGTGGCGGAGGCGATGGCGGCCGATCGACCACGAACCCTCGCTGACGCAGAGCGCGTGCCGGGGATGACACCGGCCGCGATAGCCGTTCTCGCCGGTCATCTCGCCCGCCGCGGTCGCGCGGGTTCATGAGCGCGCTGGCAGAATACGAGGCCCTCCTGGCGCCCTACGGCGAGCGGTGGGCGGTGGAGCGCCTCGCCCGCTATGCTGGAATCCTGGAAAAGTGGTCCAGGCGACATAACCTCGTACGTTTTTCCAGCCGGGAGGAGCTTGTCAAGAGACACCTCGTGGATGCCCTGGCCGGCGCTCCTCTGTTGGCCGGAACCGGGCGTCTGCTCGATGTCGGTAGCGGTGCCGGCCTTCCCGGAGTGCCGCTGCTGGCCGTCAATCCAGGGTGGTCCGGGGTGCTCCTCGAGCCGCGGCAGAAACGGTGGGCCTTTCTTCGTACGGTGATCCGCGAGCTTGGTCTGGCGGCGACGGTCGAGCGCGCCCGCTATCAGGACTTCGGTGGGGAAGCCGTATTTGACCGCATCACAGCGCGCGCCCTTGGAGGATACCCCGAGCTCATCACCTGGGCACGCCCGCGCTTGGCGCCCGAAGGCGAGGTGCTGGTGTGGACCACGGACGAGGGTGTCGCCGAGCTCGAAAGGGTGACGGGCTGGCGTGTGTTAAGCTCGCCGTTACCCGACTGCGATCGGGGCCGACTCGCTCGGCTGCAGCCAAGTTTCACGTGAAACGCACTCACGCCTCCCGCGCGGACTCCGCGGCCCCGGCCCGGCACCGCAGCCAGCGCCGCTCCGGCGCCTGCGGGCGAGGTCTGTGAGGATGGCAGCGCGGGTGCTCGCGGTTGCCAACCAGAAGGGCGGCGTCGGCAAGACGACGACCGCCATCAGCCTCGGAGCGACCCTGGCCGCCTACGAGCGCCAGGTGCTGCTGGTGGATCTCGATCCCCAATCGAACTGCAGCTCAGGTCTCGGTTTCGGGGGTGATCTCGGGGGCCTCACCTCCTACGATCTCATCCTCGGCAACGCGACCCTGACGACCGCGGTGCGACCGACCGAGTTTCCTTTTTTGACGATCGTGCCCGCAACCCCGAGTCTGGCGGGCGCCGAGGTCGAGCTCGTCGGCATGGTGGGCCGCGAGTTCCGTCTCCGCGACGCGCTGGCAGCGGCGGAGCTGCAACCCTACGATTTCGTGTTTGTTGACTGCCCCCCGTCGCTCGGTCTCCTGACCCTCAACGCGCTTGCCGCCGCCGACGGGCTTTTGGTCCCCATCCAATGCGAGTACTTTGCCATGGAGGGGGTGTCAAACCTCATGACCACCATCGAAGAGGTGCGGCGCTTTCTCAACCCGGGGCTGAGCATCGACGGAATTCTCCTCACCATGTACGACGAGCGGACAAACCTCGCGCAGCAGGTGGCGAACGAGGTGCGGAGCGTGTTTGGAGATTTGGTGTTCGAGGCCGTGGTGCCGCGCAATGTCCGCCTCGCGGAGGCGCCGTCGTTCGGGCGGCCGATTCATGCCTACGACCTGCGCAGTCGTGGCTCTCAAGCCTACCTCAAGCTCGGTCGCGAGTATCTGCAGCGAAGGGAGAAGGCGCATGCCGGCTAAGCAGGTCCTCGGCCGCGGACTCAAGGCATTGATCCCCAACACCCCGCGGGCGCGAAGCGGGCTCGCCGAGATTCCGATCGATCTTCTCCACCCCAACCCGCAGCAACCACGGCATCATTTCGACGATGCGGCGCTCGCCGAACTGGCATCGTCGATCCGCCAGCACGGTGTGCTGCAGCCGCTGTTGGTGAGCGAGGACGGAACCGACCGTTATCTCCTGATCACGGGTGAACGCCGCTGGCGCGCCGCCCGCATCGCCGGGTTGCCGACGGTGCCGGCGGTGATTCGCGAACGCCTCGAGGATGTGCAACAGCTCGAGCTGGCGCTGGTGGAAAACCTCCAGCGACGCGATCTCACGCCGATGGAGGAGGCGCGCGCCTTTGACCACCTGCGAACAAGTCTCGGTCTCTCCCAGCAGGAGATCGCAGACCGGGTCGGCATGGATCGCAGCACCGTCGCCAACTCGCTGCGGCTGCTCAAGCTGCCAATGGATGTTCAGGAGATGGTCGAGCGCGGAGACCTCTCGGCCGGGCATGGGCGAACGCTGCTCGCCTTTGCGAACGACGAGGAGCGAAGTCTGTGGGCGGCGCGTGCGGCGACGACCGGGCTGTCGGTTCGCGATCTCGAACGCGCCGCCGCGACCGCGCGGGACGAAGCCGCAGCCGGGCCGGGCCGCACCCGCGCCCGCCGGCGCGTACCCGATCCCAATCTACGCGCGGCCGAGGAGAAGCTTGAGCTGCGGCTTGGCGCGGCGGTGGAGATCCGTCCCCGGCGCAGGGGGGGATCCATTGTCATCAGATGTTCCGACCAGGAAGAGCTGATGCGCGTCTTCGATCTTCTGATGGGGGGTGAGTGATGGCCCGAAGTGGAGAGTCCCTCAATGGCTTCGTGGACTCCGGGTGCACGATTCGAGGAGAGCTCGAGTTTGCCAACTACTTTCGCGTTGATGGACGCATCGAGGGCACCGTGCGCTCACGGGCGGAACTCGTGATCGGCGAAGGCGGCGTGGTGGAAGGTGAGATCGAGGTCGCGCGGTGTGTCATCGGAGGTGAGGTCAGGGGCACCATCCGCACCGGCGAGCAGGTTCTGCTCCACGCGACTGCCAAGGTCTGGGCGGACATCCATACCCCGGCGCTGGTCATGGAGGACGGAGCCTTCCTCGAAGGCTCGGTCAGCATGGAAGCCAAAGACGTGAAAAAAAACACAAACAAAGCAGGATCGGCATCTTGACCGTGCTTTGAGGATTTGTTAGCTTGAACCGCCCCGTGCTGAGCACGGGAGCGGATCGAGCCGGGAGCGGCCGATGACACCACCGAATCTGTCGTTGATCCTCATCATGGTGTGCTTCTGGCTGACGTTGTGGCTGGTCAGCCGCTTTCTGATCCGCCCCGTCGGCGCGGTGGTCGCCGACCGCCGCCGTCGCATCGACAACGCTCAACAGGAATGGGCCTCTCGCAACGAGGAACACCTAGCTGCGGTCGCCCGCGTGGAGGACGAGCTTCAGGGTGCGGCGCGCGACGCGGCGAAGCGTCGCGCCGATGCGCGCCAGCAGGCGATGGATGATCGCAACCTGGCATTGGAAACGGCCCGCGCGCGCGCCGACGAGCATCTCGGCAGCGTTCTCGAATCCCTGGGCAAGGACTCCGAAGCCGCTCGAGGAGAACTCCGGCGCCGAGCCGACGAGCTCGCCCGGCTGCTTGCCGGGCGCCTGCTCGGGAGGGAGATGAGCTCATGAGAGTGGTGGTGGGCTGGGGGCTGGTCTTTGTTTGCGCGCTGATCTTTGCCCTCCTGGTGGATAACGGCGCCAAACACATCGGTATCCCCGACTACATCTGGTTGTCGGTCAATCTGACCTTGTTCCTCTATATTCTGCAACGTTACGTCGGCAAGCCGATGGGCGCCTTTCTTGACGCGCGCCGCGAGGGCATCGCCGAAGAGCTCGCCAACGCGCGCGCCCAACTCGAGGAGGCCGACCGGCTCCAGGCCGATGTCACGAAGCGGCTGACCGACGTCGAAGAGGAAATCGCCCAGATCAAAACCCGGTCCGACGTCGATGCCAAGGCGGAAGCGGAACGAATCGCCCGACAAACCGAGCTCGACGCGGAGCGGTTTCTGAAGCGGATCGACGAGGAGATCGGTCGTCGTGAAGCTGAGGCCCGCGCCCGCCTCATCAAGGACACCGCGGACCTCACCGCCCAGATGGCGCGCGATATTTTGAGCCGGGACATGACCGACGCCGACCGCCGCCGGGTCTTCGAGCGGAGCCTCGACGCTATGCGGCACATCGAGGGTGAGGAGCAGTAATGGGCCGCTTCCGAGCGCTCCCCTATGCAAAGGCCCTGTTGACGGTCGTCCAAAAAGACGACCCACAACGACTGCAACAGGTGGCAGCCGAAGTCGATGCCGTCGCGGCGGCCCTTGCCTCCGTCCCGGAGTTCGAGCGGGTGCTGGTGACGCCGACCGTCGCTTCAGAAAAGAAGACCCAGATTCTGGATGCGGTTCTCGATGCGCTGGCTACGGACCAACCGACCCGCCGGTTCCTCCACGTCGTGCAGCAGCATTACCGCATGCAGCATCTTCCGGACATCGCCCGGGCCTTTCGGGAGCTGGTCGATCGCAGCCTCGGGCGCACCCGCGCCATTGTCGAGACGGCTGTCAGTCTCGACGAGGGGCAGCGCCGGCAGCTGGTGAGCGTCGTTTCCGCCATGGAGGCCGCCGAAGTCGTCGCCGATTTTTCAGAGAAGCCGGAGCTCCTCGGGGGCTTCCGATTGCAGGTGGGGTCGCGGGTCTTTGACGGCTCGCTTGCCGGTGAACTCAAACGTCTGAGCAAAGAGCTCCAGATCAAACAGGGGTAACACATGCAGATCAAAGCCGCCGAGATTGCGGACATCATCCGCCGCCAGATCGAGGGACTCGAAACCGCCATCGACATGTCCGAGGTCGGAACGGTGATTTCCGTGGGTGACGGCATCGCGCGCATATATGGGCTCGACGGCGTCATGGCCGGCGAGCTCATCGAGCTGCCGCACGACGTCTACGGGTTGGCCCTCAACCTCGAGGACGACAACGTTGGCTGCGTCCTCATGGGCGAGGTCCACATGGTTCAGGAGGGCGACGAGGCCAAGCGCACCAAGCGGATCCTCGACATCCCCGTCGGACCGGGCATGGTCGGGAGGGTCGTCGATCCGCTCGGTCGGCCACTCGATGGCAAGGGCCCGGTGGACGCCGCCGACCGGTACCCGCTCGAACGCACCGCCCCGGGCGTGGTCGCACGACAGCCGGTGAAGGAGCCGATGCAGACCGGCATCAAAGCGATCGACTCCATGATCCCCATCGGCCGCGGCCAGCGCGAGCTCATCATCGGAGACCGCCAGACCGGCAAGACCGCCGTCATCCTCGACTCGATCATCAACCAAAAGGGCACCGGCAACATCTGCATCTACGTGGCCATCGGGCAGAAGGCTTCCACAGTCGCCCAGGTCGTCGCCACTCTCGACCGGAACGCGGCCATGGACCACACGATCGTGGTCTCGGCAACCGCCTCCGAACCGGCGCCGCTGCAGTACCTTGCGCCCTACGCCGGGGCGGCCCTCGGCGAGTACTTCATGTACAACAGCGGCCACGCCATCTGTTTCTACGACGACCTCACCAAGCACGCCCAGGCCTACCGCGAGATTTCATTGCTCTTGCGACGACCACCGGGTCGCGAGGCCTACCCCGGCGACGTCTTTTACCTCCACTCGCGGCTCCTCGAACGCGCGGCGAAGCTCAACGACACACAGGGGGGCGGCAGCCTGACCGCGCTGCCGGTGATCGAGACCCAGATGGGCGATGTCTCGGCCTATATCCCCACCAACGTCATCTCGATCACCGACGGCCAGATCTATCTCGAGTCGGATTTGTTCTTTGCCGGCCAGCGCCCGGCCGTCAACGTCGGTCTGTCGGTGAGCCGGGTCGGCGGCAATGCCCAGATCAAGGCCATGAAGTCCATCGCCGGGTCGCTGCGCCTCAACCTCGCCCAGTTCCGCGAGCTCGCGGCCTTTGCCCAGTTCGGTTCCGACCTCGACAAGGCTACCCAACGCCAGCTGTCGCGTGGCGAGCGGCTCATGGAGCTCCTCAAACAGGGTCAGTACCATCCGATCCCGGTGGAGCTGCAGATCGTCTCGATCTTCGCCGGCACCAAGGGCCTCCTCGACAACATGAAGGTCTCCGCCATCGGCGCCTTTGAGCCCTTCCTTTACCGCCACGCCCGCGACACCGGCGCCGCCACCCTGGATCGGATCGTCAGTACCGGAGTCCTTGATGATCAAACAGCGGACGAATTGACCAAGATGATCAAGACCGCCGTCGACCTCTTCATCAAGGAACACCCGGAGGCGGCTCGTGCCTAACACGAGGGATCTCGTCCGGCGGATCCAGTCCGTCAAGGGGACGCAGCAGATCACCAAGGCCATGAAGATGGTGGCCGCGGCCAAGCTGCGGCGCGCACAGGATGCCATTATCCAGGCCCGGCCCTGGGCCGACACTCTTTCGCAGGTCCTCGCCAATGTGGCCGCGAGGACCGAATTCAGCCACCCGCTGCTCGAAGCACACGAAGGTGAGAAGACCTGGGTGGTGGTCATCTCATCCGACAAGGGCCTGTGCGGATCGTTCAACTCCAACCTCCTCCGGTCGGTCGAAAAGGACCTGCAGAATGGGCGGTGGTCCGCGGTCGAGCTGGCTGTAATCGGCCGCAAAGCGTCCGACTACTTCCGCTCCCGGCGCTGGCCCCTGGTCATCAACGAGCGCGACACGATCTCCAATCTATCGGCGGCAGACGGACCCCGTTTTGGTCAGCGGTTTATAGAAGCCTTCACAGCGGGCGAGGTGGACTCGGTGTGGCTCGCCTACAACAGCTTTGTCAACATGATCCGCCAGGATGTCACCGTGAAACGGTTGCTGCCCATCGAGCCACCGCCGATCTCCGAGGACCGGGACGTCTCGCAAGTCGATTATCTCTACGAACCCGACGCGCGCACGCTGCTCGCCGAGCTCTTGCCGCGGCAGGTCGAGACCCAGGTGCAGCGCGCGCTGTTTGATTCAGCGGCCGCTGAGCAGGCCGCGCGAATGACCTCCATGGATGCAGCAACCCGCAACGCAGGCGACATGATCGACGCCCTGACGTTGCTTTACAACCGTACGCGGCAAGCAGCCATCACCAAGGAATTGATCGAGATCGTCTCCGGCGCCCAGGCGCTCGAGGGATAGGGAGTCGTCAACACATGAGCGAGTTATTCAGCGGACGCGTGGTCCAGATCATCGGCCCGGTGGTGGACGTCGAGTTTCCCGACCAGCACCTCCCTGCGATTTTGAACGCGGTAAAGATCGTCGACGATGGTGGAAAAGGGGTGGTCCCCATCGATGTCACCGTCGAGGTCGCCCAGCACCTGGGTGAAAACCGCGCACGGTGCATCGCCATGCAGCCCACCGAAGGCATGGTCCGCGGCATGACCGCGACCGACCTCGGCGAGCCGATCTCGGTGCCGGTGGGTCGCAAGACGCTGGGCCGCGTGCTCGGCGTGCTCGGCGAACCGGTGGATGGCAAAGGGCCGGTGGAGACCGACGAGCGGATGCCCATCCACCGCATGGCCCCGCCATTGTCGGAGCAGTCCACCGAGACCGAGATGTTCGAGACCGGAATCAAGGTGGTGGACCTCCTCGAGCCCTACACCAAGGGCGGCAAGACCGGGCTGTTTGGCGGCGCCGGCGTCGGCAAGACGGTGATCATCATGGAGCTGATCAACAACGTGGCGCTCCAGCACGGCGGGTTCTCGGTGTTTTCGGGCGTGGGAGAGCGCACCCGGGAGGGGAACGATCTGTGGCTCGAGATGACGGAGGCTGGAGTCATCGACCCCAATAACTGGGAGAATTCGAAGGCGTCTCTGATCTACGGTCAGATGACCGAGCCTCCGGGCGCGCGACTTCGCGTCGGCCTCACCGGTCTGACTGTAGCCGAGCACTTTCGCGACTCCGAGGGTCAGGACGTGCTGCTCTTCATCGATAACATCTTCCGCTTCACCCAGGCCGGCTCCGAGGTTTCGGCCCTGCTCGGCCGCATGCCGTCCGCGGTGGGTTACCAGCCAAACCTCGCGACCGAAATGGGTGAGCTCCAGGAGCGCATTACCTCAACCAAAAAGGGTTCGGTGACCTCGGTGCAGGCGATCTATGTGCCGGCCGACGACCTCACCGACCCGGCGCCGGCTGCGGCCTTTGCCCACCTCGATGCGACCTCGGTGTTGTCGCGTCAGATCTCCGAGCTCGGAATCTATCCCGCAGTCGATCCACTGGCTTCGACCTCGCGGATTCTCGACCCGGCAATCGTCGGCGAGGAGCACTACATGGTGGCCCGTGAAACCCAGCGAATTCTCCAGCGATACAAGGACCTGCAGGACATCATCGCGATCCTCGGCATCGATGAGTTGTCCGAGGACGACAAACTCACCGTTTCCCGAGCGCGCAAGATCCAGCGGTTTCTGTCCCAACCCTTCCATGTAGCCGAGCAGTTCACCGGTATGAAGGGCCGGTATGTCAAGGTCGAGGACACCGTGGCCGGCTTCAAGGGTCTGTGCGCCGGTGAGTACGACCACCTGCCCGAACAGGCCTTCCTCTACGTAGGCGGCATTGATGAGGCGGTCGAGAAAGCCGAGCAGATGAAGGCCGAGGACTGAGATGGCCGAGACCCTGCGCCTCGAGGTTGTCACACCGGTGCGGCGAGTCCTCCAAGCGCGCGCCGACGAGGTCCGGATCCCGGGCTTGCTCGGCGAGCTCGGCGTTTTGCCGGGCCACACGCCGCTGCTGACCTCGCTGGGGACCGGCGAGCTCAAATGGACCGAGGGTGGGAGCCAGGGCCGGCTGGTGGTTCAGGGCGGTTTTGCCGAGATCCAGCCCGATGCCGTTACGGTGCTGGCCGCGGTGGCCGAAACCGCCGACGAGATCGATCTCGAGGCGGTGGCGCGGGCCCACGCGGAGGCAGTCGAGAAGCTCAAGACCGCATCCGCCGAGGATTTCGACGAGCTCGACGCCGCCGTCCGACTCGCCGAGGCGCGAAAATTCATGGCCTCCGCTGGGCCTTACTGATACTCGGCGCCGAGTATCACGCTGACGATGATGGCGCCAACCGCCGCCGGCGCGGCGAATCTGATGAGAAACCGCCACAGCGGCCACGCCCAGCCCAGTGGGCCGTTACCTGTTTCGAGCTCCTCCCGGGCCTCGTCACGACTGAGTATCCATCCCGTGAAGAGTGCGATCAGGAGGCCGCCCACCGGCAGGAACCAGTTGCTGGCGAGGTAGTCGAGGGTGCCGAAGACGCCTGCCGTCGACGGTCGTCCGATGAGGTTGATTTTCGACAGGGTGGCGTTGCCCCCGAGACTGGCGGCACTGAGAATACCGAAGACCAGGATGGAGATACCCATGGTCAGCGTCGCTCGCTGGCGCCGCCATCCGAGCTCGTCGATGGCGTAACTCGACACCACCTCGAGCAGACTGATCGTGCTGGTCAATGCCGCGAAGGCCACCAGAACATAAAAGAGTGCACTCACGGCCGATCCACCAGGTAGCTGAAAGAACACCACCGGCAGCGTCGTGAACAGAATTGTCGAGCTCTTGGTCACCTCGAATTCAAAGCTGAAAATAATCGAAAACATGATGATGCAGGCCATGATGGCGATCATGGTGTCGAGCGCGCAGATCGTCAAAGCGGCGCGCGGAATCGAGTCGGACTTCCGCATGTAGCTCCCGTAGGTGAGCATAGCCCCCATACCCAGGCTCAACGTGAAGAAGCTGTGGCCGAGCGCCTCGAGCACCCCTCCGGCGGACAACTCTCCAAAGTTCGGGCGGAACAGAAAACGCATCGCCTGGCCGAACCCGGGAGTCCAGAACGAGTAGATCACGAGCATGACGAGAATCGCCAGCAGCGTCGGCATCAGCAGTCGGGCGGCCCGTTCGATGCCCTTGCCGACGCCGAAGTAGACGATCCCGATCGTCAAACCCATGAAGATCGAGTGAAACAGGATCTGCTGAGCGGGGTTGCCGAGAAAATCCCCAAAAAACGCCTGCAGAGCCTCGGGGTGGTGGGCGAGACCGCCCAACTTGCCCGATACCGCCATCAGAATGTAACGAATGGTCCATCCCGCCACGACGCTGTAGTAGGAGAGAATCACAAAACCCGTCATGACGCCGAGGAACCCAACCCCCAGCCACAAGCGCCCACCCGGCTTGTTCTGTGCCAGGACGCGGAATGCGCCGACCGGGTTCTTCTGGCTGCGTCGACCGAGGAGGACTTCGGCGATCATGATCGGCACACCCACCACCGCGATGGCGCCAAGATACACAAGCACGAAAGCCCCGCCATGGTTCTCATAGGTGATGTATGGGAACTTCCAGAGATTTCCGAGACCGATAGCGCTCCCGGCCGCAGCGAGAACGAAGCCGATACGACCGGTCCACTGTGCGCGCTCTGTTGCCATGAAATCCCCTTCCTTGAACTCCAGAGCGAACCCTAGCGAGGCCAACGCTCGGGTGTCAAATGGCGGGTCCGAAAGAGCGTATGTATACGGTTATTGCCATAGCGAGGCGCATCCGTTAGAATCCCTTTTCCTCGGGGCGTAGCTCAGTCTGGTAGAGCGCACGGTTCGGGACCGTGAGGCCGGTGGTTCAAGTCCACTCGCCCCGACCATCTGCAATTCGGGTCCGGCGGCAAGCCGCCGGACCCGAATTGCGTTGACTTACACCTCATTTTCACCTATGGTCGGAGTGGGGAGGCGAGTCGATGAACTATCTCACCGAACGCCAGCGGGACGTCCTGGAGCTGATCGAGCAGCGGATAGCGGATGACGGCGTCGCGCCGACTCTGCAGGAGATCGCTGATGCCTTCGGGTTTCGCAGCACCGCCAGCGCCCAGAAACACGTCGCCCATCTCGAACGCAAGGGCTTTCTGCAACGCGAGAAACACCAGAAACGTGGTCTGGTGTTGGCCGATGCGTCACCGGCGCCTGCGGCCGCGGTCAGACTTCCGCTTTTCGGGGTGGTGGCTGCGGGCTCCCCAATTGAGTCGGTTCCGGACGACGAGCAGATATTCGTGCCCGCCGCTTTTATTCGCGGGGGAGAGAACTTCGTGCTCCGCGTGCGCGGGGATTCGATGATCGGTGACGGGGTCCACGATGGCGACCTGGTGGTGGTGCAGCGTTCAGAAAACGCCCCCGACGGCGAAATGGTGGTTGCGTTGGTGGGCCAGGAGGTCACGCTCAAACGGATTTTCAGAGAACGGGGTACGACGATTCGCCTCCAACCCTCCAACCCCGCGCTGCCGACGCTGACCGTGCCGGCGCGGGACGTGCAGGTCCAGGGAATTGTCGTCGGCCTCTTGCGGCAGTACTGATCCATCCCGCCGAGATAGGCTCGCGAGAAAATCCCCCGATGAGATTCTTGACTCACCTTCGGATCTCCGCTAGCGTGCGGCCATGACCGATCTCGAGAAAATCACACTTGTCATGACCTCCGTCGGCACCGAGCAGCAGGCGGTGGAAATCTCCGAGGAGTTGATCGCCCGGCGCCTCGCCACCTGCATCAACATTGTTCCCTGCCTGCGCTCCATTTACCGCTGGAAGGGAAAAGTGTGTGAGGACACCGAATATCTCCTGCTGATCAAGACCCCACACTCGTTCTTTGACCACGTATCTGCGGCGATCCGCGAATTCCACTCCTATGAACTTCCCGAGATCCTCGCACTGCCGATCG
Source organism: Candidatus Sulfomarinibacteraceae bacterium (assembly GCA_963733915.1). Taxonomy (GTDB): domain Bacteria; phylum Acidobacteriota; class Thermoanaerobaculia; order Thermoanaerobaculales; family Sulfomarinibacteraceae; genus Sulfomarinibacter. Next base: position 617,124 of record CAVTEP010000011.1, read on the forward strand.
CCTCGGCCGAGGAAAGCTTCCACAAGTGGGTTCTGAAAATGGTCGAGCCCGGTGTCGATGACGATTCTGCGGACGACGATTGAGACTCGTTCGCGCTGCGGTACTGCTATACTCTCCCTGCCAATGACCGCCAACTCCAACGCCAACTCCAAGCTTCGCGCCAATCTCGTGCTGGCAAGCCGATTCGAGAACATCGAAGTCGCAGAGCGCGCATTGCTCGACCTATGTCGCCGCGCCGGCTGCCCCGATGACGAGGAGTATTGGCTGGTTACTGCGTTGCGTGAAGCGGTGGCCAACGCGGTTCGGCATGGCAACCGACAGGACCCCGCCCGGGTCGTGCGCGTCGCATATCTGATCGAGAACTCGACCGTGACGATTCGGGTCGAGGACGAGGGCGCCGGCTTCGATCCGGACACGGTCCCCAACCCGACCGACCCCGAGAATTTGCTGCGCCCCAGCGGGAGAGGTATCTTCTACATGCGACAGTTCATGAGCCGGGTCGATATCGCACCGATACCCGGTGGTGGAACGGCCGTGACAATGGTTCGCGACCTCGCGCAAAACGACAACGACCGTCCGTGAGAACCCGGATCCTACGACCGGCTGCGGACGGTCCCCGGTAAAAGGAGATATCGGCGAATGAAAAGCAACACCCGTGACATCGGCGAAGTCCGCATCATCGAACTCGGCGGCAAGATCACAATTGGTGCCGGCGACGTCAAGATCCGAGAACTGATCAACGAGGCTGTCAAGGCCGACAAGACAAACATCCTCTTCGATCTCGGGGGGGTGACAGCGATCGACTCCTCGGGGATCGGCGAGATGGTCGCCTGTTATACGACCGTCACCAAGCGCGGTGGGCAACTCAAGCTCATGCACTTGTCACCCAAGATCAACGACATCCTTCAGGTCACCCAACTGATCACGGTCTTCGATGTATTCGATGACGAACGCGAGGCCCTCGGCAGCTTTTAGCCCGCTTATCTCATCGAGTTGCCGACCCCACGGGGCTCGACCACGACCTCTGCGGGGTACTCGCCGTCCGCGACCTCGGAGATCTCGAGATCGATGAGGAGTTCGGCCGCGCAGAGTCGTTGCGATGGCGACTCTGAGACCGCACCGCCGACCGGTCTCGCCACGCGCACGGCGCCGTTGCCAACGATGATCCGAACCGAGTAGCGGCCCGGTTTGCAGGTCGCTGATGGCGTGAATTCCAGCCAGGCGGAGCTGCCGTCGATAAAGACGAAGAGTTGAGCCCGCCCGGTCGGCGGCTCGGGCTCCCACAGCGGCGCCGTGCTGAGCCCAGTGTCGGCCGGACCGGCCTTCTCGCGCTCAGCGGACGACGGCGAGGCCTGGTCGCGGCGGGTCGCCGGCGCCGCGGCCCCCACTGCCGTCTTGCCGGCGGCCTCGAGTTCGATCGGAGTCTCAAGCGCGCCTCGCTGCCGGACTTCATCGGCAGTCACCGCCGGGGCGCTTTCAGTCGTGTTACCGGCGGGACTGTCGAGCGGACCCACGACTTCGAGTGCGGGCGGCGTGTCGACTTCAACTTTCGCATCGGCGATCGGGCTTGCCAGCAAACGATCGCTGACCCCGAGCGGTTGTTCTTCAGCCGGCAGCGATGATGTCGGCAAGGGTGCGAGCGAAAACGGCTCGTTCGGTTCGACCCGGCGCTTTCCGACGGTTTGGCGAGGGCTGTCGGCGGTGGTCGGGGCAGGGCCGCCCCGTCTCACCTCCATGACCACGGACAACCCCAGAACCACCACCGCAGCGGTTGCGAGCCAACGAACCCAGGGTCTGACTCCCACCGGCTCGGGCCGCGCTCGGAGAAGCGGCTCAACCAGCGCGTCGAGTTGTGCCGGCGGGCGCTCGCGAGCGGCAAGTCCGGCCACCGACTGGCGGAGGGCGCGCAGCTGCCGAAGCTCGGCCGCGAGCATCGGATCCGCATCCAACCGCAGGCGAAGGTCGCGATCCTCGGTGGTGTCGAGATCGTCATCCAGGTGCCGGCTGAGCAACTCGAGGGTCTTGTGATCTGTCATGATTTCACCGCGTTCCGCAGGGCCTCGCGCGCGCGGGCCAGTCGTGATCGTACGGTTCCGATCGGAACGTCGAGGGCATCGGCGATTTCCTGGTAGCTCAGGTCTTCGCCGTCACGGAGCCACACGATGACCCTGAAGTCCTCCGGGAGCTCTCGTAGCGCCCTCTCCACCCGATCGAGACCTTCAACCCCAGCCGCCCGGCGCTCCGGGTCTGGCCCGGGGTCAGATGCGGCGGCAGACCGCTCCAGTGAGCCGTCGTCCAGGCTTTCGCTGATGATCCGCAATTGTCGACCCATCTTCCGCCTGTGCGCCCGCAGGTAGTTCCAGGCGATCTGAAAGACCCAGGTGCTGAGCTTGGCCTCACCCCGGAAACCGGCGAGACCACGCCACACCCGAAGAAAGATCTCCTGCGTCGTGTCGAGCGCCTCTTCCTCCGAGCTCGTGAGGCGACGCGCGAGACGCCACACCGGCAACCGGAAGCGCTCATAGACCTGGTCGAAGTCCACGAGCACAGTTTGCCACACGTCGCCTCATTCAATAGGAGTCATCACGGACTCATAAGTTCCGAGGATTCCCGATCCGCCAGCAGCCGCCGGATGCGGGCCTCCAGCTCACGCGCGACTTCGAGGTAGACCTCCTCGTCCTCCCCGAAGGGATCGCGAATCTCCCAGGCCTCTCTTTGCCCTGGAATATTCGGCGGGAGGAACTGGAATCCGCGTTCGCCGAGCAAAGATACGACGACGTCCAGATTCTCCTTGTCGACCCGGTCGAATCCCTTCGAAAAGAGACCGGTGCTCGGGTATCCGAGGGTTGAAAGCGTGGCGCACGTGCGTTCGGCTATCCAGCCGGTGGGCGCGAGGCCCGCCGAATTGACATCGACGCGGTCGCCGCCGAGCGTGCGCGCGATCGTCTCGGCCATCGGTGAACGGCAGCTGTTGCCGATGCAGAAAAAGAGAATGGACAACCTGCGCACCTTCCGATTGTAGTGCCTTCCAATTGACCGCAAACGCCCTTCGCGATAGCCTTGAATATGGAGGGGATCGACCACCTGTGGTACTGACTGGGTTCAACACCGACATCAAGCACTCGGGCACCACGTATCACGTGCAGACCGAAGACAAAGGGCGCGCAAACCCGCTCGTGGAATCGCTCGTCTACACGAGCGGCGAGATCCTTTACTCCAGGCGCACTCCGTACCACGACCTCGTGGAACAAAACGTTGATCGTGAAGCTATCGCCACGTTGATGGAGAGGCAACATCGCGCGATTGTCGATGCAGTCCAGATTGGCGGCGTCGCGCGGCTCACCGGCGAGGTCGAGATCGCGAACGACGACGACACCACGATCAGCCGTCGCGAGGAGCCCCCCGCGGCCCGGGTTGGGAGCGAACCGTCGCTCGACCAGGTAATCCTCGACTATCTCGAGGCACAACGCGGGCAAGCCCACCTCATCCTGCGGGCTGCGATCGACCACGATTTTCCCTATGGCACGACAGCTGCGATCAGCGTGACCGCGGTGGACTCCCTCGATCACGCCCCGCAGGCGGGAGTCAAGATTTCGGTGCTTTTCAAGTCAACCGCCGAACCGCGGCGCTTAGTGCTTGCCGAGGGCGAAACCGGCGGAGACGGCTCCTTTACTGGGGAGGCGGCGGTGCCGCCTTTCGCCGGCGGCACTTCGGCGGTCGTGATAACTGCCGAATCCGACCTCGGGCGATCGGAAATGAAGCACCTGGTTCACAAGTGAGAATTAGGAATTAGGAATTCGGAATTCGGAATTCCAACCCACCGTCCCCACTTTCCCGTCCTGATCAGCCCCAGTGCGCATCCTCGGGCTCGGAACCGTGCGCCGGAAAGGGCTTGCCCACCGCTCCTTTTTTCCGTATAGTGACCGATGGTCGTGGGCCGTTAGCTCAATTGGCAGAGCAAGTGACTCTTAATCACTAGGTTGGAGGTTCGATTCCTCCACGGCTCACCAGCATCCCTACCGCGAAAGTGGCGGAACTGGCAGACGCGCGAGACTTAGGATCTCGTGGGGATACCCCCGTGGGGGTTCGAGTCCCCCCTTTCGCACCAGCCCGAAAATTCCTCGATCCCGCTGGAGACGCCACATGCCCTACTCAGTAACACAACGAGCAAACCACACCATCGAGGTCTCCGCCCACCTCGAACCGGAGGTTGTGAGCCGCGAGCGCGACGGCATTGTCCGTAACATTCGCCGCAAGGCGCGAGTTCCCGGATTTCGCCCCGGCAAAGCTCCCGATGTCGCGGTGCGCGCGCGCTATGCCGACGAGATTCGCGATGAGCTCAAAGACCACCTCACCGGTCTGTTATGGCAAGAGGTCTTTGACGGTGAGAAGGACATCGACCCGCTCACCAACCCACAGGTTCGCGATCTCGATTTCGGCGCCGACGGCGGGTTCTCATTCACTGCCGAGCTCGAGGTGCGGCCGCATTATGACCTTGTCGAGCTCGGCTCGCTCGACCTCCCCGAAGTTCCCACGGAGGTCAGCGACCAGGAGATCGATGGCGAGCTCGCCAAGGTTCAGGAGGAGCAGGCGTTGTGGGAGCCGGCCGAAGGCGAAGCAGCCGCCGATGGGATGCTTGTCGAGGTCGATCTCGAGGGCCGCGTTGAGGGAACAGATGACGAGCCGTACAGCGAGCAGGACGCCCGCTTCGTGATCGGCTCGGACGCGGTCCCGGCCGAGGTCAACGAAGCGCTCCAGGGCGCAAGAGTGGGCGACAAGCGCATCGCCACCAAGGTCCTTCCGGAGGACCTCGAGGATTCATCCAGGGCCGGCAAACCCGTCAACTACACAGTCAAGGTCAAGGCGCTCAAACGCAAGGTTTTGCCTGAAATCGACGATGACCTTGCGACCACCCTCGGGCTGGAATCCCTGGTTGCGCTGCGCGAACGCATCGCCACTGTGCTCGAGCGCCAGAAGCGAGAACAGCGGCGGACGGCCTGGCGGCGGTTCATCCTCGATCATCTCGAGGAAGGCATCGAAAAAGCCGAACTTCCGTCGTCGCTGGTACAGTCAACATTGCGCGAACAACTTGACCGCTACGCTTACACTCTCGCAATGCAGGGTGTCGACGTCGACCCCGAGAAGATCAACTGGCAGGAGATTGCCGCCAAGGCGGACCCGGCGGCGCGCCAGGAAGTGCTCGATATACTCATTCTCGAGCAACTGGCGGAGAAGTGGGATATGAAAGTGCCCGAGGCCGAGGTCGACGCCTACATCGCCGCCGAGGCCGCGCGTCGAGAGGTGCCGCCGGCCGAACACAAGGCCAACCTGGCTGCAGAACACAAGCTGGAGCGCATTCGAAATGCTGCGCGCATTGCCGCGACGGTGGACGAAATGATCCGTCGCGCCGGCGGGGAGGTGGAGTGATGTTGGTACCGATAGTCGTAGAGCAGACCAGTCGTGGAGAGCGGGCCTACGATATCTACTCGCGGCTTCTGAAGGACAGTGTCATTTTCCTCGGCACCGCCATCGACGACCAGGTGGCGTCGCTGGTCATCGCACAGCTGCTGTTTCTCGAAGCGGAGAAGCCGGAAAAGGACATCTATCTCTACATCAACTCGCCAGGCGGCTCTACCACCGCCGGTCTGGCGATTTACGACACGATGCAGTACGTTAAACCCGACGTCGCAACCATTGCCCTGGGGCAGGCGGCATCGATGGGGGCGGTATTGCTGGCGGGTGGGGCTCAGGGCAAGCGATTCGCGCTGCCGCACAGCCGCGTTCTCCTCCACCAGCCGCTGATGGCAGGTCTCCAAGGCCAGGCGTCGGACATCGACATCCACGCCAAGGACATCGTGCGGGTGCGGCAACGTATCGAAGCGATTCTGGCCAAGCACACCGGCCAGCCGATCGAGAGAATCCACGACGACTCGGATCGCGACTTCATCCTCGAATCCGAGGCCGCCCTGGAATACGGGCTCGTCGACAAGATCATTGTTTCCAGAGAGAACGACTTGGACGTCGGTGCCCGGTGAGGCGGCATTTGTTATACAATGGTGTGAGGAGGACCGATGGCCCAGCGCGACGGTGACATGCTGCGTTGCAGCTTCTGCGGCAAAAGCCAGCATGAAGTGCGGAAGCTCATCGCCGGGCCCACGGTCTACATCTGCAACGAGTGTGTCGAGGTCTGCCTCGACATCATCGCCGAGGACCGCGTTCACGAAGCAAAGACTCGAGACCAGGTCCTGCCAAAACCACACGAGATCAAGGCCCACCTTGACGAGTACGTGATCGGCCAGGAGGGGGCCAAGAAGAAGCTTTCGGTCGCGGTCTACAACCACTACCGGCGGATCGAGTATCACTCCGGTCGAAAACGCAATGACATCGAGCTCACCAAGTCCAACATTCTCCTCATTGGGCCGACCGGGACCGGAAAGACCCTTCTCGCGCAAACGCTGGCGCGGCAGCTCCAAGTGCCGTTCACGATCGTCGATGCTACGACTCTAACGGAGGCCGGCTACGTCGGTGAGGATGTCGAGAACATCCTCCTTCGCCTCTACCAGGCAGCGGGCGGAGACCGCGAGGCCGCGGAGCGGGGCATCGTCTACGTCGACGAGATCGACAAGGTGGCTCGCAAATCCGAAAATCCCTCCATTACCCGTGATGTCTCGGGAGAGGGCGTGCAGCAGGCGTTGCTCAAAATCCTCGAGGGAACGATCGCCAACGTCCCCCCGCAGGGTGGGCGCAAGCACCCCCACCAGGAATTCCTGCAGATCGACACAACCAACATTCTCTTCATTTGCGGTGGCGCGTTCGTCGGTCTCGACGAGGTCATTGCTGAACGCCTCAACCAGAAACGGCTTGGCTTCGGCGTCGATCTCGGTGGCAACCGCACCGGTTCCTCGGAGCTGCTGGCTCTGGTCCACCCCGAAGACCTCATTCGCTATGGGATGATTCCCGAATTCGTCGGCCGCATCCCGGTCGTTGCCAACCTCCACGAGCTCGACCACGAGGCGCTGGTGCGAATTCTGACCGAGCCCCGCAACTGCCTGGTTCGGCAATACCAGACCATTCTTTCCTTTGAGGGCGTTGATCTCACGTTTACCGCCGACGCCCTCGATGCCGTCGCCGAGGAGGCGCTCAGCCGCAAGGTGGGAGCCCGTGGGCTGCGCATCATTCTTGAAGAACTGATGCTCGACATCATGTATCAGATTCCGTCGTTACCCGAGCTCAAGGAGCTGGTCATTACGCAGGAGGTGGTGGAACGTCGCGTGCCGCCCCTGCCCGTTGTCCGCAAGGTCAGTTAGAATCGAGCCCGGTCGGTCGCACCGACCGAACTCGAGGTAAAAACCCTCACATTCAAAAGAGCCCATATCATGACTTCAAAATCCTCAATCGTTCAGCTGCCCGCGGTTCCACTGCGGGACATGGTGGTCTACCCACACATGATGGCGCCTTTCGTGGTCGGCCGGAGGCCCTCGGTCGTGGCCCTCGAGCGCGCCCTGGGCCGGCCCGACAAACAGATCTTCCTCGCAACCCAGCGCGATCCGAAGGTCGATGAACCCGGCGGAGAGGACATCCACCGTTTGGGTGTGATCGCGAGGGTGGTACAACACCTGCAGCTGGCCTCGGGCAACATCAAGGTCATGGTGGAGGGACTGAGCCGAGCGCGATTGCTGGACATGGCGGACGAGGACGGATGCCTTGTTGCACGGGTCGAGCGGCTCCGCGTTCAGGTTCCTGACGACGACACCATCGCGAACTACATGGCGCAACTGGTGGAGCTTTTCAAGGAGTACGCCAAGCTTTCCCACCACCTTTCGGCCGAGGGAGTACTTGCCTCACTGCAGACCGAAGATCCGGACCAGTTCGCGGACATTCTCGCGGCTCACCTGTCGCAGCCGACGGCGGAGAAACAGAATCTCCTCGAGATTCTCAACCCGCTCGACCGCTTACAGCGTCTCCACGATCTGCTCGATATGGAGATCGAGAAGCTGAACATCGATCGCCGCATCTCGTCGCGAGTCAAGAAACAGATGGAAAAGGCGCAGCGCGAGTATTACCTTTCGGAAAAGATCAAGGCGATCAATGAAGAACTCGGCCGGACCGACAACACCGAGGAACTTGATGAACTCAAGAAACAAGTCGAAGACTCAGGCATGAGCAAGGAGGCGAAGGAGAAGGCGGAGATCGAGATTCGCCGCCTCGAGGGAATGCCGCCGGTGTCCGCGGAGGCCGGGGTCTCCCGAAATTACGTCGATTGGCTGCTCGCGGTGCCGTGGCGCAAGGCGTCACGTGAGATCCGCGACATCGGGCGCGCGCAAACGGTGCTGCACGAAGACCACTACGGTCTCGAAAAGATCAAAGACCGAATTCTCGAGTTCTTGGCGGTGCGTCAGTTGGTGCGGAAGACGACGGGCACGATCCTCTGCTTTGCCGGTCCGCCCGGAACCGGCAAGACCTCACTCGCGCGTTCGATTGCTCGCGCCACCGGCCGCAACTTCGTCCGTCTATCACTCGGTGGGGTCCGCGACGAGGCAGAAATCCGAGGCCATCGGCGGACATATATCGGCGCGTTTCCAGGTCAGATCATCCAGATGATGCGCAAGGCCGGCACCGTCAATCCGGTGCTGCTGCTGGACGAGGTCGACAAGATGGCGGCCGACTTTCGCGGTGACCCGGCCGGCGCCCTGCTCGAGGTCCTCGATCCGGAACAGAACCACACCTTTCACGACCATTACCTCGATGTCGAGTACGATCTGTCGAAGGTCTTCTTCATCTGCACCGCCAACGTGACCCACTCGATCCCACCGGCCCTGCTTGATCGCATGGAGGTCATCCAGCTGTCCGGATACACCCATCAGGAAAAAATGGAGATCGCCCGCCAGTTCCTGGTGCCGCGGCAGGTCGAGAAACACGGTCTCAAGCGGTTCAAGGTCGAATTCGCCAGCGAGTCGCTGATGCTACTGATCGAACGCTATACGCGCGAGGCTGGGGTTCGCAACCTCGAGCGCGAGATCGCATCGATCTGTCGCAAGCTCGCGCGCCGGGTACTGACGCAGAAGTCCCGAAAGACGGCTTCCATCATTGTCGAACACGACACAATCGGCGAGCTTCTCGGCAAACCCCGATTCCGGAAGCAGCGCCGCGAGCAGAACCCGGAGGTCGGGGCGGCGCCGGGTCTCGCATGGACCCAGGTGGGTGGAGAGCTCCTGCTGACCGAAACCACCCTCATGCGGGGGAAGGGCCAGCTCACCCTCACCGGTCAGCTCGGCGATGTGATGCAGGAGTCGGCGCGGGCTGCACTTTCCTTTGTGCGCTCGCGAGCCGAGATGCTCGGAATCGACACCGAGGTCTTCGAGAAGACCGATATCCACGTGCACGTGCCCGAGGGCGCGATTCCCAAGGACGGCCCGTCAGCGGGAATCACGATGGCCACCGCCCTCGTCTCGTCTTTCACCAACACGCCGGTCCGAGTCGACGTCGCGATGACCGGCGAGATTACTCTCCGCGGCTACGTGCTGCCGGTTGGCGGTATCAAAGAGAAGGTCCTTGCCGCATACCGCGCCGGGATCCGAGAGCTGATCATGCCCGAAGAAAACGAGAAAGACCTCGAGGACATACTCGAGGACGTACGAGAAGAAATCACTTTCCACTTTGTCAGCCACATGGACGAGGTGCTCCGTCATTCTCTCGTTGGTTCTGTGGACCCTGAGGTCGCCGCACAGAGCGGCGACCCGGAGGCGAGATTGAATTCGCCGCCGCTTGCTCATTGAGTTTTTTGGAAATCACCGAGGTCAGCTTTCGGGGGGCGGCGCTTCGATCCACGGATCGGCCGCAGGAGTGGTTCCCCCAGGTAGCGGTGGCCGGTCGTTCAAACGTCGGCAAATCGAGTCTCCTCAACTGGCTTTTCAAGCAGTCGTTGGCGCGGGTCGCCAAGGCGCCTGGAAAGACGAGGACCCTGAACTTTTTTCTCATCAACCGCTCGTTTTACCTCGTCGACCTGCCCGGATACGGTTACGCAAAGGTCGGCCGACAGCTGCGAGAGGAGTGGGGGCGAGAGGTTGGCGACTACATCGCTGCCGAGGAAAGGATCGCTGGCGTCGTGTCTTTGATCGACATCCGTCATGGGTTGACCTCGCGCGACAGGGATTTGCAGGAGCTCCTGCTGGCCGCAGGAAGGGAGCGCCAGGTGATTCTGACCAAGTCCGACAAGGTCGGCCGAGGCAACTGCGCACGGATGAAGCAAATCGTGCAGCGCGATCTCGCTCTGCAGGTACCGCCGATGGCGATCAGCGTGCGCACCGGCGAGGGACGAGGCGAGCTGCTGGCGAGCATCGATGACATGATCACGCGCTGGAGAACACAGCATCGGAGAGACTGAAATGGGAACCAAGAAAAAGCCGAACGACAACAAGGAAGAAGCGGTCGTCATCCCCCTTGACCTCGAGGAGGAGATTGAGCAGTACGAACAGTCTTCCGACAGCGCCCCGCGCGGCCGCCTCGATCTCAAGCAGATGAAAGAGATGAGCATCAGCCAGCTGAGCGCGGTCGCCAAGGAGTTCGGAGTTGAAAACCCCGCCGGGATGCGCCGCCAAGATCTCGTTTTCTCTATTCTCCAGCATCAGACCGAAGCCGAAGGTCTCATCTTCGGAGAGGGGGTTCTCGAGGTTCTGCCGGAGGGCTTCGGGTTCCTTCGCGCGCCCGAATACAACTATCTCCCCGGGCCGGATGACATTTATGTTTCCCCGTCACAAATCCGGCGCTTCAACCTGCACACCGGCGATACCGTGTCGGGTCAGATTCGACCGCCAAAGGAGGGCGAGCGGTACTTCGCGCTCATCAAAGTGGAGGCGATCAACTTCGAACCGCCCGAGGTGGCGATGGAAAAGGTCCACTTCGACAATCTGACGCCGCTCTATCCCCAGGACTGGCTCAGGCTCGAGGTTCCGGACAACATGACCGCGCGGGTCATGGATCTCGTCACACCACTGGGCAAAGGGCAACGAGGGCTGTTGGTGGCGCCGCCGAGGACCGGCAAGACCATGATGTTGCAGGCGATTGCAAACTCCATCACGACGAACGACCCCGAGGTGACTCTGATCGTGCTCCTCATCGATGAGCGCCCCGAAGAGGTCACCGACATGCAGCGCTCGGTGGCCGGCGAGGTCATCTCCTCGACCTTCGATGAGCCTGCGACACGCCACGTTCAGGTGGCTGAAATGGTGATCGAAAAGGCCAAGCGACTGGTCGAGCACAAGCGGGATGTGGTCATCCTTCTCGATTCGATCACCCGCCTGGCGCGAGCCTACAATACGGTCGTGCCGCCCTCTGGCAAGGTGTTGTCGGGCGGTGTCGACTCCAACGCGCTGCAGAAACCAAAGCGGTTCTTCGGTGCAGCGCGAAACATCGAGGAGGGGGGCAGCCTGACCATCGTCGGCACCGCCCTGATCGATACCGGATCGCGTATGGACGACGTGATCTTCGAGGAGTTCAAGGGGACCGGCAACATGGAGGTCCATCTCGACCGCAAGCTCGTTGAGCGGCGGGTATTCCCCTCGATTGACATTCATAAATCCGGGACCCGGAAGGAAGAGCTGCTGATCGGCGAGTGGGAGCTTCGGCGCATCTGGGTCCTGCGCAAGGTGCTGTCGTCGCTGTCCCCGGTGGAGGCGATGGAGCTGCTCATCGAGCGATTGTCGAAGACCGAAACCAACGCCGAGTTTCTCGAAGCGATGTCGCAGGGCTAGCAATTCGCTGCGCGAATTGCGATTTGGGAACACAAATGCCCACCGCAGCGCTTACTCTCATATGAAGACTTCCTCGAAACGGATCATCCATGCCTGGAGTTGACGCGATTCTTGACCGAGCGATCGACGGAAAACGTCTCGCGCGGGTCGAAATCCAGGCGTTGTTCGATCATGGTGGTCTGCTCGAGCTCGGGCAGGCGGCCGATGCCGTGCGGCGGGCGAAGAATCCCGCCGACATCGCGACCTACATCATCGACCGCAACATCAACTACACCAACGTCTGCATCTATCGCTGCCGCTTCTGCGCATTTTATCGGACGCTGAAGGACGCGGACGCCTACGTCCTGCCGTTTGACGAGATCGCTGCCAAAATCGCGGAAACCGTCTCCAGCGGAGGCACCGGTATCCTTCTCCAGGGGGGCGTTCACCCCGAGCTCCGGATCGACTACTACGAGTCACTGCTGACGGAGTTGAAAAAGCACTTTCCGCAGATTCACCTGCACGCCTTTTCAGTGCCCGAGATCTGGTATATCGCGAAGCTCGAGAAGATGCCGGTCCGAGCGGTCCTCGAGCGCCTGATCGCCGCCGGGCTGGAGTCCATTCCCGGCGGCGGCGCCGAGATTCTCGAGGATGAGACCAGGCGCCGCATCTGGTCCCGGGCGAAGGCTTCTACCGGGCAGTGGTTGGACGTCCACCGCGAGGCCCACAACCTCGGCCTCCGCACCACCGCCACGATGATGTTCGGGGTTGGTGAGCAGTCCTCGGCGCGGGTAGAGCACCTCGTGGGGGTGCGCGATCTGCAGGACGACACCGGCGGATTCACCGCGTTCATTCCATGGACATTTCAAGATTCGGGGACAGACCTCGAGGGTGAGGTCGAGCCGGCGGGTGGCTATGACTACCTCCGGACCCTCGCCATCGCGAGACTCAGTTTCGACAATGTCGATCATATCCAGGGTTCGTGGGTGACCCAGGGCCCCAAGATCGGGCAGGTGTCGCTGCTTTTCGGCGCGGACGATCTCGGTTCGATCATGCTCGAGGAAAATGTCGTGGCCGCCGCCGGCGCGCAGTACCGCATGAACCAATGCGACATGGAGCGGGTCATTCGCGGCGCCGGATACACGCCGCGGCAGCGCAGGACGCTGTACGAGCCGTTGTGATTCGTCGAATCACAACGAGATTTCGAACTGTTCCTCATGCAGCAGCGGGTTTTCGCGAAGGATGATTTCTATCCCGTGAATCTCCTCGAGTTCGCGGAGGAGCTCACGAAAAGGCCCCTGGAGATACTGTGAAACGGCCGGGTGGACCACCAACGACATGTGTTCACCAACCCCGCTCGCCGCGGCGGCGAGTAGGTCGCGGCGGATTTCCAGACACACCGTGGGCAGGGCCTTGATGCGCCCCGACCCGTGGCAGTACGGACACTCGCGGCTCAGGGTGCGCTCGAGGCTCGGTCGGGTGCGCTTGCGGGTCAGCTGCACGAGACCGATGTCGCTCATCGGCAAGATTTGGGTGCGGGCGGGGTCTCCCGCGAGCTCCTGGGCGAGCGTGTCGTAAACACTCTGTCGGTGTTCGAGGTCCTCCATGTCGATAAAATCGATCACGATAATGCCACCGAGGTCCCGCAGCCGCAGCTGGCGCACGATCTCCACGACGGCCTCGATGTTGAGGGCGAAGACCGTCTCCTCAAGTGACTGCGAACCCACGTATTTGCCGGTATTCACGTCGATGGTCACCAGGGCCTCGGTCTGATTGATAACCAGGTAGCCTCCGGATTTGAGCCAGACCTTCGGACGCAAGGCCTTTTCGAGCTCGCGGTCGATACCGAAGGAGCTCATCAAATCGGTTGTCTGACGAAAGAGCTTGACCCGAGGCGCGAGAGTCGGGTCCGACTGCTCCAGAAAGTCGAGGACCTCCTGGAAGCTCTCCTCGTCGTCAATCCACACCTCAGCGATTGCGGGCGTGAAGAGATCCCTGACCGAACGCAGGACGACGCTCAGCTCGCGGTGGATAAGGCACGGTGCGCGGGCCTTGTCGGCGACGGCTTGCACGCGGTCCCAGAGCTGGAGCAGGTAATCTCGGTCGGCCGCGAGCTCGGGGGTCTTCTGGCCCTCGCCGGCGGTGCGGACTATCCAACCACCGGGCGCGTCAAAACCGCCGACAACCCCCTTCAACCGCTCACGTTCCTCGTCGTCGGTGATGCGCCGCGACACGCCAAGTTGCCTGACGCTGGGAAGGTAAACCAGGAATCGACCGGGCAAGCTGAGGTGGGTGCTCAATCGGGCGCCCTTGGTTCCGATCGGGTCTTTGACCACCTGCACCACAACCTCTTGTCCCTGGCGGAGAAGGTCGGAAATGTCCGAGCCCGACAGATCGGGTTGCAGAGCATCGCGCTCTTCGGCAAGAAAGATATCCGTGAAATCGTCGAGGATGCCGCCAGCCTCGCGCACATAGAGAAACGCGTTTCGCTCGAGCCCGACGTCTACGAATGCTGCCTGCATTCCCGGCAGGACGCGATTGACCCGCCCCTTGTAGAGGTTTCCGACGACCGATGACGCGCGGTGGCGCTCGGCGCGATACGAAACCAGGCGCGAGCTCTCGAGCATCGCGACCCGCGTTTCGAAGGGGTTGACGGATAGGAACAACACCGATCTCTTCATTGATTCACCAGTCGGTTGCCCCACACCGATTGCACGACCCCCAGCGCGGCGCAGGTCGAGACGAGCGATGATCCGCCGTAGGAAAATAACGGCAAGGTGACGCCGGTGGTCGGCAGCAAGCCGAGGACCATGCCAAGATTGATCACCACCTGGAAGACAAGCCACACACCCACCAACACCGCCACAATCAACCCGTGTCGGCTGTCGGTGGTGAGGGCCACTTTGGCAATGCGTGCCGTCAGCAGAGCGTAGGCGAGCAGAAGCACGGTCGTGCCAACGAAGCCCGTCGCTTCTGCCCACACCGCGAAGGCAAAATCCGTGTGTTGGGCGGGAAGAAAGCGGAGCTGCGACTGTGAACCGCTCCCCAATCCCTGGCCGCCGACACCTCCGGAACCGACGGCGATCTTGGACTGACGAACCTGATAGCCGGCGCCAAACGGGTCGCGCTCCGGTTGGAATACCGTCAACACGCGTTCCTTTTGATAGGGCTCGAGAACGTAGCGCCAGGTCGCATTCACGCCGAGCACCGCGAGCACCACGAGCGCGACCCACACCCATTTCGGGAGACCGCCGAGAACCAAGGTGGCTGCGAGAATGGGCAGGTAGGTCAAACCGACGCCAAGGTCGGGCTCGAGGGCAACCAGCATCAACGGTGCGGCGACGATTGCCGCCGCGATCAGTGCCTCGCGCACTTTGAGGCGGCGGCCACCGCGTCGGGCGAGCCAGCCGGCCGCCATCAAGATCGTACCCAGGCGGGCAAACTCACTCGGCTGGATTGTCAGCGGTCCGATTGCGATCCACGCGGTGCTGCCACCGCGGGTCACACCGACGGCGAGAACCGCCGCCAGGGCGAGGAGACCTGCACCGTACAGAAGCGGAGCGAGCCGTTCATAGATGTCGAGCCGGACCCGTGACATCATCCACAGCACGACAAGCCCGCCAATTCCCCACAGCAACTGACGAACCAGGAGGTTGGAGCCTACTACCCGCCCAAGGGTGTGGAGGGTCGTCAACGATGCACCGAAAATACCGATCACTGCCACGATCAGCCAGGGGTCGATTCGGTGCTCCATAGCCGAATTCTACCGTGAGTCGGTCACTGGGTAGCGCCGGAGGGCGCGGCAGACGAGATCGGAGCCGTCGGTTGGTCGCCAATGCCAAGATACTGCTTGACGACCCGTCCCGCGACCGGCGCTGCGACCGAGCCGCCATCGCCGCCATGTTCAACGATCACCGCCACCACGAGTTCCGGTTTGTCGAGCGGTGCCCAGCCGACGAACCAGGCATGGTGCCGCAGGCTGGGGTCAAGGTCTGCGGCGGCGACGCCTTCCTGGAGCTTCGCCACCTGGGCGGTGCCGGTCTTGCCCGCCATCGGGAGAGGCGCGAGGCGTCGCGCGGTGCCGGTGGCGCCGTGGACGACCCTGTCGAGGGCATCGGTCACGTACTTGAGATGTTCCGGATTGACCACCGACTCATCTGGATCGTTTCTGGGTCCGGCCACGAGGTGCGGCGTGACCGGCCGGCCGTTGTTGGCAAGGATGGCAAAGGCGTGGGCGAGTTGGACGGTGGTCGTCAGGATCGGACCCTGACCGATGGACACCGAAACCGCCTCTCCTGGATACCACGGCGTGCCCCGCACTTCCCGGCTCCATTGCGGAGTGCCGACAAGTCCGCGGGCCTCGAATGAAAGGTCGAGCCCGGTCTGCCTTCCGAATCCAAATCGTTGGAACCACGCCGCCATTCCCTCGATCCCGAGCCTTTTTCCGAGGAGGTAGTAATAGACGTCGCACGACTCGACGAGGGATCGATCGAGGTCGACGAAACCGTGACCGCCGCGCCGCCAGCACCGAAAACGGTGGCCGTAGAGAACCACCGATCCGTTGCAGTACACCGTGGTCTGCGGTGTGATGAGGCCTTCGCTGAGGCCGGCCAGGGCGAGAAATGGTTTGATCGTTGAGCCCGGTGGGTAGATGCCTTGCAGACACCGGTCCTGGAGGGGGTGGAGTGGATCGTCCTGCAGCGCCTGCCAATCCGAGTGGCTGAGCCGGCCACCGAACACTCCCGGATCGAAGCTTGGTGCCGAGTACAAAACGCGGATGGCCCCGGTCCGCGGGTCCATGGCCACCACCGCCCCGGCTCGTCCCTCGAGGGCCTCTGCCGCCACGCGCTGGAGCTCGATGTCGAGGGTCAGGCCAAGATCGTGTCCAGCGCGTGGTTCGATTGCGGAGACGACGCCGACCTGCCGGCCCACAGCCGACACCATCACCCAGCGTTCCCCAGGTCTGCCGGAAATAAAAGGGTCTTCGGCAACCTCGATGCCGGTAGCTCCAACCATGGCATCCGGTTCGATGCGTGGATCGGCCTCGACGGCCTGCTTCGAGACCGGCTTCAGATGGCCGACCACATGGGCTGTCAGCCGGCCATGGGGATAGCTTCGTCGGAATCGATTGACGACGGTCAGCTCGGGGAAATCGCTCTGGTGGGAGCGAATCGCCGCCACCTGATTCCAATCGAGATCCTCCCCGACAACGAGTGGCGCCATGCGGCCAATGCGACGCTCGGCAAGGCGCTCGCGAAAGGTCGGAATATCGCTCACGCCAGTCTGAGCGAGGAACAATCCAGTAGCGTCGAGGTCTTTGGCGTCGTCTGGGAATAACAGCAACTCCCAGGTGGGGACGTTCTCCGCGAGGACGCGGCCCCGCCGATCGTAGATCCATCCTCGCGCGCCCGGGAGCGGGAGCCGGCGGAGGCGGTTGTTTTCGGCCAAATCACGCCATTCGGTCCCGTGCAGAAGCTGGAGGTCGGCAAGCCTGAGGTGAAGCAGCCCGAGGCCCAGGAATACGAGCAGAAAAAGGGCCGCGGTGCGCCGCTTGAGCGGGCCGATGTCCTCACGGAGCTCCATCAGGCTCATCGCAGCTTCCGCACCCGGTAGGCCTGCCAGTGCTTGGAAAGATCCAGCGCCAGTACAAGACCAACCAGCCCACACCAGAGGCCCGTGTAAAGGGCCGTCCACACAAGCTGCATCGTGGTGACGGAGAACTCCATTCCCAAGGGCAGGACGGCCAAGCGGAGGATGAGGGTCATGACCACCGCCCCCACGGCTCCCAGGGCGGCCCACGCCTTTGGCGACCGATCTGCAACGACCGCAGCCAGCCCATACAAGCTCAGTGCGGCGGCGCTCCAGGCGATTCCTCCGGGGCCGACGATCGGTTCAAACAACAGGTCCCACGCAAGGCCGAGGAGAAGGGCTTCGTGCGGCCATCTGTGCTCCTTGCCGCGAAGCGCGATCGCGACGATCCAGACCATGGGCAGCAGGATCTGCGACGGCCATCTGGGCAGACCGGACATGCCCAGAGTGCTCTGCACCGCGAGTGTCAGCGCAACCAGGAGCACGACTCGAATCGTCATCGGCTTCCCGCGTTCCGGCGATCTCGCGGCCTTGGGTCGACGACGATCTGTCACGGTGTCGCGGCCTCAATCGGCGCCCACTTCGGGAGGATCAGCACCACTCGGATCGAGCGCAGATCAGCGCTCGCGGCCGCATCGACCTCGAGGAATTGGTTGTCAGATTCCCTGACCCTCGTCACTCGAACCGTCGCGATTCCGGGAGGGAACACGCCGTCTCCTCCGCTTGTGACCAGAAGAGTTCCCCGTTTGAGCTCCGCCTGTCGAGGGACGTACGCGACGGTCAATGCATCACCTCCACTACCGAGAGCGAGTCCGTCGAGCTGCCCATCTACCGTCTGCACAGCGACCGCGGCGGCAGCATGAGTCAGAAGCTGAAGCCAGTGGCGTCTTCCCTCGCTGCGAATGACCCGCCCCACAAGCCCGTCGGCGGTGACCACCGGCGAATCACGCCGGATGATCAACCGTTCCGCGGTCCGGACCTCCATCGTCCCACCAACGAGGTCTCGGTATGCGCAACGGCCAATAACCGAACCTGCCTCGAGCTCGGCGTTTCGACCGACCAACCTGGTGGCCTCCCGCAGGGCCTCGAGGTCAGCCTGTCTGAGAACCTCGCGCGCGTGCATCTCCTCGAGCTTGAGACGCAACTGGCGGTTGTCGATGATGGCTCTTTCCAGACCGCGGACACCACGACCGAGATCGAACACGAGCTCGGTCGTGCGCTCGGCGGCAATCGTAACGGGTTCGACAATCACGCGGACCCATGAAAAGAGCAACGGGATTCCATCCACCGAACGCACCTGAAGCGCGGCGACAAGCTCGAGGAGGGTCCACACGAGGACTGTGCGAAGCGCGTAGGACCGCGACACGGTCAGGCCCCCACCATCATCCGCGGCTCCATGGCATCCTTGACGACCGACCGGCTCACCACGCCATGATACCCCGAAGCTTCGTCAACTCGGCGGCGGCGATTGCTCCTCAATCGATCGCGATTTTTCGCAACAAATCGATGTTTGTCAGCATCATACCGGTGCC
Organism: Candidatus Sulfomarinibacteraceae bacterium; assembly: GCA_963733915.1. Lineage (GTDB taxonomy): Bacteria > Acidobacteriota > Thermoanaerobaculia > Thermoanaerobaculales > Sulfomarinibacteraceae > Sulfomarinibacter. The sequence goes on from CAVTEP010000011.1 coordinate 635,974, forward strand.
GCGAACGACCGCGGATCCGGGCTCTTCGCAGTGAGCGACCGGGAGGCCGGTTTCCTCGCGGAGCCGCTTGTCGAGGTTTTTGAGGAGAGAACCGCCGCCAGCGAGGATGATGCCCTTGTCGATGATATCCGCCGAAAGTTCGGGCGGCGTCTGTTCGAGCGCATTGCGAACTGCATCGACGATCGTCGACACAATCTCAGTCAACGCTTCCCGAATTTCCTCATCAGTGATCGTGAGGTTCTTGGGAACGCCCTCCACGAGATCCCTGCCCTTGACCTCCATGCTCAGCGGTTCATCGAGGGGGTAGGCCGAGCCTATCTGAATTTTTATCTGCTCGGCCGTTCGCTCACCGAGCAGCAGATTGTACTTCTTCTTGAGGTAGTGAATGATAGCCTCATCCATCTCGTTGCCGGCCACCCGCACCGAGCGCGAGTAGACCACGCCGGCGAGGGAAATCACCGCCACGTCCGAGGTGCCGCCGCCGATGTCGACAATCATGTTGCCCGAGGGTTCGGTGATCGGCAATCCGGCGCCAATCGCCGCGGCGGTCGCTTGTTCGATGAGATACACCTCGGAGGCCCCGGCCTTGAGAGCGGTATCCTTCACCGCCCGTTTTTCCACCTGGGTGATCTCGGATGGCACCGAAATGATGATTCGCGGTCGCACCAAGAACGAGCGGCCGTGTGCCTTGCGGATGAAGTGCTCGAGCATCTTCTCGGTAACTTCGAAGTCGGCGATCACGCCGTCCTTCATCGGCCGGATCGCCTGAATGTTGCTCGGGGTTTTGCCCAGCATCTCCTTGGCTCTCGCACCGACGGCCTCGACCCGATTCGTGATCCGGTTGACCGCTACAATCGAGGGCTCGCAAACGCAGATTCCGCGACCGCGAACATAGACCAGGGTGTTCGCGGTTCCGAGATCAATGGCGAGGTCCGAGGAAAACAGCCCTAAAAGGCTGGAAAGATGCATCAATAGACCTCCACGAACACGCGTTCGGTGCGCTCCGTACGGTTGCCCGAGGGATCCACCGCGACGATCACGATGTCGTTCCAACCTTCGTCAAATATTTCCACCGTCTTGCGGAAGCGACCCTCTGCATCGAGCTCGACTTTTTCACCGTTGATGGAGACGGCAGCGCTGGTTTCGGTGGCGCCTTCGAATATGAACATGTGGCCGAGTTGTTGTGGCTGATTGATAACCAGCTCGGGTGGCGTGGAGTCTTCCAGGAGCTGCTCGCTCGAGGAGGTGAAGACGCGGAACCGGCGCACCGCGCTCCACTCAGAAAGGGTGTCGCTGTCGCCAAGCGCCGCGATCCGCCAGAAGTACGTACCCGGTGCCACCAACCGCAGCCTCGCGCTGTCCTTCGCGAGCCGCGGGGCGTCGACGTCGAGCGGTGCTCCGTCAAAGCTCTTCGAGCGACTCACCTGGAGGTATACGGACCCATTCCGCGGGCGCCCCCGCCAACTGAGCTCGACCTCTGGGTGCTGGCTGACGTCGAAGCCGGCGTTGTTCAGCGGGTCAACCGGAAACGGCGCTGCCGGGATCGTCGTTTTTTCGGACATCGTGCCCTGGGCTGTGGTCGCGAGTGCCTCCCGCTCCCCAACACGCACCTCGTCGCCGAGTGTGTTGCGCACCTTTGCCGAACCCTGGAAGGCGGCAATCGTGGTCTTTTGGTCGTCGGCTGCGACATCGACGGCCACCCGGCTGTCGCGTTCGATCTCGGTCTCGACCGTGTCGGTGGTGACCGTTGATGGTGCGCCCGACGTGTAGACGTTGATTCGACCAACCACCATCTTCACGGTGCCCGGTGTTTCCTGCGATGTCTGGTGGTAGATCTCGAGTAGTGAATTGGGTGAGATTCGAAACAAGCTGCCGTCAGCGAAGAGGATCTCGGCGTTGCCGTCGCGACCGGTACGTACGAAATCACCGTTGAAAACCGGCAGCCGCTGGTGGGCGCTTTCCCATTCGGTCTGCCCCGCCCGTTGGACCTGGACGCGTCCTTCGAGGCTGAAGAATTGACCGACGCCGACGAGCTCCTGATTGCCGGCGCCGGCTAGTGCTTCGAATCGCCTCCGTGCGCTGTCCGCGAAGGTCTCCGCGTCCTTCCAGTTCTGTTCAGCGTACTCGGAGCGGGCCATATTGAGCTGGTCCTTGGCCTGTTCGAGCTCGCCTCGCCACTGCGGTGGAATGGGTTGGGTCTCGGCGTGATCGTGGGCGACCGTGGCTCGATCAATCGCGCGTCGTGCCTTCGCCTCGGGTGACAGATTGAGGCTCTTGTAAGCGAAAAAAACCAAGGCCGCCGCCACCATGCCGACAATCAGCACAACCAGCACCTTGCGGAGCGGTTGCACACGAATGACGACCCAGTCGAGCTCCAAGCCTCGCGCCACCTTCGCGCACCTCCAGGAACCACCGTAACATGAGTGTATTCAAGCGGCAAGCAGGCCCACTGGCGGTCACGACGGAGCTTGGGCGATCTCTGACTGCGGCACGGCGGGCAGGTGGGCCGACCGGGTCCGCTTGCGGATACATACGCGCTTCGGTACACTTCGCTGTCCCGATTTCGGGGCGGGTGGAGGACTGTCATGGCTCTCAAATGGCTGCGCGACAATCTGCGTCATCTCAAGTTCATCCTCTGGGGTGTGGTCGCGGTCTTCGTGCTGTTGGTCTTTGTCGACTGGGGTTCGGGTCGCGGCAGCGGTGGAGGAGGAGGTGTGGTTGCGGTTCGGGTCGGCGACCGGACGGTTTCGGAAGCTGAGTTTCTCGAAGAGATGCGACTTCTCAACCAACGCTTTTCTCAGATCTATGGTGATCGCTGGAACGAGTTGCGCGACCAGGTCGATCTCGCCGGACAGACCGCGAGCTACCTGATCGACCGCGAACTGCAGATCAGCGAGGCGCAACGCATCGGCATCACGGTCTCCAGCGAAGAGCTGCAGGAGGCAATCCTCGAGTACCCGGCCTTTCGACGCGACGATGGTCAGTTTGTCGGTGCCGACACTTACAAACGCATCCTCCGCGCCACGTTTCGGATGTCCGCTGAAGACTTCGAGCAGCGTCTGACCGAAGACCTGCTGGTCGGCAAGCTCAACACATTGGCCGAGCGCAACGTGTGGATCAGTGACTCGGAAGTCGAGCGCGAGGTCCGTCGGCAGCGCGAAGTTGCCAATTTCGATGTGATCCAACTGCGCTACGAGCCGTTCCTCAGCGAGGTTGAGATTTCCGAAAACGACGCCCGTGCGGCCTTTGAAGCAAGCGCGGAGACCTACCGGCGGGACGAGGAGCGGGTCATTCGGTATCTGCTGGTGGAGACCTCGCGGTTGCGTCGGCTGTTGGCGGTTGACGATGCCGACCTGCGTGAGTATTACGAACAGCATGTCGATGAGTTCCTCGAGGACGAGCAGGCCAACGCCCGCCATATCCTGATCCGCGTCAACCCTGACGCCACGGAAGTCCAGCGAGGGGAAGCGGAATTGCGGGCCAACGGCGTTGCGACCATCGCCAGGTCCGGCGCCGATTTCGCAGCCCTCGCTCAAGAACATTCTGAGGACCCCGGTTCCAAGGACCTCGGCGGCGATCTCGGGTGGTTCGGGCGCGGGCGTATGGTCCCGGAGTTCGATCAAGCGGTGTTTGCGGCCAAACCTGGAGATATCGTGGGTCCGATCAGGTCTCAGTTCGGCTATCACATCATCCAGGTTGAAGGCTTCCGGCCGGAGCACCAGCGGCCGTTCGAGGAGGTACAGGAGCAGGTGCGTTTCAGGGTCCTGGAGGGGCGCGCGTCGGTCGAGGCCGAGACCCGTGCCGCAATGCTGGCGCGCCGCCTCGAGGCGGAGAATCCGCAGACCGAGGAACAGTGGCAGACGATCGCCGACGAGGATGAGGCGGTGGTACTCAATCAGAGCCCGCCGTTCGGCGCCGGCCAGCCGATTCCAGGTGCGTCGGAGGGACCGGATCTCGCCAACGACGCGTTTTCTGTCGAGATCGGCGAAATACGTGGACCGATTCCCGTGGCACGCGGCTGGATCGTGTGGCAGCTCGAAGATGTCCGTGAAGCGGGCATTCCCCCCTTCGAAGATGTGCGTGCCGCGGTTGAGCAGGAGCTGCGGCGGGAGCGCGCGATCGATCGCGCGAGCGCTCGTGGCCAGCTCCTCGCCGAGCGGTGGCGCGCCGGAGAGGAGGGGGCGGCCCTGGCGGCCGAGTTCGACTCGACCGTGGTCAAGGCCGCCGACCATCGGCGCGGGTCACCGATCGGCGCCATCGGGGTGCTGGCGACCGTCGACAATGCGGTCTTTGCTGCGCGGGAGGGCGAGGTGGTTGGACCGGTCAGGGCCGGGTTCGGCGGTGTGGTGATCGCCAGGGTGGAGGCGCTTGAGTTGATGGATCCGGCCGAACTCGAGAGCCAGCTCGACGCGGTCCGGGCCCGATTCATGGCCGAGCGGGCGGGCCAGCTGATGCGGTCGATCCTCAACGAGCGCCGTCGAGACACGGTGGTCACCGTCGACAACGAGCTCCTCCAGCGGTTTCGCTCCCAGCCGCTCATGATCGGACGTCTCGAGGGCCGCGTCCACCGGGTGGACCCGGGCACGGTCCTGATCGACGTCGGTGGGGTCGGCTATCTGGTCTCGACCACCTTGCGCGCGTTCCAGTCGCTTGCACCTGGCGAATGCGCGACCCTGTGGATCCACACCCAGGTTCGCGATGACGCCATCGTGCTCTTCGGGTTTCCGGACCGGGACGAGCTCGAGGCCTTCGAGAGGCTGATCTCCGTTGCCGGCGTCGGCCCGCGAATCGCGCTTGGGGTGTTGTCGGCATTGACCGCCGCTGAGCTCGCCGCGACGGTCGAAACCGGCGATCTTGCACGCCTGCAGCGAACACCAGGGGTCGGCCGCAAGACGGCGGAACGGATTCTGCTGGAGCTCAAAGACCGCCTCATCTCGGCTGGGGGCGGAACCGACAGCCGGCGAATCGATGCGGTGTCGGCGCTCGTCAACCTCGGCTACTCGCAGCGCGACGCGACACGCTCCATCGATGCGGCGTGGTCGGAGGCCGGAGACGGCGATCTCGGTGAGCTTCTGCGGCTCGCCCTCAAGAAGCTGACCCGCTGACGACCCCCCTCCCTGCGACGAAAAGGAGAAAAGGAGAAGAGGGGAAGGGGGGACCACCCACTCTCCCACTGTTCCCCGACCTCGACCGCCCCTGCTCCTTCTCCCCTTTTCCCCTTCTCACAGTCTCGCCCGCCCACCCCACTTGACCGCGTCCTGGATCCTGCATCCTGAACCCTGGTGGTTGGTTGGGTGGCGCCGTTAGGGTAGAGTCGAAGCGTGATCGACGAAGTGCTCAGCACCGAACCACAGCCCGAAGAACATCGAATCGAGGAGTCGCTGCGACCGCGGCAGCTCTCCGAGTTCGTAGGTCAGGACCGTCTGAAGACCAATCTGGGAGTCTTCATAAAAGCCGCTCGCGACCGCGACGAGGCTCTCGATCACGCCCTGTTCTTTGGGCCGCCGGGGTTGGGCAAGACCACCCTCGCCAACATCGTCGCCCACGAGATGCACGCCGAGATCCACTGCACCTCGGGACCGGTTCTGGAGCGAGCGGGAGATCTCGCGGCGATGCTCACCAACCTGCAGGCGGGGGACGTGCTCTTCATCGACGAGATCCATCGCCTGCCGCCGGCGGTGGAGGAAATTCTCTACCCGGCGATGGAGGACTTCGAGCTCGATCTCGTGATCGGCCAGGGCCCCGCGGCGCGCAGCGTACGCCTGAAGCTGCCTCGATTCACCCTGATCGGCGCCACCACCCGAACCGGCCTCTTGACTGCACCGCTGCGCGACCGCTTCGGAATCGTCCATAGACTCGAGTTTTATCCAGGCAATGACCTGGCGGTTATCGTCGAGCGTTCGGCCGGGATTCTCGGAATCCCAGTGGTTTCGGAGGCGACGGTCGAAATCGCGAAACGAGCTCGCGGAACACCACGCGTCGCCAACCGCTTGCTGCGCCGGGTCCGTGACTTTGCACATCATCTCGGGAGCGCGACCGTCACCCTCGAAGCGACTCAATGGGGTCTCGAGCAGATGGAGGTCGACGCGTTCGGTCTCGATCACCTCGATCGCCAACTGTTGATGACAATCATCGATGTCTACGGCGGTGGCCCGGTGGGACTCAGGGCCCTCGCCGCCTCGATCGGCGAGGACCGGGGCACGCTCGAGGATATTCACGAGCCCTACCTGCTGCAAATCGGAATGCTGCAACGGACGCCACGCGGGCGCACCGTGACCGCCGGCGCCTATCGCCACCTTGGGCTCGAGCCACGAGGCCCGGCCGAAAACCTCTTCACGGGGCAGGAGTCTGATTGATTCGAGTGCCGCTCATCCTGAACCCAACGGCGGGTGGTGGTCGGTTGCTGCGCGTCCTCGGTGCGGCCACCCGTGCCGCCGAGCTCACCGGGCACGCACTGGAGGTTTGGGAAACCCGCGGTCCGAGCCATGCAGCCGAGCTCGCCAGCCTGGCAGCCGACCGCGGAGAGCCCCTGGTCCTCGCATTTGGCGGTGATGGCACCTACAACGAGGTCGCCCGCGGCCTCGTCGGCAGCTCCACGAGCCTCGGCGTCGTGCCCGGAGGGACCACATCGGTTCTGGCATACGAGTTTGGCGTCCCCAGACCGGCGCCGCGCGCGGTAGCCGCCCTGCTTGCAGGCGAAGATCGCGCGATGCGGGTTGGGCAGAGCGACCGCGGAGACCTCGTGCTCTTGATGTTGTCGGCGGGGCCGGATTCGTACGTCCTCGAGCGACTGCGGCCATCATTCAAACGTCTTGGCGGAAGGGTTGGTGTCGCGCTGCAGGCCATCGTCGAGACGGTCGGCACGAACGAATTTCAGCGGGTGCGGGTGGTGACCGATGACACCATCGATGAGGCCGGATGGGTGATCGTCGGCAACTCGCGGTGTTATGCAGGTCGACACCATGCGACCCCGGGCGCCGATCCCTTTCGCGGAGACCTCGAGGTGGTGGCGCAGCGGAACTCGGGGCGCAGGGCGGCGGCCACTTTTCTGCTGGGTATACCGAGCGGCCGCCACCTTCGGCGGCCTGACGTCGTGCGTATGAGAGTGGCGGCGGTGCGGTTGGAGCCGGCTGTGAGCGAGGCAGCGGTGCCGTACCAGGTGGATGGCGATGTCGTCGGCGTGCTGCCGGTCGAGGTCGGGATCGATCCGCGACCGCTCATGGTGCGGATCCCGGCCGACACGTGCGACGTGAAACGTTAACCTGCATATCTCACCAGCTTTCTGCTGCGGGCGACGATGCACCGCGCCCGGCGGCGTTTTCTCGCCTCGCGGTGCTCCACGTACTGTCGAGTACGCGTCCGCGCCCCTCGGGTCGTAAACTCCACCGGGCACGGCACCTGGCCGCCCTCGCGACAAAACCCGGTGAGATATGCAGGCTAAGCGAACAATTCGGTCGAAAAATAGCGCTCAGCAGTCGAGGGCGCGACAAAGACGACCAGCTTGCCGGCCATATTCGGCCGCGCCGCGAGCTCGAGGGCAGCGGCGCACGCGGCGCCGGAGGAAATGCCCCCCAGGATCCCTTCCTCCCGCGCAAGGCGGCGGGCGGTCGCAAAAGCCTGGTCGTTGCTGACCGTTACGACCTCGTCGATCACTGACCGGTCGAGGTTCTCAGGAAGAAACCCGGCGCCGATACCCTGGATCTTGTGCGATCCAGGCTCGCCGCCCGACAAGACCGGCGAGTCGGAGGGTTCCACCGCGACAATGTGGATCAACGGCCGCAGCTTGCGCCACACCCGGCCGACTCCGGTGATCGTGCCGCCGGTGCCGACTCCGGCGACGAATACATCCATCTGCCCGTCGGTGTCCTGCCAGAGCTCGAGAGCGGTCGTGGTGGCATGGATCTCGGGATTGGTGGGGTTGGAGAACTGCCGCGGTTCGACGGCGCCGGGTATCTCCGCCAGCAGCTCCTCCGCGCGGGCCGCCGCGCCCCGCATGCCGTCGGCGGCGGGCGTTCGGTGGATCTCAGCGCCCAGGAGCTCGAGCACCTTACGTCGTTCGGAGGACATCGACTCCGGCATGGTCAGGACACACCGGTAGCCCCGGGCGGCCGCTACCATGGCGAGGGCGATGCCGGTGTTGCCCGAGGTCGCCTCGACGATCGTCGACCTCCCCGGCACCAGCTTGCCCTCGCGCTCGAGGGCCTCGACCATCGCGACCCCGATCCGGTCTTTGACCGAATGCGCCGGGTTGAAGAACTCGAGCTTGGCGACAACTTGAGCGTCAAGCTCGGCCGCCATGCGATTGAGACGCACCAGCGGCGTGTTTCCTATGAGGCGCGTGATGTCAGTTGCGATGTGCATGATCTCCTCGATATGCCCCTCGAGAGACAACAGCCGGGCGCGGCCAGGGCTTCCCGCGCTGGGTTACAATGGCTGCCGGGGAGGAGTCATGGGCTTTGTCGAAGGGCTCGAGGCCCGCGCGGCGGCCGTTGGCGGCCGAATCGTGTTTGCCGAAGGACACGATCAACGGGTTGTCGAGGCCGCAGGCGTTCTGATTGCGGGCGGGAGTCTCGGTGTGACCGTGTTGTGCCCTGCCAAGGAGCAACAGGCCGCACACAAGAAGCTCACGAAGTCAGGAGTCGAGGTCGTGGACCCGGCAACCGACCAGCGACGAGAAGAGCTCGCCGAATTCCTGCACGAACGACGCGCCGCCAAGGGCCTGTCTCGGGACGAGGCGCTGACGGCGACGCTCGACCCTCTCTACTTCGCATCGCTGTTGGTCGCGACCGGGATGGCCGACGCCTCGGTCGGCGGCGCCGTTCGTACCACCGCCGATACGGTGCGCGCCGCCCTCCACTGCATCGGACCCGCACCGGGACTGCGTACCGTTTCGTCGGCATTTATCATGGTCCACCCGGATCCGAGGTGGGGCGACCAAGGAGTGATGGTCTTTGCCGACTGCGCTGTGCTCCCGGATCCGGACCCCATCCAACTGGCCGAGATCGCAATGTCGGCGGCTGCCACCTATCGCTCGATCGTCGGCGGCGAACCGCGGGTTGCTTTGCTTTCATTTTCCACCAAAGGTTCGGCCGAGCACCCGATGGTGACCAAGGTGACGGCGGCGCTCGCCGAACTGGAGCGCCGGAAACCGGGCTTTGTCTTCGACGGCGAGCTCCAGCTCGACGCCGCCTTGTTGTCCAGCATCGGCGAGCGCAAGGCGCCCGGGTCCGCGGTCGCGGGTAGGGCGAACGTGCTCGTTTTTCCCGATCTCAATGCCGGCAATATCACGTACAAGGCGGTCGAACGGCTGGGCGGTGCTCGGGCCCTGGGGCCGCTCATCCAGGGTCTTGCCCGGCCGGCAAACGACCTCAGTCGCGGTTGTTCCGCGGGCGACATCGTGCAGACGAGTCTCTTGAGTATGCTCCAGGCGAAGGGGTAAGAGCCGATGCGTGTGCTGGTTCTCGGATCCGGGGCTCGCGAGCATGCGATCGTCCATGCCCTGCGTCGATCGCAAGGTGTGAGCTACCTTTTTGCGGCCCCAGGCAACCCCGGGATCGCACAGGCGGCGGACCTGTTGTCGTTGTCGTCGAATGATCTGCCGGGCGTCGCCGAGGCGGCCGAAGATCTGCGCATCGACATTACGATCGTCGGCCCCGAGATCCCCTTGGCAATGGGCATCGCCGACGAGTTCGAGCGTCGCGGGCTGCGCCTCTTCGGACCGGTGCGGGCCGCCGCCGAGCTCGAGTCGAGCAAGGTCTTCGCCAAGGAGTTCTGCCAGCGGCACGGCATTCCGACTGCCAAGGCGATCTGCGTGCGCACCCGCGATGAAGCCGCCGCCGCGGTGCGCAGCTTTGGGGCACCTGTGGTGTTCAAAGCCGACGGTCTTGCGGCCGGCAAGGGCGTCCTCATGGTTCGCAATGAGGACGACCTCGAGCGGGCCGTGGAAGCGTTTTTCGAGCAGCGTCGATTCGGTGATGCGGGTGACAGGGTGCTGGTCGAGGAGTGGCTCGAGGGCGACGAGGTCTCGTACATGGTGATCTCGGACGGCACCCGCGTGGTGCCCATCGCAACCTCTCATGACTACAAACGGGCCGGGGAAAACAATCACGGAGCCAACACGGGTGGTATGGGGGCACACTCGCCGGCGCTCGTGATTCCTCCAGGCACCAGCCGTCTGATCCTTGATGCCGTGGTTCGGCCCGCCATCGCCGGTATGGCGGCGGAGGGCCGCGAGTACCGCGGTGTTCTCTACGCCGGCCTGATGATGACTGCGGAAGGTCCGAAGGTGCTGGAGTTCAACTGCCGTCTCGGCGACCCAGAGACTCAGGCGATATTCCTGCGCCTCGACGACAATTTCGCGAGCGTCGCGCGCGATGCCGCCGACGGCGCCCTCGCGACCACGAATTTGAAGTGGCGGAAAGAGGCGGTCGCGTGCATCGTGGCGGCAGCCGCCGGTTATCCGAGCAGTCCTCGGAAGGGCGATGAGATATTCGGCATCGATGAGGCGATGGCGATGTCCGGAGTCACGGTCTACCACGCAGGGACTCACAGCGACGGTACACGACTTGTGACTTCCGGAGGACGCGTTCTCTCGGTATGCGGGCGGGGGCCGACTCTCAACGAGGCGCTTGACGCCGCCTACGGCGGCATCGCCAAGATTCGTTATGAGGGTATGTGGTACCGCCCGGACATCGGGCGCGACACACTCGCCAAGCTCGGGGCGTCGGATGACTGAGGGCCCCGGAATGCAGCGTGCCCAGCCAGAGGTCCTGATCCTGATGGGGTCTGCAGGTGACTGGAAATACCTACAGGGCTCGGTCGAGCTCCTGCGCGAGCTCGGGGTCAGCTTTCAGGTGCACGTGTCCTCCGCTCACCGGACGCCGCAACGGACCGTCGACCTGGTACGCGAAGCCGAAGCGGCGGGCTGCAAGGTTTTTGTCTGCGCGGCCGGCATGGCGGCGCACCTCGCGGGGGCAGTGGCCGCCCAAACCGTGCGTCCCGTGCTCGGAGTTCCGCTTCCGGGCGGGGTGATGGATGGACTTGACGCCCTCGTGTCCACCGTCCAGATGCCGGCCGGAATCCCGGTTGCGACCTTTGCGGTCGGATCTGCGGGGGCATCCAATGCCGCGTTGTTCGCAGCCCAGATCATCGGTGTCGAGAATGCCGCCGTCAAAACGGCTCTCGAGGGAATTCGGCGCACTGGAGCCGACAAAGTTGCGGCCGCCGACGAGGCCATACAGGCCGAGATTACCGGTCGGGGCCAATAGGATGCCGGAGCTAGTTCAATGTACCGTCGCGCCACGGATCGAGGACTGGGTCCCAGTGGTCGTGGACCCGGATCTGCCGCCGATGCCGTGCCGCGCAGGAAAGCTCGAACTCAGCCACGGAGAGGCGATTGTTGTCGATACTCCCGATGGGAAGTTCCTGGGGCGGGTGACGACCTTTGCGATTCCGTCGGTCAAGCAACCGCGGCGTTCATCCGCGCGAATTGTCCGTCGCGCGACACCAGAGGACCAAAAGCGCCACGAAGACACCGGCCACCTCGAGCGTGAGATCGAGGGTTACCTCAAGCGGCGGACCCGCGAGCTCGAGCTCGAGTTGCACCCCTTCAAAGTGAGATTGCCCCTTTCGGGGCGAAAAGCGGTGATTTACTTCTCGGCCGAAAAGCGTGTCGATTATCGACCCCTGCAACGGGACCTCGGCCACCGATTCCGGCGGCGGATCGAGATGCGGTCACTCGGTGTACGTGATGGTGCACGCCTCTGCGGTGGCCTCGGGCCATGCGGACGTTGTCTGTGCTGCACGACCTTTATGGACCGGTTCCACTCGGTGACCGTGCGCATGGCCAAACGTCAGAATCTGAGCCTCAACCCGACCAAGATTTCAGGCCTCTGCGGCCGGCTCATGTGCTGTCTGTCGCACGAGGTCGGACTCTACCCTGCCGATCAGCGTTAACAGGCCTGGGCTCTGACGGCCAGCGCGAGGGAGACACCTGCCGCCGGATCTGCTAACCTGATCCCAGTACCTAAGAACCTAACGACTTCATGCTTCCGGGATCCCTACGCCGCACAGCATGGGGCGCGAGGAGAACCTTATGTCCGATCGTAAGCTGATCCGACCGTCAATGAACGAAATGATGGAAAAATACCCCACACGTTCTACCGGCCGACGCAAGCAGGTGCCCGCTGAGCAGACGAATGCTGAGAGCTTTTACTACCTCAAGCAGATGCAGAGCCGTACGGCGATGGTGGTCGTGCTGACCGACGGCACTGAACTCAAGGGTTGGATCGAGTGGTACGACAAGAACTGCATCAAGCTCAATCGCGGCGACTCTCCCAACCTCCTGCTCTACAAGCATTCGATCAAGTTCATGTTCAAGGAAGAGGAGTTGCGGACCCGCCGCCGGCGGCGCGCGGCCGCCACCTAGCCCGCATATCTCACCAGCTTTCTGCTGCGGCCGGCGATGCATCGCACCCAGCGGTGCTTTCTCCGCTCGGGGTGCTCAACGTACTGCTGAGTACGTCTCCGCGCCCCTCGAGTCGAAAACCCCACAGGGCACGGCGCCTCGCCGTCCTCGCGACGAAACCCAGTGAGACATGCGGGCTAGCCCGCATATCTCACCGCCATACTCATGCCTGCAGCATCTGCAGGATTCGGCTGATCACAAGATCGAGCGCGACCGTATTGAATCCGCCCTCCGGAATGATGACGTCCGCCCAGCGCTTCGAGGGTTCGACGAACTCCAGATGCATTGGACGAACCGTCGCTCACGTACTGCTCGACCACGCTCTCCACCGATCGGTGGCGTTCGACGAGATCTCTTTTCAGACGGCGGATGAAGCGAATATCTGGATCGGTGTCGACGAAGATTTTGACGTCGAGGAGCTCTCGGATTTTGGGAATCGCGAGGATGAGAATGCCCTCGAGGAGGATGACCGTTTGCGGTTCGGCCCACTCGGTGGCGGTCAGACGAACGTGGCGGGAAAAATCGTAGCAGGGCAGCGGCGCCGGCTGACCGGATTTCAACAACAGGAGGTGCTCCACGAGAATCCGGTCCTCGATCGCTTCTGGGTGGTCGAAGTTGTGGTGGGCGCGCTCGCCGTCGTCAAGGTGCGCGAGGTCGTGGTAGTAACGGTCCTGGTTGACGGTTACAATCCGCTCCGATCCGACGCGGCGAACGATTTCGTCGGCGACCGTTGTCTTCCCCGAGCCGGTGCCCCCGGCAACCCCAATGCAGAGGGTCTTCATCGGAGGACCTTCATGGTTTCATGATACCGAGCACGTACAGCCTCCTGCCTCGCTGAGCGACGCGTGGAGACATGCTGGTTCGCCGCAACAGCGGAGCTCAGAGATACTTGATCATCTCCTGCGCAGTCGCCACATCGGGTCCATCAGGCGAAATCTCGAGGTACTTTTCGAGATGTTCCTTGGCGCCTTCCATGTCGCCCGTGCGGAACAAGAGCATCCCATACTCGAAGTTGCACTGCGGAAAGTCCGGGTCCGCCTCGAGGCATTTTTCGAGGAGCGGCCGCGCACTTTCGTCATCCAGTTTATTGAGGTGTGCCGCCGCCTTGTTGTAGAGAATCGTCGGGTCCTCGGGGTTGACGACCTGGTAGCGTGCCATGTACGCGGCGCGGGCCTCCTCGTCACCGAGCGCCGCACTGGCGTTGGTTGCGACGGCCAGGCACGTCAGCGAATCCTTGTCTACCTCGAGGCAGCTTTTTGCTGTGGCCAGCGCCCCCGCCATGTCCCCGGCGTCAAAACTGAGATCGGCCAGACCCTCGAGCGCCGGCAGCAAATCGGGCTTGGCGGCGACCGCTTCCTCGAGCTTCGCCCGCGCTCCATCGTCATCGCCAGCCTTCACCAGCGCCTTTGCCTCCTCGAACTCCCTGTATCCTGGCTGCTGGAGGAGATCTACTGCACCCTCGGCGGCGGCCTGCGCCAGGGATTTGAGCGTGACTTGGAAGACCGTGTCCGACGATCCGATCGCTACGTCGATTCGCAGCTGGTGTGACTGATAGCCCTCGGCCTCGACCAGCCCCTCATAGACCTTGGTGGCGTCGAGAATCACGGCCTTGAATACACCATTCTTGTCGACTTTGATCACTTTCTTGTAGGTGCTGACCGCAGTTGAAGTGATCGTGACGACGGCGGTCGGAATCGGGTTCCCCTCGGTATCGACCACGGTCCCCGCAATCCGCGCCTGGACGCCGGCGTTGACAATGACCGCGGCGCTCAGGACGGCTACTATGGCGATTGACAACGTGAGTGTTTTCTTGCTCATATCTCGCCTCCTGCGCTGACGCGCGCACACGAGCATACTCCCTTTCCGGCCCTGTCTCAACGTGCGATCATCGCTCGCAACACGTGCCGAGCGACTGTCGGGTTTTCGCGCAGCCTGCGGATCGAGTACGGATACCAGTCCTTGCCGTAGGGGACGTAGACCCGCAACCGGTGGCCTGCCGAGAGGATGATTTTCCGGAGCTCGGGGTCGACCCCCAACAACATCTGAAACTCGTAGCGATCGCGGTCGAGCCGGAGCCGGTCCACAGTTCTCATTCCCGCCCACACCAGATGGGGATCGTGGGTCGCAATGCCCACGTAGCAGCCGGCCGCCAACAGTTTGTCGGTGAGATAGGCGAAGTTGGCGCGGACGGTGTCAAATTCCTTCCAGGCGATGGTCCTCGGCTCGCGGTAGATCCCCTTGCAGATTCGAATGTTCGGCGTCAACGACACGAGATCGTTGATATCAGCGATGGAGCGTCGCAGATACGACTGCAGCACCACGCCGACCGCGGACGGGAACCGCTCGTGCATGCGCCGGTAGAGCTGCAACGTGCCGTCCGTGCAGGTGTGGTCCTCCATGTCAATGCGGACGAAATTCCCGAGTTTGGACGCGTGTTCGACGATCGTGGAGACGTAATCTTCGCACAGCGACTGGTCGATTTTGAGTCCGAGCATCGTCGGTTTGATCGAGATATTGGCGTCCAGCTTTTCCTGCTGGAGACGGTCGAGCAGCCGCAGATACTCGGCGACCGCTGCCTCGGCCCTGGCAGCCTCGCGGACCTCTTCGCCAAGCACATCGACGGTGCCCATCGCTCCTTCGTCGTTCATTGCGCGCAGAGTGCTGACGGCGTCGTCGAGGGTCTCGCCCGCGACGTAGCGCTGCGCGACGCGGCCCACGATGGGCTTTGGCACCAGCGGCATGCCGGTTTTGACCAGGCGGTCGAACAGACTCATATCAATCTCCTCGGATCCGGGGCATGGGCAAAGACGGCGCAGTACACGGCCGCCGCATTGACACGGTGGAGAGCCTCCACCGCCCGCCGCAGCGTGGTCCCGGTCGTTCTGACATCGTCGATCAGGAGCAGGTTGCGACCTGAGGCCCGGCGGCTGGCTCGAAAACTGTGCCGGTCGAGAGCCAAACGTTGTGATCTGGTGCGCCCGGTCTGCCGGCCAAATCCGCGCCGTCGCAGCAATGCGGCCCGGGGTTTGCCGAGACCTCGCGCAACTTCGTCCGCCAGCAATGCCGATGCTTCCCATGGGCGCCTGATTCGGCGCCATGGATGAGACGGGACGTGGCACACGAGGTCGATTCCGGAAGCCCACGGCTCGACCGCCACCGCGGCCGCGAGGCGAGCGCCCAGGGGGACGGCGAGGTCGTCCCGTCCCCCATGCTTGAGTGCGAGGACGGCGGTTCTGGACGCGCCGTCGTGTTCCCCCCAGATCACCGTCCCCAACTGTGGTGGCTGAGCTCGGAGGCACAACAAGCACGGCTCGGATGGGTCGGCGGCAGGCACACCGCAGCGAGGACATATCTGTCCGGCCTGAGGCACCATCAGCGACCAGCACGCGCCGCACAAACCACGATCCGAACCGCTGAGCGGTTGATCGCAGTGTGGACACATGCCAGGAAGCAGGGCCTCGATTACCGCCGCCAACACGCCCCCCGTACGCACGGCGGCCATCGTAGCAGACACGAGAGAGGGCGGGAACCCGATGAACCCCGAATCGGGCCCTCCGGCAATGTCCGACCTTGGCCGCGTGAAAGACAGCTCCCTTGGCTATACTGAGGCGATGGAGGCCTACCATCACAACCTTCGCTGGCATGACGGCAACGGATTTTCCCACCTCCGTGCGGCGCTCGTCGGTCCTTCGCTGACGGTGCCGGTCGCCAACGGAAGCATGACTCTGGGCAGGTGGCAACAAATCGTCCTCGTCGAATGCGACCTCGAGCCTCGCCAACGACGGGTCGCGCTTTCGTTCATCGGCTCGGTCGGTGGAGGAGGGTGATGCCGCACCTTATTCTCGAGGGAAAAGTCGACCTCGCGAGCACGATCGGGCGGATTTACTCACGACGTCCGAAGGTGGGGTCCGGCGGTGCTCAAGACTGAGATGGAGTGGCGCCGCGGTGATGGTCTCGCAATGCTGGTCGAGGGAGTGGTTGTCGAGCATTCTCGGCCGCTCCACCCGGTCGCCGTCATATCCGAGCATCACGGCGACACCAGTGTGCGACTGTGGCGGCTGGCGCCTGTCGAGAGGACCCCGGCGGTCCAGCGATGGTTGGCCTTGATCGCCGGCGAGCTGCGCCGGCTGGGCGCCGGTCCCCTCAAGACGACCAATATCGCCGCCGATCTGTGGCAAGATCTCGGACTTAGCGCTTGAGCGCCTCGTCGAGTTCCTGATGGCGCTCCTCGCGCGATTGTTCGAGGTTTTCGAGTTGGTCGCGAATCGCGCCGGTGGCCAGTCCGGGTCCCGGCCCCCCGATTCCATCGATTCCTGATTCAAGTGCCGCGCGCGCCGCACCGAGATGGCGCCGAGCCCGCATCAAGTTGACTGTCGACGGCGACAGAGCCTGAGCGCGGAGTGCGCCGGCAGCCGAGCGCAGGGCGACCGCCGCTCGCAGCTCAGCGCTTGGCGCCGGCGCGTCGGCGGCCCACGAGGCGGCGGTGGTGGCCACAAGCGTGAGGTCCTCGACGTGCTCACCAACGGTGTCGGGGGCGGCCAGCAGGTCCTCCATGGCGGCCACCATTTGCAGGGCGAGGTCGCGGTCGAGGGCGTGGGCCGAAACGCCGGTTTCGCGCAGCCCGTCGGCAACAGATGCAATGGCGTCGAGGCTCGAGGTCGCGTCGCGCCCGCCGAGGTACAGCATGAAGCCGACGGCGAGCAGTAGGGAAATGAAGAAGGCACCGGAAATGCGCATGGTCTGGTCCCATTTCAAGTATATCGCCCGCATTTCTCAGGACGCCTCGTGGGCTTCGCTCCGCGGAATGATGGGACCTGCGCACAGCGAATGACGCCACGCTGTCCCCTTGAGTGGACAGGTCCCCAATCATGAGGACCGGAGGGCCGCAGAAATCGGAAGCGCCAATTGGCATGAACTTTGCGGAAGCTCGGGCTGGAGGTTGAGATGACACATGGAAATGCCCGCTTCGCCGTCATCGGGTTGTTTGCAATGGTTGCGGCAGCCATCCCGGCTACGACCGCTGCGCAATTGGCGGCAGATTGGATGATCCCGGCGGCGGCGCACGAACGAGGATCGCGCGGCACCTATTGGCGGACCGATCTGTCGATTCACAATCCCCACGACTTCGAACTGCCAGTCGTCGTGCAGCTGCTGCCGAGCGAAAGCGCCAACCTCGAAGTACCAACCATCAGTTTCAGCGTCTATCCCTGGGAGACCGTCAACCTGTGGGACGTTCTCGGTCCGGAGGGTTTCGACTTCGACGGGACCGGCGCCCTCCTCGCGTATGCCGATCCGAGCCTGGCGTGCGAGCCGATCGAAGACTGTCATTTTCTCGCGACCTCGCGAACCTATACCCTCGCGCAGGGCGGCGGCGCTGGCGAGTATGGTCTGACAGTGCCCGGAGCGGCTGCTGCCCGCGGCATGGACTGGTCGAGCCTCGCGTATGCGGCCGGGGTCCTCAACGACGGTGCCTCCTTTCGTTGCAACGCGGGCGTAGCATCGTGGACCCCGGACTGGACCAGGTTGCGTCTCGACATCCAGGATGCCGAGGGTACGATTGTCAGCACCGAGGTTTTTGACGTGCCGCCTTTCGGACATGTCCAGCGGCGGTTGCTGGCCACTGGATTCGGGGGCAGCCTCGTCTTTTATCTCGAATCCGGGCCCAACGATGCTCTCGTCTTTGCCTATGCGACGGTCATCGATCAGGAGACCGGCGATGCCAGCTACCTTTTCGCCGAGTCGTCCGTGGTCGGCGCCTCGGTGGCAAAGGCTCGTCAAGCGGCCGACGGACGCCCCGAAGTGCCGGCAGCCGCTCGTCGGATCGCGGTATCGCTTCGGTCGTCGAAACGTGCAGCCCGATTCTGACCCATATCCTCGATGCCTGCCCTATGCCAATGGTTGATTCAGAGTGTGATCAAAGACCCATTCGTACTCGCGCTGCGATCCGCCGCCGGGTAGAATTGTTATTGGGCATCGGCATTCGGGAGGCGAATGGTCCAGTTCGACAATCAGAACCGCCAGATCAAGATCAAGATCGTCTACTACGGACCGGCGGTAGGCGGTAAGACTACCTGCCTCCGACACATTCATCGCATTACCGATCCGGAGCGCCGGACCAAGCTCTACTCGCTCAACACCGCGGCCGATCGCACCTTGTTCTTCGACCTCTTGTCGCTGAACCTCGGACGGATCCGCGGTTACCGGCTCGCCCTTCAGCTCTACACGGTACCCGGCCAGGTTCAGTACGATGCCACCCGCCGCACTGTTCTGGCGGGCGCCGACGGCGTCGTGTTTGTCGCCGACTCGCAGGTCGACCAGAGGCAGGCGACGATCGACTCCCTCGAAAACCTCTGGCAGAACATGGCCGCGACCGGAATCGATCGCCGGACTGTGCCGCTCGTCCTGCAGTTCAACAAGCGTGACCTCGATCCCGTCCAGACGGTCGAGGAGATGAACACAGCGCTCAACCCCGACGGCTGGCCCGCCTTCCCAACCGTGGCCATCACCGGCGACGGCGTGCTCGAAGCCTTCACGGCAATCGGTGAGCGGACCCTCGCATCGGTGGCTGACAAGATCGGAGTCGGAACCAGCCCGCAGGCCATCGCCCGGCTCCAGGAGCAGATGCGCAAAGCCATGCAGCCCTATCTCTCAAGCGACGGCGAGGGGCTGGCCGTCGCCGAGGATGTCGTGGTCACCGTCCCGGCGCCCGGCGTCGATGCCGGCGACGTGCTCAGCGAAGACGTTCTCGTCGGTGAGGCGGTTCGAGCCAATCTGGCGATGACCGAAGTTACGACCCGGCTCGATATTGTCACCCGTCAGCTCGAGCGCAAGGTGCGGGTCATGGACAGCATCTCGCAGTTCGGGCGCACGGTCAGCAATCAGCGAGACCCGGCCCGAGTCTTGCGATTACTCATCACTGACGCGATTCGGTTGCTGCAGTTGCAGGGAGCCTCGGTCATCATCATCCCCGGTACCGGACGCCTCCGCGAGGCGGTGGTTCACGGCTTCAGACGGGACCCCCTGCTGAGCTCGGCGGATTCGACCGGGGAGTCATTGGCGGCCGGCCTCCTCAACGCCAAACAACCACAGCTCCTGTTTCGCGGATCGGAAGGCGACGTCGATGGGGCGGCGATCTCGGCGATCGAAACGGCAGGCTACACCTCGGCGCTGGCGGTGCCGATGATGACCCAGGAAAAGGTGGTGGGCTTGCTGACCGCCTACGGTGACTCCGAACGGTCGGAGCTCGACGACGACGATTTGCAGCTGGCCACGGTGCTCGCCTCGACCGCAGCGATGGGATACGCCAACGCAATCGCCTGGAGGCAGCTGGAGGAGTTCAGCCGTGGTCTCGAGGCGCAGGTCGAGGAACGAACGGGCGAACTTCGCAGGACTCTGGCCGAGTCGCGGCGCCTGGCTGCCGATGTCGAGGAGAAGAAAAACCTCCTCGAGCACGCGTACCGGGATCTGGCAGCGCTTGATGGCGTCAAGAACGAGCTCATCAATCGTCTCTCACTCGATCTCCGCACACCGGTGACCTCTCTCTTCACCGCGGCCAAGATCTTGCGGCGGGGCGAAAACGTCCCGCCCGAAAAACACGAGAGGCTCGTCACGATCATTTACGATGAGGGAGAAAAGCTCCTCGAAATCATTCAGAGCGTCTTCCAGGCAGCGGTCATCGCGTCCGGAACGCGTGAGCTCGAACGGACCGCGGTTCCTGCGCAGGAACTGTTTCGCAAAGCCATCGCGCCCCTCCGCGACCTCGCCTCGCAGCGCGACGTTCGCGTACAGGTCCTCATTCCGAGCGGCCTCGAGGAAGTCATATGCGAATCCGACAGCACGGAGGCCGCTCTACGGGCGGTGATCAAGAACGGCATCGAGTTCAGCAGAGGCGGCGAGGTCAAGCTCGAGGTGCGGCGGGTCATGCAGGACGACCAGCCGTGGCTCCAACTGCGGGTGAGTGATTCCGGGATAGGCATTCCGCTTGACGAACGCGAGCAGGTCTTCGAGGCCTTCTGGCAAGGCGACGACTCCAGTGCGGGAAAACGTCACGGCATCGGCCTCGGACTCACAATCGCAAAGCGCGTGATGGAAAACCACGGTGGATCGATCGCCATCGCGTCCGCCCCGACCGGCGGCACCGAGGTGGTGATGTCGATTCCGCAGAGCTAAGCCGCTTATCTTACCGGTCCGGGGTCGATCAGACCGAGCGCATGCTCTCTGTGGCGCCCTCCGCGACTTCGCGCGCGGCGTCGGCGGCGAGGGCAAGGGCTGAAGGGGACGCGATCTCGAAGAACTCCTCGTCCTCCCCCGGAACCGTCAGTGGCCAAGTCGCTGCGGTTGGCAGACACGCTCTCCCGAGATGGAGGCAGACACCGAGGGGAGTCAGCGCCCGGGGGTCGACAATCTCACGGATCACATTCGGAAAATCGGCGAGGTGGGCGAGCCGGGACCCGACGCGACGCGCCAGATGGTCGAGCAGGGTTTTTCGCAGTTGTTGATGGGGAACCGGGAGGGTGGTGAGCACCCACAGCACGAGATCGGTTGGAACCGCCACCAGATGCACCGAAAGCGACGCGGTTTCCGGATCAACGCCGAGATGCGGCGCGGCTGCGGCTGCCGCCCGCGACCAGGTCGTGACGACCTCCCGAATGACCCGGTCGAGCTTGCCCGCGTCAGGACGATTCAAAAACCCGCTGCCCGTCATTTCCTCCCAGAGGTCGAGCTCCGCGGCGACGACTTCAAGCTCGGCCAGGGTCTTCGGTCCCGGCCCGACACCGCTTCGCACCGTGCAGGCCAGGACCATCTGATTCCAGGTGGCGTGCGGGAGCCCGAACAGGCACACCCGTTCCCCTGCCGCCAAACACCCGGTCAGCTCTTCGACTTGACTCGATGGGATCGGAACCAGTCCAGGGCTCGTCGACAGCCATTGAGCGAGGGTGGAAATGATGTCACGCACGAGGTCGTGCATCTGGCTGAGCTGCTGGCCGTCAACAGCGTCGCCGCTAGGGATTCCGTCCCGCACCATCTGCCAGAAGAGGTCTTCAAAGGCCTCGCCGGCAAAGGCGAGTTCGTAGGATGGGTTGCCTTCAGGAGCCAAACCGTTCTCGTCGGAACGGCGTGCGGCCTCCATCAGCAAATGGCTGGGCTCGACACTCAGGCTGAGACCGAGGATGTCGAGTACCGGGTGATTGGGCTCGAATTCGAAGCGCACCTCGGGCGAGATCAAGATTCGGCCCGTAATGGCCTCGGCGAGATCAGTCAGGCTCGCCTGCAGATCCTCGGGGGAGACCCTTCCTTCAGCGATCAGCACATCGGTAAAGAGAGCACGCCGCAACATCGAGGCCGCGAGAACACGGCGCAGCTCGGAGGCCGACACCAGACTCCGCTTGGTCAGCCAGGTTGCGAGTCGCTCTTCGGGGATGGTCGATGACGCGTAGCAGACGCGTCCCTCGACAAAGTCAAGCCGCCGTTCGCCGCGCGAGTCCTTGAGGGTCAGACGCCCACTGACTCCACCCATCTGAAACCATTGCAGGAGGTCCCCGAAATGGAGGCGGTCGAGGCTGCCGTTGATCATCCTCCAAGTATAGCGAGCTTGCGTTAACATGGCGCAATGCGCCTCGTGCTGCTCAGCGCCCGACCCGAACTCCGTGCCAACGCCCGCCTCGCCGAGGCGGCGGCGAAGCTCGAGGTCGAGCTGTCGGTGGTCGATGCGACCGCCGTCTCCGCTCTGGCTGCCGACGGCGGCCTGCGTCCGATCGGCGTCGACGCCTTCAATTCGTTGCCAGATGCGGTCCTGGCGCGGGTTGGCAACTGGCGACCCGAGAGTGTCCTCGCCGTATTGGAAGCTGCATTCGCCTGCGGTGTTGCGACCGCCAACCCTCCTTCCGCCATCCGCCTCGGTCGCGATCACTGGGCGACGGTGACAACGCTGGCCGCCGCCGGACTGCCCGTGCCGCCGACGGTCGCCGGTGCCGATCCCGAAGCCCTTGCGGCCGCCGCCGTCGCCCACTTCGATTTGCCGGTGGTCGTCAAACAACGCCGCTCGCGGATGGGTGTCGGCGTCATCCGATGTGCGACCCGCGACCACCTCGAAGCCGTCCTCGACTCGCTGTGGAGAGTCGGTGACGAGCTCGTGGTCCAGCGGTGGCTGCCCGGCGGCGAATGCAGCTACCGCCTGTTGGTGGCGGGGCGACGGGTGGTGGCGGCGGCCCGGTTTTTCGCCAGGGGTCAAGAGTGGCGTTCCAACGCTGCACGCGGCGGCTCGGCCGAGCTCTACCATCCGTCTGTGGATGAAATCGGGCTCGCGGTGGCAGCGGCTGCCGCCCTCGGTCTCGGTCAGTGTGGAGTCGACCTGGTGCGGGGAGAGGAGGGCCCCTGTGTCCTCGAGGTCAACCCCACACCGGGTTTCCTCCGTCTCGAAGAGGCGACGGGGGTCGATGTCGCGCGCGCGCTGATCGAAAACGCGGTCACCGCCTGACAGGAATCACTCGGCAGGAGCTGCAGCCACCGGGCTCGGTCGCGCGGCGAGCTCACGGTCGATCATCAGCAACCCGTGCGGGCTGTCCTCGACCATCTTGACCTGATGGCAGAGGGTGTCGGCGGTGGCTTCCTCCTCGACCTGCTCGTTGACATACCAGTGCATCATCACCGTCGTGGCGTGGTCATTTTCGGCGTTGGCGAGGTCGACGAGCTTGTTGATACGCTCGCTGATAAACCGCTCGTGCTTGAGGACCTCCTCGATCGCCACCGAGGGCGACGGCCACTCGTTTTTCGGCGAATCCAGGGCCAGCAGCTGCACCGTACCCCCTCGTTCCGCGAGGTAGTCAAAAAGCTTCATCGCGTGCAGGAACTCCTCCTGCGCCTGGATCCGCATCCAGTGGGCGAATCCATCCAGATGGCGGGCGGTGAAATACGCTGCCACCGAAAGGTAGAGGTAGAAGGAAAAGAACTCGGCGTGAATCTGTTCGTTGAGGGCCTTTTCCACCTTTGGGTTCATCATTGTTACTCCTTTGTGCTGCAGGATCGCGGCGCGATCGGGCGGCGACCGCCCAACAGTATAACGCGGACCGGCGCGAGCCGTATTTCGGCGATTCGATCAATCGTGATCGAGGTCAGAGAGAACATCGGCGACCATCACAGGTTCGATCCACGGCCGCATGTTGTTGAGTGAGAACGCCTCGCCCCAGAGGAGCCCGACCCGCTTACCACCCGCGGTTGGATGACCGCACATCCACACGATCGCAGCCGATGTCACGGCCAGCGCTGTCAGCCAGGCGACTCCGGCGCCGGTCAGACCGGCCAGCGGACGCACGTAGGGTTGGGGAAAGCGCAGCCACGCCAGGATGAGGGCTGCGGCCACCGGCGCCGCAATGGCAATTGCGGCGGCGATCGGAACCGCTCCACGGATGACCGACACGAGACCGAACCACAAGGCCACCGGCACCCCGAGGTGGACGGCCACCAACAGCGTGCGGTACCAGCGGCCGACGTCGCGCCGCCGGCGGCGGGCGAGCTCGAGTAGACGGAGCGTCGGCAACAGACCGGCCGCAGATGCGACCGCCGGGACAATCCACACCAGCACCGGCGGTAGATCGTGCAGAGTGAGGAAGCGAATGAGATGGCCGTCGTCGGGATCAACCAGAGGCAGCCAGGCCACCGCCACCGTTGCCGACGCCCATGCCGCCTGGACAATAGCCAGCTCGGCGATGAGCGAGGAGGCTCTCGGCAGGAGCGGGACAAGAGCCACCGCGACGAGCAGAGGAAGCAGCGTCGAGCCGAGCCAATATCCGCCGGCGCTCGGCAGCGAGGCAAAGTTGATGGCCGGCTGATTGACCAGTGCCCATGGCTGGCGATCGACGGGTACGCAGATCCCAAACCAGTGGCAGCCGGCCACGACAGCACCCAATCCCTGGCCGAATACCGCAGTGAGGAGTGCGATCGGGATTGCGGCAGACGCCGCCAGCCAGGAGACGGCGATCACCCAAGGCGCGCCGAATTCGGGTTCGGTCTCCATCCCGGCATGCTACCATGACGGCCGCAATGAGGGTGCAAGGTGCGTGTCTGCAGTGTTTTCTTGCCGTCGCGATGATGGCGGCCGCGGCCGCTCCGTCCGCCGGGCAGGCGCTCTATGTGGATCACGTCGGAAGCGGCACGGTCCTCGTGGTTGTCGCGGAGCCTCTGGCCGACGCGACAACGGTCGCGTGGCCCGTCCCATCTGCAGAAAGTGGAGCGTCGACGGTGGTGACGAGCGGCAACCTGACCGTGGTTGCCGATCTCGAGCTCGCGCTGGGCGCCGACCAGACCGTCGCGGCGCCGCCGGTGATTGTCGCCGTCGGTGGTGTGGCGGTCTCGGATCTGCGGACGCTGCTCGGGCGCCTGCTGATCGGCAGGGCGCCGGCCGGGTTGGGGCTCGCCGGTTTTGAACCGGTGACTGACGGCAGCTTCGAACGTCGTCTGGGGGCCCCAGGCACCGAGGCCGAGATCCGCCTCGAGATCGACCTGCCGCCGCCGCAAGATCCGGCCCGAAGCTCCGTCGAGGTGCTGTGGGACATCCTGCCGGCGCTCCTGGCCAACGATCTCAAGGGGGTTCGCAGTCGGATCGACGGCGATCGGGCGGTGCTCGAAGCACGAACCGAGGCCGGGGCTGCTGATTTGGCGATTCGGCGCCTGCGGCTCGGTTTGGCGAAAGTCGCCGAGGCACCCGGAATTCAGGACCAGAAGGTGGCGGCCTCCGCACGGCGCATTCAGGTCCGCAGACAGGCGCTGCTCGAGGAACACCCGCATGCTGCCGAACTCCTCCTCGACCTGTGGATCCGGGGCCGCGAAGAGGCCGTGAGAGGATTTCTCTTCGGTATCGACGGCGTGACTCCGGAAACGGTTCGTGTCGCCGCCAGACGCTGGCTTCCACAGCATCCTGGAATGGTGGTGCTGACCTTGCCACCGACTGCTTTCAATCCTCGTTTTGCATCGCCGCCCGATATGATTCAGCTTGAAAACGGACTCAGCGCCGCAATCCTCGAGCGTTCCGGTGCCCCGCTGGCCACCATCTGCCTGCGACCCGTCGTTGTGCCCGATCTCGATGAGGAGCACGCCGCGACGGTGCTCTCCCGCCTCGCGCGTGAGCTGCGCGAGGGGGAGCAACGGCCCGGATGGGTGCAGGTGACGGCCTGGCCACCACAGATCGAGTTGGCGGCGCCGGCCGATCAGTTTGGCGAGCTGAGCGAGGCGCTTCGATCCGCAGTTGCGGCGGTGGCGGTGGATGATGTGCCGGTCGCCTCCGGCGGCGGCAATCCGCGCCAGCGGGCGCTGCGGCTGATGGCCGGGCTTTTTGGCGTCGCCGAGGGCTCAAACCTGTCCCCGGCCAGCCTCTTGAGGACCGGCAACCTCGCCTTGGGCGCGGTCGCCGAGGATCGCGAGGCTGCATCGGAAGCAATTCGGAAGTTCTGGGCCATTGAAGACCTGCACGAACGGGGTGCGTCGGTTGGGACGGTTGCGCCGGTGCCAAGGACCCGCGAGGCGGCGGCGGGTGGCGAATCGGTGTTGGTGGTGGCTCTCGAGCTCGCCATCGCCACCGACGAGACGCTGGCGCTGGTCGTTAGCGAGCTCCTGGCAGAGCGTGGCGAAGCTCTGGTGCCCGAGGGGGTTGTTGAGATCCTGCAACCGTTCATTCCGGGACATCGCGTGATCCTCGTCATGGGGTCCGCAAAAGCGCCTCTTGACGAGCTCGAAAATCTGCTGCGAAATCGCTGGAAAGCCTTCACGCGGCCGACGACTGAACAGGAGCTCTCCGTAGTGGCGCGCCGGGTGGCTGACGCCAGTGCGGCGGAGTGGAGCGGAACAACCGGCCGCGCGCGCCGCTGCGCCGCGGTGGCAGCCGGCGCTGTCAGCTGGAGGATGGCCTCAGAGCTCGAAATGAGCACCCTCTCGCTGTCACTTGAAGGTGTCGATTCGACTTTGGCCAGCGTCTCCGATTGGTCGCGCCTCCAGAACACCGGTGCCGGGCTGCTGCCAATCGTCGACCTTGAGAACCCATAGGTGAGTAAAGGGGAGTTTGCGGTGCCGATCGAGATCGACGACCAACTCGAGTACCTGATCAAGGGGTGCGTGGATGTCGTTCCCGTCGAGTCGCTCGAGGAGAAGCTGCGCCGATCGCAGGCAACCGGAAAGCCACTGGTGATCAAGGTCGGCTTCGATCCATCTGCTCCCGACCTCCACCTCGGCCACACGGTCGTGATTCGCAAGATGCGGCATTTCCAGCAACTCGGGCATCGGGTGGTGTTCCTGATTGGAGATTTTACTGGATTGATCGGCGATCCGACCGGCAAGAAGAGTACGCGGCCGCAGCTGACGCCGGAAGAAATCGAGGCCAACGCCGCCACCTATCGCCGTCAGATTTTCAAGCTGCTCGATCCCGAGACGACCGTCATCGATTTCAACTCGCGGTGGCTCGGCGCCCTCGGTTCAGCCGACTGGATCAGATTGGCGGCAAAGGTGACGGTGGCGCAGATGTTGGAGAGGGACGACTTCCGCACCCGCTACGAAAACCAGCAACCAATCGCCCTGCACGAGTTCCTCTACCCCCTCGCCCAGGCATACGACTCGGTGGCGCTCGAGGTCGACGTCGAGCTCGGTGGCACCGACCAGCTTTTCAACCTTCTTGTTGGGCGGCACCTCATGCGCGAACACGGCATGGAACCGCAGGTAGTCATGACTCTGCCCCTGCTCGAGGGCCTCGACGGCGTCGAGAAGATGTCGAAATCGCTTGGCAACTACGTCGCGGTGGAGGACGAGGCGAGCGAGATGTTCGGCAAGCTCATGTCCATCTCGGACGAGCTGATGTGGAAATACTGGTTGTTGCTGACCGATCGTGGAACCGATGAGATCGAGGCCGCGCGGCAGCGGGTCGCAGAAGGCGCCGCCCATCCCATGGATGTCAAAAAGGAGCTCGCTACCTCCGTCGTCACCGAGTTCCATTCGGCCTCGGCTGCCACCGCGGCCAGGAGTGAGTTTGAGCGGGTATTTTCGGCCGGGCAGCTGCCGCAGGATATTCCCGAGATCACCGTGGCCGCCGCCGGCGAGACGATGCTGCTGTCAAAGGTGCTGGTCGAGGGTGGCCTCGCGGCTTCCAACTCCGAGGCGCGCCGACTCATCCAGCAAGGCGGGGTCAGGGCCGGGGGCGAGGTGACGCGCGACGTCAAGCGGGAAATCATCACGACCGGGTCCGAACCCCTCCTCCTCCAGGTCGGTAAACGACGCATCGCAAAGGTCAGCTTCGCCCGCAATTAGGGC
This sequence comes from Candidatus Sulfomarinibacteraceae bacterium, assembly GCA_963733915.1. Taxonomy (GTDB): domain Bacteria; phylum Acidobacteriota; class Thermoanaerobaculia; order Thermoanaerobaculales; family Sulfomarinibacteraceae; genus Sulfomarinibacter. Next base: position 663,728 of record CAVTEP010000011.1, read on the forward strand.
TTGAGGACTGAGGCACCACACCTCCTTTTCCCAAGCCGCAGGTCAAAAAAACGCCCCGTCGAATCCGGCGGGGCGGCGGGTGGTCGATGGCGTTTGATCAGAAGAAGGAAGTGTCCTGCTCGACCTTCTGACCTTCCTCGCTGAGACCCTGGATCTGGATCGAAATGAAGGTCGGGCGAAACTTGTGGTCCTGGCACAGCCGACGCAGACGCTCGTCGAGGTCGGCGTCCCAGAACTCGATGATCTTGCCGGTCGCGGTACAGACCATATGGTGGTGGCCGCCGCCGGGCTCCATCTTCTCGTAAAAGTAGTGCTCCCGCCCGAGCCGGCTCTTCCGCACGAGGCCGCACTGAACGAGCAGGTCAAGGGTTCGGTAGACGGTCGCGCGCGAGACCTTGCGCTGCTTGGTCTTCATCCGTGCGAGCAGATCGTCGGCATCGAGGTGTTCATCGGTCGCAAAGATCTCATCCAGCAACGCCAGCCGTTCCTGCGTCACCTTGAGGTTGTTTTCCCGCAGGTATTGGATAAAGAGTTTTTGTGCCCGTTGCGCCAGTTTGCTGCTCATAGGGTTAATCCAGTCTCATTATCATTGTCTCAACCTAAGGTAGCGTTGATGCGACGTTGTGTCAAGAGCAGTACGCAGAGTATTTCCTCTCGCCGTCCCCGCGTCCGCCCACTCGCTCATGGTGGATCGAGTTGCATCCTGAGTCTCGAAGATTTGATCATTGTTCAATCGTACACCCTTTGAGTTCAGTGGTTTGCGTGAGGTTTTCAAGGGTGCTACGGTGTCGCGAACAGCCCCGGGCGTGGCCGGCATCTGATGGGGACACTGTGTGACGCGGCCTGTGACGGCGCCGGTTCGTGCCGGCAGAGAGGAAGCCCATGGATTATCCGGTTTGGGACCCCGTGTTGGGTGGCGGTTTGCTCATGGCCCTCGTGGCGATCCCCCACGTCATCGTTTCGCATTTCGCCGTCGGCGGCGGCCTGCTGATTGCGGTGACCGAAACACTTGCAGTCAAACGCAGCGACCCCGAGTTGCGCGAGCTGGCGCGGCGGTCCTCATTGGTGCTGATTCTGGTGTCGACGGTTTTTGGCGCCATATCCGGAGTCGGTATCTGGGTTGTTGCCGGTCTGATTTCCCCGGCGGCCATTTCCGCCTTGATCCACACCTACGTGTGGGGCTGGGCGATGGAGTGGGTGTTCTTCATCGTCGAGATCGTCGCTGCGCTGGTCTACTACGCGACCTGGGGAAAGATCTCAAAAAGGATCCACCTGTTTGTGGCTTGGGTATATTTTGTCGCCGCCTACATGTCGTTGGTGATCATCAACGGCATCATCACCTTCATGCTGACGCCCGGACGGTGGCTCGAAACCAACGCTTTCTGGGACGGCTTCTTCAACCCCACTTACTGGCCGGCTCTGGTGCTGCGTACCGGTATCGTGGTCCTGATGGCGACCGCTTTCATGGTGTTCCCTGCATTGCGGGTGAGTGAAGCGAGGCGGGCCGGCGTATTGCGGTATTTGGGGTGGTGGTTGGTTGTCGGCGCCCTCGTGTGCTACGCGGGGTATCGGTGGTGGGAGGCCTCGTTGCCAGAGACAGTTCTCAGTTTGTTTCGTGGTGCGTCGCCGGCGCTCGCGACTCTGGCAGCGACTCGCAGCTTGAGCCTGTGGGCGCTCACCGCGACGCTGGCGGTGGGGGTCGTCACTCTGATCGTGGCGCCGAAGCTCGCCCGCGGGGCAACCGCGGTAGCGCTGGCGGTGTTGGCCTTCGCCTTCTTCGGTGGCTACGAACGTCTCCGCGAAGGTGCCCGCAAGCCGTTTCTCATCCACAGCCATCTATTTTCCAACGGGCTCCTGGTCAGGGACATCGCAGCGGTCAACGAAGAGGGCGTTCTGGGCCGTTCCGGATGGATTGCGCTGGGATCCGACGACCCGGTGGCTGTCGGTCAGAGGATTTTCCGCGCCGAGTGTTCGAGCTGCCACTCCCTTGACGGTTACCAGAGTATCCGCCACGCGCTGCCCACATATTCGGACCTGTACGCGGTGGCCGCAGACGACCCGCCGGGTTCTGCGGCGCTGGTATTCGCGGCGGAATGCGCTGCCTGTCACACCGATGTCGGTAGCGCCGAAATGCGGGAGATGTTGCCCTCTCCTGATGAAATCGCAGACGATCCCGAGATGATCCACGATTTGAACGACGGGATGATACTCGGAGCGGTTGCCCTCCTCCAGGAAATGGGAGAGATGTACGCCGGTGCCCCAAGCGGCGCCATGATCGACACCGGAGAGCTTCACACGCCTTATATGCCGCCGTTTGTCGGGACTGACTCCGAGCTCGAAGCGCTGGTGGCCTATCTTGCCACTCTGGCTCGAGGCGATGTCGCCCCGCCGCCGCTTGCCCGCTCTGGAGGTTTGCGATGAACCCGAGCTTGATCGCGGTCATCGATGCCGCCGGGTTGCCGGGCCCGCCGTGGTTGTTCCACGTGCTGCTGGTCTTTACCTTTTTTCTGCACCTGGTTTTCATGAATCTGACGCTCGGCGGCAGCCTGCTGGCGGCGGTTTCCCATGTTGCTGGTGGTGGCCGCAAGAATGACTTCCGTACTGTGTTGGCGGGGCGCCTGATGGCGATCAACACCTACGGAATCTCGTTGACCATTACCACCGGGGTGGCGCCGCTGTTGTTCATCCAGCTGATCTACCAGCAGTTCTTCTACACGGCAACGATCCTTCTCGCTCCGGTGTGGTTTGCCATGCTGGGGTTGCTGATTGTCGGCTACTACGCTGCATATCTCCACAAGTTCCGCGGCACCACGGAAAGCGGCAAGGGCGGCGGCGTCTGGCTTTTTCTGTCGGCGCTGATGTTCGTTTTCATCGCCATGATTCAGGTTGCCGTAAACCTCGTACATGCCCAGCCCGAAAGGTGGAGTGCTTTGAGCGACGGTTCGTGGAGTGTGCTTGCCGATCCCAGTTACTGGCCGCGGCTGCTGCATTTCGTGTTTGCCGGGATCGGGTTTGCCGCTTTGGTGACGGCCTGGTGGGCGGTACGTCGAGCGCGCCAAGGTGCGGATGTCGAAACCAACACCGACATTGCGAGGTGGGCCTGGCGCTGGGCGCTGTGGGCTACGGTCCTCCAGGTGGTGGATGGGTTTGTCCTGCTCATGGTTGTGCCGCGACCCGTGTTGCGCGGCATGATGAACGGGGGTCTGACAACGCTCGGTCCACTCACCATCGCGATTGTCATCGGTATCGGTCTTCTGATGATGCTGGCGCGGGCGTCCAACCCGGTCGACAACCCGGGTCTGGTCACGGGAACTCTCAGCGCGATGACCCTGGCCATCGCCGTCATGAGCGTGACCCGTCATCAAGTGCGGGCGCTGTATCTGATGACGTGGACTGCGGGCTCTGAGTTTCTGGTGGTGCCGCAATGGGCCAACTTCGCGATCTTCGTGCTCCTGCTGCTGGCCGGGCTTGCCACGGTGGCATTCATGGTCCGGCGAGTTCTCGCATCACCCGCCAGCGGAGACAGCGCGGCGTAGCCGCCGCCGTTCGATGACGACAGCAGAAGCCAAGCCGGCGGGGTCTTGATAATTGTATACAATGTGTATACGATAGTGAGCGATGGTCGATGGACTCGCGATTGCCCCACCGGAACGGCGAACAGCGGCCGAAGAGGTGTACCGCGCGCTCAAGCGCGACATCATCACCCTCCGGCACCGTCCGGGAGCGTCGTTGACCGAGCAACAGCTCGCAGCCCTGTACGGCACCAGCAGAGTGCCGGTACGCGAGGCCTGCAGGCGACTTGACCAGGAGGGTCTCCTGATGGGCCGCCCCTACCGTGGATACTCGGTCAATCAGATCTCACTCAGGGATGTCGGAGATTGCTTTGATCTCCGGCTCGGACTCGAATCCCGAGCCATCGAGCTCGCCTGCCAGCGGGCGACGGGCGAGGATATCCAGCGCCTGGTCGTGTTGGCCGCCACGGAGTACACCTATCACGATTGGGATTCATATGTCGAGTACCTCGACCGCAACCTCGACTTCCACCTGCAGCTCGCGTCTTTGTCGCGCAACGACCGTTTGGTGGGAGTGTTGAAAGATCTGCTCGCGAATATGCAGCGCTTTTTCTTCCTCGGTCTCGATCTCGGCGACTTCGCGTCCGAAATGCGCTCCGAACATGAGGAATTGGTCGCGTTGCTGGCCCGCGCCGACACCGACCAGGCCGTCGCCTGCGTACGCCGCCAGATACTCTCGTCGCGGGACCGGATCCTTCGCGCGTTCATCGAAAACCGTACCGACCTGCCACTCGAGTGAGGCGCCCATGCCCGAATCTGTCTACCTCGACAACGCCGCAACGACCTTTCCAAAACCGCCAGAAGTCATCCGGTTCATGTGTGATTTCTACCAGACCAGGGGGGTCAATCCAGGCCGCACCGGGTTTGACCTCGCCCTCGAAGCCGAAGAGACCGTGGCCGATGCCCGGCAATCGCTGACCGAATTCTTCGGCGGTGGCGACCGCAACCGTCTGGTGTTCTCGTACAATGTCACCGATGCCCTCAACCTGTTGATTTCGAGCGTCTTATCACCGGGTGACCACGCCATCACCACGTGTCTCGAGCACAACTCGGTGTTGCGACCGATGTACCTGCATCGCGAGCGGGGCGTCGAGGTCGATTTTGTGCCCTTCGACGAATACGGGTATGTCGACCCGGACGACATCGCCCGCTGGATCCGAGGCACTACCAAGCTCGTGGTTGTCAACCACGGGTCCAATGTCATCGGCACCATCCAGCCGGTGACCGAAATCGGCAGGATCTGCAGGGACCGCGGAGTCCTCTTTGCCATCGATGCGGCGCAGACCGCCGGTCTGGTGCCGATCGACGTCACCGCCATGAACATCGATGTCGTCTGCTTCACCGGTCACAAATCTCTCTTTGGGCCGTCGGGGACCGGCGGTATGTACATCGGAGAACATGTCGATATCACGCCCTGCAGGGCAGGCGGAACCGGGGTCATGAGCGCGCTCGAAGCGCAGCCCGCAGAGTACCCGTGGCACATGGAGTTCGGAACTCTGAACACGATGGGCATCGCGGGCCTCCTCGCCGCGCAGCGTTGGATCGCTGCCCGCGGGGGTGTCGAGTCGATCTATGCCCACGAGATGGGGCATGCGAAACGGCTGCGCGATGGCCTCGCCGCCATCGATGGAGTCCGTCTCTACTGTGCCGATATGGACCGCGACCACCTGCCAGTCTTGGTCTTCAACGTCGACGGTTTGCCGGCCGACCAGACCGGCACCTTCCTCGACGTCGAGCACGATGTCATCACCCGCACCGGCCTCCACTGTGCCCCACGGGTCCATGACGGCATTGGAACCCTTGAAGAGAACGGGACCGTCCGGTTTTCGCCGGGCGTCTTCACGACCGATGCCGATGTCGACCGCGCGCTGTCGGCCGTCGCCGAAATCGCCGAGTACGGGCGGTCGCGAGCGGGCCGCGGTCAGCGAGCAGTCGTCACCGCGTCGTAGAAGCCTGCTCCGCCCACTGCTCGGGGGTCATGGTTCGCATCACCAAGGCGTGGATATCCCCGGTCATCAATTCGTCCACCGCGGCGTACACGAGCCGTTGTGCTTCGAGCCGGGACAGTCCGCGGAACCGTTCCGACACGACCAGGACCTGAAAGTGCCCGCCACCGCTGTCGGCTCCGACATGGTTCTCATGACGGGCGCTCTGGTCCACGATCGCGACATGAGTCGCCTGCAACCCACGTCGGAGCGCGTGCTCTATCGCCTGTATGCGTGCTGTGGGCTTCAACTCCTGTCGTCTCCCCGGGATCTTTTCATCCGTCCCGGGAAAACGCGGACGGGAGCGGAGATCTTCCCGGATTGCGGCGCCTCGGCGGTGTCATCCGGCGCCGGAGGCCAGTTTGCGGGCGAGTTCCCAAAATGCCACCGTTCGGTTGCGACCAAGCTCCTTGGCCGCGTACATACAGGTGTCAGCTTTGCGCAGCAACTCGTCTTTGGCGCTTTCCATCCCACCGCCGGCTGCCTCGAGTTCGGGAACGACGTCCGACTGCAGAGTGGCGATACCAATCGAGCATGTGATCAAAACCTCGATGCGAAGGTCGGAGATCTGGTGGGAGACCTCGGGGTCGGAGTCGACGATGAACGCCCGGTCGGCGATGTTTTGGCGAATGGTCTCCGCCACCCAGTAGGTCTCCTGCCGCCCTGCTCCTGGAAGAGCGATCACGAACTCGTCGCCGCCATAGCGGGCCGCCACACCCTCTCCCGGGATGATCTGTCGCAGAGTTGCCCCGACCTCACGCAGCAGACGGCTCCCGATCAAGTGGCCGTGGGAATCGTTGACCTCCTTGAAGTGATCGAGGTCGAGAAAGATGATCCCGCATTCGCTGCCGTTTCCGACCGCGTTATCGATTATCTGAGCCAAGCTGCCGTGCAGGTAGCGGTCGTTGAACAGCTCGGTGAGTTCGTCGCGCTTGGCAATCTCGCGCGAACGGTGGGCGTCAATGGCGTTCAAGATCGAAAGCGAAATCGTCTGCGCAAAGATACCGAGGAGAACGACGTCGGCCTCCGAATAGCCATTGCCGCTCGCGTGGTTGAGCAGCTCGATGACGCCGATTGTGCGGCCCTCGACAATGAGAGGAGCACAAACCACCGAATTGACTTTGAAGCCGATGCGTAATCCGGGTCCGCTGCGAAACACAGGGTCCTCAAACGGATTGGAGGAAGAATAAGGCCGCCCCGTGCGATAGACCTCGCCGATGATGCCGCTGCGCGTGCTGAATCGCTCTTCGCTGAGGTCCTCGGCTTTGGGGCCGAAGCTGGCGATCACCACCAGCGACAGGCTCGCACCGGCTTTGTTCTTGTCGAGCGGGTCGTCGAGGTAGACGGTACCTGCCTCGGACTGCAAAAAGTCGTTGGCGCGCGTCAGCAGTTCGCGAAAAACGTGGCTGAGGTCGGTATCGGCGACCGCCGACGACCGGTGTTCGCGTTTGAGAAAGTGCGCGAGCTTTGCGGTTGCCATACAGCGGACGACCGGCGCGTCGGGTGACTTGGGCACAACCATGCCATTTCAGAATAGCAGGAAGTGTCGCGCATATTCGAGTCCGGGAAAATCAACGTCGAAGGCTGTCCTGGGATCAGTTGCCGTCGGCGTTGCGGTCCTTTGCCGAATCCGACTCATTCTCGCCGTCCGTCGTCCTGCCGCTCGAGCGCACTGAATCCTTGAAGTTGCGAATGCCCTCGCCGAGGCCCTTGCCGAGCCGAGGCAACTTGTTGACGCCAAAGAGCAGCACCACGATCGCGAGTATGATCAGCATCTCCGGAAGACCAAAAGAGCCGAACATCGAAACCTCCTAAGCCAGCACCGCCGCGAATCACGCATTTCCCGCACCTGGTTGGCGGCGCCGGGACAAGTCTAACAGAGGGTCAACCAACTCCGAAGGGGCATCGAGGACCGCGAGCTCGGGCGTGAGCTCTCCGACCAACGATAGCAGCCATCGCTCGTACGGCGTATCACCGGGAACTGCAAGGCGTGCAAAGGTTCCGATGACCTTGAGGCCTCGTTGAGCGCGGACGAATCGCCACCGATCACGCCACCCGGGCGCCGCTCCAGTGACTGCTGCCCATGATTTCATGAGATCACCGCGTACCGTCCCGGAAAGGACGATCGGCATAGCGCGCTCCGAAAGCAGCGACACCGCGTCATAGGTGTCTGGACCGACCAGCATGTCCTGGTAGTCGATCAAGCCGATCTCGTTGCCGGGCAGAAAGAACAAGTTGTTGAGGTGGTAGTCGCGGTGGCAGGTCCGTCGCGGATGGCTGTCGATGGTGGCGGCCAGATGGTCGAGCCAACGACTGATGAGGGAGGTCGGCGTGACCCCCAAGCGGTGGTGGAGAAACCACAGCTCAAAACCGGCCAGTTCCCACCGCATGCGCGGTCCGTCAAGGGGCGGGTTCCAGCCCGGCAGGCGGGTCGCATCGAGCTCAGCGAGCCGGATCAGCGGTCCGAGGGTGCGCTGAGCGAGGTCCTCGCGCTGAGCTTCGGGAGAGCTGGCAAGAGCCCTCTCCGCGTCGTTTTCGCCAAAATCTTCGAGGACGGCCCACCCGGCCGCAAGGTCGAGGTCGACAAGCCCCGGCACCCGCAGGTTCCGAGCCGCGCACCACGATCTCACCTCCATATCCCGCGCCATTTGGCGGCGAACGGATGGCGGATAACGGACCAGGATTGCAGAGTGACCCCTTTCATCCCGGACACGAGCATACTGCCTGGCGGACGCGTCGCCGGGCAGGCGGATTTCATGTACCCACGGACCGGGTAGTCCAGCCACCATCAGTTCCTCGAGACGACGCTAGCAGAGGCAACAGGCATCGACAATGAGGTAGGATGGGAAGGCTGGACCCCGCTCAGGGGTTGTAGAGACGAGGCATGATGGAAGAGTCGCGAACCCAGAGGCTGCACGAGTTGCTGAGAAGGCTGGGCAAGGCCCTGCACGGCTCAGTTGTGCGCTCGGATGAGGTTCGCTCTTGCCTCGAGGATCTACACGCCGATGGGTGGAACGCCGTCATGCTGCTCGAGACATCGCTGGTCTGCGGCGACGACGGCTCGGTCGACGTCGATCGTGCCACCATGCGATTGCACGTCGACGGCGAGCGAGTGGCTGCCGAGTATCGAATCGGCGTTGACGACGCGCACTTCCTGTCCTCGATCGGTATCGCCGCCGGCCGTCATCGGTCGGCGGGCCGACGGGCGTCGCGGCCGACGCCGGAGCAGGAAAACGACCCGCGGTCCTGAGCTCGGTCAAACCCATGGATCCTCTTACCAACCTGATCGGCAAGACATCTCGCCAGATTGCCGATCTGATCACACCTCAGGTCGACCGCCCCTTTCGCGCGCGGCAGGTTGCGCGGTGGATCATCGACCGCAACTCGGCGGACTTTTCCGAAATGAGCGATCTACCCAAGGAGCTGCGAGTGGAGCTCGACCATCGCTACCGCCTCGAGGAGCCGCAGGTCTTGCAGGCGATCTCGAGCGATGACGGATCGCTCAAGTACCTCTTCGGCCTTTCAGACGGAGTGACGATCGAGGGAGTGGCCATGCGCGAAGGCACGAAGGCCACCCTGTGCCTTTCCTCTCAAGCCGGGTGTGCGGTGGGATGCACCTTCTGCGTGACCGGGGCCGTGGGTGCCGGGCGCAATCTGCGACCGGACGAGATTGTAGGTCAGTACCGAGTGATGGTGCGACAACTCGGAGTCGAGGTCGAGCGCGTCAACATCGTCTTTATGGGAATGGGTGAGCCTCTCCTCAATACCGCCAACCTCGGCCCTGCGCTCGAGGTGCTCTATGAAAGGGTGAGCCCGAAGAGGATCACCGTCTCGACGGCCGGTATTCTGCCCGGCATCCGCTGGCTTGCCGGACTGCAGACCCGGCCGAAGCTCGCGCTCTCACTCAACGCTCCCGACCAGCAGCGGCGGGAGATCATCATGCCGATCGCGCGCCGGTATCCGCTGACAGATCTTTTTGCCGCGCTGCGCTCGTTTCCTCTCGAACGCGGTCGACGCATCACCTTTGAGTACGTGTTGATCCGTGGTTTCAACGACGCTCTCACCGACGCAACCACTGTCGCCGGCCTCATCCGCGGCATTCCTGCCAAGGTCAACGTGATCCCGCTCAACGAGGACCGCGAGCACTTCGCCGAGCTTCGGCGTCCCGACGCAGCGGCCGTGGATCGCTTCGCGGCCCGCTTGCGAGATGCAGGTCTGACGGTGACGGTTCGCTGGTCGAAGGGCGAGGACGTCGCCGCCGCCTGCGGGCAACTGCGCGGGCGTCAGGTGTCTTCGGAGCGGTAGACCACCGACCACTGCCGGCCGGCCGCGGCGCCGTCTCGCCGGAAAGAGGCGAGTCCGGGTGACGAGGCGGTGCATGGACCGACAATCGAGATCGCGGTCGGCGCCACGCCGAGGGCCTCGAGACGGGCGGCGAGCAAACTCCGCAGGTCGACACAGTCGTCGATGCGCCACCGGGTCTCGTCGATACCGAGTGCTCGAAGCCCCTCGATGACCTCGGGGCCCACCTGATACCGGGGGCCTGAGATGGCCGGCCCGAGCGCCGCAACCAGGCTGGCGGGCGGTACTCCGTAGTCCTCGATCAAACGAGCTACCACCGCACCCACGACGTCGAGAGCGGTGCCCCGCCAGCCGGAGTGCACCGCCGCCACCACGCCGTCACTGGCAATCAACACAGGCACGCAGTCGGCCGTCCACACCGCAAGTCCAACGCCGTCCTGGTCGGTGATAAGTGCGTCGCAATCTCCGAGGCTGCACAGGGGCAGGTGCCGACCGGAGGTCACTGCCCTCAGCTCTCGACCGTGGACCTGCTCTCCCCACCGGAGGCTACAGACGCTTGGCTGAAGGGCGCGCAAAAGGCTGCGCATCCGATCCAGACGCGCACCGACCGGCCCCGCCGGGCCGAGGCCGAACATCATTGTCACGCTCTCCAATCCGCCGACCAGGGCGCGGGTGTTGGCGACGATCTTCTCGGTCCACGGCATTCTGTCCGCTCGTGTCATGGTCCAGGCCCAATGATACAATTCGTTCTCCGGGGGTGCCTTGAGGAGTCACGCCGAACCGCACCAGTCAATTCGCGGCTCACTGACGCGCGCACAACGCGGTCCGTGATTCGTCTCCGGTCCGTTTCCAAGGAGTACGAACGGCGCACGATCCTGCGCAACCTCGATCTGCAGGTCGAGGCCGGGGAGTTTGTCTTCCTGACCGGCCCGTCGGGGGCGGGCAAGACGACCCTGCTGCGTTTGCTCTATGCGTCCGAGTTTCCGACCACCGGCGAAGTGTGGGTCGCGGGACGAAGGGTCGACGAGCTCACCCGTTCCCGGCTGCCGTCGTTGCGCCGCAAGATCGGCGTCATCTTCCAGGATTTCAAGTTGTTACGGCGGAAGACGGTGCTCGAAAACATCACCTTCGTCCTCCGAATTCACGGAGTGGCGCCGCGAGAATCTCAACGTCGAGCGCTTCAGGTGCTCAAACGCCTCGGCCTTCAACATCGGCAATCGGCCTTGCCGGACTCCCTTTCAGGGGGCGAACAGCAACGGGTGGCCATCGCCCGTGCACTGGTCTACCAGCCGCGTCTGATTCTGGCCGACGAACCGACCGGGAATCTCGACGCCGACCTTGCCTCCGAGCTCCTCAGCCTCCTGTGCGACATCAACTATCAGGGTGCAACGGTACTGGTGGCCACCCACGACCACGCCATTCTCGAATCGATCCCGGCGCGCACGTTGGTGCTCCATCAGGGACAGGTTCATTATGACGGGATGTGGCCGCCGTGATTCGCCATGCGCTGAGCGAAGGCATGGCCGTGCTCCGTGAGCGTGCGGCCGTAAGCGTGATCCTGACGCTGGCTCTGGCGGTGCCAATCGCGTTGGCCGGGGTCGGGCTGGATCTTTATCTATGGCTGGACCCGGTGGCCTCCGGCACTGCGGACATCAGCACAGTGGCGGTGCTGCTCCATCCCCGGCTCGGTCCGGAGGAGCGCGGTCGTTGGATCGCCGATGTGTCGCGAGAGCATTCCGATTGGGCGATCGCCGAGGTATCGAGCGATGACCTCGCCGAGCGCCTGCAACGGTGGTTTCCCTATCTTCGGGACTTGTTGGAGACGGGCGATGCCTCGTTGCCGCCACTGATTGAGATTTCGACCACCGACCCGAGCTCGGTCGAGGCCCTCCAAGGTCGATCGGATATCCTCGCTATCGGTCCCCGCTCGTCGATCGAGCAGACCTTGGGGACGGTCGCACGACGTCTCGCAGGAACCATGGCAGGGGTCAGCGCGGTCCTCCTCGCTGGCGCCTTTCTGCTCGCTTCCGTGTGGGTCCACCTCGAGCTCTATCGACACGGGGACGAGATCACGATCATGCGTCTTGTCGGCGCGACCGAGGGCACGATTCGCGGCCCGTTTCTATTCGCGGTAGTAGTTCCCGGAGTCGTAGCAGGCGCAGTGGCGGCCTTCGCTTCGACGGCCACCGTCGCGGGCCTTTCACGCCTCATTGTTTCTCTCGGTTTGTCTCCGATTGCGATACCACCGGCGGTCGTTGTCTCGCAGGTCGTCATCGGCGGGTTGCTGCCGCTGCTCGCGGCGACGATCACCCTGGCGCGCCACGCGAACGAAGGAATCGAAAATTAGCCTCAAAAACGCGGCCCGTGGGCCGCGTTTCGAGTCGGTGGTGTTTCAAGTTACTGACAGGATTCGCTGTACTGTTTCTCGAGGCCCGGGAGCTGCTCTTGCAGCAAATTGGCGTTGTCGATGTCGCCGAGTTTTTTCAGCTCCTCAACCTGGAGTTTCAGGGCCTCGATCTTGCGCTTGAAGTCGCTGCACTCCTCCCGCGCCTTGGTGTTCTGAGCGGCCGCCGCTGATTTTTCGTCCATCTTGGCCGCCATCGACCCGTTGCCGGCCTCCTGGTACCACCGTTTCGCGTTGCCATAGTCCTTCATTTTGTCGTAGGTATATCCACCCTGGTTGTAGATCTGCGTGCGGAGCTTTCCCGAGACGTTGAGCTTGAGCGCCTGCTGGAGGTCGGCAATCGCAGGGTTGAGCTGGTTGAGCGAGGTCTTGCACTGCGCCGAGTAGTAGTATACGAGCGCATTTGAGGATTGCTGGGCCCGCGCCTTGTCGAACCAGCTGAGGGCCCTCGAGTACTCGCCGGCGCCAAGCCAGGCCTCGCCCGCGAGCAGCTGATGATCGAAGGTCGGTGAACCCGCGGCCAGTTTGTCCGCCACCTGGCCGGACTCGGTGTAATAGCGGCTCTTCTCCTGGTCCGAGTTTGAACGACGGGCGACCGATATCGCCGCACGGACGGCGTTGCGTCCGCTGGTCGCATCCTTGGGGTCGAGCTCGAAGGCCTTCTTGAAGGCGTCGAAGGCCTTGGCGTCCTCGTTGTTGGCCGTGTAGGCCGAGCCGAGCGCCTGTTGGAGACGGGGGTTGTTCCCATCTGCCCGCGCCTGGGTCGAGAGCACGCTGATGGCCTCGCCCGGGCGATTGGTCTTGGTTGCCGCCTGGGCGAAGAGGAGGGCGTAGTTCGACCGGTGAGACGCATCCATCGAGCTCATGCTCAGCGGCTTGAGCAGCTCGTAGGCGCTCTGGTACTGGTCCGACTGCAGCAAGGCCTGCGCAAGGGCTATCTTGTAGGACGCCTGGCTGCCGTCCAGCTCGACCGCCTTGCGGAGGCTGGCTACGGCCGGACTCAACTGACCAAGGGCACGCTGCGAAACGCCCAGCATGTAATAGGCTCCGGCGTAATCCGGGTTGGTCTTGGTGACCTCTTCGAACTCCTTGACGGCGGTCGCCCAGTCCTTTTTTTTGTAGGCCTCGAGGCCCTTGTTCCACTCTGCGCGCGCGGGCGTCGCCGCCGCCAGAAGCAGGATCACTGCCGCAATCGCGATCGTTACCCGGCTGACCCTCGATTTCATGTTCGTGCCTCCATCTGTGGTAACAAGATCGATCTCAACTTTGTTGCCCCTCACCGAGTAACGGCCGCACCTGTTCGTCAAACATGGCCGCCGTATCAGAGCCCTTGAGAAGCGAAATGGCCTTTGTGTGCTGTTCCACCATTTCTCGCAGCGCATTGAATCCCTCGCCCCGCTCGATCAGGGTACGGGCCGAAGTGTACTGCTTTTCTATCGTTCGTTCACCCCCGGCGCCGACAACATCCAGCGCCACCGCACGGATCTTCTCGGCGAGTCCGAGGAGGGTCACCGAACTCGGCCCGGTGGTCCACCGTTTGCCGCCGTCGTCGATTCTGCCGGCGCTCCCGAGCGCCACCAGCCCGGTGGTTATCATTCCGAACAATAGCTTGGACACGTCGAACGGCGCCCATTTCAGCTGATCGGCGATCTCTTCGATCGAGCGCTCGCCGTCGATGCGCGTGACAAGAATCCACTCTTGGGGGCTGAGGGTTACCTGGTCCGTGCCCTGGTCGCGGGGGGCGAAATACGGCACGAGGTCGAGCGAGGGGATTTTTCGCGAAAGGACCCGCCACTCGTCGAGTCGACGCGCCGATTCCATCATCAGACTCGCGTTCGACACGTGAATGGTCACCTGGCTGCACTCTTCTCCCGGGTTGAAGGAGAAAGTTCCCTGTGACCAGATGGCCATCTCAAAGACCGCACTGTCACCTCGGAGCCGGCCGACCGAGGCGTCAACGATCTGTCCGTCGCGCAGATAAATTTTGCCGGTGGCCTCGATGCCGTGGATCTCGAATGCACCCGTCTTACCTGAGACGCTCACCAGTTGGATCACGTCCGGCAACGGCAGTTCGCTCAGAGATCCTTGTAGAGACATGGTGGAGCAACTGACAACTGCAGGTTACTGCAGGTTAAATCGCACAGTCAGAATATAGAGAACCTCTACCGGTTTCCCGTTGAGCGTCGACGGTTCGAACTTCCATTTGTTGACAGCGTCTGTTGCGGTCTCTGTGAGACCGAGGGGCAAACCACGCAGGACCTTTACGTTTTGCACGTTGCCGCTCTTGCCGATCGTGCACTCCAACACGACCACTCCTTGGATCCGCGCACGGCGGGCGGCCTCGGGGTAGATTGGATTGGGGCCGCTGATTTTTCTCGGCTCGGTGATATTGCCGCCAACCACGAAGCGGACCGGGCCTTCGGGCTCGGGCGGAGGAGGCGCATCAGGCACTCCGAGGACCAGGTTCTCATCCGGCACGAAATCGATGTCTTCGTCCGGATCCTCGTCGCGGATCGGCTCAGGCTCGTCCGGCGTCGGGTCGGGAATCGGAACTTTCTGCGTCTTCGGCTTCGGAATCTGTTGCATCTCGCGTCGAGGAGGCTGTTTGAACTTGACCTGCTTGACGACATAGATCTTGCTCTTCTTCTCCTTTGCATCGGAGAGACCGCCTGCAAACGAAGGCCAATGCATTGCAAAGATGATGACGTGGAGGATCACCGCGATGCCCATTGCCCAACGCGTCACCTTGCGGTCCTGACCCTCTTCGAGGGCCAACATCTCGGCTGTCGTCATCGGCAGCTGCGAATCCTGCTGCTTCGGCGCGGGTTTTGGAGAATCGCTCATGCCCTCCTCCTTCACTGGATCCCGAGCATGGACCAGAGGTTCTCGATCTCACGCCGGGTCGGGATCGAAATGGTCTGGATTTCCATCAACGGCTTCCCGTTGACGTCCACGTGAATCGCCTCACCATTGGCATCCGTCCACTCCTCCCTCGCCTGCCGAAGGGTGTCGAAAACGCGGATCATGTCACCGTAGGTCGCGTCGGGATCGGTCCGCAAGATCACGGGCTTTTCCGGATTCTGCTTGAGCTTTTCGAGAACGTAGGGGAGCAGACCCTCGAGCGGGATCCCCTTGTTGTCAATCTCGATCGCGCCACCGCGCAGGACGTGGACGTCGATCGAGTCCTCCTGCTTGATTTCAGGTGTGTCGGTGTCCTCGGGGAGGGCGAAATCAAGACCGCGGGTAGCGGAGAAAGCCGACGTGATCATGAAGTAGATGATCAGAAGAAAGGAGATGTCGGCCATCGACCCGGTGAAGATCTCGGACTGGATTTCTTTCTTTTTGATCTTCATCGTCGCCTCCGTTCAGTCTCTGACGGTCTTCTGTTCGGAAAGCAAATAGATGTACTTGACTTTCGACTGCTTGAGCGCGTCGAGTACGGCGTCGACATGCTCGTAGGGCACCGCTTCATCCGCCTTGACGATGAACTCTTTGTTCGGGTTCCGCGCCACCTCGGTAGAGGCGAAGGTCACCACCTCCTCGTTGGTGCTGACGGGCAGCGCCATCTCCTCGCCGGTCGAAACGCGTACCGTCAACGGCGCCGTGAAATCATCGGGTGGTGCGATCGATATCACTGCCGCTTTCTCGGGGACCTTGACCCGAATCCAGGTGTCCGGCAGATCCATCTTTGTCCGATCGACCTCGACCTTGTACGTCAACACGAAGAACACGATGAGCAGAAACACGATGTCCGCCATCGATGCGGTGAAGATCTGGGCTGCTCCGGTTTTACTTCTACCGCGGATGAGTGCCATCTGCGGACTCCCTTCTAGGCCTGACCCTCGCCTCCCTGACCGTAACGCTGGCTGTCCATCTCGGTGAAGGTCTCAACCAGCATGTTGGAAGCGGTTTCGATGTCGCGCACGAAGCGGGTAATCTTGGTGTTGTACCAGTTGTAGACCAGCTGCGCCGGAATCGCGATGATAAGACCTGCGGCGGTGGTGATGAGCGCCTCCGAGATGCCGACGGCGACCAAGGCCGGATTGGTGAGGCCCTGCTCGGCGAGAGTGGCGAAGGACTTGATCATGCCGGCGACGGTTCCGAGAAAGCCGAGCATCGGCGCGACGTTAGCCGTCGTGGCGAGAATGCCGAGGCGTTTTTCGAGGCGATCGAGCTCATATAGCGCGGCGTTCTCGATGGTCTTCTCGATGTCTTCCCGGGAGTGGCCGTAACGCAGCAGGCCGGCCTTCATCACCGAGGCGACGGGCCCCCGATTCTGCTCGCAGACCTTGATCGCCTCTTTGACGTTGCGGTTGACCAGCAACGCCTTGCGGATCTTGGTCAGAAACTCGTTGACGTTGATCTTGGCCTTCGAAAAGACGATGAATCGCTCGATGGCCACGGTCGCCGCCAACACCGAGAAGAAAAGGAGCGGGTACATGAAAATCCCACCCTGGCGAAAGTATTCTGCTACCTGTCCAGTCACGGCTATACCTCCTGCTGGTTAGAGTTCACAGGCGGGGATGAGTTCCACGCTCATCCGTGTTCACCTCACAACGAACGGTGATTTCCGGCGTTTTCCAGAAAACACCGCATCAACGAATCTTCCCTCATCCGAGCATGAAGGCAGGGCATCGTAGCACGAGGCCCTGGGGGCGTCAACGAGATGTTCTCCAGGGTCTGAGGTGAGCGTGGGTGAGGGCGACGGCCATGGCGTCGGCGGCGTCTTCGGCGGGTGGTTCCTCGAGGCCCAGAAGTTGCACCACCATATAGTTGATTTGTTGTTTTTCCGCCCTGCCGTGGCCGACGATGGCGGACTTGACCTCGGCCGGACTGTACGAGGTGACCTCGAGGTCGAGCCCTCCCAGAACGGCGAGAATGACGCCACGACATTCGGCGAGCGCGAGCCCACTCTTTGGGCTGCGCCCGGAGAACGAAGACTCCACGGCGGCGCAGTCGGGGTTGAGCTCAGCGACCACGGAAACGAGGCGCCTTTGGAGATCGGCGAGCCGGCCGTGGCGGTGAGTGCCGCGGGGCCGCACGACCCCGGCGCGTTCGAGCCGATACCGATTGCCCGCAGTCACCACCAGCGCCCAGCCGGTGGCCCTGGAGCCAGGGTCAACGCCGAGGACGCGGACAACGAGATCTGCCCGGCTCACTCCTCCGCCATCATTTCGTCGTCGATATCGAAATTTGCCCAAACGTTCTGGACGTCGTCGTGATCATCAAAGGCGTCCATCAGGCGGATCATCTGCTGTGCAGCCTTGCCCTCGAGTCGCGTTGTGCTCGAGGGTTCCATTTCCATCTGTGCGGCTTCCACCTCCAGCCCACCGGCCTCGAGCTTTTCCTTGACGGCGTGCAACTCCTCGGGCGAGGTGTAGATCCGGTAGTAGTCCGCGTCGTCGAAGTCGAGGTCCTCAGCGCCCGCCTCCAGGGCGCGCTCCATGATCATGTCCTCGGTCATATCCGAAAGGCGCGGTACGAGAATCAATCCCTTGCGGGTGAAAAGCCATGACACGCAGCCGTTTTCACCGAGATTGCCACCGAACCTCGAGAAAAGGTGTCGAATCTCCGGCGTCGTCCGGTTGCGGTTGTCGGTCATGAGCTCGAGCATCACAGCGACGCCACCCGGACCGTAGCCCTCGAAGCTGAACTCTTCGTACGACACTCCGTCGAGATCGCCGGTGCCGCGATCGATCGCGCGCTTGATGTTGTCGGCGGGCATGTTGGCCGTCTTGGCCGCGGCTACAGCGGCGCGCAGCCGAGGATTGCTCTCCGGATCACCTCCCCCTTCGCGGGCGGCGACGGTGATTTCGCGGATAATTTTGGTAAAGACCTTGCCGCGTTTCGCGTCGGCGCGGCCCTTCTTGTGCTTGATCGTGCTCCATTTGCTGTGGCCCGACATGACCCCTCCAGGACGCTTCCAGAGATAGCGTTCTACGGCCGCGCGGAAGCGGTGGTGATTATAGCGCCATGGAGGCAAAGGGAGAACAGCCCCGCTCCGCCGACAACCGGAGCTTCCACTGCGCGGCGACGCGCAGGGCCGGTCTCGGTTGACTTTGCAAACCTGTCACAGATAATGAGGTTTGGAATCTGCGACAACCGGGGAGATGCCGAGGGCGGAATCAATGAGTGCGAACATCCTGGTCATCGAGTACGAGCCGAGGTACGTGGAACACGTGCGAAGGGCCCTCTCTGGCTCCGGTTATCGGCTCGAGATCACGAGCAACATGGATGACGCGGTCAACCGCTGCGCCAGCTTTGAGCCGACGGTGGTGCTCATTACCTCGGTCCTCCCCAACCTCAAGATCGAGGATGCGATCACCCAACTGCGAGCCCGAGCCGGCTTGCGGGCAACGCCGTTCCTGATCCTGATGTCCGGGTATCGTGGTGAGCAACCGAAACAGGATGCACTGCGATACGGCGCGCAGGACATCCTCGAGCGCCCTTTCGGGGCTGAAGCGCTGCGGTCCAGGGTCGAGGAATTGGTGCTCAACGCTCCGAACCCGGCGGCGACCCAGGCCATTCCGAAGGAGATGCTCGAAAAGCTGCGCCGCAGCGCCGGGCTTGTTGATGGCGAGAAGGCGGTGACCTCGGACGATCTGTTTGGCGAGATCCTGTCCGACATGGAGGGTGGCGAGCAGCAGCCGATCAAGGCGCCAGGCGAGCCCACGCCACCACCGACCGCTACCGCGAAACCGGCAGCGCCGGTGAAATCTTCGGTCGACGATGCGCTTGAGGCAATGCTACGGACGGACAAAAAGGAGCAACGTCCGCGCCGGCAGACCTCGACCGACGAAGAAGTGGAAAAGCTTCTATCGGACACCCTGTCGGGCTTGGAGATCGCGGCGCTGAGGAAGGCGCCGGCCGCAGCTGCGGACAAAAAACCGGTCGCAGGCCCAGCCCAGCGCGCCACGACTCCGTCCCCGTCCGCCGGGGCCGATTCTCAGCTTCCGAAGCCGCCGTCCCAACCCACCGCTTCACCAGCAGTAAACCTGCCGCCGCCGCCCCGGCCGCCCAGAGCGGCACCTCAGAACGGGTCTGCGGGTGCGCCGCAGCGAAAGCCGGCGGTCCGATCCGGCGGTGAGTTCGGACAGTATGTCATCGAGAAGCACATCGCCACCGGCGGCATGGCCGACGTTTACAAGGCCCGCATGATGGGCATGGAAGGCTTCCAAAAGACGGTCGCCATCAAGCGGATTCTCTCCAATCTGACCGACAGCGACGAATTTGTTCGCATGTTCATCGACGAAGCCAAGCTTGCCGCGCAGCTCAGCCACAACAACATCATTCAAATTTTCGATCTGGGCAAGATCGACCGCTCTCACTATATCGCTATGGAATTCATCGAGGGATGGGACCTGCGTTCGATCCTCGAAGAGTGCCGTAACCGCGGCATTACGATGCCGATCGAGCTGGCGTTGTACATCACAACTCTCCTCGCTTCGGCGCTCGATTACGCGCATAAGAAGAGGGACTTCGACAACCAGGCCCTTGGGCTGGTCCACCGGGACGTGTCGCCGCAGAACGTGCTGATCTCGTTCGAGGGCGATGTCAAGCTGTGCGATTTTGGCATCGCCAAGGCGGCCTCCAAGGCCTCGCAGACTCGCGCCGGCGCATTGAAAGGCAAGCTGCAGTACATGTCGCCCGAGCAGGCCTGGGGCAAGGACATCGACCATCGTTCGGATATCTTTTCGCTGGGCCTCGTGCTCTTCGAAATGCTGACCTCCGAAAAGGTTTTTACAGGCACTTCCGAGCTCTCGGTTCTGGAGCAGGTGAGGGACCCGATCATTACCGCGGCGTCGATGAAGAATCCGGAGGTCGATCCCGAGATCGACCGCATCGCGTTTCTCGCTCTCAACGCCGAACGCGACAATCGCTACCAGTCGGCCGAAGAGATGCAGCGCGATCTCGAACGGATCATGCGCAAAAAGAGGATGTCGCCCGACCGTGGAACGATAGCGGCATTCCTGAAAACGCTCGGTGCCGGAGTCGAGACACCGCAAGAGCCGGCCGGGTCGGCGGTGGCAAAGCCGGCAACATCAGCTCCGCAGCCGGCATCGCCCGCGCCCCCCCTCTCGCGTCGCGCGGCACCACAGGCAAAGAAGCCGCCGCCAGAAAAGCGGCGGGAGAGTCTGTCTGCACCCGATGATGATCTCCAAATCGGGCTGTCGACTCCCGCCAAGGGAGTTCCGCCGGTATTCGATCTCGACGGCCACGGCTCCGGCGTCTCCTCGAGCCGGGTCCGTAAAGGTGGTGGTAACCAACGGCTGTGGATGCTGCTCGGTTTGCTGGCACTGGTGGTCGTGGCGGCGGGAGGCTGGTGGGTTTTCTTTGGCGGCGGTTCCCCCGAAGGACCGCCAATCGCGCGTGCCGCCCCGGTGGCGCCCCTTGCCACCGAAACGCCGGCGCCAGAGCCGACAGTGGGCCTGATGTCAGAGCAGGAGCTCATCGAGCGGGCGCGCGAGGTTGCGGCGGCGGAGATCACAAAGCAGGAGGGGGAACTCCGCACGCGCCTCGAACGGGAGTTCCCGACGCCGACGCCGATCCCGCCTACACCGACACCAACCGAAACTGAAACACCGCTTCCTTCGTCGACTCCGACCCCACCGCCGACCGACACCCCGGTGCCGCCGACTGCAACCCCGATCCCGCCGACGCCGACGCCCTCGGTGAGAGAAGGTGACATCGTGATTCGCGGACCGGGTGTGGTGCCGCCGGTGGTCCTCTACCGGGAGGAACCGAAGTACCCGCCGGTGGCGGAGAAGATGCGGGTTACCGGTATGGTCGAGGCCGATGCACTGATTGGAACCGACGGCTCGGTCGAGGAGGTCCGGATCACGCGGGTCGAGGGCCAGAAGCTTGGCTTCGAGGCCGCCACTGAAGCAGCTATCAAAAACTGGCGCTACAGACCTGCGACCAAGGATGGGACAAAAGTCCGGATGTGGGTGACAATTCGTGTGCCGTTCCGACTGCAATAGATCAGGGAGGGGATCATGTCTGGCCTAACGGAAGCCCAAAAGAAGTTCTACGAGGACGCGCTGCAGCAGACGAGGATGGAAATCCAGGAGCTCGAGGGCCAGATTCAGGTAGAGCTCGGGAAGGTCAAGGAAAAGATCGCCGAGCTGCAAAACGCACAAAAGGCTGCCCGACAGATGTACGATGCAGCCTGTCAGCGCCTCGGCATCCCCAACGACCTCGAGGGTGACGTTTCTGCGAGCTGATCGATCCTTGATTGTAGAGTCGAACCCCGGCCTTGCCGGGGTTCTGAGCCTCAAGGGAGTATGCTGAGGCTTGATCGATCATCAGCGCCGCGTTACGAGCGTGATCTGATGGACGAACGGCGGAGTTTCCATGACCAACGACAACAACAGATCTCAGGGCCTGTGGGTCAAGTGCTTGGGGTGCGGTGAGATCCTTTATCACCGTGAGGTAACCGGCAATCACCATGTGTGCCCGAGGTGCGGCTACCATTTCAGGATCTCCGCCGACCAGCGCTTGAAAATGTTCTTGGATAACGGACGTTACAAGCGCTTGTTCGGCAGGATCCGCTCTGCCGACCCACTCGGATTCGTCGACTCGAAGCCCTATCCGGAGCGGCTCAAGGTCTACAACAAGAAGTTCGGCGGCTCGGACGCGGTGGTGGTCGGTCAGGGCGAAATCAACCGGATCCCGGTGGTGGTCGCGGCCATGGAGTACGGGTTCATGGGTGGTTCCATGGGCTCAGCGGTGGGCGAAAAGCTGACTCGGGCCATTGAGCGCTGTCTCGACCGCAAGCTGCCTTTGATAATCGTCTCGTGCTCGGGCGGCGCGCGAATGCAGGAGGGAATCCTGTCGCTCATGCAGCTCGGCAAGGTGTCGGCGGGTCTGGCACGAATGCGGGAACGAAGGCTCCCCTATATTTCGGTGTTGACCGACCCGACCACTGGCGGAGTCACCGCCAGTTTCGCGATGCTCGGCGACCTCAACATCGCTGAGCCCGGGGCGCTGATCGGCTTTGCCGGCCCGCGGGTCATCGAACAGACGATTCGCCAGACCCTCCCCGAGGGTTTTCAACGGTCGGAATTCCTGGTTGAGCATGGGATGCTGGACATGGTAGTGCCGCGACCCGAGCTCAAGGAAACCGTCGCCCGATGTCTGTCCTTCCTGCGCTGAATCTTCGCGGCCGGAGTGTCGGTCGGATCCGGCCCGATCTCGGTGACCTACGCCGAGTGCTGGCCGAGCTCGGAGACCCGCAGCGGCGTTTTCATTCGGTCATCGTCGTCGGCACCAACGGCAAGGGCTCGACGGCGGCGATGCTCGCCGCCGTGCTCAGAGCCCACTCGGTTCGCTGCGGTCTTTTCACCTCGCCGCATTTGGTGCGGGTCGAGGAGCGGGTGCGGGTCGACGGACGTCCGGTCGACGAGGCCACGCTCGCACGCCAGATCGAAGGACTCGACCTCTATCCGGAACTGACCTTTTTCGAGGCCCTCACCGCCGCTGCGTTCTCGGTCTTCGTCGACGCAGGAATCGAGATTGCGGTCCTCGAGGCGGGGATGGGAGGGTCGTGGGATGCGACCAGGTTGGCCGCCAGCGCGATTGCCGGTTTGACCAATGTTGGTTCAGACCATGCCGGGTGGCTCGGATCGACGCCGGCGGAGATCGCCCGTGACAAAGGGCAGGCCCTAGCCTCCGCCGACAGGGCCGTGATCGGCCGTGGCGTCGCGGCAGACCTCGCGCCCGAACTCGGGGCGCCGGCCGCGCGTCGCGCCGACTCATTGGTTCGCTGCGAAAACGCCGGCGGCGGACGCGTGCGGATCGGTTGGGACGGCGGTGAGACGGTCGTCAAGCTGCCCCTGGCGGGCGCCCACCAGGTCGACAACCTCGAGCTCGCCCTTGCGCTCGCGGTCGAAGCCGTCGCTGCAGGCTGGATTCAGGGATTGGATCCGGCGAGGGTTCGTGCGGCCGTCGAGGGTGTCAGTTGGCCCGGCCGCCTCAGTGTCCACCGTTTGGCGGGGCGAGAGGTCCTGGTGGATTGCGCTCACAACCTGGAGGCGGTGGTGACTCTCGCGCAGCATCTCGACGCCACCGACCGGCGTTTCAACCTCCTCTTTTCGTGTCTCGACGACAAACCGGTGGAGGCGATGGCTCAGGTCCTGTGCCCGCGGGTTGGAGAGATCGTGGTCTGTCCGTTGGACGACGAACGGGCGATGCCGCTGGAGCGGCTCGCGGCGGCTTTTCCGAGCGCGGCGGTCGCACCCGATCCGTGGTCGGGGCTCGATCGGATCCACGACCCGGTGCTGGCGGCGGGCAGTATCCGGCTCGCGGGCGAGCTGCTCGCCCGAGAGGAGCCGCTGTCGTGAAATCCGGGACGCCGCGGCGTCGGCCCGAGCTCGAGGCCGATGAGGCGCGGAGGCTTTCGCCTGCCGCGATTCGCTCGTGCGAGGCGACCCGGCGGCGGCCGATCGAAAAGGGCCCGGCGGAGATCCGGCTCGCCTTCCAACGCGACCGTGACCGCATCCTCCACGCCCGCGCCTTTCGGCGTCTCAAGCACAAAACTCAGGTCTTCGTCCCCCACGTTGGCGATCACCCCCGGACCCGCCTCACCCACACCCTCGAGGTCGGCCAACTCGCGCGCACGATCGCCCGCGCCCTCGGTCTCAACGAGGACCTCGCCGAGGCCGCCGCCATGGGTCACGATCTCGGCCACACGCCCTTTGGTCACACCGGCGAGACGGTGCTCGACGAGATTCTGCGTGGCGTCAACCGCGAAGTCCGGCTCTCAGAGAGCGTGGTGGCCGAGGTCGGCAGATTCAAACACAATTACCAGTCGCTCAGGGTGGTTGACCTCTTCGAGCGGCGGTACGAAGAACCCGGACTCAACCTCTCGGACCAGGTCCGGGAGGCGATCCTCAAACACACCTCGTGGAAGGTGGACTACCCCTTCCCCTTACCCGACGCAGGAGGCCTCTTTCTCGACCAACCCTGCCACCTCGAAGGCCAGACCGTAGCGGTGGCCGACGAGATCGCCCAGCAGACCCACGATCTCGAAGACGGTCTTCGGGCCGGATCGGTGGGGCTCGAGACCGTCGAGGAGTTGGCGGTTGCACGGAGGGTCATTTCGGATGTCGGCTCCTCGTATTTCGACCAACGTCCGTGGATCCGCCAGAACACCCTGGTTCGCGGTCTGATCCGGCTCTTCGTGACGGACGTCGTCGAGACGTCGGCGGCGAGGATTCAGAAGTTCGTCGAGCGCCACGGCATCACCGACCACGAGAGTTATTTCGCTCACGCCCGCGAGGTGTCGCAGAATTCGATCTGGTTTTCGACCGAAATCGAGGCGCTCTTTTCGGAGCTCAAGACCTTCATATACGCGCGGATCATCAACCAGGCGCCGGTGAGCCGCCAGGACTGGCGGGCGCGCCGGGTGCTGACCGCTCTCTTCGGCGCATTCTGGTCGGAGCCCGCGATCCTCCCCGAGTATCTCCTGAGGCGCGCTGCCGAAGAGCTCGGCTTGCCCTACCTTCGCGATCTGCCGCTCAAGCGGGTTGCGGCCGTGGTTGCCGACCGGTACCATTCGGCTCCCGGGTTCGCGCGGCTGATCGTCGATCACCTGGCGGGGATGAGCGACCGTTTCGCGCTCGAAGAGTATCGCGCACTCCAGCTGCCGTCTCCCGACCGAGACATCTGAGGAGGATCTCCATGATCGTTATCGCCTCCGACCACGCCGGGGTGAATCTGAAAAAGTTGATCGTCGAGCTCGTGCGCGGAGCCGGGCACGAGGTCAGCGACCTCGGACCCGGCGACTCGCGCTCGGTCGACTACCCCGACTTCGCCCATCGGGTCGCGGCGGCGGTCGCGACGGGCGAGGCCGACCGCGGAATCCTGATCTGCGGCACGGGCATCGGCATGAGCATGACCGCAAACCGGCACCCGGGAATACGGGCGGCGCTCTGTCACGACGCCTTCACCGCCGAGATGTCGCGACGCCACAACGATGCCAACGTACTGTGTATCGGAGCACGGGTGACCGGATCGGGGGTCGCGGAGCAGATCGTGCGGTTTTTCCTCGAAACCCCCTTTGCGGGTGACCGCCACCAGCAACGCGTGGAAAAGATCGAGCGCGAGCGGGAGGATGGATGAACAATCAGGGTCTCAAGGAACAGTTCTTTTCGGTCCATGATCGGCTGGTCAACGGGGCCGACCCCGAGGTCGCGCGGGCGCTTGAGGACGAGCGGCGCCGTCAGAACGAGGGTCTCGAACTGATCGCCTCGGAGAACTTCGTGTCGCCGGCGGTGATGGCCGCCATGGGCTCGGTGATGACCAACAAGTACGCCGAGGGTTACCCAGGGAAGCGCTATTACGGCGGCTGCCAGTTTGTCGACGTGGCCGAGGACCTCGCTCGCGAGCGCGCCAAGGAACTCTTTGCTGCCGAGCACGCCAACGTCCAGCCCCACTCGGGTGCGCAGGCCAACATGGGCGTCTATCTGGCCGTGATGCAGCCCGGCGACACCATGCTCGGAATGGACCTCACCCACGGAGGACATCTCACCCACGGCCATCCCCTCAACTACTCGGGCAAGGAGTTCGTGGTCGTGCCCTATGGGGTCGACAAGAAAACCGAGACCATCGACTACGAACGCCTGCGCGAGCTCGCGCTCGAGCACCGGCCGAAGCTGATCGTCTGCGGAGCCTCCGCCTACCCGCGCGTCATCGACTTCGCGCGCCTGCGCGCCATCGCCGACGAGGCGGATGCCCTCCTGATGGCCGACATCGCCCACATCGCGGGGCTGGTGGTGGCCGGCCTCCACCCGTCGCCGGTGCCGCACTGCCACTTCGTGACCTCGACGACTCACAAGACCCTGCGCGGGCCCCGCGGCGGCATCATCCTGTGCGGCGCCGACTGGGCCGAGGCGATCGACAAGGCGGTCTTTCCCGGCGTCCAGGGCGGACCGCTGATGCACGTCATCGCCGCCAAGGCGGTGGCCTTCGCCGAGGCCATGAAACCGGAGTGGAAGGCGTATCAGAAACGGGTGGTCGACAATTCTGCGGCGTTGTGCGAAGCAATCAAGAATCGCGGATGGCGGATCGTCTCGGGCGGAACCGACAACCACCTCTTCCTGATCGATCTCGGGGCCGACTTCATTTCCGGAAAAAAAGCCGAGCGTTGGCTCGGCCTCGCCGACATCACCGTCAACAAGAACACCGTGCCATTCGACACCCGAAAACCCTACATCGCCTCGGGTCTCCGCATCGGCACCCCGGCGGTGACCAGCCGCGGCATGGGCGCCGTTGAGATGAAGAAGATCGCCGAGCTCATCGACCGCGTGCTCAGGGCCGACGAAGACAACGACGACGAGGCCAAGATAGAGGCCTTTGCGGCCGAGATGGATGCAGTCAAGGCCGAGGTCCACGAGCTCACTGCTGGGTTTCCGCTGTACTGAACGCATTTCGCGAAGCGAATTGCTGCTGGATAGGCGGACTGGTCAACGGCGCGTCGGTGCGGGTATCCTGTCGGACAGAGCTACTTATGGTGTGGCGGGTGATCCTTCGCTTGACGCTGTCGATCCTGATCGCCGCAGTTCAGGTGGCGGGCGTCGTTGTCTCCGGTGGATCGACCACGAGTCCGCAGACGACGCGGTACTTTTGTTGTTGTGTCGGAGAGTGTTCTTGCAGCGGAAGCTGTTGCAACCACGCTCCCAAGAGGACCGAGGAACCAGCGGCACGCAAACAGAAATGGGACAGCGGCGCAGTCACACTCGACGCGCCGCTGGAATGCGGCATCTGGCGGGCTACCCTGCAGCGCAGCAACGACCGTGCGCAACAGTTTCTCGGTGCTGACCGCGGACGAACGATCGCCCCGCCGAATCGGTCGCAATGGTGGCGGGCCCCACTCACCGCCGCCGTGCCCCATACAGACGGATATCAACCCTCCTCCCCGCGCGGCCCACCACCCTTCGCCTTCATCGTCTGAGCAAGTCGACCCGCGGCTTCCGGCACCGCGCCGCGGACGGGGGCAAACCGTTCATCGACGAATGTCTCACGACACACAGCGACCAACCGAACATCGCGCCGACCGAGGGCCGCTCCGCGTCTTCAAGCAACGCCCGGCCGGTTGTTCGGTGTGGCCGCGATGTGATTGGGGCAAGGGGCGGACATGCGACGTTTTCAAAACCCGATGACGACGATGATGTGGTATCTGGCGATGGTTTTTTCGATGTTTGCGATTCCAGCGACTGCGTCTGACTGCGCCATCGTTGGCCTCGTCCGCGGACCCGGCGGTGTCGCTCTCTCGAGCGTCACAATTACCGTGACGGATTCACTCGGGAGGTCGACCGCGTCGGTCGTCAGCGGGCTGGGCGGTGGCTTCAAGGTGGCGGGGCTCGATGCCGGGAGTTACCGGATCGACGCCGAGCTGCCGGGTTTTTTCACCGAAACCACGCCAGCGATATCTGTCGGCCAGGGGCGCACGGTGCGGGTCGAGCTCGAGCTCAAGCTGGCGACTTTCCACGATTCGATGGAGGTCGATTCGGTGATCCCTCCGATCTCCCTGGAGGCCGCTGGAGTGCGCGAAAGTTCAGCCCGCGACGTCGGCGAGGCGATGGCGCGGTTGCCCGGCGTGTGGAAGGTTCGAAAAGGCGGCATTGCAAACGACATCGTCGTCAAGGGTTACAGCCAGGACGACATCACGGTCCTGATCGACGGCGCCCGCGTGGCTGGCGCCTGCCCGAATCGCATGGACCCGCCGGCCTTTCACGTCGATTTCGGTGAGCTGGACCGGGTGGAGATTGCCCCAACCAGCGGCCAGATGGCGGCACAGGGCGGCCTCGGTGGTCTGGTCAGCATCGTTACCAGGAAACCTGGCCCCGATCTGCACGCGAGTCTTTCCCTCGCCACCGGGTCCTGGAACATGGTGAACCCGTCGGCGACCGTGAGCTGGGGCAACGATCGGTTCGCGGTGTTGGGAGGGTTCTCCCACCGCTCGAGCGAGCCGTATGCCGACGGTTCGGGCCGCCTTTTGACCGAGATGGCGAACTACACCGATGCCGCGAGCGGCATCGACGCCTACAGCATCTCGAGCGGTTGGGCAAGGCTCTACTGGGCGCCGGCATCCGGTCAGGAAATCAATATCTCGTACGCCCGCCAGGAGGCCGGAGGTGTCCTGTATCCAGCATTGATGATGGACGCCGTGACCGACGATACCGACCGGTTCGTGGTGGGTTATCTCTACAACCGGGAGGGCGGCGGGTTCCGTTCTCTGGGGGCGACCGTCTATGGTACCCGGGTCGATCATTGGATGGTGGACAGTCTCAGAACCACCGCCACAGGCTCTTCCCGCGGATGGAGCATGGGCACCCAAGCGGACACCGAGATTCTCGGGGCAACTGTGGACGCAGAGCTTGGCGCGCTCACTCTCGGACTCGAGGCCTACTCGCGTAAGTGGAACGTGTGGACCGAACTGGCCGGCATGAACTATCTGCGCCAGCCCTCGCTCCCAAACGCCGACATGGAAGTGGCAGGGCTGTCGGTGAGATGGCTTCGGGGCCTTTCCCAGCGCACCCGGTTGGAACTCGGTGGCAGGGTCGACTGGGTCTCGACCGCGGCCGACGCCGACCTCGCCAACACCGGACTCTACTACGCCTACCACGGAGTCGCCACCACTTCGGCAAGCGATGTCGAACCCTCGGTGTCGGCGCAGGTCGTCCATGCTGCAGGGCAGAAGATAACGCTCAACGGAGGTCTCTCCCGGACTGTCCGCTTTCCCGATCCACGCGAACGGTACTTCGGTCTGCGGCGGATGGGCGCCGATTGGGTCGGGAATCCGGCCCTCGACCCGCCGGTAGCGACCCGGGCCGAGTTCGGCATGACCTGGAGCCCCGGCGGCGGCATGTTCGGCGTCGGTGTTTGGGTAGATTCGGTGGATGGCTTCGTCACCGTTTACAGCCAGCAGAGGATCAACAGCGTACCCGGAGTTCTGAACTCGACGGCGCAGAGCTACGCCAACGTCGATGCAACGCTTCGTGGCTTTGCAATCGAGGCTTCGACGGCTCTCAGTTCAAGGCTGTTCCTGGCCGGTGACGTCGCCTATGTCCGCGGCACCCAGAAACCGATTCCAGCGCTGGGGATATACTCGACGGACCTTCCCGAGATGCCACCGGTGACCGGCCGCCTTTCACTCAGGTGGCAGAACCGGCGGGTCTTTGCGGAGATCGAGGGCGTCGGCGCCGGCAGCCAGAATGATGTCAACACGGACCTCAAGGAATCGCCGACCCCGAGCTGGGGCGTCGTCAACCTCAAGGGCGGATACACGACCGGCTCCTGGCGGGTTCAGCTGGTTCTGGGGAACCTGTTTGACGAGACCTACCACGAGAATTTCTCCTATCTCCGAAACCCGTTTCGGGCCGGTTTCGTGGTCAACGAACCGGGGCGAAACCTCAGCCTGAGCCTCGGGTGGACCTACTAGTAATTCGCATACGAGTTGCTGCTAAAGATCTTGCCGCTGGAACACTCTGATCGCGATGACGAGCGGGACGACAATCCAGGCGGCGACGATCGCGAGGCCGATCGCGGTGGTCGTGGTTGCCGAGCCAGTAAGCTTGATCAGTGTCGCTCCCGCCGGGCCGAAGAGGTGTGGTCCGCCGACCTGGAGCAGACACAACACTCGCACCACATCCACCGGGTTGCCGGCGAGTCCCATGAGGAGCACGGTCTTGATCAGAGTCGGCGGCAGGTAGAGCGTGGTCGCCAGCATCAAGAGCCCGTAGACCAGTTCGAAAAAGATCCATACCGAGATCGCGACACCGAGTGCGATCGGCCGCCGGCCGGAGAGCAGCGCGATGACCATCGAGAGGCCGGTAAAGATCGCTGCCAGCAGGCAGGAGAAGAGGACCACCAGAAGATAGGTCCCCGCCCCCCCCACCCCGATCGCCAGTGAGATGACCACCCCCGGCAGACCGAAGCCGAGGGCCGCTGCGGCCAGCACCGACACCAGCAGGCCGAGGTATTTTCCCAAGACAATGGCGCCTCTCGAGACCGGCTGAGTGGCGAGGACCTCGAGATACTCCCGGTGGGTGAGAAAGCTGAAGACCCCCAACAGGAGGGCGAAGAGCGGCAGCAAAAAACCGCCGAGGTTGATCAGGCTCGCAGAGGTACGGACGAAGTCCTGGAATCCGGTGTAGCCGGAGGTGATCATCCCGAAGTACGCGATCGCCAGGGCGAGGCCGGCGAAGAGAATGGCGAATGAAACCACCCAGCGGTTCCGGCTGTGCAGGGTAAACTCGTGCCGGGCGATCCGGAGTACGGCTGATCCGGTACGGCTCACTGGGCCGCCTCATCCATCGTGTGCGGACCGCTGACCTTGAGCATCCCCAGAGCTTCGCCTCCGGAGACGCTTTCGATCGGGAAACCGGCCCCGGGATGGGTAGCGAAAAAACGCAACTCGACCGTTCCTCCGTCAGCCGGAACAACGACCGGCCCGACCTCTTGGTAGCCCTTGATCACCCACCTGAGGTCCTCATCGAGATCGTGGCCTGCGGCCCGCCAGAGCACCAACTCACCCTTGGCGACCGTCACCACCTCCGGCTCCATACCGTCGTCGTCGAAGACGGTGTCGACGACGACATCCGGTTCTCCGCGCAATCGACGGTAGCCGGGCCAGTCCGTCACGATCTCGTCGTCGTGGCTTTGCACTGCCCTGGCGGCTGCTGCGGTGGCAAAGCACAGCAGGCGACCGTTCATGACGGTCGGGACGTGGTCGGTGAGGAGAAACGCGGTCTCGCCGGAGCTGACGAAAGCACCGCTGTCATAGTCCACGAAGTAGATCTCCTGCGGTGGCGCCTGCCCGGATCTGCGGAGATTGTCGTATTCGGCAAGGAGGCATGCGGCCGAGTCGAAGGGCACAAACTCTGATTCCTGGACCCAGCCGCAGGCCTGGTTGACGCGGTCGATCACCATTCCGCAGCTCGCACAGCCGTCGACACCGGCAACGATCGCCGGTGTCGGTTCGGCGCCGCAGCCCACCACCATCGCCGACAGCGCCGCGAAGCCTGCAAGCTGCAGCCAATTGAACATCCACCGGTAGCCACTCATGGCTCATCTCCTCTGGTCTCGAAGCGAGTGTGTATGAGCGATTCCCATCCCGGCGCCTCGGTGTGAAACTCCTCGATGGTGCCACCAGCGCCCTCGATTGCACGAATGACCTCGAGACGGTGCTCGGGCGCCGCCCGGAAACTTACGGCCATAGTGTCGGCCTCGCGGATGTCAGCGCCGGCGTTTCTCGCGGCGTCCGCCATCGCGTCGTCGAAGCGATCGAGCACGACCCTGACGGTGGTCTGCCGGGTGACCTCCGTTTGAAAGGTCGAAACCGACTCGAGGGTAATGAGCTCGCCGGCGACCAGGACCCCAACGCGATCGGCCAGCCGCACCGCCGTGTGAATGCTGTGGGACGAAAAGACGATCGTGCATCCCCGTTTCTTGAGGTCGGCGAGAGCCTGATGAAGACTCTCGATACCCTGCGGGTCGAGATTGAGGGTCGGCTCGTCCAGCACCAACAGGAGGACCTCGTCGAGGAGCGCGGCGGCGAGCCCGAGCCGCTGGATCATTCCGCCCGAGTATTCTCCGACCGGACGATCGGCATCCTCGGTGAGACGGAACAGATCCAGAACCTCGCCAACCCGATCGCGTGCCACAACTCGCAGCCCTGCAAAAAGCTCCAGGATCTCGCGAGCGGTAAGGACGTCGGGCATGGTGACCCGCTGCGGGACGTATGCGAGCCAGCGCTTCGCGCGATCGAAATCTTGCCGGATGTCGACACCTCGAATCAGGATCCTGCCGGTGGTCGGAGCGTGGAGACCGACGAGCCCGCGAAGGACCGTTGTCTTGCCGCCTCCGTTGGGGCCCAGGAATGCGAAAGACTCGCCCTTGGCGATCTCGAGCGACAACGGTTTGACGGCGGTCAGAGCGCCGTATTCCTTCGAAAACCAGTCGAAACGCACCATCGCGGCGTCTGGCGCGTTCATCCTTTTCGTCCAGTCCTTCGCCGTGGGTGGCGACGAACAGGGCGACTGAGCCACCACAGACCCGCCGCGGGCAAGGTGGATCCAGCGAAGAACAGACCTGCCACAATCGCTCCTCCACCGTCACGGCGACCGCTGACCACATCCCACGGGATCTCGTCATTTTTGACCGGCAACATCATGGGTCGGGGGTCTTCGGCGTCGCCGAGATTTAGAATCGGCAGCGCGTGCTCGGCGGCCTTGAGCACATTGGCCGCCGGGCTCAGGAGGTAGAAGCGGACCTCGGGCACCTTGGTCTCCATGATCTGGAACACGTTCTGGATCGGAAAAGGGAGGTCTCCCACACCGTTGCCTTCGAGATCATATCCGCGATATGCGCTCCAGAAATTGCCGCCGGCCGCATCGGCCCACCGGGTCTCGGCGTCGCTCACATCCAGTAGAAGCTCGCTGAGATTGTTGATGAAGTTGTTAGCCACGAAAACATTGTCGTCACAGCCGCCGTTGAGCTGGACTGCGAGATCATTGTCAACGACGTCATTATTTTCGAAAATGTTCGAGTCGGCGTTGTTCATGAAGATGCCGCGGCTGTTGTCGATGATCAGGTTCGAAGCTGCTGTGACCCGACTCATCGACTGGAGCAGGATGCCGTAGGCGCGGAAGCCCCGGCAACGGGCAAAGGTGTTGCGCGCAAAGACGATGTCCTCCGAGTACATCAGCGCCGCCCCCGCGACGTTCCTCTCGAAGAGATTGTCATAAAAAGAGTTGTTATTCGAGTACATGTAATGGAGACCGTAGCGCACGTGGTGGATGTAATTGCGCTCGATCAGCGTCGAATTGGCAAACGAGAAGTAGATGCCATCCCGCACGTTGAAGATCTCGTTGTCTCGGATCTGATTGTCCGATGAGTTCCAAAGGTGGATGCCGTTGCCGCGGTCTGATTCGATGAGATCGAGACGGCCCTCGATCGTGCTATCTGCGATCGTGGCGCGATTTCCCGCCTTGACGTAGACGCCGTGCAGGGACTCGGTGACGGTGCAGTTGCGGACCGTCACGTCGTCGGCCGCGATCAGGATGCAGGCCATGTCCTTCGTAAGATGCGGGCCCGCCTCGGCGACGTGGAGCCCCTCGATCACGGTTCCGGGCGCGGTGATATAGACCACGTTGCCCTCATAACCACCCCGAATTTCGGAGCCGGGCGCACCCCTGAGGACGACAGGGACGTCGATTACGATGTTCTCGCGAAAGGTCGCGCCTGCCAGATGAACGGTGTCGCCGGGGGCGACCGTTTCAAGAACGGCCGCGATCGATCCCCCGGCCGGAACCTCGTGGACCGTAGCGGCGGCGGTTACCGACGACACGATCGTCAGCAACCAGATTATTGGCTTCACGAATCACACCTCTCCCTACCCAAAGGAGTTTCAGATATAGCACAGACCTTGAACCCGGCTTCCCTTCGATCCGGCTGGGGATGACAAAGATACGCGGGCTGTGAATCAGCCCTTGAGTTTTGCCAGCTCGCTGTCGACCATGCTCTTGGTGCGGACGCCGGCGACGCCGGTCTTCACGAGCAGCTGCCAGACCTGTTCGAGATCGAGGAAAAGCTTTTTGTCGAAGCTCCCGGCCGCCATGCGTTCGTTGCACGACGCGTACAGGGTTGTGGCCTGGGTCAGCTGGACCTGGGTGTCCTCCCACTCCTCGTGGAGGGTTGGGCTGAAGCTGTCGCCGTACTGGTTGAATCCTTCGGTAATGTAGGCCGCGACCGGGTTGATGATATTGATGACCCCGATGACCTCGATGTTTTTGTTGTGCGCCTTGGCTTCCCAGTCATCGTCGGAGGTGACCACGCGGGCTTCGGGCACCTCGAGCGCCGGCGGCGCGTCGAACTCGAGCAGGACGGGTTCGGCGCGCGGCGCCTCGTCCTCGTACATCCCCTCCTCGGACGCTCCGCCGCATCCGAGCACGAGTCCCGAAACCAGGACCAGCATCGTGAGCTTTTTCATCAAATCCTCCATTTTTCAGAAGCGGGCTCAGAGCTCAGGACCCGGCCTCACGCCAGGTCAGCCAGAAGCCCGCGAGCAGAAGTAGACCGAAGACTACGAACAGATAGGTCCCAACGGCCGGGTATGACCACACGTCGAACTGGCCGACGAGCTTGTATCCGAACATCGGCGGCATGAATGGATCGACCTGCACCGAGGCCTTGGGATCGAGATTGGCGCCGTAGTAATTGAGCTTGTACCAGAAGCTCCAGATCGAAAAACCGCCGAAGTAAGCGGAGGCTACGATCACGTCCACCAGCGAACGCAGAGTTCCGATTGCGGCCGCCCTGAGGGTGAAGATGCCGATCAAACCGATCACCAGCGGAATCCACTTGAGCTCGTTGAAGTCGGCCGGTTTGAGCTCTGCCATCCCAATGTAGTGATTGAGAACGTTGATCTCGGTGAGGTCGTTGCCGCCGTCGCCACCCACCAGATTGTGCGAGTAGACGTAGAGGTTCAGACCATCCGGGTATTGCTGGGCGACAAAGGTCATGTGCCAGAGCGGGACGAAGAAGGTTGGAATCAGCACCAGGGCGGCGGTGAGGACGGCCGCCCTGCTGCGGCCCGCAAGGGGTTGATCGAGCGAGGCGGTGAGCCGACGAAAGAAACCGGACATGTGCACCTCGAAAAAACCGGGCCCCGACGGCCGCAAAGCGGCGCGCCGGGGCCCTCGTGGGTTCTATTTGACCAACATGTAGCCCTGCATCTCCTGGTGCAGCGCGCTGCAGAAGTTGGTGCAGTAGAAGGCGTAGACACCGGGTTTGTCAGCGGTAAAGGTCACCGTCTTGGTCTCCCCGGGGTCGATCACCAGATTGATGTTGTAGTTGTCGATGCCAAGACCGTGGAGCTCGTCGCGGGTCTGCTCGATGTTGGTCACATGGATGATCACCGTGTCGCCCCGGTTGACCCGGATGACGTCGGGCGAGAAGAAGGACCGCACCGCCATCATCCACACCTCGACCGTGTCGCCGCGGCGCTCGATCCTGGCCTCCTCCGTGCTCCACACCGCATTCGGATTGTGTTCGGTCGCGGGGTCGTCCTTTTTGTACACCTCGATCGGGTCGAGCTTGTCGGCCTTGATGATCACCGCGTAGTGGGGCTCGGGCTCGGTGAAGGCGTCATACAGGAGCTTCATCTTGTCGCCCGAGATGTCGATCAGCTGCGCCGACTCCGGGATCGACGGTCCGACTGACAGGTGGCGACCCTTGGAGAGCTTGTTGAGGGCGACCAGGTAGTTGCCGTCGGGGTTCATCGAGTCGCCTTCAGCCGAAACCAGATGGCCGATGTTGTAGGCCACGGGCATCTTGTCTACCACATACTGGTTCATGTCGGCGCCGGCCTCGTACGGCGGCAGCTTCCACTTGGCGACCGCACTCTCGACAAAGAGCGAGGTGTAGGCGTAGCCCTTGCCGTCGAACTGGGTGTGGAGCGGGCCGAGCCCGACCGGGATCTCGGCCTCGCGCACCGAGTTGTAGGTCAATACCGGGATGCCATCGATGGTCTCCTCGAAGTCCTTTGCGGCGATCGCGGCCTTGATCTTTTCGATGTTGAAGACGGTGGTGGTCGGCGAGAGCTTGCCCGAGCCGATGATCCATTTTCCGTCTGGGGACACATCGACGCCGTGCGGGGACTTGGCAAGCGGCATGAAGTAGGCTACCCCGGGTGCGCTTTCGGGAGAGATGACCGGCGCGCCCTTGACGGTTTTGAAGTTGCCGGCTGCGATGGCCTTCTCGGCCTCACGCCAGTCGACCATCAGGATGAAGTCTTTGTCCTTCTGAGAAGCCGTCACCTCGAGCTTGCCGCCCTCGATGAACTCGCGTTCGGAGTTGTAGCAGGTCCAGAAGAGGAAGCCGTCGGACGGCCCCTTGCCGGCGTCGCCGAGGTCGTAGTCAAACGGCGGCACCAGGACCTCCCAGCCCAGCGTCAAATGGCCCGAGGCGGGTTCGATCCTAATACCAGCCACGACCCCCTGGTACTTGGTGCTGTACTCGGTGACATCGGCGTAGGTCCCCTCGGGAAAGGGCACCGACATCCGGGTCGCCATGGTCACGTACTCCGAATTCTGGGTGACGAAGGAGCTGCCGTGGTTGGCAGAGATATTGGGAATCGAAAGGATCTGCTTGGTCTTGAAGTCCTTGAGGTCGATCCGCGCCATCCGGCCGTTGGCGTTGTCGTTGATAAAGAGCCATCGCCCGTCGTACTCTCCGTTGGTCTCGGAAAAGCCGGGGTGGTGCGAGTCTCCCCACGAGTAACCCCCCAGCATCTCGCGGCTTTCGTCGTCGAAGCCGTAGCCGGTGCCCGGGTAGGGCGTGAAGACCGGAATGGTGGTGATGTGGCGCATCGACGGGATGCCGGCGACGAAGATCTGCCCGCTGTGACCGCCCGAGTAAAAGAGGTAGTACTCGTCGAGGTCACCGGGCGCGACATAGGTCGCCAACGCCGCATTCGCGATGTCGGAGGTGCCTCCGGCGCCGGCGCGGGCCCCCCGGCGTTGAGGTGGTTTCTTGCCGCACGCCGCCAGCCCGACAAAGAGTCCGACGACGAGCAGTGCGAGGGTCAATCGAATGATCGTCTTCTTGTTCATCTGTTGCCTCCTCCTTGGTATTGCGGGGTCATGACCCGCTTGTCGCGGAGGCCTCGACCTCCGCGCTCCGGTTTTTGACAATGTCGTAGGCCTTCATGATCTTCTCGATGGCCTGCCACTTCTCCTCGTCCGAGAGGACAATCTGGCTTTCGAGGATGATCTTCATGGTGCCGGTAGGGTCGAAGAGGAACTCCTCGACCGTCTTGTTGAAACGTGCTCGCACGTCATCTGGAGCCAGCGAAAGATCCGGCCCCTTGTCGGTCGGCGACTTGATGTCGAAGGCCTTGACGCTGTGGCACACGAAGCAGCTGTGCTCGACGAAAAAGGCACCATCGCCCTCGCGCATCCGGCGGTCCCGCTCAACCTCGTCGGGCAGTCATCTCGTCCTTGAGGTCGACGCCCGGCAGGAACGCGCGGGGCAGATCGGAGTCGTCGCGCCAGCTCATGGCGAGCATCGCCAGGGCCTGGGCCTCGGTGGACTGGAAGTTCATCTCCGGCATGATCGAGCCGGGGACGATGGTCGGCGGGGACTGGAAGTGTTTGATGTGCCAGTTGAAGACCGTCAACTGTTCCGACACCAGGTTCGAAAAATCGAAGCCCTCGGCGTGCTTGTCGCCCTCGTGGCTGAGGTCCGGTCCCAGCTTGCCGCCCGAGCCGTTGATCACGTGACAGATCTTGCAGCCCTTGTCTCGCACAAATTGCTTTGCCTGGTTGATGTAGGGCATGCCTTCGGTCGAGCGTTCGTATCGGTGGCAGAAGTTGCACTTGATCTCGTGCAGCGGCGGTGGATTTCTCGGGTCGTACTCGGAAGCGGCGATGTCGGAGAGCAGCGGCTCCTCCCAGTGCTCGACGAAGCCATGAGCGTCATGCTCGGTGAGGGCATAACCCTGCCCGCCGTGGCACACGGTGCAGCCGAACTCCTCGATCGAGTGGCTGGCGAGGATCGCCGGCATGGGGTGGCTGGTCCATGGCTGCTCGACGTCCTCGAGCCCGCGCCAGTTGATCCCGAGGTGGCAGGTGGTGCACCGGTCAACCCGATCGAGCTTCTCGACCCAGATCTGCTGGATCCCCGAAGGCAGGGTCGCCGGATCGACATCGGAAATATTCTCCGCGATGATGGTGCGGAACTCCGACTGGTAGTACTTCCACTCTGGTGTGCTGTCCGAGATAATGGCCGCTACGCCGACTGCGAGGACCGCGGCCGAGGCGATGAGCACCGGCAGGATTTCACGCTGCGAGAGCTTTTTGATCATGCTGTCACCTCACAGCGCCAGCGGGGGGGCCGGCCACGCCTGCCACGGCCAGAAGAAGTCCCAGTTCGGCCCCCGGAGCGCGGTCCCGGTATAGGTCAGGATGACAAATGCGACGATGAAGGCGCAGAAGGTGGCGATTGCCGCATACCGCGTGGACGCGGTTTTTTTGAGGACCACGAAGTACATTCCGGCAAAGAGGAGCAGGAGGAAGGTCGCCGGGTTGACGAGGTCGAAGAAAAACTGGCTCTCGATGGTCGGGAAGATGGATCGCATGGGAGCGAGGATCGCGATCGCCAGACAGGCGCAGGTAGTGACCAGGCCGTAGATGAAGCCAATGACGCCCCACCCCCGGCCGGCCCCGTCGGTGAACCACAGCCCGATGCTCCGCTGCTCGCGATCCAGAAACGGGATCAGCATGAGGCCGAGGATGACCAGGGTCGGGACGATGACCCCGCCCATCAGGGCCGAGTAGCCTACCATCTCCTGGAGCCCGAGGAAGTACCACGGCGCCTTGGCCGGGTTGGGTGTGACCTCGGGGTTCGCCGCCGCCTCCAGCGGGGCGCGGACGACCAGCGACAGCGCGATCGACACCGCCACGGTGATAAGCGTGACGAGCAGGATCCGCAAGGTGAGGAACGGCGTCGAGGGCCGCGAGTTGTCCTCGTTGAGGGCGGTCGGGTCATTGACCTGGACGGTGGTGCCGCTGGCGATGCCGAGGACCGAGTAGGTCTTGCTCTTCCGCGGCGCCTGCGGCTCGCGCGCCAGCGCCTCCTTGCGGTCCTGCTCGACGATGGCGAGCCCGCCGTCCTTGCGGATCCGCCACATGTGCCAGGCCGCGATCCCGAACAGGACCAGCGGCAGCAGCGCGCAGTGGAGGACGTAGAAGCGGATCAGGGTAGGCTGGCCGATGATCGTGCCGCCGAGCAGGAACTGACGAATCGTCTCGCCGACCATCGGCACCGCCGCCGCGATGTTGGTGCCGACGGTGATGGCCCAGAAGGCGAGCTGGTCCCACGGCAGCAGGTAGCCGGTGAAGCTCAGCAGTAGGGTCAGCACCAGCAGGGCGACCCCGAGCACCCAGTTGTAAGGCCGCGCGGACTTGACGACCTCGCCCGATTTGTAGGAGCCGGTGAGAAAGACCCGGAACATGTGGAGAAAGACCAGCGCGACCATGAGGTGAGCGGATATCCGGTGCAAGCGTCTGAGAAGCCACCCAAAGCTGACTGCGTGATCGAGGTCCTTGATGCTCCAGTAGGCCCGCTCGACCGATGGCACGTAGAGGAACATAAGCACCACCCCGGTCACGGTCAGGACCAGGAAGACGACGAAGGTGATGGTGCCGAGGTAGAGCGAGGCGGAGAAGGCGAGGCTCTTGAGCGAGACCCGGTTCGGGAACCAGTGCAACAGGAAATTGGCGACGATGCCGCTGCCCGCCTCGCGGTCGGACTCCGGCCGCCACGGCCATACGAGCTTGTTCCAGATACCGGAGATGTCGGGGAGCTTCATCTAGACCACCAGTCTGAAGTCGCGCGGGACCTCGGTCGCGACGTCGACCACGAGCTCGCCGGTCGCGCGGGAGATCTCGAGGAGGAAGCACTTGAGAGGACGCGGCGCGGGGCCCGCGTAGTTGGTGCCCTCGCCCCTGAACTTCGAGCCGTGGCACGGGCAGTGGAACTCCCCGAGGGCCCGAAAGCTGAAATCGCGCACCGTTTCCTCCCTGGGCATCGGAAAAGGCGAGAACTTGACCGTGCAGCCGAGGTGGGTGCAGATGCCGGAGACCGCGTGGAAGCTCGAGCTCTGGCGGAAAAGGAAGAGCCGGTGCTCTTCGAGAAAGGTCACCCCTTCCTGGAAGCCCTCGGGGGCGCCGATGCGAAAACGCTTCGGCGGTTCGTAGAGGACATTCGGTACCAGAGACCTGAGAAAGGGCCACCCGGCAACGACGGCACCGAGCGCCGCGACCGCGGCCGTCAGCCGTCCCAGAAAGCCGCGTCGCGTCTGCCCGCCGTCTCCGGCGTGAGCAGCGTGAACGCCACGATCGACCGTGTCAGTTGATGCCACTTTCATCACCCCGTTGATTCGATGAAGTTGAAGCGTTCCATGGTCATGGCCTCGGTCGGGCAGCGCGCGGCGCAGAGACCGCAGCGGATGCAGACCGTGTCGTCCTTGAGGAGGACGGTCATGGGCTGGTCCGGGTCGTGGCCGTAGGTCTCGAGCGCCCGCTCGAGCTGGTCGGCGGGCATGTCCACCTGCTCGAGCGGCACAAAGGTCAGGCATTTTTCCGGGCAGACGTCTGCGCACCGGTTGCAGAGGACGCAGCGGTGGGGGTCGTAGATGGTGTCGACGTGGCACGACAGGCACCGTTCGGCCTGGGAGATGGCCTGCTCGGGCGACATGACCTCCTCGACCTCGGTGATGCCGGTGCGCCGGCCCGCGGAGACCGTCGGCGCGGTCCGCCGCGCTTTCTTTTCGTAGGCCTCGGGCATGGC
Source organism: Candidatus Sulfomarinibacteraceae bacterium (assembly GCA_963733915.1). Taxonomy (GTDB): domain Bacteria; phylum Acidobacteriota; class Thermoanaerobaculia; order Thermoanaerobaculales; family Sulfomarinibacteraceae; genus Sulfomarinibacter. Next base: position 704,347 of record CAVTEP010000011.1, read on the forward strand.
ATACTCGTCGGCCGGGACCTTTTCGATCTCGACCCGCAGCGTCAGCGCGGCCGGGGTTCCGGAGAGGTGCTCGTGGATCGAGCGCGCCGCGTGCTTGCCGTTGGCCACTGCCTCGATCGCGATCCGGGGCCCGAAGGCCGCGTCACCTCCCGCGTACACGCCTTCAGCCGTTGTGGCCAGGGTCTTGGGGTCGATCTTGATGGTCCCGGCCGGGTTGAGCTCGATCCCGTCTGCTTCCGTGAGAAAGCTGAAGTCGGGCTGCTGGCCGATGGCGAGGATGACCGAGTCCGCGTCGAGCGACATCGTGCGGCTGTCGTCGAAGGAGGGGTTGAAGCGTCCTTCGTCGTCGAAGACCCTTTCGACCCCGACGAACTCGATACCGCGCACCGTCGTTTCGCCGACGATGGCCTTCGGTCCCCACCCGGGGTGGAGCTTGATGCCTTCCTCGAGGGCTTCGTCGAGCTCGTCCTTGCCCTGCACGGTCTTGGCGGCCGGAAGCTCCTCGAGCGACTCGAGGGAAATGACGTGGACCTCGCTGGCGCCGCCGCGCAGGGCGCCGCGGGCGGCGTCCATCGCCGACTGGCCGGCAACCGCCTTGGCGGTGAGCTCGATCTCCTCCATCGGCTGGTAGAACTCGCGCACCGCGGTCCGCGCCGCGTCGAGGGCGACCGACCCGCCGCCGATGACGACCACCCGCTCGCCGAGGTCGACCCGGTAGCCGCGGTTGAGGTTGAGCAGATAGTCGACGGCCTTGACGACCCCGTCCTTGTCCGCGCCGTCGATCCGGAGATCGCGGCCGCGCATGGCGCCGACCGAGAGGAAGATCGCCTCGAAGCCCTGCTCGCGGAGCTGGCCGAGACCAAAATCGGTGGTGATCGGGGTGTTGGTCCGAAAGGTGACGCCGAGCTTTTCGATCGCTGCGATCTCGCGGTCGATGACGCCGCGCGGCAGCCGGTACTCGGGGATGCCGTAGCGCAGCATGCCGCCGAGTTCCGGCAAGGCCTCGAAGACGGTGACCTCGTAACCCATCAGCGCCAGATCGTGCGCGCACCCCAGACCTGCCGGGCCGCTTCCGACCACCGCGACTCGATGACCATTCTTCGCCGCGCCCGGTCGGGCGGCAGTGAGCTGGTCGATGTGCCAGAGGCGGCGGCACCCGGCGTCGCTGGCGGTGTCCGGCTCATCCGGCTCCTTCATCAGGAGCTTGAAGAAATCGGGCCGTGCCGACTCGGCGCCAAAGCGCTCGGTCACGAAGCGTTTGAGCGGCCGGATGGTGACCGCCTCGTCGACCCAGCCGCGGCGGCAGGCGTCCTCGCACGGCGCCGAGCACACCCGGCCGCAGACCGAGGCCAGGGGATTGGGCGCGCGGGCGACGAGGAACGCGTCCTCGAATCGGCCTCCCGCGATCAGCTGGACGTAGCGGCCGGAGTCGGTGTGGACGGGGCAGGCCTCCATGCAGGGCACATTCGACCGGTACCACGGCAGCTCGTTGAAACGGGCCGGGTATCGCGGCGGCGCAGGCGTCGAATCGTCTACCACGGGGGGGCCTTTTCGTCGGCGATCATGATCCTGGTCGCGCCTCCCATCGAACCGCCGAACCCGGAAATGTTCTAGCCGTAATTCGGCATTACAATACTGAATAGCCTGAATGTGGTCAAGGCATCCTTGACCGCGGTCAAGAACTCGGCGACGCCGTCTCGCCACATTTGCGAAGTTGGGAGCAACAATGCCCTGTGCCCTCAAGATCTCGGAGGCCGCCTCGCTGGGCATGCACGCCCTCGGGTACCTTGCCAAGCGCAACGACGCCCCGATCTCCTCGCGCGAGATCGCGACCCGCTTCGAGATCTCGGAGGCCCACCTGGCGAAGGTCTTGCAGCGCCTGGTCAAGGTCGGGCTCCTGCGGTCGGTGCGCGGTCCAAAGGGCGGCTTCGTCCTGACCCGGGAGCCGGGGTCGGTGACCCTGCTCGAGATCTTCGAATCCATCGAGGGGCCGTTCGAGCCCGACCAGTGCCTCCTCAGCTCGGCCATCTGCGACGGCGACACCTGCATCCTGGGCAGGATCGTGGTCGAGGCCAACAATATGCTCCGGACCCGCCTCGAGAAGACCACCCTGGTCGAGGTCGAGTCGGTGATCAGCTCGAATCAACCGATCAGCCTCACCTGAGCGGCGCCCCTCAGTTCACCGATCCCTCAGCCACACCTGGAATTCGTCGGCGTGCTGAACGTTGAGCACTCGCTCCCGGGGCACCTCGGCGCGCATCGCGATGGCCGAGGCGAAGGCGTCGAACTCGAGGTGCGGGACGGCGTGGGCGTCGGAGGCGAGCACGATCTCGCAGCCCGAGCTCACCGCGAGCCGGGTGAGATCGGCGTCGAGGTCCTGACGGCGCGGGAAGCCGTTGATCTCGACGGCGACCCCAGCCTCCGAGCACGCCGTGAAGACCCGCTCCCAGCGCGCCTTGAGCCCCGGCCGGTGGTGGAAGTGGCGGCCGCGGGGGTGGGCGAGGACGTGGACCCCGGGTGTTTCGACCGCGCGCAGCAGGCGGTCGGTCTGATCGCGGTCCGGGTCGAAACTCGAGTGCACGGCCGCGAGCACGCAGTCGACCTCCAGACGCTCGCCCTTCGGTACGTCCAGGGTGCCATCGGCCAGCACCTCGACCTCGAGAGCCTGGAAGAGGCGGTGGTCATCCGCGTGGCGGGCGTTCCAGTCCTCGACTCGCCGCCGCTGGAGGCGGACGCCCTCGCGGTCGAGGCCCGAGGCGACCTCGAGGCCGCGCGAGTGGTCGGCGACCATCGACCATGCGGCGCCGCGGCGTGCACAGGCGCGCGCCATGGTCTCCAGCGACGCCTTGCCGTCGGAGCTGCGGGTATGCCAGTGGCACGCCCCGCGCAGCCGGCGGGGATGGAGGTCCGGTGGGCCGTGGCGCAGGGTCTCGACCATCTCGGCGCGGCTCAAAAACCCCTGGCGAGCATTCCTTCGGCGGGCTCTCTGGCCGCCCTTCAGCCGCTGCACGGCAGCCGCGAGGGCGTCCTCGCCCCGGCACCCGAGGAGCTGCGAGATGAGCGGCTGCAGCCAACCCGGCGCCTCCCGCATCAGCTCGCGGTGCACCTTCCCAGCCGCGTCGAAGGCGGCATAGCCCGCCCGCAGCAGCGCCAGACGCCGGTCGCCCGGAGGCTCCGAGTCGGCGAGCGTGAAGAGCGCCTCGGCAAGCGCGCCACTGGAGATTGGCTCCCTGTTCATTCCCAACCCTGCAAACCGTGGCCCCGTGCGATTCTTTCCCGAAGATCTCAGCGCTCGAGAACGGTGTCGATGTCGGCCCGCATCTTCGCACGGTAGTGCTCCACGGCCGACGGATCGTTCATGACCATGTCGAGCTGGCGGGTGTGCATGAGGAGATAGCCGACCACCCGAACAGCCTGTTCGACCTCGACCCGGCCGAGGTTGGTCCGGCGGGCGGTTACGACGTCTTCGGTGACGGCGACTGCGAAACCGAGGTCCTCGAGCAGCGACCCGATGAAGCGCGCGCGCCCGGCTTTGCGCTCGCTGTCGGCCGCGCCGCCCTTGAAGGAGAAGCTCAGGTAGTTCTCCTCCGGCCGCTCGCCCGCTAGCGCCTCGACATTGGTGAAGTGGAATCCGAAGCGCGACTGCAGATTCATGAAATGCTTCGAGATGATGAAGTAGTTGCGGTTTGCGTACGGTTTCTTGAAGGGAGACGACAACGCGGGGTTGGCGGTGGCCTGGAAGAGCACCGAGGCGAGACCGCGGCCGCTGATTGCCGGCGGGCCGTCCCACGGCACCGCCACCATGCCGTCCCACAGAGCCAGCATCGGCCGGCAGCCGATGTCCTCGAGGTGGACGTACTTCCCCTCGACAGTCGCAGCAAGGCCCTCGCCCAGGTCGAGCACCCACCACTGCATCGGCACGTTGTGGTGGAGCTGCTTGCTGGCGTACTCTGGGAACCGGGTCTCGGACCCGAAGGCGAAGATCTCGCGCACTGCCTGCTCGTGGCAGAAGCGGGTGATGTCGTGCAGGGTCCGGCAGTTGGCGGGTTTGAAATCGAGACCGTCGGGATCCAACAGGTTGAGCGGCGTGATGTGGGCCAGCGCCCGCCGCAGTGTTTGTCGGACAGGACTGTCGGCGACCGAAAACGGCGGCTCCGACCGGCCCTCGAGCAACCCTTCAATGCGTCCCGGGTAGACCGCCTTGCCGGTCGCGTCAACCGTCACCTCGAACCCGTCGGCGAGCCCTTCGAGGGGGCCTGCGCCGAGGATGGCCGGGACGCCGAGCTCGCGGGCTACGGTCGCCAGGTGGCCAGCGACGCCTCCCTCCTCGGCGACCACAGCCACCGACCGGTCGAGGAGGGCGGCCCAGCGCGGTAGCGGCTGCTGCAGCACCAGAACCGACCCCTCGGCGAAGCTCAGTGCGTCGGCGTCGCGCCTCACCCGGCGGACAGGACCCGCCGCCGCCCCGGGGCTCGCGTTGACACCTCCCCTGATCAGGGGCGCCGGCGCGTCCGGCGGCAGCGTGCGGGTTGTGGCCGGCGTCGACTGCAGCAACGGCCGGCACTGAAGGACGACAACTTCGCCGGCATCGGTGATCGCCCATTCGACGTCGACCGGGCACTTGAAGTGCTTCTCCAGGCGGATGGCGAGCTCGGCGATCGCGATCGCCTCGTCGTCCCCGATCGACGGCCTCCGGCGCAGCTCCTCGGCAACGTCAGCGCGCCGCACGCCCTCCCGCGCGTGGAGGACAAAGCGGGTCGTCTTGTCGCCGATCTCGCGCGTCGTGACCACCGGAGGGTCGGTCCGGTCGACGACCAGGAGATCGCTGGCGAAACGGCCGTCAACGATCGCCTTGGGCAGCCCCCAGGTTGTGTTGATGTGGATGCTCCGGTTGCCGGCATCGGCCGGGTTGCCGGAGTAGGCGACGCCGCCGGAGCGGGCGGCCACCATCTCCAGACAGCCGACGCTCATCGCGACCTGGTCATCGCGCAGCCCATGGAGCGTGCGGTATTGCATCGCCTGCGGTGTGTACTTGCTGGCAACCACCTCGAGATAGCTCGAGACCAGATGCGTTCGGCGGACGTTGAGCAGCGTCTCGTACTGGCCGGCAAAGGACGCTTCCGCCGAATCCTCGCCGAGCGCGCTGGAGCGCAGGGCGAAAGTGACGTCGGAGGCGGGTCCGGCGATCACGCCGGCGGCCCGGTCGATCGCTTCGGCAACGTCGGCCGGGACCCTGGCGGAGAGAATCAGCTGCTGCAGCTCCGAGCTGAGCGCGAAGAGCTCGTCCAGCCGGGCCGGCTGGTGGGCCTGCAGCAGACGGTTGATCTCGGGCTCGAGGTCGTTGGCCGCGATCAGGCGCTCATAGGCCGCGCTGGTAATGACAAATCCCTCGGGCACCTCGAGGCCGACAACGTTGGCAATCTCGCCCAGGGTTGCCATCTTGGCGCCGGTCACCTCTGCCTGCCGGCGGTCGATCGCCTCCATGGGCAGAACCAGTGGGGCTTCGGCCACCACCGATGGGGCCGCGATCTCGTGCTCGATTCGAGCCTGGATTTCTTGGAGGCGTTCGAAGAGCGTTCCATACTTCTCCGGCGCCAAGGTGTCGAGGTTGCGCACAATCTTGAAGACGTTGACGCCGACGGCGGTGCAGTGGCTGCGGACGAAGGTCATGCCGATGGCGCGCTGGTCGAGGAGCGCCCGCTCCATCTCGGCCATCGTTTCCAACGCACTCGTGTTGGCGGCCAGTAACAGGCGCAAGGCGTGGTATCGATTCTGGAACAGGGCGCGCGCCTCATTCGGGTCGGCCCTCCCTTCCCTCCGCCCTCCGAGCCGGCAAGCGGCGCGTCGCAGCCATCGCCACCCGCGCGAAATCATGGTCCATTCACTCGCCGTCGCCGTCCTCGCCGGTTTGATCCTCGAGGCGGCGGATCTTCTCCTCCTGGAGCTCCTTCTTGCGGTGCGCGTCCTCGATCTTGTAGACCAGCTCGTCGATGTTGACCGGCTTCAGCAGGTAGTCGAAGGCTCCCAGACGCATGCCGTCGATCGAGGCCTCGATGCTGGCGTGACCGGTAAGCAGGATGACCTCGACGAGGGGTGGTCGTCTTGATGCTCCGCGTCGCTTCGATGCCGTCGAGATCGGGCATTTTGACGTCGAGCAGGACGACGTCGATGAGGTTCTCTGCCAGGGATTCGAAAAGCCGCTCCGCTCCGGTCGCGGTGTAGACGTTGAACCGGCGGAGGGTGAGCCTTTTAGCCAGCGTCTGGACAAAGGTCTCTTCGTCGTCGACGAGCAGCACTGATATGGCCATATCCGCATCCTTTCCGGCGACGCGATTGCGATCTTCCGCGGCCAGGCGCCCGACCAGCTGGCGGGTATGAAAGACGACCGCCCCGCCGACCAGGAGGGAGGCCGCCAACAGAGCGATCAGCTCGACCTTCAGGGCCTGGCGCAATGGCCCCATCGACTCCCTGGGATCACGGTCGATGACCAGCAGCCAGTCCTTGGAAGGCATCCAGGCAAAGGCCGTGAGGACTCGCCTTCCATCCTCCGCCTCTCGCGACATGACGTTGATTCCGGGCGGCGCGATGGTGGTGCTGAAGGGGATCTGACCGAGGATCTCGCCGCCGAATCGGGGCGGCGTCTGGTAGTGACCGTCCCGGTTGACGATGTAGGCGTCGCCGGTGAGGCCGACCTGACCGCTCCGTACCAGGTGGGTGAAGACTTCGGAGTCGATGGTGGCGCGCAGGATCCAGGACTGCGGTCTGACGTCGCGACGGATGGCGATCACGAAATGAGGGACGCGCCGAAAGCCGAGGAAGACATCGCTGACGTGGACACCGCGCACCATCGTCTCCTCGAACCACGGCTCACCGCCGTAGTTGTGGTCTTCGAGGCGGTACGGGCCCTCGTAGGACAGATGGTCGCCGTTGCCGTCGATGATCCCGAGGTCGACAAAGGAGTGCTGGCGCCGGTTGAGGATGCCGAGCACCTTTTCGAGCTCGCCAGGCCGGGTCATCATTTCCAGGGTCGTGGTGTGGACGAGGGCCTCGAGCATGGCGATGCGCTCGGCGAGGAAGAGCTGCACAGCGTTCGCCCGGTTGACCGCGAGGTTCTGCAGCTGGGCGCGCTGGTTCTGCTCCTGGGTGGCGCCGAAATAGACGTAGATGGCCGCCCCGACCAAGTAGAGCGGAATCAGTGCGACCGCGAGGCCGGTCAGGGCCATGCGTCGAAAGAGCTGTTGATACCGCGGTTCCACGGTCCTTCCCTCAGGCGTCTCCGCTGTGGCGCACGAGCAGGCGGGCCTCGGCGCGGCGGATGCGCTCCTCGTGCTCGTTCTTGCGGAGGCGGGCGGCCTCGAGCTTCGACAGCATCTCGTCGAACTTGGCCGGCTTCTGGACGTAGTCGAAGGCTCCCGATTTCAAGCCTTCGACCGCGGAGTCGACGGTGCCGTGACCGGTGAGCATGATGACCTCGACGAGAGGGTGCTCGACGCGAATTTCCTTGAGGACGGAGATGCCGTCGCGGCCCGGCATGCGGATGTCGAGGATCACGACGTCGCACTCCGCCTCGTCGAGGGCGGCCAGGCCCTCCTCTCCGTCGAAGGCCGAGCGCACCCGGTGGCCGGCCTTCTCCAGGCGCATCGCCAGCATCTCCACGAAGTCCTTCTCGTCGTCGACGATGAGGATGTCGATCGGTATCTTGACCATGGCAGCTCTCCTACAGCAGGCCGAGGATACTCCACCAGACGCTGGCCGAGACCAGCAGCAGGAGGAGCAGCACCGGGGTCGCCACCAGTCCTACACGAGTGAGGTCGAAGGAGCTGAACTGGCGGTACGAGTATGCGATCGCATTGGGCGGGCAGCCAATGACCAGGAGCATGGCGAAGGAGGTGGCGCAGGCCAGGCCCAGGGCGAGCACACGCGGGTCGACCCCCTCGAGCTGGGCCAACGGAATGACGATCGGCAGGATCAGCGCCGCCGCCGCCACGTTGGCCATGGCGTTGGTCACCAAGGCGCCGAAGACGCAGACGCCGGCCAGAAGGACCAGCCACCCCCGGCCCTCGACCAGCGGGAAGAAGAGGTGGGCGAAGTAGGAGGCCGCCCCGGACGACGCCATGGCGAGGCCGAGACAGATGCCGCCGCCGAAGATGAAGAGGGCAGTGCCCCACTCGAGGTTTTCGTGGATGTCGCGCCAGCGCAGGACGCCGATGGCGACCAGCGCCGCGACCCCGATCATGCCGGTGATCGAGTAGTCGATGCCGTGCAATCCCTTGGTCAGCCAGGCCACGAAAACCGCTCCGAGGATCAAGATGGTCCGTTTCTGGAGCGGTGTCCAGGGCCCGAGATTCTCGTCGTAGGTGGGAAGCTGGAACTTGGGGTCTGGGCGATATACGAAATAGACGACAAGGACAGCCGCAGGTACCGTGACCACAGCCAGCGGGAAGGCGAACTTGATCCAGTCGAGGAAGCTGATCTCGACCCCGGTGAGCTCCTTGAGGAAGGCCGCGGCGACCATGTTGCGGCCGCCGCCGACCAGGGTTCCCATGCCGCCGGCGGAGCAGGCGAAAGCGAGCGACAGCAGCATGAAACGCGCGGTGTTGGTGTTGGGCTGGATGCCGGCGGCCCGCATCAACGGGATCATGGTGGCGATGCCGATGGCGGTGGCCGCGGCATCGTGCATCACCCCCGACGCGATGCCGAGACCGATCGAGAGGATGAAGGTGAAGCGGATGACGCTGGTCCCGGCCCTCTTGGCGATCGCGTGGCTCAGCCTCTCGGTGAGCTCCGCCTTTTCGAGCGCGATCGCCAAGATCAGGCAGCACATGATGAAGACCACCACCGGGTGCATGTAGGTCGCCCAGGCCGAGGTCAGGTCGACGATGTCGAAGCCGACTAGGCAAACCCCGATCATGATGGCCGTTATCTCGAGTGGGATGGGTTCGACCACGAAGAGCAAGACCAGCGCGGCAAGGATCGCCAGGAAGCGGAATGCCTTTGGCGAGAGACCGTTGACGTAGCCGACCTCGACCCCGTCGAGGCCGAGGGTCGTGGCCTCCGTGGTCAGTGTGATCCCGGAATCGATCTTCGATGCAGACGCCTCGAGGCGATAGGCATTGCCCTCGCCCCTCCAGTCGAGGACCTCGAAGCGGTCGGCGACATGTGCGGCGAGACGCCGCTCCTGGTCGCCCGTTACCAAGAAGACGGATCCCTCCGGGCGCGGCAGGGCGAAGATGGCGAGACCGAGTAGGATTGCAAGAACGATCTGAAAATACTTGTTGCGGAAAACGACCATCAGTGCCTCTCTCGTGGTTCAGATGTCGCCGGTGTGACGGGTGAGGACGCGCGCCTCGGCCCGTCGGATGCGCTCCTCATGCTCGTTCTTGCGGAGGCGGGCGGCCTCGAGCTTCGACAGCATCTCGTCGAACTTGGCCGGCTTCTGGACATAGTCGAAGGCTCCCGATTTCAAGCCTTCGACCGCGGAGTCGACGGTGCCGTGACCGGTGAGCATGATGACCTCGACGAGAGGGTGCTTGACGCGAATTTCCTTGAGGACGGAGATGCCGTCGCGGCCCGGCATGCGGATGTCGAGGATCACGACGTCGCACTCGGCCACGTCGAGGGCGGCCAGGCCCTCCTCTCCGTCGAAGGCCGAGCGCACCCGGTGGCCGGCCTTCTCCAGGCGCATCGCCAGCATCTCCACGAAGTCCTTCTCGTCGTCGACGATGAGAATGTCGATTGGTATCTTGACCATGGCAGCACTCCTACAGGAGCCCGAGCACGCTCCACCAGACGCCGGCCGTGACCAGCAGCAGGGTGAGCAGCACCGGGGTCGCCACCAGTCCTACACGAGTGAGGTCGAAGGAGCTGAACTGGCGGTACGAGTATGCGATCGCATTGGGCGGACAACCGATGACCAGCAGCATGGCGAAGGAGGTCGCGCAGGCAAGGCCGAGGGCGAGCACCCGCGGATCGACCCCTTCGAGCTGGGCGAGCGGGATGACGATGGGCAGGATCAGCGCCGCCGCGGCGACGTTGGCCATCGCGTTGGTGACCAGAGCGCCGAAGACGCAGACGCCGGCGAGAAGGACCAGCCAGCCCTTGCCTTCGACCAGCGGGAAGAACAGGTAAGCGAAGTACGACGCCGCCCCCGACGAGGCCATCGCGAGACCGAGGCAGATGCCGCCACCGAAGATGAAGAGGGCGGTGCCCCACTCGAGGTTTTCGTGGATGTCGCGCCAGCGCAGGGCGCCGATGGCGACCAGCGCCGCGACCCCGATCATGCCGGTGATCGAGTAGTCGATGCCGTGCAAACCCTTGGTCAACCACGCCGTGAAGACCGCCCCGAGGACCAGGATGGTCTGCTGTTGCAGGCGTGTCCAGGGGCCGAGTTCCTTATCGTAGGTCGGCAGCTGGATCTTCGGATCCGGGCGATAGACGAAGTAGACCACGAGCACCGCCGTCGGCACCGTCACCATGGCCAGCGGAAACGCGTACACGATCCAGTCGAAGAAGCTGATCTCGATCCCGGTGAGCTCCTTGAGGAAGGCGGCCGCGACCATGCAGCGTCCGCCGCCGACCAGAGTGCCCATGCCGCCGCACGAGCAGGCGAAGGCGACCGAGAGCAGCATGAAGCGGGCGGTGTTGGTGTTGGGCTGGACGCCGGCAGCGCGCATCAGCGGGATCATGGTCGCGATGCCGATGGCGGTGGCGGCGGCGTCGTGCATGACCGTCGAGCCCATGCCGAGGCCGATCGAGAGGATGAAGGTGAAGCGGACGACGCTGGTGCCGGCCTTTTTGGCGATGGCGTGGCTGAGCCGTTCGGTGAGCTCGGCCTTTTCGAGGGCGATCGCGAGGATCAGACAGCACATGATGAAGACCACCACCGGGTGCATGTAGGTGGCCCAGGCGTCGGTGACGTCGACGATGCGGAAGAACACGAGGCAGACGCCGATCATGACCGCCGTGATCTCGAGCGGGATCGGCTCGACCACGAACAGGAAGACCAGCGCGGCAAGGATCGCCAGGAAACGGAATGCCTTTGGCGAGAGACCGTTGACGTAGCCGACCTCGGCCCCATCGAGGCCGAGGGTCGTGGCCTCCGCGGTCAACGTGATCCCAGGATCGATCATCGATGCGGACGCCTCGAGGCGATAAGCGCCGCCAGGACCCTGCCATTCCGGGATGGTGAAGCGGTCGCCGACCTGGGCGGCCAACCGTCGATCCGGATCGCCTGAGATCTCGAAGAGTGTGCCCTCCGGGCGCGGGAGCAGTGAAACCACGATTCCGAGCAGAACTGCGAGAGCAATCTGCAGGTACTTGTTATGCAACGACATGGACGGCGCCTCCTTCGTTCCCTGCCGAAACCAACCGACCGACGTGGACGCTGAAAAACTCCTTCGCTCAGTGCGCCGCCAGCTCGAACCCCAGACCTTCGAAGATGTACATGATCCCGTAGCCGTACCAGACGGTGTAGAGCACGTAGAACACGAGCGAGAACAGCACCGTGCCCCAGCGGCCTCTGATCGCCTGCGCCTCGATGCCGTAATAGTTGTAGGCGCACTCGACGGTCTTGGCCTGGACGGTATGAGTGAGCTGGGCGGCGGGGAAGAGCTTCTGCCGGTTGAGGTCCTTTTCCATCGCGCCGAGCGACTGCCACCAGGAGTGGAGGATCGCCCTCGCCTCGTCGCCATACCTCCTGGTGAGTTCATTGCCGTCGTTTTGATAGGCGGCCTCAGCGTCCTCGAGGCAAATCGAGAAGATGGTCGCGAGATCGCCGTTGACCATCAGGTTGTTGTCTTGAACGGCAGTCGTCGCTCCTGCGCGCGCGAACAGCTTCTCGGCGGCTGAGGCGGCGCTCGCGTCGGGTAGCTTGAGGTTGAGGGTTACGACCTCGCTGCCATGCTTCTCGACCAGGTGCTCGACCTTCGGGATGTAGTGGGCCGAGCCCTTGGAGATCGAGTTGTAGAGGTTGTCCAGGTAGTTCAACGCGTTGTCGCCGTTGAAGAGCGGCATGAAGATCGCGACCATCACCGCGATGAAGGTCACCATCAGAAACAGGCCGATGCCGAGCTGCTTCTTCTTGATCGTGCTCATCAGGCCACCTCCGTCCCGCGCAGTCTTCCGAGATTCGACAGGAACGTGTAGAAGACCCAGACGGCGAAGCCCCCGATGACCAGAAAGAAAGCCCAGATGCCGATGCCGTCGAGGATCCGGATGGTCCCGGGCGACAACCTAAACACCTCGAGGTCGGAGAGCTTGCCTGGCAATGCGAAGATCCGGTTGACAAAGCCGGCGAGCACCGCCATCGCATAAAAGCCGCGGATGGTGATGCCCTTGACCACCTTGGTCACCATCGCGCCCACCTGGACTCCGAAGAGCGAGCCGATCAGCATGCCCATGGCCAGGGTGTAGAAGATAAAGCCGTAGATCGCGTATTGGGTGATGGCGGCATACCCGGCCGTGAAGACGATCTGGAATATGTCGGTGCCGACCGTAGTCATCGACGACACGCCAAGGGTGTAGACGAAGATCGGGAAGGTCAGGAAGCCGCCGCCGACCCCCATGATGGCGGCCGCGAAGCCGACCAGGAAGCCGCTCGCGATCAGGAACCAGGCCGAGATCCGGCGGCCGCCGGGGATCAAGTTCTCGTCGAAGGTGATCATCGGCGGCGCATTGATGGCCTGCAGCTTTTTGGGCAGGTTGCCGAGCTCGGCCCCCTCCGAACGCCCGCCGTGCGCGCCCTCGTCCGGGGCCGCGGTCCTGCGCGCCTTGAGGTAGTCGATCATGGCGTACGCGCCGAGCCCGCCGAGCATCAGCGAGTAGATGGTGGTGATGAAGGCGTCGGACAGCACCGGGTTGATCTCGTACAATACCCGGTTGATGATTCCGCCGAGGGTGGCGCCGCCGATGGCGCCGATCAGGAAGGTCACGGCGAGCGGCACCGAGATGTTGCCGAGCTTGCGGTGGATGACGCTGCCCATGATCGCCTTGGCGAAGATGTGAAAGAGGTCCGTGCCGACGGCGAGGATGCCCTTGATCCCGGCCGACATGAGCGCCGGAGCGATGATGAATCCGCCGCCGGCGCCGATGCAGCCGGTGATGAGGCCGGCACAGAGTCCGATAAGGATGGATGCGATGAAAATTCCGGTCGAGTAGTAGGCCGGGCTGTAGGCCTTCTTGCCGCCGAGCACGTGGGGCAGCGTGTCGCCGGCTGCTGCTGCTGTATCCATCATCTGCGCCGCCGCCATGGGTCCGAAGACGAAGATCGGGACCACCAGGAAAACCAGCAGCAGCAGACGCTTCGGGTCCCCCAGAATTCTGTTGGATGTTTCGAGTTCCCACGTCGCGTGGGCGCGGGTCGCTGACGACATGAACGCACCCCAAGCCTTAAAAGAGTCCACGATCACCCTCCTTCAATCACAGATCTGCGGGTCTGATGTCCGGAACCTGTTCTCACCTGGCAATATCTCCTCGAAAAGATCACGAACGCTCCGAGCTCAACGCGGCGCGGATGCTCTCGATCAAGGGGTCGAGGCCGATGGGCTTGATCAAATAGTCAAAGGCGCCATGAGCGATGCCCTCCCTCGCGGCGCGCTCCGAGCCGTGCCCGGTCAGAATGATCACCTGCAGAGCGGGATCCATCCGCTTGAGCACCTTGAGGACCTCGATGCCGTCCATGTCCTCCATCTTCAGATCTACGACCGCGAGGTCGAATTCCCAGTTGCGCAGCGCGCGAATGGCCTCCTCGCCGCTTGAGGCTGTCGTGACCTTGAAGCCGCGGTGGGTGAGGCGCTTCGAAAGCACCTCGAGGTAGCCGACCTCGTCGTCGACCAGCAGCAACCGGATCGAGGACGCGCCCTCGGTCATGCCCGGCCTCCTCAGTCTCCCCTTCTCAGCGAGATCAGGTTCGCGCGGGCCTCGAGGATTCGCTCCTCGTGCTCGCGCTTCTTTTTGGTGGCCCCGTGGACCTTCTCGAGCAACACGTCGAGATCGCACGGCTTCATCAGATAGTCGTAGGCGCCGCGCTTCATACCGTCGATGGCCGACTCGACGGTCGCGTGGCCGGTGAGCATGATGACCTCAAGCAGCGGGTGGGCTTCCTTGATCCGGGCCAGCGTTTCGAGGCCGTCCATCCCGGGCATCTTCACGTCGAGGATGACGACGTCGATCTTCGGCTTTTCTTCGGCGGCGAGCTTGTCGAGGGCCTCGGGTCCGCTGTAGGCCGTGGCGACCCGCAGGTCCCGCTTCTCCAGACGCTTGACGAAGGTCTCGACAAACGCCTTCTCGTCATCGACAAGCAGTACTGACGGTTCGATCATTGTGGGTCCTCCTCGTACGCATCGCGGTTGGTCACGGCCGGCGCTTTGATCGGAAAGAAGACGATGAACGTGGTCCCCTTCTCGATCTCGCTCTCGACCGTGATTCGGCCGCCCATCTTGTCGACGATGCCGTAGCAGATCGACAGGCCGAGCCCGGTCCCCTGACCGACCGGCTTGGTGGTGAAGAAGGGGTCGAAAATCCGAGCGAGGTTGGCCTCCGGGATCCCCTTTCCGGTGTCCCGGACCTCGAGGATTACCCGGTCCCCCTCCGACCGGGTGGTGATCGTCACCGTGCCGCCCGGCCGTTCGATGGCGTCGATTGCATTGTTGACGAGGTTGAGGAAGACCTGTTGCACCTCGGTTGCCGAGGCATGAATGTTGGGTAGGTTGGGGCTCAGTCTGACCTCGACGTGCACGTTGGCGTACCGGGTCTTCTGCGAGGTCAGGCCGATCACCTCGGTGACGATTTCGTTGAGATCGATCTCCTTGATCGTGGGGTCGGTCTTGCGCGCAAAGCTCAGAAGTTTGTAGGTGATCTCCTTGCAGCGGTCGCCCTGGGTGCGGATCTGGGCTACCGCGCGCTTGATCTCTTGGAGGTTCTCGCTCGACGCCGGATCCTCGTCGGCCAACAAATCATCGATCCACCCCGCCTCCTGGACCATGATCGCCACCGGGTTGTTGATCTCGTGCGCGATGCCCGCGGCGAGCTCGCCGATGGAGGCGAGGCGGCCCGTCTCGATCACCTGATGGGACATGACGGTCCGCTCGTGGCTTGCTTGTGCGAGGCGTTGCGCGAGGTTGCGGGAGATCACGAAGCCTGCGAAGATCGCGGCCAGTGAGGCTACGATCGACACCGCGATCGCGAAGTCGCGGACCCGATTCAGTTCCTCGAATGCGTCGGAGGTCTCCTGCTGGTAGCACAGGAACCACTGCCCCTGCTTGAGCGGTGCGAAGGTGAAGATCGCGTTGCGCCCGAGGAAATCCTCGCCTTCCAGGACGGTCGTGCGATCCGTCCGGATCCGACCTTCGAGCAAATCGATGTAGGGCTGCCGGTTGAGCGCCACCTCGAAATGTGGGTTGGTTTGATACTCCCCCTGCCGGTTGATGATGAACGCGAACCCGGTGGTTCCTATCCGAAGGTTTTCGACCAGTGCGTTGAAGGCCTCGAAGTCGATGGTGGCCTTGACGACGTAGAACTCGTCGCCGACCCTGCGCTGGGTGGCGACGATGAAGTGCGGCGAGCCGCGTAGGCCGGCAAAGACGTTGCTGATGTAGCTCTCGTTGACCGAGATCTCCTGGAACCACTGGTAGGCCGAGTAGTCGGCCATCTGCAAGTTGAAGGGACCGGCGTAGGCCACCTGGGTGCCCTCGGCGTCGACCAGCCCGAGATCGACAAATGCTCCGTGATACTCCTCGCGCATCAGGTTGAGGACCCGCCTCAGGAACTCGGGCTGGCGCAGACGGTCGATCGGGTGCTCGCGCGCGATGACGCGGACATCCGACAGTCGGTCGTTGATGAAGGAGTCGACCGTCGCGCTGTGACGCTCGGCCATGACCGAGAGCTCGTTCGAAACGTTCGTCTTGTACGCCTTGCGGAACTGGTGCAGGTTGACCGTGCTGGCGACGATCAGAGGAGTGATGATGATGATCGCCAGCGCGACCACCGCCGCGCGAACGCTGAAGCGGAAGACCGGGGGCTGGTCGGAGGCGTTTGCAGGTGTCATCTCGTTTCCTGTGTTGGTGTCGAGAATCTCCCCATGGTAGAGCAGTCGATACCTCCCGGGCCACGGCGGGTTGGCGCGCGCCAAAACATCACGTCTGCCTGGCCACAGAGATCCAGTCGGCCGAATCCTCGTCAAAGGCCAGAATCCGGCCGGTGTGGAGGTCGTACAGCCAAGCGTGGACGTCGAGCAGACCAGCGCCCTCGCCGTCGGCGACGCAGGGATAGGTGCGCAGGTTTTCGCACTGCAGGAGGATATTTGCCTTGATGGTCTCGAGGTAGCGGTCCGCCTGAGGGAGGTTGCTGTCGAGCACTCGATCGCGGGCCGGCCTGGCGAGCTCGAGCCAGGCGCCGAGATGAGGCTGACCATCCGGTTCCGGCGATGTTTCGAGGGCCTTGATGCCGCCGCACTCGGTGTGGCCGCAGACCACGATGTGGCGCACCTCGAGGTGGATCACCGCGTATTCGATCGCCGCCCCCGTGGCGCAGGCCGAGGAGCCGGCTGGCGGCACCACGTTGGCGATGTTGCGGAGGTCGAAGAGCTCACCCGGATCGGCGCCGGTGATGAGTTCGGGGACCACCCGGGAATCGCAGCAGCCGATCCACAGGACCTTTGGGTTCTGGCCCTCTTCGGCGAGCTTTGCGAATACCTCGTGATCGGATTCGAACTTCTCCCGGAACTGTCGATATCCTTCGATCAGCTTTGACGTCGGCATGTTGCCCTCCGATCCGGTCGCAGACCGGCGTCCCCTCGGGTTACGGTATCGGAATTGTCACCTCCATGCCCATGACCGGCCAGATAAAGATGACGAAGATGGCGACCACGACCATCAGCAGCAGGCTGGCTGGGATTCCCGCCTTGAAGAACTCGCCCGACGAAAACTGTTTGCTCTCGTACGCGATCGCGTTGGGCGCCGCGCCCACCAGGAGGAGGAATGGCATCCCGGCTGCGACCAGGGCGCCGAATAGGATGACCTCGCCACCGACCCCCAGGTAGGGCGCGACCTTGAGCGCCACCGGCAGGCAGATGGCGATGGCCGCGACGTTCATGATCAGGTTGGTCATGATGAGGACGAAGAAGGTCATGCCGAGGATGAAGACCATCGCGGGCGCGTTCTTGAGCATCGAGACCGTGTTGATCGCGAGCCAGTCGGCTGCGCCGGTCAGGACCAGGCAGTAGCCGAGGCTCATGGCGCCGCCAAAGAGCAGAATGATGTTCCACGGCACGTTCTCGAGGTCGCCGATGTCGAGGATCTTGAGGACGAAGAAGAGCACGGTAGCGAGCAGGATCACCCCGCTCTTGTCGACGTTCTTGAGCGCTGGAATGAACGATCGCAGGCTCATGATCGAGACCGCCGTGACGACGATGACCGCGGCCTGAATCTCCTTGGCGGAGATCGGCCCGAGGCGCGAGTAGAGGTCCTTCGCGCGTTCGCGGAGGCCGGGTATCGAAGCCCGCTCCGGTTTGTAGAAGATCATGAAAAACGCCCACAGCGCGAAGACCATGGTCCATCCGACGGGGAACATGTACCAGCTGAGACCGAAGAAGGAGATATCCTGGCCGGTGATCTCCTTGTAGAAGCCGAGCGCGACCGCACCACGGGCGGCCCCGAGCAGGGTGATGATGCTGCCGGCGCCGGCAACATAGGCCATGCCGATAAAGAGCCCCTTACCGAATCGGGTCGGCTCGTCGCCCTCATCGTAGAGGCGATAGATGGCGACCAGGAGCGGAAAAACCGTGGCGGCGACCGCGGTGTGGGCCATGACGAGGGTCAGGGCGGCGGTCATGACAAAACAGCCGAGGTAAATGAGGCTGGTCTTTTCGCCGACCACGACGAGCATCTTGTAGGCCAGACGCCGGGTCAGTCCGGTCTTGGTGAAGACCATGCCGATGACGATCGAACCGAAGATGAACCACACCGAGGGGTGCATGAACTCCTTGAAGGCCAGCTCGGCGCCACCGATCGGTGCGCCCTCGCCGACCAGCATGACTCCAGGGCGTATCAGGAAGAGCGCCTGGATGACCGCGATGGTGATGCTGGTGACCCCGATCGGGATCACCTCGAAGACCCACCACACCGCTGCCAGCAGGAACAGACCGAGCGCCGCCTTGCCTTGAGAGCTGAGCTCGAAAGCCTCCCCCATTGGATCGATGGCGTCGGGCCAGGGCGGCGACAGATAGACTGCGAAGAACATCGAGACGCCGAGAGCGATGAAGAAGAGGCGCTTCCAGTCGATTCTCGTGTCGGTTTTCCGACGGAATCGAATGGTCCAGCGACGGCGGGCTTTCGAGTCGCCTTCGGCCGTGGCGGCGGTTGCGGACTCAGACATCGGTGCCGTCCCTGCCGGTGCCGGCGGCGGGGGGCTGTCCATACTCCATGATGAACTGCGCAACGATGTCGAAGATGTTGGTCATCAGGACAACCCCGGCCACCTTTTCACCGTCGAGGACCGCTACCAGATCGACCCCGTGAAAGAGCATGGTCGAGATCACCGTCGACAGGGTGTCGTCGATCTGAACGGTACCCTTGATCGGCACCATGACCGTTTGGATCGGCGCCATCGAGGCCTCGATTGCAGGCCTCGAGAACAACGAGGTCCAGCGGATCGAGAGCTCGGCCGGCATGCTGCCGCCGAACGGAACCAACTCTTTGATACGGGCCTCGGTATTGCGATCATCTCGAAGGTGGGGGATCAGCCCCTTGAGGAGCTCGCGCCGGCTGACGACACCGACCAACCGGTCTTTGTTGTCCAGCACCAACACGTAGCGCGGCAGCATGATGTAGCCGTCCTGGAGCTTGACGGCCGATGCGCTGAGGGCCACGATCGCCTCGCGGATCGTGCAGCTCAGCCTGCAGTGCGGATACCTTTCGGGAGGCAGCATCACGTCGCGCGCTCTGGCATCCCGAGAGGACAGGGCGAAATCGGCGTCGAGCCGGATATCGATCGCCTCCACCGTGCCGTGTTCGGTGGTGATCTTGTCGACTCCCGGGATGCCGCCGACAAACTCGACCAGATCCTTTTCCGAGGCGGAGAAGGTCTTGCCGCCGGAGAGGATCACTTCACCGTTGCGGACCGAGACCTGGGCGATATCCGGGGTGAAGGGTGAGTTGAAGAAGAGCTCCGCCTTGACGCGCCGATCGAGCGCGAAATCGTGGTATTCCTGGAGGCACTCGGCAGTCGGCGCGTAGTCCTTGCCCTCCATGATCTCGGCGATCATGGTCGTGGCGCGGTCGATGCTGACATGCTCCAGGTTGACGACCAGGTCGTAGAGATCGGCGTCGGTGATGTCAGAGTTGAAGATCTGGCGCCCCCATCGCGACCGGTACTCGTCGGCATCCCGGATGTGCTGCCTGGCCTCGTCCTTCGTCAAGCCGAAGCGCTGCATGGCGGTCTCGATCCGAAAATCCATCGGGGCGACGATGCGGACCTTGAAGGCGTTGCAGAGATCGGCGAAAAGGAACTGGCCGGCGAGCCCGTGGTAGATGCCGTTGCCGTCGACGAGCAGCCCGGTGACCGTCGCCTGGGTGGCCAGGAGGTAGCGCGTCTTGCGGTGGGTGAAGCGCTCGAAGAAATTGGCCGGAAAGTAGAGCCCGCGGAAAAGCTCCTGCTCGGTCATCCGGTAGGCTTGGGCGGCCGCTGCCGAGACGTCCTCCTGGCTCAGGATCTTCCACCCGAGCCTCTTCTTGAGCCCCTCGGCCAGCTTTGCGCCGCCGCTGCAGGACCCCCGAGAAATCGTGATGATGGGCATGGATCTCCTACCCCCGTTTTGAGCTCTCCGGTGGGCGACCGGTGGCAGAGCCAGTGTACGCGCTGACTGCGAGACGAGTCTCCGAGATCCGGAGAGACAGGCATCTCATGGCAGTCAGAATCCGTCTCGTGTCACAGACACGGACCACCTTGTCGGCGGGGCGCCTGAACGGCTGGATAAATACAAATACACCGTTGCCTCGTGTCGGAGGGATGAGCAGCCACCGTTTCCCAATGGGCGCCATCCACGGCACTGGGGCCGATGAAAAATCGAGCAAAAAGCGTGCCATGGCGAAAATCGGGCGGAGTCTGTGGAACTATTTGGCCCACAGCAAATTGAGTCGCGGATGAAGGGTATGCCAAGAGCTCGGATGGAGCCACCGGCCGTTACGTTCCTGTAACAGAGGGGCTCAGAATCGGCATGAGCGAGCTTGACTGCCGGTATGTCGTGTCTTCCAGAAGACGCCCCGCCGGATGGGCGGGGCGTTGCAAATCAAACAAGGGCCCTCGTGATCAGTATCTGTCGAGGTAGCGCTCGAGCTCCCAGTCGTGAATCTCCTTGATGTAGTCGGCCCACTCGGTGCGTTTGTTGAAGATGAAGTGGTCGAAGATGTGGTCGCCGAGGGCCTCTCGCAGAAGTTTGTCTTTTTGCAGGAAGTCCAGCGCTTCGTCGAGGCTGGCGGGGAGCTGGACGATCTTGAGACGCTTCTTTTCGCGTTGGCTCATGTCGAAGATATTGCGGTTCACCGGCTCGCCGCACTCGAGATTGCGTTCGATGCCGTCAAGACCGGAGACCATCATCGCGGCGAAGGCGAGGTAGGGATTGCAGGCCGGGTCCGGCACCCGTACCTCACAGCGGGTTCCCTCTCCGCGGCGGGCCGGCACGCGGATCATCGGCGATCGGTTCTTCTCCGACCACGCGACGTTGATCGGCGCCTCGTATCCCGGCACCAACCGTTTGTAGGAGTTGACCAGCGGGTTGGTGAGGGCGACAAAGGCGCGGGCGTGCTCGAGCAGACCGCCGATGTAGGAGCGCGCCACCTTCGAAAGCTGCCACGGCCCGTCGGCGTCGAAAAAGGCGTTCTCGCCTTTGGTCGAGAATAACGACTGGTGAACGTGCATGCCGGAGCCGTTGACGCCGGCCAGCGGTTTGGGCATGAAGGTGGCGTGGAGGCCGTGCATGAGCGCGACCTTTTTGACCACGAAGCGGAAGGTGACCACCGCGTCGGCGGTGGTGACCGCGTCGCCGTACTTGAAGTCGATCTCGTGCTGGCCCGGCGCCACCTCGTGGTGGGCGGCCTCGACCTCCAGACCCATCGCCTCCAACACGAGCGTGATTTCACGCCGCGCCTCTTCGCCGAGGTCGATCGGGCTGAGGTCAAAATAGCCGCCGGTATCGTGGGTGGCCGGGACCGGAAGCCCGAACTCATCTCGCTGGAAGAGAAAAAACTCGGCTTCGGGGCCGGCCATCATGACGTAGCCCATCTTCTTTGCCTTGGCCACCGCCCTTTTCAGAGCGCTGCGTGGGCAGCCGGCAAAAACCGAACCGTCCGGGTTCGCGATGTCGCAGACGAGTCGAGCCACCTTGCCCTGGCCGTTTTCCCACGGAAAGATCCGAAAGGTTTCGAGGTCGGGCACCAGCAGCATGTCCGACTCCTCGATGCGGGTAAAACCCTCGATCGACGAGCCGTCAAACATGATCTGGCCGTCAAGAGCCTTTTCAAACTGGCTTTGCGGGACCTCGACGTTTTTGATGATGCCATCGATGTCGGTGAATTGGAGACGCAGAAAATGGACCTGTTCTTCGCTCGCCAGGCTGATGATCTCGGACGCTGTTTGTGGCACGATGAGGCCTCCCGATGTGACGTTCGGTGGATACTGCGGTCAACATGAAGAAAAGTCAAGCGATTTTGTGCGATTTGCTAAGAATATTGTGTGCGTTTTGCATTTTCATGAGAATTCGTCTCGTTCAATTGAAGGCTATACTCCTCTGATCGGAGGCAGAGATGGGCGAAACACCGACTCGAGCCGACGCGTGGGCCCTGCTCACCGAGTTCACCGACAATCCGAGCTTGATCAAACATGCTCTCGGCGGTCGAGGTGGCCATGCGCGCCTACGCCCGCTCCTTTGGCGAGGACGAGGAAAAATGGGCTGCCATCGGTCTCATCCACGATTTCGATTACCAGCAGAACCCCTCCGAAGAGACCCACGTGCACGTGGGTATGCGAATCCTTCGCGAGCGCGGGTGGCCTGAGGATTGGATCGACAGCCATTGCCTCTCACGCCGACTATATGGGTTTGCCGCGGGACACGCCGGTCAAAAAGGCGCTGTTCGCCGTCGATGAGCTCTCCGGCTTCCTCACCGCCTGCGCGCTGGTCCGTCCCGACCTGGCGGTCGCCGAGGTCAAGGTGAAATCGGTTGTCAAGAAGCTCAAGGACAAGGCCTTTGCGCGCGGCGTCAGCCGTGAGGATGTCCGCCGCGGCGCCGAGGAGCTGGGCGTCGATCTCCAGGAGCACATCGCCTTCGTGCGCGACGCCATGGCGACCATCTCCGACCAGCTCGAACTCCCTCCACCGAGGTAGTTTTGAGGTCTTAGTTTTGAGTTTTGAGTTGCGGACCATCAAACCGTAGTTGCTCCGGGCGGGTGGGGGGCAACTCATAACTCATAACTCAACACTCAAAACTGGTGATTAGGATGGTTGGATAAGCTCGAGGCCGCGCATGTAGGGGCGGAGGACCTCGGGTACGGCAACGGTGCCGTCGGCGCGCTGGTAGTTTTCGATGATCGCGACCATGGTGCGCCCTACGGCGAGGGCCGAGCCGTTGACAGTGTGGAGGAGTCGCGCCTTGCCACTGTCGGACGGACGGAAGCGAAGCCGCGCTCGGCGAGCCTGGAAGTCTGTGAAGTTGGTGCACGACGAGATCTCGCGGTAGCAGGTGAGGGCAGGCAGCCAGACCTCGAGATCGTAGGTCCGGGCGGCCGAAAAACCGAGATCACCGCTGGCCAAGCTGACAACCCGGTAGTGCAATCCGAGACCCTGGAGCACCGCCTCGGCGTGGCCCGTCAACTCCTCGAGCTGCGCCCACGAGCTCTCCGGGTGGGTCAGCTGGACGAGCTCCACTTTGTGAAACTGGTGCTGCCGGATCAGGCCCCGAACATCGCGCCCGTGCGATCCGGCCTCGGCCCGGAAGCAGGGCGTGAATGCGCAGTACCGAAGAGGGAGCCCTTCTTCAGGGATGGTTTCGTCGCGGTGGAGGTTGGTCACGGGAACCTCGGCGGTCGGCACCAGGTAGAGGTCGGAGCCCTCGACGTGGAACAAATCGTCGGCGAACTTTGGGGAGCTGTCCGGTTCCCAGGAGCGAGGTCGAGTTGACGAGATACGGCGGAATCACCTCGGTGTAGCCGTGTTTGGTGGTGTGGAGGTCGAGCATGTAGGAGATGAGCGCGCGCTCGAGTGCCGCGCCGGCGCCGCGGAGGACGACAAACCGGCTCGAAGCCACCTTGGCGGCGCGCTCGAAATCGACGATGCCCAGCTCCGGTCCGAGGTCCCAGTGGGCCTTGGGCTCGAAGTCGAAGTCCGGCGGTTTCCCCACCACCCGTTCAACCCGGTTGTCGCTGTCATCGGCGCCGCGGGGGACCTCGGCGTCGACAAGGTTTGGGATCTGAAGCTCGAGCTCGCCGAGCTCGGCCTCGAGTTCTCTCGCCCTGCCCTCGAGCGCCTCGATCTCCCCGCCGAGGGCCGTCATCTCCGCTTTCATCGTGTCCGCCTCGGCCCCGCGACCGTCGCGGAACATCGCGCCGATCTCTTTCGAGCCGGCGTTACGGTGGGCCTTGAGCTCCTCGACTTCGACCAGCACCTCGCGCCACGCCAGATCCACCTCGAGCAAGCGGTCGAGGGGCGCTTCCGTGTGACGCTCGCGAAGCATCTCTCGGATACGATCCGGATGGTTGCGGAAAAGATCGCGGGCGAGCATCAGCACTCCTTCGGCGGCGACTATAGCAGTTCGAAGTTCCCCGACACGCCGGATAGTTGTCCGAGAACGGACCCGGGTTAACCGCGTTTGGAGCCGAAAGGCACGTACACCTGAGTGCCGCGTCGGCTGCGCATGATCTGCTCGACGAAGGCGTCAAAATCTGCGGGGTTGTTGACGAAGTCGATGTCGTCGGTGTTGACCACCAGCAACGGTGTCTCGCGATAGTGGAAGAAGTAATAGGAGTAGGCCTCGCTCAACCGCTCGAGGTAGTTGGGTTCAATGGTGCGCTCGAAGTCCCGTGCGCGACGCCTGATGCGCTCCAGCAAAACCGACACCGAGGCCTGCATGTAGATCACCAGGTCCGGTCGGGGAACCTCCTGTTCGAGCACCGGGTAGAGCTTTTCATAGACCTTGAGATCGGTATCGTCGAGATTGAGGTAGGCGAAGATGCGGTCCTTCGGAAAGGTGTAGTCGGCCAGCACCAAACGCTGAAAGAGGTTCATCTGCGCAATTTCGCGCTGTTGCTGGAAACGTGACAGCAAGAAGTAAATCTGGACCTGGAACGCGGCGCCGGCGCGACCCTCGTAAAACGAAGGCAGGAAAGGATTCGTGATGTCCTCGAGCACCATCACGCCCTCGAAGCGATCGGCAAGCAACTGCACGAGCGAAGTCTTGCCGACTCCGATCGGGCCCTCGATGGCGATATGTCGGAAGGGGATCTTGTCCCGCGTCATTCACTCAATTCCCTCATCGGGCTGCCGAGATCTTAGCAGGGACCGGGGTGACAAACCGTATTCGGAGCCGCCTCCCCAGTTCATGGCGGGATCAGGCGAGCTGCCACGAAAAGGGCGCACATCGCCGCCGCCAGCGTGCCGTTGGCGGTGAAAAAGGCCGCGTCGACCGAGCGCACCCCGTCCGCCCTGATCAGTCGGTGCTGCCAGGCCAAAAGGAGGCCGGCCATGATCACCGCCAGCAGGCGAATCGGTCCGCCCCCAACGGCAGTTGCGAACGCCAGGAAACCCGCAAATGCTGCGGCGTGAAAAACGCGGGCTACCGCCAGCGCTCGCCGCCCGCCGACACGCGCGGGCAGCGAATGGAGGGCGTTGTCGCGATCGAAATCTTCGTCCTGCAGCGAATAGACGATATCGAATCCGGCGACCCATAGCGCGACCGCAGCCGCCAGGACAACAGCCGGCCACTCGATCCGTCCGGTGACTGCGATCCAGGCGCCGATGGGCGCGATACCAAGGGCGAGACCGAGCCAGAGGTGGGAGGCAGCCGTGAACCGTTTGGCGAACGAGTAGCCGAGCAGCACCGCCAGGGCCGGCGGCGCAAGCACCAGGCAAAGAAGGCTAAGCGATGCCGTCGCTATTACGAAAACAGCCGCCGATATCACGGTAACCGCCCACGCGAAATTGCGGCTGAGACGCCCCGCCGGCAAGGCACGGTCGGCGGTCCGCGGATTTTCGGCATCGATTGCCTGGTCGCTGAGACGGTTGAAGGCCATTGCGGCAGTCCGCGCGGACACCATCGCGACGGCGACCCAGAACCACGTCCTGAAAGATGGCCAGCCGGGCGCGGCTGCCGAGATCAGGGCGATGATGGCGAAGGGCAGCGCGAAGATCGTGTGCTTGAACGCGATCATCTCCCCGGTCTCGCGAAGGCTGGCTGCGACTCGCGAAGTTGGTGAGCCCTCTCGGTCGAAGGTCAACCCGACCACCTGAGACCCGCGTCGGGCGCGGGGATCGCCAGCAGATCGAGAAGCCGCAGACAGTAGTGGTCCACGAACACCCGCTGTGCGGTCGCCTCGTCGGGCCGGAGGTAGAAGGCCGGAAGGGGCGGCACGATGTGGGCGCCGGCGCGGGCCAGGGTGTGGAGGTTGGCGAGCAAGATCTCCGACATCGGCGTTTCGCGGATTCCGATCAGCAAGGGCCAACGCTGTTTCAGCGCCACGTCGGCGACGCGTTGCGCGAGGCCGCGCGAAATGCCGTTGGCCAACGAGCCGGCCATCCCCGCCGAGCACGGCAGCACGACCACACCTGCCAGTTGGTGTGAACCGGAGGCTATTAGCGCCGCGATATCGGTGTCGCTGTAGGGGTGAACTCGCCCGCGAAGCTCTTCATCGAGCGGCAGTTGGTCGCGAAACCCACGCGCGCTGGCCCAATCCGGGCCGAGCTCGTGCGCCAGAACCTTTGCGGCCGCGCCGGTCACCACCAGGTGAAGGGCATCGACATGGCCGCTTTCGAGGGCTGCGGTGGCGAATCGGCGGGCGAGCTCGGACCCGGATCCGCCCGACACCAGCAGGGCGATTTCGCGAGTCACGACCACCGACCCGGTCGCGACCTGCGGTCGATGACATTGGCCATACACGGCGTCATCGGGGGAGTATAGCAGCCGATCACTGACAAGAAAATTTGACATGCGGCGGAGCGCAATCTTCGATGACATTGTAAGAATTTCTTGTCATTCGGATTCGAGCGCCTTCCTCGTGGGTTGTTGGAAACTATTGATTTCAAAGCGTCTTTGCCGCGCTACTCGGGTTGGCATGGGCTCTGCTCCCAGAATCGTCGAACGAAGGGAGGAAGCCATGGATGACCACTGAGGCGCGGCCGATAGCGATCGATTCCATCAACCACAGCGAAAGGAGAAAACTATGATTCGGCGCATATTTCAAGTCCTGGTTCTGGTGGCGCTCATCGCGACAATCGCCGGAGCGGCCGACAGTCCTTCGACGACGGGCGTGGTGAACATCAACACGGCCGGCGCAGACGAACTGCAGCTCCTACCCCGGGTGGGTCCGGCGCTGGCCGATCGGATTATCGCGTTCCGCGAGGCGAACGGTCCTTTTCGAAGCGTCGACGAAATCATCGCCGTCAAGGGCATCGGTGAGAGCTCGTTCGAAAAGCTCAAGCCGTACATCGTGACCAGCGGAGCGACCACCCTCGCCGACAAGGTGAGGCTGGCGCGTTCGACCGGCGCACAGGCCGCCGACTGATGTTCAACACTTATCCGGGTCGGCGGCCTCCGCGGCGTCAAACCGGCTAAGGCAACCACAGCGTGGACGGGATGCGGCCCTCCGGGGCCGCGTTTTTCTGGGAGGGGGCGATGAATTGCAAAGTGATCGGTGGCTTCGGTGAACGCGGGTTCTCACTGATAGAGACACTCCTGGTGGTGGCGGTGCTGACGTTTCTGGTGACGATGACCCTGCCCGGCCTCGGCGAGGCGCGACGTGCTGCAGCCCTCAGTGGGGCGTCGCGCCAGCTTCACGGTCTGCTCTTCCGCTGCCGGGCCTACGCGATCATGAATGCGCGGTCGACCGGGGTGGTGTTCGAGCGGCGGGCGGACGGCGAGTGGCGCTGTTTTATCGCCGCCGACGGCGACGGCGACGGCATCCTCCGTCGTGATATCGACGGCCTGGTCGATCCGGTGGTCGGGGAAATACTCATCTTCGAAGCCGGTGGTGCCGGGCTTGGTATCCTGCAGGGCGAATTCGTGCCCGATCCCTCGGGTCACGGCCGTTTGCGCGGCAATCTGAGCGATCCGGTGCGCGCAGGGCGGGGTGACATCATCACCTTCACGCCGCGTGGCACAGCCACGCCGAGTTCCATCTACCTGACCGACCATCACGCCCGGATGCGAGTGCTGCGCGTCTACGGGGGTACGGGGCGGGTGCGATCGTGGGTGTGGCGATCGGGGTGGAGCACGTGGCGCTCGACGGCGATGTGAGCGCATGGATCGAGCGATCAATGAGCTTCAAAAAGACATTCCGATGCTTGGGCGAGGACCTGGTCGATCACGTTTGCACCGGGAGCAACGTGGACCGCACCGAGCAGCACCGAGCGTTTGACGTGGGCTCCGCCGGATACGGTGGCGCCTTCACAAACCACCGATTCGTTGACCGTCGCGCCCGGCTCGAGCTTTGTGTTGCGGCCAATGAGGGAGTTGTCGACGATGGCTGCCGATGCAACCTCGGCCGTTGGGTCGACCACCGATATGCCCGCCAACCGTGCAATCACGGTTTCCCGGTAGTCTGACGGTGTCCCCACCTCTCGCCAATGACCCGCAACGACGACGCCACCGAGACGTCCCTCGAGCCGTGCGGGCTCCCACAACCTGGCCGGAGTTTCTCCCGGTTCGAGATGCAGGCCCTCGAGCGCCGACCGGCTGACGGCCATCACCCCGGGGTAGAGGAATGGAATTTCGTGGGTGCCGGGTCGTCCCCGAGATCGAATTGCGTTCACGTGTCCGTCGGCGTCGAGCTCGACTCGTGACCACTTCTCCGGGTCGAGATGGGGAAGGAGCGCAAGGGTCACGAGATCGTCGCCGGCCAGGTGACGTTCCATCATTGGAAGGAGATCAAGACCGAGAACACAGTCACCGTTGATCAAAAGCACCGGACCCTTCTTGCCCAGTAGTCCGCGGCGGTGGGCAAGGGCGAGGCCACCGGCTGTGCCCATCAATTCGTCTTCCTGCGACGTCGTAACTGTCATGCCGGAGCTCTCAACCTCGGCCACCGCCGCCACCATTCGGTCGGCGAGATGACAGACATTGATGACCGCCCGGGTGACACCGACGCGAGCCGCCAGCCGAAGGGCCGAACCGATCACCGGTCCATCGGGCAGTGGTAGGGCCGGCTTTGGCAAGACAGTCGACAGGGGTAACATGCGCTCACCGCGCCCCGCGGCAAGGATCATCGCGGCGGCAAACGGAGCCCGCGTCATTCGTCGAAGACCATGTCGATCGGGAGGCCACGGGTGGGGTGGGTCGCGCGAAACTCCCGCCACAGACTGACATAGGACCCGCGTACCCCGCAAGCGGTATCCAGACCGAGAGCCGCCGCCGCGGCTTGAAGCTTGGTTGGCGGGCCTTCGACCTCGACGAAGTCGCCCATCGGCGTGTGATCGAGGACCACCGAGATGTCGTCGAGACGCCACTCCTCGCGGTCTTTTTCGTACCGCATCACGACCGTGAATCCCAGGAGTTCGAAGATTCCCCGCAGTTGATCGAGGTCGCCGACCTCGGTCTCGTGCTCGGGGCGTTGCTTGACCACGCCCCGGTAGCTTACCGGGCCCTTGAAGGTGATTCGGCGGCGGTCGCCGTGACGGCGCAGGCGGAGCACACAACCGGCCGTCTCGAGGCGACGATCATCGGTGTCGAAAAGGAGATTGGTCTCCCGCGTCATGGACTGGACCTCGGTCGCGCACGCCTGGCGTAGCGCCTCTCGCACACCGGCGAGATCTGCAACCGGGATCTTGACCTCAGACTCCACATCGGTGTCCGTCACCCGGTGAGGATACAGTTTCCGGCTGGACGGACCAAGGACGGGCCGAGCATCGCTCCAACCACTGAATCCGGGTTGACCGAACGTGTACCATGAACCCATGCGACATGTTGTCTGGGGCACAGCGGGACACATCGATCACGGCAAGACGACGCTCGTCAAAGCGCTCACCGGGACCGATTGCGATCGGCTGCCCGAGGAACAGGAGCGGGGCATCACGATCGATCTTGGCTTTGCCCAGCTCAGCGACGAGGATATGCAACTTCATTTCGTGGACGTGCCGGGCCATGAACGCCTTGTCCACACCATGATCGCCGGCGCCTCGGGCATCGATCTCGCGTTGCTGGTAGTAGCGGCTGACGAGGGAGTCATGCCGCAGACCCGTGAACACCTCGACGTGATTCGTCTCATGGGTGTGCCGGGCGGGGCGGTGGCCTTGACCAAGGTCGATCTCCTGGAATCGGAACTTGTCGAGCTGGCGGCTGAGGAAGTGCGCGAGCTATTGGCGCCGACAGTCTTTGCGGGAGTGCCGATGGTGCCGGTGTCGGCGTCGACCGGAAGCGGAATTCTCGAGCTCCGAGGCGCTCTTTTCGAACAGGCGCGACAGGTGCGGCCTCGTCAGCTGGAGGGGCGACCATTTCGCGAGCCGATCGATCGTGTGTTCAGCCTCACTGGCGCCGGCACGATCATCACCGGAACCTCTCTTTGGGGAACCCTCGAGGTCGGCTCCGAGCTCACGGTGTTGCCGAAGAACATGAAGGCCAGGGTTCGCCGGCTTCACGTCCACGGCGAGGAACGCCGCACTGTCGAAGCCGGTGAACGAGTCGCCATCAACCTCGCGGGCGTGTCGCGCGAGCATGTCGATCGCGGAGATCAGGTGATCAGCCCCGGACCATGGCGGCCGACCCGGATGGTGACAGTCAAGCTCGAGCTCCTGAGCACAGCCCCCGGCCCCCTCGACGAAGGAGACGAGGTTGAGGTCCATGCGCTGGCGGCGAGGGTCGGAGGCCGGATCGAACGAATCGCCGACCGACCGTTGTCCCCCGGCGGTCGAGCAGTCGCGCAGATTTCGCTGCGCGAGCCGTTGCTGCTGTTTCCGGGTGATCGGCTTGTGCTCCGTCGTCCGTCGCCGGTCAACACCTTTGCCGGTGGCAAGATCCTCGATGCCCAGCTCCCCCGTTGGCGGCGGCGGGAAAGCACCGCCCTTGATCTTTTGCCCGAGGTTCAGCGCAGCGGTTGGCCGCAGCTTCTCATGAGTTGGATCGATCGCGAGGGCCTCGCCGGGCTACCGCTGCCGGCGATGGCGGGGCGGCTCGGCGTTCTTGGCGATACCCTCGAGGCGCCCCTCGGTCGGTTGTTGGAGGATGGACGGATTCGTGCACTTCCGACTCAACCTCCCACTTTTGTGAGCTCATTGAAGATCGACGAGTTGGCAGCCTCCGCCGCCGCGGAGCTTGCACGTCGCCTGGCCGGAGAGGAGGTCTCGGCCGGGATACCGGCACGAGATTTTGCCGGCGGGCTCCTGCCGCGCTCCGCTCTACCGCTCGCCGACATTTATCTCGAAGAGCTTCGGATCCGCGGAGCGATCGAGATGAACGAAGGTCGGGTGGTGCCGGTGGGAACCGACAGCCACATGACCACGAAGGGCGAGGAGCTGGCGCGGGCAATAGAGGACCTCTACCGAGCGGATGGCTTCGATGCGCCGTCACCTGCCACGGTGGCTGAGCGTCTCGGCGCGAGGGCGGTCGTGGTCGAAGGTATCTGTCGCTACCTCATCCAACGAAAACGTCTGATTCGGCTTGACGGCAAATTCCTGGTCCATTGCGCCGTGCTTGACGAAATGGCGCGGCGGGTGCGCGACTGGGAGGTCTCCGACTTTGCGGTCGGCGACTTCAAGGAACGATTCGGCCTCACCCGCAAGCTTGCCATTCCTGCCCTCGAGTGGTTGGATTCGGAACGCGTGACCGTCCGGCATGGCGATCGACGCCGGATCATCAGGCGAAACGGTTGACCGGAGGCCGCAGCAGAATGCTCGAGAGATATGCGGGCTAGGGTGGTCAGGTGCGAGTGACGGCGGACGCCTGGTCTTAACTCGCCGGGGTCACCGATGCCGATCGATCCACGTTCCGGCGATTCTACTGTTCCGGATTGTACTCGCGATCGCGCACGACCCTCGAGGTGGTCGAATCAAGGCCCGAGAGCTCCACCCGAACCCGGGCCGAGTACACCACCCATGAGGCGACAGGCGCGCCGTCACGGGTCGCCGGCTGCACTCTCCAGGTGGCGAGGTAGGCCGAAAACCAGCGGTTGAGACCATCATAGAGCTCGAGCGGTACGTAACGGTCGCAGCGCCCGTTTTCGTTGACATGAACAAGTGCGCGGATGTGGATCTCGTCATCTCGACCAGGGGCGCTGATATTGATCCGGCGAGGCGTGGCCAGGCTGCTGAGCTGGGCAGACGGTACCGCCTTGAGATCGCGCAGGTTCCCGGGCGGAGACATCGCGACCGGAACAAACGGCGCCGGTGGGGTCGCCGGGTCGGGCATTTCCAGAGTCTGGTCGATGACCTCGCCCTGTTTGACCTTGCCCTCCATCACGATCTCGAGAACGACCCACGATGGCTGGGGCGCGGTGCCGGCTGTCGCGGGATCGAAACGGGTGCCGGTGAGCTCCTCCACCAACGACGATGTCAGCCCCGGGACCGGCAACTCAAGGGGCACCGCACCGAGGCAGACCCCCTTGGCATCCACGAACGCAGCAACCGTCGCTGACCCGCGCACATCGACCTTGCGGGGTAAGGTCGCCTGGGTCACTTTGGGCGTTTCGTCGACGACGATCGCGAACGGATTGATGGATTGCAGCTCGACCAGCGGCACCGGAAGCGGGATCTCGACCTTCAACCTCTGTTGCCAGGCCCGGTTCGAGGCGCTCTGAGCCGCGGCCGTGGTCGCCACCAACACGAACGTTGCGACGATCATGATGACGCGTTTCACAGGGGCATCCTACCACGCACCCCGCAGCTGCCGTATGGTCTGAATCGCCCATCACGGTATCTCCGGCCGTTGGGCGCAGGTGTACACTCCAGCGTCGTGGATAAGGTGGCGTGTTTCGTGTCGCCGCATGGCTTCGGCCACGCGGCGCGCGACCTGTGCGGTGATGACGGCCCTTCGGCGCCGGCGCCCCGAGATTCACTTCGAGGTATTTACCGTAGTGCCGGAGTGGTTCTTTGCAGAATCCCTGAGCGCCGGTTTCAGCTACCATCATTTCGAATGTGACGTCGGATTCGTCCAAGCCACATCGCTGGTCGAGGACCTCAGCGCCACCATCCGTCGCCTTGACGAGGCGCCATATCGCGAACCGCGGGCGATCGAATCTCTGGCTGGGCGCCTGCGGGAGCTCGACTGTTCCCTGGTCGTTGCCGATATTTCACCGCTCGGGCTGATCGCTGCAGGTCGAGCCGGACTGCCCTCGGTGCTGGTGGAGAACTTCACCTGGGACTCGATCTACGCCAACTATCCTGACGCTCCGCCAGCCCTCGTGCGACACGGACAGCACATGGAATCGATTTTCGCCGGTGCCGACCTGAGGATCCAAACCGAGCCGGTGTGCGAACCGGTTGCCGGCGCAGTAACAGTCGCACCGGTGGCGCGCGAGTCGCGCCGTTCGCGGAAGGCTGTTCGGAACCAGCTCGGGGTCCCGCCCGGGGACCCCATGGTCCTGTTGAGCATGGGCGGCGTGCAATGGGATTTTGGCGATGTGTCCGAGACGGATCATCGGAACGGACCGTGGATCGTGGTGCCTGGTGGCAGCGAATGCGGGACCCGTCGTGAGGGAAGACTGCTGATGCTCCCGTTTCACGCCGACGTCTTTCACCCCGATCTGGTGGCGGCGTCGGATCTCGTGGTCGGCAAACTCGGGTACAGCACCGTCGCTGAGGTCTACCGCGCAGGCTCGGCGCTCGCCTATATCAGGCGGCCTCGGTTTCCGGAATCTCCTGTCCTTGCCCGGTGGGTTGACGAGCACCTGGTGGCCACCGAGATCGATGACAGGGCGTTTCGCCGCGGGGACTGGCTTCGGGGGATGGAATCGCTGCTCGCTGCGGGTCGGTCCCCGGCCGCGGGAATCAACGGTGCCGAGGTCGCGGCGGAAGCGATTCTCGGCCTTCTCACCGGCTGACGTCGCCGAGATGATCTGCCCGACTGACGGACCCTGCCGGCAAAGACCGTTCGAGCCCGCCATGGAGCCCGGGCGATCTGCGGCGCTCGCCGTTTTCCCCCTAAGTGCTGCTCCCTTCCGGGCCTGACACGGTTCGAGGGACGACGACGCGCAGGGCCCGAGCTCCATGCCGGGCTCGACGCTCTGCTGATGGCGGAGAGGGCGGGATTCGAACCCGCGGTGGAGTTGCCCCCACACACGCTTTCCAAGCGTGCTCCTTCGGCCACTCGGACACCTCTCCGCACACACTCAACTGCTGTCAAAGAGGATGGCGGAGAGGAAGGGATTCGAACCCTTGGACCTCGTGAAAGGTCAACGGTTTTCGAGACCGCCCCGATCGACCACTCCGGCACCTCTCCGCGGACGGGCGCCGTATTCTACGACGATCACCGTTGTTTGGCAAAAAAGCGCTGGAGGAGCTCGCTGCTGCGCTCGGGCTCGAGACCGCCTCGATGCTTCAGGGGCGGTCCGAGCCGAGGATCGCCGGCGAGATCGATCACCGAACCGCACGCACCTGCGCGGGGGTCATCGGCTCCCCAGACGACAAGCTCGAGCCGGGATTGCCGGCAGGCGGCGGCGCACATCGGACAGGGCTCGAGGGTGACGTAAAGGGTGCAGTCTTCGAGCCGCCAGTCGCCGAGCTCGCGCCCGGCCGATGCAAGGGCAATCATCTCGGCGTGGGCGCCGGGGTCGGCGAGTTCGCGGCGGCGGTTACCCGCTCGTGCGACGAGTGTGCCGGCGCGGGTGATGACTGCGCCGACCGGCACCTCGCCTCTGTCCGCCGCCGCCTCCGCCTCAGACAGTGCAATTTCCATGAAGCGACGGTCCGCGTCGTCGAAGACCCAGTCGGGGAGCATTGGCCGAGGATAGCAAAAGGGCCCCGGATCGGGGCCCTTTGGGAATTCGGAATCACGGAGACTTATTTCACTTCGACCCGGTCGCCGTCCGATAGTGGCGCCCATGCGCGGGTGATGATAGCGGTCGCGTAGTGTTCTTCGACCGTCAGGACGCCGACCTCTCCCATCACCAATCGGGGCATGCCCGCGACCGGGTTGTCGCGGAATACGGTCGCAAAGGTCCCCGGATAGAGTCCTTCGGCCGCGCCGAGATCGAGAAAGACCAACCAGTACGTCCCGAGATCAATCTGGTCATCCCGGTTGTAGGTGATATAACCGGTAGGCTTTCCATTTGGTTCGTCGCAGCGATCGGTCGGGTCGGGGTCGATCACCAGCGGCACCGGGATCGGTTTGAAGGGCTTGAGAACGTCGCCGATGACGATCGGATCGCAGGCGTAGGTGATCTCGGCGATGGAGGAGTTTTCCTGCGCGCACAGCACCTTGAGCTGGCCAACCTGGCTGTAAACGATCCCGAGGTGGGAGCTGGATACCGGATGGTTGAGCGGGCGAATCCGATGGAGGATGAAGAACCGATCTCCGGCCTGGACCCCCTGCGCGACGCCGCCATCGATGTAAACGATTTCCCCTTCCGAGTACTGGTCCTGGAACTCGATTCGCTCGGATGAAGCGATGATGAACGGAAAGACGGTCTCATCCTGGATCAACTCGGCAAAGCAATAGACGTCGGCCGAACTCCCCAGCGGGCGTGGCATGACCTCTTCCAGGCCATCGAAATCCTCGACATATTCAGAGGTGACGGTCTCTCCCTCCGGCACCTCGCCCTCGGTCATGGGCGTTTCCTGGACTGCCAGGTCAATCACCACCGGGTCGCCGGGATAGATCCAATGAGAGTCTTTGATATACGGATTTCGCTCCCAGATCTGGGGCCACAGGAATGGATCTCCCAGATAGTGAGCGGCCAGATCCCATAGGGTGTCGCCCTTGACGATCGTGTGGACCATGGCGCCATCTGGGAATTCGGTTGGCGGGTCATAAGGGGTCCAGTGGTCGTCGACGAGATGCAATGGCTGCGGAGGCGGTGCCACCGTTTGAGCTGCCGCCACCAGTGGAAGGAAAACGGCGAAGATGGCGATCCGAAATTTGGCGCTCATAACCCCTCTCCCCGCTGAAGATACCACTACTTGAGGTTAACTCATGGGCGTCCGGTTCGTCAATCCTCGGCCTCTTTTTTCAGGGTTTCGAGGTACTTTTTCCATTCGGCATCGCGCTCTTCGATGAGCGTTTTGAGATCGCTAATCTGGGCGTTCACCGCATCGATCTCGGAGAAATCCGGATAATTTTCGGCGATGTATTCGAAACGCCATAATGCGCCCACATAGCGTTTGTTCTTTCGATAAAAATTACCGACCATCCAGTCATGTTTTGCCAGTAACTCCAATAGATTTGCGATCTTCGCTTCAGCTTCTGGCAGATAGCCGGAGTTCGGGTAGAGGTTGACCAGCTGTTGATATGCTGCCAGCGCCTCATGAATATCGCTCAAATCTCGGTCCGGCCTAAGCTTTCGTGCCGAATAGGTCTCACCCACCATCAACAGGGCATAATCGCGGTCGGGATCGTTTGGATATCGGTTGGTGAAATCACGGTACCGAAGCCGGGCTTCTGTGAGGCTCGTCACATCCGTCTTGACGGCAAAGGTGTCGGCGACCCTCAGGGCCGCCTT
Organism: Candidatus Sulfomarinibacteraceae bacterium; assembly: GCA_963733915.1. Lineage (GTDB taxonomy): Bacteria > Acidobacteriota > Thermoanaerobaculia > Thermoanaerobaculales > Sulfomarinibacteraceae > Sulfomarinibacter. Next base: position 740,185 of record CAVTEP010000011.1, read on the forward strand.
GTGTCCCAACGGGTCATTGGGAAAGCTGTCATACACGAAGGCGAAGAGATCGCGGGCCTTTTTGTAGTCCTTCTTCTCGTACAGCTCTTCGGCCTGCGCAAAGATCGATTCTTTGTCCTGGTTCGCCAGCTGATCTAATAGCTCGTCTTGCTTTTTGCTGCTACTCGAGCAGCCCGTGGCAACAACGATCAACAAGAGTGGAAGGGTGGCGAACCGCCGCGCGGTCGTCATCGACTACCTCCATCAGTTGCGGCCCGGCGTAATTCGGCGATTGCCCGGCCACGATCGCCGGAACCGAAGATCGCCGATCCCGCGATCAGGGTCGTGGCGCCCGCGTTGACCAGCGCGGCGGCGTTGTCCCGAGACACGCCGCCGTCAACCGCGATGTCGAGCGGTCGATTCGCGACCATCTGGCGGAGGCGCCTGATTTTTTCGACCGTTTCTGGAATGAAGTCCTGGCCCCCAAATCCGGGGTTGACGGACATGACGAGGACGAAGTCGGTCCACGGCAAGGCATCCTCGAGCAGGTGCAAGGCGGTTGCCGGGTTGATGGCGACCCCGGCTTCGGCGCCTGCGTCCCGAATTCCCTGCAGCGTCCGCTGGAGATGGCTGCAAACCTCAACGTGTACGGCGATTCGCGCCACCTTTTCCGCGATCAGGTCGTCAATCAGTTTTTCGGGATCCGTGACCATCAAATGGGCGTCGAGTGGAAGGGTCGTGCGGAGGGCACCGACGACCGGTGGACCGAAGCTGAGGTTGGGCACGAAGTGCCCGTCCATGATGTCGAGGTGGAGCAGATCCGCCCCTCCTCGTTCGATATCGGCCACCTCTGATGCGAGCCGCGAAAAATCTGCCGAGAGCAGGGACGGCGCCAGTCGAACGCTCATTGGCTCACCCACACGGTGATGATCTCCGACGGTGCCACCGGCGATCCTGCCGGTGGGTATTGGCGCAGGACCACGCCGGAGGGAATTCCCGGGTACACCACCTCGCGCGCCCGTCCGAGACGCAGCCGGTTGACTCGGCAAAACTGATCGACACGGGCGAAGGGCTGCGAGATCAGGGATGGCATGACCCACAGTCGACGGCCTGGCGCCGAGTTGACCAGGAGATCGACGGAGGTCATCGGCGCCACCTCCTGGCCGACCGGCGGACCGGTCGCGATCACGCGGTCGGCGGCTCCCTCACCCTCCACCCGGGCCCTCAAGCCGGGAACCAGACCGGAGTTTTCGACCTCGCGTTGGGCGGAATTGAGCGAGGACTCGCGCACATCCGGCACGGTTACTCGCTCACCGCCAAGGCTGATTCGCACCGTTACCTTCGAGCCGGCCTTGACGTGAAATCCGGGGGGCGGTTCCTGGGCGGCGATGACTCCCGGTTCGACGGCGGTTGAAAAAACGCCAGGTTCTTCGACGACCAGCTCCAAGCCGAGGTCGTGTGCCCGTTGCCGTGCCTCCTCGATCGTGGCGGCACCGAGGTCCGGTACCGCGAGAGTCCCGCGGTGGACGGTATGGACCAGCGCGAACCAGAACACAATGCCGCCGCACACGCAGAATACGAAGGCAGCGAGAAGTCGTTTCGCCATCGGCGCAAAAATAGCACGACGGCCGGTCGCAGCTCATCCCCTGAAGAGGAACTGACGGACATTTTCAGGCAGGATGCGGACGATGTCGTTGAACAGAACCACCACCATCAACAGGATGAGGAGGTAGAAACCGACCTCGAGGATTCGTTCCTTGACCTTGAGCGGGAGGTCCCGGCGGAGCACGCTTTCCACCGCGATGACCGTCAGATGGCCGCCGTCGAGAATCGGAATCGGTAACAGATTGAAGATGCCCAGCTGGAGCGAGATGATGCCCATCAGCATGATCAGGGCCTCGGCGCCGCTGCGTGCCGCTTCTCCCGAAATCTGGGCGATACCGACCGGACCCGAGACCTGCCGAATCGAGACCTGGAGCGTCAGCAAGCGTCCGATGACCCGAAAGGTCTGTACGGTCATCTGCCGGCATTCGAAGTAGCCGGCACGCAACGCCGCCAGCGGGCCGAGCTTCTCGATGACTGTGTCAAAGACCGGTACGACGCCGATTTTGCCGCGCCCGCCGACGTCCATCGTCGATACCGTGAAGCTCAGCCGTTCCTCCCCTCGCAGCACCTCGAGCGTCATCGATTGTCCCGGAAACGGACTGATGAGGAGGGGCAGCTCGTAGTACTGATGTACCGGGTTGCCATCGACGGCCACGATCCGATCACCGGCGTGAACTCCGGCGGAGGCCGCCGGATCGCCGGCGATCGGCCGGACGATTGGATCGAGGTGCGGTTTGATGTCCGACACGCCGAATCCGTAACGATCGTCGCTTCCGAGCACAACCGCCCGTTCGCTGAGGACGCCGTCGCGCTCGACCGTCAGCATGACCTCGCCACCGCCGGATGTGAGGAGGGCAACCTCGAGCTCGCGCCAAACGGCGACCGGGTGACCCCCGGCCGAACGAACCAAATCGCCGGGTCTGATTTCGGCGGCGTCTGCGCCGGAGCCGGGCTCGACCCAACCGACAACCGGCGGGTCCTCGAGGTAGGCGCGGACCTCGACGCCGATCATGAAGGCGGCGGCCACGAATACAACGGCGGCGACGATGTTGGTCAGGGGTCCGGCGAGCAGGATGAGGGTGCGCTTCCAGCGCGGCAGCAGGTCCTGGACGTCCACCTCGGCACCGACGACGTCCGATTCATCGGGGCCGAGTCCCGGGATGCGCACGTAGCCCCCGAGGGGGACCAGTGAGATCCGGTATTCGGTCCCGCCGGCCTCGAAGCCCCACAGGCGTTTTCCAAAACCGATGGAAAAAACCTCGACCGGCGCCCCGAGCAGCCGTGCGACCGCGAAGTGGCCGGCCTCGTGGATTGTGATCAGCACCCCGATCACGAAAACGAATGCGGCAAGAGTCATCAACATCGAATGTTCGAACCAAGCTTGGCCGGCAGGAATTTCCTCAGCTCTTCGCGAGCGACGGCGCGTCCCTCGAGATCGGCCGCCAAAACCTGCTCGATGCTTGCCAGCGGCCGGTTGCGGGCGCTCCACCGGTCGAGGGTCGCTGCCACCGTGGCCGTGATCGCCGGCAGCGAGCAGCGACCACCGAGAAACGCCTCCACCGCCATCTCGTTGGCGGCATTGAGAACCGCCGGTAGCTCGCCGCCCTCGCGCTGCGCCGCCCTCGCCAGCTCCAGGGCTGGGAATTTCCTCACATCCGGCGCTTCAAAGGTGAGAGGTGGTATCGCCGTGAAATCGAGAGCCGGCAAGGGGCTCGGCAGGCGTTCCGGCCAGGCGAGCGCGGAAAGAATCGGGATTCGCATGTCGTTCGCGGACAAAAGGGCGATCGTGACGCCATCGACATACTCCACCATCGAATGGATCAGGCTCTCGGAGTGGACCATGACCTCGATTCTGTTCTCCGGAACCGCGAACAGGTGGCAGGCCTCGATAATCTCGAGGCCCTTGTTCATCATCGTCGCGGAGTCGACTGAGATCTTCGGTCCCATCCGCCAGGTCGGATGCCGGAGCGCGTCGTCCACGGTGGCGGACTCCATCTCTTCCGCATTCCACGTGCGGAAGGGGCCGCCCGACGCTGTCAGGACCAGACGTGTCACAGTTGAGAGCGGACTGAACTGAAGAACCTGGAAAAGAGCATTGTGCTCGCTGTCCACCGGGAGCAGATTGATGCCCGCGGCCTTGACCTCCGACATCACCAGATCGCCGGCGGCCGCAAGCGTCTCCTTGTTGGCTAGTGCGACATCCTTGCCGGCGCGAATGGCGCTCAGAGTCGGCGCAAGTCCGACCGCGCCCACGAGCGCTGCCACCACCATATCCGCAGTTTCGTGGCAGGCGACCTCGTCGAGGCCGGCGGCCCCGGCAACAAACCGCGTGCCCTTAAACTCTCGCGCCATGGTTCTCGCGTCGTCTTCGCCTTCGACTGCAACCACCGCTGGATGGTGGCGCGCGATCTGCTGACGCAGGCGTTCGAGGTTGCGGCCGGCGGCCAGCGCGACGATCTCGAAGCGCGAGGGGAACTCCTCGACGATGGCGAGGGTCGACGACCCGATGGAGCCGGTGGCTCCAAGAACCGAGAGCCGCTTCATTCGATGAGGCCGGTAAGCAGCAGGTATCCGAGCACGAGCGGCGCCGCGTACAGCAGGCTGTCGGTTCGGTCGAGGAAGCCACCGTGCCCTGGCAGGAGCTGTGACGAGTCCTTGATGCCGCTGTCGCGCTTGAACTGCGATTCCACAAGATCTCCCAGCGGGGCGGCGACCGCCAGGATTGTGGCTAGCGCGATGAGGTGAACGGGCGGTATTTCAAGGTCCAGAATGAAGGCCGCGGCGGCAGCGGCTGCATAGGTCGCGACGACACCTCCGGCGAGGCCTTCGACGGTCTTCTTGGGGCTGATTTTCGGCGACATCTTGTGGCGTCCGAACCTGCGCCCCACGTAATAAGCGCCGGAGTCACCCACCCAGATGCACGCGAGAAAAAAGAACAGTAATCGCACCCCCTGGCTTTCGCCCGGCCACAATCTCAACCAACCCAAACAGGCGGCGGTCGTACCCAGATACACTACGGTGAGGCATTCGCCTGCCACCCCACCCAGGCTTCCCAGCGGCGACGAACGATACGCCAGGCGGGCACTCGGAAGGAAAAGCACCGCGGCGATTACCGAGACCGCGAGTCCTTTCGCCCCACTGATCCACGAGGCGGCGAGTACGGCGCCTACCAGGACCAGGGGGAGCCTCCGACCGACCGCGAGTCCGGCGGCGCGAGCCAAATTCAGAAGCTCGTCGGCGGCCAACAGGACCGCCGCCCACAGAATCGCGAGGAACCCCCACGCTGGAGCCCAGATAATGGTAGCGGCCAGAATCGGAATCGCGGCGGCGGCGACAATCTCGCGCTGGGCCCTCATCGACAGCCTACGCGTCCGGTTTTCCCGCCGGCGTGAAAACGCCGCCATTTGGGGCGAGACCACCGAATCGACGCTCGCGTTGCTGGAACTCGAGAACCGCTAAAAGCAGATCGCAAGTCGTGAAGTCCGGCCACAGCACCGGACAGAAATAGATCTCGGCGTAGGCCACCTGCCAGAGCAGGAAGTTCGAAATCCGTTGTTCGCCGGAGGTTCGGATGAGGAGGTCGGGGTCGGGCGTGCCGTGGGTCGCGAGGTGGGCGACGATCCACTCCTCGCTGATCGCATCGGCGGTCAGTCCGCCGCTCGCCGTTTCGTTCACCGCCGCCCGCACCACATCGGCGAGCTCCTGTCGGCCCGAGTAATTGAGGGCGATCTGGACAAGGGTGCCGGTGCAGCCGGAGGTTGCGTCGACGGCGCGGCGCAGCTCCCGTTGCACCGATGGGTCCAGTTGATCGATGCGGCCGATCGGACGAAAGCGCAGGTTGTTCGCGCAGAGATGCTCGAGTTCGCGGTTGATGTACTCCTTGAGCAACGCCATCAGCGTCAGCACCTCGTGACGTGGGCGTTTCCAGTTTTCGGTCGAAAAGGCGTACAGGGTAATCACCTCGAAGCCGAAACGGGCAGCCGTCTCCACGGTTTCGCGGACCGCGCGAATGCCGGCGCGATGACCCTCGACCCGCGGGAGATTTCGGGCCTTCGCCCAGCGCCCATTGCCGTCCATGATGATGGCGACATGACGGGGCAGCCGATCAGGATCGATTCGCTCCAGGATCTCGCGTTCGCGGGTGCCGGGTTGAGCGATCTCATCAAGAGGTTGCATCACGGTAAACACCAGGATTGTGAAGTCTACCACAGCGTTTCGGCGCGAGTTTTCTGCTCAAGACGCCACGTTCAACGTGACCGCGGGGCTCCTGCGATAGTAGACCCGCTCGAGGCACAACCCGTGCGCCGGCGCGGTCCGAATCGGCGACCCGGGCTCGGGGTGCTCGATGAGCGCTCGCAGATCATCAGGGTCGCGCTTTCCCCATCCGACCTCGAGCAGCGCGCCGACCATTCGTCGGACCTGGTAGCGCAGGAAACCTTCGCCGACAAATTCGAGATCGAAGCCACTGCGGTGAGGGATCAGGCGTACACGGAAAAGAGTTCGGACGGTCGCGCCCGGTCCCGGATCGGGCACGGTGAACGAGGCCCAATCGTGACGTCCTGGAAGCATCTTGACCGCCGCCGCAAAAGAGGTCTCGTCACTCACCGCCGCGACCCTCGCCGTGCGCGGTTGCAGCCACGGTAGATTTGGTTCGCGCCACCGTGCGCGGTAAATGTAGAGCTTGCCCAGAGCGCTCTTGCGGGCGTGGAACCGGTTTCCCACCGGTCGCGCCGACCGCACACGGATCTCTGGAGGAAGAGAAGCGTTGAGGCCGCGGACGATGTTTTCAGGCGGTATCGCAGCCGGCAGGTCGACGTGAGCACATTGCCCTGCCGCATGGACGCCGGCGTCCGTGCGGCCGGCACCGACGACCGGCACCCGATCGCCACCGATCAGGGCGGTTATCGCCCGTTCGAGCTCCCCCTGAATGGTCCGCTGACCACGCTGCCGTTGCCAGCCGTGAAACGGCTGGCCGAGGTAGGCGATGACGAGTTTTACGCGATGCGCCATCGCGAATATCCTCGCACGGAAAGGTCGGGCCCGCGTTGTCAATGAATGTTCTGGTCCTGGCGACGGTACAATGAGTGCAAATGTTGGAGTTCGCTTACGAGGAGGGTGGCATTACTCATCGGGTTCCGGTGAGGCACGGGCTCACCCTCGGGCGGTCGAGTGACAACGACGTCGTCCTGCGCGACTTCTCGGTTTCCCGTCACCACGCACGGGTCGAGGAGCGGGGCGAGGAGGTGCACCTCGTCGATCTCGGGTCCACGAACGGCATCCGGATTAACGAGTCCTTTGTGGCATCGGGCGTCTTCACACTCGGCGATCTGCTCGGCGTCGGCAGTTTCGAGCTGAGGGTCGAGGAGGCCGGCGACGACACGGCTGGTCTGTCTTCGGCCACCTATCTGCGGCCGCTTTCCGAGTTCAACCAGGATTATGGCCTCGAGGGACGTCCGCAGGAGATTTCGAAAGAGATCGGCGCCCGTGAGCGAGTGTTCGAGATCCTCGCCCAGGTGGCCAAGGTCCTGATCCAGGTCGAAGAGCTCGAACCGGTGCTCGAAAAAGTGATGGATCTGGTCTTCGAGCACCTCCTCGTTGATCGTGGGTTTATCGTCTTGTTCGACGCTGACGGCAATCCGCAGCTCGAGCTCAACCGGGCCCGTGAATCGGAGGTCGGCGGCGAGACCGAGGTGCCGATCTCGCGAACCATCCTCGATATGGTGTCGAAGCAGAAGGTGGCGATCCTCACCCACGACGCCCAGGCCGACCAACGTTTTGAAGCGGGGCGCAGCGTCCGGATCCACCAGATTCGTTCCGCCATGTGCGCGCCGCTCTGGCACCGCGAGCGGGTGATCGGTGTGATCTACGTCGATTCGCCGCTTCACGTGGGCTCCTTCTCCGCCTCCGATCTCGATTTGCTCACCGCGCTCTCCAACTACGCGGCGGTGGCCATCGAACGGGCACGGTTGAACGAACGCATCCGCCGGGAACGGCAGGCGCGCGACCGGCTCGAGCGCTACCACTCGCCGGCAGTGATCGAGGCCGTGCTATCGGACTCGGGGGCGGACCGGGCCTCCGTCACTCTGCGCGAAACGTCGATTCTGTTCGCCGACATCGTCGGCTTCACGGCGCGTTGCGAGAGCCTGCCGCCGGAGGATGTCGCCCTGTTTCTGAATCAGTTCTTTTCGCTCGCCGCGGATATCATCTTCGAGCATGGGGGAACCCTCGACAAATTCATCGGCGATGCGGTGATGGCGTTTTTTGGTGCGCCGTTGCCCCAGGATGACCACGCGACTCGGGCGGTCCGCTGTGCCATCGAACTTCTCAGAGCTCTCGAGCAATGGAACGGTGAACGCGAGGCCGCCGGCGAGGATCGGGTCGAGGTTCGGATCGCGGTCAATTCCGGACCGGTGGTCGTCGGCGACATCGGATCCGCGAGCCGAGTCGATTACACGGTGCTTGGAAACACGGTCAACGTCACCGCACGACTCGAGGAGCATGTCGCCAAGCCGGGCACGATCGTGCTTGGCGAGACCACCCAGGCGGCGGTCGCCGACGTCTTTCCGACCGAGCCGCTGGGTTCGGTCCAGCTCAAGGGCCTGAGCCGAAAGATCAATATCTTCCGCCTCGTGTCCGAGGAGATCGAGGGGGCGGGCGCCGCGAAATGATGGCCCTGGACGAGCTCGTCTTCGTCACATCCAACCTTGGCAAGCTCCGCGAGGCGGAGGCTGTGTTGGGCTGCGCCCTCGATCATCGCGCCCTCGACCTGCCGGAAATTCAGACCCTCGACCTTCGTGAGGTCGTGCGCGGCAAGGCGGCGATCGCCTGGCAGCGACTCGGCCGGCCGGTGCTGGTGGAGGACACCGCTCTCGAGATCGTCGGCCTCAACGGCTTTCCCGGTCCCCTCGTACGTTGGCTGTTGACGAGCGTGGGACCGGCAGGTATCGCCAAGATCGCCCACTGTTTCGCAGATCCGGGCGCAATCGCCCGTTGTCTGGTCTGCGCCACCGATGGTTCGGCAGAGGTGTTTGGCGAGGGGGCGGTGAAGGGCACGATCGCCGCCACGCCCCGGGGCCGTGGGGGCTTCGGGTGGGACAGCATTTTCGTGCCGTCCGTTGGTGATGGACGAAGCTACGGCGAAATGTCTGAGGATGAGAAGAACCTGATCTCCCACCGTCACAAGGCGTTTTCCGCCCTTCGCGACGCCCTCGAAAACGTTAGAACGTTAGAACCTTAGAACGTTCGACGTTCCGGGATTCTCGGCTGTCGCCAACGTGCTACGCTTCGCGCCATGCGTCAGGAGTTGCTTTCGAAGCAGAGTTCCGAGATTCGTGGGATGTTCGGACGCATCGCCCACCGCTACGATCTCCTCAACCGGGTGTTGTCGGTGGGACGCGACGTCGGCTGGCGAAAGACGGTGGTGCGGCGGGTCGCGGCGGCCGGTCCCGGCCGGGTGCTTGACGTCTGCACCGGGACCGGAGATCTCGCGCTGGCGGTTGACGGCGACCTGGTCATCGGCGCTGATTTCTGTCTGCCGATGCTCGTGCTGGCGCGATCCAAGGGTCGTGGTCGTGGTCGAGACGTGCCGTTCTGTGGGGCCGACGCGCTGCAACTGCCGTTCGCCGACTGTTCGGTTGACGTGGTCATGGTGGCCTTCGGAATTCGCAACTTTTCCGACCTCGAGGCCGGTCTTGCAGAGTTGGTGCGGGTCTTGTGCCCGGGCGGCCTGTTACTGGCGCTCGAGTTCTCACGACCGCGCGGGCCCCTGGCGCCGTTCCTGCGATGGTGGGTCCGCACCGTCCCTCCACGTATTGGTCGCGTCCTCTCCGGCGACCCCGAGGCCTACTCCTACCTGCCGGCGTCGGTGAGCTCCTTCGCCGAGGGCTCGGTGCTGTGTGCGGCCCTTGAAAAGGCGGGGCTGGACGATGTGGGGGCACGGCGGTTGACCAGCGGTGTGGCGACCCTGTACGAGGGCACTCGGAATTCCGCCGCCGGATCACGCGAGGAGGTGGACTGATGGACGATGATGCGAAGGCGCTCGACGGATCACGAATTGCGGCCGAGATTCGGACCGAGGTCGCTCTCGAAGTGGGAGTCCTGCGAGGAATGGGCGTCACCCCCCGCCTCGATGCGATCATTGTCGGTGAGGACCCGGCGTCAAAGCTCTACGTCGGTTCGAAAGCCAAGACCCTTGGCGACCTCGGCATGGTGTCCCGGACCCACGTGCTCGCCGCCGACACGACCCGGACCGCGATCGAAGATCTGGTGGACCGCCTCAACGCCGACCCAGAGGTCGGACGGAATCCTCGTTCAGCTTCCGTTGCCGGAGTCCATCAATCCGGCCTCGATCCTGAGTCGCATCGATCCGGTCAAGGACGTCGATGGCTTTCACCCGGAGAACGTCGGCCTACTGCAGCAGGGGAGACCGCGGTTCGTGCCGTGCACGCCCGCCGGCGTCATGGAGATGCTGCGACGAGACTCTATCGAAATCGAGGGTCGACGGGCGGTGGTCGTCGGGCGCTCCGACATTGTCGGCAAGCCAATGGCCATGCTCCTCCTCCACGCACACGCCACGGTCACGATGTGCCACTCTCGAACCCGTGACTTGCCGGAGGTCACGCGCAGCGCCGAGATTCTGATTGTGGCGGCTGGCGTCTGCGCGCTGATCGGTCCTGAGCATGTGGCAGCCGGTGCGGTGGTGGTCGATGTCGGGATGCACCGAGTGACCGAGCTCGAGAAAGTCGAACGGCTTTTTCCGGGCAACGACAAGAAACTTGCGGCATTCGCCAAACGAGGTGCGGTACTTGCCGGCGACGTCGACGCCACCAGGGTGGCGCTTCAAAGCGGGCCGCCTGACTCCGGTCCCCGGCGGGGTTGGACCGCTGACCATCGCCATGCTCGCGGCCAACACCGTCAAAGCGGCCAAGCTCCGCCGAAATCTCTGAGGTTCTAACGTTTGAACGTTCCAACGGTTTAACGGTCGGCGCGGCGGGTGCACAACCTGAGCACAGTCGACCACGCGCGGTCGACCTCTGCCTCGAGATCCTCGGGCCTGCCCCGGTTGTCGACCAGCGCGTCGGCCAATTCCGTCTTCTTCGACATCGGCAGTTGCGCGTCGATCAGGCCGCGCGCCCGTTCTTCTGGAACGCCCCGGGCACGAGCCCGCTCCAGCTGCTGTTCGGGCCCGCACCACACGACAACCAACACGTCGTAGTCGCGGTACGAGCCGGTCTCCACCAACAGCGCAGCCTCGACCACGGCCACCGGCCGATCGCGGAGGGCCATCAACCATCGCCCGACCGCCTCCCGCACCAAAGGGTGGACCGCCCCCTCCAGCCGTTGACGCGCGTCGTCGTTGCCGAGCACCATCGCGGCCAGGGTTGCGCGCACGACGCCGCCCTCGGCGTCGAGCGTCTCGGGGCCGAAGAGCTCGGCCACCAGCGCCGCGCCGGCCTCCCCCGGCTCGTAGAGCTGATGGACGACGGCGTCGGCATCAAAAACCGGGATGCCCCTGGCGCTGAGGATCTTTGCGACGGATGACTTCCCGGTGGCCAGCCCTCCAGTCAGACCCACAGTACAAGGTCTCCGGCCCTCCTGCGTTTGGGGAGTGGTGGGTGGTAATTCCGAATTCCGAATATCCGAATTCCGAACTCACCCGGCCGGCTCCTCCAGCCACTCCGTCTGGTATTCGTCGGTTTTAGGCACCACGCAAAGAAAACGCACCGGTTGCGAGCCGCGGTTTTCGTACCAGTGGCCGACCCCGGCCGGGATGAAGACGCTGTCACCCGGCCCGACCTCCGTCTCGCGGGCGTCGAGTCCGATCACCATCCTGCCTTCGAGAATGACCTGCTCGTGCTCGATGGAGTCATGGCGGTGGCAGGGGATCCGCCCGCCGGGAGCAAGCGTGAAGTGGCGAGTGATGAAGTTTGGCACACCGCTCTCGGGGCCCAGTAACACCTTGATCGTGGCTCCGCGGCAGCGCGGGACGGCGACGGCATTGACCGATTCGAGGGGACGCACCACGGCGTTGAGCGGATGGCTCATCGAATACCTCCCGGGAGACGGACCGATTGTACCCGGTTCTGATTCCACCCGGTGCGATCTGGACCTTCTGCGGGGTCTTGGTTACGATGATCGGCAATGCTCGAACGACTGTCGGTCCGCGGTCTCGGAATCATCGATGCCGTAGACCTCGATTTTGCGCCCGGATTTGCCGTACTGACCGGTGAGACCGGGGCCGGAAAATCGCTGCTGGTGGAGTCGTTGAAGCTGGTCGGCGGCCAACGTGCGCAGTCCGACATGGTCCGCACGGGCGACGAACGCCTCCAGGTGGAGGGCGTGTTCTCGATCGACCGGGGTTCTCCGCTGGTTGCAATCCTCGACGAACTCGGCGCACCGTGGTCGGACACGCTCATTTTACGCCGCGAGGTCACCAGCGCCGGGCGGAGCCGGTGCTGGATCAACGACTCGTCGGTGACCGCGGCCGCGCTCCAACGCGTCGCGCCCCACCTGCTCGCCATCCACGGCCAGCACGAGCAGCACGGGCTGGCCGACGGCGGCGTCCAGCGCGGTTTGGTGGATGACTTCGGCGGTCACTCGGAATTGCTCTCGGAGACCCGCGGGCGATTCGCCGCCTGGCAGGAAGCTGCCCTCGAGCTCGACCGTCTGCAGAAAGCCCGGGCGTCGCGGCGCGACCGGCTCGACGCCATCAGCTATCAGCTCCAGGAGATCGACCGCCTCGACCCGAAAGAAAACGAGGACGATGAGCTGCGCCGTCGCCGTCTCGTGTTGCGCCACTCGGCCAAGATCGCCGAGCTCAGGTCGTCGCTGCTCGATCGCCTGAGCGACGGAGACGCGGCAGTGGTCGACCTGCTCGCCAGGGCAGAGCGGGAGATCGCCGAGATCGTCGAGTGTGGCGTGCTCCTCGAAGGAGAAGCGAACCGACTCTCCGAGGCCCGAATCCTGGTCGAGGATTTCGTGCGCGAGGTGCAGGCCCTCGGGGACGAGGTCCAACCCGATCCCGGCGATCTCGAGAGCGTCGAATCGCGGCTCCACGGCCTCGAGCAGCTGATGCTCAAGTACGGTCCGGCCGTCAACGATGTGCTCGAGCACCGCCGGACTTTGATCGAAGAGCGGACGGACTTGCTGGCGGTGGAGGTGCATCTGGAGGAGGCGGCGGCGGCCGCCACGGCGGCGCTCGCCTCCTTCGATCGCAGCGCGGCGGCTCTCGACGAAGCTCGCCGGGCCGCCGGTTTGGAGCTGACGGCCGCGGTCGAGGATGTGCTGGCACGCCTGGCCATGGGCGGGACCCGGCTCGACTTTCGCTGGCAGGCGCGTTTTGAATCGGAAAGCCCGCTTTCAAGAGACGGCCAGCCGGTGGCCTTTGATGCCGATGGCGTCGAAGAGTGCACCCTTCTGATCGCGGCCAACCCCGGTGAGGAGCTGCGTCCAATGGCGCGGATTGCGTCCGGCGGTGAGCTGTCGCGGGTCCACCTCGCGATCCGTACGGTGCTGCGCCGGAAACGCCCGGAGGGCGGTTTGACCCTGCTCTTCGACGAGGTGGACTCGGGACTCGGTGGCGCCACCGCCGCTGCCCTTGCCGAGCTCCTCGCTGACCTTGCCGGCAATGATCAGGTGCTGGTCGTAACCCACCTGCCACAGGTGGCAGCGCGGGCCGGCGGCCATTTTCGGGTCGAAAAAATGCTCGACGGCAAACGGGCGACGACAAGGGTCGTGTCCCTCGACGACCCGCAACGCGAATCCGAGGTGGCGCGGATGCTGGCCGGCGGCGAGCTGACCGAATCGGCGCGTGCGCACGCTCGGGTGCTGTTGGCGGGCCCGTGATCAGCCGGCCGTTCGTCGACAACCGGGATGTTCCGGAGGCCATTTCCGTTGCCGACGGAATCCTTAGCGCAGGCGGGGTGGTGCTGCTGCCGACCGAAAGCTTTTATGGACTCGGCGTCGATCCACACAACGAGGACGGAGTGGCCAGAATTTCTGAAATGAAGGGCCGTCCGCCGGACATGGGTGTGCTGGTGCTGTGCGCCGATTGGCAGCAATTGGAGTCGCTGGTGCAGGTGCCCGATCGATTCCGGGTCAAGCTTTCGCGCCTGTGGCCGGCGTCGCTGACGGTCGTTCTTCCCGTTCTGGCCGGCCTGCCGGCGGCTCGCGCAGGGACCCTCGCCGTGCGGATTCCAGCCCACCGCCTCCTGCGTGCCCTGCTCTACCGGGTGGGGCCGCTCACCGGCACCTCGGCCAATCGCCACGGAGAGCAACCGCCGACAACGGTCGAAGCTGCGCTCGATTCACTGATCGGAGAACCGGAATTGATTCTCGACGCCGGTCCCACGGCGGGCGGCGATCCGAGCACCCTGGTCGATCTCATCCCCGACGAACCGGTCGTGTTGAGGGCGGGCGCCGGGGTGTGGCACGAGCCCTCCCTCGACGGCTGAAAGCCTGCGATCGGAAGCAGTTATCGCCAGGTCGGGGGTGGAAAACAGTTGTGGAAAAGCGTGTGGAAAACAGGTTAACGCAATGTCAACGCAATCACTTCGCAGGTCCTGTGGCTTTGCGAACTGAAATTGTTAAGTTCTTTTTTTGCAGCGACTTCCTTGGATGTCGTTCATTTTGAGGCCGTTGCCCCATGGGGTCATCCGTGGAGGATCCACAACCCCCTGATTTGTGGGCGGTTGCGGTGGTCGATTTCGACCTGGATGTTGCTGCCCAAGGAGGGCCTGTGGTAGCGTTCGTTTTCCGGCAGCGGGGATTCGACACAACCGTCCGGCGGCGGCGAGGTCCCGGCGTCCGACCGAGGCCGAGTTCGGCATCGCAGACGGAGCGTCGGGCCGTGTCGGGGTGTCATCCGGGCCTCTGGGGAGTTGATCGATGATTCGCAAGGTGAGGGGAACCCGCGACATCCTGCCACCCGACTCGCGCCTCTGGAGCGAGGTCGAGGCGGTGGCGCGCCGCACCTTCGGCGGTTTCGGCTACGAGGAGATCCGGCTCCCGCTTCTCGAACCGACCGAACTGTTCGTGCGGTCGGTCGGCGAAGACACCGACATCGTGGCCAAGGAGATGTACACCTTCGCGGATCGCAAGGGAAGGTCGCTGAGCCTTCGCCCGGAGGGCACTGCCGGGGTCGCGAGGGCCTTTATCGAAAACGGTCTCGGTCAACGCCCGCAGCCTGTCCGGCTGTCGTACCTCGGCCCGATGTTCCGCTACGAGAAAATGCAACGCGGCCGCTATCGGCAGTTCGCGCAGATCGGCATCGAGTTGCTCGGCGCTGCCACTCCGGTTGCGGACGTCGAAGTGCTGCTGGCACTCCACACATTTCTTTCGAATCTCGGCTTCGACGACACCACGATCGTCCTCAACAACCTCGGTGATCCGGAGGACCGGCCCCGCTTTATCGATGGCCTCAAGCGCGAGCTCGAGTCGCGCCGCGAAGAGCTGTGCGAAGACTGTCAGCGCCGCTGGTGCGTCAACCCGCTGCGCATTCTCGACTGCAAGGTGGCCCGCTGCCGTGAACTGGTCTCGACCACGACGCCGGTCGCCGAAGTCGTCAGCGACGAGGCCAGGTCCCACGTCGAATCGGTCGAGGCGGGGCTCACAGCCGCCGGGGTTCCCGTGCGGCGAGCCCCCAGGCTGGTGCGCGGACTTGATTACTACCTGAGGACCGTCTTCGAAGTCGTATCGCCGGAGCTCGGCGAAGACACCGTGATCTGCGGTGGCGGCCGCTACGACCGGCTGGTCTCCGACCTCGGCGGACCACAGGTACCCGGGATCGGTTTCGCGATTGGCGAAGACCGGTTGGTGGAGGTGCTCCCCGAGTCGTTTCGCCGCCGGATCCTCGAGCATCCGACAGTGGCCGTGCTGCCCATCGGAGACGGGATCGCGGCGGCGGCACTTGGGCTCACCCGTGATCTTGGAGCGCACGGGATCGCCGCGCCGGCTGAGGTTACGGGACGGTCGCTCAAAGCCGGCCTCAAGTGGGCGGGCAAGATCGGCGCGCGGGCGGTCGTGATCATCGGCGAGAAGGAACTCGCCGACCATACGGCGGTGGTGCGCGACCTCGAACGGGGCGAGCAGGAGGTGGTGGCGTTCGACGGTGTTGCGGGACATATTTTGCGATTGCTGCAGGGTGAGCGGCAAGACGGCTGACGATTTTTTGGACGCGTCCGCAGAGGCGAACGCGGGCTCGGGAGAGAGCGGGGCAGGACATGACGAAAAGCGCGTGGGAGAGACCCTGGTGCGCGAGCCTCGGCCGCGACCGACTCGGTGAGCAGGTTGAGGTGGTCGGCTGGGTGCGCCGCCGCCGCGATTTCGGCGGCCTGGTGTTCGTTGATCTCCGCGACCGCAGCGGTCTCCTGCAACTGGTTTTTGAGGAGGCGATGGTGGCCGAGGGTGAGAAGCTCTCGGCCGAGGATGTCGTCCGCGTGATCGGTACGGTCCGCAGTCGGGCCGAGGGTCAGGCCAATCCCGAGCTGGCGAGTGGTGAGATCGAGCTCCGGGTCGAAGAGCTCGAGGTGTTGAATGCGGCCGAGACCCCGCCCTTTGTGGTCGAAGATCGTGTCAACGCATCCGAGGAGTTGCGGTTGACTCACCGCTACCTCGATCTCAGGCGCCCGGAGATGACCGCCAACCTGGTCCTCCGACACCGGCTGGTGACGGCAATCCGTCGATACTTCGACGACATGGACTTCATCGAGGTGGAAACCCCGATCCTCACCCGTTCGACGCCCGAGGGCGCGCGCGACTTCCTGGTGCCGTCGCGAATTCACAAGGGGTCCTTTTTCGCCCTGCCGCAGTCGCCGCAGCTCTTCAAGCAACTGCTCCAGGTTGCAGGCTGCGGGCGGTATATGCAGATCTCCCGGTGCTTCCGCGACGAAGACCTGCGGGCCGACCGCCAACCCGAGTTTTCCCAGGTCGACGTCGAAGCCTCGTTCGTGTGTGAAGAGGATATCTTTTCTCTGATCGAGGGCCTTTTCGGGCGGATCTTTCCAATCGTGGGCATCGAGCCCGCCGCACCGTTCCCGCGGCTCTCGTACCGCGAAGCCATGGAGCGATTCGGCTGCGACCGCCCCGACACCCGCTTCGGGCTCGAGCTGGTGGAACTCGGCGCCGTTGCCGAGGGCTGCGGGTTTTCGATCCTGGAGCGGGCCGCAGCCGAGGGGCGGGTCAAGGGTCTCGTACTTCCCGGTGGTGCCGCCCTGTCGCGCAAGCAGCTCGACGGATTGTCCGAGATCGTCAAGCCCTACGGTGCGGCGGGCGTTCTGTGGTTCAAACGCACTCCAGACGGAGTTGCTTCACCCGCCAAGAAGGCGCTCGGTGACGGTGGCGTAGAGCGGTTTCTCGACCACGCCGGCGCCACGCCAGACGATCTCCTGCTCGTGGTCGGAGGGGCAGAGGGGACGGTTCTCGCGTCTCTCGGTGCGCTCAGGCTCCAACTCGCCCGCGAACACGAGCTGGTGCCGGAGGGTCGCCATGACTTCCTGTGGGTGACTGACTTCCCGCTCCTCGAGTGGAATGAGGACGACCGGCGCTATTACGCCATGCACCACCCGTTCACCTCGCCGCTGGAGACCGAGACTGCTCTGCTCGACAGCGATCCGGGTGCGGTGCGAGCACGCGCCTATGATGTCGTGATGGATGGCGTCGAGCTCGGCGGCGGCTCGATTCGGATCCACGATCCCGAGCTTCAACGCAAGATGTTCGCCGCCCTCGGTATTGACGGAGTAGAGGCCAACGCTCGATTCGGCTTTCTTCTCGAGGCGTTTCGTTACGGCGTGCCGCCGCACGGCGGGATCGCCATCGGGCTCGACCGCTTGGTGATGCTGATGGCCGGTAGCGATTCGATTCGTGACGTCATCGCCTTCCCCAAGACCACGTCGGCAATGTGTTTGATGACCCGGGCCCCATCGGTGGTGGATGACCGGCAGCTCGCCGAGCTCGGCCTGCGGGGCGTGGACGGAAGTTAATCGAAAATTCGGGTCCGGCCGCACCCTCAGGTGTCGAGGGTGAATTCTCCGCGTTCTGCGTCAGCCAACAGGCGCCGCGCATCGTCGGCATGCTCGGGGGCAACCAGGATCTCGACCGCACCGATCCCGTCAAGGGTGAGGCCGTGGGTCTTTCGCAGTGCCTCGCCGCGGGACGTCGTGGGAATGCCGTGGGCCTCGAGAAACAACCGCACCTGGGTCTCCTCGGGCTCGCCCTGAGCGATGAAGATGGAGATGAGGTCGGTGACCACGCGTCGACGGTAACACACAGTCGTGTTGACAGTTCCACCTACCATTGCTATGCTCCCCTCCCCCATTTTCGGGGCTTGATCTTTGCTATCACAACGGGACGAGGACGGGTCGGAAAGAGTCCAGGGGACCACCCGTCAATAGTCGATCGTTAGGCGCGTAGCTCAGCTGGTTAGAGTGCTACCTTGACACGGTAGAGGTCAGCGGTTCGATCCCGCTCGCGCCTACCATTTGGATCCGTCGAGGCGCGTAGCTCAGTTGGTTAGAGCGCATCCCTCACACGGATGAAGTCCGCGGTTCGAGTCCGCGCGCGCCTACCACTTCAGGATCCAAGGCCCGACCCCGTTGTGGTCGGGTCTTTTTGTTTTCAGGCTGTGGTCCGCGGCCGAAAGCCGGTGGATGCGCAGCGGTGTGGAGTGAAAATGGCCGAGACAGTTCAGGTGAGCTTGCCGGACGGGAGCGCGCGGGAGTTTTCCGCGGGTGTGACCGTTCTCGGGGTGGCCGAGGCCATCGGCCCACGGCTTGCCCGCGACACGGTTGCCGGCCTGGTCGATGGCCGCCTGGTCGATTTGCGGACGCCGCTCACCACGGATGTCAATCTCCGGATCGTGACCACCAAGGACCCGGAGGCGGGCGATGTGATCCGCCACTCCGCCGAGCATGTGCTCGCCGACGCCGTGAAACGCCTGTGGCCCGGCACTCCGATTGACGCGGGCCGCCAGGACCACTCCGAGAAGTACCAGTACGACTTCCGTTTTCCCCGCGCTTTCAAGCCCGAGGATTTCGAAAAAATCGAGGAGGAGATGGCGCGGATCCTCGCCGAGGATCTCGAGTTCGAACGGCGCGAGGCCGATCGCGACGAGGTCCGGCGGGTGATGACCGAGCGCGGCGAGGACATCAAGCTCGTGCGCCTCGAGGACATTCCCGAGGGTGAGACGATCACGCTGTACTCGCACGGCCCGTTCCTCGATCTGTGCCGCGGCCCGCACGTGCAGCGTACGGGACAGATCGGCGCCGTACGGTTGCTCGAGGCTTCCGGGGCCTACTTCAAGGGTGACGAGCGTAACGAGATGCTGCAGCGCATCTACGGCACCGCCTTTGCCTCGAAGAAGGAGCTCAACGCGTATTTCGAACGCCTCGAGGAGCTCAAACGCCGCGATCACCGACGTCTCGGGCGGGAGCTCGATTTGTTCTCGTTTCATCAGGAGGCGCCGGCGAGCCCCTTCTTCCACCCACGGGGGACGGTGATCTACAACGCGCTCATCGACCTCATGCGAAGCAAGTATCGCGAGTACGGCTACGATGAGGTCATCACGCCGCAGATCTTCGACGTCGAACTCTGGAAGCGTTCGGGGCATTACGAGAACTACCGCGACGACATGTTCTTTGCCGACGCCTTTGACGAGGTCGAGGAGCGCTCCTCGAGCGTCAAGCCCATGAACTGCCCCTCACACTGCGTGCTTTTTGGTGACCGTGCCCATTCCTACCGCGACCTGCCGCGACGGATTGCCGACTTCGGCCGGCTGCACCGATACGAGCGCTCGGGAGTGGTGACGGGCTTGACCAGGGTGCGGACATTTTCCCAGGACGACGCGCACATCTTCTGCACGCCCGAGCAGATCGAGGGCGAGATCACCGCCCTCTTCAACTTCATCTTCGAGATCTACGGGCTCTTCGGCTTTGCAGACGTTTCGGTTTACCTCTCGACCCGGCCGGAGAAGGCAATGGGCGACCCGAAGGTCTGGGAGCATGCCGAGGCGGTGCTGGCGCGCTGCCTGGACCAGCGCAGCGATGTCGAGTACACGGTGAAACCGGGCGAGGGGGCCTTTTACGGTCCCAAGATCGACTTCGACGTCCACGATGCCCTCGGCCGGTCGTGGCAGCTGGCTACCATCCAGCTCGATTTCCAGATGCCCGAGCGCTTTGACCTCAGGTATGTCGACTCGGACGGCACCGACAAACGACCGGTGATGATCCATCGAGCGATCTTGGGCTCGCTTGAACGCTTCTACGGCGTCATGCTCGAACACTTTGGCGGCGATTTGCCGCCGTGGCTGGCGCCCGAGCAGGCGCGGGTGCTGCCGATCACCGACGCGGTCAACGAGTATGCGGAGCGGGTGGTGGCAGAGCTCAAGGCGCGCGGGCTTCGCGCCGACATCGACCGGCGCTCGGAGAAGCTCGGCTACAAGATTCGCGATGGAGAAACGATGAAGGTGCCCTGCCTGTTGGTGGTGGGGCAACGCGAGGCCGACGACGGAACCGTATCCCTCCGTCTGCGGCACGGGAGGGATGAGGGGGTGCGGCCTCTGGCGGAAGTCGCCGACCGGATCGCCAAGGCCGTCAATACACGTTCATTGGATCTTTGAAGGCAATCGGACCGATGGAAAACCACGCCGGACAAAAAAGGAGCCTGTCATGCCAAAACAGAAAACCCACCGTGGCGCCGCCAAGCGGATCAAGAGGACCGGGAGCGGCAAGTTCAAGCGGCACCACGCGTACCATTCACACATCCTGACCAAAAAGACCCGCAAGCGGAAACGCAAGCTGCGCTCGTCAGCCATCGTGGCGCCCGGCGACGCCAAGGTGCTCAAAAAAATGCTTGCGGCACAGGTATAGGGAGGCAGCATGCGCGTCAAGAGATCGTCCAACCGCAAGGACCGACGCAAGAAGATCCTCAAGCTCGCCGAGGGCTACTGGGGCGGCAAATCGAGACTTCACCGGGTGGCCAAGCTCCAGGTCGACAAATCCCTCGGGTATGCGTACCGTGACCGCAAGCAGCGCAAACGGCAGTTCCGTTCGTTGTGGATCACCCGCATCAACGCGGCGGCGCGGCTCAACGGCACCACCTACTCGGCCCTCATCGCCGGGCTGAAGGGCGCCGGCTGCAGCCTCGACCGCAAGGTCCTCGCGGACCTCGCGGTTCGCGACCCGCAGGCCTTTACCCAACTCGTCGAGCTGTCCAGGCAAGCCGAAGGCTGAGGGTGGATTGAGCACGGCGCGTCTGGATGAGGTTCGCCAGGCGTTTCTCGCTGATCTCGAAACGGCGGCGAGTGACGCGGAGGCCGTGGAAAAGGTGCGTGTCAAGTACGCGGGCCAGAGGTCCGGTCTTCTCAACGAGCTGACCGCGGTCCTTCGCGAGCTTCCCAGCGAGGACAAGCGGGAGTATGGTCGCGCGCTCAACGAGCTCAAAAAGCAGATCCAGTCGAAGCTCGCCGACGCCAAGACGGCGGCGAAGAGCCCGAGTCGTTCTGCCAGAGTGGCGGCTGATACCACGACGTCGAGTGCGCGCTTGACCGTGGCTGGACCGATCGACGTGACCCTTCCCGGGATCCCGGTCACCCACGGCGCCCAGCATCCGGTCCACATCGTCAGACGGCGCATCGAGGAGATCTTTCTCCGCATGGGCTACGACGTCGAAGCCGGGCCCGAGATCGAGGATGACTGGCACAACTTCGAGGCCCTCAACATTCCGCCCGACCACCCTGCGCGCGACGACCAGGACACCTTCTATCTCCCCGGGGGGTATCTCCTGCGCACCCACACCTCGCCGGTCCAGGCACGGGTGATGGAGAGCCGGCAGCCGCCGATTCGCATCATCGTTCCCGGCCGCGTCTACCGCCGCGATTCGGATCTCCGGCACTCACCGATGTTTCACCAGGTCGAAGGGCTTCTGGTGGATGAGGGCATCACCGTCGGCCATCTCAAAGCCACCCTGGAGACCTTTCTCCATGAGCTGTTCTCCGACGATGTGGCGGTGCGGCTCCGTCCCGGTTACTTCCCGTTCACCGAACCGTCGGCCGAGGTCGACATCTCGTGCATCTTCTGCAACCGGAAGGGCTGCGGCGTGTGCTCCGGTTCGGGTTGGATCGAGATCCTCGGGTCAGGCATGGTCGACCCGCGGGTCTTCGATGCGGTAGGGGTGGACTCCGATCGTTACACGGGCTTCGCATTCGGGCTCGGGCTCGACCGGGTTGCAATGCTGGTGTACGGGATCCCCGATCTGCGCCAACTCTTCGCAGGCGACCAGCGATTGACGAGGCAGTTTGCATGAAGTTCGATTCCGAGTGGCTGCTCGGGCTCCTCGAAGGCGCTCCCGGCCCTGACGACGTGGCCGATCGGCTGACCGGCTGCGGGTTCCTGGTGGAGCTCCGCGAACCCGGAGATGGCGCCGAGGTTTGGGATGTTGAAGTCACCACCAACCGGCCGGATGCCATGAACCACCGTGGCCTCGCGCGGGAAGCGGCGGTCGCGACCGGTTCGGCGGTGCGTCCGCTCGCCATCGATCTGAGCGAGGAGGGCGAAGCGACGGCCGACCTGGCTTCGGTCGAGATAACCGATGTCGATCTGTGTAGCCGTTTTGCTGCGCGGGTGGTGCGCGGCGTGCGGCAGGTTCCCTCGCCCGAATGGTTGCAGCGTCGGTTGGTCAACAGCGGTGTGCGACCGATCAACGCGGTCGTCGACGTCACCAACTATGTCCTCCTCGAGCTTGGTCAGCCGCTGCACGCCTACGATCTCGAGAAGGTGCGGGGCCGCTTGTTGGTTGTACGCCGCGCGGCGCCGGGCGAGACGCTGACGACCATCGACGGGGAAAAACGAAGTCTTGACGCTGAGATGGCCGTCATCGCCGATGCCGGGGGTGTGGTCGGTTTGGCCGGCATTATGGGAGGCGCCGACTCGGAGATCGGCGAAGGCACGGTGGATGTCCTCCTCGAAGCCGCCCACTTTGAGGCCTCGACGGTGCGCCGAACCGCGCGGCGGCTCGGCATGCACACCGAGGCCTCACATCGTTTCGAGCGCGGTACGGATTGCGAGATGCCGCCGATCGCGGTTGACCTGGCGGCGGCGATGATGGCCGAGCTTGCCGGCGGTCGGGTGTGCCGGGGAAGGATTGACGTCTGCCCGAAGATCTTCGAGGCTCGGCGAATCGGGTTTTCGATCGCGGAGGCATCAGCCTTCGCCGGGCTCGAGATCCCGGCCGAGCGGGCGGTCCAGATCCTCGAGGGTCTGGAGTTTTCACCGCAAGCTGACGGGGATGTTATTCGTGTCACAGTGCCGTCTCATCGAGTCGACATCGATGTCGTACCCGATGTGTACGAGGAGGTGATCCGTCACGTCGGCTACGCCGCGATTCCTTCGCGGCTCCCGGTGCTGCCCGCCAGCCCCGGCCGACGGAATCCCAACTGGGAACTGGTCGACCGGGTGCGAACTGCCGCCGTGGAGAACGGTCTCGCCGAAATCATGACGTGGAGCTTTGTGGATCCGGAGACCGACGCCCTGGTCGCGGATCAGCCGATGTGTCCCGGCCAAGCCCTGCCTCTTGTCAACCCTTTGGCGCAGACTCAATCCGTGATGCGACGATCGCTGATGCCCGGGATGGTGGCCGCCGCGAGCGCCAACTTCAACCAGGGCGAGCTGGTGCTTGGCGTTTTCGAACAGGGACGGGTCTTCAACGCGGCCGAAGCCGTGCCCGAGGAGCGCGAACGGCTCGGAATCGTCCTCTCGGATGACCCCGCCGGCCGCGACGTCACCTTCGCTCGTCTCAAGGGGCTCGTCGATGATCTCGTCGCTCGCGTCGGCTTGCCGAAGATCGAATGGCGGCCGGGCGGCGCGCCCTGGCTCGATGCGGCGGCCGGGGCGGAGCTCGTGACGGTGGACGGCGTGGTGGTCGGGATGGCCGGATTGCTGGCGAAGCCGTATGCACGGCGCTGGGACCTTCGTCGCGGCGTTGCGGTCGCCGAACTCGACCTCGAGTTGGCCACAGAGACTCCGCTGCCGCGCTTCGAGGCGCTCGCCCGCTACCCGGCGGTGACGGTGGACATGACGGTCGAGCACCCGGCCGGCCTCCGCTACGCCGAGCTCGAAAAGGCGGTACGGGGCCTTGCCGGAGATTGGGTCGAAGAACTGAGCTATCTGACCCGATACGTGCCGGAAGGCGATGACCCTGCCATTCGTACGACGTTGCGGCTTGTCTACCGGCACCCCGAACGCTCGCTGACCCAGGAGGAGGTCAACGCCGCGCACCAGGAGTTGCGGCGGGAACTCGCGGCCCGGCTCGCGGTCGGATTTGCGTGAAATCGGCTCGATGGGATGACAACGATGGTCGAAACACGGGAGGGAGCGATGACAATGGACGCGGTTCTCAATGAGCTCGAGTCGAGGATCGAAGAATTGGTCGAAGCCTACCGCGAGGCGAAGAAAAACGAGTCGAAGCTGGCCGCCCGGGTCACGGAAATCGAGGCCCAACTGGCCTCGGAGTCAGAGCTCGGTGAGCGCGTGGCGGCGCTCGAAAAACAGCGGGACGAGCTCGGAAAACGCCTGACCAAGGTCCTGTCGCTGATCGACGGCACCCTCGCCAAGAGCGACTGAGTTCGTTATCACGGCAAATCAATTCGCATTGACGACGTCCTGACGAGTCCGTTTTCGATCCGATCGGCAACCAGGGAGTGCCCCAGTCTCCGAAGCATCTGAGCGCGCAGGATTTCGATCTCCGAGGGCGCTCGCGATCCTTGCCAGGCAAAAATCAGGAAGACGGCTGACACGGCGGTCATGAATACGACCGGCAGCCGCCAGCCGTCCCACCGAAGCAGGCGGCCGGTCGCCCAGGCGAGTCCCGCGAGGGAGGTCGAGGCCGCGCCAAAAAACACCGGACGCTGCGCCACGCCAAGCACGGCACTCACCAGATTGGGAAAACCGGCGCCATCGGCGAGCGAAGGCAATACGAGCTGCGCCAGCGGCGCGCCGAACTCCGGTGGGAAAAACGGCGTCAACGCGATCGTGAGCGCCGCATTGACGCCGGACACGGCGACCAGGACGGCCACGATCGGACCGCCACCCCGTCGGTCGGCGAGCCTCCGTGCTGCGTCGAGTGCCACCAGGGCCAGCAGCGGAATGATCGGCACGAGATGGCGGGCTGCGGCGCACCACCCGGCAGTCCAGTCCGTGAATCCCGCTGCGAAGAGAATGTATACGGCAGTGGCTGCGGTGATGGGGGCGGCGTCACGCCATCCACCGCGCCGAGTCATCCACCACAGACCGACGGGTGCCAACAGCAGCAGGGGACAGTAGAAGAAGACTCCCCGGCTCGCACCAAAGAGGATGCCCCACACGGCCTCGACCGAGGGCCACGAAATACCGAGCAGGCCGGACGAATGTATCGCGTGAAAATCCGAGCTCGCCTTGAAAGAGTAGCCGGTGAGCCACGGCGAACCGAATGCAATCTGGTGGTAGATCAAAGCCGGCAGTGCTCCGGCCGCGGCCCCGAGGGAGGCGCTCGCCATCGCCGATACAGGGGTGCGACGAGCGAGGAGGGTGGCAAAGATCACCGCCCCGATCAGCACGGTCGGGTACTCGGTTGAGAATGCAAAGCCTGCAGCGGCGCCACCAAACAGGGCTCGTCGGGGACCGAGAACCAAAGGCCGATCGAGGGGCGCAAGCAACAGGATCCAGGCGAGAGTCACGAGGAGCGCCGCCGGGGCATGGCCGAAGAACACGGTCGCGTAGGTCCACAACGGCGTTGCCAGGGCAATGATGACGGCGATGGCCGATCGTTGACGGCTGTCCGAGACCGGCGCGGCGGCTGCGATCAGGAACGAGAGACAGGCGGTCGGTAGCGCGACCAGGACCATGGTCAGCAGGTGCCGCATCGGCCAGTATGCGGGGACATCCAAACCGACAGCGCGCGGGAGCAGCGGATCGAAGATCCACAGCGCGGGCACGGCGAGGAAGGAAAGTCCTGGGGCCTTGTCGGAGAACACCCGGTTGCCGGCAAGCGACACATCCTCCGATAGACCGTAGATCTGGGCAGCTTCTCCGATTTCGACCCGCGCCAGGTAGGCGATCGAGGCCGCGAGCTCGACGCGCACGACTTCGTTGGGGTTGGTCATCGGCGGTGAGCCGGCGAGGGGCAGGACATAGAGGGCCATCACGAGCAGCAGTGGCGGCCCAAGCCACCACCGCCCGAGCGACAGCAGGTTTTCCACCGGTGGCCTGGCAGTCACGGGTGTCCTCACGTCGTGTTCAACCGAAGCCATTTGGGCCTCTGGAGACGGCGAACCGATCGCCTGAACCGGGGATTTTTCCGCCATTATCACCCTTGCCTATTCAGTGTATCGCAAGGGTTTGCGGGCAATGCCGGAAGTACCCCGGTGCCCCTGGGGCCGCCGATCCGAGCGCGACAGGAAGAGTTTGCGATGCTGTATACTCGTGGTGGGAGGAACTATCCGATGGCGACCGTCCGGGCCACAGTCGAGATCTTCGGCCAGCGGCTCGGTCTGCGTGCGGATGGCGACGAGGCGCGGGTTCAAGAGATCGCACGCTTCGTCGATTTCCGGATGCGTGAGGTTGCCGATCGCAGCTCAAGTGTGGATACGGTCAAGATAGCGGTCTTGACCGCCTTGAACATTGCCGACGAACTGTTTCAGGAACGGGAAACGGATCAGGACACCCGGCAGCAACGATTGGAGAAACAGGCCAAACGTCTCGTAATAAAGATCGAAGAGGCCATGAAACCCGGCAAGTCCGGGAAGGACAGCTAGAACTCGGAGGTCCCTGCTCGGTTGGTGATGAGTGAAACTATCGTTGAACCAACACCTATTTGAGGGGTTGCCGGGTTCCTTCGTCCCGATGCCTGCCGTACGGCGGGAGACGGACGCGGGACAGGCACCCACCTGTGGTAATACAGGTTCAAATAGGCTTGCTCACACGGCCGCAGCGGGGACCTCCATTTCAACCTCTTGAGACCACTGTCCGCTCCAGCTTGAAGCCGGTTGCACTGATCGCTCCTTGACATGGGGGTGCATCGTGGAACTACTGGTGGCAGCGGTGGGTTTGCTGCTGCTCGCTCTTGTTGCGATGGTCGTCGTGTGGGCGCTGTGGAAGCGTTCCCGCGTCGCGGCCGGCCGCCTCATTACCAACGCTCGAGAGGAGGCCAAGCGCATTGCGGCAAGAGCCGAGGTCGACGGACAGCGGATCCAGAAAGACGCAGAGATCCTGGCGCGGGAACGCCTGTTGGCGGCGCGCACCGAATTCGAGCGCGAGACCCGGGAACTGCGGGTTGAGCTCGCGGGCCTTACAAACCGCCTCGAAGAACAGAAGACCGAACTCGACGAACAGATGACCGCTCTTGGCGATCGCGAGCGGGTGATCGAGTCGCTGGAGAGTGATATTCAGCAACGGGAAGGCCGTTTGGTCGAGACTGAGCGCGAGCTCCAGAACGCCGTTTCCGAGCAGCGGACCAGGCTCGAGCAGATTGCCGGTCTTACCGTCGATCAGGCGAAGGCAGAGCTCCTGCACTCGATGGAAAACGAGGCGCGGATAGACGCCGCCAATCTGGTCAAAAAGATCGAGGACGAGACGGTCGAAAAGGCGAAGGAGAAAGCTCGGCGGGTCATTTCGATGGCCATTCAGCGGATCGCCTCGGAACACGTGGTCGAGAGCACGGTATCGGTCGTCGATCTGCCGTCGGACGAAATGAAGGGCCGAATCATCGGTCGCGAAGGGCGCAATATCCGAGCATTCGAGCAGGCGACCGGCGTCGACCTCATCGTCGATGACACGCCGGGCGCTGTCATCCTGTCGTGCTTCGAGCCCGTGCGGCGCGAAATCGCGCGGTTGGCCCTCGCGAACCTCATCCAGGACGGGCGAATCCACCCCGGGCGCATCGAGGAACTGGTCGCCAAGATGCAGGCCGAAATGGAGGAAAAGCTGTTCAACGACGGTGAGGCGGCTGCGCTCGAGGTCGGCATCCCGGACCTCCATCCCGAGCTTCTCAAGCTCGTCGGCCGTCTGCAATTCCGTTCCTCGTACGGCCAGAACGCGCTCAAACATTCGATGGAGGTCGCGTGGCTGAGTCACCACATGGCGGCGGAGCTCGGCGTCAATGCCCAGGTCGCAAAGCGCGCCGGCCTCCTCCACGACATCGGCAAGGCCGTGGACCGTGAAATGGACGGAACCCACCTGGAGCTTGGCCGCGAACTGTTGCGCAAGCACGGCGAGTCTGACCAGGTGATTCATGCCATGGAGTGCCATCACGGCGATTACGACCCGCACTCCGTAGAAGCGGTGCTGGTGACCTCCGCCGACGCGTTGTCGGCGGCGCGGCCGGGCGCCCGTCGAGAGATCCTCGAGAATTACATCAAGCGCCTCGAGAAGCTCGAGAGCATGGCCACCGACTTCAAGGGTGTGGAAAAGGCCTTCGCCATCCAGGCGGGGCGCGAGCTGAGAATTGTCGTCGAGTCTGGCGCGGTCTCGGACGAGGACGCCATCTGGCTTGCCCGCGACCTCGCCAAGAAGGTGGAGGCCGAGCTCACATACCCCGGTCAGATCAAGGTGACGGTGATCCGCGAGACGCGGGCGGTGGAGTACGCCCGTTGATTCGAGTCCTTTTTGTCGGCGACGTCATGGGATCCGCGGGGCGGCGGGCGGTCAGCTCCCACCTCGAGCCCGTCATTGACCGCGAAAAGGTGGACTTTGTGATCGTCAACGTCGAAAACCTGGCGGGCGGTTTCGGAATCACCGCCAAGGTTCTCGGCGAGCTGGATGCACTCCCGGTTCAGGTTTGGACTACCGGCAACCACGTCTGGGACAAGAAGGAGGGTGTGCCACTCCTCGATGCCCACCCGTCGTTGCTGCGGCCGGCGAATTACCCGGACGGCAATCCGGGTCGGGGTTGGTGCGTCGAGGAGACGGCGTCGGGGGTGCCGGTAGCGGTCATCAACCTCCAGGGACAGGCCATGATGGCGCCCATCGACAACGCGTTCCGGTGCGCCAACCAGGTGCTCGACGAGATCCATCACCAGCATCCCGAGGTGCGGATCATCGTGGTCGACATGCACGCCGAGGCGACTTCCGAAAAACAGGCCATGGGCTGGCACCTGGACGGTCGTGTGACGGCGGTGCTCGGGACCCACACTCATGTCCCAACCGCCGACGAGCGGATCCTTCCGCAGGGAACCGCCCTCCAGACCGACGTCGGCATGACCGGTCCTTACGAGTCGGTCATCGGTATGCGACCCGAAAAGGTCCTCGAGCGGTTTCTCTACAACACGCCGCGACCCTTCGAGCCCGCCAAACGCGGCGTTCAGCTTCGCGGCGCACTGGTCGACGCGGACGAGGAGACAGGGCGTGCCCTTGCCATTCGCCGCCTGCGGGTCGATGTGACGTGAGCCGGCTCTCAGTGTTCTCGCGGTAGCGATGCGCCCGCCGCCGCCATTCCCCACCCGGATGCTGGTGGATCTTCCCAACTGGGTCGGCGACCAGGTGATGGCAATACCGGCCGTCCAGCGGCTCGTCGAGGCGAATCGCGACGGCAAAACGGTGCTCCACACCAGGCCGGCCATGAGCCGATTCCTGGCGGGCCTTTTTCCCGCTGCCACAGTCGTTGCGAGCCCGCTCAAGGCCTCGCCTTTCACCTCGGTCCGCGCCGTGTGCGCCGAAGGCGGCCGCTTTGAGGTGGGCGTCACTCTCCGCAACTCCGCACGGGCCAAGATCCTTGTCCGGTTGGGGGCGCGATGGACCGCAGGCAGTAACGGCGAGGGTGCGGGAGTCCTGCTTTCTGCACCACGAGCGGTCGACCGCAGCCGCCATCAGGTCTTCGACCCCGACTCCATCCTCGATGCGCTCGGGCTGCCAGGCGTCAACCTCGAATGGCGGCCGCGGCTGCCGAACGATATGGCCGCCATTGGCGACGTTGTGCTGGCGGGCCTCGAACTCGGGCGCGGGCCGGTGGTCGGCCTTGCGCCGACGACAGCCCGCGGCAATGCCAAACGCTGGCCGGTGGACAGATTCGGCGAGCTCGCGCGCAGACTGATCGGCCGAGGGCTCCAACCGCTGGTGGTGGTGGGCCCCGGTGAGGAGGCGATTTCCGGCGAGCTCGCGTCAACCGCCGGGCACGGCCTGCCGGTGGCGGGTCCGGGGCTCGATGTGGCCGGCCTGGCGGGGTTGATCGCGCGTCTCGGGGTGTTGGTGGGTAACGATTCGGGCCCGATGCACCTCGCAACCTGCTTTGGAACGCCCACGGTGGCGATCTTCGGTCCCAGCGACCCACGCCGTACTGCACCCATCGGCAAACGTGATGTCGTTCTCCACCGCGCGGTAGCCTGCGCTCCGTGCACCGATCCCAGCTGTCGTCTCGGCCATCACGAGTGCATGCAGAGCATCAGTGTTGACGAAGTGGAAGCGGTGGTCCTCGAATCTTTGCGCTCAACGGGCAATCATGTCAATCAGACGCTGAAGCGTTAGCCCGCATATCTCACCGGGCTTCGTTGCGAGGGCTGCGAGGTGCCGTGCGCAGTGGAGTTTTCGACCCGAGGGGCGCGGATGCGTACTTGACGGTACGTCGAGCACACCGAGGCGAGAACCGCTGAGTGCGGCGCATCGCCGGCCGCAGCAGGAAGCTGGTGAGATATGCGGGTTAGTCCCTTTTACGACCCGGCGGCCGTCGGCGACCACCACCCGACCCGCCTTGACGACGTGGCGGACCGGATTGACTCCATAGTGGTACACGAGCTGATGATGGGTCGGCCCGTCGAGCACGATCAAGTCGGCGCGTTTGCCCTCCTCGATCGAGCCGATTTCGTCCGCTTTCCCGAGGGCAGCGGCGGCGTTGAGGGTCGAGGCGGTGACGGCCTCGGCGATGTCGAGACCCATGCCGAGGCAGGCGAAGGCGAGGATCATCGGCATTGATTCGGTGGGCGAGGAGCCCGGGTTGCAGTCGGTTGCCAGGGCAATCGCACAACCCGCCTCCACCAGTGACCGGGCGGGCGCCCACGCTGTACGGAGGAAGAACGAGGTGCCCGGCAGCAGCACCGCGACGGTCTCGGAGTCTGCCAAAGCCGAAATACCCTTCGCTGTGACGCACATGAGGTGGTCGGCCGACAGAGCGCCGAGCTCGACGGCGAGCTCGGCGCCACCAAGTGGCGTCAGCTCGTCGGCGTGAAGGTGGATGCGCCAGCCGAGATCGGCGGCGTCGGTCAATAGCCGGCGCGTCTGCTCGATGTCGAAGACCCCCTCTTCGCAGAAGACGTCCACCGCTTCAGCCAGGCCACGGCGGGCAATCTCGGGATGGATCTCGTCGATCAACCTCCGCACCCAGACCTCGGGCTCGTCGCGGTGCTCAGGCGGGACCTCGTGCGCCGCAAGGCAGGTAGGATGGAGGTCAACGGGGTGAAGTCGATCGGCGGCTCGGATCACCTCGAGCATCCGCTTCTCGGTCTCGAGGTCGAGGCCATAACCCGACTTGGCCTCGATGGTCGTCGTGCCGTGGTTCAGGAAGCAATCGAGACGCTCCAAGGTCGCAGCCAGGAGTTCGTCAGAGGTGGCGGCTCGGGTCGCACGAACGGTCGAATTGATGCCGCCGCCAGAACGCGCGATCTCCATGTAGGTTTCGCCGCGAAGCCGGCGGTCGAACTCGTCCTCGCGCGACCCTGCCCACACCGGGTGCGTGTGGGGATCGACGAAACCGGGCAACACGCAACCACCGTCGGCGTCGAGGATTTCGTCGGGCTCGGAGAAGCGATGCCGATGGGTGGTCTCGTCGCCGACGAAAGCTGATTCTTCCGTTTTCACAGCGGACGACCGCCCGCTCGAGGATCGAGAGCTCGGAAAGGGCGGATCCGCGACGCGCGCTGCGGCCGACCGGGGTCACGACCTGGTGAGCGCCCCGGACGAGAAGGCTCATCCCTGATGCTCGGTGCCGTTCTTTGTCCGTCGCTGGAGCAGCGCGATCTGAGGCGTCGAGCGCTCGTCCCGCTCCCGGTGCTGGTCGTCGTCGATCAGACCCTGCAGCAGCTCGACCATGCGGTTGAGCTCGGAGCGAATTTCACGGCGCCGGTTGCGGAGGTCGGAGATCACCCGTTCGATATTCTGCGCCCGCTCGTTGGCCTCCGCGATCAGGCGTTCGGAAAGCCCATGACCCTCGCTGACGATTCGCTGAGCCTCGCCACGCGCAACCTCGATGGTCGTCTCGGCGGAGCGCTGTGCAGCGACCAATGCGTCCTTGAGCGCGGACTCGCGTTCGCGGTAGGCGCTCAACTCCTGATCCATGTGGTGGACGCGTTGCCTCAGCTCGCCGCGTTCACGAAGCATTGCCTCCATCGCACGAGCGAGCTCGGTGAGATACTCGTGCACCTCCATCTCGGCGTAGCCGTGGAGTTTTTTGGAAAATTTCTTTCCGAGGATGTCCATGGGAGCAAGCTCTGACATGAGCCATCTCCTTTCCAATCATCTATTATGACACGAGGTCTCCTTTTACGGCTATCGAACTGTCGTCCCGTCCCGGCGCTTTTCGTAGTCGTTATACTGTGGACAGCTCCGGGGGATCATCATGGCGGAAACCCAGCTCAGCATCCGAGATCTTCGAAAGACCTTTCACCCGGGCCTCTTCGAGTCTTCGATCGAGGTGCTCAAGGGCCTCAGCTTCGAGGTCACAAGGGGCGAGGTTTTCGGATTCCTGGGCCCCAACGGCGCCGGGAAGACAACCACGATCAAAGCAATCACCGAGATCATCTACCCGGACAGTGGAGAGATTCTGATCTGCGGGCTGCCGCACACATCGCTCGAGGCCAAGAGGCAGCTCGGGTTCATGACCGAGAGTCCGTATGTCTACCGTCACCTGACGGGACGTGAGTTCCTGCGTTTTTGCGGCGAGTTGCTCGGGCTCGACCGTTCCGGGCTCGAGGATCGGATCTCTCTGGTCCTCGGCGAGGTCGGTATGGCGGGGCGTGCCGACAGTACCATGGGCACCTACTCGAAGGGCATGCAGCAGCGGGTGGCTTTGGCCCAGGCCCTGCTCGGGAATCCGGAGCTCCTTGTCCTCGATGAACCCATGAGCGGCCTTGATCCGATCGGCCGCCGCGATGTACGTGACATCATTCTTGCTCGAGCAAAATCGGGGGTTACCGTGTTTTTCTCGTCGCACATCATCCCCGACGTGGAGATGATATGCGACCGGGTCGCGATCATCGTCGATGGTTCGATCCGGTCGGTCGGCACGGTGAGCGATCTGGTGTCTCACGAGGCGCTGGGTTTTGAAGCAACGTTCATCGGGGTGACGCCCGACGCGTTGACGACGCCGCTTCTCGCCCACCACCTTGGCAGCGGCGAGTCCTGGGTGCGGGTGGCGTCGACGCACCGCGAAGATCTCGTCAAGGAGCTGTCAGAGCGTGGCGCGCGTCTGGTGAGCCTCAATCCGGTCCGTGTAACGCTCGAGGATCTGTTGATGCAACACTACGAAAAGACCGTGTCATGAGGGCGGTGGTAGCGATCGCCGTCAATACCTTCCGGGAGGCGATCCGCGACCGGATCCTCTACCTCTTTCTGGGGTTTGCGATGGTCATGGTGGTCAGCACCAAGCTCTTCGGGATGCTGACGGTCGGCGACGAGGCAAAGATCGTCAAGGACATCGGGCTGGCGGCGATGCAGTTTTTCTCGATGTTGATAGCGGTCATGATGAGCATGATCCTGATCAGTCGCGAGGTCGACAGTCGTACGGTCTTCAATATCCTCGCCAAACCGGTGCGGCGGTGGCAGTTCGTGCTTGGCAAATACTGCGGGCTGGTGGCAATCGTTGCAGCCAACCTCTTTCTGATCACCGTCGTGCTGGTGGTGACCGTACTCGTCTACACCGGTGAGCTGGATCCGATGCTGTTATTTGCGGGCGCGATGACGATGTTCGAGATGCTGGTCCTCGCCGCATTTGCGACCTTGTTCGCGGTCCTCACGCGACCGATTCTCGGATCACTCATGACTCTCGCGGTTTTCGTCGTCGGCCATATGTCGGCGGATCTGTGGCTACTGACCCGGCAGCTGCCCGGAGCGCTGACCCGCGGTATCATCGCCGCTGTCTACTATCTGTTGCCCAACCTCGAACGGTTCAATTTCCGAACCGAGGTCGTTCACGATCTGCCGGTTCCGGTGGCGGCGGTCGTCTGGGCCTGCGTGTACGGCGTCGCGTTCGCCGCAGTGGCACTGCTCCTCGCAGATCTCCGCTTTCGATCCAAGGATCTGAAGTGAAGCGAGTCGTCGGCGTGCTGGCGGTGATCTCCGTCCTGCTCGCAGTGGCAGTTGTGGCGGAGGTCGAGCAGGGTCGCATTCCCCGTCAGGACCCGCTCGAGCGGGACCTCCTGTACCTGCCGTCTCCCGAGATGCTCAAGATCATGAGTCTCGGCAATCCCGGGCTCGCGGCCGACGTCCTCTACCTGTGGTCCATCCAGTACTACTCGCTCTTCCGTCCGGATGAACGCTTTCTCTATCTCGAGACCGTCTACAACCTCATCACGGACCTCGACCCCCAGTATATTGACGCCTACCGCATCGGTGCGCTCATCATGCAGATCCAGACCGGCGGCGATCAGCCGGAGCTCGAGGCGAGCGTGGGTCGCCTGTTCGACAAGGGGATTCGCAACCTGCCCGACAGCTGGCAGCTGGCGGAGGCCGCCGCGTGGGACTTTTTCATGCGTTTCAAAAACCGAAGCGAAGCTATCCGCTACGCTGAGATTGCCGCCCGCCACCCGGATGCACCTCCGCGAATCAAACGCATGGTCGGTGTGTGGCGAGATGACGAGAGCGCCTGGACAGTCGATGACTCGATCGACTATTGGCGGCGTGCCGTCGAGGACGCGGCCGACGACTATGACCGCGCCATGTGCATGAGCCAGCTCTACGACGCGGTCGCGGCCAAAGACCGAAAGACCCTCGAGCCCTTGCTGAGGGCCTATGCCGACCATTTGGGCGTCTGTCCCCAAGGCTGGAACGAGTTGATCAAGGCCGGTGCTCTCAACCAGGAGCCGCGGGACCTCTTCGGAGATCCATACGGGATCGCAACTGCCGATTGCCGCCTCGTCGCGTACAAAAAGTTCAAGGACCAGTGACAGCGCCCGCGTCGTCGTGGAAGATGGGGCGATGGCTCCAGTGATGAGTACAGCGGGTGAAAGAGAGCATGCAGCGGTATGACACGCAGCTATCGCAGCAGTTGAAGGATCTCACTCGCCCGCTCGCCAGCCGGATTGCCGCGCAACGCGCGCGCGAGCTCTTCAGCAGCTAATCGACGCAGCTCCGGATGCTCCGCGAGCTGCCGTTCGAGACCGCCGAGATCGTCAGGTCGGATGATGCGGTACTCGTGGCGCGCGATGACGTCCTGGTGATCGGGATCGCGAAGGACAAAAACCATGGCAACATCATCCCAGTACACCAGCGCCCAATCGTGATCGGGAAACCAGAGGGCAGAAAACCCACGTTCGCCAAGGTCGTTCCCGGCGGGATCGGTGACGTTGACCGGCGGATGGTAGCGGACCAGCGCCGTGTCTGCACGGTAGCGCGCCAGAAGATCGGACCAGGCGGCGACATCGCTCGCTTGAAAGATGGTCCAGATTTCGAGCAGCAAATGCTCGTGAATCTCGTTGCGGTCGTCCTGGAAAACCTGTCGTTCCGGTCCATACCGATCGATAAGATAGCCGCCAAATCGAACGTCGTTATAAAGCTGCCCGAGCGGCAGCCCTTCCTCATCGAGGAATGAACACGCCCGATCCGGGTAGTAGTCGTCGGCATAACCGAAACCGAATCGGGGCCACGGCGCCGTCGCGACCGATGCCGCCAGCACCACAACCGCCACGACGGCCAACCAGTC
This sequence comes from Candidatus Sulfomarinibacteraceae bacterium, assembly GCA_963733915.1. Taxonomy (GTDB): domain Bacteria; phylum Acidobacteriota; class Thermoanaerobaculia; order Thermoanaerobaculales; family Sulfomarinibacteraceae; genus Sulfomarinibacter. The sequence goes on from CAVTEP010000011.1 coordinate 775,633, forward strand.
AGCGCGGCGACCCCGGATCTTGTTTCCGCCGGTTTCGGCCGCAAAGACGCGCCAGCTCGCGAGAGCGGGCGCCACCGCCAATGGCAAGAGTACGAAAAAAAGCCCGATGTTGCGGACGTGGCGCTGGGTGAGAGCAGCCGCCACCAGCAGCAACGCCCAGCGCGCGGCGCGCCGTTCGCGGAGCGTCATCAACACCACCGCAGCGACGGCGGCGATGTACAGGGCGGGCGTGTCGGCGAACGACGGAGATATCCATTCGGGGTTCGGGATGTGGGCCTGGTCGACGAGCCCGGCAAGGTGAATCGGAACGGCGAACAGACGCCAGCCGTAGGGGTTGATGAGCAGAGTAAGGGTCGAAACCGCGACACCGGCAACGCCGGTCGCAAATTCGTGTCGATTCCAAGTCCCGCCGAGGACCATCTGCGCCACCTCGGCGATGACGATGGAGATCAGCAGAATCGGCACGACTAGCGCACCACCGTGGGAGTTCGCACCAATCACCATCAAGCCGGCAAGCGGTACCAGCCAGGAGGCTGGCCTTCGCCGAGCGCGCTCGAGAAACAGCCAAACTGCAACCGGCACCACCACCAGGGTCACGAGTTCCGGCCGGAGGAAGAAACGAGGGCGGGCGCCGGTGACGCAGAGCACCGCAAGCAACAAGGCCGCGGCCGGGGACAAGCCGCTGCGAACGCCGACAAGCAGCAGGGTAACCGTGACCAGGGCGACCGCGAGTGCGCGCATGACGACCAGGAGAGTGGGGCCACCCGCCGCATGAACACATGCCGCGCCGACCTGGAACAGCCACTCGTGGTCGATCCAGGGTACTCCGCCCGAGGTCAACGAAAAGGGGTCGAATCGTAGAAACGTGCAATGCTCGAGGATCCAACGCCCGCTCGCAAGATGCCAGCCGACGCTGGTGTTGGCGATCTGGAAGGAACCCAGCACCGCCCCGGCCACAACAGCGCCGGCCATCACCAAGGCCGGCGGCCTGGTTGTGGGTGGCGACCGAAATTCCACAATACTCCCCGCTAGCGCCCCGCGGCCGGGACGCCGCTCGGGAACAATGATATCTGTCTATGCCCGCATATCTCACCACATCTCACATCATCTCGCGGGTCTCGCTACGCCACGTGGTGAGATATGCGGGCTAGTCCTCCGGGTGCTCGGCCGGCAGCACAAAGCGTTCCCACTCCGGCTCGAAGGCCAGTGAATGAACGCTCGTCATGCGATCGAGAAAGACAACGCCGTCGAGGTGATCGTGCTCGTGCTGGATGACCCGGGCGTGAAAGCCGTCGGCCGTCACCGACACCGGCTCACCGTCGATGTCTCTCGCCTTGACCTTGATGCGCCGGTATCGAGGAACGAGGCCGCGCAGGCCGGGGATCGAGAGGCATCCCTCCCACCCCGTCTCTATTTCGTCGCCAACCGCGCGGATCTCGGGATTGACGAAGATCGTCGGTGGGATCTCGCTTCGATCCTCGGTCTCCGGAACCCAGTAGGTGAACAGGCGGAGGCCCTCGGCGACCTGCGGTGCCGCGAGACCGACGCCTTCCTCTTCGATCATCGTGCGCACCATGGCGCGAGCGAGTTCTGCCAGGCGCGCACCGCCGAACCAGCTCTCGGGCACGGGTTCAGCCGTCGCCCGTAAGACCGGGTGACCGAGTCGAACCACCTCGAGGAGGGGTGGGGCGTCGATTATCATCTCAGCCACAGCCCGAGCAACCCCCGGAACCACAATCGCTCGAAGGCGCCGGCGCATTCGGGTTATCGACCGTAAAACCGGAACCCCGGTGGTCCTCGACGAAATCGACGGTCGAGCCCGTGAGATGGGGCGCGGACTGAGGATCAACCAGGACCTTGAGATCGCCACTCTCGATCACCGTGTCGCCGTCGCGTTTCTCGTCAAACGTGAAACCGTATGAAAACCCTGAGCAGCCAACGCCCTGGATAAAGATCCGAAGGTCCTTGCCCTCGGCCTCCGGCATCTGCGCCACGAATTCTTGCACCTTTTCGACTGCCTTTTCAGAAAACGAAATCATCGTGCCTCCCGGGCCCGCGGTTGACCGCGAGCATCGCATATTAGATTACTACATTACAGTGCGGCGATATTATTCCGGTGAGCCGGCTTGTCTCACGGGGTCGGTCGACGCCTGCTCGGCAAGCCAGCGTTCGGCCTCGATGGCCGCCATGCAGCCGGTGCCGGCCGCTGTCACCGCCTGCCGGTACACGGCATCCTGGGCATCGCCGCACGCCCAAACACCCTCGACTGACGTCCGTGCCGTTCCGGGCACCGTGCGGATATAACCGACCTCATTCATCTCCACCTTGCCTTTGAAAATGGAAGTGTTCGGCTGGTGACCGATAGCGATAAACACACCCTTCGTGGGGTACTCCCGCTCTTCGCCGGTGCGGGTGTCCTGGAGCCGTACACCGGTAACGCCACCGTCTCTGGCGCCGAGGATCTCGATGACCGCCGCGTTCCACTCGAAGTGGATCCTCGGGTTTGAAAATGCGCGTTGCTGCATGATCTTTGAAGCCCGCAGCTCATCGCGGCGGTGGACCACGGTGACCTTGGTCGCGAACTTGGTCAGGAAGATCGCCTCCTCCATCGCGGTATCGCCGCCACCGACCACAACCAGCTCCTTGTCGCGAAAGAAAAACCCGTCGCAGGTTGCACACGCGGACACCCCGAAGCCCATCAACGAGGTCTCGGAGGGGAGGCCGAGCAGTTTCGCCGAAGCTCCGGTCGCGATGATCAGCGCATCGGCGGTGAGCTCGCCGTTGCTCCGGGTCTGGACTTTGAACGGCCGGCCATCAATCGCTACCTCGAACACCTCGTCGAAAATGAAACGGGTCCCGAAGCGTTCCGCCTGGGCCTTGGTAATCTGCATCAGCTCCGGCCCCATGATGCCGTCCGGAAAGCCGGGATAGTTTTCGACTTCAGTTGTAATGGTGAGCTGGCCACCGGGCTGCATGCCCTCGATGACCAGCGGCTCGAGTCCGGCGCGCGCGGCGTAAATGGCGGCGGTCAGTCCGGCAGGACCGGACCCGATGATGAGGACATTGTTGTGCTTCTCGCTCATGAGGATCTCCAGTGCTCGAGGGATCGCTCCAGCACCATCAGGGTGCGAACAGCGCTCGGAGTCGAGACTGACTGCGGAGTCGCTGCGATCTCGCGGTCGGTCATTATACTGGTTCTGTTGTGGAATACACGAGGCTACTGAAATCACCCATCGCACGGCTGGCTTGCCTGTTTTTTGCAAGCCGTCTGGCTCTGCTGGCGGTCGGCCTCTTGTCGACGTCGCTGTTGCCGTCCGGCGTCGGCGCGCAACCAGGCAACCTGGTGTGGCACCAGCTTGCTACGCCGCCGCTGGAGATCTGGGCGCGCTGGGACTCAGAGTGGTATCTGCTGATCTCGGCCGAGGGTTACGACGTCGGCAACCAGCTTGCCGCGCTCGGCCTGGACTATGAAAGATCCGCGACAGCCGGGTTTCTCCCACTCTATCCCACGTTGATCAGGGCATTGACACCAATCTTCGGGGCGATCGCCGCGGCGGTGTTGATTTCAAATATCTGTCTTTTTCTGAGCCTCGTGCTGCTCGACCGTCTCCTGCGACTGGAGGTGGGCGGCGAAACCGGAGAAACAGCGGGTCTGGCCGCATGCACCGCCCTGCTCCTTCATCCCTCGAGCCTCTTTTTGTCCGCGGTCTACGCGGAATCGTTGTTTCTGGTGCTGTCGATCGGGGTTTTTCTCGGCGCGCGGTCTGGCCGGTTTGCGATCGCGGGTGTGCTCGGCGGGCTGGCGGCCTTGACCCGCCCCTTCGGGGTGTTGTTGTTGGTGCCCCTGGTGGGGGAGTGGTGGGCGTGGCGCGGCGATGCCGAAAACAGAGAGGCACGGCGCTCGCGGACCGTGAGCGGGCTGTGGACCCTGTGCGTGCCAGCCGCCATCGCGGGGTACATGCTTTTCAGTCGACACGTATTCGGCGACCCGCTAGCCCTGCTCCACCGTCAGGAACAATGGCGCGGAGGGCTGTCGGGCCCGTGGCGAGCCTTCTTGCGTTGGTGGGAGGTCGGACCAGTTGCCCACGGTGCACACGGATCCACGGTCGAACTGATCACCGCCTTGGTATGTATCGCGATGCTCGTCGTCATGGTTCGCAGACTGCGAAGCTCCTACACCCTCTACACCGTCGCAGCCCTGATCCTCGCGCTCGGATCAAGCCTGTGGTCGTTCTCACGGCTCTCCCTCACCCTCTTTCCTTTCTTCATGCTCATCGGGATGGCCTGGGCCGAGGGGCGACGATGTCTGCCGGCGATGTACGCATTCATCGGCGGGGCGCTCGGCGGATTCTTCATGGGTCTCTTCGCCAACTGGTGGTGGGTGGGATGACGGTGTGGGATGAGATCGACAGTCTTCCGGGTTGATTGTACGGAATGACTGTGACAGGAATTTCCGATGTTTCAGGGCCGAGCCGTACGCGGTGGCGGGTTGCAGTCTGGTTGGTGGCCTCGATAGCGCTCGGTTGGAGCTTGATGAGCTTCTCCGCCGGGCTCGACGAACTGGCGCGATCCGGCGATTGGAAACGGGTGCTGGAGGTCGCTTCCCGTCGCGCCGACCAACTCCCGCTCAGCGCGTCGGAGGCCATGATTGCGGCCACCGCCGCCCGGATTCTCGGCGATCAAAAATCCGAAGCGCAATATCTCCTTGTCGTGGTTGCAGGCAACAGCGACGAGCTCAAGCGGCTGGCCGGTGTTCAGCTGGCCCGGTTGGTGGCAGCAGCCGAGCCGGACAAGGCTGCAGTTTTGATTGTGCCGGCGCTTCGCCGGGCATCCTCGTCGCAGATCCGAGAGGGTGCGACAGAAGTGGCGACGATCGTCATCGATAGAGGCCTTGAGCCGACCCTGAGAACGGCTGTTGAGGCTGCGGCCCGCACGCTTCCACGTGGGCTTCGGCGTGACCTCGAGCTCAGCCTGGCACTGACCGATCCCGCCCGTGGCAGGGATCGACTCGAACGCCTTCTGGCCGGGTCCACCGGAGACCTGGTCGCGCTGGCTGCAGCCGAGGCTCTGCTGAGAGAACGGCCCCTGACATCGACCGAGCAATGGCGGGTGGCCAGTACCCTCTTCCACCACGCACTCTATGATCGGGCGGTCCCGATCCTTGAAACCCTCGCGGATGTCAAGGCCGGCACGATCCCCCGCGATGGCCCGGCCTTTCTCCTCGGTCGCTGTGCCTTTCGGCGGGGACAATGGCAAGAGGCCATCGGTTGGTACCGGCTCGCCCTGGAACGCGCGCCTTCAACGGAACGACGGGCCGATATCGAGGTCCATATCGGGCGATGCTTCGAGCTTGCGGGTGATCTTGAAAAGGCTCAGACCGCTGCTGTGCGCGCCGTACAGTTGAAGACGACCGACGACCGGCGTTTGTTTCTCGCTCGATTACGACTGCGCAGCGGCCAGCCCGCTCTTGCGGCTCAAGGCGTTGGCCAGATCCGAGCACGCAGTCATCGGGACCGGGGTGAGGTGATGCTGGCGATCGACGAGTTCCAGCGCGGCGATTTGGGTTCGGCGAAGCGCCGCCTCGGTGCGATTCTACGGCCGCCGTGGGCGGCATCGGCCGCGGTTGTTTGCGCCGAAATTGCGGTGCGTGAGGGCGATGCCGACGGTGCGCTCGAGGCACTCGAGCGCGCGGCACTGTCGGCCGATGGATTTTGGATCCGGCAGGCGAGAGCGGTGATGTCGACGCTGCCGCCGGCGCTGGTCGATGAGTGGCGTCGTCGGAGTACAGAGGAAATCCTCAGAACAACGGACCGTTCCCGGTGGATTGCGCTTGGTCGCATGGCTGCGCTCGAACCGGATGACGAACTCCTCGGCGACGTTCGTCGCCGCGTACGCCTCGCGTTCGACGGTTTTGCGCAGACGACTGAACCCGAATTCCCTCCTGGTCTAGCCTCCGAGCTGTGGCATCTCGGGTTGGAAGCCGAAGCGGCGCGTTGGGACCCGATCGGGTGGCCACGCGGCGACGCGGCGGCGTCAGCGTGGAGCGCGGTCAACCTGCTCGAGCTGGGTTTCCCGTGGCGGTCGACTCGGGTCGCCGACGGTGCCTGGAGGCAAGCGGGGAGCGAGGTGCCGACTGATGTCCTGCCGGAGCCTCTCCGTCGAGCGCTCTTCCCGCTGCCCGATCCGGGGTTGGTTCGAGAGCTTGCTCGGGCAGGCGGGGTGGATTGGAATTTGCTCGCCGGCGTAGCACGGGAGGAGTCTCGTTGGGACCCTCGGGCGCTGTCGGCGGCTGGCGCGCGGGGGCTCGTGCAGCTGATGCCTGCCACCGCTGTCGCGGTCGCCGGGAGCATTGCCGAACCGATCCCGGATGCCGTTGACCTCTTCAATCCACGCGTCAATCTCAGGCTTGGGGCGGTGGAGCTTGGCCGCCTGGTCAAGGTGTTTGACGGCCGTCGCGCGCCGGCTGTTGCGGCGTACAACGCAGGCGAGGTGCAGGCCAGGCTGTGGCTGGATCAATGCGGCTCAGATTGCACCGACGCCCTCTATCTGCTGAACATCTCTTTCGGCTCGACCCGAACCTACACGGCGGACGTGTTGGCCGCAGCCGAGAGCTACGGCGAGCTCTATTCCGAGGCGGTCAGCGACTGAAGCGCAGGATCTCCTGGCGCTCACTTGCCCGAACCAACCAAATCTCGATCTCGTCGTTGAGTTTGCGCTCCACCAACAACCGGTAGAGCTGGTCGCGGACCGTCGCCATCGGTGGCACAGGTTCGTCGGAGGTGGCGATCTCGTCAACCAGGAGCTGCTGGTAGGCGGTTTCAATCTCGTCCAAATTGACCGAAATGCGGGGTCGTAACCGTTGTTCGACAAAGGCATGGACTGCGGCCGTCCGCAGTGCCAGCTCCTCGAGATCCTCCCAGACGAGCCCCTGACGCCCCAGCTCCCTCCCAAGAACCTCTTCGCCGCCGCCCCGGGCGATCAGCGCCGCTCGGGCGAGTGCGGGCTCGAGCTCGAGGCGGTACAGGAGGCCACCATCCTCGATATCCCGAAACTCGACCTCGAGGCGGATGCGGGCGCCGAGAAGCCTCGACCGATAGTCCTCCGCAGGCTCATCGGGCTCGCGTTCGACAAGCTTCACGAGGGCCGCGAGCTCGACGTCGCTGGCGAGAATCGGTGTGGTTCCGACGACCGCCAGGACCTCCTCGACGGTTTCCCAGCGCGGCTCGTCGGCGACCGCGAAGTGACTGCCAGTCAGGAGGATGAATGTCAGAACCGTCCCGCGCACCCTGGTATCATAGCAGCGTGTTGGTCGGCTCCGAACACCCCGGGACGCTGTGGATAGTGGCCACACCCATCGGCAGCATCGGTGATCTTTCGCCACGGGCGGTGGAGATCCTGGGTGCGGTCGACCTGATCCTAGCCGAAGACACCCGGCGCGCCAGAAGGCTGCTCTCCCACCTCGGGTTGGGTGCGCAGCGCCGGTTGCGAAGCCTCCATGAGCACAACGAGGAGCGGCAGGTGCCGTCGCTGGTGGAGATGATCGAGGGTGGTCACTCGATCGCCATGATCAGCGACGCCGGCACGCCGGTGCTGTCGGACCCGGGGTTTCAGCTGGTGCGTGCGGCGCGGTTGGCGGGGATCAGGGTGTGCAGCGTGCCCGGGGCTTCGGCATTTACCGCCGCCCTCGCCGCCGCCGGCCAGCCGCCGCTGCCGGCGACCCTGTGCGGGTTCCTGCCCGCTCGAGCAGGTCCCCGCCGGAGGCGAATTTCTGAGCTCGCGGCCGCACCGTGGACCTTGGTCGTGCTGCTTTCTCCACATCGGCTCGCGCGCGAATTGGCCGACCTCTCGGATGTCTTCGGCAGCGAGCGGAGGGCGACCCTGCTGGCCGAGATCAGCAAGCTCCACGAACGGGCTCTCGTGGCAACTCTTGGTGAGCTTGCGGAGGGCGTGGAAGCCGACGACCCGCGCGGTGAGTACGTTCTCGTGATCGGACCCGTCCTTGATGGAAAGGTGAAGGCTCCGGCGGTCAGCGTGCGGGCCGCTCGCAGCGAGTACCAGGGGGCGTTGGCCGAGGGGATGGACCGGCGCGAGGCACTGAAAGCCGCCGCCCGACGCCTGGGGATCAGTCGTCGGGAGGTCTTTGATCTGGTCGGGGTCGATCATGATCGAAACCTCAGCTAATCAGCCTTGACAGCCTCTGGGGAATCGGAGTCGCAGGAATCGCTGTGTTAACCTGAGCGGGATCACAGGAGGTGTGCGCATGTCCCGGCGTGTCGGTTCCGTTGCCTTATTGGTTGTCGGTTTGACCGGCCTCCTGAGCGGTTGTGGCGGTGAGCCGATCGTCGGCGTAATCTTGCCGGCAACCGGTGCTGCATCCTCGTATGGTGAATCCATCGAGAGCGGCGTTCGGCTCGCCTTGAGCGACGCCCGCGAGCACAACGAGGTCCCGGCGGGCTTCGAAGTGGTGTGGGCCGACACCGGTTCCGATCCGGCACGTGCGGTTGCCGAGCTCCGGAAGATGGTCAAGGAACGCGACGTCAAGATGGTGGTCGGCGGCGCCACCAGCGCCGAGGCGATAGCCATGCTGCCCGAGCTCGACGAGCTCGAGATCGTGTGCCTTTCGCCATCGGCGTCGGCCCCCGGACTGGCCCAGCGATCTCGAATGTTTTTCCGGATCTACCCCTCCGATGAGCTCGAGGGCCACACCGCCGGCAGTTTCCTCTACGAGCGACTGGGTCAACAGCGGGTGATTCTGTTTACGGGCGACACCGAGTACACCCGTGGTATCAAGCCGGAATTCCTCAAGCAGTACCAGGATTCGCTCGGCGGCGAAGTGGTGGCGGATATCGCGCTCGATGACCAAAGTTGGCGGCAGAACGCGGCGGCGGTCCTCGCGCGCGATGGCGTTGGCGCCGCCTACGTCGTCGGTTATGCGGAGGAGATCCTCGAGGTCGTACTGTTTCTTCGCGAAGCTCGGTTTTCCGGTCGGATCGTCACCACGTCGGCCTTTTTCAGCGGACAGGTGATCCGCAAGGCCGGCGAGGCGGCGGAGGGCATTCTTTTCCCGCTGCCGCCCTTCGATCGAACGTCTGAGAAGGAGCCGGTTCTGGGCTTTGTCAACCGGTATATGGACGCCTATCAACGAGCGCCGGACGTCTTTGCTGCCCATGGTTATGATGCGATGCGCATCACCATTCGCGTCATGAATCTTGCCCACCCGCCTGAGACAATGGAGATACTGAGGGCCTTCAATGTCGGAGTGACCGAGTACATGGGGGTGACCGGCCCGATTCTGTTCAACGACTACGGAGACGTCAAGCATTACCCGAAGATGTTCATCGTCAAGGAGGGGCAGGTCCTCAGCTATCAGCGTTACCTCGAAATCGAGCGTAGGCGGATTCTGAACCAGGTCCAGGATCTGCTCGCAGCTTCGAACACTCCCACTCCGACCGACGGAGACTGAACCGGACCGGGATGACCGTCGCCCGCCTGTTGTGGCGCCACCGTGCGTTGATTGCGGTGCTGGTGCGGCGGGAGCTCGATGCCCGCTACCGCGCCTCGGTGCTGGGTTTTTTCTGGTCGCTCCTCAACCCGCTGTTGCTGCTTGCGGTGTATGCGGTCGTTTTCACGTACATCTTCAGCCCGAGGTTCCCAGGGGGCGATCCTTACCCGCTGTTCCTCTTCAGCGGACTCTTACCGTGGATGTTCTTCTCGGGAGCGGTGCTCGACGGATCGGCGACTCTGGTCGACAATGGCCCGCTGCTGGCCAAGGTGATGTGCCCTCCCGAGATCTTTCCGGCGGTGACCGTCATCGCGCACCTTGTTCACCATCTTCTCGCGGTACCTGTCCTGTTGATGGCGATGGTGGTGAGCGCGGTAGCCGGCCTGCACGCCTTTCCGTGGACGTTCCCGCTGTTCGTGGTGGCACTCATTCCGTGGTTGCTGACCGTCGGTGGAGCGACCTTTGCGGTGTCCGCTCTCTCTGTGCACTATCGCGACATGCGCGATCTCACGGGGCATCTCCTCAACCTTCTGTTTTTCTGCTCGCCCATCATCTATAGCCTCGAGGGACTGCAGGTGCCCATGACCTTGCACCGAATTCTGGTCCTCAATCCTTTGGGCAGCCTGGTGACGATCTATCGAGACGTTGTCTTTGCCGGCAGGGTGCCCCCGCCGATCACCTGGGTGACGGCGCTCATGGTGGGAGTGGTGTCGTGGTCGCTCGGCGCGTGGGTCTTTGGTCGCTACCGTGACACGCTGGTGGAGGCGGTGTGAAGGGCGCCATCCGCTTTGCGGGTGTGAGCAAGGTCTATCGCTGGCGTGGTCGGCGCGCTCGCCACGAAACCCTCAAGGGCGCGTTTTTCCATCGCGGGTCGGCATCAAGCGCGGCCACCGCCACGGAACACGTCGCTCTCGATGGGATCGATCTCGAGGTGAGGCCGGGCGAGGCGGTGGCCGTGATCGGGCCCAACGGCTCCGGGAAATCGACGTTCCTCAAGCTCGCCGGCGGGATATTGCACCCGACCTCCGGCTCAGTGGAGGTGGAGGGGAGGGTGACAGCGCTGATCGAGCTCGGCGCCGGATTTCACCCCGAGATCACGGGTCGCGAGAACGTGCTGATCAACGGCATGTTGCTGGGACTGAATCGAGCCGAGATCGAGGCGCGGATGCCCGAAATCGTCGACTTCGCCGGCATCGGATCGTTTATCGATCAACCTGTAAAGATCTACTCGTCAGGGATGTACGTGCGCCTCGGATTTGCCGTGGCGGTGGCGGCGGACCCGGACGTGCTGCTGATCGACGAGGTCCTGGCGGTGGGCGACGAAGCCTTTACACACCGTTGTCTCGATCGGCTGGCGCGGATGCGCCAACGGGGCGTGACAATGGTCCTGGTTTCGCACGATCTCGATCTCGTGACCGGCTTTGCCGAACGCGCCCTCTATCTGGACCGCGGGCGGGTCGCGGCCGAAGGCCCGGCGGACACTGTGGTTGCCCGCTACCGTAGTGACGCCGCCGGCGGCGGGGTCCGCGACGGAGAGGCGCAGTCGATCCGGGTCGTCGATGACCGAGGGAAAACGGTGGGGCAGCGGTGACATCGAGATCACCGGCGTCGAGCTCGCGGCCGGCGTCGCCCCGTCACGGCTGGTGCCGAGCGGTTGCGCGTGTCGGCTCTCGATCCGCTATCGCGTGCACAACCCGGTCGAGGACTTCGTGTTCGGCGTCGCCTGGCATCGTGCGGACGGCACCCAGGTGAGCGGCCACAACACCGATCTCGCCGGGCTCGTGCCGCGTCGCCTGGCGAAGGACGGCGAGGTGTGCTGCGTGTACGACTCGCTGCAGCTCGCCCCCGGAGACTACCTGGTGGACGTCGCAGTGCACGCCCGCGACGGTCGTGCCTACGATTACTGGTGCGACGCACTGGCGGTGCACGTCACCTCGGAGGTGGCGTGGCCGGGAGTCTGGTCGCCACCGCACCGCTGGGAGTCCACCGGTCCGGTTTGGGGGGCTGAATCTCGGGACCGAGAGCCAGCGGAACTGGAATATGACGACCTGCGACCCAAATGACGTGTCACGGGACCGTTCGGCCAGTCAACTGACGCGGAACGTCACTTTTGGCGCCAAACCGCCCCAATAATCGTTGGCACGGGCCTTGCAGTAAGCGGCTTGCGTGAAAGGAGGCAGCATAATGCGCAAGAATCGTGGTTTCACTCTGATCGAACTTCTCATCGTGGTCGCGATCATCGGCATCATTGCCGCGATCGCGATCCCCAACCTTCTGAATGCCATCAACCGTGGTCGTCAGAAGAGGTCGATGGCCGACCTTCGTACGGTAGGTACAGCGGTCGAGGCTTACGCGGTAGACATGGCGTTCTACCCGTCCTTCCTCGCGAATGCCGGTGGGCCCGTCACCTCCGTCTTCGAAGCCTTCCTCGAGCCGACCTACGTCAAGACTGCGCCGAGGAACGACGGTTGGCGGACGGTGTTCTACGTTGCGTCGGAGTCGCGTTTCTACACCCTCGCGTCCGCCGCCCGTGACAAGCAGCTCGAGACGTCTCTGACGTCGAGCACCTACAACGGCCGTATCACCCAGGACATGGACTGCGACATCGTCTACGCGAACGGCAGCTTCATGTCTTACCCCGAGGGCGTCCAAACCGACTGATCTTGATCCGCCTTTCAAGCTCAGCAGGGGGCACTTCGGTGCCCCCTTTTTCTTTGCCGTTGTCGGCTTCTTGTATGCGGGCGCGAGTGTCGGACCCATACACGTTAAGATGATCTGGTGATGACCCCATCGACGTATGAGGCGCAGGACCGGCCGCGGTGACCCCTTCAGACCAAGTGCCCGCAAGGGAGCAGGCATTGCGTCGGGTGATTGCGGTCGTCGAACGCCGATCTGACGACTGGTCTCGAGCAGCCCTCCTCGTGGCCGCCGGCTGGACGGTCTGGCGGCCGGTCGAGACCTTCCCCTCGACAGCGGTGCTGATTGCGGCGGTCGTGCTCGGTCTCACCGTCTGGGGCTGGCGGCGAACGCCGGCGTCGTCGGCGTATGTGTGGCCGATCGCCGCTGCCGTTCTCTGCGTCCTCGGCGCCTCCGGGCTGACCGGGTGGGATCCGGCGTCGGCAATCACTCAGCTGGCGCTGCTGGCGACGGCGGCGATGCTGACCTGGCTGGCTTCGCGCTCGGCCACCCCGGATCGATTGCCTGCATCGCTCGCACTGGTCATTTCCGGCCTCGCCCTATGGGGTCTCTGGCAGGTTTTCGGAGGTATGGAGAGGGCTGCCACCGTCGTCGTCGAACTCCCGGACGAGCTCCGCGCAGCGGCAGCCGAAAGGCTGGCGAGTGGACGTGCCTTCGCCTCGCAGCTCCTTCCGTCGCACCTCGCGGTGGTTTTCGCCACAGCGTTGCCGCTCCTCCTCGCGCGGGTACGACCAGACTGGAGGGCGACCCCGTGGATCATGGGAGTGGTGCTGTGCACGATCGGTCTCGCGTTGACGAGATCTCCGATCGGCATCGGCCTCGCGCTGGCGGCCTGCTTCGGGCTCGCGTGTGGCCGGGGACGCCGATGGGTCATCTGGGTGGCGGCGATCCTGGCGATCGTACTTGCGGCGGCCGTTGGCGGTCGCGGCGACGTCATGGAACTCGAGCCCGTGCGGTTACGCGCCGACAACTGGCGCACGGCCGCCTGGGTGTGGACCAACGCGCCCGCCGCCGGAGTTGGCATCGGGGGTTTTGCTCAGGCTGCGCAAGCGGTACCCTTCGCGGTCGGTAATCGGCCCCGCCACGCGCACTCGCTGGCCTTCGAGGCCCTGGCCGAGCTCGGTCCGGTCGGATTGCTGGGCTGTGCGCTCGCTGGACTCGCCCTGTGGCGGCTGCTTCGCGAACTGTGGCCGGCCCGGCCCGAGCTGGCGGTGGCGCTGGCCGTCATCCCGATCCACAACCTGGTTGACTTCTCGCTATACGGCACCGGCGTGGCGCTGCCATGGGCGGTGCTGCTCGGATGGGCCTTGGCTTTGCGGCGTGGCGACTCGGTTCTCTCGGCGCCGGCTCGCGGCAGAATCGTTCTCGTTGGTGCGGTTGCGCTGGCATTGGCGGGAACCGTGCTCCACCTCACGTCGATCGCTGTCGAGGACGCGGCGGCGAGTCGGGAGGCGGCTGTGGATCGGCTCGATGGGGCGCTCGATGCCCGTCGCCTCGCTCCGTGGCGGGTCGATCCGCTGGGCCTCGTAGCTGCTGCGGCCATCGACTCCGGGGATCCGATCGACCTCGCCAGGGCTTCAACGGAAATGGATCGCGCCCAGTGGTTGCGGCCGCGATCGGCGGCTCTTGCGGGTCTCCGCGCGCGCCTCGCGATTGCCGCGGGCGAGGCGCCAACGGCAGTTGCCGAGGCGTGGTTTTCGGAGACCGCCCAGCCGTCGAACATCGCGCACGCGGGGTTGTACCGCAGCGTCCTCGACCTGGTCGACACGGGAAGCCGTCGTGAAGCGCCCTGATGCCGCCGTCGTGACGGCGGCTTCCGCGGTGGCGGCGGCCGCAATTGTCGGGGGCGCCTTCGATCCCGGTCCGCGTCTGGTGGTCGGTGTGCTGCTCGCCGTCGGGTTGGCGTCAGCGGCGGTTTTCGTGCCGCGACGACTGCTCGCAGAGGAGTGGGTGCTCTTCGGCTTTATCGCCTGGGGAGCGGTCGCGGCCGTGGTTTCGGCGAGCTCTCCCCTCGCCGCCCGCGAGGTGCTGGTGGTGTGGGTCGTGGCCTGGGGGTTGTGGGTGAGCGCCCGCCGGATTGGAAAGCGGGGTGCGGAAGCTTCCCTGATCGTCTTGGTTGCAGCGGGTCTGATGCTTGCCCTGGGCGTTGGTTGCGAGGCGATCGGGTTCGGAGAACTGCGGGTCGGCGGGCTGCTCGAAAACCCCAACGTCACCGCGACGCTCATCGTTCTCTGCCTACCGGCCGTACAGGTCGCCGTTAGACGTTCCGGCTGGCGGCTCGCGGCGGCGTCGGTCCTGGTGGCGGGTCTCGTGCTGACGGGTTCGCGGGCCGGGTTGCTGGCAGCGTTGGCGGTTGCCGCAGTCATTTTCCCACGGGGGAGATTGAAAACAGTGGGGCTGGTTTTCGGTGTGACCGGCGCCGCGGCCGTCCTCGGTTGGCGCTTTCTGAGTCAACCGGAGGTCCTCGCCTGGTTTCGGCCGAGAATCTGGCGGGCGGCGCTCGATCTGTGGATGGCAAACCCCCTGACCGGCGTCGGGCCGGGTGGACTGGTGGACGCAGCGGGCCCGGTCCGCCAGCTCCACGCCGACCACGTTGGGCAGCACCAGTTCCTGATTTCGTATGCGGAGTCGAGCCCGCTCGCGGTGCTCGTCCAGACCGGGATGGTGGGTTTGGTGCTCGCAACCGTTGCAGTGCTGTTATGGCTGCGGCGCGGACGACCCCGAGGATTGCTGGAAACGCCATCGGTGGTGGCGGCGCTGACTGGGATGGCGGTCATCGGATTGTTCCACGATCTGCTTTCGATCGACATTGTCCTGTGGTGGTGGGCCCTGACAATCGGCCTCATAGAGGCGCACGGGGCGCGATTAGACTTCGATGACGCCGGTGGGGCCGGCTCATCGGCGGCGCGGGTCGTCGTGGGTCTGGTCGCGGCCTTCGTCGTCCTGTGGGGGATCGTGCAGCCCTCGTGGGCGCGGTGGTTCTGGCTCTCGGCGGAGCCGAGCAGCGCATCGGTGGAGCGGGCGATGCGGGCCGAGCCGTGGTTCGACGCGCCTCTCGAGTGGCGCACGCGGAACCTCCTTGGGCGGGCTTCGTGGACCTGGGAAGAGGCGGGGGAGGGAATTGCATTCGGTCGGTGGGCGGTCGGTGTTCACCCCGGCGCTTCCAGGCTGTGGCTGGCGCTGGCGCAGGCCTACTCCCGGACGGCGGTCGAGCTCGGCTCCTGGCCGGACGCCGTCAAAGGCGCGCGGGAGGCGTTCTCCCGTGCGGTCGCGCTCGAGCCTCACCAACCGTGGGGCTGGCTCGAGTGGGCGCGCTTTGAACGCAACCTCGGCCATCTGGATGCTGCAGTCCATTTGGCCCGCAGGGCTGTCGACGAAGAGCCCAACGCCGTGCGGGCTTGGCTGTTTGTCGCTCGGCTCGAACTCGACCGCGGCGATATCGACGCCGCACGCGACGCCTTTGACCATGCGACGGCCGCCGCCTCCCTTCGTGGACGGGCGGGTTTGAGCGGCTACGAGCGCGAGCTACTGGCCGCGCCGTCATGGCAGTTCGACGAGCTCGAGGAGGCGCTCCGTTGAACAGGCTCGCGCGTCTCGGTCTGTGGTGGGTGCCGCTGCTGCTGGTGCTGGTGCCGCTAGCGGGATTGATGCCGGCGCACCGCGATCTCATCGATTTTTTCCTGCCCATGCGCGCGGCCACGGCGAGCATGCTCGCTTCCGGCACGGCGCCGTGGCTCAACTTCGCCAACGGCTGCGGAGAAGCCTGGTTCGCGAACCCGGAGACCGCCGTTCTCTACCCGCCGGCGTGGCTGCATTTCGCGCTTCCCGGGCCCTGGGCTCTGGCGGCCGAGATCGGGTTGCACCTTGCCCTGTTTTCTCTCGGTGTCGGTCTGCTGGCGCAGCAGCTCGGGGCGAGCCGGCCCGCTCGGCGATTGGCCGAAGTGGCGGCTTGGTCGGCCGGCCCGGTTCTGGTCACGATCGGCGTCCTCAACAACCTCGAGACCTTGACCTGGCTGCCCTGGATGGTTCTGGCGGCGCGTCTCGAGGGCCGCCGATCGGCGCCGCTGTTGGCAGGCGCTACGGCTCTCGGCTGGCTTGGCGGCGAACCCCAGGTGTGGGCGCTGGGGTTGCTCGTGACGCTCGCCGTCGCGCGCCGTCGCGGCCGGGCGTTGATCGGTCTCGGGCTGGGCGTGGCGATCGTGAGCGTACAGCTGGTGCCGTTTCTGGTGTGGGTGGCGGAAGGCGACCGCGGGCCGGCGGCTGCGTGGCTGCTGAGAGGAGCTTTGACGCCGGCGGACTGGAGTGGTGTCCTGGTTCCGGGGCTATCGTCGCAGGCGGTGCGGATGGTCTATGCGGAGAGCCTCTTTCTCGGTGCGCCGATCCTCGTTTGCGCCTTGCTCGGAGGCTGGCGGAGACGGTGGGCACTGGCGGTGATTCTCGGGTTGGGACTTCTCGCAACCCTGCCCGAGCTCGGCGCCGGCGAGGCTCTTCATCGTGCTCACCGGAGGTCTGGTCCGCTACCCCTCGCGCTTTGCGTTGCTCGGAATCGCGTTGCTCCTGCCGTTTGTCGGCAGGGGCGCGGACGACTGGCTCGAGGGACGCGGCAAGTGGCCGGCGGTTGTGGTCTCGTGTCTCACGCTCGTCGCCTGCGCATTCGGTCAGCACCCGTGGCGGTGGTGGGTCGCCGGTTTGCCGGCCCTGCTCATGCTCATCGCGGCCTTCACCCCGGAAATACGACGGGCGCGCGCCGCGGTGTTGATTGCCGGCGCGGCGGGAATGATCGTGGCCGGTCTGCCGCTCATCGGCTTGCGTCCGGTTGACGAGGTCGCGCGCAGCCACTCCGACCTGGTCAGAGGCGACCGACGGCGCCCGGGTCTATGTCCCGACGCCCGCGGAGGACGTGATGCGGTGGCTCGCCACCGGGCTCGAGGCCCGGCGGTTGTGGCCGGTGGGTTACCTCAACCTCGAGGAGAATCTGACCCTGGCGCGGACCGACGCCCCGGTTGCCAATCGAAGGCTGGCGTCGCACATCGCGACCACCGACGAAGGCCCGGTACGCCGATGGTGGCTCGATTCGCTGGCCGCCGAGTGGATGATCCTGCCGGCCGGCGAGGCTCTCCCTGTGGCGACGGAGGAGGTCGCCAGTCGAGGTGGCATGCGTCTGATTCGCAATCACGCCGCCCTGGCGGTTTTGAGCCTTGCAGATCACCCACCGGCTCCCGATCGGCCGGGTGGTGGTGGGGGCGATGTGACGGCGCAGACACTCGGCGGAAACTCGTGCTCGGCGACGATCATGGCGCCCTCGACAGGCCTGGCTGTGGGTCTCGCTGGCCCCCGTCAAAGGATGGCAGTGGCGCCTCGATGGACGCCCGGTAGAGCTCGAGCAGGGTCCGGGCATCGTCCAGTATCTCGAGGTGGCGGCGGGCAACCACCGCTTCGAGGGTCGGTATCGGCCGCCGATGTTCCTGGGAACGACCTTCGTCAGCCTGGGTGCCGTGTTGGCGCTGCTCTTTGGTTTGGCGCGATCGAACAGCGAGAGCAATGGTCGATTCCTCGGGAAACCATGAGACGGGTCCTCCTCCTCGTATGGGTCGTGCCACTGGCGCTTGCAATGCTCTTCTGGTTTCGCCCGCCGCGCGGTGACGATTCGTATCACCATACGATCAATGCGGTCGAGCAGGCGCGCGCCTGGATCGAGGGTGCGGTGTTGCCGCGCTACCACCGCGGCTGGAACGGCGGCACCGGCACCTTTGCGCCGACCATCTACTCACCGATCTCGCAGTCGGTACAGGGAGGGTTGGCGCTCTTGGCGGGAGACGGCCAGCGCGCCGTGGCAATTTCTCTGGCTGTCGCCCTTCTCGTGGCCGCAGTTTCATTGGTCGGCTGGAGTCGAGAGCAGGTCGCAGGGCTGGTCATCCTGAGCCCATACCTCATGGCCGATGTGCTTGCGCGTTCGACAACCACGGAGCTCTGGGCCCTCGCGGGCGCGGCGACCGTCCTCCCGCTGGCTATGCCACCCGCGCAGCTGACGCGATGGCGGGGTCTCGGTCTGGCGGTAGGGGTCCTGCTGGTTGCGGGTTGCCAGGTGGGGATGCTCCTGCAGCTGGGTTGGCTGCTCGGGACGGCGTGGGTCGTCAGTCTTCTTTACGGTTTGAAGAGCACTGGTGAGGGGAAAGCCGCAAGGCGTGCGGAGGCTCGCGGGAGTCGCCGGCTGGGGTCTTGCGGGGCTGCTGGCAGCCGCCGTCCTCTGGCTCCCGGCGGTCGTCGATGCGCGCAACCTTGCGATGAAGGAATTGGTGAGTGGAGCCCTCGACTGGCGGAATAACTTCATCCCCGACGGGTCCGAGCTGGGTGTGCTGTTGACGGCGACTGCGGTGAGTCTGGCGGGCATCGCTCTGATCGTGATCGTGCGGGGTGCGGGAGCGGACCGGATGGCGGCGGCGGCGGCGGTGCTCGTCGGCGTGTTCCTCAGCACGCCGCTGTCGGCGCCATTGTGGCATCTTCCCAAGATGGAGATCCTCCAGTTCCCATGGCGCATCCTGGGCCCGACCACGCTGGTGGCGATCATGGCCCTCGCCAAGCTGCGCGGTCGGTGGCGAGCAGCTGGCCTGGTCATTCTGTTCCTGCCGCTCGTCCTGCTGCCGGTCCGGATCGGAAGCGGCAATCGACTCGGTCCCGACCGCGAGCACGCCCGAGGAGCTGGCTGTGATCGCCCAACAACAGTGGAATCTGGTGCCGGTCCTGCCGTCTGCGGCGGGGTTCTACGCGCCGGGCTACCACCGCCTCGCAAGCCTCGGTCAGCTCGCCGGACAACACGCGCGGCTCACCGTCATCGAGCGCGATGTGGGTGGCGGAACCTGGCGGGTCACGAGCGACGCTCCAGGCCGGGTGTTACTGCCCCTCCAGTGGTGGCCCGAGTGGCGGATCGAGGTCGGTGGATTGGAGCGGCCCTCCACCAATCAATGGGGGCTGGTGGCGATCGAACTCGAGGCGGGAACCTTCGAGGTCCGCGCGTCGCTTGCGAGGTCGCGGTCGCGCATGGAGGGGCTGGTGATCTCGGTGATCGGACTGGTGGCTCTGTTGGCGCTGGCGATATGGTGGGGGCCTGATCATCCTCCGGCTGCGAGCTCCCGAGGAGAGAATTGATGGATTCTCCGGTTTCCGGCGCGAAATCGGCCTTCGACCACCGAGGTGTGTTGATCGTGGCTGCAGCGGCGTTCACCTGCGCCCTCGCCGGCGCCTGGATGCGCCCCGTGTGGCACGACGAGCTGTACACGCTCTTCCTCGCCCGAATGCCGATGACCGAGCTGATATCGGCGCTGGTCGTCGACTCGGGTCCGCCACTCCATTACCTCCTTTGCCACGCCCTTTTCGTGCTCGTAGGTTGGCAGGAGGGCTCGGTGCTCGGCACTCTGATGGTGCGGCTGCCTTCGGTGCTCGCGTTCGCTCTTTTGCCGTGGGTGGTGGGGTGGGCGCATGCACCTACCTACAGGAAGCTGCCGTGGGGTCCCTTGCTGATCGTTGTCTGGTTGCCTCTTCTGTACTTTGGCACCGAGGCGCGGACCTATGCCCTTCTCGCCCTGGTCAACGCCCTCGTCTGGATCCGCGGACCCGCGTGGATCGAAGGCGGCGGTCGCAGAACCGTGCTGTTTGCGCTTCTGGCCGGGTGCCTTCCGCTGCTGCACTACGCCGGTCTCGCGAGCTTTGTAACGCTGCCGGCACTCGCGTTCTTCATAAAGCAAGGGCATCGACGCAAGCTCGCTTTCGCCATCACGGGCGCGGCGCTGCCGACGCTGGCCTGGCTCCCGGTGATGGCTGGTGCGCCACGGGCCTCGATGGGATGGGTGGCCACCGGCTGCCGGACCCGGGCGGCCCGGGCTGGCGACGGCAGAGGTGCTCGCACCGGCGGGTCCCTTCCCGGCCCTTTACGAGGTTTCCACCACAGCCGTACCGCCGTGGATGTCGGTGTCGATACTGGTTCTGCTGATCGCCGGCGCACTGATCGGCGGGGGTGTGCTGTGGAAATACCGGTCCGAGAAAAACCTTGAACTGCAGGGTGCTGCACGTCTCGGCATCGGTCTCCTACCGGCCGTGGGGCTGGGTCTCGCCGCGCTGGTCGGGCTGCCGCTCTATTTCGCCGGCCGCACCGAGTCGATGGTGTGGGCGCTGGCCGCGGCGTTGTTTGCGATCCTGATCACAGGGTTGCCCCCGGCTGCTCGGCGAACCGTGGCCGGCGCGTATGTCGTGGTCGGTGCCGTGACGGTCGCAATGTGGCTCACAGACCTGCCTTCCCGGCCACCCGCGCCGGGAATCGAGGTCGGTCGTGCGCTGGCATCCCGGATTGCTGCCGGCGATCGTGTGTTGGTCGCCGGGTTGTGGCAGCTGGAGGTGCAGCACGGAGTTGCCGAGCGTTCTCTCGCCGAGCCGGCAACACCCATCACGGTGGAAACAGTGCCTCGATCGCAGGCCGAGCATCCGGGGTGGCTCGACCGCGACGCGTTGCTCTCGCCGTTGATTGCGGCGGAAGCGCGCGAGCTGGAGCAACGCGCCCGTCTGGAGGGAAGTCGGATCTGGCTTGTCTGGAGCCCCGCCCTGACCCTCGAACGGAACTTCTTTTCCGCATTCGCCGGCTGGCGCAGGGATCGCATCGCCGGATCGCCGATTATCACAGTCGATCTTTTGACTCCGCAACCGGTCGAGGCGCCATTCGCGCCCTCCCGATGATCCGCCGACTGGGGTTCAATCAGCAGTCGCGGTGCCGTCGAAGCGTCGCCGCGTAATCGCCGCCCGCTCGAGAATCGCGGCGAGCTCCGCGATGCTCCGGTCCATCGAGTACCTGGCGACGATGACTCGGCGCCCGGCCTCGCCCATTCTGGTGGCCAACTGCGGAGAGACAAGCAGCCGGTCCATCGCTCTCGCCATCCCGTGGACGTCCCTCTCTTCGACCAGGAAACCTGTCGTGCCGTCGGAGACGACGTCGAGGATTCCGCCGTGTCTGGTTGAGACCACCGGCAACCCGGCGGCCATCGCCTCGAGGACTGCAAGCGGCGTACCCTCCATGTCGCCGCTTTCGGCGGTCACCGAGTGCTGGACGAAACACCGTGCGAGAGCCATCTCCCGTGCCACTTCCGGGTGCGGTCTGGAGCCCCGGAAATCGACCCGGTCGCCTACGTTCAACTGGTTGGCGAGGGCTTCGCAGGATCGCTGTAACGGTCCATCGCCGATCATCACGAGACGTGCGTCGGCACGGGTCGCGGCCAGCTCCGCAAAGGCCCTAATCGTCAGGTCGGGGGCTTTTTTTTCGACAAATCGGCCGACGGCGAGCAACGCGCCGGGTTGTTCGGCCGGTCGCGTCGGCGAGAAGGCGTCGACATCGATTCCGTAAGGGTTGTACACGACCTTTTCAGGCGGCGCACCCATGTCGATGAGCCTTTGGAGCATGTGGCGAGAGACCGCGACGATGGAAAACGCGCGATCGAACAGCCGCAAATATTCCGGGAGATAGCGTTGAAGGGTTGGTCGGTGGTAGGCGTCGTAGCCGTGAAAATGCACCACAAGCGGGATCCCCGCGGTCGCACATGCGCCCTCCACGGTAACGCCCGTTGGTCCGTACTCGGCCAGCACGACCTCGATCTGGCGGCGACGGAGAAACCGCGTCAATGAAGCCTCGCGCAGCCGCAGTGGCAGTCTGTGCGCAAATGCGCGATCCGCCCGCCTTGCATCGAGACCGAAGAACCGGCCGACTGTGCGGTGGATCGAGGGGTGACCGAGCGACGTCAGCGGCCGCCCGTTTTCTTCATGGGTGGGGAACGGGTCGCAGTCCAGGCGCACCAGCGATTGAGGAAGGTTGCGTGCGTGGGCCTCGATAAAGGTTTCGGTCAGCACTCCGAGGCGGGGCTGAATGAGGCATGTCCGCGGCGAACCCGAGGACCCTGAAGACGAAATCCTAGCCATGAGTGACCAGATCGCGCACCCGACGCCAGAGCGAGCGCACCGGTCGCGGTATGTAATGGCGCCACAGAGGTCCGAGGTCCGCCGGGGGGAGGATCCGCCCGCGCGGTCGATCAAAGCCACCGGTCACGGCCTCGTCGGCAACGTGCTCGATCACATCTGCATAGGCATCGACCATGCGCTCCACTCGAAACGGTCCGTTCGCCACAGTGTCGCGGGCCCTCGTCGCCATCTCGGCAAGGAGCCTTCGGTCACGATCCAAGGTCTGCAAATGCCCGGCGAATGCATCGATATCGCCGACAGGCGCGACGAGTCCGTTTTCGCCGTGCCGAACGACCTCCGGAATACCGCTCCTTACCGCCGATACGACCGGCACCAAAGAGTGTGTCATGGCCTCGAGGAGCGCGTTCGGCAGCCCTTCGAACTCGGAGGTCATCAGAAAAACGTCGTGTTTGGAAAGCTCCTCGAACAGGCGGTCGCGATCCAGGATCCCGAGAAACCGGACGGCCGAGCGGCATTCGAGGTCTGCGCAGGCAGTACGCAAGACCTCTTCGTCGACCCCGCCGCCGGCAAAGGTCATGCTGAAGTGCACGCCTCGATTCGCTGCTTTTTCCAGAATCTTGGGCACATCGAATATTCTCTTCTGGAATTGCTTGAGAAGACCCGAGTACACGATCCGCAGCGGTCCACAGTCGTTTTTCGAAGTCCGGGCGGGCTCGGGGACGGGCACGCCGATAGGGATAACAGTCAAGCGCGAACGGATAGCGGGTCGGTCATTGACGATTTGCTCGCCGATGCGGTGGCTCACGGCAACGACCGAGTTCCAAGTGTGTCCGAGGCGGGCAAAGTGCTCGTAATGGCGAGGGTCGTCACTGTGCACGATGCCGATAATTGCAACCTGGCTGCCGAGGCACGGCGCGACACACGAAGTGTGCCAATCGTAGTTCGGGATATAGACGCACGGCTGGTGTTGGTCGAGGAAGCGGATCAGCGCCCGCCACCGTGTAGCGATCGAATCTGATTCAGCGACCGGGAGTTCGACGAATTCGATATCGTCCGGTCGTGGTAACTCGAGAGGCTCTCGCCGCCGTGGGTCGGTCAGCACGATGGACGCCTCGTAACCTAATGTGCGCAAACCACGGACCAGATTCATGGCGAAGATGTTGACGCCGTTCATCTGCCAGGTTGGGGAGGTGACGAATACGGGTGTCTTGGAGGAGATACTCACCGATGGAACATTATAATCTGGATGTTCGGGTATCTCGATTGAGGTATGTGTTTGCCGGTTCAGTCCGATCTCTCGCCACTGTACGTGACAATGCTCTCGGATGTGCGCAAAGGGAGATCCAGGGACGTCGATGCTGCTCCTCGGAGCCTGTGCCGGGGGCGGTCCCTGTGGGCCAGGCTCCGTGATCATCAATCCTCTCTTCGAAGGTGAAGCGGCTCAGCAGGTGGAAGGCGGCGCTGGCGTTGCTCGGCGTGTGTTGCGCCCGAGTGAAGATGCAACCATCGTGTCCGACCGGATCGGTAAAGCCGAGTTTCGTTTCTTTCGGCTGGGCGCCGTCGACGGGGCCGATGGCGTGCAGTTGTTGTTCGAGCGGCCACTTACTGCGGTCCATCGTCTTGGCAAGGGTCTGGCCGTTCAAATCGATCGGCCCGGAGGCGGGTGCATCGTCTGGATTCCGCGATCGCCCGTGGTGGCTCGATTTGACGCCCATGGTCGAGTCCGTCTGGATGGTGGATCGACGATCGGCGAGGTTTCGGAGGATGAACAAAAGGGAACGATCACCTTTGCCGTGAACACCGAAGCCGGGGCCGACGTCTGCCTTTCCGCCGTAGTTCTGCCGCATGACGAAAACCAGTCGGTGCGAGAGCTGCGGTTCATCTCCCAGTTGCGCCACGCGACCCTTCTCAAGTCCGATTGGTTTTCGGTTGGCGGCCCGGATGAGCTGTGGGAACAGCTGATCGATGGTGATCTTTTTGACCCGCGGCCCAACCCCGCACTGGGAATGCGTTTTCCGTGCCAGCAATGTGCGTTGGCGTGGTGGTCGTACCTGCAGAAGCTGCACCGCGAGACCGGCTCCAGGCTCCTTCGGTTGCTCGCCCGGGAGGTCGCGTGGAGCGCGCGAGCTCGGTTTCTCAGCGAGGGCGAATGGGTCCATGGATTCTGGTGTGAACAACCAGAGACCCACCTCCGCTTCGTGCTTGACGGCATCCATCTGCTGATTTCCGAGGGCGAGGTCGGCGACGAGGTCGACTGGATTCTCGACGCCGAACGCGCGTTGGATGTGGTCATCCGCAGGTACAGCGACGCCATTGATCGGGTCGGTATGTGGTTTCTACATGATTCGCTCGAGCTGGAATTCGGCAAGAAAGGCAATGGTCTGCGAGGGCTCGATGTGAGCCCCGGAAACACGCTGTGCCTCAACACCCATGTTCAGGCCCTGACGGTGCTCAATCGGTTGCGGAACAGGACAGACACGGCGCAT
Organism: Candidatus Sulfomarinibacteraceae bacterium; assembly: GCA_963733915.1. Taxonomy (GTDB): domain Bacteria; phylum Acidobacteriota; class Thermoanaerobaculia; order Thermoanaerobaculales; family Sulfomarinibacteraceae; genus Sulfomarinibacter. The sequence goes on from CAVTEP010000011.1 coordinate 800,272, forward strand.
CCTGAGCGCTGCGAGACCGCATACCGGCAGGGGATGATGGCGCTCGAAGCGATTATCGCTCTGCATCCGGCTGAAGTACTTTACGCCATTCTGGGGAAGGTCGTGATTTCCGCCGTGTCGGCCAAAAACCGGCCCGGCATCACCGCGCGCCTGCGGCGCATCCTGTTTTTCAGGCTGATGCGGAAGCCGTACTGGTGGGTGCGGCGGACGTTTCCTCGAATCGTGTACCCGAATGGCTTCATCGAACGCGACATGACGTCCTCGATGCTGGCCGACGACTACCACATCCTGAATCTCAAGGATTTACTGCAGCTGTACGCCCAGGATGCGCGGCCGTGGATGGAGCGCCCGATCGAGGATGGCATGCGTTTCGCGTCGCGCCTCGACATCACGCGTGCGTTGGCGAGAAGCCCGCTGTTCATCGAGTATCAGGATGTCCTCGAGCTTTACGACCGGCTCTTCGGTGGTATCGACGCGGCGGTCGTCGATACGGTCGCGCGTGCGGTTCGAGAACGATGGTCAGGAGCGTCACTGGATGCGTGTATCAACGACATGATCGTCGACGAGGGTGACCGCATACCTGATCTCGAGAATTTTTCCGGTGAACCCTGAAGTGGTTGGTTTTGGTGAGCGAGCGTGTCGCGACCACGCCCCTTCGGCCGCGTGACACCGCACAGGTTGACTCAACTGGGTGTCGAGTGGAAGATGAAATAAGGGGAGCATTTCGTGAAGGTTGTCATCACAGGAGGGGCGGGTTTCATCGGTGTCAACGCGGCATTGCGTTGTCTTCGCGACGGATGGGAGGTCGTGCTGCTCGACAATCTGTCGCGAAAGGGGGCACACGCCAACCTCGAGGACCTGCGGCAGAAGGGTGATTTCGAGCTCGTTGTGGCGGATATGCGCGAAGGCGACGAGGTACACACGTGCATCGAGCGCCACCGCGACGCTGACCTCGTATTGCACCTCGCGGCTCAGGTGGCGGTCACGACATCGGTCGAAGATCCAGTCACCGATTCCGCGATCAACATCGGGGGTACCCTCAACCTGCTCGAGGCTCTTCGGAGCGTGAGTTTCGAGGGTCTCCTGGTATTCGCATCCACCAATAAGGTTTACGGGAAGATGGATGACCTTGAGATCATCGAGGTTGGTGATCGGTATGAGTACGGGAATCTCCCCAAGGGTATCGGTGAAGACCGCCCGCTCGATTTCCACTCGCCTTACGGCTGTTCCAAGGGCGCCGCAGACCAGTACGTCCGCGATTATTCGAGGGTGTTTGGACTGAAAACTGCGGTGTTCCGCCAATCCTGTATTTATGGCCCGCATCAATACGGTGTCGAGGATCAGGGTTGGGTCGCATGGTTCACCATCGCCGCCGTCACCGGACAACAGATGACGGTCTTCGGTGACGGAAAACAGGTGCGCGACGTGCTGTTCGTCGACGACCTTGTGGACTCCTTTCTCGCGGCGTACGAGCGACGAGAGGAGATCGCCGGCCAGGTATTCAACATCGGAGGTGGACCCGGAAACGTGCTGTCGCTGGTCCAATTGATTGCAATGCTCAAGGACCGGCTCGGGGTTTCGATATCACCGCGGTTTGATGACTGGCGTCCGGGGGATCAGAAGATCTTCGTATCCGATATACGCAAGGCTCATGGTGTGCTGGAATGGAAGCCGACCACCACCGTGGAAAGCGGTGTATCTCGACTCGTATCGTGGGTGGAAGAGGTCAAGGAGAGGTTTTTTTGACCGGCGCGGGCTCGATGAAGATCGATAACCTCGCAGTTGTTCTTTTTGCATTCAATGAACGTGGAAACCTGCTTCGCCTTCTGCGACGGGTTGCGGCGACGCTCGACCAACACCTTCCCAAAGTCCACGTACAGTTCGGAATCTGTGTACAAGGCCGCGACGGGACTCTCGAGGAGGCGGAGGAGTTCAGACGGGAGCACAACGGGAACGGCTCGGTGGCGATCGTTCACTTTCCTCATGCTCTCGGTATCCGTCCCGCCTGCGTGAGTGCATTCGGCCTCATCGAAAAACCGGTCGACGCATACCTCCTGATGGACTGCGACCTCAACCATCAACCGGAGGAACTTCCGGCCTTTTTGCAAGCGATTCGCGCTGATACGGTCGTCGTCGGCTCGCGGTACTGTCCAGGCGGGATGATGGTCGGCATGCCCATGTGGAAACGATTTTTGTCGAAGGCCTTCAACCTCGGGGTGTCACTGGTGTTGTTTTTTCCCGTACGAGACAAGACCTCCGGGTACCGTCTGATCGCTGGATCGGCGGTGCCGGAAACGGCCGCGGTGGTGACTGGCGAGGGATTTGAATTTTACTTCGAGTTCCTATTGCTGATGTGGCGTCGAGGGTTCCGGGTTGTCGAGGTGCCGATTCATTTCACGGCGAGGACGGTCGGTGATTCGAAAATGGCTCTCGTCCGCACGTCGATCGGATACTTGCGGTCGCTCACGCGGCTCGCGCGCTTGCGGTGGGGTCCGACCCCAACTCTGCCGGCCGCGGGCTTGGATTGCTGAGGTTTCCGTGTGACCAGACAGCCTCGTTCGGGTCGTCGCGCGTCGAGCGATTGGGACGAGTACTTCACCGGCGACGAGAACGGTCTATTCCAGAGACTGCTAATGTTTCATCGCAGACGGTTTATCGCACCCGCGACCGCACGCCATTTCGATCGCGTGTTTCCCGACAGCGGTGTCTTTGTGGAGGCCGGGTCGGGAACCTCGGAGTCTTCTCGGGATATTCCTGTGCGCGACCGGGTCCTGGTGGCCCTCGATTTGTCGTTTGTCGTGCTTCACCGCTTCAACGTTCTTCCGATCCGGGTGCAGGGCGATATCCAGCGTCTACCGCTGGCTGACGAAAGCGTATCGGGTATCTGGAACCTCGGGGTGATGGAGCACTTCACCGATGACGCCATCGCAGAGGTGTTGGCGGAGTTCCGGCGGGTGTTGGTGGCGGACGGTCGGCTGCTCATCCTCTGGCCGCCGTGGTACGCGCTCCACGAGCTAATCCTCAACACCGTGTCGCGGCTGGCCCATTTCTTCTTTCGCAAGACGATCGTGTTCTTCCCCGACGAGGTGAATCTTTACAGGACCCGGAAGCGCGCCGCTCGTATCTTCAAGCTGGGGGGATTCGAGATCGAGGAAACCGTATTCGGTTGGCGAGATCTCTTTTCGTATGTGGCCGTTGTGGCCGCGAAACGCCCAGCTCAGCCGATCGTGGAGGTCTTGTGAGGGGGTGGGTGCCTCGGGTTGGATCGGTCGTGGTGGCAGCAGTCTCATTCGCGCTGATTGCGACCTCGAGACCGCACCATATGGGAGGCCGGATCGAAATTACCGTCGCCGCCGTTCACCGGACGCCGGTGCTTTTGCGCTGGGACTCGGGCGATGGCTTCAACGAGCTCGAGCAGACAGAACTCACCTTTGGTCGCACAGTACCGCTGCCACATGAAGGGCATCGCCTCTCAATCAGCTGTCTCGGCGAAGGCGAATTCGGTGGCGATGCCTCGATGGTGTTGGTCAGAGACATCATCCTCGATGGATTGCGGCAAGTGGAACTCGCGTCGCTCGCGACGCCGGGCGATGTCGAGTTGACCGAAGGTGGACTGTTGAACGTGCTGGCAGGCGGCAACGGCGTGCACCTCACTGAAGCGTTTTCGTCGCTGGAAATCGTCCTCGCAAAAGGCCCGTTTGGCGGCAAGGCCAGGATTGACGTCGATGACGATGCCGTCGTGTTGGATCTCCACGAGACCTACGTCGAATTCGTAGTCCACCGCGTCGACCAACAAGTGGTCGCTGGAACACATGTGGTTTCGGTTCCACTGCCTCGGTCGGATCTTCTCGGTATCGAGCTCGAACCCGCCATTCCCGGCTTGCAGGTCGACCTCCACAGCGTGCGGGTCGTTACCGATGATGCGGTAGCCGAGCTCCCGGTCGAAAGCGGTGTCGGAGCTGATGGCATCGTTTCGATCTCTACGGTCGGACTGCGTACCCGTTCGTTCAGTCTGTTGTTGATTGTCGTGCAACTCCTGGTCGCGACGCTTCTCGGCGCGACGAGCTTTGTCCTGCTTTCGCTGCCGAGAATCCTCGGAAAGGCCGGCTGGAGATTGACCCTTCGTGTGCTGACGATGGATGACCAGAGGTGGGTGTGGTGGCTCATGTGCCTGGCGACCGTCGCCGTGTTCGGCTTCTGGCTGGCCGGCCAATGGCCGGGGGCGATGCAGAACGACTCGTTTGCGCAGTGGACGCAGCTCAAGACGCTCGAGATCAACAACGTGATTCCGTGGTTGTACACGATGGTGGTGCTCGCTGCGACGCAGATTGCGGACACACCGGCCATCATCGGCGTACTCCAGATCGTGGTGTCGGCGGTGCTCGGAAGCTCGATTTTCTTTTTTGCCTATCGAGCGGGAGTCAGCCGGGCGGTAATCGCGGTGTTCTGGTTCCTCTTTACGTTTTCCATCCCGATAGGGCTCTACAACGTCACCATTTTCAAGGACGTTCCCTTCGCCCAGTGCACGCTGTTGTGGGCGTTCCTGGTCTACCGACTGTGGATGAATGCGCGAGATCGCGGGCCGCTGCAGCTGAGCGCCGGACTGAGCTTCGTCCTGGCTCTTTTGCTGATGGGTTTTCTCGTGCGCCACAACGGATTCCTTTTTGTCTTCGGGATCCCGTTGTTGATCATGGCGACGGGCCTTCTCGAACGACGAAGCGCGATCAGGTTTGCAGTCTTTTCTTGGGTATTGTTTGCGGTACTGCAGCTTGGAGTCTCGAATCTGATCGGTGCCCATGGGCGGACCGACTATGCGCGGCTCGAGTTCTGGATGAAGGCGGGGCCGGTCTTCGGATTGTTTGCAAACCCCGGGGGCTATCACACCGATGATCCGGAGGGAGACCAGCTTCGCATGGAGCGATTCGTCGGGGTGGAGACCATCAAGAGAGAGTATCGGCGCGGTAGCTTCGAGCCCCTCTTCTATCAGTACCGACTGGAAGACTCAATGGATGTGTACCGCGACCTGTCGGCGTTGTATGACGAACGGGTTGCCGGGAATGCACCGATTTTGACTGGCGACAAGACCTACCTGTTCACGACGATCATCGGACCGTTTCGCGAGGCCTATCTGTGGTCCAACGATTTGATCGATCGCCGGTTCTTGCGCAAGGGCGTCTGGTGGAATCGCAGCTTCGTTCGTCGTTGGGGTGACATGACGATGCTCCACTATCTGGCGCATTCCCCGAGGCTCAAGTGGGCATTCGAACTCCAGGACCTCATCTGGAATCACAGCCGCGACTACGCTGGTCTGGTTGGCGGCCGATTCGTCTACTGGAACGCCGTCGTACCGTTGGCGCTCCTGGTGTTTGTCGCTGCGGCATATAAGTGGCTGCCCGGCACCGCCCTATTTTCGCTCATCGTCCTGTTCCAGATTCCCTTCGTATTTCTCGCGGCCACTGCATATCACTATCGATTCATCTTTTTTGTGCATTTTTGCGGTTTTTTTGTAGTTCCGTTGGCGCTGGCGGAAATCCGGGCTGCCCGCCACCGAGCGATGCGTTGTGAGGACTCCCCATCAGGGCGAGACGCCGCCGACTTGGGATGAGCAATCCTGAATGTTGATTCGATCGACGGAATACGCTGAGGCGGCGGACTTTGGAATCAACTCGACTCCCCCAACAACCGGTCGATAGTGTTCATGGCGACGTCTGTTGCCCGACCAAGGTTGTAGGCAAGCTGGCGGATGAGCTGTTGTCGGTCGGTCGCGCCATCTTCTGGCGCCCTCAGCAAACGACGGACGGTTGGCTGAAGATCACCGACGGAGGGCGCCGTGGTGCCGCAGGCGCTCAGTCGGTGGTGAAGGTTGTCGACACCGTGCCGTGCGGACACAAGTGGGGTGTCGATAAACACGACTGGTTTTTCGAGCAGAACAAACTCGAAGGCGACACCGCTGCCTTCACTCACCAGCAGGTCGGCCACGACCAGATAGGGGTTGGCGTATGGGTCGCGTACCCAACGGAGATTTTGGAACCGACGTTGCCAGCCGCCGAGAATCGATGCCCAGTCTTTCCCGCCGTGCCCGTTCTTGACCAGGTACGGATCCTTGCGATCGGCAAGCGAAAGCGGGTGAGGCTTGACGAGCAGGTTGATCTCCAATTCGGCCAGGACAGATAGGATTTTCTCACCATGCTGCTCCAAGGAGGCCTCTTTTTCCCAGGTGGGTGCATACAGCACCGTCGGGCGGTCCGTCGGCAGACCGAGGTCTTGGAGGACTGTGTGACGCTGATAGGATCCATCAAACAGATCGTCGGTTTTTGGACAGCCCACCTCGACGATCTCGAGCCGGGAATCCTCCAAAACATTGTCGCCGACGAGGCGCTCCCGGGCCAACTCCGTCACAATCGGGGCGGGTGAGAACAGATGTGTGAAATCGCTCAACTTCCTTTCACCGAAAAGCTGGCCGCGTTTGTCGGCGATGCCGTGCAGCAGCTGAATTTTCGGGATGCCGTGAAGCTGAGTAGCGATTCGAGAATACGGTTGGCAGGAAATCAACATTGTGGGTTTGAGGCCCACAGCCGCCATGGTTTCATACGAAAACACCATTCCCTTGCGGCTTCTGGTTGGAAGATCCCGCGCCATCCACTCTGCAATCTTCCGAAGCTCCGACTTTCTGGTAACGAGCGCAATCTCGATCGATGGGCGATGTGCAAGCCGCATCATCAGGGGTCGCACGAAGGGGTAGAGCCCCAACCAATCGGCTTCGAACAACACGACTCTGTGACCACGAACGATGTGATAGCGGAGAATGACCGCGGTGAGGCTCGCGTGCGACGCCAGCTTCTGGCTGGCGGAACGGAAGCGCGTGACGAGACCTCGAATCATGACTCCGCCAAAATGAACCGATTCAGAGGTCGCCCAACTGAAGCACCGATCGCACAACGTCGAGGTCGAGGTGGAAATCGACCTCCTGCCATTTGGTTCCCTCAGGAAACATCCAAGATCTGACCGGGGTGCCGGTATTCACCAGATCGTTGAACATCTCGAGCCAGAAACGATCCAGCATCTCCTGTCGGCGCATGAGAGATTCAAGGCGGTGGCGGAAGACCTGGCGGGCGGCCTCGCCACGGACGATCGCCAATCCAGGAGATTCGGCGTCGGTGTTGGCGGGCTCGATCAATTTGGAGACCTCTTGGATGAAACCGTCGCGAAGAGTGACCTTCATGTCGTCATCGTCAAAACGTCGCTTGCGGTTCACGCAGAGTCCCACGCCATTTTCGGCCCCTTTGACAAAATCGCGATAGATGTCGGCCGGGAAGATACAGTCGCCGTTGGTGATCATGAAGTCTTCGTGCATTTCGGATTTTGCGAGCCATAACGAGGCGAGGTTGTTGGAGACGCCGAAAAAAGGGTTGTAGAGGGTGCGAGTCCGCAGCGCCGGTGTCGATTCTGATTGGAGGGCGTCCTCGATCTGCTCGGCACGGTAGCCAACGACGAGAACACATTCGTCGATAACGCCCGAATCCGTCATCCGCACGAGTTGTTCTTCGAGCAGGGTCCGGCCGTTCCCCATGTCGAGCAGCGATTTCGGTTTTGCTCTGGTCAGGGGCATCAGCCGCTCGCCTTTTCCTGCCGCGAGAACGATGATTTTCATGGCGGGAGTCCTTCCTTCCCGTGCAGTGGGAGCTCCGTCCAGCCCGAGGGTGGAGTAAACCCGAGGTACCGATGTGCCGGATCGAAGAAATCCGGACAGGGAGCATCCGCAATCGTCACGCCAATATCTTGAACGCTTCGCCCCTCCGCATTGAGCAGGCGATGAATGTACTGAATGCGTTCGACATCGAAGTCCATCAACCGCGCCGCGACAGCATCGACGTCGAGAAGGTTCTCACCAGCGAGCACAACCCGCGATTCGCGAGCTGAGGGGCAGAAGGGTCCGTTCCCTTCGCCGGCAACGATGCCGTCAACAACGGAGAACGTCCGCAGAGGGCGGGCCGGCGGAATTCGATGTCCGGACTGGTCGAGGATGAACAGCCTGTATAGGTCGGCTGCCATTCTCCAGCAGGTGTCATTCCCGGACCACGCACCTCGGTAGCACTTGAACGAGGTCCCGCGGATGTCCTCCAACACCACCGACAGTGAGGTGCCCTTTGTCTTTGTTCGCAGCCACATCACCACACGCTCCGGAAGCAGATCCAGCATTGCGTGTCGAAGCCCAACAACGAAATAGTCGAAGGCGCTCGGCGGCGTCGGAAATTCGTCGCCGCCGGTCTTTGGGAAACCGATCCGCCAGTGGATGAGGTGGTTCTTGTTGGAATTGATCCCGACGAGGCCTTTGATATTCAGAGTTGCGCCGACCTTGTGGTGGGTCTTGAGCTTCGGCACGGAGATGTAGACGTCCGCATCGAGAATGGTGTTGGACACCGAGTAGCGATGTCGCGAACCGATATGGTTTCGAATCGTTTCCCAGCGATTCGTAAAGACGCCGCGAAACAACAGGGGGTTGAGGCCGTGAAAGAACGAGCGTTTGCCGAGATCGAGAACGGTGCTGCCGTTGGGATCTCCCTCGAGTGATACGGTCTTTGAGCGGTAACCGTAGTGTTCGAGATCGGCGGTCCGCCGCGGTCTGAGATCTCGTACCGTGCATTCCACCCCAAAGTGCGCGGGATATACGGTCTCCAGGCTCTTGAGCCGGGAGGCCGAAAGAAGGACGTCGAAATCGGCATCAATCGAAGGGTTGTCCGCGATGACGAGGGATCCTCGTCCCTTGAGGGCCAATGCCGCATAATCTGCGACCGCTCGAATCACTGACGGGTGACTGATGACCGAAAACACATCGCCTGCGGAGTTGCACGAACGGCGGTACTCGTGGGTCACCAGATTCGGTTTCACCACCACCCGGTCGCCGGGGCCGACGATGTGACCGAGCGGATTCCACTCTCGCGTATCGACTCTGTCGCGGTCGAATCCGAGGTCACGCAAGGCCGTACGGACCGCATCGTAGACCGGGTTTGAGCCCTGAGGGCCGACCTCGCCCCGGTATTCAGGGTAGGCCGTGTCAGGGTTGAAAGGCGGCGTGTCGGGGTAGCCGCCTCGCGCCCACACGATTGAAACTCGGGTTGGCCGTGGAGCAGTCATGCGCTCCTTCGAGTCTACCCGAGTGCCAGGAACCGGTCGAGGCAGTACATCTGCCAACGTTGCTCTCCGGTGAACTGACTCGCGTCGAGCGATCCCGCAAAGATATCGTTTGTCGGCCCGGTCCATTCCCGAAGCCAGGTGCCGACCGGCCGTGCGAACGCGATTTTTCCAGGTGCGTCAAGGTCCGGATACAGGAGTCGAAAAACATCCTGTAGCAGATATTTCGGCTCACCGCTTCGGATGCGGTCGAGGTCCAACGGGGCGCTGAGCGCGAAGTCCTCATAAGGCGAAACGATTTCGCAGCCGGCGCTACCGAGAGCGTTCTCAAACATCTGAACGATACCGGTTCCGTGGACCTCCTTGAGAAACCGAACGACATCGACTCCTGACTTCGTACGGTACGGCTCAAACACATCGTTCATTGTCTGCGGTCTACGGAGGACACGCTGCGGGTCGAGAAATGTATACCGCTCGACGAACTCCCCGAAGCTCCAATCCCGTGACAAAAGACCGTCAAGCCCGCCAAATGTCGAGTCTGCACCGTTGCCGGTGACCAGAGTCTTGACCCCATTCCTTCTGGCGACGAGACCGGCCGCGTACAATGCCACCTCGACTGGATGGAGGGGCGCGTTTTTCCTGCCCATGAGACCATCGATGTGTTTCTCGTAGTCGGTCCAGCTGACCACGACCACGGTGTTCGATAACCCGAGATGGCGAGCATAGCGCCCCGCGGCGCTGGATTCGTCGAGCGCGCCTTCTGCGTCGAAACGGATGGTGAATGTCGGGGTGGTTGGCGGCAGGAGCGCGGCGAGGATCGCGGAGTCGACGCCGCCACTCAGAAGCAGACCGATGGGGCCTTCCTTCTCGACGGTGCTACAAACAGTTCTCAGGTGAGCGAGGATCTCTCCAGCCGACCTCACGGGTACACGCTTCCGTTGTTTTTCCTTCGGCAGCGCCGGTAGCCTGGTGGCTGACCAGCCCACACCGGGTTTGACCACGTATCGAAACGCGCAGTAGGAGCTCGCACAGTAATCGATGTCGATCATCGACACTCGCCGTTGTCGGAGCCGGCTTCGATCGGCACCCACGTGTGTGCCAACTCGAAACGCCCGGGCATCGGCCTTTCCGAAACAACTCGAAACCGCTTGACATCCCAGTGCCAGTCATAAGCGGCAAGATATTCTCCGTCCCAAAGCCCGACTGCGGTCGAGTACAGGCCGGGCGCCAACAGGAGTTGCGGAATGCGCAGCTCGACGGCGCCGGTATCGCCGGGTGCAACGTGCGTATAACTGTCATAGGCCGAGCAGTACGCCGAGTACACAGCGCCGTCTCCTGATCGAAACGAGAAGGTGAAGGTGAGGGCATCGCCAGGGTTGTCGATCTCGAAAGCCAATTGAACCCGAAAGCACTCGCCCGACTCGAAGACCTCGCGCTCCTCACCGCGACTATCGAGAAAGCGCACCCCGGTCAGGCGCCCTCCGGGGCTGTAGCGGTCGGGCGCTGCGCCGCGATCGAGACTGCATTCTTGGAGAGTCATCCGGTCAAGGTGTTCACTGTAGGATCCAAGCACGTCCATCGTCGGTCCCTCGGCCGCAATCTGGCCCTTGTCAATCCAAATGCAGCGGCTGCAGAGACGTTGGAGATCGATGAGGTTGTGCGAAACGAAGGCAATGGCGACGCCGTCTCGCAGCATGTCCGCGATCTTCCGGTAACACCGGCTTCGGAACTCGGCGTCACCGACTGCCAACACCTCGTCGACCAGCAGAGCATCAGTTTCGAGGTGTGCCGCGACCGCAAAACCGAGTCGAACATACATGCCTGAGCTGTAAAACTTCAGAGGGGAATCGATGGCGTCGGCGACCCCGGAGAATTCGACGATGCTGTCGAAGCGCCGATCGATCTCGCGCCGCGGCATACCGAGGATTGCGCCGTTGATGTAGATGTTCTCGCGTCCCGTGAGCATCGGGTGAAAACCGGCACCAACCTCGATCAGGGCGCTGACCTTGCCGGCGACTTCGATCCGCCCACGATCGGGCATGATAAGGCCGTTGAGCATCTTGAGAGTGGTGCTCTTGCCCGACCCGTTGACCCCGACGATGCCCAGAACCTCGCCCCGCCGAAGATCGAGTGACACACCGTCGACGGCCCAGAATTCGCCCTGTCGAAGGCGGTGACTGCCGGCCGCAAGGCCACAGGCGTTGCGGGCGATGTCAGCGATGCCGTAGGAGACCGCGCGCCGGAGACTTCGGCAGAACTTTTTGGACACCGTCCGAGCACTCACCACGGTTTCGTTCATACGCGTTCAACCATTCGCGGCTCGACCATGGTGAAGAGTCGCCAGGCGATGAACAGGATCGCAAATGACACCGCGGACGACCAGACGAACGAAATCGGTTCTGAGAGGCCGCCAACGAGCACGAGATCGCGGGCCGCGCGGATGAAGACCGCCATCGGGTTGAAGCGCGAAATGGCTGACAATACGCCGCGCCCTGGATCGGCATACAACACCGGGGTGATGAGCAATAGAAAGGTCACACCGACCGTCACGACGTGAATCACGTCGCGGAGCAATGCGTTCATGAGGGAAAGGAACAGGCCGAGTCCGAGGGTCAGCGCAAGGACCGGAATCAGAACCAGGGGCGCCAGGAACGTGGTGATTGACGGTGTGATGTCGAACCATATGAAAACGCCGACGACCATCATGATTCTGATTACGGTTTCCACGATGACGTTTCCCAGCGATGCGATCACCAGAGAAACCTTGGGGAAGTTAATCTTGACGACCATGCTGCCGCCGGCGACGATCGACCCTGTAGTGGCCGTGATTCCCGCCGCAAACACCTGCCAAACGGTGAGGTTGAGCAACGCCCAGGCGGGGTACGGCGCTTCGATGTCGCCCACCGCAAGCACCCCCGACGCGTTGAGTAGAACAAAGGCGCCGATCGCACATACGGGCAACAGAACGGCCCACCCGACGCCGAGGAGAGACTGTTTGTACCTGGCGGTGAAATCGCGGACAAAGAGACGCCAGATGAGCTCACGGCTGGCAAGGAGACGGACCGCCATCAGCCTCCAGACTCCGGCGCTCCATCCGATGTCCTGATCGGGTTGATAGGTTTTGATGGGTTCGGTGGTCATTATCGTTTGATCCACATCCAAGATACTCGATCAGGGCGGTCCGTCGATCTCGGCGAGCTACGCGGCTCGGCTTTTTGCCCGGCCGTGCAGAGGCAAAGGCGCAGAGGTGCGTCGCGCGCAGGCGGGTCGATTCACAGCTCTGCCAGTGTTCGGGCAGGGTCACACGAACGGATCCGCTGCGCTCTTTCCAGCTGACCTGCGCGATCCAGGCGATACTCGGTCATGGGATGGAAGTTGTACACACAGGTGATTCTCCAGACGTGGATGGCGTGCTCCCCGGCGAGCTCGAGCATCCAGAGGTAGAGCGCGACATCGTCAGCGGACTCCCACAGATTGCCGGTAGCGGGATCGATCATGACCTCGTCGGGTACGTGGTCGAAGAGTCGTCGCCTGAAGGAATGAAGGTGGCTGGTGGCCCATTCGTGCTTCCGGTAGCCGCGGGTTCGCCGGACCTCGCGCGACGGAGGCAGCTGGAACGGGATCACCCCGGTCGACTCGCGCTGGGTGTTGTAGGTCATCCAGACACCGGGGTCCTGGTAGACCTTGTTGAGGAAGGCCAGGACACCCGGGTCCGGCAGCCAGTCATCGCCGTTGAGCTCGATGACGATCGACCCCGGATCCGCCTGTCGGATTCCGTCGAGTGTGTTCCAGGTGCCGCCGCAGCGATTGCTGCGGCGGACGAAGTCGATGCCGTGACCTGGATATGTGGCAAGCCACGCCTCGACGAGATCAGGTGTGCCGTCGTCCGAAGAATCGTCGATAACGAGGTGCCGGCAGCGATCGCGGGGGTACCGCTGGTCATACACCGATTCGAGGCAGCGCAGCACATCGCCGCCGGCGTTCCGCTGCGTCGAAACGATATGAAAGTGATGCAGTTTTCGCGGTCGAACCAGCGCGTAGCGGAAGATCTCCCCGCTCCGACCGGCGGCCCTCAACAGGAGGCGCACCCGGTAGCGGCCGAGAACCCACGAGAATGCATCGTCAAAAACCGGCATATTGTCCACCACAATCATACAAACCTGAGAAGCGGACCACACCCCGTGACCTATAATTCGGCTGTGGAACATCCATCCACCACACCATCGAAGGGACTTCCCCGGGCGCACTCCCCCATCACCCGGGAAAGCGCCGAGCGGCCCGTCCGCGGCGCAGCGCCATGAGCAGCCGCCCAAGAGTCCTCGTGCTGACCCTGTATTCCGGCGAGGCGGAGTATGGACGATGTCGGGGATCCCTCGAAAGCCAGACCTATCGAGAGTGGGAGCATCGCAGCTTCGAGGACCTGCCCAACGCCGAGGCGCACGCGTGTCTGTACCAGACGATCATGGCGGAAAGTGAGCGCCACGATCTCTTTTTCAAACTCGACGCGGACATGGTTTTGGCTGATGACGAGGTTCTCTCCGATCTCGCGCGGGTTTTCGAGGAGCGGGCTGATCTCGACCATCTGGTGGTGGCGGTGTCCGACTGGATGACCGACAGTCGCATCATCGGCGCCCATCTTTTTTCCAACCGGGCGCGGTGGCGGCAACACGCGGAGACCCTTTATGTCGACCCGGATCCCGACTGTCCGGGCCGCAAGCTGGTCCTCGACAACCCGCCTCGGGATCTGATTCTGCACGCGTGCGACCCTTCTCCGCTCCAGGCGTTCCACTTCGGCGCCCACCGCGCACTGCAGGCTTCGCAGGTCCATCGAAAGCTGGCCGATTTTCGGCCCCACAACGCGCGCCTTCAGTGGCAGTATCTGGACCGGGTGTGGCGTCACTTCGAGCGCTCCGATGATCGGCGGCTGGGGCTGGCGATGCTGGCGGCCGACATGGTCTTCCGGAAGGAGCTTCCGGAGACCGCCAACGAGTACTCGGATGCCGCCCTGCTGGCCGCATTCGAAAACGCCGAGGCTCTCGATGCCGAGGAAATTCGAAGGCGTCTCGATTCGAGATGGGGCCAGGCGATGGCGCGCCACTTGACGTGGGTGCGCGCTCTTGGGCCCGCCAAGTCCGCTCTGGTCGCGCTTCGAGGTCTGCGGGATGCGGCCGCATCGGCAGTCAAAGGACTCGTGGCTCAACCTCGACCGACGGTCGAGATCGGAATCGGCGTCTGATGTGCGGCATCGCCGGCATCCTGGGTGGCTCGGAGGCCGGAGATCGGCGCCGGAGGGTCGGGCGCATGACCGACGCCCTGATCCACCGTGGGCCGGACGACGCGGGGTTCTTCGACGACGCTGCAGTGTCGCTCGGATTTCGGCGGCTGTCGGTGATCGACCTCGAGACCGGTCAACAGCCGATTGTGATCGACGATCCTGCTTTGGCGATCGTGCTCAACGGTGAAATCTACAACTTCCGCGAGCTGCGGCGGGAGCTCGAAGAGAAAGGGCACCGGTTCCGCAGTTCCGGAGACGTCGAGGTCGTACTGCGACTGTGGGCCGAGGAGGGACCGGAGAGCCTCGCGCGGCTCAACGGGATGTTTGCGCTCGCGGTTTGGGACGGGGCCTGCCGCAGCCTTCACCTGGCTCGCGACCGTTTCGGCATCAAACCGCTCTATCTCTGTCGGGAGGATGGCGTGCTCGCCTTCGCGTCCGAGCTCCGCGCCCTCGAGGCCGGAGGGTTTCCGTCCAGACGCCGCTTCGACCCGGTCCAGCTCCGCCACTACCTCGCCTATGGTTATCTTTCGCCCCTTGGGGCGCCGTTTGCAGGCGTGCGATCGCTCCCGCCGGCCTCGCTGCTGACGATCGATTCCGACGGTGCCGAACGCCTCACACCCTACTGGGCCCCACCGGCGCCGGACGCTCGTGGTGACGTTTTCGAGGAGGGCGTCGTCGAGCAGCTGCGGGCGGTGCTCGAACATGCAGTCGGGCGGCAGCTCGTGGCGGACGTGCCGGTGGGTGTCTTTCTGTCGGGAGGCCTCGATTCCAGCGTCCTGAGCGCCATCGCGAGGCTCAAGATCAGCGGCACCCTGCGCACCTTTTCGGTCGGCTTCGAGGGTCCAGAAGCCGTCTCTGAGTTGCCCGCCGCTCGCGAGATCGCGGAGTATCTCGAGAGCGATCACTCCGAGCTCCTGATGGATCCGGAAACCGTTGCGAGGGACCTCGAGCGCATTATCGACGGTCTCGATGCGCCACTGGCCGACCCCACCGCCGTTCCGACCTGGTATATGTCGCGGCTGGCGCGCCAGCGGGTGACGGTGGCCCTGTCGGGCGAAGGTGCCGACGAGGTCTTTGGCGGATACGCGCGGCAACGCTACGACGTCGCGCTCGACCGGCTCGGCGGTCCGGGTCGACGGATCCTGCCGCTGGCTCTGCGGCTCGCGGGCCGATCGCCTTCGGAGCGCCTGGTGCAACGGCTTGAAATGGCGCCGGGGCTTGACCGGCAGCTCGATTGGGGCCGGGTCTTTTCGGCGGCAGAAATCGATCGCCTGCTCGAGGCGGCGTCAGCCACCGAGGAAGACCTGCGGCGGCTGTATCCGGAGCTCGCGGTGAGGTGGCGCGGGTGGTCCGATTCCGATCCCGTTAACGGCCGTCTCGAGGCCGATCGCAGCACCTTTCTTCCCGGTGATCTTCTCCCCAAGGTCGACCGCATGTCGATGGCACACTCGCTCGAAGTCCGTGTTCCCTACCTCGACAACGAGGTCGCGGACCTGGTGCTCGCACTGCCGGGCTGCTACAAGCAGACGATGCGTCGCGACAAGATCGTCCTTCGCCGGGTCGCCTCGGAGCTTTTGCCTGCAGCCGGCGCCCTGCGCCGCAAGCGGGGCTTTGAGGTTCCGATCGGCGCCTGGCTGCGGGGGCCGCTGCAACCGAAGATGCGAGAGTGGCTCGCGGAGAGCAGCCTCGCGCGACACGGCGTGCTGAAACCTCGCGAGGTCGCACACCTGGTCGACGATCACCTCGGCGGAGTTCGCGACAACGGGCGCCGCCTGTGGGCACTGCTGGTCCTCACGCGGTGGCTCGACAGTGGATCGATCGCATGAAGATCGCGTTCCTTTCACACCTCGCCTCGACGGCGGCGCCGACCGGCGCCGAACGCTCTCTCGCACTGCTCGCTGGGGGGCTCGCCGGCCGGGGCCACCGGGTGGCAGCGACGGCGCCCGGGCCGTGGTCGCTCGGCGCAGAACTGGCAGTCGCAGGGATCGGCGTGGTGTCGATCCCGGTGCGCGCGTGCTGGCTGGCCCAGTTCGGTCCTCAGCCTTTGTGGCGGCAGATGGCGCGAGCGGTGCGCTACGCGCTGCCCGACCCCGGCAGCCACCGGCTCCGCGCCTGGCTTGCCGCCACCGGTCCCGACGTCGTGCACGTCAACTGTCTACCCCATCTGCGGGGCGCGGCGGCGGCGCGTTCCTGCGGGCTGCCGACGGTGTGGCACCTGCGCGAGATCTTACCGCCGGGTGGGCGGCGACGTTGGTTTGCCAGACGTCTCAAGCGCGACGCCGCGATGATCGTGGCGGTCAGCGAAGCGGTTGCCACGTGGTTGCGGGAGGAAGGTCTCGGCGACCGGGTCGAGGTGGTTCACAACGGCGTCGACACCCCGGAGAGTGCAATCGCGTCTGAGACTGTGCGGACCCGCCTCGGCCTCTCGCCGGATACGGTGGTAGTGGGGCTGTTCGGCCAGTTGGTGGCACACAAGGGCGCGCGAGATTTCGTGCACGCGGCACACTCGGCCGCAAGGGTGAACCCGGAGCTACACTTTCTGATCGCGGGCCGGGGCCCACGGTTCTTTGTCGAAGGGTTGCGGCGCGAGATCTCTGCAGGGGCCGGATCCGGGCGCATCCACCTGATTCCTCCTCACGACGACATCTGGGAGTTGATGGCCGCAGTCGACCTGGTGGCCGTGACGACCCTGTGGCCGGACCCTCTGCCGCGGGCCGTGATGGAGGCGATGGCGGCGGGGCGGCCGGTGGTGGCCTACGACGGTGGCGGCGTCCCCGAGATGGTCGTCCACGGCGAAACCGGTCTCTTGTGCAGCCCTGGCGACGTCGACGGGCTCGGGCGCGCTCTGGTGGAGCTTGTTGGCAATCAGTCCCTTCGCGATCGTCTCGGTGAGGCGGGACGAGCCCGCGCCCGTCAATTCTTCGGCGTCAAACGCCACCTCGACCGAATGGAGTCAGTGTTCCAGAGCGCCGTGTCTATGAGAAGGCCTTGAGAACGTACGGGCGTCGACCGGGACCTGGCCGTGCGGTCGCCCTGCTGTGGGCCCTGTACTGCGGGTGCCACTGGTTTTACCCGCTGTGGAGTCACGCGAGGGTGCGATCCACAACAGGCTTCGCATGGCTGGCCATCTACTCCCTCGTTTTCCTTTTTGTGCTCAAATTGTGGTCCGCGTCCGCTCCGATTCGCCAACTCACCCCGATCCCGGACGCGGATCGCGGACCGCGGCTCACGGCTTGGGGCGTTGCGACTGGCATTTTTCTCCTGGGCCTGGCGGCGCTCCAGTATTCACAACTCGGTCTCACCCTCATCAGCGGCCCCGATGAGCCCTACCTGGTGATGTCGTCGCTGGCGCAGTGGGGGGCGCTCAAACGCAGCCTCGACGGCGGGCTTGCCGTCGCAGCGGTTTTTGGCCCCGGGTTGCTGATGGTCATCGGTGGATGGATCTTCTTCGCTCGAACCGACAGGCGCTGGAAGACCGTGGTCGCCGGAGGGGCTCTGGTGCTGCTCGGTCTCGCGCTTCAACTCTGGGCGGCACCCGGGGTGAGTCCGCAGTGGGGCGACAGCCAGCGCTGGCCGCCGTTGGGGACGTTGTTCGAGGTCACGTCCTTTTCGGTCTTTGGCGCCAATGCTGCAGCCTCGCGAATGCCGGCGATGCTCTGTTACCTTTTCACCGGAATCGCGCTCTATCGCCTGCTGGCCGATGCCTCGTCGAGATTCGCGGGTTTTGTGGCAGTGGTTGTGGCGCTGACAGCGCCGACCATGCTGACCCAGGGCCAGCTGATGACGCGTGAGACAGCGGGTGCGCTGTTCATGACCCTGGCCGCCTCCCGACTGATCCGGTGGTGGCGTCACGGGCAGCCGGGAGATTTTTCCCTGGCAGTGGTCCTGACTGCTGCGGGCTACCTCGTGAGGCGGCCGGCGATCGTTTTTGCGGGGGTGCTCCTGGTGGTGGTTGCGGCTGCCCTGTGGCGTCGACGGGGCGTCGATCTTCGCCATAATGCGGCGTTCGAGATCGGCGGCGTGGCGACCCTGGTCCTCGCGATCCTGCCCTGGGCGTGGGTCGCCCGTGACATCCGGCCCTTCGAGCTTTCTCCCGGAAATTGGCTCCAACCGCTCGTGGTCGGTGCCTATGCCGCGCGCTTTCCGACGGCTCTCGGTTTGACGATCACCGTGCTCGGCGCTGCGGGCATCCTGATCGGTTTGTTGCGGCCGCGGGCGCTGACATCGGTCGCCATGCTCTGGCTGGGAGCGGTGTACGTACTCTTCACGTCGGACACGCCGCGTTGGATACCGACGATTCGATTCGTGGTCTTGATGGGTCCGCCGCTGGCGGTGTTGGCCGCCGAGGCAGTTCGCACCCTGACCGGGCAGTTCGCGCAGAGAGCGCGTGTGGCGGCGGCCGCCCTGGTGCTTGTGTCATCGTTGTTCCTGTTGAGAGCCTGGGTCTGGTGTGCCGGACAGCCGTGGCCGGCGGTCTCGCCGTGTCGGGCGGAGATTCCGAGATACCCGTTTGATCAGGTGGTCGCGTGGCTTGACGAAGAGGGAGACGGTGAGGTGCTGCTCAGTCCCGCGACCTATTGGCAGACGGCCCTCGGTCCGACCAGCATTTTCAGCGCAGCCCGGCGACCGGTAGGTGAAATCCTGCCGCCCTACTCCTCGAGATCGTCGCCGCTCACCGCCGAGAGGTGTTTGGCGGCCTGCACCGAGGCCGGGGTTGACTATGTGGTGGTGCCGGTCTCGGTGACCGGCGGTGGGCCACGGGCTGTGTTTATGGGTGATGGGGAGATCGCGCGGATGGCCGATGTCGGTCTCGCCCGAACTGCGACCTTTGCAAACGGACGCCACCGGCTCGATCTTTATTCCTGCCCACAACCTTAGCGATCACACGAACTTCAGCCGTCGGGCGGCGACCATCACCATTTTCAGAAGCAGCCAGCCGCCCGACCAACGGTCGATGTTCGTGGTGCCGTAATTGCGTTCCCGATAGCGGATCGGCATGTCGACAATCTTCAGGTTGAGCTTGGCGCCGCCAAACAGAATGTCAAAGTCGCCGTACGGGTCGAAGTCGCCAAAGGAGCCGCGATTGCGAAGGATCTTCTCCCAATCACGGCGCCACACGGCCTTGGTGCCGCACAGCGTGTCCTTGATCGGCTGGCCGAGAAGCCACGAAAACGTGAGTCCGAAGAGCTTGTTCGCGATCAGGTTGAGCGGCCTCATCGCGGCGTTTTCCATCGGGTAGACGAGCCGAACGCCGTTGATCAACTCTCCGCGGCCCGAGGTCAATGCGTCGACGAAGCGCGGCAGGTCTTCTGGCGGCACCGTGAGGTCCGCATCGAGGATCATCAGGATCTCTCCCCTGGCAGCTGAAAATGCGTGTCGAACGGCGTCGCCTTTGCCCTTGCCGGGTTGTTTGAGCAGTGTGATGTTACGGTCGGGATGGCCTGCGATTGCCTGCTCGATCGCCTCAAAGGTGTGGTCCGACGAACCGCCCTCGACGAATACCAGCTCGGTCCCGGCCTTCATCTCGGGTGTACGTTCGACGATGGCGTCGATGTTTCCCGCCTCGTTCCGTGCCGGGACGATCACCGAAACCAGCGGCTCGGAAGAGCTCGGTCTGGCTGCCGGTCGGGCGACCAGAAAGTTGGTGAGGCCGAGATGATTGATCGGCCACAGTTTGACCAGGATTCTATTCGCGAGAGCGCTTGCAAAGGGCATGTGGACCGGCAGCAGAACTTCTTGCCAGGTGCGAAGCGTTTCGTACCCCGTCAATTCCAGAATATTGCTGACATCGTGGGCAGTGAACCAATTCTGTTGCAACACCGGTCGCGCGAGATCGAGGTATTTGGCCATCGCAAGCGGCAACTCCCACAAGCGACTGTAAAAATTGAAAACGATGCGGGTGTGGGGTTCGCAGAGGGCGTGTGCCGATACCAGAACATCGTGCAGATTCCACACGTCGTGTACGAGGTCGGACAGGATGACGACGTCGAATTTCTCGTCGAGAACGAGTTCATGAACATCCGCCTCGATGAAACGGAGTCCGGGGTGACGCGCACTGGCGAGGGTGACCATCTCCGCACAGAAATCGACCCCGAGACCGTTCGCCGGTTCCGTGGCAGCGAGCAGCCGCCCGGGACCGCATCCAAGCTCGATGACGCGTTCGCCCGACGACACAAGATGGCGGAATACCTCGGCCAGACGGCGGTGGTAATAGCGGCCGTCAAACTCGCCGAGCGCCATTTTCTGCGCGATGCCGGTCCAGTGGGCCTGGCGTTGATTGCGGTACTCCTGGGCGTAGTCGGACACCGTGACACCTCTTTGTGGACGAAAACGCAGCGACTGCCACCCGGGGCTCTTCTGACACACTCCGAGCATGAGCCGCACGGCGACGACACCTCCATGGTAACCCCATAGCTCTGGTCTCGCCTCAAGCTTGTTTGGTCTGCAACGGACGGTGTGGGATGGAAGGGTCTCACCCCTCAGCGCTGGATGTAACCGAGGGCTTCGAGGCCCTTCTGCGTCTTCTCGTCGAGGACTACCTCGTCGAAACCGGTCCCCGAGGCGTTGATCTCGCCGGAAAGGTCGCTGTTGTCCTCGTGCCAGGTTTCGAGCCGCGCAGCCAACTCTTGCAGGCGGAGGTTGTACTGCGCGGCAATGTCGTGCTGTTCGCGGGGGTCGGCGCCGAGATCGAAGAGCAGCCATTGTGGATCGATGAGCGAGTGAATGAGCTTGAACGAGTCGGTGCTTCGGAGCGCGCTTTGCCGCCCGATATTGGTCGCCTCACTGAACGCGTCGAGCGGCTCGAGGCCCGACCCGGTCATCAACGGCACCAGGCTGCGCCCCTGGAATCGAGCGCCGTCGATGTCGATACCGGTCATCTCGAAAACTGTCGGCGCCACATCGATGAGACGCACCTGCTGGAGGACCCGCCGCGGCTCGAGGCTCGAGGGCGCGGCCACGATGAGCGGCACGACTATCTGCTCCTCGTAGAGGGTGTAGCCGTGATTGAAGGCTCCGTGGTCGAGAAACTCCTCGCCGTGGTCCGCGGTCAGCACGGTGACCAGTTCGCGGCGGGTCGAAAACTCGCCGACCCTCTCGTGGAGTCGACCCAGATGGTGGTCGACGTATTGGATCTCGCCGTCATAGAGGCCGACGATATAGGCGAGGTCCTGGGCGGAAAGAGGAGGCGGAGCTTCGTGGTGGGTGACGACGATCTCGCGGGTGGTCGCAGGTGTCAACGAACCCCTGTAACCGGCGATGAACTCCTGCCCGTACGGGGGTGGTGGTTCGTACGGCCAGTGTGGGTCAGCGTAGTGAACGAGGAGAAAGAACGGCTCTTCAACTCCCGCCTCCAGCCATGCGAAGACGCGTGCGTTGGTGTCCTCGGCGCGTCGCTTGACCTCGCCTTCGTCGACAAGATAGTCCAGATACTCGTCATCGTAATGGTCGAAACCCTGGGCAAATCCGAAGATCGAATTGACGTAGAGGTTGGAGACAAAGCCTGCGGTCGTGTACCCGGCGCGTCGAAAGACCTCGGCCATGGTCTGGTGGCCCGGGGGGAGGGTCTTTTGGACTGCGAAGGGGAGGGCGCCGTCGGCGGGGGTCCCTCCCTCGCCCCAGCGAATCCCTCCGTCGAGCCCGTGCACGGAAGGATAGAGGCTGGTAAACAACGAGGCGATTGCGGGCGCCGTCCATGGCGCCTGGCTGATGGCCGTCTCGAACACGACCGCGCGCTCGGCAAGACGATTCATGTTGGGCGTGGTGGGGAAGCCGTAGCCATAGGCGCCCAGATGGTCGGCGCGAAGGGTGTCGATCACAACCAGCAGCACGTTCGGCATCTCCGGCCGGGCGGTGGCGCGCGGAATGGCTGCGGAGGCTTGGTGCAGCTCTTGCCGGCGGCGTTCGAAATGAGGCGAGCCTCGGCCTGTGGCGGCCACCGCTCGTTGCAGAATGGTGAGGGCGTCGTCGGGGCGACCCCGGCTGAGGTACCCGCGACCGAGTGCCTCGAGGGCCGCCGGGTCGGACGGGGCAATGCCCACCGCCGTCTCGAGTCTCTCCAGGGCTTCGTCGGTGTGACCCTGCTGTTCGAGGGCCTCGGCCCAGCTGAGGAGGAAGACCGTGCTCTGCAGAGCGCCGAGCTCCGCGGCGCGCTCGTAAGTGCCGAGAGCCTCCTCGTCGCGACCGAGAGCGGATAGAACCCGCGCGAGATCGACGCAAGCCTCGACCGCAGGAGGATCCAATTCGGCGGCACGGCGCAGCACGTACTCCGCCTGCTCGAGCCGGCCGGTGGCAGCCAGCAGCTTGCCCCACCCGGCAAGTGCCAGTGGATTGTCTGGATGGCGGTCGAGGATAGCCTCGAAACGCTCCTCGGCGGCGCTCACCTCCCCGCGCAAAACGGCGATGGTGGCGAGCTGCACCTGCGCCTCGACTTCCTCGGGGTCGAGGCGAACGGCCTCCTCGAGCTCGGCAACCGCCGACGCAACCCGACCCTCAGCCAGATGTTGGTTGGCGAGGCGGACATGCTCCTGCGCCGCCGCCGGCTGGCGTGCGGGAGCACATCCCAGGACGCAGCCGAGCCAGGCGGCCATGGACACAATCGCAATCGCTTTCGAGACACGCATCGGCCGGAGCTGGTGAGCTTGGTCGCGGTGACAACGGTCCATCAACAAAGTCTAACAAACAGTCTGTGATGGGTTTTCATTGTGAATCTGCAAACTTCGGGCGGTCAGTCCTCGAGAATCGGCAGAATGATGTTTGCGGCTGCGTGGTGCTCGGGTCGTGCGAGCTCCTGCGACAGCCACCTTCGAAGAGCGTCGGGCCGAGGGTGTTCCGCCAACAAACGCGTGGTCGTATCCACGAGGGGGGCATAGTTCGGGTCGCGGTCGAGGCTGTCGACCAGGCGGGTCGCGGCCTCGTCCCACCGTCCCAGCTCGATCAGCGCGGTGACGGCGATTTTCGAACCAGGCGCGGTGGGCTGATGGGTGGACTCCAGGATCGCGAGCTGTTCGAGAGCCTCGGCCGGCCGGCCGGTGTAGAGCAGGGCCGCCGCCAGGTTGTGGCGGGGGCGGAAGAGCTCGGGTCCGCGCTCCACCGACTTCCGGTAGCACTCCCGGGCCTCCTCGAGCTCGCCGCGATCGAGATAGACGTTACCCAGCCACTCCCACCCGTCGGGCCCGTCGGGAAAGATTTCGATCGCAGCGCGGGCGAGGTTCTCCTGGTTGGCATAGACCCACAGCGCGTGCCGAAGCCCGAAGAGCTCGACCACCAGTGCAAGAGCTACGATCAACGGTACCGCCCAATGCAATCGGGGTCTGCCGGCCGCGAGCGCACGCTGGGTCCACAGCCCGAGCTCGGCGAGGGCGAGGCTGGTCACGGCCAGGGGTACATAGAGGTAGCGACCGAAGCCACCCCATCCCGGAACCGTGGCCACGAGCGCGATCGGGAGCAGCATGAGGCCGGTGGTGAACGTGGCCGTAAGCGCCAACGGCAAGGTCTTTCGCAGGTGGATGAAAATCGCCATCAGAACCAGGCAGAATGCGGTTGCAACCGCGCAGGTGCTCCAACTGATAGTCGCGTATTCCCACGAGAGGTGGCGAATGCCGATTGGCTGCATCGTCAACATCGCCCGCAGGCCGTCAATGACGAGAACGGGGTAGATCTTGAGGGCGTCGAGGCGCTGGGCGGCGCCGGTGCCGGTCGCCTGCAGCCCGGCAAGGGCGAGCGAACGCATCAGGAGGAAAATGGCGCCGGCGGACCACACCGGGATCAAAAAGCGAGGGCGAACACGGCGCACCTTCACCAGAAAGAGGCTCAACGCCGGCAGAGCCATCAGCACGGCCTCCTTCGAGAGCAGCCCGGCCAAGAAGACCACGCCGGCGGCTGATGCTGCAATCCAGGCCCGCGATCCGGTTCGCGCACTCCCGCAATGGCGGTCGAGCAGGAGACTCGCGGCGAGGAGGCCCACCGTTGACATCGCTTCGGAAATTGCGGAGGGCCAGAGATAGGCCTCGGCGGTCACCGGGTGGCAGGCGAAGAAGAAGACCGCGACGGCCGCGGCCGGGCGCGAGTCGAGCCAACGGAGGGCGAGCGCCATGAGCAGCAGGCAGACCACCAGGTGGACCACCAGAACCGAAAGGTGGTACCAGAACGGATCCGGCCCGTTGATGGCATACACGGCCGCCAGCGAGACCATGAAGAGCGGCCGGTAGAGATCGACGCCCGGTGCGTTGACCCCCTCGTTGCCCGCGGATTGGACGACGTTGTGGCTGAAGTAAAAGGGAATCCGAGAAAGATCACCGATTGCGGGCGAATCGACAATCTGCTTGAAGTCATCCCACAGGAAGTCGGCGCGCACGGTCGGGGATAGGATGATCGCCACTGCGGCCAGCAGCAGCAGGATCTGGAGCGGACCGCTCGCCGTCACACGCCCCACTATCGATCTCCAGGCGTCGCCCATCCCATTCATTGTCGCAGTTTTTGTGGCTGACAGAGGACTGTGATCCTCGAGCGCCTCATTCTCTCGAGCTTCAAATTCACGGTGACTGGGTACCGGTGAAGCCTTCTAGCTCGGTCGGCCTGTTGCCTTCCGGCTTTCACTCTGCGTTCAATTATTCCGGTTGTGGCTCCGAGTCACTTGCTGTGGGGCGGCTCTCCGGTTGGAACTTCCACCGCGCACCTGCTGCTGAATACCAGACAAGAAAGATGACCAGTATCGATGCTGAAAGCGAAATCCATCGCGCCATCTTGAGCGCAGGAAACGGTTCCCAAAACCAACGGGCCGTGTGGATGCCCGGCGCAAGCCGATTGACAATCAATCCGGTCGTCGAATCTTTGAATGTCTCCACGTTGAGCCCGTCAACAGAAATTTTCATCCCCGGAAACCAGAGCATTCTCCACATCAGGTCTCCGCCAAGGGCAGTTTTCACCTCGATCTCACGGCTCACCTGGCCCCACGCGACGACTTTCACTGTGGCTGATGAATCCTGGACCACCACTGCAGGATGGTGTCGGATTCGGTTGAGCTGGGAGGAGGGTCTGCCCATGAATTCGTCAAACATGAATGGTTGCATACTCTGGGGCAGAAGACACAGCTCTACGAGGTTTTCGTGCCGCCAGTACCGACCCCCGCTACCTGCTTCCCACGCGAAATGTGAATCGGGGAAAACCGTGCCGGGTTGCTGAATCTGAGGTCGCTGTGAAAGGAACGCGGATCTCGGCAGTGTTCGATCCCAGCCAGAAAATGGGACCGTCACCAGGACCGTTACCGTCGCTACCAGCCATGCCCGCCGCACCTCGAGGTGAGCGACAATGGCGGCCGCAAGAAGTGTCAACAATGAAGCGATCCGCCATGGAAACTGAAGGTTGGAGAGAATCGGCAGACCGTCCCAGACCGGACCAACCGGCCCCAATGTGACGAGTACACAGAGGATGGCTGCTGTCATAAGACGACGTGCGGTCGCTCCCCTCCTGCTCTCGGAGGGGAGTAGGGAATACGTCAGCACGATGAGGGCAAAGGTGGACAACAACACCAAGGAGAACACGGTGTTCAGGTTCCAGGCCTCTAATCCGGCCGAAAACAAGGTGTTCGCCGACGGGCGTAGGCGGACCGCTGCCGGGCCGAAACAGACGTCGAGATTCAGGTACTGAGGCGCGAGGGCTTGGGGGATCAGCATAAACATGGCGATTCCGAATCCGAGACAGACACCAGCCAACACCTGCAGGCGCAGTCTGCGCACGCGCGGCGACGTCAGGAACCAGGCTGTGAGCCCGATTCCGAAAAGAATCGCCAAAGGTAGGTTGGTCAGCAGCAAAGCGGCCACCAGGAGGGCGAGCAGTGACACCCTGGATTTCGGCTGCAAGCGGCGTTCAGATCCTACCCACAGGATCAGGGGCGGCCAGACAAAGGCCCAGTGCTCGGCCAACGCGCTGCGGAGAAAGATGTCGACAAGGCGGTAAGGTGCGACCATATACACCACTGCCGCAGGCAGGGCCGCATGTCGTGCACCGACCGAACGCAGCCAACCGTAAACGGCACAGCCTGAGAGCAGATGAGCGAAAAGAGCGAGCCAACACACCCCGTCAATGGCGGGAAACCCCAGAAGAATCGGGATCGCGTTGATGGCGCCGGTAATAGGGGGAAAAAACAACAGCAGTGGTGAGCCGTATCCGGCGTTGAACCCGCCAGCCCACGCGGGAAGGAGAACTCCCTCCCGAAAATTGGCCGCCGTTTGCTGCGCGATGATGAGGTAATTGACAATGTCCTGGCCTGCGAGCACGCGACCCGCGATAATTGGCAAACCGACCACAATCGTAACCAGGACCAGCGTCAACAGATGGCCGTTCGTGTTGACGTCACTTTCTGGAGTCACTGCTCAAGTCTATCGTGGCCGGGACCGCAACCGACACCTGATACCGCACCAGAAACCGCAGCCAGGGCGACCAATCCCAGCAGCAATATTGGTTCGGTTTCGAAGCGGAAGCGCATGTTCTCGTAGTATTCGAATAAATTTCCGACAACGAACACATAACCCACGTTGATCCAGGCAAAGACCAGGAAGGCCCGCAGCGCGACGGATGCGGTGTGCTGGCGGAACCTGAGCGGTGCGACACCCAAGAGGACCAGCGTCCCGGCAATCAGGGTAACGCCATCAAGCTCGTCATGCCACGACGCTTGCACATTTCCGCTTCATCGCTCGTCGTCGACCTGCCGTTTTCCCGGCCAATGGCAAGATTGATCACCTTCTTGGTATACCATCGGTTTTCAGAAAACTTCAGTTCCCGTTCCTTGTGCGGGTTCCGCGTTCCCTCAATCCAGAGGGCTTTATAATCAGATGATGTCCTGCCACTGCCGGTCTCTCCCCCATATTGGTGACCTGCGCGCGAGAGTGCCGGTGTGAGCATCGGCGCCGTGGTGGTGAGCCACGATTCTGCCGCAGATCTCCCGACATGTCTCAGGTCGCTGACGGGGGCCGCAGGTCTCGATCGCGTGGTGGTGGTGGACAATGCCTCACAGGACGGTTCCCGCGAACTCGTCCACGCCTTTGATGATCGCCGGGTCGAGCTGGTGGTCGAGGAGCCGAACAGTGGTTTTGCGGGCGGCTGCAATCGTGGGTTTCGCGAGCTGGGCGGCGATTTCGAGTACCTGGCCTTTCTCAACCCGGATGTCGTCGTCTCTCCGAGTTGTCTGGAACGGGCCGCCGGAACGCTGGCGGCGGACCCGGGTCTGGCTGGTGTCGCCCCGCTACTCATGCGATCCGACGGCAAGACGGTCGACACCGTAGGCCAGGTCTTGAGCCCCTGGGTGTTGGAGGTCGAAGACCGTGGCTATGGCGGGCCGCTGACCCCCGAGCTGCAGCGGTCTGGGGGCGTGCTGGCCGCGTGTGGCGCGCTGGCCGTGTTTCGTCGCCAGGCGTTGGTTTCGGTGGCGGATGAGAACGGGCCGTGGGCGCAGCACTTCTTCTGCTTCTGGGAGGACCTCGAGCTCGGTTGGCGGCTTGCCAACTCCGGTTGGCGGGTCGCGAGCTGCCCGGAGGCGGTGGCTACCCACCGTCGTGGCACGGGCGCCGCCCCCGGCGGGGGCCCGCTACGGTGGCGGCGACCGCCGGAGCTCGAGGCCTGCATTCTGTCGAACCGGTGGATGACCCTCATCCGCCACCTCCATCCGCTCGATCTCCTGCCGCGCCTCCCCCTGCTCTTGTTGTGGGATCCAGGCCTGGTTGCGGCGGGCGTGCTGCGCCGCCCGTCGCTGCTCGGCCACCTGTGGCGACGGCGGCCGATGCTCAAGAACGAGTGGCGCAACCGGCGCCGCTATCATCGACGGAGGTTGCACGAACTCTCATGACGATCCGTCTCATCCTCGGCTTTTTCCTCGCCTACTTTCTCGCCCTCGTGGGGACGCCGATGGCGCGCGATGCGGCGCTCCGCTTTGGTGTCGTCGACCGCCCCGATGGAGGCCTCAAGAACCACGGGCAGCCGGTAGCCTACCTCGGCGGTCTCGCCGTTTTTATCGCCTTCCTGCTTTCCATCGGTATGACCTTCGAGTTCGATCAGGAGCTCCTGGCGTTGCTTCTGGCCTCGACCATAGTCGCCACCGTCGGTCTGATCGATGACTTCGGCGCGCTGACCCCGAAGCCGAAGGCCATCGGCCAGGTGGTGGCCGTGTTCGTGCTGATCAAATCGGGGATCATGGTTCAAGTGGCGATCATGCCGTGGTGGTTACGTCTGCTCATCACCGTGCTCTGGCTGGTTGGACTCTCCAATGCGTTCAACCTCGCCGATATCATGGACGGCCTCGCGAGCGGTTTGGGGGTGATCTCCGCGACCTTCCTGCTGGTGGTGGCGCTGCTCAACGGACGCTTTGTCGTCGCCGCGTTCACTGTCGCACTCATCGGCGCCCTGCTCGGGTTCCTGCGATCCAACTTTTACCCGGCCACCATCTATCTCGGTGACTGCGGCAGCCTCTTCATCGGCCTCACACTCGGCGCCCTGGCGATGGTCATGGACTACACACAGTACAACCCTCTCGGTTGGCTGGCGCCGCTCTACATCCTTGCCGTACCGCTCATTGACACGGTTTACGTGATGGTGCTGAGGCTGAGGGCGGGGCGCAAGATCTACTACGGCAGCCCCGACCACTTTCCGCTCCGGGTGCGGCGGCGTCTCGATGGTTGGACCGCCGGCACGGTGGTGGTGAGCTATGCCGTGGCGACGGTGTTCGGCGCTATCGGTCTGGTGGTCCTGTTTCTCGACCCGCTGGCCACGCTGATCGTGACCGGCGTTGTCGGCGTGGTGACAATCGCCCTCCTGGCCTGGCTGGCCATGGTGCCCATGGAGTCGTGATGGGCGAGGTAGTGATTGTCGGCGGCGGTCTCACCGGGCTGGTCGCGGCCGAGCGGCTGCAGCTGGCAGGGGTGCCGGCCCCGGTGTTCGAGCGCGAGGTGGAACCTGGCGGCGCGTGCCGAAGCCTCGCCGACGCAGATTTCGTGTTTGACCTCACCGGCCACCTCCTGCACGTCGCCCGGCCCGAGACGGAGGCCTACCTCGAGGAGCTGGGGGTCTGGCAACAACTCGCGGTCCACCGGCGGCGGGCGGCGGTGGTCATCGGTGGTCGCACGACGCCGTATCCGGTGCAGATCAACACCCACGGTCTTGCCCCCGAGGTCCGGCGCGATTGTCTGCTCGGTTTCGTGCGCGCGTGGGCGGCAGCTTCTGACGAGGAGCCCGCCGATTTTCGCGACTGGGTGATGGATCGTTTTGGCGCGGGTCTCGCCGAGCATTTCTTCTTTCCGTACAACTCCAAGCTCTACCGGGCGCAGCCGGAGGAGCTCAGCCTCGACTGGGTCGGGCGATACGTACCCAAACCGACGCTCGAGGAGGTCGTGGACGGCGCCCTCGGTCTTCACGACGCCGAGGTCGGTTACAACGCGACCTTCCGCTATCCCATGCAAGGCGGAATCCGTCTCCTGCCGGACGCGGTCGCCGACCGCGTCACCGATCTCCGTCTCGGGCAGGAGGTAGTCGGGATCCACCTCGGCGAACGATGGTTCGAGCTCGCCGACGGCACGCGGGTCGAGTGGCGGCAGCTGTTGTCCACGATATCGCTGCCCGCCCTCGTCGACCGCCTCGTCGATCAGCTGCCGGAAGAGGTGGCCTCGGCGAGATGCGCCCTCCGCTGGGTGCGGGTGCTCAACCTGGCCCTCGGCGTCGATGGCGCGGCGCCTTCCGGTGAACACTGGTTGTATTTTCCCGACCCCGCACTGCCCTTTTATCGGGTGGGGTTTCCCTCCAACCATGGCTCGCTCGCGCCCACCGGCTGTCACACGGTATCGGTGGAGCTCAGTCTCGATCCGGGTGAGGGCGACGTCGACGAGTTGGTCGCGGCCACCGAAAGTACCCTGGTGGGCGCCGGGCTCCTCGACGCGGCGGCGATACGCGTGCGTCGGGTGACGGTTCTCGATCCGGCGTATGTGGTTTTTGATCACCCCCGGCGAGAGGCGGTGGCGGCGCTACGCCGATTTCTCCGTCAACACGATGTCATGCTCGCCGGAAGGTGGGCGGAGTGGAAGTACTCGGCCATGGAGGACGCCATCCTCGACGGCATGAGCGCCGCCCGTCGACTGGCGGAACGGCATTGACGGCGATTGACCGGATTCGGGTGCTCCTCGCCATCACCCGACTCGAGCTTGGCGGTGCTCAAAGGGTGGTGCTCCACACCGCCCGGGAGCTCGACCGCGGGTCCTTCGCTGTCGCGCTCGCCTGGGGCCCGGGGGACCGCCTCGACAACGAGGCGGCAACAATTCCCGACCTCGAACGCTACCCGATCCCGACCCTGGTCCGCCCGGTGGCGCCGGTCTCGGATTTTCGTGCGCTCAGATCTCTGCGTGCGGCGATGCGCGCCTTTCGCCCGCAGCTGGTGCACACCCACTCCTCGAAGGCGGGCATCTTGGGCCGCCTGGCGGCGCGGCTCGAGGGGATTTCCACGGTTCACACGGTGCACGGTTTCGGATTCACACCGCTGCAATCGGCGCCGACGAGGTTCACCTATCGAATGGTCGAAAGGATGATGGCTCGGGTCACCGACCACTTTGTGACGGTGTCAGAGACGGACCTGCGCCGTGGCCTCGAAATGGGATTGTTCAAACCTGAGCAGGTGACCGTGATCCGGGCCGCGATCGATCTCGAGCGCTTCCAGTACGCCGCCGGTGGCGATGAGGTGCGGGCAGAGCTCGGGGTGCCGAGTGCCGTGCCCCTGGTGACCCAGATCGGCAATTTCAAGCCGCAGAAGGCGCCACTCGACTTCGTGCGGGCGGCGGCCGCGGTGCGCAACAGGGTCGCGGACGCGTGGTTTGTCATGGTCGGCGACGGTCCGTTGCGGCCGGCGGCGGAGAGACTCGCCCATGAGCTCGGGGTCGCTGACCGGATGATCTTCAGCGGTTGGTGGGAAAACATCCCGGGTCTGCTCGCTGCGACCACGATATCGGTGCTGACCTCTCGTCACGAGGGCCTCCCGTGTGCGGTGGTGGAGTCGCTGGCCGCCGGGGTGCCGGTGGTGGCGACGGCGGCGGACGGAACGGTCGAGGTGGTACGCTCGGACTGTAACGGCCTGCTCGTGCCGGCCGGCGACATCGGCGCGATCGCCGACGGGGTCTGCCGGTTGCTCGAGGATGGCGCGCTGCATGCGCGGCTGGCGGCGGCGGCGAGCCTCGGGCTTGAAGAATTCGACGACGACCTCATGGTGAGCAAACAGGAGGATCTCTACCGATGGATGTGTTCCCACAGCCGCTCGTGATGATCTACGTCTTCGCCCTCGGGACGGTTGTGGGGAGTTTTCTCAATGTCCTGATCTACCGTCTGCCACGCGATGTTTCGATCATTCGAACTCCGCCGTCCTCGTGCCCGGCCTGTGCAACTCCGATCCGCTGGTACGACAATGTCCCTCTCGTTTCCTGGCTCGTGCTGCGCGGCCGTTGCCGGGCGTGCCGGGCGCCGATTTCGCTTCGCTATCCGCTGGTCGAGCTTGCCGCCGGGGGGTTGGCCGCGCTTGCGTTCGCGCGTTGGGGGCTGAGCCTGACCGGCTTCGAGGTGCTGTTCTTTGCCTGGGTCTCGCTCGCTCTCGGTCTCATCGATCTCGATTTCCAGATTCTGCCAAACACCCTCACCTATCCGGCGATCGTATTCGGGCTGATCTGCTCCTGGCTCGGCGGCTACACGTGGTGGCTCGACGCGTTGGTCGGGGCGATTGTCGGCGCGCTGCTGCCGGCTCTGGTGATCGTGCTCTACAAGCTGTGGCGAGGGGTCGAGGGCATGGGTTGGGGCGACGTCAAATACCTCGCTGCCATCGGTTCCGTGGTCGGCCTGCGTGGCTGCGTGGGGGTGCTGGTCGTCGCTTCGATCCTTGGCGCCACGGTCGGCCTTGGTCTGATCCTCAGCGGTCGCGGCTCGGGCAAGACCGCGCTGCCGTTCGGAACCTTTCTCGCGCTGGCGGTCATTCTATGGCTTTACGCGCCTTCGGCATGGCTCGAATGGAGCCCGCTGTAGGCCTCGGCCAGCGCCTCCTCGAGGGCCTGATCCTGATCGGGGAACACAGTTCGCAGGTCGATCACAATCTCGTCGTCCTCGATGCGGGCGATGACCGGCGGCGCCGTGGCACGCAGGAGATCGGCCAGCCGCTGGCCGCCGGCGATGCCGAGACCATAGCTGGCCAGGGTCTCTTCAGGGGTCGTGCCGCCGCCGAGAGCGGCCCGGGTCGGGCGTCCGCGCACCGGCACGTCGCGGGCCCGGAGACGGCGCCCGATGCGCCGCGCCCTCCCGAGCAGGGCATCGAGCGGCGTTTCAAGCATCGAGTACAGGGGTATCTCCTCGAGTCGCCCGCTGTGATGCGCGCGAAGCGTCTCTTCCATGACCAGCAGCGCCGTCTTGTCGGGTCGCAGCGCCCGGTACAGCGGGTCTCGGCCGAGCGGCTCAACCCACTCCGA
The DNA here is from genome assembly GCA_963733915.1 of Candidatus Sulfomarinibacteraceae bacterium. Taxonomy (GTDB): domain Bacteria; phylum Acidobacteriota; class Thermoanaerobaculia; order Thermoanaerobaculales; family Sulfomarinibacteraceae; genus Sulfomarinibacter. Next base: position 833,152 of record CAVTEP010000011.1, read on the forward strand.
GCGGCCGACGATGAGACCGGCCTGTGGCCCGCCGAGGAGCTTGTCACCGGAAAAGCACACGAGGTCCGCCCCGGCTTCGAGCAGCTCCGAGACTGTCGCTTCGTGCGGCAGGCCCCACCGACGCAGATCGTGGAGGGCGCCGGAGCCCTGATCGACGAAGAGCGGCAGACCGTGAGCGTGGGCGAGGCCGGCCAGCTCAGCGATCGACGGGTGAGCGGTAAAGCCGACGATTCGGAAGTTCGACTGGTGTGCGACGAGTATGGCGGCGGTGTGTTCGCCGATGGCGCCGGCAAAGTCGCGGAGATGGGTGCGGTTGGTGCACCCGACCTCGGCGAGAATCGAACCCGAGGCCGCCATCACGTCGGGCAGGCGAAAGGAGCCTCCAATCTCGATCAACTGGCCCCGCGACACCACAACCTGGCGGCCGGCGGCATGGGTCCTGAGGGCGAGAAAGAGGGCAGCGGCGTTGTTGTTGACCATGACCGCGCTCGCTGCGCCGCAAACGCGCGCGATACGCTTGGCCATCGCGGCCAGACGCTGGCCGCGCCGGCCTTCGGCGACGTCATACTCGAGGGCGAGGTATGATTTCAGGGATGATGGTAGGTGTCTTGGAAGCGGCGCCCGGCCGAGGTTGGTATGGAGCAGGATGCCGGTGGCATTGATCACCGCTGGATAGGCGGTGGCGGTGCCGGCACGGAGGGCGTCGAGGATCTCCGCTTCGAGAGCTTCGCATGCGGCGTCAATGGCCTGGTCAGGGACCTCGCCGGATGCCACGCGGCTGCGAAGCGCGTCGACAGCGGCACGACACGCTTCCATTACGGGGGCGTGGCCGTAGTCTTCGACCGCCGCTCGCATGGACGGGAGGTCGAGCAGGCGATGGATCGCGGGGATGCGCCGAAAATCGGGTGCCACGGCAGGTATTCTATCGTAGTAGACGGGGTTGAACTCCGGCGCCCGGTTGCCGGGAGGGACGGATGGAGCTCAAGGAACAGATAACGATCCTCGAACAGGCGCTCCAGGAGCATATCCGGAAGTGGGAGCGATTCTTCTCCGGCGTCGACAGGGTCCCGCCCCAGGTGGAGCGTGAGCGCATCTCCCGTCGTCTCCGCAGTCTCTCCGAGCAGACCGTTCACCGCCGGGCCGAACAGTTTCGAATCGAACAGCTCCAACATCGATTCATGACCTACTCCCAGAACTGGGAACGCATGCTTCGCGAGCGCGAGGAGGGCAGGACCGTCCAGCCTCACACCAACCCGGAGCTGAGGGCGCCGGCCGCGACAAACGTTGCGCCTGGCGCGTCCGTAACAAAAGACGAGGGCGAAGCCCTCTTCGATCGCTATCGAGCCGCCAAATCAAAACACGGCTCCGAGGTGGGCGTGGATCGGGCGACGTTCGACAAGCAGATAGAGGTGCAGCGGCAGAAAATCGAGGAGCGCCTCGGGCGAAAGGTTCGGTTCGATATCCAGATCGACGGTGATAAGGTCAGGGTCGTTGCGCGCAAGCAGAAGGGATGAACGACAAATGGATAGGGTTTCGAACCGCGCTCGGATCGCAGCGCTCTGTTTCACGATCGGCACCCTCGGCCTGGGGTTGGTCTTGGTGGTCAACGCGGGAGAACCGATGTTCGTGCGTTGGCTGGTCGCGGATGATCCGGGTGACGAGACGATCCGCGTCTATTGGGAGCAAGCCGAGCTGGGCGAGCTCTCGGCGCCCGATTTGGTCGACCTCGGAACCATGCTCTTTTACCGCGGCTATCCGAAGGACGCGGTCCGAATGTACCAAGAGGCCGTCGATCTCGATCCGGATTTGTATGAGGCCTGGTTTCGGATCGGGCTCGCCGAGCACAGCCAGGGAAATCTTAACGACGCGCAACAGGCCTATGAGCGCTGCCTCAAGAAGCTGACCGGGCATGGCTGGTGCAACTTCTACCTCGGGCTCCTCGAGGAACAGCTCGGGCACAGCTCAGACGCCCTTTACTACTACCGTCGCGCCTTCAAGTTCGCTCCCGAGCTGGCCAATCCAAAGGTCAACCCAGAGGTGATGAGCTCACAGCTCGTGCTCGGCGCACAACTCCAGGAGTACGACCGCCTGCGGTTCAATGCGCACCTTCCCTTGCAGTACCTGCGGCCCAAACAGGTTGAAAAGGTGGAATCGCAGTTCCTTCCGACGCCGATTCCGACGCCGATTCCGACGCCGGAGCCGACTCCAAGCTCGGAGTCGGCCGAAATTTCCAGAGTGGCAACTCCACGGGAGCTGCATTCGACCGAGCCGCAGACCGACCCGCAGCAACCGGCTCAGGAGCAGCCTGAGCGGCCGTCTCGTCCTGCACCTCCCCGGCGGGCGCCGACACCGGCGGCTTCGTCGCAGGGCGCCGGCGACTCCGGCGACCAGACGCCGTACGGGAGTCCAGGCATCAGGTCCGTGTCCGGCGAGGCGAGGCTTTTCCCGCTGTGGCCGGCCCTGATGCGGGCCGCCGAAATACTCGTCTAGCCCGCTTGATTAGACGTTGAACCGGAAATGGACGACCTCGCCGTCGCGGACGAGGTAGCTCTTGCCTTCCAAACGGAGAAGGCCACGCTCGCGACACGTGGTGAGCGAGCCCGCCTCCAGCAGCGCGTCATAGGGCACGACTTCGGCGCGGATGAAACCGCGCTGGATGTCAGAGTGGATCACCCCACCCGCCGAGACCGCCGGCGTGTTGGTGCGTACTGTCCATGCGCGACACTCGTCGGTGCCGACGGTGAAGAACGAGATCGAGCCGAGCAGACGGTAGGATTCGCGGATCACCCTGTCGAGGGCGCGATCGGAGATCCCAAAATCATTCATAAAGGCGGCAGCATCGGGACCGTCAAGCTGCGCTACCTCGCTTTCCAAAGTGGCGCAGACGTGGGTGAAGGCCACATCGGTCTGTTCGAGCCACGGCTTCCAGGCCTCGTCCGCAAACGGCTCCTCGCTCACCTGGGTCTCTCCGATGTTGAGCACCACGAGCATCGGTTTGATCGAGAAAAACGTGAATCCGCGGAGGATCTTCTGCTCGTCCTCGGTGAAGGCCTCGGCGCGGAGGGGTTGCGCTCCCTCGAGCACAACCAGACAACGTTCGAGCAGCCTGGCCTCGCGTTCGAGCTCCGGTACGCGGCGTTTGGCGAGGTCTCGGCGAACACGTTCAAGACGCCGCTCCACGACCAGCTGGTCCTGGAGGATGAACTCCTCCTCGATGTAGCGCAGGTCGCGCAACGGATCGATCGAGGACATGGGGTGGGCCACCGATTCGGCTGCAAATGCTCGCAGAACCACCATCAAGGCGTCGACGGCGCGCAGCTCGGGCAAATTGAACGAAGCATCGCGGCGGTGTTCTTCGGGTATGCCGGGTACGTCAACGTAGCGCACCGTCGCCGGCGTCGTGCGCTGCGGCTCGTACATCGCACTGAGCGCGTCCAATCGTGGGTCCGGCACCCGGGCCATGCCCACCTGGACGTCTCCATGGCTCGCGGTGGCGGCCGCCGGGTTCTGGCCGGTGAGCAAGCCAAACACGGTTGACTTGCCACATGCCGCCAACCCCATGATTCCGACTTCCACTTCGCATACCTCCCGCCGGCATTTCAAACGCCAAAGGCGGGACAAAATAGCACAAAATGGCCAATTCGTGCGCTTGGAGGCGCTTCCAGGACCGCGAACGAGAAAAAGAGGGCGACATCGTCAGAACGTTAGAACGTTTAAACGTTGTAACGTTTGAACGTGTAACGTTCTAACGGCGCGAGGCATGCGCTCACCGCTGCTCCTGGGCCCCTCTGCCCCTTTTCCCCATTTCTCCTCCGCGCCCCTGGCCCCTGCTACCCGACGACGGGTTGCCGGCGGACAAGGATGGACGGCGCGCCGACAAATCCTCGGCTGGTCTGGAACCAGCGCAAATCGGTGCCGACCGCCTCGATCCGTCGCAGCAGCCGCCCGAGGCTCCCGCGAAGCTCGACCACCGGATGCCAACCACGCACCCGGTGACCGTCAAGCCACACTCCGGAGGCGATGATCCGGTAGGAGTCGCTTGCGGCTTCGAAGCTGATCGGAGCCAGGGGACGGAGCAGATAGAGGGCGCGATCGGCCGAACCTAGAAGCTCGCCGGCCGCCACCCCGTCACTTGTCATCACTTCGAGGTTGGCGATGCCGGTTTGGGGGCAGTCGCGATAGGACAGCCGCAGAGCTCCGCCGCGCGCCGTCTCTGAGCAACGCCGGGCGTCGCGATAGTTGGCGATCCGGTGGCGCGGCACCCCTCCGTCGACGAGCAGGGTGCGCCGGGCGGGCAGGCCCTCCCCGTCGCATGGGCCGGTGATCGGTGCACTCGGAGCCGTACGGTCATCGACGAGGGTCAAGGCCGGTGCGGCCAATCGTCCTTCGCGATCGACGATCGTTGACAGCGGGTCCGGGTCCTCCCCGGTCGCGAGGAAGAGTGGCGAGATGGTTGCCAACAGCTCGGCGGTGACCTCGGGGTGGAAGATGAGATCGCGGAGCCCCGAGTCGGTAGCGATCCGGCTGCGGGTGAGGAGAGCACGGTCCGAGATCAGGGCGGCGGCGGTTTCGGGGTCGAAAATTTCTGGTTCAGGTATGTGCAGCCAGTCCCGCCACACTCCCGACCGCTCGGCGGTAATTTCGATTTCTGCCAGCAGGGCGGTGCTGGAGTCCTGGTGACGTGCCACCCAACCATCGCCGGTGGCGAGGATCCATGCGAAGGCCCCTTCCTGGATGATCGCACGACGGAGTTGCACCCGGTCGCCCCCGATGCTCGCGAGTGCCCGAGCCAACTCCCCACCGACATGAGTTGCCCAGCCGGTCGGAGGCAGCGCGCGCGCGGGCCGGATGTCGGTCGTTCCAAGGAGACGCAGCGGTGGTAGTGGGTCCTCGCCCTGCGGCGTCTCGTTGGCCAACGCCCCTTCGACGGCTCGGCGCGAAGCCTCGCCCTCGAGCCCTGACGCGGCTGCAAAGCCGGCACCTTGGTCACGCACGGTACGCACCGCAACTCCGGTTTCCTCGACATTGATGACCTCGAGGAGACGACCCGGCGCCACCTCTACTTCGCGAGTGAACGAGGCCTTGGCGAAGAACTCCCACCGTGCCACCGGCTGATTCTCGAGCCGCGTGCGGGCGGCATCAGCGGCGATATTGAGACGCTCGAGGTAATCGTTGCTGCCCATCACAGGACCTCGAGACTTTGGATGAGCAGGCTCGGAGCTTCGGATCCTGTCGGTAGCGGCAGACCGTCCTTGATACACCACCCAAGGCGCCAATCCGAAGTCGGGTCGGAGCCGACCCGGTGATCGATTCGAGCCAGGATTTCAAGCGCGCTGCCCGTCAGTTCGCACGCTGCAAGTGGCCGTCTCCGTCGGCCGTTACGTACCTCCCAACCTTGCTCGACGCGGAGCACCGTGCGAGAGGACACCGGGTCGACGGTGGCACCGCCGACTCTGGTGACCACCAGACCGTGGTTGAGGCCTCCTTCGATTTCTTCGGGTAGAAACTTTCCGGGCGCGATCACGAGATTCGACTGCCGCGCGATTGGGGGGCGGTTCCAGGCCATGCGGCGCCCCCGTCCGCCTGAGGCTCCGAGCAACCGACCGCCTTCGCGATCGCAGAGGAATGACTCCAAACGCCCGCCCGCGACAATCGTGACAGGAGAGGCTCGAACCGCCTCGTCGTCGAAATCGAAGGCTCCTGGCAGGTCGACACGGGTCGGATCGTCGACGATCTCGATTGTCGGTGCAGTGATCGTCGCCCCCAGCAATCCTGCAAAGGGCGATGCGCCGCCGGAGACGAGATCGGATTCGGCCAGGTGGCCCACCAGCTCGTGCAGCAGGGTGCCGGCGGTTCCGGCGGTGAAGAGTACCGGCAAGTGGGTGCCTGGGTTCGGCTCCCAGGGCTTGGCGACCCGCGGATTCGCGAGATTGCCGATCCAATGACCGAGCTGGGGGTGACCCCATACCGCGAGCAAGGCCGTCGGACTGTCGCCGCCACGTTCGACTCTGACCAGGGCCGGGCTCGATATCGGTACCCAACCGTCACCCCGCACCACGGCTGCGCGTCGGCTGAGGTAGCGCACGACCACTGGTGCCGGGGCAAGGCGGGAGATGATTTCGCGGGCCCAGTCCGACCACCTCCGTGGCGGGTCCATTTCGGCTGCCGGCAACGGTTTTGCCGGTGGCAGCGCCACCCGGTCCGCATGGCGCCCGAGGAGCTCGGCGATAGATGCCACCGAGAGCCCGCTGCGCGCGTGGAGGATCGTGCGCGAAGGTGAGCGCCAGCGGGCCGCAACACCGTCGAGCCGGCAGGCCTCGAGTTGCAGTCCACCCGGCGATCCGACCGCCCGCATCTCGAGCCGTTGCTCGAGGTAAAGATCCTCGAAGCGCGCGCCGCCACCGCGGAGATCGGCACATCGTTCCGAGAGCAGCTGCAACCATCGCGGATCGAGCGGGATTTCAGCGCGAGGCGTCCGACGCATGCATCATCCTATCAAGAGGCTGAGAGGAACAGGGGCGGGGAGGACGGGTGTGGACGGCGCAGCTACAACGTTACACGTTCAAACGTTACAACGTTACAACGTTCGAACGTTTCAACGATGTCCCCCTCCCCTTCTCCCTTTCCCATATTTTCCTCTGCTTCAGGTATCAAGCAGGATTGGCCCGATCGCCTTCTCTCACGGCATCTCGCCTGAGAACGAAGGTGGTCGCGGTAGAATGCCGGGGGTGAACGCCCGGGAGGTCGGGAATGAGCCGTGAGGTTGTCGATCGATTGCGGGAGCGGTTGGCCGCCAATCACCTCGGCGGTGGGCAGGAAAGAATAGACCGCCAACACCAGCAGGGGAAGTTGACAGCCCGCGAGCGGATCGAACAGTTCCTCGACGAGGGCAGCTTCGAAGAAACCGATGCGCTGGTCGAGCATGGCTGCACCGATTTCGGGATGGCCGAACGCACGATTCCTGGCGATGGCGTGGTGGCCGGCCACGGCCGGGTTCACGGCCGCCCCGTGTTCGTCTTTGCGCAGGACTTCACGGTTTTCGGCGGATCGCTGTCGGAGGCAAACGCCGCCAAAATCTGCAAGATCATGGATCTCGCCATGAGGATCGGGGCGCCGATCGTAGGTCTCAACGATTCGGGCGGTGCCCGCATCCAGGAGGGTGTCGCTTCGCTCGCCGGGTATGCCGAGATATTCCTTCGTAACACACTGGCCTCGGGCGTCATACCGCAGATCTCGGCGATCATGGGCCCCTGCGCCGGGGGTGCGGTCTATTCCCCGGCGATCACCGACTTCGTGTTCATGGTCGAGAACACCTCGTACATGTTCGTGACCGGCCCCGAGGTCATCAAGACGGTCACCCACGAGGAGGTGACCAAGGAGAAGCTGGGTGGCGCGATGACCCACAACGCGGTGTCCGGCGTGGCGCACTTTGCAGCGCCGGGAGACACCGAATGCCTGGCCCAGATACGGCGTCTGCTGTCGTTCCTACCGTCCAACAACACCGACAGGCCGCCGGTGGCGGAGACCGCCGACCCGCTCGACCGGGAGATCTCGGAGCTCGACGATTTCGTGCCATCGGACGCCAACAAGCCGTATGACATCACGAAATTGATCCGCTGGGCCGCCGATGAGGGCGACTTCCTCGAGGTTCATCAGCACTATGCCAGGAACATCGTCGTCGGCTTCATACGGCTCGGCGGACGCCCGATCGGCGTGATTGCCAATCAGCCGGCGCACCTCGCCGGGGTCCTCGATATCAACGCGTCGGTCAAGGGCGCGCGCTTTGTGCGCTTCTGCGACGCCTTCAACATCCCGCTCTGGATCGTCGAGGACGTCCCCGGCTTCCTGCCCGGCACCGAGCAGGAGTGGGGCGGTATCATCCGTCACGGCGCCAAGCTCCTCTTCGCCCTCGCCGAAGCGACAGTGCCCAAGGTCACGGTGATCACCCGCAAGGCCTACGGCGGGGCCTACTGCGTCATGGGTTCCAAACACATCCGAACCGATCTCAACTTCGCATTTCCGACCGCCGAAATCGCAGTCATGGGGCCGCAGGGAGCAGTCAACATTCTCTATGGCGCCGAGATCCAGGACGCAGAAGACCCCGAGAAGGAGCGCGCACGCCGGGTGCGCGAATATCAGGAGTTGTTCGCCAATCCTTTTGTCGCAGCTGAGAGCGGCTATATCGACGAGGTCATCATGCCCCGCCAATTGCGGCGCAAGCTGGTGTCGGCCTTCGCCATGTTGCAGACCAAGAAGGACACGATGCCGGCGAAAAAGCACGGGAACATACCTTTGTAGGAATTAGGAATTAGGAATTAGGAATTAGGAATTAGGAATGCCGCCCACCCAATCCCGAGAATTCGGAATTCGGAATTCCCGCCCACCCTCCCGATCGTTGGGTCGCTACGGGGTAAATTGGGGAAATATCCGAGATCCGAAATCCGAGATCCGAAATCCAGTGTCCGAAGGCGCGTTACGGTGAAGCTTCTCATCGCCAACCGCGGCGAGATCGCTGTTCGTATCATCCGCGCCTGCAGGGAAATGGGGATCAAAACCGTCGGCGTCTACTCTGAGGCCGACCGTCTGGCGCCACACGTGCTGATGGCCGACCAGAGCTTCCCGATCGGTCCCGCCGCAGCATCTCAAAGCTATCTCGACATGGACAAGCTGCTGGCGGCGGCCGCGGCGAGCGGCGCTGATTTGCTCCACCCGGGCTACGGGTTTCTGGCCGAAAACGCGATCTTCGCGGATCGGGTCGAGGCCGCCGGCGTGACCTGGGTCGGTCCGCCGCCAGCAGCTATGAGGCTGATGGGCTCGAAGACCGAGTCTCGGAAGCTCGCAGGCGAGGCCGGGGCGCCGGTGATTCCGGGTCTCATGGAACCGATCGCTGAGATCTCCGAGCTCGAAGCCTTTGTCGATGAGCACGGGTTGCCGGTCCTTCTCAAGGCGGTGGCGGGCGGTGGCGGCAAGGGGATGCGGGAGGTTTCGAGGAGAGGAGATCTTGCGGCCGCGTGGGAACGTGCGTGCTCCGAGGGTCAGGCCTACTTCGGTGACCCGCGCGTGTATGTCGAGCGTTTGGTCGATCGCCCCCGTCACATCGAGGTGCAGGTGGTGGCTGACCGATTCGGCGCCGCAGTCTACGTCGGTGAGCGCGAGTGCTCGATTCAACGCCGCCATCAGAAGGTCGTCGAGGAGTGCCCATCCCCGGTCGTCGGACCGGAGCTTCGCGCGCGTCTCGGCGAAGCAGCGCTGGCGATCGTCCGCGCGTCGCGGTACCACTCGGTCGGGACGGTCGAGTTCTTGCTCGATTCACTGGGGAATTTCTTCTTCCTCGAAATGAACACCCGGCTGCAAGTCGAGCACCCGGTGACCGAGGAGGTCTACGGGGTGGATCTGGTCCGGGAGCAGATCAATCTCGCGCTCGGAAAACCGTTGTCCCTTCGTCAGAATGAGCTCGAGCCGCGAGGCCACGCCATCGAGTGCCGGGTGTATGCCGAAGACCCGTTGCGCAATTTCGCGCCCTCGCCGGGGCGGATCTCCCTCTGGGTGCGCCCGGGCGGTCCCGGGGTGAGGCTCGACTCCGGGGTCGTGGCGTCGAGCGTGGTGCCGCTCGACTACGACCCGATGCTCGCCAAGCTGATCGTGTGGGCGCCCGACCGAGAGGCTGCGGTGGAGCGCCTGCACCGTGCGCTGTCCGAATTCCAGGTGGGTGGCGTCGCCACGACGCTGACTCTGTTTCGGGCGCTGGTGGGCATGGAGACCTTCCGGACGGCCGATTTCCACACGGGCTTTCTCGACCAGCTCCTGACCTCCGGAGACCTCGAAAGGCTGCACGGAGAACCAGGATCCCGAGGCCGAAGAGGCCGCTATCCTGGCCGCTGCCTGCCTGGCAACAGCCACCGCCGGCCGCCTGCCCGGCGATCTGTTCGCCCACGGCGCTGACAGCGAGTGGTGGGCAGAGGGCGTGCGGGTCCTGCACGGGAGGTACCCCCGATGAGATGGGTGGTGCGCGGAGGCGGCTCGTCGCACGACGTCGAGGTTGTGCGGGACGGTGATACCTTCGAAGTCGAGCTGAACGGCCGTCGCCAGCTTCTCGAGCTCGTGCGGTTGGACGGTGCGGTGGCTTCGCTTCGCTTTCCGCCAGGCGGCCGCAGCTTCCAGATCACCTATCATCATGGCAACAACGGCAGCTGGCGGGTGGCTGTGGGTCAGCGTGAATTCGATCTTCGGGTGCTCACCCCTGCCGAAGCGGTCGAGGCGGTGAGTGCGGCGCGCGAAGCCGGGCCCAGCCGTCTGATGGCGCCGATCCCCGGGAAGGTAGTGGCGATCAAGGTCGATCCGGGGAGCGAGGTGGAGGCGGGCCAGCCGCTGATCGTTCTCGAGGCCATGAAGATGGAGAACGAGCTCGCGGCGGACCACGGCGGGCGAGTGTCCCAGGTCCATGTCGCGGTCGGCGACACCGTGGAAGGCGGCCAGTTGCTGGTCGAGCTCGAGTGACGCTCGGTGCAGTTCGCCGCATCTCGTGGGCCGCAGTAGCGAGGTGGTGACAGAAGTGGGCTAAACTCGTGCCCCTGTGAAACCATCACGACCGATCATTGGTGTAATTGCTGTCGCTGCTCTCGTGGGTTTGGGTGCGCCGGCGGTCGTGGCGACGGAGTTTGACAGCACCGATCAACCCGTCGAGCTGCGTGCACGAGCTGACCTATGAGCCCTTCGCCGGTCTCATCCTCGTCTCGGTGACTATCGGTGGCTCTCCACCCCTCGATTTCGTGCTCGACTCCGGCGCCACCCAGAGCGCGATCAACGACCCGTTTCTCGCCGGATTCCTTGGTCTGGAGGCGCGAGAGGCAGGTCTCGCTCGCGGTGTGGGTTCGGGTGCGAAGAGAGTGGAGATCGCCGACGAAGTCGCCATTCGCTGTGACGGCGTCGAGGTACTGCGTGCGCCTCTGGTGGTTCACGACATCGGGAGACGGCTCGCCGAGCTGGCCGGACGCGAGATCGACGGATTCCTCGGCGCCGACCTTTTCGAAGCCTACGTCGTGGAAATCGACCCGGTCGGCCGCCGGCTGTTGCTCCACGATCCTCAGGCCTTTGTCTATTCAGGTGATGGTGAGGTGCTGCCGCTCGAGGTCGAGAACCGTCGCCCGATGGTCGCCGCGCAGGTAGTGATCCGGGAAGGCGACAAGCCCGTGCCGCTAAGGCTCCTGGTCGACAGTGGGTCGAGTCGATTCATGTCATTGATCACCAGGTCACGGAGGGGCCTCAAACCGCCACCCGGGCTCTCCGTGGGTGGAAGCGTCGGGGTGGTCGGAGAGACCCTGGTGGCGGTTGGGCTGGTTCGGAGGTTTCAGCTCGGGTCGGTGGTCATCGAAAACGTCGAAACGGCGTGGGCGGAACCCCACGCGGTCCCGGCGGTTCGCAACATCCCGGACCTCAACGGCATTCTGGGCAACCAGTTGCTGAGTCGTTTCCGGGTGTTCTTTGACTACGGTAACCAAACGATCATCCTTGAACGCCCCTAACCCGCATATCTCACCGGGTTTCGTCGCGAGGGTGGCGACGCGCCGTGTCCAGTGGGGTTTTCGACTCGAGGGGCGCGGCATGTACTCAGCAGTACGTTGAGCACCCCGAGCGGAGAAAGCGCCGCTGGGTGCGATGCATCGCCGGCCGCAGCAGAAAGTTGGTGAGATATGCGGGCTAAGCGTCGCCCGAAAAGACTGCGGGAGCCGATGAAGCATCGTCGGGCCACGATGCGTGGCACTTCAAGGCGCCAACACCCATGAACCCGCTACTTCGGGTTGACCGAAGTCGAGATGGTCTCGTAGGAATCCTGGCGGGTCAACGGATCGAGCAACGCCACCGAGATCTTGTAACGACCCGATTCCATCAGCAGCTGGGTGTCGATGCCCCAACGCCTGGTCCGCGCTTCCTCGTAGTCAGCGGCCGGGATCCGCACCTCGTACTCCTGACGCACCAGATCCGATCGCTTCCCGTCGGTGTCCCGGGCGGCGATAAAGAACACGAGCCGGGCCACGAGATCGTCGCCTTCGGGGAGCAGGGCCACCTTTTCGAGGGGGAACGAGATGTGGGTGGGCAGGAGCCATCGTTTCTCGCTCGCGGGCGCAGGGGTGCCGGTGGTGACCTCGAGCTCCATCGGATTGTCGTCGATCTCGTACGCGAGACTCGATACCACCGCGTCCTGGATGTTCGTCTCGAGCGATTTTTCCACGAATCGCGACCGATACCGGAGCTCGTAGTCGGAGAACGCAGGATCTTCACGGAGCTTGACCTTGACCCTGTGCACCTTGTCCTGGCCGCTCACCTGCAAGGGGTAGCCAAGGGAGTAGTAGGTGAACATGTCCTGGGTGATGAGCTCGAGGCGCGGCGCGACGTCGTTGGTGCCGACGATCGCGATGCCGCCGGTTTCGTCGGCCAGGAATCTCAGCGAATCGGTGAGGTTGTGCATGCCGACCGACGCCGCCAGGGGATCCTGCGCGGTCGCGTATTCCGCGCCGCCGATTCCGCCCATCGTGAGACCGGTGGCGTCAATGGCATAAAAGGTCACGTTCTGCGCGTTGGCCATCGCGGCGAGCTGCTGGAAGAGCCGCGAGGCGTCAAATTCATACATTCTGGTGAGGACGGTGGAATCCCGGGTGACCCGGCTCATTTCGTAGAACAGCTCCATACCGGGCGTCATCGGGAGGCCGTTGGAAACGTAGATGACGCCCTTTTTTCCGGGCAGGCCGGACAGGGTGGTGATGGTCTGCCGCAGGTAGTCGAGGGTGAACTGGAGGTCGTTTGTGGACTCGCGCGCGTAGTTCGCGATGAGCTGGTATACCTGGTTGTACTCCGAGCCGCCTCCCTGTGGATTGGCGTATGGCGAGTTCGAATTCTGCTCTTTCTCGATGTTCTGGATCCGGCCGATGATGTCCCGGGCGGTGTTCATTCGCTCGGTCCTGCCGCCAGTGTAGGTGCGGACCTTGCGCAGGGCATTGAGCACGTCCGCCGGGTCGGAGGTGAACTCCTGCAGCACTTCGAAGGACCGCTGGTAGGCGACGACCATCATTCTCGCGGGCGGATGGAGGCTGGTGCGAACAAACTCGCGGGTCTGGGACAGCACCCGGTTGCGGTCGAGCGGCTGGAGGTTCTCGTTGTCGATATAGAGCACGAGATGGACCGGTACCGGTCCAGAATCGACGGCGGGGTCGGTGGCGGGGTCGCTGGCGGGGGTAGGTAACGGAATCCCCGGCAGCGGCTCCTCTTTGAGTTCGGAACGGATGATTTCATCGGTGTAGAGCTTGAAGTTTGTAATCTGCTTCTGGTCGCCGTCCTGGAAGACCTCGAAATCGTCGGCCGTGAGATCGGTGACTGCCCTGCCCTTCTTGTCGGTCACGTAGACGACGAGGTTGGCAATCGTGAGTTCGATTTCCTCCGCGAAGGTCAGACCGCCGATCGGCCGGATGCCTGTGCTTTGGACGGTCTCCTCCTGTTCGCCGGCAGCGGGGGCAATGGGTAGTGCCATTGTCCCGACCAGCAACCAAACAACCAAGCGGTATCTGTACACGCGCACACCTCCGCGGAAAGTCTAGCAGAAGCTTTCCGCTCACCCCCCACCCTGCTACGAAAAGGAGAAAAGGAGAAAAGGAGAAAAGGAGAAAAGGAGCTGGGGGGCAGGGACGAGGGGAGCAGAGGCGTCGGGGAACAGTGGGAGGGCGGGTGGTCTCCTCCTCCCCTTTTCGCCTTTTCCCCTTTTCAAAACCTCGCCCACCCACCCCTTGACAGAGTCGGGAGGCGATTCATCCGGCGTCCGACATCCCTGTGGCACAGGCCGTCGCGGTATGATCTTTTCCCGTGACCGAGAAAACTCCGACACTGTCCGACGAACGTCTCGTCGAGTTATCACTGGACGGCGATGAAGAGGCCTTCGGAGTATTGGTGCGGAGATACCAGCGGCGACTGACGGCATTTCTGGGACAGCTCGTGGGCGACCTGGAGCTGGCACGGGAGCTGTCCCAGGAGGCGTTTGTGCGGGCCTGGGGCGCTCTCGATCGGTTTGACCCGCGGTATCGGTTCTCGACCTGGTTGTTCCGGATTGCGCATAATCTCGGGATCGATCAGCTCCGCCGCCGCCGCTTGCAGACCGTGTCGCTGTACCGGACCGATTCCGAGGGGGGGGAAGTGGAGGTCGTCGTCCCCGATCTCGATAAGGATCCGCTCGGCCACCTCGAGAACAGGGCCCTTGCCGCCGAGCTGCGGCAGGTGATCGAGGAGCTGCGACCCGAGTATCGCGAGCTGGTCCTGCTGCGCCATTTCGCGGGGCTCAGCTACCAGGAGATCGCGGATATCAAAGAAATGCCGCTTGGCACGGTCAAGAACAAACTTTTTCGCGCCCACTCCGTATTACGTAAAGCACTGGCCGATTTCCTCTGAGGAAAGCGGTATGATTCGAGGGGAGGCACAGTTGGCGACCGAATGCCAGGCGATCCAAATGGTTCTCACCGAGCATGGTGGTGGAATCGACCTTCTCGACGGGGCGGGTCGGCAACACCTCGAGGTGTGCCCGGATTGCCGTGGTGTGGCCGCCGCCGAGCGGGCGCTCGGTCTGGTCCTTGCGGCTGCGGTCCCGCCTGCCGATCCGATCATCGACAGCCGAGTGCTCGCCGCTCTGCGACCGATGCGGATACGGCGCCGAATCATCGCATTCCTTCCTGTGGCGGCCTCGCTGCTCGTAGCGATGCTCGGCGCGGTGATGGTTGGTGGCGTGCCGGGCAGCGGGATCCTCCGGCTCTCGCCCGGGATGTCGGCACAGGGGTGGATGGCATTTGCCACCAGTCTGTCGGACTGGGGCGCAGCTGCCGCCACTGGTGCCCGCGCGGCGGCGACCACCCTCGATCCCGCGTTTCTCGCTGGCGCCGGTTTGCTGAGCTTCCTCGGTCTCGCGGGTGTGGCCGTGACCGCCCTGCGCTGGCGGAGGATCGCGCCGTGGCGCGACGACGCCTGATTTCCTTCCTCTTCTGCCTGCTGCTTCCGCTGACCGTCTCCGATGCGGCGACACCTGCGCCGAGCCGAACCGCGGTGTTGACGGACCTCCGGGTCAACGAAAAGGTCGATGGCGACGTCGTTGTATTTGCCGGCGACCTGATTCTCGGCTCCCAAGCGCGGATCGGCGGCGACGCGGTTGCGGTTGGCGGAGATATTCGATTGGCAGCCGGGGCCCATGTGGGGCGCCACGTGATGGCTGTTTTTGGTGGAGCGGAGGTTGCGGATGACGGGCAGGTCGGTGGCAGGGTGTTGCAGTTTGCATCATTGGCGTCCCTTCTCCCCCCCGCGGAAGCACAGCGCCGCTCGCTGGAACTCAGTCTTGGCATGCAACTTCTGACCGCGGGCGGCTGGCTGTTGGTGACCACCGGGCTCTCCTTTCTTTTTCCAACCAGAACGCGACAGGGCGCCTGGGCGGTGCCTGCCCTGGGCATCAAGGTTCCGGCAATCGGGATCATCGCCGGGCTGACGGTGGTCGCGTCCTTGTTTGCCGCGCTCGGTCTCGGGCCGGGGCTTGGTATGCCGCTGGTCGCGGCCCTGATGGCGGTATTCTTCGCCGCCAAGGTGGTGGGTCTTACGGTCCTGGGCTGCGTTATTGGCGCCAAAACGCTTGGCCGATGGCTGCATCGCTCTTCCCCCATCAGTCTCGAGGTATTTGTCGGCGTTCTCGTGCTGCTCGCGCTTCGCTTCCTTCCGATTGCGGGCGAGACCCTGTGGAACCTGATATCACTCGTAGCCCTCGGTGCCGCAGTTGCCGTTCTCGGCGTCACACCGTTCGGGATGACAGCTGAACGACCGCGATCTCAGGTCTGAGCGAGAGCATGAGCCCCCGGTGAGATATGCGGGCTGGAGGGGAAACGCCGTCGGTGCTATACTCCCGATTCCCTGCGGGGGTTTTGAGAGTGAAAGTCGACCTGTCTGTACTCGACGACGAGCCGCTGCGATTCGAAGAGAGCTTCCAATTGGAACCCGATCGTCTCGACAGCGAGCAGGTGGCTGGTCCCGTCGCGGTCCGCCTCGCGGGAGAGGTGCGTCCGCACGACGACGGTTTTTCCGTCACTGGACACTGCCATGGTGACGGCCCGTTGGCCTGTTCACGCTGTCTCGAGCCGGTTCCGTGGAAGGTCGACGAAGAGTTTTCGATCGAATACCGGCGGCCATTGACGACATCTCTCGACGCCGAGATCGATCTCGACGAGGCCGACCTCGATGTCTCGTTCCTGGAGGGCACTGAGCTCGACCTCGCCGCGCTTGCAGCGGAGCAGGTCTTCCTCGCCATGCCCATGCGAATCGTGTGTAATCCTGATTGTGCTGGCCTGTGCCAGCGCTGTGGGGCCAATCTTAATAACGCCAATGACTGTGGCTGCGAGCCGGAGGTCGATCCGCGGTGGGGCACTCTCGCCGACCTTTCGGGCGGTGCGCAGAGCAGTTGAACAGCAATTCCGGACTGGAGTCAGATAATGCCGAATCCGAAACGACGACACACGAGGACGCGCCGCGACACCCGCCGCGCCCATGATGCCCTGGCCACGCCGGGCAAGAGTCTGTGCACATCCTGTTTCGAACCCAAAGCGCCGCACCAGGTGTGTCCGCATTGCGGCAGCTACAAGGGTCGTGAGGTCATCCGGGTCGAAGACCTCGACTGAGACGGCATGTCCGGACCTCTCGAGGCCTGCCACCGGTTGATGGATCAGGATGAAGGCTAATGGCCCGATCGCGGTTGACGCGATGGGAGGCGACGGCGCTCCTCAGACGATCGTGCGCGGAGTGCTCGAGACTGTCACCCAGGTCGGGATACCGGTTTGCCTCGTGGGTCCTCAAAAGCGGCTGAGGCGCGAGCTCGGCCGATTCCGCTCCCTTCCTTCCGGTCTCGAGCTCGTCGACGCACGCGATGTGGTGGGGATGAAGGACCCTGCCATCAGCGTCCTTCGCGGCAAGACGCGGTCCTCTCTGAACGTCTGCGCGGAGCTCGTGCGCGAGGGCCGGGCCACCGCGATGGTGACCGCCGGTAACACCGGTGCCGCCTGGATCGCAGCCAAGTCAACCCTGGGAATGATCGGGGGAGTGGACAGGCCGGCGCTTGCAGCCGTGGTGCCGAAAAACGAGGGTCAGACCCTCATCCTCGATGTTGGCGCCAACCTGGAGTGCAAGCCGCACCAGCTCGTCCAGTTTGCCGTCATGGGGTCGTTCTACGCGGAGGCGGTCCTCGGTGTACGGACGCCGCGGGTCGGTCTCATGTCGGTCGGCGAGGAGGAAAGCAAGGGTGGGCGGCAGGCGCGGGAGCGCAATCGGGTCCTCCGGGCGGCGGGCATCGCGTTTGTCGGAAACGTTGAGGGAGGCGATGTCTTCTCGGATTCTGTAGACGTCATCGTCTGCGATGGGTTCACCGGTAATGTGGTGCTCAAGGTCGCAGAGGGTTTTGGCGAAATGGTGGTTGGCATGTTGATGGAAGAGGCACGGCAATCGCCGATGTACGGAGCGGGCCTGCTGATGGCAAAGGGTGCATTCCGAAATCTGCGTTCCAAGGTCGACTACGCGGAGTACGGTGGCGCGCCGCTTCTCGGTGTTGCCGGCGCATGTCTGATCGGCCACGGCAGGTCCAGCGCCCGAGCGATACGCAACGCGATTCGCTCCGCCGCCTCCTACGCTTCGAGCGGGGTCATCGACCGGATCGGGGACAAGATTCACGAGGTCGTGGCGACCGCAACCGAGCCGAGGAGCGATTGAACATGGCAAAAATTGCCGCAGTTTTTCCCGGACAGGGATCACAAGCGATCGGAATGGGCCTCGACCTGGTGGAACGCTGGCCGGCGGCCGCCGAGGTATTTGCGACCATCGACAGCGGTCTTGGAGTTCAACTCTCGACGCTCTGTTGGAATGGCCCCGAGGATGAACTCCGACTGACCGAGAACACGCAACCGGCGCTCCTCGCCCACTCCTCCGCGGCATGGGCGGTGCTGGTGGGAGCCGGTCTCGAGGTGAGTGCGGTTGCCGGCCACAGCCTCGGCGAGTACTCGGCGGTGGTCGCCGCCGGCGGCCTCGGAGTTGCGGAAGCCGCGCGCACCGTTCGCCTGCGCGGCCGTCTCATGCAGGAGGCGGTGCCGGTAGGAGAAGGTGCGATGGCTGCGATCATCGGGCTCGAAGACGACCAGGTGGAGGCGGCTTGCCGGGAGCAGGAGGCCGCCGGCAGCGGTCCCGTGAGGGCGGTCAACTTCAACTCACCCGGACAGGTCGTCATCGCTGGAGCAGCCGCAGCCGTCGCCGGAGCCGGCGAGCGTTGCAAGGCTCGCGGTGCACGGCGCGCGCTGCCGCTGCCGGTGTCGGCGCCCTTCCATTCGCCGCTGATGGCCTCGGCTCGTGAGGGTCTCGAACCGACCCTGCGCGAGCTCGACCTGAAAACGCTCGAGACGGTTCTGTACAGAAACATCGATGCGGCCGCGGTGAGATCGCCCGAGGATGTGCGCGACGGGTTGATCCGGCAGGTGGATGCGCCGGTCCTGTGGTCGGAGATCATCCGCCGCCTGCGGTCGGACGGTTTCGATACCTTTGTCGAGGTCGGTACCGGAAATGTCCTCTCGGGCCTCGTAAAGCGGATCGACCGCGAGGCCGAGTGCTATCAGGCGGGAACCGTGGAAACTGTCGAGAAAGTCCTGGCGGAGCTCGTCGGCTGATAAACCACAGAGACCCAGAGAGCACGGAGTGGCACAGAGAGGGTTTTTGAGTGGGCGACCGCATGCGTCGTCATGCTCCGTTGACTGCAGCGACGAGAGGTTCCAGATCGACAGCCTCGAAAAACCCAAAAATTGTCCTCTGTGAACTCTGTGCCTCTGTGGTTAAATGCGGCTTCGAATCTGAATCAGACGCATCATGATCGGGGAGGGAACAATGGGTGAGTTTGACGGGCAGGTAGCGGTGGTGACCGGTGGGGCGCGCGGGATTGGCGCCGAGATCGCGCGGCGGCTTGCGCGCGCGGGGGCGACGGTGGTTTGCGCCGACGTCCTCGACACCGCTGATATCGTGAACGAGATCAACAGCGTGGGTGGCAAGGCCGAGGGACGTGAGCTCGATGTCACGAGCACCGAAGCTGCGGCGTCGGTTGTGACCGCCATCCACGAGGACCACGGCCGCCTCGACATTCTGGTGAACAACGCCGGGATCACCCGTGATCAATTGCTGGTGCGGATGAAGCCCGAGGATTGGGACCTGGTGCTCGGGATCAATCTCGACGGCGTTTTCAAGGTCACCCAGCCGGCGGCAAAACTGATGA
Organism: Candidatus Sulfomarinibacteraceae bacterium; assembly: GCA_963733915.1. GTDB lineage: Bacteria > Acidobacteriota > Thermoanaerobaculia > Thermoanaerobaculales > Sulfomarinibacteraceae > Sulfomarinibacter. The sequence goes on from CAVTEP010000011.1 coordinate 852,458, forward strand.
TGCGCGCAAAAAGCGGGCGCATCGTCAACGTGGCGTCGGTGGTCGGTCTGATGGGTAATGCGGGACAGACCAACTACGCAGCTTCCAAGGCGGGTTTGATCGGCTTCACCAAGAGCCTCGCGCGCGAGCTCGGCCCGCGCAACGTCACGGTCAACGCGGTGGCACCCGGATATATCCAAACCCCGATGACCGACAAGCTCAGCGCCGATCAGCGCGAGATGTTGTTGAAGAACATCGCTATCCCCCGTCTCGGCACGCCGGCGGATGTGGCCGAAGCGGTGGCATTTCTTGCCGGTCCAGGCGCGTCCTACATCACCGGGGTCGTCCTCAACATCTCGGGCGGACTGTACATCTGATTTCAATTCTCAGTTTTCAGTTTTGAATTTTGAATTGACCCCCGCCCGCCCAAATAACATGGGGAGGGTGGATGGGAATTCAGAACTGAGAATTGAACATTCAAAATTCGCGCCTTGGGCGCCTGAGTTACACTGAGCCTGGAGGTGGCTGATGCCGGGCCAGATGAGCGTGGCCGAGCTTATGACACGGGACGTAGTCACGCTGACCGAGGACGAGACTCTCGCCCACGCCCAGCGATGCATGGCCCGCGGCCGCATCCGTCACCTGCCGGTCGTTCGGGAGGGACGCTTGGTGGGTTTGATCACCCACCGTGACCTGCTGGCGGCCTCGTTTTCGATCTTTGCCGAGATCAACACGAATGAGCAGCGGCGAGTCTTTGACACTGTACGGGTGGTGGAAGCCATGCACCGTGATGTCGTCACGGTGTCGCCGGGACTGTCTGTCTCCAAGGCGGCGCGGATCCTGCTCGAAAACAAGTACGGGTGCCTGCCGGTGGTGGATGAAGAGGACCATCTGGTAGGAATCCTCACCGAAGCTGACTTCTTGCGGCTGACAGTGCGCCTGCTCCCATGACGATCCTCGACTGGGTGCTTCTCGTCGTGTGGCTCGGCCTCGCTCTGGGCGGGTTCTGGAAGGGTGCGGTGCGCCTCATCTTTGGCGGCGGTGGGTTGGTCGCGGGCGTGTGGCTCGCGGTTGTCGCGGGCGCCGATGCCCAGGCGGCACTCGAGGGGGTCCTCGGCATTCCGTGGTTGTCGGCGGTGCTCGGGCGGCTTTTGCTGGTATTCCTGGTGGCAGGTCTCTGTTTCCTTGCCGGCTGGGGCATCGAACGCACCCTGACAGCACTCCACCTGAGCTGGCTCAACCGGATTTTTGGCGCGACGCTCGCGGCTCTGGTGGCCGCGTTTCTCCTTGGTCTGGTAGTCGTGGTGGCGATCCAGTTCTCACCCGAGCTCGCGCGGCTCTGCCGCGAGTCACAGGTTGCACAATATCTGCTCTGGCTTTCGGAGATGCTGCTCGGCGCTGTCGAGTCGTTAGAACGTTAAGACGTTCGAACGTTGAACGTTCCGCCCCACCACCCATGATGCGAAGCCAAACGTTCTAACGTTTAACGTTTCAACGTTTTAACGATTCAAAGTCCTCACGCGACGACGGACGCGTGCTCTATCGGCCGGTAGAGCGTGTCTCGGAGGACCGGAGTCCTGCCCGCTTCGGTGATCAACCGTTCGAGCTGCCGGCGCGCCATTCCTGCGCCCGCCTGGCCGCCTGCGGCGCGGGTGATCCGTTCGTCGAAGATCGTGCCATCGAGGTCGTTGGCCCCGAAGTGGAGCGCGACCTGGGCGATCTTCTGGCCGAGCATGATCCAGTAGGCCTTGAGGTGGGGGACGTTGTCGAGAACCAGACGTGACACCGCCACGGTTTGCAGGTCGAGCCGCCCTCCAGTTGGTGGCAGGTGGTCGAGGGCGGTGTTGTCGGGATGAAAGGCGAGGGGAATAAGGCATTGGAAGCCCTTCGTCTCATCCTGCAGCTCACGGAGGGCGATGAGATGGTCGACCCGCTCGGCTGCGGTCTCGACGTGTCCGTAGAGCATGGTGCAGTTTGAAGGCACCCCCGTTTTGTGAACCGCACGCGCGATCTCGAGCCAGCGCCGGCCATCGGTCTTGTGGTCGCAGATCTCGTCGCGGACCCGTTCGGCAAAGATCTCGGCACCGCCACCGGGGCAGGAGTCGAGTCCGGCGGCGCGGAGCCGCTCGATCAGAGTCTCGAGGCTCAACCGCGAGGCTTTGGCGATGAAATCGAGCTCGACCATGGTCAGCGCCTTGAGGTGGATCCACGGGAAACGCCGCTTAAGGGCCTTGAATAAATCCTCGTAGTAATCGACGAGGAGCTTTGGGTGGAGCCCGCCGACGATGTGGAGCTCGGAGACCGACTCGTCGACGTCTCGCGCCGCGATCTCCACTGCCTGATCGACTGAGTAGGTCCAGCCCTCGTCTCGCTGCCGCCAGGGGACATAGAAAGCGCAGAGCTTGCACGAGGCGACACAGACGTTGGTCGGATTCAGGTGGCGGTTGATGTTGTAGTAGGTGGTGTCACCGTGGAGTCGCTCGCGAACCAGATTGGCCAATCGCCCGACGCCGAGCAGATCATCGGTGGCCGCCACGAGGAGGCCGTCCTCGCGGTTCAGCCGCTCTCCGGCCAGCACCTTTTCGGCCACCGGGGTGAGGGCCGGGTCACGGAGCCTGAGCTTCTCGGCGGCGGTCGTCATGGTGGGATTATGCTTGCGACCAGGTCTCGTTTCAACAAGAATCGCTATTTCAGCTGGAGTGACGACAGGAATTGCTCGTTCGAAGGGAACTCACGCACCTTCTGCAGGAGGAGCTCCATCGCCGCCTCGGGCGGCAGCGTGGACAGGGCCCGTCGCATCAGGTAGAGCTTTTCGATCTGTTCCTTGGGGTAGAGCTTTTCCTCCTTGCGGGTTCCTGACTGCGGGATGTTGATGCAGGGGAAGATCCGTTTTTCGAAGAGCCTGCGGTCGAGTACCAGCTCCATGTTGCCGGTGCCCTTGAACTCCTGAAAAATGACCTCGTCCATCCGCGAGCCGGTGTCGATGAGGCAGGTGGCGACCACGGTCAGGCTGCCGCCGTCTTCCACGTTGCGGGCCGAGCCGAAGAAGCGGCGTGGCTTCTCCATCGTGCGGGCGTCGATGCCGCCCGACAGGATGCGACCCGAGCCCTTCTGCAGGTTATTGAAGGCGCGCGACATGCGGGTGAGGGAATCCATGAAGATGACCACATCCCCACCCAGCTCCACCAGTCGACGTGCACGCTCGAAGACCATCTCCGAAACCTGGATATGGGACTCCAGCGACTGGTCGGTGGACGACGCAAATACCTCGCCGCCGGCGATGCTTCGTTTCCAGTCGGTGACCTCCTCGGGCCGCTCGTCTACCAGCAGCACGAAGATCGTCGTCTTGGGGTGGTTGATTGCGATGGCATGCGCCATCTGTTGCAGAAGGGTCGTTTTGCCGGCCTTCGGAGGCGACACGATGAGACACCGTTGACCCTTGCCGAGCGGGGCGACGAGTTCCGCAACCCGCGGCTCGACGATCTCGGGCTCGGTCTCGAGATTGAAGCGCACTTCGGGGTCGATACTGGTCAACTCCGAGAACGGGATGGCGCTGTTGCGGTACTCGTCCGGCGGCATCCCTTCGATGGTCTCGATGGACGACATGCGTGGGCGGTCGCCCGAGTTCGCCTGACCGGCAAGCACCAATCCACTCTCGAGGTGGAGCGGTTGCACCAGTTCCGCCGGGACCGTCGGGTCCGAGCGGTCGGCGACGAAATTGCGCTCCGACGCGACCAGGAGCGGACCGCCGTTGTCACGCATCCAGAGGTACCCCTCGACCGATATCGGCGGTCCCTTCGCTCCACCCTGGCGACGGCGCGGGCGCCGCCGGCGGCGGCGAGGGCCGGGGCCTGAATTCTGCTGTTGGGGGTTCTGCTGTTCTTTGTGTTCGCTCATTCCTGTTCCTCGTGCGGAGACTTACGATCCGCGCGTTTCGCTGCTGCGCTGACGGGAGGAGGTCACGGGCGCACTCGCTCCGTAGGACTCGTCGGGCAAATCGGACGTCGCACTCACGACAACCATCGGGTGCTCGATCGTCCGGATCGTGGGGCCCGGGCGCCGGCGCCTCGGTCGAGGGGCGGGCTTCTTCCGCGGGCTTCCAACTCCACCCTAACCGGAAAACGCCTGATGCGCAACACCCTGCCCGATATTTCTCGTGGGGGTTGATTCTCGGACCTCGGTTGATCTGCGGCTTCGGTCCGAAATTTCGTGAGTCCGAGACGAGAACGAGGTACAATGTCGCGGTCTCGTCATCAGATCTTACAGGGGAGGAAGAATATGAACATGCAGAAATTCATTCGAGTAGCTGGTGTCGCGTTGCTGATCGTCGGCATGGCCGCGCCGGTCGTGGTGGCCGAGGACGAAATAAAGGTGCAGATACCGCAGCCCACGGTACCCGAGAACTTCACCGCTCAAGGCCAGTTCGTGAGGCTCGCCTACAACAACGAGGGCTGGGTCACGCTCGGCTACCGCACCGCCAACGGTTCGCAGGGCCAGGACTGGCTGCTGCTCGAGAGCGGTGTGACGATCCTCAAGCCGCACAAGAACCAGACGATGACCCGCGACAGCTTTGCCGTCAAATTGCCCGATGGTTCGATGGTTCCTCTGGCGTCGCAGAAGGAGTTTCAGGAGGCCGGGTATCTGCGCGGGATGACCGAGCGGGCGAACATGTCCAACGATTCAATCAACTATTTCCCGAATCAGGGAAGCCAACCATGCCCGATGCTCTTTTTCTCCGATCCCACCTCCGGGACGGGAGCGCTTGCCTTTGATCAGTTCGAGACGGGTTGGACGCGCGCTTGCGCTGGTCGGCTGTACTTCAAGCTGCCCGACGGGCAGAAGATCGAGCCCGGGCAGTACTGGCTGGTCGTGAAGTTCGCCGGCAGCACGGTCGAGGTGCCCTTCAGGATCATGACCAAGGATGAGGAGAACTATTTCAAGAAGAACTGGAAGAAAATCAAGGCGGAGCACGACGCGATCACCAAGCAGAAGGCCGCAAAGGCCAAAACGCAGTAGCAGACGTATACGACGGGGTATTACCGCGCCTCATCTGAGGCTGCCGACAGACAAGAACGCCGCCCCCGGGGGCGGCTCGAGTGACTGGCGGCACTGCCATCCCGTTGTTTTGAGGCAGCGCGTTGACGACACGGGACGGGTTCTGGTCGCTTCATCGTCCAGGTGCCGTTCCAGCTCCAGCTATCGCGGATGGAGCCACGACGGCAACAGCGAGTAGGGATCGACCGTCACGCCGTGGTTGAATCCGACCCCGCACTTTCCCATGAGTCTTTGCAGCTCGCCCTCTTTGAATGCGTCAAAGGTCTCGGTCGCGCCACCGATGTGCGTGCCGCCGACAAAGATCTGCGGAATGGTCGTGAGGTCGAATCGCGCGTTGAGCGCCGCCCGCACCTGCCCGCCCCAGTCGTTTTTCTGGTACTCGACCGAGTCGAGATCGATGGAGCGGTAGGGAATTCCGCACTCGGCGAAAAGCTTGCGCACCGACCAGCAGAACTCGCACCACTCGAAGGCGAACATCACCACCGGCTGCTCGGAATCGTTGATCACCCGATCGAGAAAAGCGACGGCCTCGGGGGTGGCCCGGGGCGGTGCTGCGGTCTCGGCGGGGGTCGACGGCGGCAACGCGTCGAAACGAAAGCTCGGGGTCGACCTCGAGATCTCGATCTCGTCGGCAGTCATGTCTTCCGAGATGTCGTAGAACAGCGGCGTCGACAGATAACGCTCGCCGGTGTCGGGCAGCATGCAGAGCACGGTGCTCCCCTCGGGCGCCGACTCTGCGACCTGGATCGCTCCGGCCAACGTGGCCCCGGCCGAGATGCCGGCAAAGATACCTTCCTTTTGCGCCAACTCCTGAGAGCGGCGCAGGGCGTCGGCGCCCTTGATCGGCATGAAGATGTCGAGCAGCTGGGCGGCCTGCGCGTCCTCGGCCAGCTTGGGGATGAAGTCGGGGGTCCAGCCCTGCATGAGGTGAGTGCGGAAGGAGGGGTGGCTCTCGGCGATCGATCCGTCGGCATGACGCGTCTGCGGGATGCCCGAGCCCAGCAGCGGCGAGTTGTCGGGCTCGCAGACCACGATCTTGGTCTCCGGCCGCTCCTTCTTGAGCACTCGCGAAACGCCCTTGAGAGTGCCGCCGGTGCCGAAGCCGGTCACCCAGTAGTCGAGCCGTTCACCCTTGAAATCCTCGAGGATCTCACGGGCGGTGGTCTGCGAGTGGACATTGGCATTGGCCTCGTTTTCAAACTGCCGGCAGAGAAACCAGCCGTGGGTCTCCGCCAACTCCTCGGCCTTGCGCAGCATGCCGGTGCCCTTCTCCGAGGCCGGCGTCAGCACCACCCTGGCGCCGAGGAAGCGCATCATCTTGCGCCGCTCGACCGAGAAGTTTTCGGCCATGGTGACCACCAGCGGGTAGCCCTTTTGCGCGCAGACCATGGCCAGCCCGATGCCGGTGTTGCCGCTGGTGGCTTCGATCACCGTCTGACCCGGCTTGAGAGAGCCCGAGCGCTCGGCGTCCTCGATCACGCCCAGCGCCAGCCGGTCCTTGACCGAACCCATGGGGTTGAAAGACTCGACCTTGACGTAGAGTTTGACTCCACCGGGACCGAGCTTGTTGATGCGAACGACCGGCGTGTTGCCGACCGCTCCGAGGATGCTGTCGTACTTGGGCATCGCTGCTTCTCCTTGGGACGCTGGCTTTCTCTCTAACATACATGAAACCCGGTCTCATTCCGCGCATCGAGTGATCCGGCAAGAGCCCTGGGTGGGAGCGGGTCGATAACGGTACGGTATACGCTACGGTAATGGTGCCGGGAACCTTTATTCGAGGCATGCGAGCCCATCTCGGGACCCGAAAAAGCGCCCCATTCAAGTGTTCGGCTGGCGCTGAACGAAGGATGTCCTTTCCCTCCGCAGGTCGGTGGCGCTCAAACCCTGTTTCTGAGCATCAGCTCCTTTGGGTGGGGTTCGAGGTAGAGCTGGCCCTCGAGGTACGGAATCTCGTGTTTGGCAACGTGGTGGCGGAGCAGGGTGACCGGCACGACCAGCGGGACGAGACCCTTTCGGTAGTCCTCGATCAGCTGCATGAGCTCCTGCTTTTCGAATGGATCAAGCACCCGTTTGAGATAGCCAAGGGCGTGATAGAGAACATTGGCATGTCTCGTCGGCGTAGGGCGGCTGGAGAGGGCGATGTGGAGCTCGTCCTCGTAACTCTGAAAGAGCTCGCGGTCGGGCATGCTTCCGGCTGAAGCCACGATTCTGCCGAGACGACGGTAGGCAACTTCGTTGTGGGAGCGCAGCTGCAGCTTGTGGGCGGTGTGGAATTCGACCAGCCGGCGCCGAGTCAGGCCCTTGCGCACCATGCCGCGCCAACGGTTGCGACAGAAGACGTGGGCGATGAAGCGTTCGCGGAGCACCGAGTCGTTGAGGCGACCCTCCTCCTCGACTGGCAGAGTTGGCCAGCGCTGCATCAGAATCCGGGCAAAGACGCCGACGCCGTTCCTGGTCGGTGAACCGCCGCGGCCGTACACGCGGACCCTTTCCATGCCGCAGCTCGGGGAGTCTTTCTTGAGGATGAAACCGTCGAGATCGAGCTTTTGAAGCTCTCCGACCTTTGTTTCGGCGTAGGTCTGCATCGTGTCAGTCAAATCCAGGCCGCTCTTTGGCTCGACCAGCCGTGGCACGGGTTGGGCATTCTCAAGCCGGATGGTGGGGCGGGGGATACCGAGGCCGATTTCAAGTTCTGGGCACGCCGGGACCCAGGTCAGCCACTGTCCCAGGACGTCGGTGAGATAACGGTCGCGTTTGTGCCCGCCGTCGAATCGCACCTTTTGGCCCAACAGGCAGGAGGAGATGCCGATCCGGATCGGCTCGGACTCGTCGTGCCACTGCTGCCATCCAGGTCGTGGGAGTGTCATGCAAATGTCCCTTTCAATTCGTACGCCTTCACGCCCAGGCTTCGGTGGTGAACCTCGACCAATGAAGCGATCTCGACCCTACTGATCAGCGCCTTCACTCTCGGCCCGCGGATTCGGTTGGACCGTTCGCTGGAGGCCATCAGGATCGTAGCCCTTTTCCGGGAGCCGGGCCAGGATTTGCTGGTAGATGTCGTCGTCCATCGAAGGAGTTCGGCTCAGGATCCAGAGGTACTTTCTTTTGGGTTCCCCGACCACCGCCCATCGGTAGTCCTGATCGAGATCGATGATCCAATATTTGCCCCAGAACGGAGCGAAGAAAGAAACCTTGAGCTTGGCGTTGGTATCCGAATCAACGACCTTTGCGCGACCGGTAACCTGCTTGAGCTTGCCTTCGAGCGAACCCTTGCGGCAACTGTTGATCACCTCGATGAGACCGTCATCCCGGAGGCTGTATCGGGCGGTGACAGCGGTGCAATTCCTCTGGAACCAGGCAGGGTAGCTCGCGATCTCATACCACTCTCCGAGGTATCGATCGATTTCTACAGCATCTGCGACGGTCAGCTCGGGCTCCCCGGCTGTCGCCAACCCGGCAAATGTCAACAATGCTGTCAACACCACCCCCAACTTGAGCACAATGTTCATATCAGCAATTCCCTTCGAAGATGAACAACCGGGACACGCATTGTGTCATTGCCTGAAGGATGTTCCAATAATAAACGGCCCGCCCGGAGGCAGGCCGCTGGAGAAGGGTAGCCGACCGGGGTCAGCCGCGGGGGATGATGACGGTGTCGATGACATGGATGACGCCGTTCGAGGTTTCGATGTCGGTGGCGGTGACGTTGGCGTTGTTGATCCGCACCCCACCGTCAGCAAGAACGAAGGCCACATCCGAGCCCTGTGCCGTCGTGGCAGAACTCAGGCCAACGACATCGGCGGCCATGACCTTACCCGGAACGACGTGGTAGAGGAGGATCCCGCGGAGCTTGTCGGGGTCGGCGATCAGCGCTTCGACCGTGCCCTCAGGGAGCTTGGCGAAGGCTTCGTCAGTGGGGGCGAAGACGGTGAAGGGACCATCTGACTGCAGGGTTTCGACCAGCCCGGCGGCCTGGACTGCGGCAACCAGGGTGTTGAAGCTGCCGGCTGACGAGGCGGTGGCGACGATATCTCCGGTGTTGGCCGCCTGCTTTGCGGATGATCCGCTGCAGCTGCCACCTGCAAACGCTGGCACCGTTCCGAGGGCGAGTACCAATCCAAGAACCACAAAACGCTTCATGATGACCTCCAAGGTCGTGTTTTTCGTTGCCGGAATCCGGCTTCTCATGGGGCAATGTCTAGAAATAACTTAATATTTCAGGATTCTGCAAAAAAATTTTCTAGATTTTAAATAGAGTCTTGGGAAATCGAGGATGTCCCGAAGTCGCGACGAAGGACCTCGTGCCGGTAGGCGAAAATGCGCTGCACATCTCGGGCGACGACCAGCCGTTGCGCGAGAGCGCCCCCAAGCGGCGCGTACTCGACCCGGTCGATGATGGAGGTGCCGTCGTCTCGATCGATGAAGAGATGCTCGTGGCGCCACAACCGGTAGGGTCCCCGGATCTGGCGGTCGACGAAGCGATGGGGCGGTTCCCAGGCCTCGATCTCCGTCCGCCACCGCAATGGGATACCGCGCCAGTGAATGCGGTAGTCGATGAGGGTGCCCGCGTCAATCGTGATCGGCCCTTTGGTGAGGACCTCGAAGCGGAGCCATGGCGGGGTCAGTCTTTCGAGGTTTCTGGCCTCGGCGAAGAAGCCGAAGACCTCGCCGATCGGAACCGGCAGGACGAGCTCGTCTTCGAAGAAATATATCTTCATCGCGAAGGCCCGCCTTCGGCATGCGAGGCGATCGCCCGCACGAGCCCGGAGAAAATGATCTTGTGCACCGGGTAGAGCAGGTTCCAATAGAGGTGACCGGCGAGTCCGATCGGTTCGAAGAGGGCGGTCTGCACCAGCTGGGTGCCGCCGTCCTCGGGCACCGCCTCCCACTGCAACCAGGCGCGGCCGGGGACCTTCATCTCGGCCCGCAAGCGCAGCAGGGTCGGCGGTTCGACCCGCTCCACCCTCCAGAAGTCCACGGCGTCGCCGGGTTCGAGCTCGGTGGGGTGGCGGCGGCCGCGCCGCAGCCCCGGGCCCCCGACCAGACGGTCGAGCAGACCGCGGATCGACCACGCCCACGACCAATACAGCCAGCCACGTTCGCCGCCAAGAGAGCTGAAGGTGGCGAAGGTGGTTTCCGGGTCGGCCGATGTCCGACAGCTCCGTGTCTCTCGAATCATGCCCTCGCTTTGGCTGAGCTCGAACGCCGGGGCCGAGCCGAGGGCGCTGCTCCAACGGGTCGTGACCGCGTTTTCGGTGGTCTGATGGAGCGCGCGTGCGACTGCTTCGCGGTAGGCGAGAGGCTCGATCTCGGGGAAGTCGATTCGAGCGCGCGAGGTGTCGGCGACCACCGGGTGGACCACACCTTCGACGAGAGGCACGGCGAGACGGTTGGGGATCGGTGTCACCAACCCGACCCACAGAGCCGCGAGACGCGGGGCCAGGACCGGCACCGGCACGATCAGCCGGCGCAGTCCGCGGACTCGGGCAAACTCCTGCATCATGCCTTTGAAGGTGAGGGGGGAGGAGCCGACGTTGTAGATGCCGGCGGGTTCGCGCTCGAGGGCGAGCGACAGATAGCCGAGGATGTCGCGGACCGCGATCGGCTGCACGTCGTTGAGGATCCAGCGCGGTGCAATCATCGCCGGCAGCCGTTCGGTCAGGTAGCGGACCATCTCGAATGATGCGGACCCCGAACCGACAACGGGTCCGGCGCGGAACTCGGTGGTGGGCAGACCCGCGCGAAGGATCTCTCCGACTTCAGCCCGGCTGGCGAGGTGTATCGATACTTTCTTGGCATCCGGGAGCAGCCCTCCGAGGTAGATCACGTGTCGAAGGTGCTGGCCCGCTGCGACGAAGTTCTCTGCCGCTCGTCGGTCGCGTTCGGCAAAATCGCCGCCGGCGCCCATGAGGTGGATCAGATAGTAGGCCGCTTCGACTCCTTGGAGAGCATCGCCGAGCGACTTCGGGTCCTCGACGTCTCCTCGAGCGACCTCCACTGAAGAGGCCCACGAACGGCCGGCGACGCGCGCCGGGTCGCGCACCATGACCCTGACGTCACGGCCCTGCTCGAGCAATCGGGGTACGAGCCGGCCACCGATGTAGCCGGTAGCGCCTGTAACGAGGACTTTCATTTTTCTCTCCCGTTGAAGCGATCGAGGTATGCGCGCACCGGAAACTTGCGGGCAGTATTGGCCGATGACATGTAGCGGACGGTGCCGAAAATCGGCCGTTCGGGCCCCCACGCGCGATCGTGGCGCCCGAGGACCCAGAAGATCCCGGTGTAGGAGTTGGGGTCGCGGCCATCCAAGGCGTATCGGTTGTTGAGCTCGATCATCACCTCGAGGGCCTCCCTTGGGTGGGAAGTCCAATCGAGTATCTTCTTGCCCCACAGCATCCTCAGATAGTTGTGGATGGTGCCCTCACGGAGGAGCTGGGTCTGGGCGGCGTTCCACAGCGGGTCGTGGGTTGCGGCGTTGGCGAACTCCTCGAGCGAATAAACATACTCGCGTTGGTCGCGAGCGTGTTTGGAGAGTGTCGAGGCGGCCCAGGCCGGCAGCGACTCCCAGCGATCGTGATCGGGACGGTGAGCGCAGACGTTGAAGCCGAGCTCGCGCCAGGTGACGAGCTGGTCGAGGAATGCCTCGGCGTTGTCGCTGACAGCCCACCATCCGGCGCGGCGGCCGTTGGCCGGCGGCACCACGTCGTCGGGCGACCAGCGCTCGCGCCGCATGGTATCGAGAAAAACCTCGTGGGCCGAGATGTGGCCGAAATGGAGGTAGGGAGACAGCCCGCTGGTTGCCTCCGCCTCGGGCCGGTTGCGCTCAGTCTGGTAGCGGCCGAGACGGTGGTCGAGAAAACCGCGCAAGGCGGCGCCGGCAGCCAACGATCCTCCACGAATAGGAGCCGCGGCAACCGAGTGATCGATCGGCAGCGCCGACAGCGAGTCAGCGTGGCCGGCCAGCATGCCCTCGGTCGTGGCCGGCCATCTCCGAATGATGGCGGCTGGCAGCGGAGAGGGCGCCGGGAGCTCCTCGGCGAGCGGGTCCTCGAGCGGAATTTCGGAGATGTGGGTGAGGATGTTTTTTTGTACGAACCTGCGAAATGAATATGCGGTTGCGAATTCGCGGTTGGCGGTCGCCATCGGCAGCAGCCCGTTACTGTCGACGGCCTCGAGGAGAACCGGAATCCTTTCGGCAGCGGCTGCCACCATGCCGGGAAGAAAGAATGTCGGAAAGTCGTCGGTCACCACCACCGCCGCATCTGCGGCGAGGGCCTCGAGCAGCCCGCTTCCCGCACCCTGGTCCGGCTCCACATATGGGTAGTAGCTGACGTTTCGTCCTTCGAGGGCCGCTGCCGTGTCTGCCATGCCGTCGACGATAAAGCGGTGGAGGCGGTCGCTTGCCCAAGGGTAATCGCTGCGCAACGCCTCGAGAACCATCAATGGGATGCCGAGATGGCGCGACCAGTCCGCCGCCCTCTGCAGACCGAAATTGAATCGGGGACGCCGCGCGGCGATCATCCAGTAGACCACCCGTGCACCATCTCGCCGAACCGACCGCGTGTTGGAGGGTCGGATCCGGAGGGCTGGTACTCGGGATTGAATGCTGAGCGTCACGTTCTTTCATTCTTCCTTTGTCTGTCGTCTCCAGCTGATCAAGCATCATTATGAGCGTCGAATTCCATTCTTCTAGACATGCAGTTGAAATTTCTAGAAATTATTTGAATAGAATGACGATTTTCCGGGATGATAATGGTTGGGAACACCGCGGATTCGCGTGGAATGGATTGGATCCAACCATCGCAGACCGGAGGTCGCTCATGAAAAGACTGTTCAGGTTCGGTGGCGATGACAGCAAAACGGCTCTCGTGATCTTGTTCCCACCGGAGATCCAAGGCCTCTTCAATCCCGAAGTCCATCGGTTGGTGGGCGAGGTGCAGGAGCAGTTGGACGGAGTCTATGTGACCTTCGCCCTGTCATCCGGTACCTCTCCAGACCTTCGCGCCTCCTTTGCCGCGGCCCGCTTTGTGGGCTGTGAATCGGCGTTGGTCGTCCTGGCGGGGTCCGGTGACGCAGCTCCGGTAGTCGATTGCGGTTCGAAGGGAGACTGGTTGCCTACCGCCTCGATAGTCCTTCCCGAACTCGAGGCGCCCGCCGTTGTTGACGCCTATCGTGCGGCTGTTGCCGAAGCCGGGATGGCCGCGTGACACGATTGGCTCCGGCGAATCGGTCCGAGACGTTTCTGTGCTTGATAGGGCGTCGCCGAGTTCAAATGGGGGAGCGAAAATGATGGAAGGCGACGTCGTCGAAAGCACAAAGCAGCTTTGGCCGATGGGCGCGGTGACCCGCCGGACCGGAATCGGTGAACACACCCTCCGAGCCTGGGAACGTCGCTTCGGTTTCCCGAAACCCGTCAGGCTCCGTTCAGGACACCGGAGGTTTTCGGGCGATCAGGTCCAGCATCTGCTCCTGATTGCGAAAGCGCTCGGATCCGGTTATCGCGCCGGCGACATCGTGCCGTTGCCGTTGTCGGAGCTCGAGCTGTTGCTCCAGACTTCGGGCGCCTTCGATCGCGCCAGCGCCGCTGGCAGCACCGAAGATGTCATGTTGCTGGCCTTCGATGCGTGCAAGCGGTTCGACAGGGAGTCTCTTGCAGCCCTGCTCCACAGCGAAGCCGCGGTACTCGGGCTGCCGAGGTTTCTCCGCGAACGCGTCGCCCCGCTCCTCGATGAGGTTGGGGATGCGTGGGGTCGCGGGGAGATCGAAATCCGCCACGAGCACTTTTTCTCCGAGGTCCTCGAAGACGCGTTGCGGAGGCTGCGCGCACCGCTCGAAGCGGCGGCCAAGGGTCGGCCGGTGGTGGTCGCGAGCCTACCGAACGAGCTCCACGGCCTCGGTCTTCAGATTGCCGCTCTGGCCATCGTCACGGCGGGACGCAGCGTGCGGGTCCTCGGTCCACACCTTCCGGTCGAGGAGATCGTCCAAGCCGCGAAGGCACTCGACGCCGCGGCCGTTGGTCTCTCGGTGAGCATATTTGCCGAGCCGGAAGAAACGGCACGCGAGATCACGGCGGTGCGGGAGCGACTTCCCGCAGAGACCGCCCTCTGGATCGGTGGCACCGGCTCGACGAATCTCGAAAACTTGCCTGCCGGGGTCGAGAAGACAGTGTCGCTCGACGACCTCGACCGTGTGCTGACGCAGCTCCCCGACCAGGCGGCCGCGACCTCGCCACATCCGTAACCGACCGCAACTGATCTCGACACCGACGCGAGCCCTGTTCGCCGTTTGACCGCCTGTTGTCTCGGCCCGGCTCTGACGTCTTTTCGATGGTGTTAATTTAAATTCTAGAATTTTTCTAGAAATTTACTTGACAAACTGTTTAATGAGACCTATATTCAGAACCAAGGAGGACGAAATGGCGACCGTTGACAACATGACCGCATGGGATTTCAGCTCTGACCAGCTTCCCTTCTATGACCAGCTCTACAAGACGGCGTTGCGGATGACCCGCTCCGTCCCGGAAACCGAAGACCTCCTCCAGGAGACCTATCTCAAGGCTTTCCGTTATTACTCTGGGTTCTCCGAAGGCACCAACCTCAAGGCCTGGCTCTTCCGTATCATGAAGAACAATTTCATCAACGGCTATCGCAAACGGAAGCTCCAGCCGCAGCAGGTGGAACTGGACGAGCTTCGTGACAGCGGCGAAGAGCATTGGGAAATCGGTTCGGGCGCCGCCCGGGACGGGTCCGAAGCCGGAGCCCTGGCCGTGGAAATGGACGAGGACGTGGCCCGTGCTCTCAACGCCATGCCCCACGACTACAAGATGGCCCTGCTGCTTGTGGACATCCAGGGCCACACCTATCAGGAGGTGGCCGACATCCTCGCGGTACCGGTGGGAACCGTGATGTCGCGGCTCTACCGGGGGCGAACCAAGATTGAAAAGGCGCTCATTTCCTACGGGAAACGCTACAACTACCTGTCACGCCCGCCGCGAAAAATCCGAGACACCAGCATCAATGCGGAGAACATCTTCGATAGCACGACTCTGTGACGCCTGACGACCCGTTGCGAGTTGGCTCTTTCGTCCCAGCTGTTTCGGCGTGCCTTCGACAGAAAAGGAAATACTGATTCATGGCAAGACACATCGCGCTGAAGACTGTCTTTTTGAGCATCGCGATAGCGACCGCTGGATTCGCGGTTGCCGGTGACCAACCGGACTATATCCTCGAAGTCGAGGCCGGTCCGACCTGGCAGAGCAGCAATGATGTGCAGGTCCCCAATACCTCGGCGGGGACCCGGTTCTCGCTCAAGGACCTGGCCGGCCAGGGTCCGTGGTTCGTAGGACGGGTCTACTTCACATGGAATATCTCGCCGCGCAACGGTGTCAGGTTGTTGCTGGCGCCGCTGTCCTACACCGAGACGGGGGTCTTCGACGGTCCGGTAGATTTCGCTGGTGCGAGCTATGTTCCGGAGATTCCCACCGAGGCGACCTACCAGTTCAACTCATGGCGCCTGACCTATCGCTACAAACTCAAGGACGGCGATCGGTGGAAGCTGTGGATCGGCGGCTCGCTGAAAGTCCGTGACGCCAAGATCGAGCTCAATCAGGGTGATACCACGAGCAAGGACACCGATCTCGGGCTCGTGCCGCTGGTGTATTTCGCCGCGGACTACCGTGTGGCGCAACGCTGGCACGTCGTCTTCGACTTCGATGGACTCGCGGGCGGTCCCGGGCGCGCCATCGATCTTTCGCTGAAGCTTCGTTATGACGTCAACGATCACTGGGCGGTGGCCGCCGGTTACCGGATGCTAGAGGGCGGCGTGGACATCGACGAGGTCTACAACTTCGCGTGGTTCAACTCTGCGGTGGTTTCCGGAGTCTACCGGTTTTAGTTTGGGCGACTTTGGACCCGGTGTGAGTGGCGTGAGGAATTAGACTCGCTGACCAGGATGTAGACGTCGGAAAAGGGTGCCATTCTATGGTCCCCGCACATGGCGTGAACGCGCCGATGGGCCGTAGAACGATCTTCCAGACATGCCTTGGAGGAGAAGCGCGACCCGACTGAGGTTGAGGGTGATGGTGGAGCCGAACGGGATCGAACCGTCGACCTCTTGAATGCCATTCAAGCGCTCTCCCAACTGAGCTACGGCCCCACGGGGACGGCTGTTGTAGCAAAGGGAGGGGGTATCTGTCAATCGATGCTAGAATTGCCTCTACGAGGAAGTGCATGGGGCCTGGTGGCTTCCGCGGACTTCAAATCCGTTGGGCCGGCCTGAGTAGGGTCGGTCGGAGGGTTCGATTCCCTTGCGCTTCCGCCACCGAGTCCTGCGGTGGCGGGCGCGTTTGCAGCGGTGTTTTCTTCACGAGGGTCGGGTGCGATGTCGACTGACGAATTTGTCTATCGGAGCGAGCTCACCAAGACGCCGCTGCCGGAGATTCTGGCGACGGTGAACCGGTACGGCGTGCCGGGCGTGCTCGAGGTTTCGAACGAGGGGATCACCAAACGGGTCTATCTCCTCGACGGCGACATCATTTTTGCGACCTCGACCGACCGCAGCGAGTCGCTTGGCGAATACCTGGCCCGCAAGGGCGAGATTACCGATGAACAGCTCACCGAGTCCTCGGATGAGCTTGCCAATACGCCCGGCGCCCGCCACGGCGAGGTCCTCGTGCGGATGGGCTTTCTCGAACGGGAGAGGCTCGGCGCCGTAGTCCGCCGCCAGGTGCAGGCGATCCTCTGGAGTCTCTTCAACTGGGATGAGGGCGAGGTGACGTTCAGGGTCGGAATATCGAAGGACGACGAGGTGTACAAGATCAAGATCCCGGCAGCTCGCGCCATCATCGCCGGCTGTCGCCGGATCGAAGATCCGAAGATGATCACCGCCAGGATGGGCGGCCGCGGGGCGATTCTCAAGCGCCTGCCGCGGCCCCCCCACCTCGAAAAGTTCCACCTCGAGCCCGACGAGCGTCAGCTACTCGAACTGGTTGACGGCAAGAAGACCCTGTACGAGCTGTGTGAAAAAGGTCCTGCCAGCGCGGGCGCCAACGCTCGCGTGCTCTATGCCCTGGCGGAGCTCAACATGTTGACAGTCGATCCCTCCTCGAGCGGCAAGATCCTCATCCAGGTTCGGGGCTAGCCCGCATGCCACTTTATGAGTACGAGTGTTTCGTGTGTAGGCACAGATTCGAGCGCCTTCAAAGGGTCGCCGATGCTGCGGTCGTAAACTGCCCCGAGTGCGGCGGTGCGGTGCGCCGGTTGCTCGGGGTGCCCGCTCTCCAGTTCAAGGGCAGCGGCTGGTACGTGACCGACTACGGCAAGAACAACGGCGGCAGGTCGACCGCTCTCGCGAAAGCCGAAGACTCGCCCCCACCGCCTCCCGACTCGAAACCGCCAAAGAAAGAACCTGCAAAGAAATCGAGCGACACCAATTGAATTAGGAATTAGGAATTAGGAATTAGGAATTCCCTACCACCCTCCCCCTCTCCGTTGATGTCCTGGGGAGGACGGGCTGCATTCCTAATTCCTAATTCCTAATTCCTCATTCGAAACGGGATAGCCCGGCACCCTTTCAAACCGTATGAACGTGCCCACCTCGAGCCCGTGCGCCGCAGCGCCACCGGCCGCCACCTCGAGCACCGCCCGCGAAGCCACGCGCGGCGTAAAACGAGGGCATGGTTCGGCACTGCAAGGCTGCGCGTCCGTCACCAACTCGACGACCTGCCCGGCGTCGTTGAGAAATACGATATCGAGAGGCACGAGAACGTTCATCATCCAAATTGTGGCGAAACGCTCCTCTCCCCAGAGTAGGAGCATGCCGCGATCCGGCGCCAGCGACGGACGAAACATCAAACCGGTGGTGGTCTCCTCGGAGGTCGTCGCGAGCTCGAGGCCGACCCTGAATTCGTCGGGGAGAATCGCCTGCGGCAGTGGGATGAGGGTAGGAGGGGGGACGGCGTCCGCGCTCACGGCTTGTTCGATTCTCGGTTGGGTGCAGGCCGCGACCATGACAACCGATAGGGCGATCGATGAGATCACTGTTTGACATCTTCTCCGCGTTTTCTCGATATTCATGAACTCTCCGCCTACTCGTCCCGGCTCAGCCCGAGTTTTTCGGCATGATAGCGGAATGCGCGGTAGGACATGCGCAGCAGTTCAGAGGCCCTTTTCTGCTGCCCGCCGGTCTGATCCAAGGCCTGCCGCATCAAAGACCGACGCACGTTGTCCAGGTACTCGTCGATGTCCAGCCCCTCCTCAGGAAGACCGACGTGCTCGGCATCCGGGCCGACCGGCGCCCCCCGCAGGTGTTCGGGGAGGCTGCCGGAGGAGATCATCTCGGTACCCTCGAGAGCAACCGTGCGTTCGATGAGGTTCTCCAGCTCCCGGACATTGCCCGGCCACGAGTAGGCCTGGAGGACCCTCAGCGCATCGGCGGTCAGACGTTTCGGCGGGAGACCGAAGGCCTTGCAGGTGCGCTCGACGAAGTGCCGGGCGAGCTCGGCAAGGTCCTCGGCGCGCTGCCGGAGCGGCGGCAGGTGGATGTGGAGGACGTTGAGTCGGTAGTAGAGGTCCTCGCGGAATGAGCCGTCCTTGACGGCTTGCTCGAGGTTGCGATTGGTGGCGGCCAGCACCCGGACCTTGACCTCGATCTCGCGGGTAGCGCCGACCGGTCGGACCCGTTTCTCCTGAAGGACCCGCAACAGCTTGACCTGCATCAGCGGCGTCAGCTCGCCGACTTCGTCGAGCAGCAGGGTTCCGCCCTCGGCATCGACGAAGAGGCCCTTGTTGTCTCGCACGGCGCCGGTGAAGGCTCCGCGCACGTGGCCGAAAAGCTCAGACTCCAGCAGCCCCTCGGGGAGAGCCCCGCAGTTGACGGAAAGGAACGGTCCTCTGGCGTTGGCCGAAAAGGAGTGGATCGCTTGTGCCAGCAGTTCTTTGCCGGTGCCGCTCTCGCCGGTGATGAAGACCGTCGAAGGTGTCGCGGCGAGCCGTGGGACCATATCGAGGATGCGCCGGATGGCCGGGCTCGAACCAATGAAGTTGGGGACGTCCTGACGTTTCGTCACGGCAGTATCGGTGCCGAGAAGCTTGGTCAGGATGAGCTTCAAGTCATCAACGTTGAAGGGTTTCGACAGGTATTCGGCGGCTCCCGCGCGCAAAGCCTCGAGGGCATGTTGCGGCGTGGTGTGGGCGGTGATGATGATAAAGGGGCTCGCGACCCCGAGCTTTCTGGCCTCGGCAAGGACCTCGAGACCGCTCCCGTCCGGCAGCTTGAGGTCGCACATCACGAGATCGAAACTGCCGCCGCCTACCTTCTCGGTCCCACTTGCCACCGTGTCCGCCGTCGCGACCTGGTACCCCTCCTGCTCGAGGAGAATCGTCAGGAATTCGCGCAACGATCGCTCATCATCGACAACCAGGATGTGGCCTCGACTCACGCCGCCCCCCTGTGTGTCGGCAGCTCGACGGTGACGACCGTACCACGTCCTGGGGCCGAGTCGATGGAGACCGATCCGCCGTGCTCCGCCACTGCGGCGTAGACCACCGCGAGACCCAGACCGGTTCCGCCGGGACGGGTGGTGACGAACGGCTCGAAAGCTTGCCGGCGTACCATTTCAGTCATGCCGACGCCGGTGTCACACCATTGAAGCACGACCCGTCCGGTCTTGCGTTGCGCCGAGATCACCAGGTCGCCGCCATCGGGCATCGCCTGTAATGCGTTTCTTGAGAGGTTCCAGAATATCTGGCGCAGAAGATGCTCCTCGCCGCGGAGGACGAGCTTGTCCGCAACCTCGAGCCTCAGCGAGTGATTGTCGCGGTGCTCGTGGGATCGACCGAGAAGGTCGACGCAGTCGCGCAGCATCGCGCTCAGGTCGCACGGCCCAAAGGTTGCCGCGTGAGGTCTGGCATACTCGAGGAAGCCGTCGAGGATTCCCGAGAGACGGCGCGACTCATCGACCAGAATGTGGAGCAAACGCTGACCGTTTTCGTCGAGGTCGCCGGCCGAGGCGAGGACCTGCGCCGAACCCGAGATCGATGCCAGCGGATTCTTGATCTCGTGTGCCATCCGTGCCGCGAGCTCGCCTACAGCAGCCATCCGCTCCTGCATGCGCTGGCGCTCCGCCTCGACCTTGACTTCCGACAGGTCCTGAAACGTGATGATAAAGCCGACCACGTTCTCGTGTTCGTCGGCGAGCGGCCCGACGGTCATGCCGAGGCGGGTTCCAGTGGCGGTCGCCGTACCCTCGAACCGTACGACGCTGCGATCGATTGCCCGGGCCTTCACCAGCCCCCAGTTCTGGTCTTCGAGGGAAAGGACGTCTTCGATTTTCGTCCCGAGCACGGCCTCGCCGTCGGGGATGGCGAGAATGCGGGCGCCGGCCGGGTTGAGATGGAGAACGCCGCCATCCAGGTCGGTGGCCACGATCCCCGCGCCAACCGAGCGCACCACGTGGTCGGTCAACGCGACGAACTGTTTCGTGCGCTCGGTCTCCTCCAGGAGCCGGTGGTGGGCGCTGCGGAGCGACTCGCCGAGGTAGGAGACCAGGACCGCCACCAGAGCGAAACCGACCACGTTGGTGAGGAGTTGAACGAGGACGCGAGATGTGGGCAGCGAGATCTGGATCCCGGTCAGGTTTTCCGGGACCGGGAGCACCTCGAAGACCATGAGGTCGATCAGCAGCCCGTAGGCGACTGCAGAAATGCCGGCGAAAATCAGCCCGCCGCCGCGCATCAGCATCGCGGCAACGGCGATAACGGTCAGGTAGAGGAACGAGAAAGGTGAGTACAGCCCGCCCGTGAAGTAGACGAAACCGGTGACCACCGCGATGTCGCCGATGAGCTGGACCCACGACTGGACACGGGGTGAGAAATCACGTGCGAATAGGACGAGGTAGAGCAGTGAAAGCCCGTAGCTGAAAAGAATCAGGCCGTAGAAGTTCCGCAACGGCAATATGCGCTGGCTGTTGACCTGGATGAGAAGTATGCCCAGGAAAAGGGTGGTGATCACCACCAGACGGAGAACCATCAACCAACGCAGCGATTTGTGCGACGGATGAGCGTGGGGTGGCGCCGCGGCCGGGCTCCCGACGTCAGCGGTCTCCGGCGACCGGCCGGCCATCAGCCGATTTGGCTGATCAGCGAGAACATCGGCAGGTACATGGCAACCACGATGGTGCCGATGACGACACCGAGAAAGGCAATGATGACCGGCTCGATCAGCGCCATCATGCCCTCAACCGCAGCGTCGACCTCGTCCTCGTAAAAGTCGGCAATCTTGGAGAGCATCGTGTCCATGGCGCCGGTCTGCTCACCGACACCGATCATCTGGCATACCATGGGCGGGAACTGCTCGGATCGGGTGAGTGGCTCCGCGATGGTCTTGCCCTCTTCGACCTGTTTACGAACTTGCATCAGGGCTTCTTCGATGACGGCGTTGCCTGCAGTGCGGGCGGTGATTTCGAGCGACTCGAGGATCGCCACACCGGAGCTGAGCAGGGTTCCGAGCGTACGGCAGAAACGGGCGACCGCGATCTTGCGCAGAAGGAGGCCGATCACGGGCGCTTTGAGCATGAGCTTGTCGATCTGGTAGCGCCCGGCGTCGGTCTGGTAGTACTGGCGAAGGGCAAAAAGCCCACCGCCCACCAGGATGAAGATCAACCACCAGAAGTTGCCGATAAAATTCGACATATTGACGACGACCTGGGTCAAAAAGGGAAGCTTGCCGCCGAGGCCCTCGAAGAGGGCCGCGAAGACCGGGATCACCTTCCACAGGATGACGTAGACGACGATGACGGCGATCGTGATCACCGACAGGGGGTAGACCATGGCCGACCTGACCTGGCTCTTCAGTTTGACGGACTTCTCAATGTAGGTGGCCAGGCGCTGAAGGATCGTGTCCAGGATACCGCCGGCTTCGCCCGCGGCGACCATGTTGACGTAGAGGTCGTCAAAGGCCTGCGGGTGCTTGCGCATCGCCTCGGCAAGGGAGGAGCCGGCTTCGACGTCCTGCCGGACCTGCAGGATGATTTTTTGAAACGCCTTGTTGTCCTGCTGTTGGCCAAGGATGTCGAGACACTGCACCAGCGGTAGACCTGCATCGATCATCACCGAAAACTGGCGGGTGAAGACCGCGATGTCCTTCGAGCTGACGCCGCCGCCGAACTTCGGCAGGGCGATTTCCTTGCCCTTTTCCTTGACTGTGGTGACGACGATCTGTTGGCGACGAAGGGCGGCGATCACCGCATCCTTGCTGTCACCGATGAGCACGCCAGTCTGTGTCGTGCCGTTACGATCTCGGCCCTTCCACTCGTAACTGGGCATCTCAGCTCCTCCCTGCCCGCCGCGCCTCGGGCGCCGTGTTGACGGTTCCTACACCCCTGTTGATCATGTCCTGTAGCTCATCCGGATACGAGCTGTAGGCAAGAGCCGTCTGTAGCGAGATCATCCGCTTGTGATAGAGGGTCGCCAACGCCTGGTTGAAGGTCTGCATGCCGTGTTTGACCTGACCCGTCTGCATCATCGAGTAGATCTGGTGGATCTTGTCTTCGCGGATGAGGTTGCGTATCGCCGAACTCGGAATCAGGACTTCGCAGCACAAAGCCCGGCCCTTGCCGGAGGCTCTGCGCAACAGGGACTGGCAGATGATGCCCTCGAGCACGAAGCTCAGCTGGGCTCTGATCTGCGATTGCTGGTGCTCGGGAAAAACATCGACGATACGGTTGATCGTCTGCGGCGCTGAGTTGGTATGGAGTGTGGCGAAGGTGAGGTGGCCGGTCTCGGCGATCCGAAGCGCCGATTCGATGGTTTCGAGGTCGCGCATCTCACCAATCAGAACCACATCGGGGTCTTCACGCAGCACCGATCGCAGGGCGGCTGGGAAACTGTGGGTGTCGGCGTGTAACTCGCGCTGGTTGACCATACACTTCTTGTGGGAGTGCAGGTACTCCACCGGGTCCTCGATAGTGAGAATGTGAAGGGATTTCTCGCGGTTGACCTTGTCGATCATTGCGGCGAGGGTGGTCGATTTCCCGGATCCGGTGGGTCCGGTCACGAGCACGAGCCCGCGCGGTTTATTGCAGAGAGCCTCGACCGACGGCGGCAGCCCGAGTTCGCGAAACCCGAGAATTTCGTACGGAATACGCCTGAAGGCGCCGGCCACGGCGCCGCGCTGCATGTAGATGTTGGCGCGGAACCTGGCAAGACCCTTGACACCAAAGGAGATGTCGAGCTCGAGGTGCTCTTCGAATCGGTGCTTCTGGGCGTCGGTGAGAACGGAGTAGGCCAGCTTTTTGGTGTCGACCGCCGTCATCGGCGGGTGGGTCATGGTGACGAGGGTGCCGTCGACCCGGATCAACGGTGGCGAATTGGTGGTGATGTGAAGGTCGGTGCCTCCCTTTTCCACCATCGTCTTCAGTAACTGGTGAAGGCTCACGGTCATTGCGATTCCCTCCGCCTACAGAACCGATTCGCGGACCACCTCATCGATGGTAGTCATGCCGTCGCGGATTTTCTGCAGACCTGACTGCCTCAATCCGATCATACCTTCTTCGATCGATTTGCGACGCAGCTCGACCGCCGAGGCCCCCGACAGGATGAGCTCGCGGATGTCCTCGCTGACCACCATGACCTCATAAATACCGACCCGCCCCCGGTATCCGCGTTGGTTGCACTCCTCGCACCCGCGCCCGCGATAGAGCTGGATGTTCGGCGCCTCCTCCTCGGAAAAACCGACGTTGAGCAGAGCCTGCACCGGTACCTCCTCGGGCTGCTTACATTTCTCGCAGACCCTGCGGATGAGCCGTTGCGCGACGATCAAGTTGACCGAGGTTGCGACCAGGAAGGGCTCGATGCCCATATTCATCAGGCGGTTGATGGACGAGGGGGCGTCATTGGTGTGGAGCGTCGAGAGCACGAGGTGGCCGGTGAGCGCCGCTTTGATTGCGATCTCCGCGGTCTCGAAATCGCGGATCTCTCCCACCAGTACGATGTTTGGGTCCTGCCGCAGGAAGGAACGCAGGGCGGCCGCAAAGTTGAGGCCGATCGACTCCTTCATCTGTACCTGGTTGATACCGACCAGCTGGAACTCGACCGGGTCCTCGGCGGTCATGATGTTGACTTCGGGGGTGTTGATCCGGGAAATCGCCGAGTACAACGTGTTGGTCTTTCCGGACCCTGTCGGCCCGGTCACCAGCACCATGCCGTATGGCTGGAAGATCGCCTCCTCGAAGTTCTTGAGGCTCGACTTTTCAAAACCGAGCTTGGTCATGTCGAGCATCAAGGAGTCCTTGTCGAGCAACCGCATGACGATCTTCTCGCCGTGCAGCGTCGGCAGCGTCGAGACTCGGAAGTCGAGCTCCTTGACCTTGCCCTGGTATTTCATCTTCAGCTTGATGCGGCCGTCCTGGGGGAGTCGTTTCTCGGCGATGTCGAGCTTTGCGAGAATCTTGATGCGCGAGCAAATGGCGTCCCGGAACTTCAGCGGCGGGTTCATGATCTCGTAAAGCACGCCGTCGATGCGGAAGCGGACGCGATAGGTTTTCTCGTACGGCTCGATATGGATATCTGATGCGCTGCGTTTGAGGGCGTCGGTGAGAATGAGGTTGACCAGCCGGACAACGGGAGCTTCCTCCGCGCCCGCTTCGAGATCCCGGATGTCGAGGTCCTCCTCCTCCTCGAGGACCTCGAGGGAGGCTTCCTCGACCGTCGACAAGTCCTCCATCACCTTTTTCAACTCGATCGAATGGGTGGTGCCGTAATACTTGTCGATGGCCTCGCGCAGCGCATCCTCCGAGGCCACCACCGGTTCCACCCGGTAACCGGTGATGAACGTGATGTCGTCCATCGCGAATACGTTTGATGGATCTGTCATTGCGACCGTCAAGGTCGCTCCCGTCTTCGACACGGGAATGAACTGATACTTGCGCGCCACGTCGGCTGGAATCAGGCGAATGATGGACTCATCGATGTCGAAATGTTTGAGGTTGATTGATGGCACGCCATATTGCTGCGAAAGGCAGTCGAGAATGTCTTCCTCGGTAACGTACTCGAGTGCCACGAGATGCTCACCCAGACGACCGCCGCTGGCACGTTGCGCTTCGAGAGCCTTTGCCAACTGGTGTTCGTTGATCAGTTTTGCCTTGATAAGAAGTTCACCGATTTTGAGGGCCATACATCCAATCCAATTCGACAAACGTTTCCATATTGAATTGTAGCACCCGGCTCTTTTGAGAAGAGCCTGGCGAGGTAGTCCGACTCGAAACCGAACCTATCCATCGTAACAAACTACCCACAATTCCTGGCGCATTCCGTGGCGGATATCACCCGAAGTACCGACCTCTTTTTCAGCTCATCATCCACCGAGGAGGTCACGAGCGGCATTCAGGATTTCGGCGCCTCCGATGTCTCGCAGGGGGCGGACTCGGGCCGATCCCGAGGGGTCCCGGATGCACTCTCCCGTTCCGGATACCACGGCCGTGCGGCGGCCAAGTGGCCCATTGCGTCGCCAGTCGCTGGCGAGAAACACGGCCAGGGTCGGGACTCCGAGGCTGGCGGCGAGGTGCACGGGACCGGTGTCGCCGCCAACCACGAGAGCCGCCGCCCCGAGCAGAGAAGCGAGCTCCTCGAGACCGGTCGGAGGCGCCATGCGGGTGCCGTTTCCGGCAGCATTGACGACGGCCGCGGCGCGCGCCTTCTCACCGGGTCCCCAGGCGACGATCACGTCAAGCCCGAGACCGGAGAGGCCGCGGGCGACGACAGCCAGCGTGTCGACGGCCATCACCTTGTGGGCGCTGCCGGCGCCCGGCAGAACCACGGCGAATGGCGTGCCGGACCAACCGTTGTCGGGCGCGGGGCCGGCAGCTTTGTCCAGCAGCCAGGAACCGTCAGGAGAGCGGAGCTCGGGGGACGCCATGCCGATCGACCGAGCCAGAGCGAGATTGGTCGCCACCACGTGGGCACCGGCCGGCCCGCCGCTGACCGTATCGGTGTAGGCCAGACCCGCCAATCGCTCGCGTCGCCACGGACGAGCCAGGCCTACCCGCCGGCCGGACCCCGCCCACCGCGAGATCATCGCCGACTTGAGCGTTCCCTGAGGATCGAGAACCACGTCCGGCTGCAGCTCGTGGAGCCGGCTCTTCAAAGCTGCGACCTCGAGCCGCGTCGAGTTGGCAAAGGGATGCCGACGCCACCTCCTGGTGTCGGTCGTGAAAACGGCGTCGACCGCCGGGTGGCCTTCAACCAGAGCTTTGAGCGACTCCTCCACTACCCAGCTCAGGTGCGGGCGTGGTTCGCCGGCGGCGAGGGCGACCGCGAGCGGCCACGTGTGGACGATGTCGCCAAGTGCGGAGAGGCGAACGAGGACGATCCTCACGCCCGCCCACCCGGCCAGTTTTGAGTTTTGAGTTTTGAGTTTTTAATTCCCGTCCGCACCTCCCCTACGAAAGTTGATTGGGGTGGGGGGGTGGAAATCCGAAATCCGAAATCCGAAATCCGAAATTTTGCCTGTCCGGGCTCTGTACCGACTCATTCTCTTGAGCCAAAGCGGTCGACAATGATACCGATGAGGTCGGTGGTGGCGTGGTCCTTGGGGTCGCCGCAGATGACCGTGCGGCCGCCGTATGCCGCCACGACCTGTCGTTCCGGCACGCTGTCGACTGTGTAGTCGGTCCCCTTGGCATGGATCCGCGGTTGGAGAAGCTCGAGGACCCGCGAAACGGTTGCGTCGTCAAACAGACAGATTCGATCGATCATCCACAGATGGGAGAGGATCTCTACCCGCTCGGACTCGGGAATGATCGGACGCATCTCGCCCTTACTGGCCCGTACCGAGTGGTCGGAGTTGACCGCCGCCACCAACCGGTCGCCGAGCGCGCGGGCGGCTGCCAGATAGCGGAGGTGGCCGACGTGGAGGACGTCAAAGGCGCCGTTGACCAGCACGACTGTGAGTCCCTGTTGCCGCCACCCGGCACACTCCTCAGCGAGTTCGTCGACGGAGCACAGCTTCGCCTCCGGCTGCATCATGCCGTCTTCAAGGCGGCGCGGAGCTCGGCGGTGGAAACGGTGCCGGTGCCAAGCTTCATGACCACCACTCCGGCGGCGATGTTCGCGAGAACAGCGGCGTCTGACGGCTGTGCGCCGGCGGCAAGAGTGGCGGACAGGACGGCGAGCACGGTGTCGCCCGCGCCGGTGACGTCCGCCACCTCGTCGGAGCCGAAGACCGGGATGTGGCGGGGCTTGCGGTCGGCTTCCACCAGGGTCATGCCGCGGTTGCCGCGGGTCGCGAGGAGGAAACGCGCACCCAGATCACGCCTGAGCTCTTCGGCGCCCGCGGCCACCTCTGTATCGGATTCGAGTCGCCGGCCGCAATGTGCCTCGAGTTCCTCGAGATTCGGCGTCGCGCCGTCGATGCCGGAAAACGACCCAATCCGGTATCTCGAGTCGAGGCAGACCCATGGAGGAGGGGCGTTTCGACCTCCGAGGTCCTGGATGGCATCGCTCCGGACGCATCCGTAGCCATAGTCGGAGATCGCGACCGCGCCGGCCGTCCGCGCTGCGTCTGACAGGTGGTCCCGCAGAGTCTTCCGCCACTTACCATCGTCGGGGAGCACGTCTTCAATGTCGTATCGGGCAACCTGGTGTTTGAGCGACGATGGCCCGCCGCCTAGAATGCGGACCTTGGTCGGCGTACGATAACCGGGGACGGTGACGATACGGCTGGTATCGATCCCGCGGTCACCAAGCGCTGCCACAAGGGCCTTCCCCGGCTCGTCGTCGCCGACCGCGGCGACCGCAACCACCTGCACGCCAAGCGCCCTGAGGTTGGCCAGCGCGTTCGCGCCGCCGCCGGGGAGGTCACGTTGGCCTTCGTGGCGGAGAATGATCACCGGCGCCTCGCGCGAAACCCTTTTGGGCGTGCCGAGGATGAAGCGGTCGAGCACGAGGTCGCCGAACAGGACGACCTTCGTTTGCCCAAAGCGGTCAATGAACTCGAACAGGTGAGTGATTTCGCTCATGCTGGCGCCGAGTTTATCTCATCCTCCCGCCCGCCCGTCCTGGGGCTATGAGGCTATGAGGCTATGGGGCTATGGGGCGCGATGCTATGTGGCGACCGACCCACCTGGCTCACCGTCAAGGGAGCTTCGTCGGTTTCCACCATGTGATTCCAATACGTGCAGACTCACGGGGGGTGGGCGGTATTCCGAATTCCGAATTCCGAAATCCTCATTCGAGCCCGCAGGGCTCGCCTATACTTGCTTCCGTGGAAGATCTGTTTTCACCGCCACTGGCTCGCTGGGACGGACTTCATCTCGCGCTCGATCTCGAGCTCGTCGAACGGCACCTGGACGATGTGTTGAGAAACAGCGACGTCATTCGCGGACTTTCGCTGGCGGGCCGCGGAGACGCCGTCGCCGCCCAGGCGACGATCGTGTGGAAGGGCATACCGGCCCGAGTCGGTCTCGAGTTGGCGGAAATTCGGATCCGTCATCGGCATCTTGGCTTCAGGATGCGGCGGCTGCGCGCGCTCGGCGGCATCCCGGTGCCGCACGCGGCCGTCGAGGTTGCGCTGGCGTCGCTCGAAAGCCCGCTGCTGAAGGTCTTCCCGGGTAATGGGATCGTGGTTGTCGATTTGCGTCGATGGCTGCCCGATGGGCTATCGCTCGAGGTGCTGACGGTGCAGGCGACCGAGCGCAGTCTTCACGTCTGGTTCGGTCACGGCCATCTTCGGGACCTGCCCGGACGCGGCCCCCGTCGTTTGCCTGCCCAGACTTCATCCGGCTAAACCACCGAATGCTTCGACAATGTAAAGCGATCCCGACAGCATTTGCCACCACCGTTCAGTCTGGAAAGGCCACCCAGGTCCCAAACCTCAAGGCTCAAGCCCCAAGCCCCCTACCTCACTCAGAGCCTCGTAGGGCGCGAAGCCGGAGACGGACGCGGGTTTCGCGGGCGAGAAAAGACCGCAAAATGCCTTGACAGGCGGAGTTTGCTTGGGTAGAGTCTTGTTCCCCTGTGTCCAGGGGATAGTGAAAGAAAAGGGATCGGAACATGCGAAGCTACGTACCGAAAGAGGCTGAGATTACGCGCGAGTGGGTGGTGATGGATGCCGCCGACAAAGTGCTCGGCCGTTTCGCCACCGAGGTCGCGCGCCTCTTGCGTGGCAAGCATAAACCCGAGTTCACGCCCCATCTCGACACCGGTGATTTTGTGGTCGTCGTCAACGCCGAGAGGGTGCGGATGACCGGCAAAAAGATTGACGACAAGGTTTACTACCGCCACTCCGGTCGTCCCGGATCCCTGAAATCCGAGACCGCTCGCGAGCGGCTCGACAAGCATCCCGAGCGCGTCATTCAGGCCGCGGTGTGGGGCATGCTCCCCAAAAACCGCCTCGGCCGAAAGTTGCTGAGCAAGCTCAAGGTCTATGCGGGCCCGAACCACCCGCACGAGGCGCAGCAGCCGAAAACCCACACCCTGTGATTTGAGAGGGGGAGTTCGTGGCAGAGATCCAGTACTACGGCACCGGGCGGCGCAAGACTGCGGTCGCCCGCGTGTACCTGAGGCCGGGGAGCGGCAAGATCGTCGTCAACCGGCGCGACTTCGACGACTACTTTCCGAACCAGGTGCTCAAGATGGTCATCAGGCAGCCGCTGCTGCTGACCGAGACCGCCGACAAGTTCGACATTTTGATCAATGTCGATGGTGGCGGGCCGGCCGGCCAGGCGGGTGCAATCCGCCATGGCATTTCCCGCGCCCTGCTCGATTTCAACGCCGAGCTGCGTCCGAGGCTGAAGGCCGTGGGCTTTCTGACCCGTGACGCGCGCAAGGTGGAGCGCAAGAAGTACGGCCAACCCAAGGCCCGCAAGCGCTTCCAGTTCTCCAAGAGGTAAGGGAGAGACCCGTGGCGAATATTCAGATGAAAGAGTTGCTCGAGGCCGGAGTTCACTTCGGGCACCAGACCAGGCGTTGGAACCCGAAGATGAAGCACTTCATCTTCGGCAAACGGAACGGCATCCACATCGTCGACCTCCAAAAAACCCTGCATCATTTCGGGGACGCTGCCGACTTCATCCGTGATCTCGCCGCCAATGGTCGCAACGTGCTCTTCGTCGGCACCAAGCGGCAGGCCCAGGACGCCATCCGGGAAGAAGCGGAACGCTGCGGGATGTTCTACATGAACCACCGCTGGTTGGGCGGAACGATGACCAATTTCCGCACCATCCGCAAGTCGATCCAACGCTTCAAAGAGATCGAGTCCACCCTTTCAAACGAGGATTCCCATCTGACCAAGAAAGAGCGGATCCGTCTCGAGCGCCAGCGGCGCAAGTTGGATCGCGCTTTTGGTGGCATCAAGGACATGGAGGATCTGCCCGATGCTCTGTTCGTGATCGACACGGTGCACGAGCACATCGCCATCAAGGAGGCCAACCGGCTCGGCATCCCGGTGGTGGCGGTGGTCGACACCAACAGCGATCCCGAGGAGGTGGACTTCCCGATCCCCGGCAACGATGACGCAATTCGAGCCATTCGTCTCTTTACCGCACGTGTCGCCGACAATATCCTCGAGGGCCTCAACCTCGCCGATGAGCGGTTTGTGGGCGACGCGGACGAAAAGGTCATTACTGACGAATCCGGGATTGACGATGAAAAGGCCGCGGCGGTCGCCGACGACATCGCAGTGGTCGGCGAGGCCGCCGATGATGTGGGCGGGGCCGCTACCGACGCCGTGGATTCGACCTATGATGCCGACAACGAGGACGATGATGACGACGCGGACGAGGTGGATCCACAAAGGGCCTGAGAGTTTGTCGACTGCGAGCTTTTCGGGGCCAGGAGCAATGAGCGCCTGGCCCTGTTTTTGAGAGAGGTGATTTGAAGATGGCAATTACAGCACAAGCGGTGAAAGAGCTCAGAGACCGCACTGGCGCCGGGATGATGGACTGCAAGAAGGCACTGACCGAAACCGACGGCGACCTCGACGAGGCGATCAAGTTTCTACGCACAAAGGGACTGGCTGCGGCAGCCAAGAAGGCGCACCGCACGGCGAGCGACGGCGTGGTCGTGGTGACGGGCGACGAAACCGCAATGGTCGTTCTGGAGCTCAACTGCGAGACTGATTTCGTGGCCCGTAATCCGGACTTCGTATCCTTCGCCGAGGCATTGGCGGAACAGGCCTTGTCGTCGGGCGTCGCCAACGTCGACGAGCTCAAGGCGCAACCGATGTCGGGAGACCCCGAACACACAGTTGCAGAGGCGATCTCTCAGAAAGTCGCCACGATCGGGGAGAACGTCGTCCTCAACCGGATTGCCTTCGTTAAAGCGGGCGCGGGAAACCGACTCAACTCCTATACCCACGGCGGCGGCAAGATCGGCGTCGTGATCGAGGGCACCGGGGTTGTGGGCGCAGACGCGCTGCACGACGTCGCCCTGCACGTGGCGGCGACCGAACCACGCTTTGTCAGCCGTGATGAGGTGACCGCCGAAGTGCTCGCCGGCGAACGCGAGATCGCCCTCAAGCAGGCGATGGAGCAGGGCAAACCCGAGGAGATCGCAAAGCGCATCGTCGAAGGCAAGATGGAGAAGTTTTTTGTCCAGGAGGTTCTGCTCGAGCAGGCCTTTGCCAAGGACGCCGACAAATCGGTCAGACAATATCTCGAAGAGAACGCGGGCGCCGACGCGACCGTGGTGCGTTTTGTTCGCTTCAAGCTCGGCGAGGGAAGTGACGCGTAGGGCCAAGAACATGAAGCCGGCACAGCCGCGCTACCGCAGGATTCTGGTCAAGCTCTCGGGCGAGGCCCTGATGGGCGCTCAGCCATTCGGGATCGAGCCGGCGGTGGTGAGGACCACCGCCGAAGAGATCGCCCAGGTTGCCGGGCTCGGCGTCCAGGTTGCGGTCGTTGTCGGCGGCGGCAATATTATTCGTGGGGTTTCGGCGCATGAACAGGGTATCGATCGCATCACCGGCGATTCGATGGGAATGCTGGCGACGGTCATCAACGCCCTCGCGCTGTCATCCGCCATCGAGCAGCTCGATATTCCAACCCGGGTGCAGACAGCGATCGAGATGAACGAGGTGGCGGAGCCGTTTATCCGCCGCCGCGCGATCCGCCACCTCGAAAAGGGGCGAGTCGTTCTCTTTGCCGGCGGCACCGGCAATCCGTTTTTCACCACTGACTCCGCGGCCGCCCTGCGGGCCAACGAGATCGACGCTGAGGTCCTCATGAAGGCGACCAAGGTTGATGGCGTCTACACTGCTGATCCGACGGCCGACCGTGACGCGCGTCTGATCCCACGACTCGGCTACCAGGAGGTCTTGCGGCGCGGTTTGAGAGTGATGGACGCAGCGGCAATCGCACTCTGCATGGAAAGCGAAATACCGATTCAGATATTCAACATCCGGACGGCGGGTATCATG
This sequence comes from Candidatus Sulfomarinibacteraceae bacterium, assembly GCA_963733915.1. Taxonomy (GTDB): domain Bacteria; phylum Acidobacteriota; class Thermoanaerobaculia; order Thermoanaerobaculales; family Sulfomarinibacteraceae; genus Sulfomarinibacter. The sequence goes on from CAVTEP010000011.1 coordinate 884,903, forward strand.
AAAATGGTCGTGCTGGGCCACGATGTCGGATCGTGGGTCGGCCCGGAGGAGGCGGTATGATCGAGGTTTTGAAGGAAGTCGAGCGAGGCATGATTGGAGCCGTCGAGGCCTTCAAGGGCGAGCTTTCAAAGCTGCGCACCGGACGCGCTTCGCTGGCCCTGGTGGACGGAATAACTGTCGATTACTACGGTTCACAGACACCGCTGAACCAGGTGGCGGCGCTGTCGGTACCTGACCCCACCACGATCGCGATCGCGCCCTGGGAACCAAAGGTTCTCGCCGAGGTCGAAAAAGCGATTCTCCGGTCAAACCTTGGATTGACGCCCAATAATGATGGCAAGGTGGTACGGCTCAACATCCCGGCGTTGACCGAGGAGCGTCGCAAAGAGCTGGTCAAGGTAGCGCACGAGGTCGCCGAATCGACGCGCAACGAGGTTCGGCGGGTTCGCCGTGACGGCAACGACAAGATCAAACGGATGGAGCGCGAAAAGGAGATCTCCGAAGATCAAATGCACGACGGTCAGGATCAGGTGCAGAAGCTGACCGACACCTACATCGAAAAAATCAACACCATCCTGAAGAAGAAGGAAACCGAGGTGATGGAGGTCTGACCGGTCAGGATTCTGAGTTTTGAGTTCAGAGTTTTGAGTTTTGAGTTATGAGTTCCCGCCCACCCTCTCGGTTGGATCGCCCCTGCTCATCTGACGAGTTACATCCGAAACACTCAAAACTGAAAACTCAAAACTCAAAACTCTGCTTCGTGTGTGTCGGCGCCGGTCGAGGCGTTCGATTCGGCGGCGAAAAGTTGGCTGCGATGGTCAACCAGAAGACAGTGTTCGCCACGGCGCTCGGGGCGCTGGCGCTCGCTTTGCCGGAAGCGCTGATGATCGTCGTGGTTCCTGAGGCCGGCCTCGGATTCTGGCGGGATTCCCTGTCACCGGACTTCCCGCAGGCGCGGTTCGTGGTCGGCGGCGCAAGGCGCCAGGATTCGGTGCGGCTCGGCGTCATGTATGCCGCCCAGGCCGGCGCCGAGGTGGTCGTGGTGCACGACGCGGCACGGCCTCTGGTCGATCCACGGGACGTCCTGGCGGTGATTCGCTCGCTTGGTGGGGCGGAGGGGGCAATCCTCGTTGCGAGGGTCCCGGACACCGTCAAGAGAGTCGATGGCGATGATGTGACCGACACGCTCCCGCGCGACCGCCTCAGGCTCGCACTGACCCCGCAGGCCTTTCGTGTGGCGACCCTGTTGGAGGTCTGGCAACGGGCCGACCCGGACCGGGTATGGACCGACGAGGCCGCCGTTCTCGAGTGGGCCGGGTTGGCGGTGCGGTGTGTTCTCGCTCGGTATCCGAACCCCAAACTTACGACCGCCGCGGATCTCAAGGTGATCCGCGCCCTGGCTGGGAGTGCCCCGTGAGCGGCCTGCGCATCGGTCAGGGCTTCGATGTTCACAGATTCAACGCCGGGCGCCGGCTTCGACTGTGTGGATCGATCATTCCCGGCGAGCCCGGCCTCGAGGGGCACTCGGACGCCGACGTTGGGCTCCACGCAATCGCCGATGCCATTTTCGGTGCGATCGCGCGCGGCGATATCGGTGAGCATTTTCCAGACTCCGATCCCCGGTGGCGAGAAGCAGATTCTTCCATCTTCGTCTCCCGAGCGCTCGAGATGGCCGCAGAGGACGGGTTCGAACTCGTCAACTGCGACCTCACGTTGGTCGGTGAACGGCCGCGGATTGTGAAACACCGGGAACAGTTGCGAAAGTCGCTCGCGAAGATCCTCCACCTTTCACCGTCTCGGGTATCGATCAAGGCAACCACCACTGACGGCCTCGGCTTTTCCGGTCGCGGAGAGGGTCTGGCGGCCGTTGCCGTCGTGCTCTTCATGAAGGGACCCAAATGACTGACGACCTGTGGACGGTGGGATTCCACGCCGTGCTCGCCGTAATCGAGAGCGGTCGGCCGGTCGACGCAATTTGGCTGCAGCAAGATCGGCGCGACGCGCGAATGACTCGCCTGCGAAATGCTGCTCGGAGCAGGGGATTGCGATACGATCTGGTCCCGCGAGCCCGGCTGGACGGGATTTCGGCCGGGGTCGCGCACAACGGCTGCGCGGCGCGGTCGGCGCCGATCGCCTTTGCAGCCATTGATGACATCGTCCGGCCCCAGGGCGAGCCTGCTCGCATCCTCGTGGTCGACGACGTCACCGACCCCCACAACCTCGGCGCCGTCCTGCGGACGGCCGCAGCGTTTGCGATCGATGGTCTCGTGATCGCCGGGCCGTCAGCGCCTCCACTCGGCGGCGCCGTCGCCAAAGCGGCGGCCGGGTTGCTCGGTTGTGTGCCGGTGGCACGCGCCAGGGTGGCGGCCGATGTGCTCAGCCATCTGCGGGACGAGGGCTATTGGATATTCGCGGCCGACGCCGCCGGCACCACACTTTGCGAGGTCGGTCGATCGGCGCGCTGGGTGTTGTGCGTCGGCGCCGAGCAGCGCGGTCTTCGCGCCAAGACGAGGTCGCAGGTCGACGAGTTTGTGGCCATTCCGATGGCCGCCGGCGTCGAGTCGCTCAATCTCTCCGTATCCGCAGGCATCCTCTTATGGGAGTTGTCGAAGTCATTGGAACGGTGAGACATCTGCAGTTTCCGAGCACGTTGAAGAGGAGAAAACGAGAAAAGGAGAAAAGGGGAAAGCCATTCTCCCCTTTTCCCCCCTGCCCCTTTTCTCCTCTGCGCCGGTGCCGGCGGGTGGCGATTCCGGCAAGAAAATTGCTTGCGTGAAGCCCTTTCCTGTGCTATCGTCCCTCTCCCACTGCCGTTTGGCGGGGGTGTGTTCTTTACAATTCAACAGGGACACGGGAGTCGAAGTGCTGCTGGCGTAGCTCAACGGTAGAGCAGCTGATTTGTAATCAGCAGGTTGCGGGTTCGATTCCCATCGCCAGCTCCATTGGCGAAGCGTTATGTGGAGGCAGGCGTGGCCGAGTGGTTAAAGGCAGCAGACTGTAAATCTGCCGGCGTAATGCCTACGGTGGTTCGAACCCATCCGCCTGCACCATTGAGAAGGGGACCTGAAATACGATGCGGGAGTAACTCAGTGGTAGAGTCTCGGCCTTCCAAGCCGTTGGTCGCGGGTTCGAACCCCGTCTCCCGCTCCAGGCAGGACGGGGAGAGTGCCCACGTAGCTCAGTGGTAGAGCACGTCCTTGGTAAGGACGGGGTCACCAGTTCAAGTCTGGTCGTGGGCTCCAGTTCCACAGAGATCGAAAACCGGGCGAGCTCGTCACCTCGCGGACTCATGAAGCCCGAAACAAGAGAGGGAGGCAGGAATGGCCAAAGCGAAGTTCGAGCGGACGAAGCCGCACGTCAACATCGGGACCATCGGTCATGTGGACCATGGGAAGACGACGTTGACGGCGGCGATCACGAAGACACTGGCAACGAAGGGGCTGGCCGACTTCACGCCGTTTGACATGATCGACAAGGCGCCGGAAGAGAAGGCGCGGGGGATCACGATCAACACGGCGCACGTGGAGTACCAGTCGGAGAAACGGCACTACGCGCACGTGGACTGTCCTGGTCACGCTGACTACGTGAAGAACATGATCACGGGGGCGGCGCAGATGGACGGGGCGGTGCTGGTGGTATCGGCGGCGGACGGGCCGATGCCGCAGACGCGGGAGCACATCTTGCTGGCGCGTCAGGTGGGGGTGCCGTTCATCATCGTGTACATGAACAAAGTGGACATGGTGGATGACGAGGAGCTGTTGGACCTTGTCGAGCTGGAGGTTCGGGAGCTGTTGTCGGAGTACGACTTTCCGGGCGACGACATCCCTGTGATCCGGGGATCGGCGTTGAAGGCCGGGGAGTCGGACGATGCGGACTCGGAAGAGTGCAAGTCGATCTGGGAGCTGGTGGCAGCGATGGACTCGTACATACCGCAGCCGGAGCGGGACATCGACAAGCCGTTTTTGATGCCGATCGAGGACGTGTTCACGATCTCGGGACGGGGGACGGTGGTGACGGGTCGGATCGAGCGCGGCAAGGTGAAGGTTGGCGAGGAGATGGAAGTGATCGGCATTCGGCCGACGATGAAGAAGGTAGTGACGGGCGTCGAGATGTTCCGCAAGCTTCTGGACAGCGGAGAGGCCGGCGACAACGTGGGTCTTTTGCTGCGGGGCACGGAGCGGAAGGACGTGGAGCGTGGTCAGGTGGTGGCGAAGCCCGGGTCGATCACCCCGCACCACAAGTTTCGGGCCGAGGTGTATGTGTTGACGAAGGAGGAGGGCGGGCGGCACACGCCGTTTTTCCGAGGCTACCGGCCGCAGTTTTTCTTTCGGACGACGGACATCACGGGATCGGTGAACCTGGACGAGGGCGTGGAGATGGTGATTCCGGGGGACAACACGAACCTGGAAGTGGAACTGATCCAACCGATCGCGATGGAGAAGGGTTTGCGCTTCGCCATTCGCGAAGGCGGCCGCACGGTCGGCGCCGGCTCGATCACGGACATCCTGGAGTAGGGTTTGAAGCCTCGCGGTTTGGCGCATCTCGACCTGTGGGCCGGCTTCACCGCCTCCCCCTGGGTGTGGTGCAAAAGATCACCCCGCGTAGGCCAGTAGCTCAATCGGTAGAGTCCCGGTCTCCAAAACCGGTTGTTGGGGGTTCGAGTCCCTCCTGGCCTGCCATATTCGTTCGACTGGAGTCGCCGGCATGGAATGGTGGAAACGGCTGAAAACCTTCCTCACTGAGGTCACCGTCGAGACCAAGAAGGTCACGTGGCCGACAAAAACCGAGGTCATCAACACCACGACGGTGGTGGTGATCGCGTCGTTCATCTTTGGGATCTACCTGTACCTCTGCGACCTCGTGTTCCTGCTCCTGAGGAACCAGCTATTCGACCTTTTCAAGGTCTTTTCGTAGGAGCTGCAGTTCATGGCGAAACAGTGGTACATCATTCACACCTACTCGGGATTCGAGGACCGGGTGCAGAAGACCCTCGAGCAGCGCGTCGAAGCGCTCGGCATGGGGGAATTCTTCGGTGAAGTGCAGGTCCCGACGGAGACGGTGATCGAGGTCAAGAACGGTAAGAAACGCGAGGTGCGGAGGAAGTTCTTCCCGGGTTACGTGCTGGTCGAAATGGAGATGACCGACGATGCCTGGCATCTCGTTCGCAATACCCCCAAGGTCACGGGTTTCGTCGGCGCCGGCAAGAAGCCGACGCCGCTCACTGAAGAGGAGGTCAACCAGATCCTCCACCAGTCGGTAGCCACCCAGGAGAAACCGCGGCCGACGGAAATGTACGAAAAGGGCGAGCGGATCCGAATCACCGACGGGCCCTTTGCTTCGTTCAACGGCGTCGTCGAGGAAGTCAACCTCGACCGATCGACGTTGAAGGTCATGGTCACTATTTTTGGACGCGAGACGCCAGTCGAGATGGAGTTTCGCCAAGTGCAGAAGCTCGTTTGAGGAGTCGCAATGGCCAAGAAAATCATAGGACAGATCAAGCTCCACTTGCCCGGCGGGCAAGCGACGCCGGCGCCGCCCGTGGGTCCTGCCCTGGGGCAGCACGGTCTCAACATCATGGACTTCTGCAAGGCATTCAACGCCCGTACGCAGAAGGACCAGGGGGTCATTACCCCGGTCATCATCACGGTCTTCGCGGACCGGACGTATACGTTCATCACCAAGACCCCACCGGCGTCGTTCCTGTTACGGCGGGCTGCCGGGCTCGAAAAGGGCTCAGGTGAGCCGAACCGGATCAAGGTCGGAACGGTGTCGATGACTCAGATCGAAGAGATTGCGAAGACCAAGATGCCGGACCTCAATGCCGACTCGCTGACCTCCGCGGTCAACACGGTCCTCGGCACTGCGCGATCCATGGGCATCGAGGTCGAGGGTTGAGGGGGTGGCCGATGGCACACAAAGGTAAAAAGTACATTGAGTCGGCCGCCAAGGTGGAACGCCGTCCATATCCGCTGGAAGAGGCGATCGGGTTGGTCCAGGAGACGGCCTTCGCGAAATTCGACGAGACTGTCGAGGTCGCGATGCGTCTGGGGGTGAACCCCCGCCACGCCGACCAGATGGTTCGTGGCACAGTCGTGCTTCCGCACGGAACTGGCAAGAGCCTCCGGGTTCTGGTGGTGTGCGAAGGGCCCGCGCAAAAAGAAGCCGAAGAGGCGGGAGCCGATGTCGTGCTGTCCGGCGACGAGGCGGTCGAGAAGATCCAGGGTGGTTGGCTCGACATCGATGCCATTGTCGCCACTCCGGGCATGATGAGAAGCCTGTCAAAGGTGGGCCGGGTTCTCGGTCCGCGCGGTCTGATGCCGAACCCGAAATCGGGCACGGTGACCGAGGCCGTGGGGGCTGCCGTGGCCGATATCAAAGCCGGAAAGGTAGAGTTTCGCGTCGACAAGACTGCAATCATCCACGCTCCGGTAGGCAAGGTCAGCTTCACAACGGAAAACCTCATCGAGAACGCTCGGAGCCTGATCAGCGCCGTACAGAAGGCGAAACCGGCGACCGCAAAGGGCCGTTATTTGCACACGGTTTACCTGTGCTCGACGATGGGGCCCGGCATCCAGGTCGACCTGGTCAGCCTCGAAGTGAAGTAGGGGGAGGAGGCAGATGCTCACCAAAGAGCGGAAACTCGAACAATCGCTGGACCTGCGCAAGAACCTGGCGAACGTGACGACGCTGTTTCTCCTCGAGAACCGGGGTCTCAACGTCAACGACGTCAACACCCTTCGTTCCGAAATCAGAAGGACCGAGGGCACCTACAAGGTGGTCAAGAACACGGTCGTGCGGATGGCCGTCGAGGGCACCGAGATGGAGGTGATCTCGGATTTTCTGGTCGGCCCCAAGGTCCTCGCCTACACCGCCGGTGATGCCGTCGCGCTGGCCAAGGTGCTCAAGGGGTTCATCAAGCAGCATCCGGAGCTGAGCTTCGAGCGCGCATATCTCGAGGGGCAGATTCTGGAGGCCGTGGACGCCGAGAAGATCGCCGAATTGCCGTCGCGGGAGGAGCTGGTCGCCAAATTGGTGATGCTTCTGCAGTCGCCGATCCGTCGTTTGGCGGTGGCCCTGAACGCGCCCATTCAACATTTGACGACCGTGCTGGCGAAAATCGCCGACAAGAAAGAAAACCAAGAATCCTAAGGAGGATCCGACCAATGGCCCAGATACAGAAAATGATGGATGAGATCAAGGGAATGACCGTTCTCGAGCTCAACGAGCTCGTGAAGGGCCTCGAGGAGGAATTCGGTGTCTCCGCAGCGGCGGCGCCGGTAATGATGGCCGGAGCGATGCCTGGCGCCGCTGCCGGTGGCGAGCAGGCCGAGGAGCAGACCGAGTTTGACCTCTACCTGAACTCGATTGGTGACAAGAAGATCAACGTCATCAAGGTAGTTCGTGAGGTTACCTCGCTCGGTCTCAAGGAGGCCAAGGAGCTGGTCGAGAGCGCGCCCACCAAAGTCAAAGAGGGCGTCAACAAGCAAGAGGCCGAGGAGTTCAAGAAGAAGTTCGAGGAGGCCGGCGCCCAGATGGAGATCAAATAACGCCCGTCCCGCGATTCGGACCCTGGTTTATGAAAGCATCAACTGATGATGTGGGGGGAGTACGTCTCCCCGTATCTCTATTGGTCGGGAGGGAGCGTCCATGACCACGAGCCCCAACGGGCGGCTGAGCTTCTCCAAGCACCTGTCCACAATTCCGTTGCCGAACATGATCCAGGTGCAACGTTCCTCGTACGAGGAGTTCTTGCAGATGGATCTACTGCCTGAGGAACGACCGTACAACGGTCTTCAGGCCGTGCTGTCTTCGATTTTTCCGTTTACCGATTTCCGCGAGACCTGCGAGCTGCAGTTCGTTCGCTACGAGATCGGAAACTGGACCTGTCGATGCGGGCGGCTTGATGGACTCCACCATTTACGGCTCAGCTGCGAGCACTGCGGTTCGAGCTTCAAGGCCGGCGATCCTCACGACGAGTTGGTGGTCTGCCCGGATTGCGGCAAGGCCAACAAGAACCGGGTCGAAGTATGCGGCGTCTGCGGCACCTCGGTGGGCCTGCGACTGCCATTCTCGGCAGACGAATGCCGCGAGCGGGGAATGACCTATGCGGTGCCCGTGCGCCTGACATTCCGGCTGGTGACCTTCGATACCGAAGAGAACGGCAGCCGCCAGCTCCGTGACGTCAAAGAAGAGGAGCTCTATTTCGGCGAAATGCCGCTGATGACAGACACCGGCACCTTTATCATCAACGGCACCGAGCGGGTCATCGTTTCCCAGCTCCATCGATCGCCCGGAGTCTTCTTTACCCTCGAGGGGCCCAACGATTATCTCGCGAAGGTCGTTCCATACCGTGGTTCGTGGATCGAATTCGAGTATGACAACAAGCAGATCCTGTGGGTCCGGATCGATCGCAAACGACGACTCCCCGGCACGGTCTTTCTGCGTGCGCTGAGCCCCGAGTTGGAAACCAACGCGCAGATCTTGCGAGGTTTTCACACTGTTTTCGACGTCCGACTCGGCGCCAAGAAATCCTCAGCCACTCTGCTTCTGGACTCGCGGATCCTCGACATCGAGATCGAACGCCAGAAAGCGTTGCGGTTCCGCAAGGTCGCGGAGCCAACCTTGTTTGCCGGGCTAACCCTGAACAAGTCCATGCAGAAACGCCTCGCAACGGCAACCGCCGCCAAACCCGCCAAGGTCGCCGTCGATCGAGAGTCGTTGGTCGGCGCCATCGTGGTCGACGATCTTGTCGATCAGGAGACAGGCGAGGTCCTCGTCGCCGCCAATTCGCGGGTTACGGACGAGGTTTTGGCGCAAGCGGAGGAGGCCGGCATTGATGTCATCAGCCTCGCATTTCCGGACTGGGATCCGGTCGGTGAGATCCTCCACCAGACCCTCGAGAAGGACACCACGACCTCGCAAATGGGCGCGAGAATGGAGATCTATCGTCGCCAGCGACCGGGTGATCCGCCCACCGAGGAGTCGGCGACGACGCTCTTCAACGGACTGTTCTTCGATGAACGGAAGTACGATCTTTCAAAAGTCGGCCGCTTCAAGTTGAATGCCAAGCTCAGGCTCAAGAAGGACCCGGACCAAAGGACTCTCGACGTCGACGATTTCATGCACCTGGTCCGTTACCTCCTGCGTCTTCACCGCGACCTCGGTCGGGTCGACGACATCGATTCTCTCGCAAACCGTCGCGTGCGGACCGTTGGCGAGTTGATGGAGAACCAGTTCCGCATCGGTTTGGTGCGCATGGAACGGGCGATCAAAGAAAAGATGTCCATTCACCCGGATATCGATTCCGCGATGCCGCGCGATCTCGTCAACTCCAAGCCGGTGATGGCGTCAGTGGACGAGTTTTTTGGTTCCTCGCAGCTTTCACAGTTCATGGACCAGACCAACCCGTTGTCGGAAGTGACCCACAAACGGCGCCTGTCGGCGCTCGGCCCGGGCGGTCTGTCCCGTGAGCGGGCGGGCTTCGAGGTGCGCGACGTCCACTCCACCCATTACGGCCGGATCTGTCCCATCGAGACGCCCGAGGGGCCCAACATCGGTCTGATCTCATCGCTGTCCTGTTACGCGCGGCTCAACCCCATGGGTTATATCGAGGCGCCGTACAAAAAGGTCGAGAATGGACGTGTCCTCGACCACGTGCAGGTTACCCAGGTCGGTGATACGGATTTCAAGTTCGGCGAGGTCGTGTTGCGCAAGGACTTTGACGAGGCCAACGCCAAGGTCAAGCGGTCGAGGGTCAAGCACCTCCAAGCGTGGGGCGGGCCGTACGCGTTTTATCTCGCGGCCTGGGAGGAGGAAAACCTCAACATCGCCCAGGCCAACGCGCGCGTCAATAACAAGGGGAATCTTGTTGATGACAAGGTCATCGCCCGCTCCGGCGGTGAGTTCCTGGTCCTTGACCGTGACCAGGTGGACTTCATTGACGTCTCGCCGAGGCAGGTGGTTTCAGTCGCAGCGTCGCTGATCCCCTTCCTCGAGCACGATGACGCCAACCGCGCGCTCATGGGCTCGAACATGCAGCGCCAGGCGGTGCCGCTGGTGCGACCGGAAGCGCCGGTGGTCGGCACCGGCATGGAGGCGGTGGTGGCCCAGGACTCGGGGGCGGTCGTCGTCTGCCGTCGCTCGGGTGTCGTCGACAAGGTCGATTGTCAGCGCATCATCGTCCGAGTTGAAGACGAGCGGGAGAGCGAGGGCGAGTTCGGCGCCGACATTTACCAACTGACAAAATTCCGACGCTCCAACCAAAACACCTCGATCAACCAGAAACCGCTGGTGGAGGAGGGGCAACGAGTGGTCAAGGGTCAGGTGCTGGCCGATGGACCCAACACCAACCACGGTGAGCTCGCCCTCGGCCACAACGTCCTGGTGGCGTTCATGCCGTGGCGCGGATACAACTTCGAAGACGCCATCGTGGTGTCGCACGGCCTGGTCAAGGACGACAAGTACACCTCGATCCACATCGAGGAGTTCGAGACCTCCGCCCGGGACACGAAGCTCGGTCCGGAGGAGATCACCCGCGACATCCCGAACGTCTCAGAGTCGGCATTGGCCCATCTCGACGAAGCCGGGATCATTCACGTCGGCGCCCAGGTTCGTCAGGGTTCGATCCTCGTCGGAAAAGTGACACCCAAGGGCGAAACCCAGCTGACACCGGAGGAAAAGCTCCTGCGGGCGATATTCGGTGAAAAGGCGGGCGACGTCCGTGATGCGTCACTGCGGTGTCCACCGGGCATCGAGGGTGTGGTGGTCGGGGTTCAGATCTTTGCCCGCAAGGGCGTCGAGAAAGATTCGCGCCAGCTCGCCATCGAAAACGACGAGATCGAACGCATCCGCACCAACTCTGAGGACGAAAAGCGAATCATCCTCGAGGTCAGGGACTCCAAGATCCAGCGTGTCCTCAGCGGACAGTTCGTGACCGAGGACGTCGAAGTCCGTAAGGGTGGTGAGCTGCTGGTAGCCAAAGGGAAAAAGCTCACCGCTGACGCTCTGAGCCGGATGAAGATCGCCCAGATCAAGAACCTGCCGCTGAAAAAGGCGGCTCTTCTCGACAAGGCTCGGCTGATCATCCGCCAGGCCGAATCGCAGGTCGCGGTCCTCGACCAGATCAACCAGGAACGGATCGAGCTTCTCCGGCAGGGGGATGACCTTCCTCCCGGAGTGATCAAGCAGGTCAAGGTTTTCATCGCCATGAAGCGCAAGCTTCAGGTCGGCGACAAGATGGCCGGCCGTCACGGCAACAAGGGCGTGATTTCGCAGACCCTGGCCGAGGAGGACCTTCCGTTCCTGCCGGATGGGACGCCGGTAGAGATCATCCTCAACCCGCTCGGCGTACCGTCGCGCATGAACGTCGGTCAGATTCTCGAGACCCACCTCGGTTGGGCGGGTCACGAGCTCGGCATGAGTTTCGCGACCCCGGTGTTCGAGGGTGCCAACGAGGCCGAGATCCGCGAAATGCTCGAAAATGCCGGTCTGCCCGAAGACGGCAAGAGTCTGTTGTATGACGGCATCACGGGCGAGCCCTTCGAGCAGCGGGTGACGGTCGGGTACATCTATATGCTCAAACTCAGCCATCTCGTGGACGACAAGATCCACGCCCGCTCCATCGGCCCCTACTCGCTCATCACGCAGCAGCCGCTCGGCGGCAAGGCGCAGTTCGGCGGTCAGCGGCTTGGCGAGATGGAGGTGTGGGCGCTCGAGGCCTTTGGCGCCGCCCATACGCTGCAGGAGCTCCTGACGGTCAAGTCGGATGACGTCGAGGGACGAGCCAAGGTCTACGAGGCGATCGTCAAGGGGCAGGTGCCCGAAGAGCCGGGACTGCCCGAGTCCTTCAACGTATTGGTTCGTGAGCTGCAGGCGCTCGGCCTCGATGTCGAGCTGCTGCAGCAGGACGATGAGTGAGGGGAGTATGGCTATGGAACGTTCAAGCCTGAGCGAAGTTCGCAACTTCTTCGAGAAGCCAAAACCCCTCAACGACTTCAACGCGATTCGTCTGGGTCTGGCAAGCCCCGAGAAGATTCGCTCGTGGTCGCACGGAGAGGTCATCAAGCCCGAAACCATCAACTATCGGACCTTCAAACCGGAACGGGACGGTCTCTTCTGCGCCAAGATCTTCGGCCCGGTCACCGACTGGGAATGCTTGTGCGGCAAGTACAAGCGCATGAAGTACCGCGGTGTGGTCTGCGACAAGTGCGGCGTCGAGGTCACGAAGTCCAAGGTTCGCCGCGAGCGCATGGGCCACATCGAGCTTGCCGCGCCGGTTTCGCACGTTTGGTTCTTCAAGGGACTGCCATCCCGCATCGGCCTGCTCCTCGACATGACCATGCGCGAGCTCGAGAGGGTGCTTTATTTCGAGGCCTATGTGGTCGTCGATCCCGGCGACACCGCGCTCGACAACCAACAGGTGCTGTCGGAGGAGGAGTACCGCCAGGCCAAGGAAGAGTACGGCGAGGCCTTCGTGGCGATGATGGGAGCGGAGGCGATCCGCGCCCACCTCGAGCGGCTTGACCTCGACGAGATGGCGGCCGAGCTGCGCATGATCATGCGTACCGAAACCTCCATCATGCGCCGTCAAAAGGCGGCCAAACGGCTCAAGCTCGTGGAGGCGCTGCGTCGCTCCGGCAACCGGCCCGAGTGGATGATTCTCGAGGTCATACCGGTGCTGCCTCCCGAGCTGCGGCCGCTGGTGCCGCTCGACGGCGGTCGTTTCGCCACCTCGGATCTCAACGACCTCTACCGGCGGGTCATAAACCGCAACAACCGATTGAAAAAGCTGCTCGATCTGCGGGCGCCTGAAGTCATCGTACGCAACGAGAAGCGCATGCTGCAGGAAGCGGTGGATGCGTTGTTTGACAACGGCCGCCGCGGTCGCGTCATCAAGGGCTCCAACAACCGCCCGCTGAAGTCGCTTTCCGACAACCTCAAGGGCAAGCAGGGGCGGTTCCGCCAGAATCTCCTCGGCAAGCGCGTCGACTACTCAGGCCGTTCGGTGATCGTGGTCGGACCGGAGCTCAGGCTCCACCAGTGCGGGCTACCAAAAAAGATGGCCCTCGAACTCTTCAAACCCTTCGTCTATCGCGAGCTCGAAAAACGTGAGCTTGCGACAACTATCAAGATGGCGAAAGAGCTCGTGGAGTTCCAGACCCCCGAAGTGTGGGATGCGCTGGAGACGGTGATCAAGGAGCACCCTGTGCTCCTCAACCGGGCGCCGACCCTGCACCGTCTCGGCATTCAAGCCTTCGAGCCGGTGCTGGTTGAGGGCAAGGCCATCAAGATCCATCCCCTCGTCTGCGCTGCCTACAACGCCGATTTCGACGGCGACCAGATGGCGGTACACGTGCCGCTGTCGCCAAAGGCTCAGCTCGAGGCTCACATCCTCATGATGTCCGCACGCAACATCCTGTCTCCGGCCAGCGGCCGCCCACTGGCGGTACCGTCACAGGACATGGTGATCGGCGTCTACTATCTGACCACCGAGAATTACATGGCGAAGGGCGGAGGCAAGACCTTCGCCTCCGCTGAGGAGGTGTTCCTCGCCTACAACGCCGGGGTGGTCGGGACCCAGGCCCCGGTCCAGCTTCGGTTTTCGGGCAGCCTGATCGATCTCGTTGCCCAGGGCGGTAGTCAGGACCTCCTTCACGCTGACGTGATCGAGGTCGAGGACATGCTCCTCGAGACGACCGTCGGACGGGTGCTCTTCAATATGGAGCTGCCGGAGGAGCTGCCCTTTGTCAACGGCCAGCTACGCAAGAAAGGACTGCAAAACCTCGTCGCCTTCTCGTTCATGAAAATGGGGCACGATCCGACGGTCAAACTCCTCGACAAGCTCAAGGAGGTAGGATTCGAGTATGCCACCAAATCGGGCCTGTCGTTGTCGTCGGACGACATGGTGATCCCGGAGAGCAAAACGGAGCAGCTCGAGCAGGCCTTCAACGAGGTCGAAGAGGTGGAGGATCAGCGTCGGAAAGGACTCATCACGGCCGGCGAGCGGCACAATAAGATCGTCGATATCTGGCACGGGGTCACCGAGGACGTGGCCCGTGACATGTTCGGCGAAATGTCGGCTCTGAACCAGGACACCGGTGAGTTCAACCCGATCTTCATGATGGCGGACTCGGGCGCACGAGGGTCGCGCGAGCAGGTCCGACAGCTTGCCGGTATGCGCGGTCTGATGGCCAAGCCCTCGGGCGAGATCATGGAGACCCCGATCACCGCCAACTTCCGCGAGGGCCTGTCGGTGCTCCAGTACTTCATTTCGACCCACGGCGCGCGCAAGGGTCTTGCGGACACCGCGCTCAAGACCGCCGATTCCGGATATCTGACACGGCGGTTGGTGGACGTGTCGCAGGACGTCATCGTGGTCGAGCACGACTGCGGCACCGAGAACGGCATCGAGGTCGCGGCGATCATCGAAGGTGGCGAGATCCTCGAACAGCTGCGCGACCGCGTGGTCGGCCGGGTGGTTGCCGAGGACATCTACGATCCGCTCGAGGAAACCCTCATCTGCCCCGTGAACACCGAAGTCACCGAGACCATCGCCAACCAGATCCAGGAGGCGGGCATCGAGCGCGTCCGCATCCGTTCCGCCCTCACTTGTGAGACGGAACGGGGGGTCTGTCAGTTGTGCTACGGGCGGATGCTCGCGACCGGGAGAATGGTCGAGATCGGTGAGGCGGTCGGCATCATTGCCGCCCAGTCCATCGGCGAGCCTGGAACCCAGCTCACGATGCGGACCTTCCACTATGGCGGCACCGCGACCCGAGGCACCGAATCTTCCCGCCACGTGGCGAATCACCAGGGCAAGGTCAAGTTTCTCAACATCGCTGCGGTCCAGAACAAGGACGGCGAGACGGTCGCGATCTCGCGTACCGGAAAGCTCGTCATCCACGACGCTCGCCAGCGCGAAAAGGAGCGTTACTCGGTCGCCTACGGCTCGCATCTCTTGGTCGTCGACGGACAGGACGTCGATGCCGGCACTCCCCTGGTGGAGTGGGACCCCTTCACCTCCTCGATCCTGACGGCTATCGCCGGCAAGGTGAAGTTCCACGACCTGGTCGAAGGTGAAAACGTCCGTGAGGAGATCGACAAGCTCACCGGACACGCGCACAAGATCGTCATCGAACCTCTCGGATCCGGAAAGCGAATCCCGACTCTCGAGGTCGTGGGCAAGGGACGCGGCAAGAACAAGGAGACCCGGCGCTATCAGCTGCCGATCGGCTCGCACCTCGCGGTGCGCGAAGGCCACGAGCTGGCTTCGGGTGACGTCCTCGCCAAGATACCTCGCGAAATGTCCAAGACCAAGGACATTACGGGCGGTCTGCCGCGGGTGGTCGAGCTCTTCGAGGCCCGCAAGCCGAAAGACCCGGCGGTGGTGTCCGAGATCGACGGCCGAATCAATATCACCGAACCGGTCCGCGGCCAGCGCCGGATCGTGGTCGAGGGTGAGGGCGACGAGCACCGCGAGTACTCGATTCCGCGCTACGCCCACGTTTCGGTGCAGGAAGGCGAGTTCATCCAGGCGGGTGACCCCATCACCGAGGGCGCGGTCAACCCGCACGACATCCTGTCGATTCTCGGCGAGAAGGAAATGCAACGGCACCTGGTGGACAAGATCCAGGAGGTTTACCGCTCACAGGGCGTCACCATCAACGACAAACATATCGAGGTCATCGTTCGTCAGATGATGCGCTTCGTAAAAGTCGTCGATCCCGGCGATACGGACTTCCTCCTCGATCAGCAGATCCCGCGCTATCTTTTCGAGCGTGAGAACGACAGGGTGATCGAGGCCGGTGGCGAGCCCGCGACCGCAACCTCACTCCTGCTCGGCATCACCAAAGCTTCGCTAGCCACCGAGTCCTTTATCTCGGCGGCCTCGTTCCAGGAGACGACTCGTGTTCTGACCGAGGCCGCGGTCTCGGGCAAGGTGGATAACCTGCACGGGCTCAAGGAGAACGTGATCGTCGGGCGGTTGATCCCGGCCGGTACCGGCGCATCGCGCTACCGCCGGACCATCATCGATCCGGTCCCGGAAGACGAGATGGAACCGCGGCCTGAGCCCGACAACCTCTACCGCGAAATGACCGACGCGGCGGCCGCCCTCATGGACGCGCGACCGGACACCACGGTGGCCGAGAGTTGAGCCGCTCGGATTGATTGAATGATCACGGCCGCCCACAAAGGGCGGCCGTTATTTTGACCAGTCTGCCGATGCCCGTCTCCGTGCCCGTCTCCGTCTCCGTGCCCGAATTGCTGTGTCCAAACGACCGCCAGCCGACCCGTTCGGGCACGGGCACGGAGACGGAGACGGAAACGGGATGAAGCACGATAAATACCCCCAATAGCCCTAGAACCGCTTGACAGAACCCGTCCTCTCCAGTATTCTTCCGCGGCTCTGACTCACGGCCAGGGCTCAATTGTCGAGGAAGCATCCAAGTGGTGTCTCCGCTTGGTTTTATGAACCCCTGGATTGGGAGAGAAAATGCCGACGATCTCGCAGCTTGTTCGCCAGGGCCGACAAATGGCGATCGAAAAGACCAAAAGCCCGGCGCTCCAGGCCTGCCCGCAGCGACGCGGGGTGTGCACGCGCGTCTTCACGACGACGCCGAAGAAGCCGAACTCGGCTCTCCGCAAGGTCGCTCGCGTGCGCCTCACGAACAGTATCGAGGTGACCGCCTACATTCCCGGCGAAGGCCACAATCTGCAGGAACACTCGCAGGTCATGATCCGTGGCGGCCGCGTCAAGGATCTCCCCGGTGTTCGTTATCACATCATTCGCGGCACCATGGACAGCCAGGGTGTCGAGGGCCGTCGTCAGCGGCGGTCGAAGTACGGCGCCAAACGGCCGAAGAACTAGGGCGGGGAGAAGACAAATGCCTCGGCGAGCAACCATCGACAAACGCGAGGTCCTCCCGGATCCCGTCTACAACTCACGCCTGGTCACGAAGTTCATCAACAACGTGACTGAGAGGGGCAAGAAGACGGTTGCGGAACGGATCTTTTACGGGGCGCTCGGTCTCATCGAGGAGCGCACCGGTGACGACCCGCTCAAGGTTTTCAAACGAGCGGTGGACAATGCCAAGCCGCAGGTCGAGGTCAAATCGCGCCGGGTGGGCGGCTCGACCTACCAGGTGCCGATGGAGGTTCGATCGGACCGCCAGCAGGCGCTGGCCATTCGCTGGCTGATTGGCTACGCCACTTCCCGTCACGAGAAGACAATGATGCAGAAATTCGCGGGTGAGTTCCTGGACGCCTCCGCCGGTCGCGGTGGCGCCATCAAAAAACGCGATGACACCCATCGCATGGCCGAGGCCAACAAGGCCTTTGCCCATTATCGCTGGTAGGTGAGCCTCAGACTGGATCGATGGTAGTTCGCAGGAGATCTTTGAAAAAATGCCCCGTGTCATCCCCCTCGCTCGAGTCCGTAATATCGGCATCATGGCCCACATCGATGCCGGTAAGACGACGACTACTGAGCGTGTGCTCTATTACACGGGCATCAACTACAAGATCGGTGAGGTTCACGACGGCACTGCGACCATGGATTGGATGCCGCAGGAACAGGAACGTGGCATCACCATCACCTCTGCAGCGACCACCTGCTTCTGGCGCGAACACCGCGTCAATATCATCGACACCCCCGGCCACGTGGACTTCACGGCTGAGGTCGAGCGTAGTCTGCGTGTGCTCGACGGTGCGGTGGCGATTTTCTGTGCGGTGGGTGGTGTCGAGCCCCAGTCGGAGACGGTGTGGCGGCAGGCGGACCGCTATGGTGTGCCGAGGGTGGCCTTCATCAACAAGATGGACCGGATCGGCGCCAACTTTGCGGCAGTCACCGATCAGATCCGCAACAAGCTGATGGCCAACGCGGTGGCGGTGCAGATCCCACTCGGCAGCGAAGAGAACTTTGCCGGAGTGATCGATCTCGTGCGCATGAAGGTCTACCACTATCACGAGGAAACTCTCGGCGCCGAGTATCACGAACAGGACGTTCCGGACGATTACCGCGCCGAGGTCGACGAGTACCGCGAACGCCTCTTCGAGGCGGTTGCGGAAACCTCCGAGGAGCTCCTCGAGCACTATCTGTCCGAAGGCTCGTTGAGCGAGGAGCAGATCCTCCAGGGTCTGAGAATCGGCACCATCAAAAACATGCTGGTGCCAGTCTTGTGCGGTTCCGCTTTCAAGAACAAGGGCGTCCAGCCGCTGCTTGACGCAGTCGTCGACTACCTCCCCTCGCCGCTCGACGTCCCGCCGATCGAGGGTTTCCTCCCCGAAGGCAGCAAGGGCAGCAATATCCGCCACGCCGACGACGAACAGCCATTCGCAGCGTTGGTCTTCAAGATCATGACCGACCCCTTTGTCGGCCGGTTGGCGTTCATCCGTATCTACTCGGGCAGCCTCGCGACCGGCTCATCGGTGGTGAACGCAGCCACCGGCAAGTCTGAGCGCATCGGCCGATTGCTCAAGATGCACGCCAACAAGCGCGAGGAGATTTCAGAGGTCTTCGCCGGCGACATCTGCGCCGTCGTCGGGCTTCGCAACGCCGGCACCGGCGATACGCTCTGCGACCGCAAGCACCGGATCGTGCTCGAGTCGATGCAGTTCCCGGAGCCGGTCATCTCGGTCGCTATCGAGCCCAAGACCAAGGCCGATCAGGAGATTCTGGGCGCTGCTCTCTCGAAGCTGACTCAGGAAGACCCGACGTTCCGGGTCTCGGTCGACGACGAGACAGGACAGACCATCATCTCGGGGATGGGCGAGCTCCATCTCGAGATCATCGTCGACCGCCTGATGCGCGAGTTCAAGGTCGGCGCCAAGGTCGGCCGGCCGCAGGTGGCCTACCGCGAGGCAATCACCGCGGAAGCGAAGGGCGAGGGCCTTTTTGTCCGTCAGACCGGTGGTCGTGGAATATACGGTCACGCCAAGATCAGAATCTGGCCCCTCACCGACGGCACGGATTTTCTGTTCGTGGACGAGATCAGTCGGCGGGGTGATCCCGCGCGAGTTCATCCGCCCGGTTGAGATCGGAATCCGCGAGGCCATGGAGCGAGGCATACTCGCCGGGTACTCGTTGATGGGGGTCGGCGCGGCGCTCTATGACGGTTCGTTCCACGAGGTGGATTCGTCGGAGCTGGCATTCAAGGTCGCCGGGTCGATGGCCCTCATGGACGCCGCCAAAAAAGCCGGCCCGGTCCTCATGGAGCCGATCATGGCGGTTGAGGCGGTGACTCCCGAAGATTATCTCGGTGAGGTGATCGGAGATCTCAACCGCCGGGGCGGCCGCGTCACCGGCATGGAATCGCGCGCCGGATACCAGGTTGCGACGGTCAATGTGCCGCTGTCCGAGATGTTCGGCTACTCCACAGATCTGCGTTCGCAGACCCAGGGGCGGGCCACGTACACCATGCAGTTCGATCACTACGACGAGGTGCCTCAGCCGAGGGCTGATCAGATCGTCGCCCGCGCTACGGGTATGACGGCGTAAGGAGGCAGGAATGGCCAAAGCGAAGTTCGAGCGGACGAAGCCGCACGTCAACATCGGGACCATCGGTCACGTGGACCATGGGAAGACGACGTTGACGGCGGCGATCACGAAGACACTGGCAGCGAAGGGGCTGGCCGACTTCACGCCGTTTGACATGATCGACAAGGCGCCGGAAGAGAAGGCGCGGGGGATCACGATCAACACGGCGCACGTGGAGTACCAGTCGGAGAAACGGCACTACGCGCACGTGGACTGTCCTGGTCACGCTGACTACGTGAAGAACATGATCACGGGGGCGGCGCAGATGGACGGGGCGGTGCTGGTGGTATCGGCGGCGGACGGGCCGATGCCGCAGACGCGGGAGCACATCTTGCTGGCGCGTCAGGTGGGGGTGCCGTTCATCATCGTGTACATGAACAAAGTGGACATGGTGGATGACGAGGAGCTGTTGGACCTGGTCGAGCTGGAGGTTCGGGAGCTGTTGTCGGAGTACGACTTTCCGGGCGACGAGATCCCTGTGATCCGGGGATCGGCGTTGAAGGCCGGGGAGTCGGACGATGCGGACTCGGAAGAGTGCAAGTCGATCTGGGAGCTGGTGGCAGCGATGGACTCGTACATACCGCAGCCGGAGCGGGACATCGACAAGCCGTTTTTGATGCCGATCGAGGACGTGTTCACGATCTCGGGACGGGGGACGGTGGTGACGGGTCGGATCGAGCGCGGCAAGGTGAAGGTTGGCGAGGAGATGGAAGTGATCGGCATTCGGCCGACGATGAAGAAGGTAGTGACGGGCGTCGAGATGTTCCGCAAGCTTCTGGACAGCGGAGAGGCCGGCGACAACGTGGGTCTTTTGCTGCGGGGCACGGAGCGGAAGGACGTGGAGCGTGGTCAGGTGGTGGCGAAGCCCGGGTCGATCACCCCGCACCACAAGTTTCGGGCCGAGGTGTATGTGTTGACGAAGGAGGAGGGCGGGCGGCACACGCCGTTTTTCCGAGGCTACCGGCCGCAGTTTTTCTTTCGGACGACGGACATCACGGGATCGGTGAACCTGGACGAGGGCGTGGAGATGGTGATTCCGGGGGACAACACGAACCTGGAAGTGGAACTGATCCAACCGATCGCGATGGAGAAGGGTTTGCGCTTCGCCATTCGCGAAGGCGGCCGCACGGTCGGCGCCGGCTCCATCACGGACATCCTGGAGTAGAAGATGGCGAGCGACAAGATCCGCATCCGTCTCAAGGCTTACGACTACCGCCTGCTCGATCAGTCGGCGACGGAGATCGTAGACACTGCGCAACGCACCGGGGCGCGCATTGTGGGTCCAATCCCGCTGCCCACCCACATCCAGCGCTTTACGGTGCTGCGTTCGCCTCACGTCGACAAGAAGTCGCGCGAGCAGTTTGAGATTCGCACGCACAAAAGGCTGCTCGACATCCTCGAGCCGACCCAGCAGACCATCGATGCCTTGATGAAGCTCGAGCTGCCGGCCGGCGTCGATGTCGAAATCAAGGCCTACGGCGCAAGGTGAGGGTGACATGGTACGCGGCATACTTGGCAAAAAAGTCGGCATGACCCAGATCTTCGACGATGAGGGAAAAGTGATCCCCGTGACGGTGGTCGAAGCCGGGCCGTGTGTGGTCGTGCAACGCAAATCGCAAGACTCCGATGGCTATGAAATGGTGCAGATCGGGCTCGTCGAACGAAGCCCGAAACGGCACGCGTCGAAGGCGATCATCGGTCACTTTTCGGCGGCAGGTGTTCCGCCAACGCGGTTTGTCGCAGAGGTCCCGGTGGACGCGAACGACGAGTCGAAGCCAGGGGACTCGGTGCTTGCTGACATCTTCGCGGCCGATGACACGGTGCAGATCATCGGACGGTCAAAAGGCCGCGGGTTCCAGGGCGTGATCAAACGCCACAACTTCAGTGGCGGTCGCGCCACCCACGGCTCGATGTTTCACCGTGCTCCAGGTTCCATTGGTCGTTCGGCGGACCCGTCGCGAGTCTTCCCGGGACAGGGAATGCCGGGCCAGATGGGTAACAAGCGGGTTACCGTCAAGAACGCGCAGGTGGTGAAGGTGGATGCAGAGCGCAACCTGCTCTTTCTCAGGGGCGGCGTCCCGGGTGCGCGCAACAGCTACATCCGGATAGTCAAGGCTTCGTGAGGGGATGGGTGGTGTCATGAAGATTGAAGTCAGGAACTGGGACAACGAGGTGACGGGCAAAATCGAGCTCCCGGACGCCGTCTTCGGCCGCGAGGTGAATCAGCACCTGGTGTGGGAGGTCGTGCGCGCCTACCTTGCGGGTCGTCGCCGCGGCACGCACAAAACCAAGGAGCGCTCCGATGTCACGGGATCCCGCTCGAAGCCCTGGAAGCAGAAGCACACAGGGCGCGCCCGAGCCGGCTCAAAACAGTCTCCGCTCTGGCGATCGGGAGGAACCGCGCACGGTCCTCGACCGCGGTCGTACGAGCAGAAGGTCAACAAGAAAGCCCGTCGAGCGGCGCTGAGCGGTGTCCTTTCGCAGCGACTTGCCGAGGGAAGGCTGTTGGTTCTGAGCTCGCTCGAGCTCGATGCGCCGAAGACCAAGGACTTCGTCGCGCGTCTCGCGAGTCTCGGGGTCAAGGGGGAAAAGGTGCTGTTCGTCGACGGCCTCGAAAACCTCAACCTTCACCTGGCGAGCCGCAACCGGCCCGAGATCAAGATGATCGATGCCGGCTCGCTCAACGCCTACGAGGTGCTCAACCATCGCTGGGTGGTGGCATCGGAACCCGCGTTGCGTTCGCTCGCGGAGGTGCTGTCATGAAGCCGCGCGAGATTATCCTGAGGCCGCTGATCACCGAGAAAACGACCCTCATGCAGGAGCGCGAGAATACGGTCTGTTTCGAGGTCGACCGCCGGGCCAACAAGATTCAGATCGGCAAGGCGGTGGAAGAACTCTTCGACGTCAAGGTCACTGGTGTCCATATCGTCAGCCGCAAGGGCAAGCCGATTCAACGATTCGGCCGCACGGTAAACCACCGGGCTGCCAGTCGCAAAGCGTACGTAAAGCTGGCGGCTGGTTCGAAAACGCTCGAGTTCTTCGAAGGTATTTGAGGAGTCTGTCATGGCGATCCGGTCGTACAAACCGACGTCTCCCGGACGGCGCTTCGTCACCAGCTCCGATTTCAAGGAGCTGTCCACGGACCGTCCGGAGAAGAAGCTCACAACTGGCACGACGCGCTCCTCGGGGCGCAACAACGAGGGCCACATCACCTCACGCCATCGCGGCAGGGGTCACAAACGGCGTTATCGCATCATCGACTTCCGACGCGACAAGTTTGAGGTGCCGGCCCGGGTTGCAACCATCGAATACGACCCGAATCGCTCGGCCAACATCGCCCTGCTTCACTACGCCGACGGCGAAAAGCGGTACATCCTGGCCCCGACGGGTCTCGCTGTTGGTGCCACGGTGATCGCCGGCACCAAGGTCGAAGTGCGGCCGGCCAACGCCATGCCGATTGGCAACATTCCGCTCGGCACCCAGGTCCACAACGTCGAGCTCAAACCCGGCAAGGGCGGGCAAATGGTGCGGTCGGCGGGGACCTCGGCCCAGATCATGGCCAAGGAGGGCAAGTACACGACCCTCCGCATGCCGTCGGGCGAGATGCGGATGGTGCTGTCGGTCTGCATGGCGACCATCGGCCAGGTTGGCAACGCGGAGCACAATAACCTCTCGGTCGGCAAGGCCGGGCGCTCGCGGTGGCTCGGTGTCCGGCCGCAGACCCGTGGCACGGCCATGAATCCGGTCGACCACCCGCATGGCGGTGGTGAGGGCCGCAACAAGGGCGGTCACCCGGTTTCTCCGTGGGGTTGGCCGACCAAGGGCGCCAAGACCCGCAGCAAAAAGGCGGCGTCGAATCGATTCATCGTGGCGCGCCGCAAGAAGAAGTAGGGGGGAAGATGGCTCGGTCAATCAAAAAAGGCCCGTTCGTCGACGAACACCTGGCCAAGAAGATCGAAAATCTGAGTGGTGCCGGCGACCGCCGGGTGATCAAGACCTGGTCGCGGCGCTCGACGGTCACACCTTTGATGGTGGGAATCACCATTGCAGTCCACAACGGTCACAAGTTCGTGCCGGTCTTCATCACCGAGAACATGGTCGGGCACAAGCTCGGTGAGTTCGCGCCGACCCGGACGTTCCGCGGCCACTCCGGCAGAAAAGAGAAGGGCGTGCGGTAGGGGGCATGATGGAATCACGAGCTGAACTCCGGTACTATCGCTCTTCGCCGCAAAAGGTGAGGCTGGTGGTGGACATGGTGCGCGGTCAGGCTGTGGAGCCCGCCCTCACCTCGCTACAGCTGAGTCCCAAGTACGCGGCGAAGGATGTTGCCAAACTGGTGAAATCGGCGCTCGCCAACCTCGAACAGGCGCAGCCCGGCGTTGATGTCGACAGGGTCTTCATCAGCAGGATCACGGTTGACGACGGCCCCCGATTGCGGCGCGGGCGACCGGCATCGAAGTGGGTGAGGATGCACCGCATCCTCAAGCGGATGTGCCACGTGACCGTCGAACTGGCCGTCAAGGAATCGTAGGGAGGACGTAGTGGGACAGAAGACGCATCCGTACGGCTTTCGCCTCGGTTACAACAACACCTGGCGATCGCGCTGGTACGCCGAAGGCAAGAATTACGCGAACCTCCTGCACGAGGACCTGCAGCTGCGGCAGGAGCTGCTACAACGCCTCGAGAACGCCGCCGTCAGCGCGGTCGACATCGAGCGCACGGCGTCAAAGCTGCGGGTCAACATCCTCTCCGGGCGGCCCGGAATCATCATCGGCCGCAAGGGCGCCGAGGTGGACAAGCTGCGTGACGACCTCATGCGTCGGTACGGGCAGGACATCCACATCAACATCCAGGAGATCCAGCGGCCCGAGATTGATTCCCATCTCATCGCAGCCAACGTGGCGCGCCAGTTGGAGCGACGAATTGCTTTTCGGCGAGCGATGCGACGGGCAATCGAGAATGCGCTCCGCTTCGGTGCCCAGGGGATCAAGATTCGCTGTGCCGGGCGTCTGAACGGTGCCGAGATCGCGCGCTCCGAGTGGTACCAGCAGGGGCGGCTACCGCTCCACACCTTGAAGGCGGACATCGACTACGGTTTCAAGACCGCCTACACGACCTATGGGGTGATCGGGATCAAGGTCTGGGTCTACAGGGGCGAGCGTCACCGGGCGCGCGGCGTCCGGCCCCGCGTCTGAAGGAGTTTCTGCCATGTTGATGCCGAAGAAGGTCAAGTACAGAAAGCAGCAGCGGGGGATGAGCCGCGGCGTCGCCAGTCGCGGGGTGAAGATCTCTTTTGGCGATTACGCCCTTCAGGCGGTCGAGCGCGGGTGGGTGACGGCGCGTCAGATCGAAGCGGCGCGTATTGCCATGACCCGCCACGTCAAGCGCGGTGGCAAGATCTGGATCCGGGTCTTCCCCGACAAGCCGATCACCAAGAAGCCGCTCGAAACGCGCATGGGTAAGGGCAAGGGCCCGCCAGAGGAGTGGGTGGCGGTGGTCAGGCCGGCACGGATTCTCTATGAAATGGAAGGCGTATCGGAAAGCGTGGCGCGTGAGGCCATGCGGCTGGCCGCCCACAAGCTACCGATCAAGACGCGGTTCGTGACCAGGAAAGAGAAGATATGAAGGCGAAGGAATTCCGTGAACGCTCCGATGACGAGCTCCGCAAATCCCTTGGAGACCTCGAAGAGCAGCTTTTCAAGTTGCGCTTTCAGAAGTCGACAGGGCAGATTGAAAACCCAATCAAGATTCGCGAGGTCCGCAAGGACATCGCTCGCGTGCTGACGGTGATCAACGAGCGTCAGAACGAGGGGGGTGCATGATGAGCGACAAAGAAAAGGCCTCGCGAAAAACGACAAAGGTCGGTCTGGTGACTTCCAGCGCGGCGGACAAGGCGGTGGTCGTGAAGGTGGAAAACCTGATCATGCATCCGCTGTACCAAAAGTTCGTGCGCACGACGTCGAAGTTCATGGCGCACGACGAAGAGAACACCTGCAACGAAGGCGATCGCGTGCTCATCGAGGAATGCCGGCCGCTGTCCAAGCGAAAGCGCTGGCGGGTCCGCAAGGTCATCGAGCGAGCGCAGTAGGTCGAGGGGGACGCGATGATTCAGATGGGAACAATGCTTGTAGTCGCCGACAACTCCGGCGCTCGCAAGTTGTTTGCGATTCGCCAGCTTGGCGGTTCGTCGGCGCCGCGTTACGCGGGGCTCGGCGATATCATCGTCTGCTCCGTCAAGGAAGCTGTGCCGGAGTCAGATATCAAAAAGGGAACCGTCGTCAAAGCGGTGATCGTTCGGACCCGTTCGCGCGCCCGCCGGCGCGACGGCACGTATATCAAGTTCGATGAGAACGCGGCGGTGCTGGTCAATGCCGAAAAAGACCCGATCGGTACCCGCGTCTTCGGTCCAGTGGCCCGTGAGCTGCGCGAAAAGCGGTTCATGAAGATCGTGTCGCTGGCGCCCGAGGTCCTTTAGGAGCAAGAGATGAAGATCAAAAAGGGTGACTCCGTCGAAGTCATTTCCGGCAAGGACGCCGGCAAACGGGGCCGTGTCCTGGTCGTCGATCGTGGCCGCGAGCGACTCGTGATTGAAGGCGTCAACATGATCAAACGACACACTCGCCCCAATCCGCAGAAAAACGTCAAGGGCGGGATCGTGGAGCGCGAGGCCTCCATTCATGCCTCCAATGTGATGGTGGTTTCACCGGACAGCGGTAATCGCTCCCGCGTCGGCAACAAGGTTCTCGACGACGGACGAAGGGTCCGGGTCGCCAAGGTCGACGGCGCGATTCTCGACCGATAGGAGGGACGATGGCGCGCTTACTCAAAAAATATCGTGACGAGGTCTTCCCGCAGCTTCAGAAGGAGTTCGGGCTGACCAACCCGATGCAGGTCCCGAAGATCACCAAGATCACCTGCAACATCGGGACCGGTGAAGCCAGCCGCAATGCAAAGATCATGGATGTCGCCATGGAACAGCTTGGCAACATCACCGGCCAGCTACCCGAGGTGCGGCGGGCCCGCAAGTCGATCGCCGCGTTCAAGCTTCGCGAGGGCATGCCGGTTGGAGTGCGGGTGACCCTGCGCAGAGAGCGGATGTACGAGTTCCTCGACCGCCTCATCTCTGTCGGTCTTCCCCGGGTGCGCGACTTCCGAGGGGTGTCGGCCAACGCGTTCGACGGTCGCGGCAACTACACCCTCGGCATTCGCGACATTCTGGTCTTCCCGGAAGTGGATTACCAGAAGGTCGAGGGAACTATGGGAATGAACATCACGATCACCACGACGGCCCCCAGTGACGACCAGGCGCGTTCGCTCCTGGCCGGCATGGGGATGCCGTTCAAGGGTCGTTAGGAGGCACCGTGGCACGCAAGGCAATGATCGCGAAGAGCCTGAGAAAGCCGAAATTCAAGGTCCGTCAGCGCAACCGGTGCCGTGCCTGCGGCCGACCGCGGGGCTATATGCGCAAGTTCCAGCTGTGCAGACTGTGCTTCCGCAAGATGGCACTCGAGGGATTTCTCCCCGGGGTCACCAAGGCGAGCTGGTGAGGGGTTAAGACATGAGCATGACTGATCCGATTGCAGATCTTCTGACACACATCCGGAATGCGACGAAAGTGCGTCACGATCGCACCGACATTCCGGCGTCAAAGATGAAGCTCGAGGTCGCCAAGATCCTCAAGCAGGAAGGTTTCATCCGGACCTTCAAGGTGCTCGAGGAAGGGCCGCAGGGCACCATCCGCATCTATTTGAAGTATGCCGATGACGGCGAACCGGTGATCCACGGCCTGCAGCGCGTATCGCGACCCGGCTGCAGGATCTACCGCGGTGTTGATGATTTGCCAAAGGTCCGCAATGGGCTCGGGGTTGCGGTGATCTCGACCAACCGGGGCATCCTCACCGACGAACAGGCGCGGGGCCTGCGAGTGGGCGGCGAAGTCCTGTGTGAGATCTGGTAGGGGGAAGCGATGTCACGGATAGGAAAACAACCGGTTCCGGTTCCCAAGGGTGTCGAAATCTCGGTTGCCGATCAGGTGATCCGGGTCAAGGGACCCAAGGGCGCGCTCCAGGTCGACCTGGTGCCAGGCATCTCGGCTGTGGTCGAGGACGGGGTCCTCAACATCAACCGTGCCGATGATGAACAGCAGACACGGGCGTACCACGGCCTGGTACGTGCGCTGGCGGCCAACGCCGCCACCGGCGTTTCGGAGGGATGGTCGAAGGAGCTCGAAATCGTCGGCATCGGATACCGGGCCGAAAGCAAGGGAGCGAGCGTGGTCTTCAACCTCGGCTATTCTCACCCGATCAATTTTGCCGTACCAAACGGTATCGAGATCGACGTCGATGCCAAGACCTACAAGGTCACGGTTAGAGGTATCGACCGTCAGCAGGTCGGCCAGATCGCTGCGGAGATTCGTGCGTTGCGGCCGCCCGAGCCCTACAAGGGCAAGGGGATCCGTTACGCAAACGAACGAGTCCGCACGAAGGCCGGGAAGCAGGGGGCGACAGCATGAGGGTTCAAGACCGTAAGCAGCGTCGGGTTCGGATGAAGCGCCGCTACCGCGACGCAGTGCGCGGGACGTCGAGCCGCCCTCGCCTGTCCGTATACCGGAGCCTGCGACACGTGTATGCCCAGGTCATTGACGACGAGCGCGGCGAGACGTTGGTCTCCGCCTCAACGCTCGAAAAGTCGGCGGCGGGGAGTCTCAAGACGACCGGCAGCCGCGAAGCCGGGACCTTTCTCGGCAAGTTGATCGGCGAGCGGGCCAAGGAGCGCGGTGTCGAGTCGGTGGTGTTCGATCGTGGTGGCTTCAAGTACCACGGTGTGATTCGTGCCATAGCGGAAGGCGCCCGTGAAGCGGGCCTGAAGTTCTAGGGGAAGCAGAGATGATGAACCGAGAGTCCGAGTTCGCAGAAACAGTCGTTCACATCAACCGCGTCGCCAAGGTGGTGAAGGGCGGGAAAAACTTCTCCTTTTCCGCAGTGGTTGTCGCCGGTGACGGCGCCGGAAAGGTGGGCTACGGCACGGGAAAGGCCCGCGAGGTCCCGCCGGCGATTCAGAAGGCGAGCGAGCAGGCGCGCAAGGAGATGGTGCAGATTCCGTTGGCCAGCGGCACGGTCCCCCACCTGGTGTGGGGGCGTTGGGGCGCGACAAGGGTCTTACTCCGCCCGGCCTCTCCGGGAACCGGCGTCATCGCCGGCGGCGGTGTGCGCGCGGTCATGGAATCGGCCGGTGTGGCGGACGTCTTGACCAAGATCGTCGGCAGCCGCAATCCCTTCAACGTGGTTCGGGCGACCTTTGACGCCATCGATCGTCTGATGACGTCCGGCCAGGTGAAACGGCTGCGCGGCATTGGCGTTGGCGCCGCCGCGGAAGACGAACCGGCGGCTGCGACTGCGTCCCTCGAGTCCGAGCGCGAAGCCGCGGCGGTCGAGGAGGTTGAAAGCTGATGACAGCGGAAAAGAAGGACCCAAAAACCGCCGACGAAAAGGCGCCCGCGAAGACGGCCTCGGCGGCGAAAAAAACCACCGTCAAGAAATCGGCGCCGAAGAAGACTGCGGCCAAAAAAGCGGCGCCAAAGAAGGCAGCCACCAAAAAGGCAGCGCCCAAAAAGGCAGCACCAAAGAAAGCAGCGCCAAAGAAGGCGACGCCGAAGAAGGCTGCGGCCGAGAAGCCCGCTGCCAAGAAGCCCGCTGCCAAGAAGACAACTTCAAAGAAGACTGCCGCCAAGAAACCAGCCGCCGTAGAAACGGCGCCGCAGAAGGTAGCGGCCGAAAAGCCAGCCGCCGACACGACAACCGCGACCCCCGAAAAGGTCGTGACCTCGGCCCCGGTCAAGCCGGTGGCCGCCGACGCGGCCCCGAAAAAGGCGGCCGAGGCCGCCGTGGTGAAAGCCGATGCGAAAAAGGCCGCCAAGAAGGTTACAACGACCGGCGCCAAGCTCAGGATCACCCAGGTGAGGAGCCAGATCGGCTTCAACCGCAAGCAGGCCAGAGTGCTGGCCGGGCTCGGGCTGGGTCGAATCGGTCGCACGGTCACCCGGAACGACGATCCGTGTATCCGCGGCATGGTCGCCAAGGTCACCCACCTGGTCTCGGTCGTTGAAATGGAGGGCTGAGGCATGGAACTTCATGATTTACATCCTGCACCAGGAGCGAAACGATCGCGCAAACGCGTCGGGCGCGGACCGGGTTCGGGCAACGGCAAGACGGCTGGTAAGGGCCACAAAGGCCAGAAGTCCCGCAGCGGCTACTCCCGCCGTTACGGTTTCGAGGGCGGCCAGATGCCTCTCGTTCGTCGGCTCCCGAAGCGCGGTTTCACCAATATCTATCGGGTCGAATTCCAGGTCGTGAATCTCCGCGACCTCGAGCGGGTGTTTGCGGATGGCGACACCGTGTCCCCCGAGACTCTGGTTGAGAAGGGCCTTGCGCGCGGCGGCAAGCGGCTGGTCAAGGTCCTCGGTGACGGGAAGCTTCAAAAAAAGCTCATTGTCAAGGTGCACAAGTTCTCTACTTCCGCGCGCGCCGGGATTGAAAGCGCGGGTGGCAGCTGCGAGGTGGTGGCGCCGTGATCGACAGCTTTCGCAATATCTTCGCCATTCCCGACCTGCGCAAACGGGTGCTTTTCACCTTTGCCTTGCTCGCGGTCTACCGCCTGGGAGCGTTTATTCCGATTCCCGGCATTGACCCGGTGGCGATCGCCGAGTTCACCAAAGCCGCCGAGGGCACTGTGCTCGGGTTCTTGAACCTGTTCTCCGGGGGCGCGCTCGGACGGATGACCGTGTTCGCGCTCGGCATCATGCCGTACATCTCGGCCTCGATCATCCTCCAGTTACTGACCGTCGTCTGGCCCTACCTCGAAAAGCTCTCGAAAGAGGGCGAGCTGGGGCGGCGCAAGATCACCCAGTACACGCGCTACGGCACCGTAGTACTGTCCGTCATTCAGTCCCTCGGTATCTCGTTCTTCCTCGAGCGCACCTCGGCTCCCGGCGGCGCGCTGCTGGTGCCCGAGCATTTTCAGGGCTGGGGCTTTCGTTTGCTGACGGTGCTGACCCTGACCACCGGGACCGCCTTCGTGATGTGGCTCGGCGAGCAGATCTCCGAGCGCGGCATCGGCAACGGCATATCGTTGATCATCTTTGCCGGTATCGTGGTTGGCTTGCCGGCGGCGATCTTCAACACCCTCACGGATATCAGGACCGGATCGCTCAACATCATCACGGTGGTTCTGTTGATCGTATTCATGGTCGTGGTGGTGGCCGCCATCGTGTACATGGAACGTGCGCAGCGGCGCATACCCATCCAGTACGCCAAGCGGGTCGTGGGCCGTCGGGTCTACGGCGGTCAGAGCACCTACCTGCCGCTGCGCATCAACACCGGCGGCGTGATCCCGGTGATCTTCGCCGCCTCGATCATGTCCTTCCCGCAGACCCTGGGTCAGATGATCGACAATCGGTGGCTGCAGAAGATCACCGAGGCGTTGGCGTGGGGTGAGCCCCTCTACAACCTGGTCTATTTCCTGTCGATCATTTTCTTCTGCTACTTCTACACCTCGATCATCTTCAATCCCGAGGACACGGCGGAGAACATGCGCAAGTACGGCGGGTTCATACCCGGAATCCGACCCGGCAAGCGCACCGCCGAATTCATCGACAAGATCCTCACCCGGATCACCCTGGTGGGCGCGATCTATCTCGCCCTGGTGGCGATCCTGCCGGAAATCCTGATTGCCGGCTTCAAGGTTGCCACTATTCCGGTCATCGGACCTACTCTCGATGCATTCCTGCCGGGGTGGTTCACCCAGGGGCTGGGCGTCAAGTTCTTCTTCGGTGGGACCTCGCTCCTGATCGTGGTAGGCGTTGCCATGGACACCGTCAACCAGATCGAGTCGCAGCTGGTGATGCGCCATTATGACGGTTTCATGCGGCGTGGCCGGGTTCGTGGGAGGCGTGGGTGAGGCGATGATCTGCCTCAAGTCCGAGCGCGAGCTGGAGACCATGGATCGGGCCAACCGCCTCGTCCACAGGGTGCTCCGAGCTGTCGAAAACGCCGCCCAACCGGGGGTTACGACCGGTGCGCTCGACAAGCTCGCCGAGGCCATGATCCGCGAAGAGGGTGGCACGCCCGCCTTCAAGGGTTATCGAGGCTATCCAGCCACTCTCTGCACATCGATCAACGACGTCATCGTGCACGGCATCCCGAACGGCAAGAACCGGCTTTGTGAGGGCGACCTCGTGAGCGTCGACTGCGGGGTTCTGCTCGACGGCTTTTTCGGAGATGCCGCGGTGACATTCGGCATCGGTGCCCTCGGCGACGAGGCGCAGCGGCTCCTGGATGTGACGCGGCAGTGCCTCGACGATGCAGTGGCCGAGGTCAAGCCGGAGGCGCGCCTCGGGGACGTCGGGGCGGCGGTCCAGCGGCGCGCCGAGGCGGCTGGTTTTGGAGTTGTTCGCGAGTTCGTTGGGCACGGCATCGGCCGCGCATTGCACGAAGAACCGCAGGTGCCCAACTACGGCAAGCCGGGTCACGGTCAGCGCCTCAAGCCGGGACTGGTGATCGCCATCGAGCCGATGATCACCGGTGGCTCGTGGCGGGTGCAGATCGACGATGACGGCTGGACAGCAAGAACGGAAGACGGTAGACTCGCAGCCCATTTCGAGTTCTCGGTGGCTGTCACCGCTGACGGCCATCGTGTGCTCGGTCGCGAGGAGTCTATGAATGCCTAAAGAAGAGGCGATTGAAGTGGTGGCCACTGTGCTCGAGCCCCTGCCCAACGCGATGTTTCGCGTCGAGCTGGAAAACGGCCACGAGGTGTTGGCGCACATCTCCGGCAAGATGCGCAAACATTTCATTCGCATTCTTCCGGGCGACAAGGTGCTGGTGGAGCTCTCTCCCTATGATCTCAAGAGGGGGCGCATCGTGTACCGCTACAAGTAGGGGAAGCGACGATGAAAGTCCGTCCGTCGGTCAAGAAAATGTGTTCTAAGTGCAAGATAATCCGCCGCAACGGCGTGGTGCGGGTGATCTGCGAGAACCCCAAGCACAAGCAGCGGCAAGGCTGATCGGGGAGGTTATTGTGGCACGCATTGCAGGCGTAGATCTGCCGGCCGGCAAGAGAGTCGAGATCGGCCTTACATATATTTATGGTATCGGGCGCGCCCGCGCGGTCAAGATCCTGACCAAGGCCAAGGTCACCGAGGGCATCAAGGTCAAGGATTTGTCCGAGGACGAAGTCCTGCGGATCCAACAGGTGATCCAGGGTGAAGGGATGGTTGAGGGAGATCTGCGACGCGAGGTCGCGATGAACATCAAGCGTCTCATCGAGATCGGGAGTTACCGAGGCATTCGCCACCGGCGCGGGTTGCCGGTGCGGGGCCAGCGGACCCATACCAACGCCCGCGGACGCAAGGGCCCGCGGCGCCAGGCAGTCGCCGGCAAGAAGAAGGCCGGCAAGAAATAGTCGAAGAGCGACGAGGAGCTGATTATGGCAAAGGAACGCAAGGGTGGGCGCAAGGCGCGGCGTGAGCGCAAAAACGTGCCCCACGCGGTGGCCCACATCCATGCCACCTTCAACAACACGATCGTGACCATTGTGGACACCAGCGGCGGCACCCTGTGCTGGTCTTCCGGCGGCCGCATCGGCTACAAGGGTTCCCGAAAGGGAACTCCGTACGCGGCCCAGCTGGCGGCGAAGAATGCCGCCGAGCAAGCCCAAGACCAGGGCGTGCGTTCGGTCGATGTGCAGGTCAAGGGCCCCGGGCCGGGCCGCGAGTCTGCGATCAGGGCGGTGGCCGCAAGCGGGCTCGATATCCGGAGCATTCGCGATGTGACGCCGATTCCGCACAACGGCTGTCGTCCGGTCAAACGGCGCAGGGTTTAGTGGTAGGGGGAGTGAATGGCACGATATAGAGGACCCGTTTGTCGACTGTGTCGTCGTGAAGGAATGAAGCTGTTCCTGAAGGGCGAGCGCTGTTACAAAGAGAAGTGCGCGATCGAGCGCCGTAATGCGCCCCCCGGCCAGCACGGTATGGGTCGCCGCCGCAAGGTGCGCGCCTTTGGCCTGCAGCTTCGCGAAAAGCAGAAGTTGCGTCGCATCTATGGTCTCCTCGAGGGCCAGTTCCGGCGCACCTTTGACGAGGCCAACCGGCGAAAGGGCGTCACCGGCGAGAACCTGTTGCAGCTCCTCGAGCTGCGGCTCGACAACGTCATCTACTCGCTTGGTTTCGCCACATCGCGCACCCAGGCGCGGCAGCTCATTCGTCACGGTCATATCCAAGTCGATGGACGCCGTGTGGACATTCCGTCGTTCCGCGTTCGTCCGGGCATGGAAATCACGGTCCGCGAGGGCAGCCGCAAAAACAAACATATCGCCGAGGCCGTCGATTTCGCGCAGGGTCGGGGCATCCCACCCTGGCTCGAAATCGATGCGGAAGCCTTCAAGGGCAAGGTTCTCGAGAACCCGGTCCGAGAGGACATCCGGTTCCCGATCCAGGAGCAGCTCATCGTCGAGCTTTTCTCCCGATAATGGAGGCTGAATGATCTGGCAGGATTTCCAGCGACCGGCAAAGGTCGACACGGACGTTGAAGGACGCAACGATCGCTTTGCAAGATTTCTCGCGCAACCATTCGAGCGCGGTTGGGGCACCACTCTGGGCAACAGCCTACGGAGGGCGCTCTTGTCGTCGATTCCGTCTGCCGCCATCACCGCGGTCAAGATTGAGGGCGCGGACCACGAATTCTCGGCGGTGCCGGGTGTGGTCGAAGACGTGACGGATATCATCCTCAATCTCAAGAAGATACCGCTCAAAATCCATGGTGAAGGCGTCAGCTTCCTGACCCTCGAGGCGAAGGGGCCGGGCGAGGTCACCGCCGGCCAGTTTTCCGGCTCCAGCCAGGTCGAGGTCATCGACCCGGATGTGCACGTGGCGACCCTCTCGGCCCGCGGTAAGCTCAAGATGTCCGTGCGAGTGGCTCGGGGCCGCGGTTACATCCCCGCCGAGGAGAACCAGACCGATGACCTCGATGTCGGTTTCATCCCGGTCGACTCGGCCCACTCGCCGGTGCGCAAGGCCAACTTCCGCGTCGAGATGGCACGACTCGGACGGATGACCAACTATGAGCGGCTGGTGCTCGAGGTGTGGACCAACGGCACCATCACGCCCGAGGAGGCGCTCAGCCAGGCCGCCCAACTGGTGCAGGGCCATATGGACATCTACACATCGTTGGCCGAGGTCGAGGAAGCGGCGGCGCCGCCGGCAAGGGAGGCTGAGCCCGCGCAGGAAGACAGCATCCTCGAATCCTCGATCGAGACCCTCGAGCTCTCGATTCGCTCGATGAACTGTTTGAAAAACGCCAATATCCGGACGCTGCGGGATCTGGTCAGCCGCTCCGAAAAGGAAATGGTCGAGATTCGCAACTTCGGTGAGAAGTCCCTCAAAGAGGTGCGATCGAAGCTCGAAGTTCTGGGCCTCGGGTTCGGGATGAACCTCGACCTCTAGAAAGCAGGAAACTGAGATGCGACACCGAGTACAAGGCCGCAAGCTGGGCCGTACCAGCTCCCACCGCAAGGCGCTGTTTCGCAACCAGCTGACCGCCCTCTTCACCCACGAGCGGATCATCACCACCCTGGCCAAGGCCAAGGAGTTGCGGCCGTTGGCCGAGCGCACGGTGACCCTCGCCGGAACCGGTACGCTGCCGGCGCGGCGGAAGATCCTCACCATGATCTCGGACAAGGACGTGGTTCGCCGTCTCTTTGATGAAATCGCGCCTCGGTTTAGCGGCCGCCCCGGCGGCTACACCCGGATCATGCGCCTCGGCCGACGGCGCGGCGACGGCGCCGAGCTCGCCATCATCGAGTTTGTCGACTACGATCTTGGCGAGCACGAAGAGGGCGCGACGGCTTCCAAGGGCAAGACCTCGCTGATGGACAAGGCCAAGGGCATGTTCGGCGGCGGCGCCAAGGCCAAGGGCGATGAGGCCGAGGACGAAATTGAGGCCGGGGCAGAGACCGAAACCGCCGAGGAAGCGGAACCCACGGCGGCTGAAGCAACTCAAACCGACGACGAACAGAAGGACTGACTTCAGTTCGTTAGAACGTTAAAACGTTACACGTTAGAACGTCGCTCTAATCATCGCGGATGGGTGGTTGGAACGTTCTAACGTTTTGACGTCGAACGTTACAACGTGATCGAGTCCCCGAGCTCTGGAATCTGAGAGTCCCAGCCGAACTCCTCCCTCAAGCGCTCAGCGAACGCTTGTTGGGCCCCGTACTCACCGTGTATGAGAACCACCTGCTCGGGCTCCCGCTCGCGACGGCCGAGCCACAGCAGCAGCTCGCCGGCATCGGCGTGCGCAGAGAGACCCGAGACCCGTGAGACGTGCGCCTTCACCGGGATCCACTCACCGTGGATCTTGATCTTTTCGTCACCGTCGATGAGTCGACGACCCTTTGTCCCCTGGGCCTGGTAGCCGACAAAGATCACGGTGTTTCGCTTTTCGGGCAGGCGGAGCTTCAGGTGGTGGAGGATGCGACCGCCGGTCGCCATGCCCGAAGCCGAGATGATGATTGCCGGGCCCTTGAGCGAGTTGAGCTTTCGCGATTCGGCCGATGACGGCGTGACCTTGAGAGTGGGCGGAAAGATCGGATTCTCCTGGTCGGTGAAGAACTGGCGCATTTCGACGTCGTGCTCGGCGATGTAACGCGTGTACAACGCGGTCGTTTCGATGCCCATCGGGCTGTCGAGAAATATCGGGATCTGCGGGAGGTCGCCGTCAACCATGAGCTCGTGCAGCAGGTACAGGATCTCCTGCGTGCGATCGACGGCAAATGCCGGAACGACGATCACCCCCCCGCGGTCGAGACCGGCACGGACCTCTTCGCCGAGGATGACGCGAGGGTCGGTATCGCCGTGGAATCGATCCCCGTAGGTTGATTCAACAAAAAGCACATCTGAACCCGGGTACGGCTCGGGTTCGCGCAGAATCGGAACCCCATAGCGGCCGACGTCGCCCGAGAAAAAGACGGTCTTTCGCTTGCCGCCCGCAACTTTGGTCTCGAGCTCGACCGCGGCCGCCCCGAGAATGTGACCCTGCCGGTGGTAGCGAAAGCGAATACCCGGGCGCAGCTCCTGCCAGTGGTCGAAGGCGACCGCATCGAGGAGCTTGATCGCGGCGCGTGCGTCGGCCATCCGAAACAGTGGTAACGCCGGCTTGTGTTTCGAGTAGCCCTCTTTGTTGGCGTACCGTGCCTCTTCCTCGTTGATGTGGGCGGCGTCGGGAAGCAGCACGCCGAGCAGAGCACGGGTTGGAGGCGTGCAGTAGACCGGAGCCTCGAAACCCTGACGACACAATCGTGGCAGATAACCCGAATGGTCGATGTGGGCGTGCGTCAGAACCACCGCATCGATATCGTGCGGCGGGTGCGGCAGATTCTTCCAGTTGAGTTGACGGTACTCGGCCGGCCCCTGGAAGAGGCCACAATCGACGAGAATCCGGAAGTCCTTCCACTCCAGCAGATACTTCGACCCGGTCACGCATCTTCCCGCGCCCAGCACCGTGATCTTCATCGGACCTCCGCCCGCGATCCTACCGCAATTCCGTTCCTTGCGCCGACGGCGCAAGGAACGGAATTGCCGCTGGACGGAAGGACAACTTCCCCGTAGAATGTTGCCCTACCGGGAGGTCAGAGATGGCAGAGAAGAAAAAGAGCGTTGATGAGGCCATCGCAGAGGTGGCGGACGAGGCATCGGGTGGACTGAGCTCGGTCAAGGAATCGCTGGCCAAGGCGCAGCAGTCGATGGAAAGCGCGAAGTCCGCCATGCAGGAGACGTACGGCAGGGCCAAGGGCAGGGCCGCGGTTGCGACGGACCAGGCAAAGGTGTATCTCGAGGACGCCAAGAAGTACCTCGCCGAAGCGCGCGAGAAGATCGGCAAATTGGCCACGAAGTCCCGCGAGCAGGCGGAGGTCCTGTATGCCGGGGCCAAGGAGCAGTACGAGATCCTGTCGGAAAAGGCGAAGGAGCTCTACGCAAAGGCCAGAACGCGGGTCTCCGAAGTCGATTTCAAGCAGAAGGGCGACGAGGTGGTCGAGTATGTCCGCAGCAACCCCGGCAAGGCGATCCTGATCGCCCTCGCCGTCGGCTTCGTGGTCGGCTACGCAACCCGGCCGCGCGACTGACGACACCATGGGGAGGGGTGAAGAGATGGACGTACACAACTCCGAAGCCTTCGAGGATGAGGCCGACGACGAGCTCGTCGAAAACCTGAATGCGGCGCGTCGGATCGACGCCGACTCCATCCTCGATTCCCTCGTGCCGCGGTCGATCGACTGGCGGGAGACCGTGCGTCGCCACCCCTTCGGGTCGGTGGCCTGCGTCGGGCTGGTTGGTTACCTCGTGGGTCGAACCAAAGGGGCGTCGATCATGACTGGCATTACGGCAAGCCTGTCGGCCGGCATCATGCGCCAGCTTTCCGACGTCTTTGAGGGCGATTTCTTCGACTTCTGATCGGAGATAGAAATGGCGCACCACGCCGCGCCCGCCTCATGACGCTCGGGCGGAGCTTCCTGCTCTGGTTGCTCGGGGTTCTGGTAGTCACCATGGTGGTGGTCAGCGCGCTCGTGCTGTGGCACGAGCAACAGATCCTCGAGGACGAGCTCCGCTCGCGGGCCGACATGCTCGCCCATGTCCTCGCCCTGGCGGCGGCCGATGGCGGCTCCCCGGAGTACCTGGCGATCTTCTCCATGACCGACATCCGCGCAGGCGAAGTGCGCGACCATGGCGGCGGGCTTCTGTGGCGATTCGGGCCGCCTCCGGAACAGCTCGAGGCGCTCGACACGGACCTCTTGAGGGTCGAACGGAGGGTCGAGGTCCGCCGGGGCCCCTGGGGTGGTGAGGATTCGGTCGACGTCGTGGTGCTGGTTTCGCGGGCGCGGATGCGCGCGATCCTCGCTGCCGCCGCGGCACGGCTGCTGGCCGGCTTGGGGATCGCGCTGAGCCTGGCGCTGGTGGCCGGTCTTGCCCTCATCGGACGCGTGGTCGGACCGCTCAACCAGCTCGCCGAGTGGGTGCGAAGCTTCGATCCCGATGGACCGGTCGAACTGGCTGTGGAGGGCGGGCCGACGTCTGAGGTCCGTGACCTGGCGCGCGCCTTTTCCGATATGGGCCGCAGGCTCGCCGAGCAGCGCCGGTCGTTGGTCGCCAGCGAGCTCCAGTTTCGCGGGCTCTTTGTTTCCTCACCGACACCCCTCTTGCGACTCGATCGGAATCTCAGCCTGCGTGACGCCAACCCGGCGGCGGAGCCCTATCTCGGCGGGCCGGTGGCGAGGGCGTCTGCTCTTTCGTTGGCTGCATTCATCGAACGGCCGTCGGAGAAAGAGCTGGCATCCGCGGCAGCGGCCGCCACGGCGTCGGAGACGGTGCTCGAGGCCGTTTGGCGGCTCCCCGGCGGTGAGCTGGCCGAGGTCGAACTCCGCATCGGTGCGAGCGGTGACGGTGAGGCGGAGGGTCTTCTGGTCGCGGTTCACGATTTGACCGACCGCGTACGGCGCATGGGCGAGCACTGGCGGCGCACCTTCGACGCAATGGTGGACGGGGTCGCTCTGGTCGATCGCGACGGCGTCGTCGTGCTCGCAAACCAGGCGCTGGCGCCGCACCTGGAGGTGGTGGCCGGCGGCCTCCCGCGCCGCCTTCGCGATGGTGCACCACGCCACTGGCGCGCCAGGAACGTGGGCCGATTGCTGGACTGCTCACTGGCCCTGCCCGAAGGCCTCGAACACGCCATTCTCGTGGTGCGGGACGTGACCGAGGCTGCGGATGCGGAAGACCGGCTTCGGGACGCCGAGAAGATGCACGCGGTGGGCACCCTCGCCAGCGGCGTCGCTCACGATTTCAACAATCTCCTGGCAGCTATCATGCTGCACGTCAGGCTTTTGCAGCGGCAGCCGGAGGCGGCGGTGGCGGCGGTGGCGGCTATCGGAGACCTCGCCGAGCAAGGCACCGAGGTGGTGCGCGAACTTCTGTTCTTTGCCCGCCGCGAGAGCTCGATCCCGGTCACCATCGACCTGGTGGACTTGGTCCGTCATCAAGAAAACGTCCTCCGTCACCTGCTGCCGGACGGCATCGCGCTTGCTGTCGAGCTCGAAAACGAAACGGTGCCGATCGTCGCCGACGCGGTCGGGATGCGTCGACTGCTCCTCAACCTGGTGATCAATGCTCGCGACGCCCTCGAAGGACGCGGTGGCAGGATCACCGTTCGCGTCGAACACACCGCCGGGCGGGCGGTCCTCGAGGTCGCTGATGATGGGCCGGGGGTGCCGCCGGAGGTTCGCGAGCACATCTTCGAGCCGTTCTTCACCCTCCGTCGCCAGGGCCGTGGTTCGGGTCTCGGGTTGGCCGTCGTCTATAGCATCGTCACGTCGCATGGTGGCGAGGTCGATGTGCTCTCGGCGCCCGGTGAGGGTGCACGATTCGTCGTCCGTCTGCCGCTCGGCGACCCCGCCGCGGTCGAGCCGGTGGATGGACGCGCAACCGCCGAGGCTCCGATCCGGGTGCTGCTGGTCGAGGGGAACGGACGGTCCGCCGCGCGCACGATAGAAACCCTGGCCGCCGCCGGGCTCGAGGTGCGACACGCACCGGTCTTCGAGGCCGTCGACGGTATTGTTGATCGATGGACGCCGTCGGTGGCCGTGGTCGCCGAGGATGTTCTCGGCGGGGCGACGGGGTGGATGCTGAGCCGGCTGCAGCTCCCGGTTTTGCTGGTCGGAGGATCGGTCGGTGGCGGCGGCGAAGACTGGGGGCCGAGAGTGATCAGATTGGGCTCAGAAGCCACTCCCGGCGCGATTCTCGAAGC
The DNA here is from genome assembly GCA_963733915.1 of Candidatus Sulfomarinibacteraceae bacterium. Classification (GTDB taxonomy): domain Bacteria; phylum Acidobacteriota; class Thermoanaerobaculia; order Thermoanaerobaculales; family Sulfomarinibacteraceae; genus Sulfomarinibacter. The sequence continues at coordinate 925,283 of CAVTEP010000011.1, forward strand.
CCTGCGCGACTTGAGCGGCATCGTCAAGAGTTAACCCACCGGTGGCGCGCCCTCCTCTGATAAGCTTCGGTTGTGACGTTCTGCAGTCCTGAAGGGGGCCCGAGATGGCGGCGGCACGTGCCGTGGCTGCTTCTTGTCGTCTTCTCGCTGACCCTCCACCTGTGGGACCTCGGCGGACGTTCGTACCACCACGATGAGGCGATCCATGCCCATGGCGCCCACGTGTTGCTGAAGAACGGCTCCTATCACTACGATCCGACCTACCACGGCCCGCTGCTCTACTACCTCACCGCCGTCACCTTCGTGGTCGCCGGCGAGTCGGACTTCACAGCCCGTCTGCCGATCGCCCTGGCAGGCGTCGCGTTGATCGCGGTCGCCTGGTCGGCACGCCGGCCGCTCGGGCCCCGAGCGGCCTGGTGGACGGGCCTCCTGGTCACGATCTCGCCGATCTGCCTCTACTACGGCCGCTTTCTCCGCATGGATGTCCTCGAGGCCCTGACCGCCTCGGCGGCATTTGTTGCCGCGTGGCGAGCGGTGCGCGGCAGCTCGCGAGCCTGGGTGTGGGTGGGAGTGTGGACCGGCCTCGCGTTCGCCACCAAGGAGAACGCGTTTGTCACCGCAGCCCTGGTCGGCGGCGTACTCGGGTTGATGCTCGCCTATCGCGGGCTCCACCGCATGATTCCGGCGACCCTGCGCTGGATCGCGGAACACCGTTGGAACCTGCTGGCGGCGGTGGCGGCGGCGGTGCTGGTCACGGTCCCGATCTTCACCGTCGCCTTCCGCCACCCGGAGGACTGGTTCTTTCCCTACAAGGCGATCAGCTACTGGTGGGGCCAACACAGCGTCGAACGGGTCGCCGGGCCGCCCTGGTACCACCTGCCCCGACTCGCCCTCTATGAGTTCCTGCCGATCATCGCCGCGCTCTCGTGGGCTCTCCGTCGCGGGCGCAGGATGCGCACCCTCGAGTGGTCGCTGCTGCTTTTCGGTGTCGCTTCGGTCGGGATGTACTGCTACCTCGGGGAAAAGGTGCCGTGGCTCGGAGTCCACCAGGTGTGGGCCTTTCTGCCGCTTGCCGGCATGCAGCTGGCCCGCAGCTTCGGCCCCCGTGGGGTCTGGTGGAGCCGCAGCCTGGCAGCGCTCGGTCTGGCCGCTACCGCCGTCACGACGCTGGTGGCCAACTTCGTCCTCGACGAGATTTCCCCTCGCCGCGAGCGGGTCGAGGCGCTGATCTACGTTCAAACCTGCCCCGAGATCCTGCCGCTGGTGGCCGAGGGCGACCGCATGGCCGCGGAGGGCGTGGATCCGGTGGCGGCGGTGGCTGGCGAGGCCGGGTGGCCGCTGTCGTGGTACTGGCGGACGGCCCCGGTCTGGTGGTCGAATCCGGAAGCCGGGCAGCGGCCGCCGATGGTCTTCACCGGTACTGAGGACCAGGCGTCGGTGCGGCGCCGACTCGGCAGCGGATACACCTCCGAGCGCCTGCCGTTACGCGGGTGGTGGGTCATGGAGGACTCCAGGCCGAGTTTCCGCGAAATCCTGCGCTACGTCTTTACCAGGCGTCCGTGGGGCGTGATCGGTTCCACCGACTTCATCTTCCTGCGTCGGACCGACGATGACGGCAAAAGCTCCGGCGAAATATCGCGCGAGGCGCCGGTGCCGGAGCCGCTGGCCGCCGCCCTGGATTTCGAGGGCGCCCGGGTGCTTGGCGAGGGTTGGGTCATGGAGCCGCGCGGTCTCGCGGTGTCGCGCGACGGCGATCTGGCGGTGGCGGACACCGGTCTCGGGAGCGTTGCCTTCTTCGACCTCGACGGCAGCCCGCGGAAGCTGAGCGCGCCCGAGGGTCTCAACCAGCCCGAAGCGGTGGCGTGGACGCCGGACGGCGTGCTGGTGATTGCCGATACCTGGAATCACCGGGTCCTGCTCTACAACCCCGCTTCCGGGAGCTCGAGACCGTTGCCCGAGCCCGAGGGCGGCTGGTACGGTCCACGGGCTGTGGCGGTTGCTGGCGACGGCACCATCGCGGTTGCCGACACCGGACACAAGCGTATCGTGATTCTCGCGCCCGGCGACCAGGAGCTCGGCATCGGCATCATCGGCAACGAGGGCTCCGGGCCGGGGCAGCTGATCGAGCCGGTCGGGCTGACCTGGCTCGACAATCGGCGGTTGCTGGTGTGCGACACCGGCAACCGCCGCCTCCAGGTCTTCGACCGTCACGGACGGGCGCTCGAGGAGGTGGCGTTGCCCGATGCCTGGGCCGACTTCTACTCCCGGCCCCAGGTGGTCGCGCTCGCCCCCGACCGGTGGTTGGTGACCGACGCGCCGGCGCGGAGCCTGTGGCTCATCGCAAACGGCGTGCCGCGTGTGATCGCCCTCGGGGAAACCAAGATCGTGCCAAGCGGTCTCGCGCGATTCGACGACACGCTGTACCTCTCCGACTTCGGCGGCCGGCTCTGGAAATTCGAGCTGCCGGCCGGCGACGCGCCGTAAGTCGTTAAAACGTTAGAACGTTAGAACGTTAGAACGTTAGGAAAAGGAGAAAAGGAGACCGCCCTCCCGACCCATAATTCGGTTTTCTGATCTCAGATGTTGAATGTTCCGAATTCCCTCCTCTCCTGAACCATGTCTTTGGGTGCCCCAACGTTGTAACGTGAAACGTTCAAACGTTCTAACGATTCGAGGCACATGCTCTCCTTTTCCCCTTTTCCCCTTTTCCCCTTTCTCCCCTGTTCCCGTTTTCCCCTCGACGCCCGCGCCGGCCGCCGTCTGGAATCGATCGTTCAACCAATGAACAGTTCGGCAGTCTCATCAAACCGGGCCGGCCCGGCGTGTGATGGCTAAAATCCTGATTGTTAAAGGATTTTTAAGGCCGGGGCTCGCCCCTTGACGATGCCGCAGGTGGGGCCGCATGCTAAGAATGATGAATTATTCCCACCCCCCGACGTCGTCCATCGACCATCGCGGGCGCTACGAGCGCGGCTTCACCCTGTTCGAGATCCTGGTGGTCGTCATGTTGGTCGGCCTGCTGCTGGCGATCGGCTTTCCGATGATGCGCCGTTCGCTGGTCCGGGCGGAGATGCTGGCCGAGGTCAACATGGTCAATCAGGCGTTCACCGTCTCCCGCATCGCCGCCCTCAAGCAGGGCCAACGGGTGGCGATGAAGATCCTCGACGACAACGCGACCCAGGACGGTGGCCTGGTCATCGCCTGGGTGGATGGTGACGCCAACGGCACCCTCGCGGCGGGCTCGGAAGAGGTGGTCGGGCGGTGGACGGTGAAAGACAAGTTCAGGCTCAAGCCGGACGCCTCGAACGTTTTGTTGCAGCTCGGTGGAACCACGCGGGGCGTGGTCTTTCTCCCCAACGGCAACACGATTGCCGCCGCCAGCGGCGCCCTCGTCGGCGAGGGTGCGTTCGTGGTCGAAGACATCCACTCCAACAATCTCAGGCTGGGGGTGCGCGGCGGCACGGGCACCGTGGTCCGCCAGATGTGGGACGACGAGAGCAGCCAGTGGTCAAACCAGATCAGGTTCTGGAGGTACTGATGGGCGGTGGTACTCCGATCCGGACCCGCGACGAGGGTTTCACGCTGGTCGAGATCCTGATCATGATGGTGATTCTGATGTTTGTTGCGCTCGGCATCGCCGGACTCTTCTCGCACTCGATGGTCGTCAACGCCTCGGGCCACGACTACGCGGTGCTCGCCTCCGAGGCGCGGTTTGCCCTCGAGGCCCTGCAGGCGCGGCCCTTTACGGACGCCGCCCTGACCGCCACCGCCGGCACCCCGGCCACCTGGACGCCGGTCAACCGGGACTTCGTGATCACCTATACCGTCGACGATTTCTTCGTCCAGAACTGGGAAGAGGCCGACGATGGTTCGGCGGGCTGGAACGCGCCGACCGGCCCCCAGGTGGCGAACTTGAAACGGATCACCATGACGGTGGAGTCGACCAACCAGGTGCTGCTCGGCCGGCGGGTGCTGACCGTGACCAGCCTCAAGATTCCGGGATAGACGGCCATGCATAAGAACTCCAGCGGTTTCACCCTGATCGAGATGCTGGTGGTGGTGGCCCTCCTCTCCATCATCATGATCGGCCTCCTCAACCTGCTCGACACCTCGTCGAAGATCTCGGTGGTCCAGTCCGAGCTCGCCGACACCCAGGAGAACGTGCGCTTCGCCGCCTACCACATCATGCGCACGGCGCGCATGATGGGATCGTCGGCGATGCCGATCGCCGCCGACAAGGCCGGCACCGACCAGTGGTTTGCCGGTGAGCTCGTCTCCAACGTCTCCGGCGGCACCGCCTCGACGCCGTTTGGCGACCTCGACGCCGTCGAGGGTTCGGACGTGCTCACCCTGCGCGGTTTCTTCGAGATCAAGCCCTTCTTCACCGACCGCACCGATCTCGGGGTGTCGACCGTGGCGGTGCGCGAGTCCGACGCCGGCGAGGTGATCAACGACAACTTCGACCTCATCGATCCGAATTCCCTGACCGGACGCGGCCTCTTTTTCATGGGCAAGATGGACCAGAACGAGTACGCGGTCGCCCAGATCGCAGCCGGATCGGCCATCACCGGCACCGCGCCGGACCGCCTGCTGACCATCAACTACACCGCCGGCACCGCCCAGTGGAGCAATCTCAATCCCGCGACCGTGTCCTTCCCGCTGTCCTTCTCCGTCTACCGGGTTGGAGTCCTGGAGTCCTACACCTACTTCGTCTCTCCGGACTTCACCCTGCAGCGGACGCGGGCCGACGCGACCGCGGGCGGTCCCACTCCGGGCGCTTCCACGGAGCCGGTGGCGATCAACATCGGCAGCCTCCAGATCGCGCTCGGCGTGGATGCCAACGACGACGGCCAGGTCGATGCGTGGCAGGTGGCGCCGACCGCCAGCACCGTTGCCGGCACCGATGCCATCGCCATGCGGATCACCGTCCTCGGACGCACGCCGCGCGAGGTGGCCGACTGGACCGAGCCGGCGACCATGTTCCAGGTCGAGGACATGGACATTGACGACGTCAACCGTTTTGCGAAATGGCGGCGGATCGAGGTCGCGGCCGCGCTGCGCAACTACCTGTTCTGATGGAGACATGATGAACAACCCCACCATCGTCGAAAGCTGCAGCGACCGCGCGGGTGAACGCGGCGCGGCGCTGATCATGGCCCTGATGGTCGCCCTGGTGCTGGTCTTCCTCGGCATGGGCCTGTTGCTGCAGACCTCGCTCGGGCTCCAGGCCGCGGGCACCGACCGCTGGGTGACCAAGGCCCTCTACGCGGCCGACGCCGGCGCCATGCTGCAGATCGAGATGATCCAGCGCGGCGTCATCGGGACCCCGGGGACCTTCATTCTCGAGGACGACACCACCCTCCCCGGTCTGCTCAAGGGCCAGTTCAGCGTTTCGATTTCCGATTTCTGCGAGGCCCAGCCGGCAACGCCGGTGATCGCCAACGGCGTGCCTTCCTCGTTTCCGGAGTTCCAGACCCGTCACTTCCATCTGCGAAGCAATGCCGAGCGGACCATCGGTGGCCTCGCCGGCATCACCCGCGCGGCCGTCGAAGCGGACGTCTCCTCCTTTCCGTTCATGGAGGAGACCTTTGTTCCCGTGACCCTGTGCTACTGACGCGACATCCTAGGGGGCTGTCATGAGATTGAACAAGAAAATCACAACCTGGCTGGTGCTGGCGGCGGCCGCGCTGATGGCCGGCTTGGCGACGGCCGACGACCGCGACTTTCTGCGCAAGTTGTCGGCGCCCCCGAACCTGATCTTCATCCTCGACACCTCGAGGTCGATGGTCGGGAGCCCGGAGGAGCCCGGCCAACAGATGAACTCGCTCGTGGACTACGGGATGGTGCCGGGCGGCGGCGACGACCCCTACTCGCGCATGGGCATCGCCAAGCGCGTGCTCCGGGAGTTTCTCGCCGACGTCCAGGACGCCAACTACGTGCTCGCGGGCTACGCCCAGGCGCCGCCGGCCGACGGCTCGAACCCGATTCCGATCAAGCACTGGGTCTACGAGGGGATCGGGTTCTGGGACGCTTCGCTGGCGACCCCGGCCTACCGCGCCGACCACTTCCACCTCATGGAGCAGGGTTACTCCTATCGATTCGGCCGGGCCGAGACCTACACGGGCCTCACTCTCGACAACCCGGCGGACATCTACCAGGGGACGATGATCGGTTATTCGCCGTACTTCGACCCCGACACCTCGGCGGTCGCCGACCGCTTTGGTCCGGTTCGCGCCTATGACGCCGATCCGCTGCTGCCCTACGATCTGATGCCCATCTACTTCGGCTCCTGCCTCTTCGACGACAAGGCCGACTCCGACCCCACAAACGACGAGACCCTCTGCGCGGACGGGATCTTCCCCTTCTACGACACCGGCAACCGCGACGGTGGCGACAACATGATCACCGACGCGTGGTACTACGGCGAGCCCGCCACCAATCGCTTCGCGCGCTGCGTGCCCTGGAAGACGCCGAGCTTCCTCGACCCCGACGACGGCTGCCTCGTCTTCTGGGAGGACAACACCGGCACCGTTCCCGGCCACGAGGGCTACCGGGTCGAGTTCAAGCGCCGGGTGCGACTCGAGGTCCCCGACGCCAACCCGGTCGACGGAGAGGCCAACCACCTGCTCGGAATCATCGACCCCGACGGCATCCCGATGAGCGGCGACGAGACGCCGGTGGGCAACCTGCTGGTCGCAGATCTCGGGAACGAGGACTACGACCTCGACGGTGACGACAGCGATGCAGACTACGACGGGAACCAGAGCTACGACTGGCTGCTCTACGTCGACTCGGTCGAACAGCTGGCCACGCGCGACTGCAACACCTTGCGCACCCCGACCAACACCCCGGTTCCGACCGACACCCCGACCGAGACCCCGACCGAGACCCCGACCGAGACCCCGACTCCCACCGCCACCTACACCCCGTCGGGACCGACCGCGACCCCGACCCCGCTGCCGCTCTACTGTACCGATTTCTTCATCTCGGATCCTCTCCGCCGCACGACCGGGGACGCGGGACAGATCAACCTCGAGATCGACAACGAAACCCCGCACGACGCCTACCTCATGGTGACCACCATCTACTGGCAGCAGACCGAGAGCCAGTCCTCGAACCCCTACATCACCTGGCTGAGCATCGACGGCAACTGTGACGACCAGTACTGGAACAACAATTTCACCAGCTCGCCGGCCAACGCCACTGTGCCTTACAGCGCCGGCAGCGGCGACTGCTCGGACTCCGAGGTCTCGATCGACGCCGGCGACACCGATCAGGACTGGGACGCCCAGCTGAACACCGGCGAAGCCTGGATCGGCCAGGTCTGCGTCGACCTTCTCTTCCAGTTCCCGACGGCGGGCAACCAGCTCTGCACCGTCAGCGACTGCCTGACCCTGTCGATGAGCACCCCGACCCCGACCCCGACGCCGACCAGGACGCCGACCGACACCGCGTCGCCGACCCCGTCCAACACCTACACCCCGTCGAACACCCCGACCGGGCCGACCGCGACCCCGACCCCGACCAGGACCAACACGCCGACCTTGCCGCCGGCCGCGCCGACCAGCACGCCGACCAACACCCCGACCACGGGCGTGAGCACCCCGACCAACACGCCGACCTCGGCGCCGGCCACCAACACCCCGACCTCGCCGCCGGCTGCCACCAACACGCCGACCTCGCCGCCGGCGCCAACCAACACCCCGACCGAGATCCAGTAGGGGCGGGAGGTTGATATGACTATGAAAACACACACCGTTCGACCCACCCCGTTCCGCGGCCCGCGTCTGCTGCTGCTGGTCGTTTGCGGCCTTCCCCTGCTCCTCGGGGGTGCGGGCCAGGCGGCGGCGCAGCTGCCGGTCGGCGTGCCGACCGTCATGCTCTCCGACGCCTTCGGCGCCGGCTCGGCCGGCGGGCCGCCGCCCAACTGGACCGAGTTCCACTGGGACCCCTACGGCGACGACGGCGACTGGGAGCTCAATGACCAGTCGGATCTGTCCGATCTTGACGGCCCCTGCCCGGGCGACAACAACCGGTGGACGGCCGGGGGCTCCTTCTTTGTCCATGAAGATGACTCGACCAACGGTGGCTCCGAAGGACAGACCCTGCTCTTCCCCGACGCGACCCTGCCGGGTGGCTCGATCGCCGAAGCCGACCGGACCAACGTCCGGGTCGAGTTCGACTTCTACCTCAGGGACAACGACAAGGGCCGGGCCGGCGTCATGTGGGCCGCCAGGGACCGCGACGGCGACAACGAGATCGACGACGGCTATCTGTTCATGATCAAGGAGATCCCCGACGACGGCGACACCGGATCAAAGGCCAGCTACGATCTCATCAAACGCCGGGCGGGCAGCGACGTTGTGGTTTCCACCGGCCTGATCGACCTGAACTACGACCCCGTCTGGCCGGCCGGACGCGGGTCGGTCTTCGAGGACTTCTGCTACCGGATCCGGCTCGACTACTTCTGCGGCTACACCCGGATACAGTTCAAACAGTTCGACTGCAACACCAGCTCCTGTACCGAGATCGGCTGGACCACGGCCCTCGAGTGGACCGATGACGGGGTGACCTACGGGCCGGAGCTCTACCCGGGCATGGTCGGCATGTTCTCGGGCGCCGATGCCGATTCCGCGCCCGACAACTTCTTCGACAACTTCGAGCTCTCCTCGTGGGGCTCCTGCGGCCCCGGCCCGACCCCGACGCCCGCACCCACCGCCACCCCGACCCCCGGTCCGGAGTGCGGCCCGTGGACCGCCTATACCGACAAAACCCGCGAGCCCCTGGTCTTCAAGCTCCTCTACGAGGGTGGGCTGATCGACTACTCCCTTGGCCGTCTGGTGCCGGGGCGCAAGATCGACGTCGCCACCACCTCGCCCGACCCCGTCGATCCGCTGACCTACTGCAACGGGTGGAAGCTGCTCGTCGACCTCCCCGAGCCGATCATCACCTCGGACCTCGACAAGGTCCGCCACTACCTCCAGGACACCGCGACCGCGGTCGATTGGCTGAGCGACGGCGCCGGCGGCTTCAGCTGGGTCGATGACTTCGACGAAGACCCCGCAAGCGGCACCTACAACCCGGTACCGATGGTGGCCGACGGATCGACGCCGATCGGCACCTCGCTGATGGATGCCTACGACTGGTACGTAGACCAGAGAGAGCCCGGCGGCCGCTGGGAGTTTGATCCCCTGGCCGAGTGCCGCAAGTGGTACGTGGTGCTGATCACCGACGGCGCCGACACCTGCGCCACCGGCGCCGCCCCCGATGGTGCCGGCTTCGCCTGCGAGCCCGGCGGGGCGGCCGATTCGTTTGCCGACCCACAGGACGACATCGAACCGGTCAAGGTCTTCACCATCGGCTTTTCCGGGCAGGTGGCCTTGGCGCCGGAGGAGCTGACCTGTATCTCCGACAAGACCGACGGCCAGTACTTCGGCGCCCGCAACGCCTCCGAGCTCAAGGACGCCCTCTACGAGGTCATCAACCAGCTCAACACCGAAGACAAGCGCGCCTTCGTCCCGTTCAAGGTCGCGCCGCCGCCGTCCTCCCAGGGCGGAGCATCGCAGGAGCAGGACTTCCTGGCGGTCTACCCCTTCTTCCAACCGAAGGACAGAAAATCGCTGTGGGACGGCAACCTCTACGGCTTCAAGCTCGACACGGACCAGCCGACCCTGCCGGTCGACGCCAATTGCGAGATCGATGCCTCGCAGCTGGTGGTGACCGCCGGTGAGGCCTGGGACGCCTCGGCCCGCCTGACCGCCCAGCTCGCCGCCGGCACCCCCGAACGTTACGTCTACATGAGCGAATACGACACCAGCACCAGCGCCTGGGTTCGCCACGATCTGGACGAGATCGCCTCCGATGACGACCTCCGCGATTACTTGCTGGCCCTCATGAAGGTTCCCGGCGGCCTCACCGACCTCGAGACCCAGGAGGTTGTGAACTTCGTGCGCGGCATCTGGCAGGACAACGACACCGCCGCCTCTCCCGACCCCCAGGCCGATCCGCGACCGTCCGGTTACGCCGCGCTCGGCGACGTCTACCACTCGCAGCCGGTGATCGTGAATCCGCCCAACCGGTCCATGTTCTTCTTCGACTACGGGTACGGCAACGCCCACGACTACCCGTCGTTCATGCAGACCCACGCCAAGCGGCGGCGGGTGGTGCTGGCGGGCGCCAACGACGGCCTCCTGCACGTCTTTGACGGCGGCATCTGGGACCGCGACCGCAGCAGCACGAGCGAGACCTACAACGAACAGCACGACCTCGGCAACGGGTCGGAGCTCTTCGCCTACATGCCGCACGCGGTAGCGCCGTACCTCGACTTCATGACCTACGGCCAGGTCCAGCAGTACATGGTCGATGGCCTCATCGCCACCAGCGATGTCTTCATCGACTACGACGGCGACTCTGACCGCGAGTGGCGCACCGTCGCCCTCGCCACCATGCGCCGCGGCGGCCGCGGCATTGTCGCCCTCGACATCACCCAGCCCGACCCGGTCGATGCGTCGGACGACTTCAAACCGGCGGTGTCGCGCTTCCCGGGCTGTCTGGACGGCACCACCAGCGACTGCGACGGCGAGTATCCAAAGGTGCTGTGGGAGTTCTCGGACACCAACGACGCCGACTCGAACTGTCCCATCGGATATGTCGGCGACCAGTGCTCTCCGTATTGGGACCTCGGTTTCACCTGGTCGAAACCGGCGATCGCCCGCATCGCGGTCTACAACGCCAGCGATGTGACCCAGCCGGACGACGTTTTCATCGCCTTCTTCGGCGGCGGCTGGGACGAGGAACAGGCGGACAAGAAAGGCAACTTCTTCTACGGGGTCGACATCGCGACCGGACAGGTGGTCTACAAGACGAATATGGTGGTCTCCGTCCCCGGCAGCCCGACCGCCCTCGACTCCAACATCGACGGCTTCCACGACCGCATCTACTTCGGCACCACCGACGGCGGTGTCTACCGGCTGGAGTTTCCGCTGCCGTATGACTCCGCGGCCACCGGCGGTGACGCCGGCGTCCTCACGCAGATCTTCGACTTCTCCGGCGACTTCCCCGACCGGCAGCAGTTCTTCACCCGCCCGGTCACGGTGCCGGCGATCTTTGCGGGCTCCGACTACACCTGGGGCCTGGCCTTCGGGACCGGCGACCGCGCCAACCTCGATTATCTCGACACCAGCGCCAACCCGATCGACCACTTCTTCTTCCTGCTCGATTTCGGCGACGCGACCACCCGCGGAGCAAGCGACCTGGTGCCGATCAACTACGACCAGCTCGACGGCGACTTCGACTGCGAAAACAGCGCCCTCGACCCGGCCAACGGCCTCTACGGCTGGTACCTGAGCCTGCGCCCGAACGAGAAGGTCATGTTCGACGCGACGGTCGTCAACGGCCACGTTCTCTTCCCGACCTTTGACCCGACGCCCAACACCGTCGCCACCCACAACGTGCCGGACGAGTGCGTTCCCGCGGTGACCCCGACCGATACGCCGGTCACCACGCCGACCGTAACACCGACGCCGATCCCCGGGTTTGAAGAGGTGATCTGCGATGCCGCCGGCATCGGCCGCTCCTACGATCTGTGGTTCGAGTGCGGCCTCGGCGACTATGGCGAGAACAACGACCTGTATACTGGTATCGAGGACTACACGATCGGAGGGACAACTTACGTGACCTTCACCGAGAGCGAGTTCACCGAGGGCGAGACCGAGGAGTTCCCGAACGTCACCGGACACGTGGTGACGAACTGGCGACAGGAGTGAGTGATGAGGCGGGTCCTCCAGAGCCTCGCGCTCGTGCTGCTGATCGCCGGCACCGCGGCGGCGGTGGATGTCACCCTGCGTGACGGCACCGTCATCACGGTCGAGAGCTACCAGCTGACCGGCTCCTACATCATGCTCAAGCTCGGGGACGGCCGGCAGGTCGCCTACGACGTGGCCGACGTCGACCTCGAGCTGCTGCGCGCCGCCGAGGCCGACGCCGAGGCGGCCGAGGCCGGGACCGTCGCCGAAGCGGACGCCGGGACGATCTCCGGCGGCCGCTCGCTCAAGCACGCGTCCACGGTGGGTGAGGATGAGGGGACCGGTCTCAAGATCAGCGATCGCGACGTCAAACACATCCGCGGCAGCGGCGTGCTCGGTGAGGACGAGGAAGCCGAGGGCGGCGCTGCGGCTGGCTCCGGCGGCGTGCCGGAGGGCTTCCAGCAGGGTGGTGGGGTGGTGCTCAACAACCTCCGCGTCAACCCTGCGGGAGAGGGCCGCTGGACGGTCGAGGGCGAGGTCATCAACCGGACGCAGAACCCGGTGATCAACGTCCGCGTCCAGCTCCAGACGGCCGCCGCGGCGGGCGGCGAGCCGTGGAGCGGCGAGGTGCCGGTGACCAGCTTTCTCGGTCCGGAGGAGAAGGGGGTCTTCAACCACGGCTTTGCGGCCGAGGCACCACCCGGCAGGGCCCACCCGGACGTCCGAGCGAGCGTGATCTGGATGCAGCAGGAAACCCGTCGGGTGCCTGATTACACCAGGGCCGGTGGCGTTCCGCATCCGAGCAACCTACCGCTCGAGCACGGTGGGGTCTCCGGCGCCGACCTGCGGCCGACCCCGATCGAGTAGATGGCGGACCGCCGGATCCTCGCGGTCGGCGCCGCCGTCGTTTTCGTGGTCGTGGCGGTGGTCGTGTTTCTCGTGTGGCGCGCGCCGTCGGCGCGTCGACAGGGAGCGCCGCGGCCGACGGTGATTGTGCCCGACAGCATCCCGGTCGACAACGTCACCGTGGTTTCTCCGGACCTCGCGATCGAGCTGGTCGCGATGCGCGGCACCGTCCACCCCGACTACACCGACTGGGCGTGCATTTTGGAATGCCGCGAGCGCGACGGCTGCCGCGCCGACGTCGAGGTCGCGGTCGAGTACCGCTCCGCCGGCGAGCGGCGGAAGCTCCTCATCGGCGGGAAGCTCGATGCCGCCGAGGGTGAGATCATGCGCGTGGGTCGGGTGCAGCGGCCGCCGGTGGCGGTCGACGGCATCGACACGGTGTCCATGAGGGTTCTCGAAATCCACCGTGCGGGCGCCCCACGGCCGACGGAGATCGAGTAGCCGCCCACCCACTCGTTAGAACGTTGAAACGTTCAAGGTTTCAACGTTGAGAAAAGGGGAAAAGGGGAAAAGGAGAAAAGGCGACCGGCCCACCTCCCCTCTCTACCTTTTTCCTTTTCCCCCCTGCCCCTTTTCGCCTCTGCACTGCACCGATGGGAACGTTCTAAGGTTTCAACGTGTTAACGTTTGAACGTTGTCTTGGATGGAGGAGGCGAGTTGGCAGGCGGGTTCGAAAAGCTGCAGAGCAACGGCGGCGTCACGGAGTGGCGCCACGAGGGCAACGGCCTGACCGTGCTGACGGCGCCGACCCCGGTGGCGCCGGTGGTCGCCTTCGGCGTGGTCTACCGGGTGGGCTCCCGCCATGAGCGCCCGGGCCATACCGGAGCGACCCACATCCTCGAGCACCTCATGTTCAAGGGCACCGCGAGATTCAACCGCGATCTCGGAACCGAGGTCGCGCGCGTGCTGCACCGTGTCGGGGCCTCGTTCAACGCCACCACCTGGCTCGACCGGACCAACTACTACGAGGTGCTGCCGGTGGACCAATTACCGCTGGCGGTTGATATCGAGTCCGACCGCATGCGCGGCGCGCTGGTCCGCGACGCCGACCTCGAGAGCGAGCGCACGGTGGTCCTCAACGAGCTCGACGCCGGCGAGAACGAGCCCTTCGATCTGCTGATGAAGGGCTCCTTCGCCCAGGCCTTTCTCGAGCACCCCTACCGCCAACCCACCATCGGCTGGCGGGGGGATGTCGAGAGGATGAGCGGCAAGGTGCTGCGCGGCTTCTATGACACCTTCTACCACCCGGACAACGCCACTGTGATCGTGGTCGGCGACCTCGACGAGAGGGCGGCCCTCGACGAAGTGGAGCGCGGTTTCGGTGCTCTGCCACCGGCGCCGGGTGCGGTGCCCGGGGTCGAGATCCGTGAGGCCCCACAGCGCGGCGAACGCCGATTCGAGATCCACCGCGCGGGCGAGCTCGGCGCGCTGGCGATGAGCTGGCATATCCCACACGGCCTCGATGAGGATCTGCCGGCGCTTCTGGTTCTGACCCAGATTCTCGGCGACGGCGTCACTTCACGTCTGTACCAAAGGCTGGTCGAGAGCAACCGCTGTCTGGGAGTGCACGCCTATGCCATGGAGCTGCACGACCCGGGTCTGTTTCAGATTGCCGCCACCATCGCCCCCGGGGTCGGGCACGCGGAGGTCGAGGCGGCCGTCCGGGCCGAGGTCGGCGCTGTGGCGACGGGGCCGCCGCGCGGCGAGGAGGTGGCGCGGGCGCTTGCCCAGACGCGCACCGATCTCGCCTTCCACCACGAGTCTCCGGGTCAGATCTTGAGCGGGCTCACCGAGGGTGTGGCGATGGGCGATTGGCGCCGTTTCGTGCGCGAGCTCGAGCTCGTCGAGGCGGTCGGCGCCGACGATCTGCACCGCGTGGCCGCGACCCATCTCTCCGACCAGAAGCTCACGGTGGGGTGGTTCGTCCCCGAGGATGGAGGGCGGTCATGACGCGGAGGGGCACGGAAAAGGGGAAAAGGCGAAAAGGAGAAAAGGAGAGGGCGGCGTGGTCCCCTCTTCTCCTTTCCCGTCCCCTTTTCTCCTCTGCATCAGTGGGGCGCAACCTGATGGGACGAGGGGCGACCTTCGCCGAACGCGTCGTCCCCCGTGATCTGCCGGGCGGCGCCCGTCTCGCGTCGCTGTCCAACCCGCACGCGCCGACCGCGACCATCGCCGGCACCCTGCTGGCCGGGCCCGCGTACGCAACCGATGGGCGTTTTTCAGTGCCCGGGCTGGTTGCCGCCATGCTCGATCGTGGCACCGCGGAGAATGACCGTCTCGGGCTGGCGCGCGAGCTCGAGGACCACGGTCTCCAGCTCATGGTGCGCGTCTCCACCTCGTCCCCGAACCTCGTTTCCTTCACCGCCCAGGGTCTGGCCGAGGAGCTGCCGCGGATGGTAAAGCTCCTCGTCGAGGTATTGCACCGTCCCCGCTTTCCGGCCGAGGAGCTGGAAAAGCTGCGTGAGCAGGTCCTGGGTGGGCTCGCCCGCGAGCGCCAGGAGACCTCGGCCCGCGCGTACGCCGCCTTGACCCGCCAACTCTATCCGGAGAAGCATCCCCTGCACCGGCGGCCGATCGAGGTCCGCGAGCGCGAGGTGCGGGCGGTGACCCGCGACGACCTGGAGGAGTTTCACCGGACGGCGTACAGACCGGCCACGATGTCCCTCGCCGCGGTCGGCGATTTCGAAGCGGGGCGGGTGGCGTCGCTCTTCGAGGAGCAGATGGCGGATTGGCAAGGTGGTGATGGGATCCGGGAAACGATCGCAGAAGGCGGTGGTCTGCGCGCGGACGAGGATCGGATCCAGATAGCGGACCGGCCGAACATCGATGTCTATCTCGGGCACAGAGGGCTCCTTCGGCGCGGGGACTCCGATTACACGGCGGCAGTGCTCGCAAACTCCTGCCTCGGCCAGTCGACCCTGACCTCGAGGCTCGGAGTCGCGGTGCGCGATCGCGCGGGCCTGACCTACGGCATCTACAGCCGCTTTTTCGGCACCTTGCACGTGGCGGGCCCGTGGGCGGCCGCAATGGGCGTGTCGGCCGCCAATCTCGATCGGGCGGCGGATCTGAGTCGCCAGGTGATCTCGGAGTACGTTGCGGAGGGCCCGATGGAGACCGAGCTGGCCGACGAGCGTTCGGCCCTTGCCGGCGCCTACCGAGTCGGCCTCGCCACCAACTCGGGTGTGGCGCGTGAGCTGGTGACGACTCTCACCACCGGCGAAGGGGTGGAGCGCCTCGACCGGTTTCCGAACCAGGTCCTGGCGACCGAACGCGAGCAGGTGATGGAGGCGATCGCGCGCCACTTCCACCCCGAGCAGCTCGTCATGACCGCCGCCGGCGACTTCGGCGAGGACGTTGAACGTTAGAACGTTGAAACGTTAAAACGTTTCCACCCGTTCACCCGGGCGCCGAGAAAAGGAGAAAAGGGGAGGGTGGGTGGCCTCCTTTTCCCCTTTTCCCCTTTTCTCAATCCATGGGTGGGTGGTCGGTAACGTGTAACGTTCAAACGTTCCAACGTTTTAACGGCGTCATTCCCAGTCAATCATCAGATGGTGGAGCGAGCAGTCGAGGTGCGGGCGCAGGCGTTCGTCGAGGGCCTGCTCCACCTCCCGCAGACGGTGACGGCGCGAGGCGTGCAGCAGCACCAAATGACGACAGCCGAGACTCCCGACCGCGGCCATGAGATCGTCCACGTGCATGTGTCCGTACCGGGTCGCCCGCTCGTGGTCGCCGGGGCGATAGAAGGAGCACTCGACGAGGAGGACCTCCGCCGCGAGGGCTGCGGGTTGGTCGCGCAACACACCCGGACCGGAGTCGGCGCAGTAGGCAAGGAGCTCGGTCACGACCTCCTCGGTGACCGTCTCGCCGGCAAGCCTGCGGCGGGCGATCTCCTGGCCCGGGAGCTCCGCCAGGCACGGCAGCAGGTGGTGGCGTCGCCAACGCAGAATCGAGCCGAGGGTGGGCACCCAGTGGTCGGTGGAAAAGAAAACCAGATCCATGTCCCTTCGCAACTGATGGATCTGTCCGGCGTCGACGGCGACAACCTCGATCTCGTATGGCTCGCCACCTTCGAGCCGGGCATGGGTGGTCAGCAGGTCTTCGACTGCGGCGGCGATGGCTCGCGGCACGACCAGCCGTGCCGTTCCCATCGTCTGCAACTGTCGCTGGCTTGCCCAGAATGCCAAGCCGCCGAGGTGGTCGACGTGGCCGTGGCTGACGACGACGGTTGTCATGGCCGGGAGCGCGCGGTGCGGGCGACCGGCGTCAAGAGCCAGGTTGAGCTGTGGCAGCAGGATCAGTGTCCCTTCGCCGGCGCGCGAGCCGCCGACGATGGACAACGGCCCCCACGAGGTTTCGAGCTGGAGGCGGCGCAGGTTCGAGCTCAACCGGGGCCTCCGGCCGCCTGTCTCCGCTTCGAGGAAATATTGTGCCGGTTCGCGAAGGACTCCGCCGTCATGTCCTACCTTGACGATTGCACGAGGAAGAAGCCAGGTGTGGCGCGGTTGCTCGGAAGATCGATGCGGAGGGTCCAGACGCTTTCGGGGGCGAGCTCTTTTTCAAAGCTCGCCGAGCCGAGCGGCTGTCCGTTTTCTCCAATCAGTTGAACGCCGATGGTGTGGCTGCCGGAAGGGGTCAGCACGACCCGGCGAACCGTACCGCGGCCCTTGCGTTTGAATCCGAGGAAGCCCTGTGACGAGAAATCGAAGGGGACCTCCGCCAGCGACTCGCCGTTGAGCGTGAGAATGACCGAGCCCGAGCTGAGCGGAGAGTCAAAGGAGAGAGTGACGCGGGCGATGCCCGATGCCGGGGTCGCCGCCTGCGAGGGGACCGGGGGACGGCTGCCGCCAGAGGGCGTTCGGGCGGAGCTGGTGGTGGCGCGCGCGGCAGGGCGCCGCAGTCGTTCCTCGGAAAGTTCGAGGTACGAGGCCGCGATCTCGTTCAAGGGGTCGAGGTCGAGAGCCTCGCGAAACAGACCCGCGGACTCGTGATAATCGGCGCTCCGATACAGCTGCCGGCCCTGGGCGACGAGCTCGGCAACCCGCCGCTGGGTCGCGGCGCTGGTGCGTTCGACCTCGATGGCGGCATGGATCTCGCGCGCGAGACGGCGCGCCGCCGGTGAGCTCGGCGCCTGATCAAGGGCTGCGCCGACGGCTGCGCGCGCCGACCAGAGGTCGCCGGAATCGAGATTCGTGGCGGCGAGATGGAGGGAGCGGACCACCGCGTTGAGGTTGCGGGATGAGCCGGGCGACGGTGCGACGAAGGGGCCCTTGTCGATGCTCATCCGAAGGCCGGCGATAGAGATCGCCAGCACCACTCCGACGGCGCCGATGATGCCCCACGCGTACCGCGGCTCCACCTCCCACCCCAGCCACTCGGGGGGTGATACCTTGGCTTGCCAGCTGCGCCAGAGCGCGGAAAGCGGGGACGAGGGCGTCGGGTCCGCCGCCTCTCGCGGCGCATGGATCCGGGTTTCGAGATCGGGCTGGTGAATGCCGGTGCTGCCGCTGTCGTCCGGCTGTCGCTGCACCAGCGAGCGGGCGACGGCGGCGAGGACTCTGGCGAGCTCGGCGCCGGTCTGGAATCGCTTTTCAGGGTTTTTCTCGAGGCACTTGAGAACGATCGGATTGAGGGCGGCGGGGATGTCGTCGGAAAACGTGGACGGGATCGGGCTCGGCTCCTGAACGATGCGGAGCGTGACCTCGTGCATCGTGTCGCCGCCGAAGGGGCGCTGGCCGGTGAGCAGGGTGAAGAGGACGACGCCAAGCGAAAAGATGTCGGAGCGGCCGTCGACCTTCCTGCCGGTGATCTGCTCCGGGGACATGAAGTTCGGGGTCCCGATGAACTGCCCCTCGACCGTCAGGTTGGAGGTTTCCAGCCGGGCGATCCCGAAGTCGGTGATCTTGGCCGAACCGTCCGCTGTGAGGATGATGTTGGCCGGTTTGACGTCCCGGTGGACGACGCCGAGCGAGTGGGCATAGTCGAGGGCGATCGCGACGTCGGCGACGATCCGTGCGGACTCCGACGGCCTGAAGCGGCGTCCCGAAGCAATTAACTGCTTGAGGTCCTGACCCTCGACGTGCTCCATGGCGATGTACATGAGCCCGGACTCCGGGTCTTCGCCGACGTCGTGTACGGTCACGATCCCGGGGTGGTTGAGACGCCCCGCGGCCCGCGCTTCGCGCACGAAGCGTTCACGGAACTCCTCGGCGTGCTCGATACCGAGGTCGACCCGCAGGGTCTTGAGCGCGACCCGCCGGTCGATGATCGGATCGCGGGCGAGATACACCACTCCCATCGCCCCCCGGCCGAGGGTTTTCTCGATCTCGTAGCGCCCGATCCGCTTTTCAGACATCGACACTCATTGTATCCGGATCTCCACCCGTTTCCGTGCCCACCCCCCGCCCACCTACCCTCGGAAATTCGAAATTCGAAATCCGAAATATCATTCGTCGTGGATGGGTCCGCTGGTCCGCATAGCCCCATAGCCCCATAGCCCCATTGCCCCATAGCCCCATCGCCCGGGAGGGTGGGTGGGAATTCCTCATTCCTCATTCCTCATTCCTAATTCCCCCGCTCGGTGCCTTTCTGGCGTCGAGCAGGCCGAATCGACGCCCGCCGATCCTGATCAAAGGAAGGCCGGAGCGGGCATGTTCCTTGCTTCGTAGTCTCCCCGGGGCCAGCTGGCTCATGGGGGAAATATGGAATCAGGAGAAAGTGGGAAAGCCATCGATCGTGCGGCGGCCAGGCTGGGAGAGATCCAACGCGCGGTATCCGAGATCGTCGTCGGCCAGGACCGGCTGGTGGAGTCGCTGCTGGTGGCGATGCTCTGCCGTGGACACGTTCTCCTCGAGGGTGTGCCGGGTCTTGCGAAGACTCTCACAGTCCGGACACTGGCGGGGGTGATCGGCGGGAGCTTCCAGCGATTGCAATTCACGCCGGATTTGTTGCCCGCCGACGTTACCGGCACCCAGATCTTCGACCCCAGGACCTCGGAGTTCGTGCCTCACCGCGGTCCGATATTCTGCAACCTGGTGCTTGCCGACGAGATCAACCGCGCGCCGGCCAAGGTGCAGTCGGCGCTCCTGGAGGCGATGGAAGAGCGCCAGGTCACGATCGGCGACGCAACCTACGATTTGCCCGAGCCGTTTGTGGTGTTGGCGACCCAAAACCCGATCGAACAGGAAGGTACCTACCCGCTGCCAGAGGCGCAGCTCGATCGTTTCCTGTTCAAGGTCCTGGTGGACTACCCGGCGCCGGAGGAGGAGCGCAAGGTTTTGGAGTACCACCTCGGCGAGTCGTTCCCAAAGCCCGAACGCCTGTCGTCGGTGGCCGAGCTCCTGGAGCTCGAACCGGTGGTTCGGGAGGTCTATCTTGACGAGAGGATCCGCTCCTACATCATCAACCTCGTGGCCGCGACCCGCAAACCGACCGACGTCGGCCTCGGCGATCTCGTGCCCCTGCTCGCATACGGCGCGTCGCCGCGAGCCTCGATCGCCCTCGCCGTCGGCACCCGCGCCCTGGCGTTGGTGCGGGGCCGCTCCTACGTGACCCCCGAGGACGTCAAGGAATTGGCCCCGTCGGTGTTGCGCCACCGGCTGGTTCTGACCTATGAGGCCGAGGCCGAGGGTGCGACCGTCGAGGAAATCACGGAGCGGATCCTGCTCGCTGTAGAGGTCCCATGATCGATCCGATCCCGGTTCTTTGCGTGCCAACAAACGTTAGAACGTTAAACGTTATAACGTTCAAACGTTTCCAATCTCGGGAAACGAGGAGCTGAGAATTGGTTGTTAGCCTCGCCTCCTACCTCGGGCGGCCCCGTCCGCACGCGCCGGATGGTGATGCCGGCGCCAGCATTCGCGCTCAGGTGAAGCGGCTGGAGATTCGCGCCCGGCAGGCCATGCAGTCCGGGCTGACCGGTCAGTACCAGAGCGCGTTCCGCGGCCTCGGCCTCGAGTTCGAAGAGGTGCGCGAATATCGGGCCGGTGACGACATCCGCACTATCGACTGGAACGTCTCTGCCCGCACCGGTTTTCTGCACGTCAAGCGTTACCGTGAGGAGCGCGATCTCAACGTTCTGCTGCTCGTCGATCTCTCGTCCTCGACCCTCTTCGGCTCGGGCGTGATGACGGTGCACGATCTGATCGCCGAGGTCGCCGGCCTCTTTGCCCTGGCCGCGGCTCGCCGCGATCGGATCGGCGCGATTCTCTTCGATGACGGCGTACGAGCGGTGATTCCACCGCGTCTCGGCTGGCGGCACGGTTTGCGGGTGGTTCGAGAAGTGCTGGCGGCCGAGCCCGGGGGCCACGGGACCGCCCTTGAAGAGGCGATCCGAGCCGCCGGCCGCCTGCTGCGCAGGCGAGGCGTGGTCATCATCCTCGTCGATCAGACCTGTCCACTGCCGCGGCGGGGGCTGGTGGCGCTCGCCGGCCGCCACGAGGTGGTGGTCGTACAGGTCGCTGACGCGCTCCTCGAGAAGGGGCTCGCCGGCGCCAGTCTTCCGGTTGTCGATGTCGAGGGAGGCCGCCGGGGGGTGATCGCCCGATCCGCCGCGGTGATCGCGCCGTCGACACCCCCGGGCGTTGATCGAATCGAGCTCCACACCGGAGAGGATTACCTGCCGGCGGTGCGGGCAATGCTCGAACGGAGGGAGCGGCGCCGTGCGCACTGAGGTGGGATTCACCTTGATTGCCGTCTTCGCGGCGGCGACGATGGCCCCGGCCGCGGAGCCGCCGGCTCTCGAGGTCACGGCCCCCGACACCTCGGTGAGGGTTGGCGATCGATTGGCGGTGCAGATCGTTGCCCGTGGTGGCGAGGACCTGCTGTGGGGCGAGCTTCAGGTGATCGAAGAGCCCGGCGGTCCGTGGGCCGTGGTCAACGGCCCCCGGGCGTTGGTTGGGACCCGTCCACCGGCATGGGACGTCGAGCTGTCGCCGATGGCGGTCGGCGAAATCGAGGTGCCGGAAATGACGGTTGTGGTCCGCGACGCCTCCGGTGAGCCCCTCGAGGTGCGCGCCGGGGCTCTGCCGACGGTCAACGTGGCATCGGTCCTGCCAGACGACGAGGAGGTGCAGCCGGCGCCGCTTCGCGGACCGATCGGCGTCAGCGGGTTCCCGTGGGAGTGGGTGCTGCCGTTGGCAGTGCCCGTGCTCGGCGCAGCGGTTGCGCTCGGCATTTGGGCTCGCCGGCGGTCACCAGGCGATCTCGCCGGGGTACCCGCACTGGCGCCATTCGACGAGTTCGCGGCGCTGCTCGATCGTCTCGACCAGCGGGTCGGCCGGGAGCCTGCGCCAAGCGTCTGCGATCCCCTCGCGTCGGGCCTGCGCCGTTATTTCGAGCGAACGAGCGGCAAACCAGCGGCGGACATGACCACCTTCGAACTCCGGATCATGGCGCGCGAGGCCGGGTGGCCGGAAACGGTGCAGCGGGGGATCCAGGGCACGATGAGGGTCGCCGATCGTGTCCGCTTCGGCCGCATCTCAGCCGACGATCGTGAGCTCCGGCAAGCGATCGAGATGAGCCGCCAGGCGGCCCGGTGTCTCGAAGAGCATATGCTGCCCGACGAAGACGAAGGGCCTGAGATGGAGGTCGCCGGATGACCCAGTTGGCTGCCCCGTGGTGGCTCGGCCTGGTCGGCGTCGGCGTGCTCGCGGCGGTCATCTGGATGCTGCGCCGGCGATGGCAACGCTACCCCTTCCCGCTCGACGGGCGGGCAGCCGGTGGGCGCTTCCGTTTGATCGGGTCAACTGCGAGCGCCGGGTGGTTGGCGGCTCTTGCATTCGCGCCGCTGGCCGTGTCGCTGGCCCGGCCTCAGGAGGTTCTCTCGCGGCATCTCGAGCAGGCCGAGGGCGTCGATATGGTGATCGCCCTCGATATCTCCGGTTCGATGGCGGCGCTCGACTTTCAGCCCACCGATCGCCTCGGAGTGGCAAAAGAGACGATTGGTGGGTTTCTGGACCGCCGGCCCCATGATCGCATCGGTCTCGTAGTGTTTGCCGGCGCGGCTGTCACCATCTGTCCGCTGACCCTCGACCATGATGTCGCGCACCACCTCCTCGATCAGGTGAGCCTCCGCACCCTCCCTGATGGCACCGCCATCGGTCTCGGGCTCGGAACCGCAATCACCCGGCTGAGGACCTCGTCGTCGGACTCCAAAGTCGTGGTCCTCGTAACCGACGGCTCCAACAATGCCGGCCAGCTCGACCCAAGGACGGCGGCCGAGCTGGCGAGGGACGAGGGCATCACGGTCCATACGGTGCTCGTCGGACGTGGGGGCAAGGTGCCGATCAGGGTATGGATGCGCGATCCGCGCAGCGGTCGCGAGTTTTCTCAGATCCAGAACGTCGAAGTGGACGTCAACCCCGAACTCCTGGCGGAGATTTCACGCAGTACGGGCGGCACGTCGTTCCTGGCGCGTGACCCGAAGGCCCTCGATGACGTCTTCTCTGAGATCGACCGCATGGAGAAAACGGTCTTCACCTCGACTCGGCTGGTTCGCTATCGCGAGCGATTCGAACCCTGGGCATTGGCGGCGCTCGTGTTGTTGGTGGCGGGCACGGTCCTCGAAGGCCTCGCGGGGAGGACGCCGTGGTGAGCTTTGCAGAACCTTTGCGGCTCATCCTGCTTGTGGTGCCGGCG
Source organism: Candidatus Sulfomarinibacteraceae bacterium (assembly GCA_963733915.1). Classification (GTDB taxonomy): domain Bacteria; phylum Acidobacteriota; class Thermoanaerobaculia; order Thermoanaerobaculales; family Sulfomarinibacteraceae; genus Sulfomarinibacter. The sequence continues at coordinate 948,568 of CAVTEP010000011.1, forward strand.
GTCGCGGTCGCGCTCTCTTTCTATCGGCACGGACGACGGGTTGTGCAACAACGCCGCCTCGCCTCACCCGGGGTCTGGCTGAGGTTGCTCGGCGGCATCCCGGCAACCGGAGTTTTTCGGCTGCTGGCGTGGTGCGGTGCGGCCGCATTGTTGGTCGTCGCGGTGGCAAGGCCGCAGTGGGGCGAGCTGCCGGCCGAGGAGACGGTTCGCACACGCGACCTGGTTGTCGCGCTCGATGTTTCTGACTCGATGTTGTGCGAGGACCTTCGGCCGTCGCGCCTGACTCGCAGCACCGAGACCCTCCTCCGCCTCCTGCCACAGCTCGAAGGAAACCGTGTCGCGGTGGTGGTGTTTGCCGGGGATGCCTACCCTCTGGTGCCGCTGACCACCGATTTGAGTGCGGTCGCGGTTTTTCTCGATGGCGTTCAGTCGGGCATGGTAGCCCTCCCGGGCTCGAATCTCGAGCGTGCGGTGGATGGGTCGCTCGGATTGCTCCCCGAAGAGGTCGAGGGCCGGGTGCTGCTCCTGTTCACCGACGGCGAGAACCTCCAGGGCAATGTGGAAGCGGCGACCACGGCTCTGTCGAAGGCCGGCGTCGGGCTGCTCGGGGTGGTTGCGGGGACCGAACGCGGTGGACCGATTCCTGAGCCGGGCAAAACCGGCGGCGTGCACTACAAACGAGACCAGGACGGCCAGCCGGTAGTGACCCGTGCCCATCCGGAGGTCCTGGAGGAGATCGCCGACCGGGTCGGCGGCGAGGTTGTCTCGCTCGCCGACCCGGAGGTGGTGCGTCAGATCGCTGACGCGGTGGCGCGGCTGCGCACCCGCGAGGTCGAAGCGACACGAACGGTACGGCGGGTCGAGCGCTTCCCGATTTTCCTGGCCGCCGCAGCCACTCTCCTCGTGATCGGGTTTGCTGCATCGCCCTGGAGGCGGCTGGCCGCAGCCATGCTTGCTGCGATGGTCTTTCTGCCGTCGTTGGTTGCGGCGCAGGGTGCGTCGCCGGCAACATCGGCGCCGCGAGCGCAGCCGGCGCCGGCGAGTCCCAACCTGGCGTCCGAGCCGCCGGTGCTCCCTCCGGCCCCGTGGTGGGAGCGATGGATACCGGGCGGCAGTCGCCGCATGGCGCGCCACGGTGTCTCGGATTGGCAGGCCGAGGATCTCCACGGCGCGACGGCGGCTTTTGCCGGAGCTGCCGAGCTCGATCCGCAGACTCCCGAGCGGCTCTACGATCTCGGAACCGCCCTCGCGGCCGGCGGCAATTTCGAGCCCGCCGCTCCGCTGCTCGAACAGGCCGACCAGAGTGGAGTCCGGGGGGCGGCCTACAACTCGGGGACGACGGCTCTGGCACAGGGGCAGGCCGAACCGGCGCTCGAGCGATTGCGGCGCGCGATGCTCGCGGATCCGGATGACCTCGAGGCCAAACACAACTTCGAGTTGGCCTTGAGAATGCGCGATCAACAGCAGCAAGAGCAACAACAACAAAAACAGGACCAGAACCAGGAGAACGAGCAAGAGCAGCAGCAGGACCAGGACCAACAGGACCAACCGCAGCCGACGCCAACACCGTCCGCCGGCCAGGCCCCCGCACCGACCCCGACACCCGACCCCAACCAGCCGCTCTTCGCCGCCCTCGAACGGGCCGAAGCCGAGGCGCGTGAGGCGATGCAGTCTCCGACACCGAGCGCGGGCAAGGTGGAGAAGGACTGGTGAGGCACAGCTCCGCTCGATTGCGAACGATCGGTAGCGACATCGTCATTGCGATCTCGGTGATGGTCGCTGCAGCGACGGCAACGGCCGCCGAACCGAGCATCGAGGTCCAGCTCGATCAACGGCGGATCGGAATCGAGGACGCGACGATCCTGGTGGTGCGGATTCTCGAGCCCATCGGGACGCCGGACATCGACCTCGGCGAGCTGTCAAACCTCGAGGTTCTGTCCGGCCCCTCGACCAAGACCGAGTTCTCGTGGGTCAACGGCGTCGCGACTCGAGCCATCAGCTTCAGCTACGTGCTGCACGGTCTGGAGGTGGGTCCGGCCGCCGTGGGTCCGGTGATCGTAAAGCTGGAGGGCGCCGTGCTCCGCGCCGAGCCCTTGACCGCAGAAATCGTTCCCGGCAGCGTGGTCGAGGAGCGTCCGTCGGTTCGACGGCCGCCGTTTCCATTTGATCCTTTTGACGACCTCATGCAGCGCCGGCAGCCTACCCGATCGGCACAGGTCATCCTGCGGCAGATTGTAGGTGATCGGCGGCTGGTCCTTGGCGAGCCTCTCGTTGCCGTCATCGTGCTCGATACCACGGCCGGCGGCATCGACGGTTTCGAGTGGGTGAACCCGCCTTCATTCCCGAATTGGTGGGCGCAGCGGGTCGAGCCACCGGAACGCGTCACTGCGGAGATCGTCGAGGTCGACGGCGTGCGCTACAACCGGTTCGTCGTCGCTCGCCATGTTCTGGTTCCCCTCAAGACGGGCCGACTTGTTGTGCCCGTGGTTGAAGCGCGCATTGGATTCCGCACGGCCAGCCTCTTCGCACCACAGCAGGTCGTGGAGCGGTCGACTGAAGAGGTAGCGGTCGAGATTGTCGAGAGGCCGCGACCGCCGGAGGGTTACTCCGGGGCGGTCGGCGACCTCCGGTACAGCGCCAGCCTCGAGCCCGAAGTGATCGACTACGGCGAATCGGCCGTGCTCACGATCGAGCTTCGGGGCAACGGCAATCTGCCGTTGGTCGAGCCGCCGGCCTTGTGGCCGGCTTGCGCCGACTGCGAGAGCTACCCCCCGGAGGAGGAGAGCCGGGTGGTGGTTGACGCCGCCGGCATCCACGGCACCCGCAGCTGGCGAACGACACTCATACCGCGCATATCGGGTCCAATCGACCTCACGCCGGTCATGCTCGCGGTTTTCGATCCTGGGGCTGGTCACTATCGAACACATGCACTGGGGCCGTTGCGACTCGTGGTCGAGCCACCGCCGGCGTCCCCGGTGCCGGTCGCCACCGCGCGCGTCGATACCACAAGCGGCGAATCCGTGATCGAGGAGAGTCCGCAACCCGCAGTGCGCGAGCGCGGGACGGCGCCGTGGATGTGGATCGGCGGCGCGCTGCTGATCGGGCTCGGGTTGGGGGCATTGGTGCCGGTGCTCGCCCGGCGGCGGCACGGGGCCGGACTGCCGCTGAGGCGGTCCGGCGAAAGTCCGGCCGAACGCGCCCGGGAGCTCCAGATCGCCCTCGAGCGGTGGTGGCTGAGCGTCCGTACTGATCAGAAGGGACGCGCCCTCGAAGAGGAGATGCAGCAGTTGCGGCGCGAGCTCGAGGCCATCCGGTTTGCGCCCGGGCGCGCGGACCACTCCGAAACCGTGCTCGCTCTGGAGGAACGCCTGCGGGGGCTGATGCGTCGCGCGTGATACGATGTGAGAATGGGTCTTCCGGAGGTCCACAGCCTACCCCTGGGTGATCTTGAACCGTTTCTCGATCGCAAACGATACTCGGCCTTCGCGATGTCGCAGCTCCAGCTGCCGTCGTTTCTCGGCGAGATCCTGAGGAAGGCCAACGACTTCGTGCCCTCGGAGGCGGGTTCGATCCTCATGGACAGACCGATCGAGCGGGGCGATACGGCGCGCGAGATCCTTCTCTATTTCGTGGCCGCGTTCGGGCCCTCCAGCTCTGCTCTCCTCGGCAAGAGCCTGCGCGCCGATCGGGGGGTCGTTGGTCACGTCTATCGCACGGGTGAGCCATACGTCATGGCTGATCCCGAGACCGATCCCAACTTCTACTCAAAATTCGACGAGGACCACGAGTTTCGTACCACCGGAGTGGTCGCGGTACCGGTGCGAATCGAGCGCACGGTGTGCGGAGTGCTCGAGCTTCTCAACCGTTCCGACGGCAATCCGTACACCGAACGCAACATGCAGATGCTCGAGATCTTCGCTCGATACACCTCGATATCCATCGAAAACCTCCTCGACGCGCAGCGTGCGACCGAAATGGCTCGAAGGGATGACCTCACCGGTCTCTACAACGATCGATTCTTTCACCACCGGTTGAGCGAGGATCTGATACGTGCCGACGTCACCCGCTCGACTCTGGCCTTGCTCTTCCTCGACATCGACAATTTCAAGACCGTCAACGACACTCACGGACACCTCGCGGGTTCCCAGGTGCTGAAAGAGTTCGGGTTTCTTCTAACCCGGGTGGTGACCGACGACAAGGCGACTCTCGCCCGTTACGGTGGAGATGAGTTCGTGATCATTCTCCCCGATCATGACCTCGAAATGGCATGCGCGGTCGCCAAGGCAATCCAGGGAGCGCTGGCGGCCACCCAGTTCCTCCAGGGTTCGTTTTCGTGGTCCGAGGGCCCGGTCTACTGGCGCAAGCCGCTGACGAGCTCGATCGGCGTCGCCGTCTACCCCCATCACCTGCCCCGCCAGGGGACCACCGACATGAAGAAGAACCTCCTATTGCGCGCCTCCGATCTGGCGATGTACCGCGGCAAGGAAAACGGCAAGAACCAGATCCGCATCGCGGACTGAACCCGTCTCCGTGCCCGAATGCCCGCCCGCCGCGATCTACGATCGCGGCGTCGGTCGCTCACGCACGGCCCTCCGAACGCGCGCGTCCGTCGGTCCGATCGTTCGCGCCCTGCGCGGCGTTGCCGCGCCGGCGGGACCGCTCTCGTCGGTGGTTCTCGCCTCAATTCCCGCCCCCGCCCCCCGCCCACCCACCCTCAGAAATCCACGTCATCCGGCGCCGGGCGCCGGCTGACGCGGATTTCCGAGGACCAGGAGTGGTTTTTGAGTTGGCGCCGGAGTTTCTTCCGCGTATTCCACGGCTCAGGTCAAAAGACCTTCTTTGTGCTTTCTTTGTGTTCTTCGTGTCTTCGTGGTTCGGGTGGGCGGGCGGAAATCCGAAATCCGAAATTCTCAGTCGGCTGGGTGGCATCACCCCATGCCCGCACAGCCCCATAGCCCCACAGCCCCATAGCCCCATAGCCCCAGGGCCTTCCTGCGTCAAAATGGCAGAAATGTGGCTCCTGGTTCACCCTCGAGCGACACCGGCGCGATCGCTGGCGGCCCTCGAACTGCAAATACCTGTGAAATCCGGGCCGATATCTGGGGTTTCCCGAGAAAATCGCCCTCAAACGGAAACTTGGCAAGAGTTTTGCTGTTACATCTCCAGAAGATGCCGGTACGCCCGACCAGGACCGGCCCGGAGGTCAGAACCCATGAAGAACGAAACCCAGAAAGTCTTTTCTCTTGCGGCGGTCGTCGTTGCCGCGATCCTCTTCGGCATGATCCTCTCTGGAGGGCTCGACGTGACCCACCGGGTCGAGGCCGATCGCCCGGCCCCGATGCCGACGGCGACCACCGGCACGCCCCTGCCTGATTTTGTGGCCCTCGCCGATCATGTCGTTCCTTCGGTTGTCTCCGTCTATTCGGACGAGGTCCAGGACCCGTCGGAGCGCCGGCAAGGCATGCCGAACGATCCGTTCCATTTCTTCTTCGGCCCCCGCGAAGAAGGTCGCGAGTCGGAGCCCCAGGTCCGTCGCTCGTCGGGATCGGGATTCTTCATCACCGCGACCGGCGAGATCATCACCAACCACCACGTCATCGAGGACGCCGACAAGATCCGGGTCCGGCTGAATGACGACACCGAGTACAAGGTCGAGGTTGTGGGCATTGATCCGGCCACCGACGTGGCGCTGCTGCGGGTTGTCGATCCCGATCGTGACTTCGAAGCCCTCGCCCTCGGCGACTCTGCCGCGGTGCGCGTCGGCCAGTGGGTGATGGCTGCCGGCAACCCGCTGGAAATGGAGAACACGGTGACGGTGGGCGTGGTCTCGGCAAAGGGGCGGGCGCTCGGTCTGTCGGCCGAGTCGAACTCATTCGAGAACTTCATCCAGACCGACGCCGCCATCAACTTCGGCAACTCGGGAGGTCCCTTGGTCGACCTCTTCGGCAACGTGATCGGCATCAACACCGCGATCAACGCGGCCGGGCAGAACATCGGTTTCGCGATTCCCATCAATACCGCCAAGCGGATCCTGCCGCAGCTGCGAGAACGCGGGCGGGTGGTCCGGGGCTACCTCGGTGTTTCGGTCAACAACCTCAACCCCGGCGAAGCCGAGGCCTTTGGTCTTGAAAGTAACGACGGCGCTTTGGTTGAGTCGGTTGTTAGCGGACACGCCGCGGAGAAAGCGGGCATCCGCCACGGCGATGTTGTCGTTTCGGTCGATGGCGAGGCGGTGAAGAACACCCGCGAGCTCATCGACATGATCTCGGCGATTCCCCCTGACACGAAGGTCGTGCTCGGTCTGATGCGCAATGGCAAGCACATGACCGTCACCGTCACTCTCGAAGAGCGCGATGCCGGTGACTCCGACGCCGTGCCCGCGGCAGGACCCGGAGACGAGGGTGACGTTCTCGAGCGCATTGGCGTCACGGTATCCGCACTCGAACCCTCGGTGCGACAGAATTTCCGCATCGGTGATGAGATCGAGGGTGTCGTAGTGACCCGGGTGCGACCGCTGTCGACGGCCGGTGAGGAGGGTGTGACACCGGGGCTCGTCATCACCGAGGCCAACGGCGAGCCGGTGCTCGAACCTTCGGACCTGCGGGCGGTCGTGGAGGACGTCAAACCCGGCGGATTCCTGCGGCTCTACGTCTACATTCCCCGCGCCGACACCTATCGCTTCGTCATCCTCAAGCTCGACGAATAAAGGCTACTCGATGGATCAATCCGGGGCGCGCCATTCGGCGCGCCCCTTTTCGCTATTCTCAAATTTCGCCGGTCGTGCCCGGAGGGCCCGACCGGCGAAATTTGAACTAGTTGGTACCACTCGCCGGCGTCGCGTCCGCATTCTTTGGTGGATCCGGAATCGGCCCGAAGGTGTTCTCATACATCTGAACGTTGTGGCTGAGCGCGCGCAACAACTGCTTGGCCTGGAATGGGTTCATGATGATGCGCGCGACCACCGGAATGTCCTCGCGTCCCGGCAGCGTTCGGCCGAAATCGAGCAGTACCTCGGCGTAGTTGTGAGCGATGCTGACGAAGTTGGAGTACTGGCCGAGGCCGATCTCGGTGCTCAGGCTCAATCGGGGGGCCTTCGGGGTCTTCGGTTGATTGTCGCTCATGGTGCCTCCTCGAGGGGCTCGTTGGAACGTTTGAACGTTAGAACGTTAACACGTTAGAACGTTAGAACGTTTCGGCCACCCACCCAGTTTGACCGCAGATCACGCAAATAGACGCAGATTTCGGAATTCGGGTTTTCCACCTGCCCCTCCACTGCGCCGGTGGTCCGATCCGTTGAAACGGCGGTCAGAGACTGCGGCAGAGGCAGCGGCAGCGGCTGGAGACCGCGTCAGGGGCAGTTGACAGCGACAGCGCCCGGAAAGACCACCGGCGCGAAGAACGTTGATCAGTTGACATCGGCTTCCAACCGGCTACCTCCCGCACTGAACGACCCGGAGGTGGTCATACCGTCGTCACGACCCGTGTTCACTGCCCCGGCCGCTGCCGCTGCTCTCTGATCCTGCCGCTGAAGTCTGTCGCAGTCCCTGTCGCCCGCCCCTGCCTGCTCCGGGAGGGTGGGTGAAACGTTCTAACGTTCTAACGTTCTAACGTTCGAACGATCGTGGCAGAATGAGCCGGTGAATCTCCAAGATCACGTGCTCGACCTATTCAGGCGGGCCGCGGCCGACCGTGAGCATGGTGCGGGCGAAATCGAATCCCTGTTGGTCCGGGACCTGCTCGTTCTCGGACCCGTGCTGCCGTCCGAGTCGGTGCGGGTGGGCGGACGAGTGCTCGCCGAGGGGCAACCGGCGATGGCCAATCTCCGGGCACTGTCTGCACGAGCGGAAGCAGTCGAAGAAGACGATAGATTTCACCTCCTGGCTTGTGCGACGTGCGGCGAACCTGGATGAGCTTCCGGAGCGCCTTGCCGCCAACGCCTGGTCATGGATCGAAGTCGCGCCGAGGGTGCTGACGCTGTCGAGGTCGTCGGCGGTCGCTGCCGTGGTGGAGGGCGCCTGGATTCGAGGGTGGGGAGGAATGGTTGTGGTGCTGGATGGCACCGCGTCCGGTCGCGGCGTTGATCAGGCGCGGCGTCTGGCGTCCTCCGGGCATGCGATTTCGCAACCGGACGCCACCGTCACGAGTTGGCTCGACGACGAGGCGACCGTGGTGTTGGTGGGCGCCGACGCGGTAGGGCCACAGCGTTTCCTGAACTCGGTCGGCACCGGCATGCTCCTCGAGCTCGCGGGTGCACGACAGATGACGAGGGTCCTGGTGGCCGATTCGGGCAAGGACGTCGAGGAGGCGTATTTGGATGACCTCGGCGCCCGCTGTCCCCGCCACCACGAGGCCGCCGGTCGTGAGTGGGACCTCTTCGAGCTGGTGTCGACCGGGTTGCTGAGCGGACGGGTCAGCGAGTGAATCGGCAACAGGAATTCTCAGTTCTCAGTTCTCAATTCTCAATTCCCGCCCGCCCACCCCATAGAATGGGGAGGGTGGGGGTCATTCAAAATTGAGAATTGAGACTTGAGAATTCGACGCTTCTCTCGGCGAACTGTGCTAAAGTCTCCCCCGTGAGCGTTTTGCGTCCATTCCTCACGGCCGCGACGGCCCTCCTGCTTCTCGTACCGGTCTCCGGCGCTGGCCCGGCGCCGGTGAAGAAATCGCTCGACGATCTCGAAGGCAGCGCCAAGCTCGATGCCCTGATCGGGTTGGTCGTTGAGCGGCAGCGCGCGCTGCAGACGCTCGAGGCCGATTTCGTGCAGCTGAAGACTTCTGCGCTGCTGCTCGAGGCGGTGGAGTCGACCGGAGTGTTCCTTTTTCGCGCCCCGGATCTGGTGCGATGGGACTTCAGCCAGCCCGACTCAATGGTAGTGGTATTCGCCGACGACACCGTGACAACCTATCTCCCGGCGCAGGCGCGCGCCGAGCGGATCAAGGTTTCGGACAAACAGCGTCGATTCGTCCGGGTGCTCGCGGGAATGCAGCCGTTCGACGACCTCACCTCGAACTTCTCAGTGACCCTCGCCGACCCGGGTGGGGCTGCCAACTACCGGCTTCTTTTGAAACCGGTTGGCAACATGCTCAAGAAGAGGCTGCTCTCGGTCGAGATCGAGATCGATCGGTCGCTGTTCCTGCCGGTGATGATCGAGTACCGGGAGGAAGATGGGGACAGCACCCGTTACGAATTCACCAAGCTGGTGATCAACCGGGACATCGAGGAATCGCGATTCCGGCTCGAGCTTGGCTCAGACGTCAGGTTGGAGACCTTTGACGTCTCGCCAGGCGTCAACTGAACTCGTAGCGCCCACCAGCAACAGGGTCATCCATGCTGTCATTTACCGTTGTCAGCGAAGATCCGGCAAGCTCGGCTCGCGCCGGCGAGCTGGGCACGCCTCACGGCGCCGTGCGCACGCCGGCTTTCATGCCGGTCGGCACTGCCGGCACGGTCAAAGGCGTGGCGGCGTGGGAGCTCGATCGTCTCGGTCCCGAGATGGTGCTCGCCAATACCTACCACCTTCTGCTGCGGCTGGGCGCCGGTCGCATTGCGCAGCTGGGCGGTCTGCACCGCGTCATGGGGTGGGAGGGCCCGATCCTGACTGATTCCGGCGGCTACCAGGTCTTCTCGCTCGCCAACCGCCGCAAGGTGGACGCCGATGGCGTGACTTTTCGATCTCACATCGACGGCAGCGAACACCGGTTGACCCCGGAAAACGTCATTTCGACCCAGGTGGACTTCGGTGTGGACATCGCCATGGTGCTCGACGAATGCCTTCCCTACCCCGTCAATTCGAAGCTCGCGGATCGGTCGACGGCGACCAGTGTCGAGTGGGCGCGGCGCGGGCTGACCCGGGCCACGATGCTCCGAGACAGTGGTGCGGGTTGGGACGGCGGAGTATTCGCCATTCAACAGGGATCCCTCGACCCAAGCCTCCGCCGCCGCTGCACCGAGGCGCTGGCGTCTCGAGATTTTGACGGATTCGCCATCGGCGGGCTCGCGGTGGGCGAACCCGCCGAGGCCCTGTACGAAGCGGTGTCGATGGCGGCGCCGATGCTGCCGGGCGAACGCCCGCGGTACCTCATGGGGGTCGGCTACCCCGAGGACATCCTGCACGCGGTTGGCTGTGGCGTCGACCTTTTTGACTGCGTGCTGCCGACGCGATCTGCGCGCACTGGCAAGGTCTTTAGCTCGGTGGGCGATCTGGCGATCAAAAATGCGCGCTTTGCAGACGATCCGCGCCCGCTCGACAAGTCCTGCGGTTGCCCCACTTGCAAGCTTTACTCGAGGGCGGTGCTGCGCCATCTTTTCGTCGCCAACGAGGTCACGTCGGTGGTTCTGCTCACAATTCATAATTTATGGTTCTACTTGAGCTTGATGCGCGAGGCTCGGGAGGCTATCATTGCGGGCCGCTACACGCGGTTTCGCGCTCAGGTGGAGAGCGCACGCAGCAGCGAACGTGGGCGGACAACGCCTGCAGACGAATGAGGTGAAGTATGGATACTGGTGCTGGGGGCGGTCCCCTGTCTATGATCATGATGTTCGCCCTGATTTTCGGGGTCTTCTACTTCCTGGTCATCATGCCCGCGAAGAAACAGCAGAAGAAGAAAGAGGCCATGATCGGCGCCCTCAAAAAGGGCGACAAGGTCGTGACCTCGGGCGGTATTTTCGGGACGATTGCTGCGGTCGAGGACAGTACCCTTTTGCTCAAGATCGCGGAAAACACCAAGATCCGGATTTCCAAGAGCGCCATCGGTGGGATGGTTGGCACGGACGGTGCGCCGTCCGAGAGCTCCTGAATCGGAGGCGAGAGTGGACTCGAAGATCCTCTGGCGAATTGTGCTTATCGTGGTGGTGCTGGCCCTCTGCACCTGGTCGCTGTATCCACCCGGGGAGAAGATCCATTTCGGTCTCGATCTTTCGGGTGGCATTCACCTGGTGCTTCAGGTCCAGACCGACGATGCGATCAAAGCGGAGCTCGACGATGCGTCGCAACGCCTGGTCAGCCGGGCGAGCGATGAGGGAGTGCTGCTCGGGACCTCCGAGTCCGACATTGACGACCTGAGCTTCAAGGTCGGCGTGCCGGCAAACACCGACACGGCCAAGCTGAGAGAGCTCGCGGATGCCTGGGTGCCCGGCTATCGCGCAGATCCCGGCCCCGGTTCGTGGATCTTTCGGCTGCCGCCGAACATGGACCGAACGGTGCGCGACCTGGCGGTTCGCTCGTCTCTCGAGACCATCTGGAATCGCGTCGATCAGTTTGGCGTCGCCGAGCCGGTAATCCAGCGCCAGGGTCTGGAGAGCGACCGCATCCTAGTCCAGCTCCCCGGAGTTGACGATCCGGCACGGGTCAAGGACCTCATCTCCTCGACCGCCTTCCTCGAGTTTCAGGAGGTGGTGGCGGGTCCGGCACCGGATCGCCAGAGCCTGCTCGCAGCCGTCGGCGGGAGCGTGCCGTCCGACTCCGAGATCCTTCCGGGCGATCGGCAGGGGCTCGACGGCGTGGTGATCGGTACGGAGTACTACGTCCTCAAGAAGGCGGCGATCATCTCCGGCCAGGAGCTGCGGTCGGCGCGCCGGAGCCAGGATGAGTACGGCCAGTCGGTGGTCAACTTTGCGACCCAGCCCTACGCCGCCGACAAGTTCGGTCAGTACACCGGTACCCACATCGGCACCCGTATGGCTATCGTGCTCGACAGCCGGGTCATCTCGGCGCCGGTCATCGAATCGCGAATTCCAGGTGACGGACGCATCACCGGCAACTTCACCATCGAGGAGGCCGAGGACCTGGCCCTGAAGCTGCGGGCCGGCGCGCTGCCCGCCACGATCGTCTATCTCGAAGAGCGGACGGTCGGACCCTCCCTCGGACGCGACTCGGTCGTGCGCGGCGTGCGGGCCGCGGTGGTGGGTCTGGTGATCGTGATGCTCTTCATGCTTGTTTACTATCGAATGTCCGGTCTTAACGCCAACGTCGCACTGATCCTCAACATCATCATTCTGCTCGGGGCCATGGCCTACTTTGGCGCCACGCTCACGTTGCCGGGTATTGCCGGCGTGATCCTGACCATTGGTATGGCGGTCGACGCCAACGTGCTCATCTTCGAACGCATCCGCGAGGAGCTCCAGGTCGGCAAAACCGTGCGAGCCGCAATCGACACCGGGTTCGCCCGTGCCTTCGGGACCATTCTCGACGCCAACTTGACGACCCTCATTGCCGCGCTCTTTCTCTTCAACTTCGGCACCGGCCCGGTCAAGGGCTTCGCGGTGACTCTGTCGATCGGGATTCTGGCCAGCGTCTTTACGGCGGTCTTTGTTTCCCGAACCCTGTACATGATCTTTCTCGCGGGGCGCGATCGCGTCGAAAGCCTCAGCATCTGATTGGAATCGAATATGCGCATCATCGGCGACACCAATTTCCCTTTCCTTTCCTATCGGCGGATCGCCATCACGCTCTCGGCGCTGGTCATCGTCGCCGGTCTGGCCTACGAGTTTCTGGGTCACGGCCTCAACCTCGGCATCGACTTTGTCGGTGGCACCCAGGTCACGGTCAAATTCAAAGAGAAACCAGATCTCGGGGAGCTGCGGTCGGCGATCGGCCAGCTCACCGGCGGTTCGCCGCTCATCCAGCGTTTCGACGAAGCCGAAAAGCACGAGGTCATTATCCGGGTGGAGAACCCGGGAGGAAAGGAGGGCGACTTCACGAGCCCGATCCTCGAACTCCTGCGGGAGAAGTTCAACTCGGATCTCGGCGATCGTTTCGATCTCAACACCCGGGGTTCCGTTGCCCTGCTCGACCTCCTCGTCGCAGTCGATCCGGACGGCGTCGGCGGCGACGTCGACGGGCGTGGGGCGTACTACGAGCCGATGGCAGAGGGGGTTCTCGACTACCGCCAAGAGCAGGGGATCTTCAGATCCCTCGACGACCTCAATGAGGTAGCCGGGTTGAGCGACCCGGCTCGGACCTACCTCCTGGACGCCACAGCGGTCGGGGCGTTCTCCCTCGTCGGGGCCGAAAACGTGGGCCCTGCCGTGGGCAAGGATCTGCAGCGGAAGGCGCAACTGGCGATCATCTTCTCGATCCTCGGGATGCTGGTCTATATCTGGATCCGATTCCAGCTGCCGTACAGTGTCGGTGCGGTGGTCGCGCTCATCCACGACGTGGTCATTACCCTGACCGCGCTCGCCGTGACCCAGCGAGAGTTCAACCTGCCGACCGTGGCGGCTCTCCTGACTCTGGTCGGCTACTCGGTCAATGACACGGTGGTGATCTTCGACCGGGTGCGCGAGAATCTGCGCCTGCACCGGGGTGAGGACCTCGAGAAGTTGATGGATGCCTCGATCAACCAGACCCTGTCGCGGACCATCATCACCTCGGGCACCACCCTGATCGTGGTTATCAGCCTCTTCATCTTCGGCGGCGATGTCATCAACACATTCGCCTTCGTGCTGCTGGTCGGCATCATCGTCGGGACCTACTCGACGGTCTTCATCGCCTCGCCAGTGGCGCTCGCCATCAACAGGCTGCTCGTGACGCGCCGCGACCGCCGTCGCGCGCGAGGAAAACGCTGAGGAAATTTCGGATTTTCAATTTCGGATTTCGAATTTAACCCCCGCCCTCCCCGTCGCCCACCATGTTGGGTGGATGGGCGGAAATCCGAAATCCGAAATCCGAAATACCGCATTTCTCGCCGGAGCGTTACGCTCTGGTGTAACTGCGATCACATCCGGGACGGATAACGGTACGTATTCGGCGTTTCCTTGACCCGGCAGCTAAAATGAATGGATGGCTGTCGCGGCGAAGATCCGCTTTGAGGACATCCTCACGCGAATGGAGCAACAGCGTCCCGACCTGGACGAAGATCTCCTTCGCCACGCGTACGTTTTCGCGGCCAATCGCCACCAGGGCCAGATCCGACGGTCGGGCGAGCCCTACCTGAATCACCCGCTCACGGTGGCGTGGATCCTTTCGGATATGGGTCTCGACGAGGAAACGGTGGCCGCCGGCCTCCTCCACGATTTGCTCGAAGACACGGCGACAACCGCCGAGGAGCTCGAGATCGAATTCGGCCCCGAGGTGGCGCGGCTGGTGATGGCGCTGACCAAGATGGCGGACTTCGAGTCCAGCTACTCGAGCCGCGAAGCGAATGAAGCCGAGAACTTCCGTCGCCTGTTGCTGGCATCAGTTGACGATCTGCGGGTGATCCTGGTCAAGCTCGCGGATCGGCTGCACAACATGAGGACCCTCGGCTACCTGCACCGTGACCGCCAGGTCGCGATCGCTCGCGAGACCCTCGAGATCTTCGCTCCGATCGCCAATCGTCTCGGTATCGGCAGTATCAAGACCGAGATGGAAGACCTGTGCTTCCGATACCTTCACCCGAACGACGCGGAAAAGATCGACCTCGAGATCGAGGAGCGGCGCGAAGCCGCAGATCGTTGGTTCGTCGAGATCCAGGGCGTGCTCGGAGAGCTGCTCGAGCAGAATGGCATCGAGGGTTCCATCCAGGGCCGCATCAAACACCTGTACTCGATATTCGAGAAGCTCAAGCGGCAGGGTGTGGATGTCGCCAATGTCTTCGATTTTCTTGCCTTCAGGATCATCGTTCAGACGGTTGCCGACTGCTACGCCGCCCTCGGCCTGATCCACCAACAGTGGCCGCCGGTGCCAGGCCGTCTCAAGGACCACATCGCGATCCCCAAACCCAACGCCTACCAGTCGTTGCACACGACGGTGATCGGTCCGGAAGGTCATCCCTTCGAAATTCAGATCCGAACCCATGAGATGAATCGGATCGCAGAGTTCGGTATCGCCGCTCATTGGAGCTACAAAGAGAAGGGCTCGCAGGCGCCGGTCGAGGACTCACGGGTAGCTTGGTTGCGGTCGTTGTTGGACAACTCCGAGGGTTCCTCACCGCGGGAGTTCATCGACTCGCTCAAGGTCGATCTTTACCCGGACGACGTCTACTGTTTCACCCCCCGCGGGGACGTTTTCTCGTTCCCTCGCGGCGCGACCATCCTCGACTTCGCGTATCGGGTCCACAGCCAGGTTGGCCAAACCTGCGTCGGTGGACGGATCAACGGCCGCTGGGTGCCTCTCAAAACCGAACTCAAGAACGGCGACATCGTCGAGATCACGACCTCGAACCGCCAGCGTCCCCATCATGATTGGCTCAACATCGTCGCCACCAACCGCGCCCGTTCCAAGATCCGAGCCTGGCTCAAGCACGAGGAGAAGGAGCGTGCCGTGGAGGTCGGGCGCAAGCTGGTGGACCGGGAGCTGCGAAAGGTCGGGACCTCACTCAAAAGCGAAAGCGGCAGCGAGGAGTTGAAGGCGCTGATCACTGCCTGCGGCCATTCGAAGGAGGACGATCTGCTGGCTGCGGTCGGTTTCGGAAAGCTGCCGGTGACGACCATCGTCGCGCCATTCCGGAAGGACGGAGCCGCGCCGACTGAAGAAGAAACCAAGAAACCCACCCGGCCCGCCCCGGCGTCACGTGACGAGCACGCCCTCGAGGTCACTGGTGACGCCGACTTTCTCGTCTATCTCGCAAAGTGCTGCAAGCCGCTGCCGGGTGAGCAGATCGTCGGGTTTCGTAACCCGTGGTAAGGGGGTTGCGGTCCACGCCCGCGGATGTCCAAACGTCCGCAATCTTTTCTATCATCCGGAGCGTGAAATCGAGGTCCAGTGGGCCGCCAGCGCTGCCGCCTCGCGGGCGCCGACATCGCAGGTCGATGTCGACATGGCCTTCAACGACAGTTCCGGCATGCTGGCCTCGATCTCTCAGACCATATCATCCGAAGGCAGCGACATATTGAACTGCAGGTTGCGGACGGAGCCCAACGATACCGGTTTTGCTGCGATGACCATCGTGGTCCACGATGCGGCGCAACTCACCCGCATTCTGAACCGGCTCCAGGGCCTCAAAGGGATGCTGCGGGTCGAGCGGCGAAGCCAGGCGGGCGTCAGCCCATGATGGTCATGAATCGTCTGCCCGCAAGTCTCACCGGCGGTTGCGGCGAGGTGATTGGGTCAGATGCGCGGGGCCTTGATGACCTTGCCCGACCGGATGCATCGGGTGCACACCGTGACGTGTTTTGGTCTGTCGTTCACCATTGCCCGAACGCGCTGCAGATTGGGGAGCCAGCGCCGTTTGGTCACGTTGTGAGCGTGGGAGACGTTGTTCCCACTCATCGGGCCCTTGCCGCAGATTTCACATCGCTGCGCCATTGTCGAATTCCTCCTCGCGAGTCCCCTTGCGGGGTCGAATTGTATAGCACAAGGCAGATCATTTTGCAAGTACCGGCGTCGCTTGGAACCCTATTTTTTCGTTTCGGAAGTCGAGAAATTTTGTCTAGGACGTGAAATGAAGGGAGGTATTTTGCGGTCGAAAGGCGAGGGGTCGAGAACGAAAATTGGAGATCTCCTTTGGGAATTGTTGTACCAAATTGACGGTCCAGGGAGTGACGAGAATTCTCCATATCGTGGTCGTCTCCACACGCCGCCAATTGCTCCCCACAGTCGACCGAGTATCCCTTGCTCACTCGAAGTCATTCTTATTGTGATCCTTGTTCTTGACCTTAGACGAACCCTTTGGTAGCCTTTAAAGCAGAGGGGTTTATGATCCTGTCCAGAAAAACATCTGCGAACAAGGTGTAAGCCGTGTTTGGAAAGCCAAAGAAACAAGTCGTCGGTTGCGATGTTGGATCGTCTGCGATCAAGATCGTCGAGTTGAAACCTCTCAAAAACGGAGAATTTCAACTCGTCCATGCTGCGATCGCAGATCTTTCTCCAGAAGCGATTGTTGACGGCGCAATTATGGACTCGTCTCTCGTTGTAGAGGCATTGTCACGATTGATCGCGGAAAACAACATCAAGAATTCGAATTTCGGCGGCTCATTGTCTGGACATTCGGTGATCATCAAGAAGATCCAACTCCCCTCGATGACGGATGCAGAACTCGCAGAGTCGATCCAGTGGGAGGCGGAGCAGTACATTCCGTTCGACATCAACGACGTCAACCTCGACTATGTTGTCCTGGAGTCGGACGCCGGTGACAGCATGGATGTGCTGCTGGTAGCGGTGAAGAAAGACCGGATCGCGGATTACACGTCGGTCATCGTCCAGGCCGGCAAGGACCCGGTGCTGGTCGATGTCGATGTCTTTGCCCTTCAGAACGCCTTTGAAGCGAACTACGACGTCGACCCCGAAACCATCGCGCTCGTCAACATCGGCGCGTCGGTCATGAACATCAATGTTCTCTACCACGGCACTTCGATCTTCTGGCGGGACGTCGCGTTTGGCGGCAATCAGTACACGGAGGCGATCCAACGCGAGCTCAGTCTTTCACGCGACGATGCGGAACGACTGAAGCTCGGCGAACGGGTTGGCGAGAACACCCTGCAGCAGGTGCTGAGCGTGTTGAACAGCGTCTCCGAGGACCTCACGGCGGAGCTCCAGAAGACGATCGATTTCTTCGTTGCCACCTCGTCCGTCGATCACATCGACCGGGTGGTGCTCGCGGGTGGGAGCGCCCAGATCCTCAATCTCGACGAGGTGCTCAGGGAGCGTTTCCAGGTCGCCGTCGAAGTCATGAACCCGTTCCGGAACATCCGCTACAGCGAGTCCGACTTCGATCCAGAGTGGATCAACCGGCACGCGCCGGCGATGTCGGTGGCGGTGGGCCTCGCGGTGCGCAGGGTCGGAGAATGACGCGATGATCAAGATCAACCTGGTTGCGGAGACTCCGGCCGCAGCGGCCATGGCGGCCGAACGCCCGCAGTTTTCACTGGGGGCCAAGCAAGGGGATATCGTCCTGCTGATCGCGCTGGCGTTGGCCAGCATCGTGGTTGGCACACAGTGGTATCTCTTGACCAGCGAGCGGGCCGACCTCAGGGAAATCGAAGGCCAACGGCGGCGGGAGCGGGACGAGCTGCTGGTCTACATCAAGAAGGTCGAGCAACTCGAGGCGCGGCGCGAGGCGCTGCGTCACAAGATCGATGTCATCAACGAGCTCAAGCGCAACCAGCAGGGGCCGGTCCGCATCATGGACGAGATTTCACGCGCTCTGCCCGAGCTGGTGTGGCTGACGAAGGTCACTCTGAAGGGTAACGAAGTCCAGATCGCCGGCGATGCGATGGATGAAAACGCGGTCGCCAACTATATCTCGAATCTGGACGCCTCTCCCTTCTTCGAGGAGCCGGTATTCAAAAGCCTGGCTCGCGGGCGGGGCGATACCTTCAGCTTCGGGCTGACCTGTATGTTTAACAACTCTCCGCCCGAGATCGCGGCGGCCGGGGGCTCGCCGGCGGCGAGCTCCGGACAATGAGGACGGGGGTCAAGCACCATGGCGATTGATCTCAATTCCAAGCCCTGGTACGTGGCGGCCATCGTCGGCGTTGTCCTCGGTGTGGCCCTGTTCACGGTCATGCAGATCTATGTGTTCAAGGACATCAAGACGCAGATCGAGCGGCTCGAGAGCAACATCGACGAGCTCGAGCGCGAGATCGAAAAGGGACGCGCGGCCAAGGCCGATCTGCCCCGGCTCGAGGAGGACATCCGCAACTACGAGGTCGAGCTCGAACGGCTGCGGAAGATCCTGCCCACGAAGCGTGAAACGGACAATCTGATCAAACGCGCCAAACAGCTCACCGAACGCGGCGGATTCAGCCTGACCAGCTTTACGCCCGGAGCCTTTGAAGATCGTGGCTTCTACCTCGAGTGGCCGATCAAGGTGGCTCTTGACGGCACCTATCACGAGCTCGGGCTGTTCTTCGACCGCATGAGCAATTTCTCGCGGATCATCAACGTCAACGATCTGACGATCACTCCCATCAGGAGCAAGGCAGAGGACTACACCATCCACGCCGATTTCGTGGCCCGCACCTTCATCTTCAAGGAAGAATCCCAGGAGACGCAGGAATGAACCGCAAGATCTTGCTCTCGTGTGGTCTGGTCGTGTTGATTTCGGCCTTTGGCGTGGTCAGTGCACAGGAGCCTGACCCGGCGCCGGCCGAGGAGGCGCCCCCAGTTCTGGTCGACGAGGATGTGGACGTTTCCGGAATCGAGCAGATCCTGAAGGGCGAGGAGGAGGTCCTCGAAGGAAGGATCTTCAGCTACGACCCGGCTGGTCGGCGCGACCCCTTCCGCTCTCTCCTCGGAGGCTTCGAGGAGGACGAAGAGGGCCCTGCCAAGGCCCGCCCGCCCGGCCTGCCCGGGATGCTGGTCGAGGAGCTGAGAGTCGAGGGCATCATCGAGACGCCGAGCGGCATTCTCGCGTTCGTCCTGGGCCGGGACAACGTCTCCTACATCATCCGACCCGGGACCAAGCTCTTCAATGGCGAGGTCGCGGAGATCCAGACGACGAAAGTCGTGTTCAGGCAGAATGTGAATGACCCCAATCGGCTCAAGCAGTACGAGGAAGTGGTGCGAGAAATCGCGGACTAGCCGCGATTTGAGAGGAAAATGGGGGACGGCATGATGATCAATAACGTCCGCATCCTGGTGGCGGCTGCAGCCTGCATCCTGCTGGGTGGGCCGCTCCTCGCCAACGGACCCGTTCCTGTCATACAAGGGATGGGTGCGGTGGCGGGACCTGCCGGGCCCGTGCTCCACCTTCGGGCGACAGGTGAGCTCGAGACAGTCCACTACTCTCCGCAGCCCGGAGTGTGGGTGGTGGAGCTGCCCGAAGCGAGCTGGGACGAGGGCGCCGGGCTCCTCGTAGAGCCCGATCTCGGGATCGAGCGCGCGGAGCTCAACCATGTCGACGAGTTCGGGAAACGGGTCTCGCGTCTGACTGTCTGGCTGGACGAGCCGGCGCAGCTCACGATGACCCGGACCTCGAACGGATTGGAGCTCGGGTTTGCCTCGTTTGACGACCTCGGATTCGCGAGCTCCTCGGTCGTTGCTCGCGAGGACGTGGCGGTGGCGCCGGCCGCCGGCGCTCGCGCGGTCGCCTCCGAGCAACCCGGTCCCGTCGCCCGTTCCGGCCGGCCGAGCCTCTTCGATGTCGTGCCGGTGAGATCCGGTGACGGCGTGGTCGTCGAGCTCGTATCCGATCAACCGCTGACGGTCCGAGCCTTCACGCTGCCGGAACCGCGGCGTCTCGTCCTCGACCTCGATGGCGTTATCAATCGCGTCGATCGGCAGCTGATGCCCGTCAACTCACCGCTCGTGCGGCAACTTCGGGTGGCGCAGTTCCAGTCGACGCCGGTTCCGATCACCAGGATCGTAGTGGATCTCAAGAGCGACGCCGCCTACTCGGTTGACGCGACCGGATCCGGTGCGACCGTGCTCGTGGGCACTGATGGATCGGGCCTCCCGCCGACGACGGAGTCGATGTCGGTGGCGTCTGCGGGGACCATCGAGATCACTCGCTCGAATCCGAAGCCTGATGTCGAGCCCGAACCGATGCAGCCTCTCGACTCGGCCCTCTTCGACCTTCCGGTCGAACAGGAACGGGTTGAGGTGGTCGAGAGTCCGCCGCCGGCCGACCGCAACCCATGGGTGGCGGATCGCTCGCAGCTGATCGAAACCGCCGCGGCGGTCACCGTCCTCGAAGGGCCGACGACCGCCGCCGAAGGTTTCGCCGTGACTGAGATCGGCTCCGAGGAGCAACAGTTCACCGGCGAGCCGATCACGTTGACCCTCAAGGACGCCGACATCAAGGACGTCCTCAAGACCTTCTCGGTCCTGACCGAGCTCAACATCGTTCTCGACCCCTCGGTCAGCGGATCGGTCACGGTCGAGCTGCGTGAGGTGCCGTGGGACCAGGCCCTCGATCTGATCCTCAAGATCAACGGTCTCGACTATGTCCTCGAAAACAACGTGCTGCGGGTGGCGCCGATCTCGAAGCTGGCGTCGGAGAAGTCAGCGCGTGCGGCCTTTGTCGTCGAGCAGGAAAAGGCCAAACCGTTGAAGACGGTGCTGAAGCCGATCTCCTACTCGAAGGCGGGCGACATCGCCAAGCTGCTGTCGAGCGACAGCTACCTCATGTCGAGCCGCGGATCCGTGACAACCGACGAGCGGACCAACACGCTCATCATCCGTGATGTGGTCGACCGGGTCGAGGGCATCCTCAGACTCATCGATTCACTCGACCTGCCGACGCCGCAGGTGGTCATCGAGGGCCGCATCGTCGAGACCACGCGCGACTTCTCGCGCGAGCTCGGTGTGAGCTGGGGATTCTCGGGCATCATGGATGCGGAGCACGGTAACGACACCGGTCTCAAGTTCCCCAACTCGGTCGAGGTCGTGGGCGATGTCAACCTGCCGCGGGGGAACCCGTTGTTGGCGATGTCCTTCGGCGACATTCTCAACACCTTCAACCTCGACTTCCTGCTCTCCGCCGCCGAGGCTGACGGCATGGTGCGGATCGTGTCGACGCCTCGCGTGACGACCCAAAACCTGATGCAGGCGTCGATCCGCTCGGGTCTCCAGATTCCCGTGCAAACCGTGGCCAACAATACCGTCACCGTGCAATATGTGGACGCGACCCTGCGTCTCGAGGTGACGCCGCAGATCACGGCCGAGGGCACGGTCAACCTCGATATCAATATCAAAAAGCAGGAGCCGGTGATCGGAGTCGGGGTAGCCGGCGGCACGAACGCCCCGATCTTCACCCGTGACGCCGAGACCCAGCTCCTGGTGCGCGACGGCGGCACCACGGTGATCGCCGGGATCTACCAGATCAACGATCAGAACAACGAGAACCGCGTGCCCGGAATGCACAAGATCCCGATTTTCGGATGGTTGTTCAAGAACAAAGGGGTGTTCAAACGGCATGACGAATTGCTGATCTTCATCACCCCGAGAATCGTGAAGTATTAGGTGGAGGATCAGATGAAGCGCATCACGCCCATCTTCGTCACCCTCGCCCTCACCCTCGCGGTGTGGTCGTGCGGCGGCTCGAGCACGCTCGACAACTCCGTGGCGACGGTGTTTCTGACGGTCGAGGTCGACGGGTACACCCCGGATGTCGACCTCTGCCTGCAGCAGACCGACCTCACGATCGACAGCCTGACGGTCACGTCGGAGCCCAAGGACCCCGGTGGCACGACGACCGCCAACCAGGATGTCAATATTTCGCGGTGGGTGATCACGCCCTATCGCACCGACGGCGGGTCGCCAAACTCGCCCGAGTGGACCTATGACCAGGCGGCCTACGTGCCCGCCGGCGGGTCGGCCAGCCTCGAAAACTACCGGATTTATCCGCTCGAGTATCTGTCGGAGCTGCCGCTGGCGTACCTCTTTCCAGAAAACGGCGGTTTCGACCCGGTGACCGGAAACACCAACATCCGTCAGAGCTTCGAGCTCAGGATGTACGGCCAGACGGTGTCCGGGAAGAATGTCGCGACCATCCCGGTTACGATCGCTTTCAATTTCTTCTGCAATGGCCAGTAACGAGTGGGGGTCTGAAGCCATGAAGAGGTTTATTCCTTATTTCGCTCTCCTGGTGCTGGTCGTCACGGCCGGCTGCGCCGGCGACAGCCCGAGCGCCAAGCCGGTACCGACGGTGGTGCCCGAGGCCTGGAACATCAGCTCGCTATCCGCCTCGAGCACGGGCCCGTTCGTCGACACCGTCATTCTGGTGGAAGCAACGGCGACCAGAAACGGCTCGCCGGTCCCCGACGACACGCTGATCAGATTCGACGCCACCGGAGGCGCCTTTACCAACGGTACGACCGAAGCGTCGGTGCTGTCGGAAAACGGCGCCGCATCGGTCGCGTTCTTTGCCGACGTTGCGGGGACCTATGTCATCCGCGCCCGCCTGCAGAGCGCGAGCCGCGAGATAGCGGTTCAATACCAGGACCGGGCGACCACCGATGCGCTCCAGCTCATCGGCATCTCGCCGCGGCGCGGCTCGTACGCCGGCGGCGATCAGGTCGTCATTACCGGCAAGGGGATCCAGTCGCCGGTCGAGGTCTACTTCGATTTGGACGGGTTCCCATATGAGGCGATCGTCGTCGGCGTGACCGAGAGCGTTCCACTGAGCGCCGAAGGCACCATAACCGTCATCACGCCGGCCTTTACCGGCACCAACACGGGCATCCAGCAGACCGCCGACGTGCGGGTCAACACCAACGCCGGCACCGGCGCCCAGGAAACCGACACCCTGCCGGACGCCTTTGTCCTGCTGCCCGGCGGCGGGCCCGCGATCTTTGGCGTGGTGCCGAGCTCGGGCCGCTCGTCGGGCGGTGAGGTCGTCAACGTGCTCGGCCAGGGATTCGGGTCGGTGGCCTCCGACCTCAGCGTCAGCTTTACCGACCCGAACGGCGCCGTGAGGCTCGGCACCGTGATCGCGGTCTCACCGGACGGCTCGCAGATCCAGGTCGAGACCCCGCTCTTCAGCACCATCCCGCTGACCACGGACCAGCCGCAGGACGTCACGGTCGCGACGATCAACGGGGTCGTCGCCCTCGAGGACGCCTTTATCGTCCTCGCCGACAACCCGCAGCCGGAAATCACCGGGTTCTCGCCGATCGCCGGACCGCTCGACGGCGGCACCCTGGTGACCATTTTCGGCCACGGCTTCCAGATCCCGCTCCAGGTCACCTTCGGCGTTCTGACCGCGCTCGACGTCAACGTCTTCAACGACACCACCCCGGCCGATCAGGACCGCATCACCTGCGTCACTCCCGATTACAGCCAGCAGGACGTGGTGCCGCCGGCGGCGGTTCCCGTAGTCGTCACCAATCTGACCTCCGGACTCTCTTCGTCGGCCGACACCGAGTTCACCTACGGCGATGTGCTGTTCATCTCGGGCAACCAGCCGAGCGAGGGCGGCCTCGGCGACCTCGTGATCATCTACGGCTCGGGCTTCGAGGACCCGCTCCAGGTCTTCCTCGCCGGCGAACAGATGGAGGTGGTGAGCATCTCCGGCACCGAGCTCGTGGTCCGCATCCCGGACGATCTCGCGACCCAGTGCGGCGGCACGAGTGGACCGTTCAGGGTTGTGCTCCTCGAATCGAACCTGGACACCGAGGGCGGCAGCTTCACCATCCTCGGCAACTCGCCGACGGTGCTGTCGGTGAGCCCGATCATCTTCCAGGAGGCCGATCTCGGTCTGCCCGGCGCCGACATCACGATCACCGGTCAGGACTTTGCGGATGAGGTGCTGGTGACAGGTGGGAACCTACACCATGCCTTCTTCGGACGTGACGGTGAATAGCGACACCTCGATCTTCGTCGAGGACCTACCGGATGCGGGTACCCTCGGCATCGCTATTTTCCACGAACCCTGTGCACGACGGGCGGCGGCCTGCCGGGTGCGCAGTCCTCGGCGACGCCGCTCTCGGTGACGGTCACCAACTTCCCCGGCGACTGTGTCAGATACGCTCGCCGGCGCGATCGTCGTCGAACCGATCGTCCGTGTGTGTACGTGCCTTCGTCAATGCTGGCGAGCCCACCGGTCCCTCGATTTCGGTACGAGTCCTCCGGGGAACCTCACATTCACGACCACAAACGACGGCCCTGGTCGCTTACCAATCGGACGGGGTTCAAGAGTGATCGACGGCAAATCAGGTTCTGCGTTCACGCCCATCGGCTGGCACGCCACTGGCCAACCCGGTCGAGGCCGATCCTGGTGACTCGTGACTGTGCACGTCCTTGCAGGTGCCCCAGATCCCGAGCCACACCGGATCTATTTCGTTCGACCGAACCATGATCCTGCAGCGATCCCACGGATCGTCGACAACCGTGACGTTAACGGCTGAGACAGTCCCTAACGGAGAAATCTACCCGCCGGCCCGTCGGGGCCGGCGGGAGTAAATTTCATGGACTACCGTCTCGAGCAACTACGATTTCAGCTCCGGGAGGACCCTTCCTCCCGGATCTTCTTCAAGCTCGGCGAGCACCTCCGCCGGGAGGGTGAGCTCGACGAGGCGATCGGGGTTTTCCGGTCCGGGCTCAAGCAGCACCCCCGATACGTCGCCGCCTGGGTCAGCCTCGGCCGCGCCCTGTTCGACAACAACGACGCCGAGGGCGCGCAGGCGGCGGTCGAGCGCGGGCTCCAGCTCGACCCCGAAAACCCGGTCGCCGCCCGGATCCTGGGTGAGGCCGCCATCAGGCTCGGCGATTGGCTCACGGCGGTCAAGGCCCTCAAGCTGGCGCGCGGCCTTTCACCCCAGGACGAGGCCCTCGACGAGCGCATCGTTTTCGTCGAGGAGCGGCTGGCGGAGCTCGGGCTGCTCAAGAAGGCGCCGGCTGCCAGACGTGACCGTCCGCTGAAGGCGCCGGCCGGCGCCGGCCCGGGGGGCGCGCCGGCCGAGGAGCCGTTTGGCGTGCGGTCGGCAGCTGACACCGGGACCTGGAACGACACCAACGACGTCTTTGCGGCCGGCTGGGTTGCGGCTGCGGGCGAGCCCGCCGGCGAGGAACAGGGTGCGTCGAGCGGGGACGAGACGGCCGCAGAAGAAAATGGCGGACTCGAGGCGCCCGAAGCTTTCGTCCCGAACCAGCCGCTGAGCGACTCTGAGGCCGAAACGATGAATGAGGCCGGGGAACCGGTGGTCATCAACGAGGAGTATCCGACTGCCGATCCCGAGCCTGTTCCCGGGTTCGAGCCGGCCGCCGCGTTCGCGCCCGAGCCCTTCCCCGAACCCGCGCCTCCGTCCGATTTCAAGACCCCGCCGTTACCCATGCCCGAGTCCTGGCCGGCATCCGAGGCCGCGCTCGATCTCGGTGCCGACGGGCTGCCGCTCCCCACCATGACCCTCGCCCGCCTGGCCATCGATCAGGGCGATTTCGATCTCGCCGAACGGACCCTGCGCGGGGTCCTGGAGCGCGAGCCCGATCGTCACGAAGCCGCCGAGCTTCTCCAGGCGCTCACCGCCGGCCCGCCGCCGCCCGCTCTCTCCGAGGATATAGAGGACCCCTCAAAAGCCAAGGCGCGAGCGTTGCAGCGCTGGCTGGAGGCGGTTAGACTGGCCTCGGAGAGGCTGAAGACGTGAAATTCGAAACATCGATGCAGGATCTCCTGGCGCACTGTCCGGGGGCCCGCGGCGCGGCTATCGTCGATCCCGACGGGATTCCGGTGGTCGTGAGCCCGAAGGATGGGTCGATGGAGACCCTGGGGGCCGAGTTGGTAACGGTTCTCCACGACCTGGCCGAGGCCGCCCGCGAATTCCAGCATGGAAATCTCGAACAATGCTCGATTTTCGCCGAGGACGCGGTGATCGTGCTGACGATGCTTGCGAGTGGATATTTCCTGGTGTTGGTTCTCAGCCGTGACGGGCTCGCCGGCAAGGGTCGGTTTCTCAGCCGCCTTGTCCGGGCCCGCGTATACTCTGAATTCATCTGAGGTGACGCGTTGATGTTCAAGTTTGAAGAGATTTGCGAGCTGATCCAGTTGGTCGGCTCGACGGGAGTCGCGAGCCTCGAGGTCGAGCACGCCGGATCGCGGGTGCGCATCGATGGTCGGGCGCAGATCGTGGCGGCGCCGGCCGCAGTCGCCGTGCCCGCCGTTTCCGCGGGTGGGTCGGCTGTGAGCGTGGCGTCGGAACCCGTTGCGCCGACAGCGGGCGATGCCGTGGCGGGTGGCGACGAGAAGCTGCACGCCGTCAACTCGCCCATCGTCGGCACCTTCTACCGGGCGCCCAGCCCGGATGCCGATCCATACGTCAGGGTCGGCGATTTCGTCGAGCAGGGGCAGACCCTCTGCATCGTCGAAGCCATGAAGTTGATGAACGAGATCGAGTGCGATATCTCGGGGACCGTGGTCAAGGTATTGCCGGACAACGCACAACCGGTGGAGTACGGTGAAGTCCTGTTCATGGTGCGCCCGGCGTGACACCGGTGACGGCCTGAGATGTTCTCGAAAATCCTGATTGCAAATCGCGGAGAAATCGCGGTGCGGATCATCGCCGCCTGCCGGGAGATGGGCATTGCGACGGTGGCGGTGCATTCGGAAGCGGACCGCGAATGCCTGCACGCGCAACTCGCCGACGAAGCGGTGTGCATCGGCCCCTCGGACTCGACGAGCTCCTACCTCAATGTCACCTCGGTGATGTCGGCCGCCCGCATCACGCGCGTGGATGCCATCCACCCCGGCTACGGTTTTCTGGCCGAGAATGCGCACTTTGCCCAGTTGGTCGGTGAATGCGGCCTCACATTTATCGGCCCGCCGGCTGATGCGATCCGCCTCATGGGCAACAAATCCGAGGCGCGGAGGACGGTCGCCGCCAACGAGGTTCCCATCCTGCCCGGTTCGGATGGACCACTCAAGTCGAGCGACGAAGCGCTCGCAATCGCGCGCAGCATCGGGTTTCCCGTGATCCTCAAGGCCTCGGCCGGCGGCGGCGGCCGCGGCATGCGGCTGGCCCGCAATACCGACGAGCTTCAACGCGCCTACGATACCGCCTGGAACGAGGCCGAGAGGGCTTTCGGCGATCCCACGCTGTACCTCGAGAAGTACCTCGAAAGACCGCGCCACATCGAGTTTCAGATCCTCGCCGATTCGCAGGGGCGGGTCGTCCACCTCGGAGAGCGCGAGTGCTCGATCCAGCGTCGCCACCAGAAGATCATCGAGGAGGCGCCGTCAACCGCCCTCGACGCGGATCTGCGCGCCGAGATGGGGCGCGCTGCGGTCGCGACCGCCCGCGCCGCCCGCTATCAGAACGCCGGGACGGTCGAGTTCCTGCTCGCCGAGGACGGCGGCTTCTACTTCATGGAGATGAACACCCGCATCCAGGTGGAGCACCCGGTGACCGAGCTCGTGACCGGCATCGACATCGTCAAGGAACAGTTGCGGATCGCCGCCGGCGAACCCATGTCGGTGCCGAAACGCAAACAGGTGCGCCCGCTGGGGCACGCGATCGAGTTCCGGATCAACGCCGAAGATCCCCAGACATTCGCTCCGTCTCCCGGTCGTATCACCAGGCTCATCCTTCCCGGTGGCCCAGGCGTCCGGGTCGACACCCACATCTACGCCGGCTATACGGTGCCGCCGTACTACGACAGCCTTGTCGCCAAGCTTCTGGTCCACGGTCGGAGCCGCGAGGAGGCGATTGTCCGCGGCAAGCGCGCGCTGTCCATGCTCCAGGTTGACGGCATCAAGACCTCGGCGTCGCTCCATCAGCGGATCCTCGAAGACGGTGATTTCCTGGCCGGTCGCGTCGACACCCATTTCATGGAACGTTTCCTCGCATAGCGAGAGGTTTCAGTTCTCAATTCTCAATTCTCAATGCTCAATTCCCGCCCACCCTCCCCGTTCTCCGAAAGGGCTTTCCCGGGTGGATGGGGGAATTCAAAATTGAGAATTCAAAATTGAGAACTCGCGATGGCTGCCTTGCAGCGGCAGATATTGCGGATTGATCGTAAGATCACAGTGATACAATAGGTTACGGTGCGCAGTATTTTCCTTGTCGGTTTCATGGGCGCGGGCAAGAGCTCGGCCGGTGCGGCGCTCGCCGCCCGCCTGGATCGCGATTTCATCGATCTCGACAACCGTTTGAGCGAACGCTTCGGCGCGCCGATTTCCGAGATCTTCAAGCGCCACGGTGAGGAGGCGTTCCGCGCGGCCGAGGCCGAGGAGTTGACCCGCTGCGCCCGCCTTGACGAGGTGGTGGTCGCGACCGGTGGCGGTGCGTTCTGCGACCCGGACAATCGCGAGCTCATACGGGCCGCGGGCGGCGTTTCGGTCTTTCTCGATCTGCCGTGGGAGGCGCTGGCCGCAAGGCTGTCCATCGACTCCAAGGGACGCCCGCTGTACGGTGACGCCGGGCGGGCGCGCCGGCTGTTCGTTTCGAGATTGCCGCTCTATCGGCAGGCGACCCTGCGGATCGAGCTGAGCGGTTCGGAGCTGCCGGACGCGGTCGCAGATCGTGTTGTCGAGGCCCTCGAGGAGGCTCGGTGCGCTACCTGATCGTGAGCGACATTCACGCCAACTGGGAGGCGTTGCAGGCGATTCGGGCCCATGTCCGCCGCAAACGCTTCGATCGTGTTGTATTTCTGGGTGACGCCGTCGGCTACGGGGCGTCGCCGAACCGGGTCCTGGATTGGCTGCGGTCTCTCGGCACCGGTCTGGTGGTGGTTCGCGGCAACCACGACCGCGTGTGCGCAGGAATGGACAGCGCCGAGTACTTCAACCGCTACGCGAGACAGGCCGCCGAGTGGACCCTGGCGCAGCTGGATGGCCGAAACCTCGAGTTCATCCGGTCGTTCCCGGAAGGCCCAATCGAGTTGGAAGAGGGTGTCGCCATTTGTCACGGTTCGAGCGCCGACGAGGATGCCTACGTGTTCTCGGCCTACGATGCTCAGGTCGCCTTCGCCGGCCTGCCGCACCCGTTGATATTCTTCGGGCACACCCACGTTCCGTCGCTCTTCATGCTGCGCTCCGAAAACGGCAAGCAGACCCTGAAGGTCCGCCTGCTCTCCGGCCGTCGGCTGGTTCTCGACCTCGACCCCGAAAACCGGTATCTGATCAATCCGGGATCGGTCGGTCAACCTCGGGACCGGGATCCACGAGCGGCCTACGCGATCCTCGATACGCGGCAGCGGCGAATCTACCTGTACCGGGTCTCTTACCGCGTGTCGGTGGCGCGGCGGCGCATCCTCAGTGCGGGTTTGCCGCCGGTGCTCGGGGACCGCCTGCTGTACGGGGCGTAGTCCGTGCCGGCTGACCGCAGCGCCCCCGATCAAGCGTGCAGCCGAGACGGCTGCACCACAAAACGGCCCCCGATTTCTTGTGGTGCAGGCTTCCCGCCTACACATGGCGGTGTTCAATGAAAAGGCTTGGAATCGAGCGAGCGCTTTTTGTGACAGTGGTGCTGACTGCGGCGGTTGCAATGGCGCAAACACCGCGCGCCGAGGACTCGAGGATGGTCTTCCTGTGGCGTGCTCTCGACGGCTGGTTCCTCGACCTTTCGAAGGCGGTGGCAATGCTCCAGGACCCCTTCGCCTCGGTCCGGGCGCAGACGGTCGGCGTGATGGCGTCCAATGTGGATGCGAGGCGGATCCCTCTCTTCGCGCGCACGATGGGTGACGGCGACGCCCAGGTTCGCGAGCGGTTGATGTTGGCCGCGGGGCGCATCGGACCCGATGCGCTCGCCCTGTCTCTCCAGGGTCTCCAGGACTCGACCCCGCTCGTCCGGCAGGCGGCGGCGTGGGCGGCCACCCACGGGGGTGTCGAAGCCTTCGAGCCGCTGTCCAGCCACCTTTCGAAGGAACGCAGCCGCGTCGTTCTCGAAACCCTGCTCGCCAACTTCTGGCGGCTCGGCGAGGTCCCGTGGCAGGCCGAAGTTTCGCGGTTTGCCGACAGCGAGGATGTCTTTCTCCGCCGCGCGGCCGCGTACTCGTTGTCGCGGACCGGCGCCGAATCCGCCAGGGCGGCGCAGAGACGGCTCGCCGCCGATCCCGAGCCGGTGATCCGCGCCACCGCGCTGCGTGGCTTCGAGCGGGGCGCGCTCGCGCGACCCGACATCGAGGCCGTCGAAGGCGCGCTCGGCGACCCCGACTGGCGGGTGCGGACGGCCGCGTGCCGGGTGCTGGCGGCGCAGGAGGCGGTCAAGCTCGAACC
This sequence comes from Candidatus Sulfomarinibacteraceae bacterium, assembly GCA_963733915.1. Taxonomy (GTDB): domain Bacteria; phylum Acidobacteriota; class Thermoanaerobaculia; order Thermoanaerobaculales; family Sulfomarinibacteraceae; genus Sulfomarinibacter. Next base: position 979,078 of record CAVTEP010000011.1, read on the forward strand.
GGCGGCCGCAAAGGCGGTCGCGGAAGAGTTCGCATCGCCCCAGCCGCAGCTCGCGGTTTCGGCGCTGGCGGCAGCCGGGCGCCAGCCGGCGATCGGCAACATTGCCGAGTTGCTCGCGATCGTCAACTCCGACCAGTCGTGGCTGGCCGCCGAGGCCCTTCTCGCGGTGGCGAGACGGCAGCCGCAGGCGGCGGCGCCGGCGGCCCGCGCGTGGCTCGAATCGAACGAGCTCTGGCGGCGCCGCGGTGCGGCCCGCGCGGCGGTCGAGTTGGGCGAAGATTTCGAACTGCGGTCGGCGTCCGACCCCGAGCCGTCGGTCCGTTTGGCATGGCTGGAGAGCCTCGGCGAGGACCAGACACCGGCTCGACGCGCACGCCTGCTCGAGCTCCTCGCAGCCGACCCCGATCCAGCGGTCCGCGCGCAGATCCTCGCGCTGCTGCGGGCGGCCGCAGCGGCGCCCGACGTCGAGGAGCTGATCGGTTTCTACGCCGCCTGGAAGACAGACCAGATGCCCGACGCACGGGCGGAGGCGCTGATCGCGGCGACGGCGGCGACCGAGGGCACCGAGGAGCGGGCGGCGATTCTCGCGCTCGGTTTGATCGACCCCGACCCCGCGGTACGGGCGATGGTGGTCAATGGCGCCAGGGGTCTGGGACTCGAGATCGCGCTCCCGGGTCGCGAGCCTCGTCATGGCAAGCCGCTGGTACGAGGAGCTCACCGGCTGGGTGGCGGAGCCGCGCGAGCTCGAGATCGTCACTGACCGCGGCAGCATCCGGGTCCGCCTCGACCTCGAAACGGCGCCGATCACGACCCGCGAGATTTCGGAGCTGGCGGTGGACGGCTTCTATGACGGCCTGACGTTTCACCGGGTGGTTCCCAACTTCGTGGTCCAGGGCGGCGACCCCAGGGGGGACGGCTGGGGCGGGCCGGGATTCGTGCTGCCGGACGAGCCCTCGCTCAGGCCCTTCGACTCCTGGCGGGTCGGCATCGCCACCTCGGGTCCGGAGACCGGGAGCTGCCAGTTCTTCTTCACCCTGTTGCCCGCGGACCACCTGACCGGTCACTACACCAATTTCGGCGAGGTGATCGCCGGGCGGGAGGTCCTGACCTCGATCCAGGTCGGCGACCGCATCCGCAGCATCCGCGCGGTCAGCGCCGCCCCACCGCCGACCCCGACAACGTTACAACGTTAAAACGTTAAAACGTTGAAACGTTTCCACCCTCCCTTCGAGGGGAAGGGACAGAGGGGAAAACGTGCAGAGGTGAAACGGGGAGGCCGAGGGGGGCGCCGGAAATTTTCGCTTTTTCTCGAACCGGAACCTATGCAACGTTCTAACGTTCTAACGTTCTAACGTTTCAACGTCCTCCGCCGGAGGCGGCCGGCGCCTTCGTCACCAGGACCCGCGCGATGCGGCCTTCCTCGAGCTGCTCGATCTCGAGCCGGAGACCGTCCCACTCGGCTGCTGCTCCGACGGTCGTGTCGCCCCGGACGAGATGGGAAACCAGCCCGCCGACCGAATCGATGCCTTCCGATCGTCTGATGTTGCGATGGAGGACGGACTCGAGCCGTCGCATCGACAGATAGCCGGCGACCCGCCATCCGTCGCCGACCTTCTCGACGGCGCTTTGGTTGAGCAAATCGAACTCGTCCTCGATCTCACCCACCACCAGCTCGAGCACGTCCTCGAGGGTGATCAGCCCGGACAGCCCCCCGAACTCGTCGAGGACAAGCGCCACGTGTTGCCCCGAAAGTCGGAAATCCTGCAGCAGATCAGGCAGCGACCGGCTCTCGGGGATGAAAAGCGGAGGCACCACGAGCCCGGCCCAGGTGTCGCCGGGAAGGAGGCGTAGCAGATGTTTGGCGTGAAGAACGCCGACGATGTCGTCGGGTGAGCCCTTGACCACCGGAAAGCGGCTGTGTGGGGTATTGATGATGGCCCGTTGGAGGGTTTCCAGATCCCAGGAGCAGTCGACGGTGGCCACCACCGGCCTCGGCACCATGACCTCGCGCGCCACGGCGCGCTGGAAGCGGAGGACCGACTCGATCATCAGCCGCGAGTCGCGCGGCAAATGGGCGTGGCGGTGGGCCAGCCGCAACATGAACAACAGATCCTGCTCGGTCACCGGCAGCTCGGGGCCGTCACCGCGGGAGAGCAGGCGAGCGAGCAGTCCGAGGACCTTGTTGACCGGGGTCAGGACGAGGTCGAGGACATAGAGAATCGGCGCCACGCGACGGGAGATCCACTCGGCGTGACGCTGGGCAAGGGTCTTGGGGGTGATCTCGCCAAAGACGAGAATGCCGAGAGTCATCAGACCGACCACCACCGCCAGGCTGCCATGCTCCGACAGGCGATAGGCAATCGAGGTTGCGAGGGCGGAGGCGAGGACGTTGACCAGGTTGTTGCCGACCAGGATGGTGATCAACAGGTCCTGGGGCGCCGCCGCCCAACGGTCGAGACCGGCGCGGGTGAGACGGCCGCTGCGGGTTCGCAGGGCCTCGAGCCGGGTCACGGGAAGCGACGTGAGGGCGGTCTCGGAGGCGGAGAAGAAGCCGGAGCCCGCCAGGCACAGAACGACTGCGGCTATCTCAAGATCCAATGCGTCTCCCAGGGGTTCTCCAATCTCCTGCATCCTAGCCCGAATCGCGCTGGAGATCCACCGCAGGTCGGCAACCTCGATATCTTCATTGGTTCAACTGATAGAGTTTTGAGGTTTTAGTTTTAAGTTTTGAGTTTCCCCCACCCATCCAAGAATCGACGGGAGGGAGGGCGGGAACTCAAAACTCAAAACTCAAAACTCACAACTCAAGACTCTCGTTCATGCTCCTCTGCATTGAACGGTGATATCCTCCCCCCAACGACAGACATTTGACGAGACGAAAAACTGAACGGGAGGACGAGATGGGCAACGGCGAGCAGGCACCGGCGAAAAAAGGCCTACCGGTCTGGGCGTGGATCGGCATCGGCTGTGGGGCGTTGGTTGTTTTCGTGATGATCGCGGTGACGATCGGCGGGTATTTCCTCGCCAACAAGGTCAAGGATGTGGCCGCGGATTTCGAAGAGAATCCCGCCATGGCGACGGCGCGGATGATCGTCAAGCTCAACCCGGAGCTCGAGGAGGTGTCGACCGATGAAGAAAACGGCACCATCACCGTCCGTAACACAAAGACCGGCGAGGTCGTGACAGTCAACTTCGAAGATATCGAGGAGGGGCGATTCAGCTTCAAGAGCGGCGACCGCGAAGTGACGGTGGACGCCAGCCGCGCCGACGAAGGTGGCGCGGTCACGATCACCGACGATGAGGGTTCGGTGGTCTTCTCGGCCGGCGGTTCGGTGGCGGATGATATTCCGCCCTGGGTACCGCTTTTTCCGGGGACCGAAGCGTCGAGCCCTCACACCATGCGCTCCAACGACGAGCTGAGCGGAGGCTTCGAGCTCGAGACCGATTCACCGGTGGCGACGGTGCTCGAATTCTACCGTTCGGCGCTCGAGGATGCGGGGTACGAGGTCAACGTGAACACCTACACCCAGAACGACAGCGAAGGCGGGATGGTCAACGGCAGCCAGGAGGCTGAGGGTCGCAACCTGGTCGTGATCCTGAACTCGGAGGGCGGTGGGCCGACCAAGGCGGTGATTACGTATTCGCAGCGATAGCTGGTGAGATATGCGGGCTGGGGCCCGATCTCAGCCAATCTGTTCGGCGAGCCTATTCGCCAGCTCGGTGAAGGCCATCCCTGATGGCGAGTCCGGACGCTCGATGACCACAGCCTTGCCGCTGTCGCCGCCGATGACCACCGCGGGGTCGAGAGGGATCGAGCCGAGAAAAGGGACACCGAGTTCATCGGCGGTCCGCTGACCGCCGCCTGAACCGAACACGTGCTCGCGGTGACCGCATTGCGGGCACTGGTACACGCCCATGTTCTCCACGATACCGAGCACAGCGACGCCGAGCTTTTTGAACATATGAAGGCTCTTGCGGGCGTCGATGAGTGCGACGTCCTGGGGCGTGGTGACGATGACCACTCCGGCCATCGGCACGTTCTGGCACAGGGTGAGCGCCACATCACCGGTTCCCGGCGGAAGATCGACCACCAGAAAGTCGAGCTCTCCCCACGCAACGTCACCGACGAACTGCTCGAGCGCCTTCTGTAGCATTGGCCCGCGCCATATAACCGGCTGGTCAGGGTCGACCAGGAAGCCGAAGGACATGACCTTGACCCCACCGGGTGATTCCACCGGATGGATGCGGCCTTCAGGATCGCCCTGTGGCTCGCGGGTGGTGCCCATCATCATCTGCTGCGACGGTCCGTAGATGTCGGCATCGAGCAGGCCCACCGTGCGGCCGCCGGCGGCCAGGGCGAGGGCCAGGTTGGCGGAGACAGTCGATTTGCCGACCCCGCCCTTGCCCGATGCGACCGCGATGACGTGCCGCACATCCGGAATCTTGTCGGACCAATTCGGCGGCGGCTCCGGCGCCGGGGCCGCCGGTCCGGACTGGACGGTGGCCAGCAGCGGGTGAACGGTGACTTCGGCGCTCTCCACCTCGGCCATCCCGGCAAGCGCCGCCTCGACTCTTCGGCGGACCTCGCCCGCGACTGTTGGCTGCGGTGCCGGGACCGCGAGCACGACCTTGACAGTGCTCCCCTCGATCTCGATGCCGCGCACCGCGCCGGCTTCGACCAGGCTCATGCGGCCGTCCGGAGCCGGGATTTCGTGCAGCATCTCGAGGATCATCTGTTGTGTCAGCGCCATGGCACCTCCAGGCAAATCGTAGCTAGGCCGAACAATGGCCAGTGAGTGTAACCGATTCGCGCCTGCATACATGCCAAGACCGAGGGTTGAGTTTTGAGTTTTCAGTGTTGAGTTTTGAGTTGTTTCCCACCCACCCACGGACAACTGGGAGGACGGGCGGGAACTCAAAACTGAAAACTCAAAACTCAAAACTCAAAACTGTTCTGTGGGCGCCTGAAAGGTCCATCTCCCCTCTGCCGATGAATGGGGCTACAATCTTCAGGCTTGGAGATACGATGCCCGAAGCGACCAACGGTGATGTGACGCTCTATTACGAGGATGAAGGTTCAGGCGAACCGGTGCTGCTCATCCACGGCCACACCATGGACCGACGCATCTGGGACCCGGTGATGCCCGCTCTGCTCGGTGCTGGTCTGAGGGTCCTGAGGCCGGATCTTCGCGGGCACGGCCGAAGCAGCCGACCCGATTTCGGTTACCACATCAGCCATCACGCGGCCGATATGGCGGTGGTGCTCGACAGCGCAGAGGTCAATTCCGCAACACTTGTCGGCTACTCGATCGGGGGCGGCATCGCCCTCGAGATGGCCCTGACCATGGCGGATTTGCTCCGCGGCCTGGTCTTGATGTCGCCTGTGATGCCGGACCGACCTTTTGAGCCCGCCTTTATGGACAATCTCCGAGAGGTTGCGCGGGTAGCCCGGGGTGAGGGAATCGAGGCGGCGATGCTCGGCCCGTGGGCGTCCAATCCTCTCTTTGCGCACTCATTCTCCAAGCCCGGCATTCGAGAAGCGGCGGCCGTCATCAACCGCGACTTCCCGGGCGCCGAGTACCTGGCGACGGAGAGAGACCGGATCGAACGTTCGTGGTTCGTGCCAGACCGGCTTGTCGAAATCGAGCTACCCACTGTGGTGATCGCCGGAGAGTGCGAAACACCCGGCTTCCGCGCCTACGCCGAGGAGGCGGCAGCCGGGATACCGAGCGCGCGGCTCGAGTTCTTTGAGGACTGCGGCCACCTTCTCCCCCTCGAAGAGCCCGACGCGCGTCGCGCGTACAATCGCCACGTTGATTCAGAAAACGTTCAAACGTTCAAACGTTTAACGTTCAAACGTTATGAGAGCTCAGACCGGATCGCCGACGCGATGCGATCCGCGAGCACCCGGATCTCATCGGCGTCTTCACCCTCCAGCATCACCCGCACCAACGGCTCGGTGCCCGAGTAACGGAGCAGTACCCGGCCGCGCTGATCGAGGCGCCGGGAGGCCTCGGCCAGTTCGCGCGAGGTTCCCGGTAGGGTTTCCAGCGGGACCCTGCGGTTGACCGGCACGTTGACGAGAACCTGTGGCAGCCGCTCGAGATCGGCGAGGCCGGAGACCGGTTCCCCGCGCTCCAAAGCGACCGCCAACAGATGCGACCCGGTGAGGAGACCGTCGCCCGATACGCCATAGTGGGAGCAGATGATATGCCCGGACTGCTCGCCGCCGAGCACGGCTCCGTGCTCGACCATCGCGAGCCACACATTGCGGTCTCCGACCGGACAGCGGACCATCTCCATCCCCTCGCGGCGGAGGCTGCGCTCGAGGCCGAAATTGCTCATCACTGTCGCCACCACCCGTCCCGCCGGCAGGCGGTCGTGACTGCGAAGCTGGCGCGCCCAGGCAAGCAGGATGTCGTCGCCGTCGAGGACAGTGCCGGTCTCATCCACCAGCACCGCACGGTCGGCGTCGCCGTCGATGGCAAGGCCCGCGTCGGCTCCAATCTCGATGACGGTCGCGGCCAGCCCTTGCGGGGCGGTGGCGCCGCATTCGGCGTTGATGTTGTAACCGTCAGGCTCGGAGGCGATGGTGGTGACCTTTGCGCCAAGACGCTCGAGCAAGCGACCGGCGAAGCCGGACCCGGCTCCGTTGGCCGCGTCCACCACGACGTGCAGACCGGCTAGGCTCTTCGCGCCGTGATGACTGGCCACCAGGAGATCGAGGTAACGCTCACCCAGCAGGTGGTCGACCTCCGGCAGTCCGGGTCCCGGCACCGGCGTGACCTCCTCGATCCGGGACTCGATGTGGCGTTCGATCTCGTCGGCGATTTTTTCGCCGTTCGGGCCGAGGATCTTGATGCCGTTGTCGTGGGCCGGATTGTGCGAGGCGGAGATGACGATACCGGCCGAGAAATCGCTCACCCGGCAGAGTTGGGATACGGCGGGGGTGGGCAATACTCCGCCCCAGGTCACCGCGCCGCCCGCGGCCTGAAAGCTCGATGCCAGCCAGCCGGCAAGGGTCGTTGTCGATGCACGGGTATCGCCGGCGAGCAGAATCCTCGGCTCGGGGCGCTCCAGGGCCAGGTCCTCCGCCAACGCGACTCCGATGCGTCGCACTGTGTCTTCATCCAGCGGCGGCTCGAACGCGCGTCCACGGATGCCGTCGGTTCCAAAGAGAGTGTCCACCTACCTGCCTTTTCAAGCGATTAGCTGTAGGCTAATTGCTCACACCACTGTCTTCCTCCGGAGCCGGCTCCGGCACGATGTCGACCACGACCTGGATCTGACCGAGACCGATGGCGCGCAGCAGCGGATCGGGCAAGACCGGCTGCACCATGGTCTCGACCGGGCCGACGGCGCCCTCGACCGAGATCGGTCCCGTGTCCACGAAATCGAGCGCCAGGAGAAGGCTCTCAGGGCCCTGGACCGTGAACTGCAAGGGAACCACGCGGACGTCGCCGAGGAGAAAGCCGGGAGCCGGTACGCCTTCGATCGTGGGCCGGACCGGTACCAGCCGCGTCTGCTGGCGCTCGAGCTCGAGGGTGATCGCCGGAGGGTCGACGCTGACCACGTCCACCTCCGCCGGCAGTGGAATGTCGCTGGCGTTGATCGGATACGAGTTGATGCCGGGCCGCGCGTCGGACAGATCGAGGAGAACCTCTGGGGGGTTGCTCGAGTCAAGCGCCCTCGTGAGCGGTCCGCGGAGCTGGAGGGAGACGGTATCGGGCACGTTCGATGTCAGGACCAGGTCGCGGGGCATATTGACGAGGGTCAGGCGGGCTCTGACGCCGCGCACCGAGATGTTTTCGCTGCGTTGTGCGGCGAGCGCGTACCAGAGCAGGAACGCGGCGATCAACGCCACCAGGAACTGCAGCGGATACCGTGGCTTGAGGCTCATGTGCCCGTCTCCTCCGCAACCCGCATCTGAAACAAATGCTCGGCCAGGGCGTTACGGAGCGTCGTCTCGTCGAGGGGCCGCAGAAGCTGCTCCTCGACCGCGAGCGATATCGTGCCGGTCTCCTCGGAAACCACGATCACCAGAGCGTCCGTTTCCTCGCTGAGGCCGATGGCCGCGCGGTGACGGGTGCCGAGCTCGGTCGAAAGCTCGTGTCTGGTGGTCAGCGGCAAAAAACACGAGGCCGCAACGATCTGCTCGCCGCGAATGATGACCGCCCCGTCGTGGAGAGGGGTTCCGGGAATGAAGATGTTCAGCAAGAGGTCGTAGGAGAACCGGGCTTCGAGAGGGATCCCGGTGTCGATCCACGTGGCCAGCGAGTAGCGGCGTTCGATGACAATCAGCGCGCCGATGCGGCGTGATGCCAGCGCCTGAACCGCCAGCGCGAGCTCGTTGAGGACCACCGGTCCCTCGCCCGGCCTGCGACTCAGCCGGAAGGCGGTCGAACCGAAGGCGGCGAGCATGCGGCGGATCTCCTGTTGGAAGAGAACGATGATCGCGATGGGCAGAAAGACGAGAAGGTTCGAAAGGATGGTGGAAAGGGTGATCAGCTTGAGCGACGAGGCCGCGAGGTAGAGCCCGAGGATGATGACGATGCCCCACAGCATCTGCATGGCCCGGGTGCCGCGCAGCAGCACCAGGAGTGCGTAGATGAGGATGGCGACGGTGAGGATGTCGGCGACGTCGGCAATCGACACCTGGAGATCGGTAAGCTCGCGCAGCGCACCGAGGAGCCAGCTCATGCACGCACCTCGTGGAGGCGGGACGCCACTTCGAGGAACTGGGTCGCGGCGGCGGTGTCGTGGACCCTGACCACGGCTTCGGCGATACCGACCGCAGGGAGCAAGGCAGCGAGGGTTCCGGGTCCTCGGGCCTCGGTATCTGCAGCGGTCAGGCGCCCGATAAAGCTCTTGTTCGACGGTCCGACGAGCACCGGGTGGCCGACGGCCGCAAGGTCGGGAAGTGCGGCCAGCAGTGCCAGGTTGCCGGCCTCGTCCTTGCCGAAGCCGATGCCGGGATCGAGCCACACCCGGCGAGGCGGAATGCCGGCCTCGACTGCCGCCCTGGCGCGCTGCCGCAGATGCGCGTGAACCTCAGCCACGACGTCAGTGTAGGTCGTGTCCTGCTGCATGGTCCGCGGCTCGCCGCGCATGTGCATGAGCACGATCCCCGCGCCGTGCCGGGCCACCAACGAGAGCATGCCCGGCGCCGATGCCGCGGTCACGTCGTTGACGAGATCGGCGCCGGCCTCCAGGGCTTCGGACGCCACCTCCACCTTTGAAGTGTCCACCGAGATCACGGCTGCCGGCCACCTTTGGCGGATCACCGTGATCACCGGCACGGTGCGGCGGGTCTCCTCTGCCGCATCGACCGGGTGCGCGCCGGGACGGGTGGACTCGCCGCCGACATCGATGATGGCGGCGCCGCTCTCCAACATCGATTGAGCATGCCGCAGCGCGTCCTCGATATGGAAATCGCGGCCTCCGTCGGAAAAGGAGTCGGGCGTGCAGTTGAGAATGCCCATGACGACCGGCCGCGAGCGTGGCCAGAGCTGATCGAGCCGTTGCGTTCGATGGCTGGGATTCTCCATCACGCCGATTCCACGACCTCCTTTTCAGCCCGTTGCTTTGCCCTCTTGATCTTTTGTATGTCAACGTCGGAATGCTCGCCGAGGATTGTGTAGATCTCCTCGCCGTCCAGAACCTCGTGCTCGAGAAGCGCGGCGGCGATCGCCTCGAGCGCCGGCTTGTTGGCCGAGATCAACCGGCTGGCTCCTTCGTAGGCGGCGGCGATGAAACGGCGGATCTCCTCGTCGATCCCGACTGCGGTCGCCTCGGAGTAGTCCTGGTGGCGGGCGAACTCCTTGCCGAGGAAGATCGACTCCTCGCGTTTGCCAAAGGTCAGGGGCCCCATTTTCTCGCTCATGCCCCACTCGCACACCATTTTGCGGGCGAGCTCCGTGGCCCGCTCGAGGTCATTGCCCGCGCCGGTGGTCATGTGTTCAGGCCCGAAGACCGATTCCTCGGCCAGCCGACCACCCATCAGCACCTGGAGGTTGGCTTCGAGATAGGTGCGTGGGTAGGTGTACCGGTCCTCGAGCGGCAGCTGCTGAGTCAGCCCGAGCGCCATGCCGCGGGGAATGATGGTCACCTTGTGCAGCGGGTCCGCCTCCGGCACCAGTACGGCGACCAGCGCATGGCCCGCCTCGTGGTAGGCGGTGAGACGCTTTTCCTTTTCGGACATGACCAGGGAGCGCCGCTCGGAGCCCATCATCACCTTGTCCTTGGCGAACTCGAAATCCGCCATGTCGACCTTCATCTTGTTCACACGCGCGGCGCGCAAGGCCGCCTCGTTGACCAGGTTGGCGATGTCGGCGCCCGAAAACCCCGGGGTGGAGCGGGCGATGACCGTCGCGTCCACATCCGATGCCAGAGGGATTTCCTTGGTATGGACCTTGAAGATGCCCTCGCGGCCCTTGACGTCGGGCGGGTTGACCACGATGCGGCGGTCAAACCGGCCCGGTCGCAGCAGGGCGGGGTCGAGCACATCGGGCCGGTTGGTTGCGGATATGAGAATGACGCCGTCGTTGGATTCGAAACCATCCATCTCGACCAGCAGCTGGTTGAGGGTCTGCTCGCGCTCGTCGTGGCCACCACCGAGGCCGGCGCCGCGGTGGCGGCCGACGGCATCGATCTCGTCGATGAAGATGATGCAGGGCGCGTTTTTCTTGCCTTGCTCGAACAGGTCGCGCACCCGTGACGCGCCGACGCCGACAAACATCTCCACGAAATCGGACCCCGAGATCGAGAAGAACGGGACCCCGGCCTCACCGGCCACGGCCTTGGCCAGCAAGGTCTTGCCTGTTCCCGGCGAACCCATGAGGAGGACGCCTTTCGGGAGCTTGCCGCCGAGACGCTGAAACTTCTTCGGTTCCTTGAGAAACTCGATGATCTCCTCGAGCTCCTCTTTGGCTTCGTTGACCCCCGCAACGTCTGCAAATGTGACCTTGGTCTGATCGGGGTTGAGGAGCCGGGCCTTCGATTTGCCGAATGACATCGCCTTGGTGCCGCCCGCCTGCATCTGGCGGAAGAACACGAACCAGAGGGCGACGAGAATGAGGAGCGGCGCCCACGATAGAAGCGCCGTGAGCATGCGCCCGTCGGAAGGCTTCTCGACCTTGATATCGACCTTTTCTTCGCGCAGGTTGTTGATCAGGTCGTCATAGCCGGGATTGTAGGTGTAGAGGTCGTAGCGTGGACTCGCCGCAGAGTCGTCAGCGGCGCCAGTCGTGCGGATGAAAATCTCGTCGCCCTTGATCAGGACCCGCTCGATCTCGCCGTCGGCGACCCGATCGAGGAGTTCGGAGAAAGAGATCTCCCGGCTCGTCGTGTTGTAACCCCGTAGGACCTGCAGAATCAGCAGGACGCCGATCAGGATCACGATCCACATCAACACGGTGCGTACAGTCTGGTTCACTCTTTGCTATCCTCCGGCGTCCGCCGTTGGCGACGGGGCCTTTGGGAGAACACCGTCTCCCGCCCGGATTGTTCCCTGCGGTGAGGTGGCCTCAGTTCTGGTCGAGTATGCAGAGGTCGGGTCGATTGGTGTGCTCCCCGTGCCCGGGACCGAGACCGTAGCCGACCAGAAACCCGTCCGGCGCGTCGTCGAAAACCGCGTAGCGCGCCTTGAGGTTTACGCTGCGCAGCTGCGGTTTGTCCACCAGCGCCGCGACCTCGATCGAGGCTGGATTCTGCTGGCTCAGATGCGTGATGAGGTAGTTTTCCGTGACGCCTGAATGGAGTACATCTTTGAGGATCAGGACGTGGCGGTTGGTCACGTCGACCCGGGTTGCAAAGGTCAAGTTCACGACCTCGCCGTGAGCTCCCGCGGATGATGTGACGGTGACAAACTCGAAGTCCACGGCGCTCGGTATGAGGCGTGCGAGGTCGGCGAGGAAAAACGCCGCGCCCTTCAGCATGCCGACCAGAACGAGCTCGCTGTCGGCGTAGTCTTTCGCAATCATCGCCGCAATATCGGAGAGGCGTTCGCCGATGCTCTCGGCGCTATACACGACCCGCAGTTTGCTCACGACGCATCACCTCCACAACATGGCCCTTCCGTCCCACGATTGACGGGTCCTGCCACACGCCAGGAATCCAATAAATTCTATCATCTTCGCAGAATACAGGCCAAACCGATCGGAGATGGCGTGGCAGCCGGCGGGACAACAGCTTGCGGACCGGCACCAATCGACCTTCGATCTCGACGAGATCATCAGGTGCCGGGGACCGAACCTCGAGGTATGGCCCGTCTGGAGCCTGACAGAACCAGCGTGAATCCGGCGCTGGACCCCCCGCTGACCGCAACCGCACGCTCCATCCCGGCAGCGGCAGATCGACGGTTCTGCCGATCTCGAGCTGGTGTGAAAAGGCGGCTGTGGAAGTGGGCGGCTCGAGCCACAGCCTGCCGCGAGCCAGGCGCAGCCGCCAGCGATCACCCAGCGTCACCGCCCGCGGGCGGCCGTGTTCGATCAGCTCGCCGAAAAGAGCAGCCTGGCGACGGGTCACCCGCTCGACGCCGATGTGAGTGGCCTGCGCGTGAAGCCAACGCGTTCGCAGGGGCGACGACATCCCGCGGACCGCCTCAATGGCGATGCCGCCCTCGGGTTCCCATGGATCGATCCAGGCCGCGACGGCGTGGAGCTCGGCAGCGAGGTGGGCCTCATCCGCAGCGAGGGTCTCGGCGAGGTGCACGAGGTGCTTGCGGAGGGCCGGACTCGCCGCCTCGAGTTCCGGCAGGAGGCGAAGGCGTACCCGGTTTCGCAGCAGATCGGTATCGCTGTTCGAACTGTCCTGCCGCCACCCGATTCCGCGCGCTTCGAGCCAGGCGCGGAGCTCGCGACGGGTCCATGGCAACAGTGGCCTGATGACGCCGTCCGCCGTCGCCGACGCGATGCCGGCCAGGGCACGGGGTCCGCCCCCGCGAAGCAGCTGGACCAGTACACCCTCCGCTACGTCGTCGCGATGGTGGCCGGTAGCGACGGCCGCGAATCCGCCCGATTCTTTGAGGTCGAGCAGGGCGTTGTAGCGGAGTCGGCGCCAGGTTCCTTCGCGTCCCGAGCTCAGCGGGCCGATCGGGTCGATTCGCAGGATATGGCAGGGAATACCCAGCTCGGCGCAGATGGCCTCGCAGAACGAGGCGTCGCGGTCCGCCTCCTCGCCGCGGATGCCGTGGTGCACGTGCGCTGCCTCCGAGCTCGAGCCCGAGCTCGTCCGTACGCAGCAGATAGAGCAGGGCGACCGAATCCGGCCCTCCGGAAAGACGCCACCAGGACTCGTCCTGCCGACCAGCGCGGGAAACGCGCGGTGAAAGTGGCGGACGAAGCTGTCGGCGAGCATGGGTCATCTTAACCCTCTTCACCAATTCCGGCCGGCCGGATTCCCCGAGAATCCGGCGGCCGGAATTGGTGGCGGTGGGTGGACTTGAACCACCGACACAGGGCTTATGAGACCCCTGCTCTACCCCTGAGCTACACCGCCCGACCGAGGACTATAGCGGCAGGAAGGGTCTGAGTCTAGGCCGCATGTCTCACCGTATCGCGGGCCGCAGTCGCGAGGTGGTGAGATATGCGACCTAAGATCGGCTGGAGGGAGGTCGCGCTATACTCGATTCGATGGCGTTTGAAGCTCCCGAAGAGGAGTTGGTGGCTTGTCCGAGTTGCGGCCTGCAGGTGCCGGAGCGCGAGCTCGAGGAGTGCTTCATCTGTAAGGTCCATTACTGTCAGTACTGTGCGGTCCTCGATTTCGGTCGGACCTTCTGCTCCCATCGCTGCCGGGGTTTCTTCTTCTGGGGAGACGGCGACCAGGACGAGAGGGATTTCTGATCGCGATGGGTCGACGCCACGACGAGCTGTTGGAAAAGGCCGGCGCGGTCCCGATTCTGCAAGTGGGGGCCGAACGTCTGATGGTCGCTCAGAAGGCCGAAGGCCCGCGCGTCTTCGACATCGATAATGTCGGCTACATCGACTTTATCGGCGCCGGCGGTGCCACCATCGTCGGATACGCCAATCAGTTCGTGCTCGATGCGGCGCGCAAAGTTCTCGCCGGCGGTGTCCCTGAGGGTTTTCACGTACCCCAGGAAGTGGATCTCGCCGAGACTCTGAGCCGGTTCCTTCCCTGGGTCTCGAGCTGGTGGTTCTGCCGGAGCCAGGACGAGGCCTTTCAGCACGTGCTCCAGTGGGCGCGCCAGACAACCGGCAAGAGCCGTTTTCTCGTGCTTGACGGCGGCGCTCCGTTGCGAATAGGAGCGCCTCCCGAATTATCGATCGACCCTTCCAATCCGATTCGTGAGGTCCGCGGCTGGGACGTCCCGAAGATCGTCGCCGCGCTGACCAGCGGCAGCAAGAAGCTGGCGGCTCTGATCCTGGACCCCCTGATGGGCAGATTCGGGGTCGTCCCGCCGCCCGACGGTGTGTTGCAGGAGATCGCCGAAGCGTGCCGCGACACCGGCGTTTTGCTGGTCATGGACGAGCGGATTTCAGGCTTTCGCGTGCACCGCGGGGGTGCAGCCGCCCGCGCCGGCATCACCCCAGACGTTGCAGTATACGGGGCCGCGCTGGGCGGGGGTTTCCCGATAGGAGCGGTCGCTTTTCGCGAGCAGCAGGCACCGATGTCCGGTTACGATCCCCTTCCGACTCCACATCCGGTGGCCCTCGGCGCGGCCGAGGCCATCCTGTCGATCCTCAAAAACGACGCCGTCTACGAGCACCTCGAGAAGCGCACCGATCAGTTCGTTCAGGGCCTCCTCGCCTTGGCGGAGCGGTTTTCGCGTCCGATGACGATCAACCGGATCGGATCCGTGTTTTCGATCTATCTCACGGATCAGCCGCTGGTCGACCGCAGGGGGCTCGAGGCTTCAGACGTCGATGGCTACCGCCGGTTTGCGGCCGCCCTTCGCACCGAGGGCATCCTGCTGCCACCAGAGGTGGGCCGGGCCGCATTCGTCTCCAGCACCCATGGTGCAAAGGACGTCGAGGAGGCGCTCGCGGCGTGCGAGAAGGTCCTTCTCCGGATGCACCGGGAGGACCTCCCGTAGCCCATGGAAGCGAGAGTTCTCAACGAGCAAGGGGACCGTGGCCGCGAGCGCTCGGTGCTTGTCGGCCTTGCTGTGCCCGGTATTCCGAGGCCGGTGGTCGAGGAGCACCTCGACGAGCTCGAGCGGTTGGTGGACACCGCCGGCGGCGACGTCGTCGCGCGCGCCGTCCAGGAACGGGCTCGGCCGAATCCGGCGACCCTGGTTGGCCGGGGCTTTTTGCAGCGGATAGCGGATCAGTGCCGCGAAGACCACGTCGAGTCGCTGATCTTCGACGAGGACCTCACCGCCTCGCAGGTCCGCAATATCGAAGGTGAAATGCCGCCCACCGTAAAGGTCCTCGACCGCGCGGCGGTGATCCTGGATATCTTCGCCCAGCGCGCCCGCAGCCGCGAGGCCCAGACCCAGGTCGAGCTCGCCCAGTTGGGCTATCTGCTGCCGAGGCTGACCCGTCGTTGGCGGCACCTTTCGCGACAGGCCGGCGGGATCGGAACTCGAGGCGTGGGCGAGACCCAGCTCGAGATCGACCGCCGGCTGATCAATCGCAGGATGGCCCAGCTGCGCCTCAAGTTGGAAGTCATCGAGCGCGACCGGCGGTTGCGCCGGGAACGGCGCTCCGATCTGCCGACGGTCGCCATCGTCGGGTACACCAACGCCGGAAAGTCGTCACTCTTTCGCCGACTCACGAGGGCCAAGGTGCTGGTCGAGGACCGGCTGTTCGCAACCCTCGATCCACGGGCCCGAAAAGCGGCGCTCGGCGAAGAGCTAAGCGCCGTGTTGACCGACACGGTCGGGTTTATCCGCAAGCTGCCCCACGACCTGGTGGCGCCCTTTCGCTCGACCCTCGAGGAGGCGACCGACGCCGACCTCGTGCTGCATGTCGTCGACGCCACGCACCCCGCATGGGAGGAGCAACTGCGAGTCGGTGAGGAGGTGCTCGAGGGCCTGGGCGTCGAGCGCGATCGTGCGCTCGTCGTCCTCAACAAAGTCGACCTCATCGGCTCGGCTCGTGCCATCGGTGGTGGGCGTCGCATCGGTTCGGTTGCCGTTTCGGCGCTGACCGGCGAAGGCATCGCCGAGCTTCGCCGAGTCATCCGGCGGGCAGTCCTGTCGGCGCCCGGCATCTCGATCCTCCGCGTGCCGCTCGCGGAGGCCGATTCGGTGCGTCGAGCCGTGGCACTTCCACATCAGCTCGCGCAGCGATTCGATGACAACGCCGTTGAACTGGCGATGCGGGTTCATGTGAATTCCCTGATTGAGTCGGACCTCGACCAATTCCGAATCGGCGCGTGGCCCGACGGGAGCAGCGAGGGAGGAGGCTGATGCCGGTCTACGAGTTTCTCTGCACGAAATGCAACCGTATCTACAGCTTTCACTCTTTTTCGGTGTCAGCCGAAAAGGTCCCGGTGTGTCCCAGATGCGGAGAAAAGGACCTGAGTCGGGTGCCGTCTCGATTCGGCGTGGCTGCATCTTCGAAGGCCGCAAATGTCGGTGCCGACGCAGGCGCGGACGCGGAGGACCCGCGCGTCGAGCGCGAGATGATGCGCTTTGCCGCCGAGCTCGAAAACATGGACGAGAACGACCCGCGCGCGATGGCGTCCGCCGTGCGCCGCATGACCGAGATCGCCGGCGAGCCTGTCACCCCGGCGATGGAGGAGATGATCCGCCGCCTCGAAGCCGGCGAGGATCCGGAAAAGGTCGAAGAGGAAATGGGTGACGCCCTCGAGGAAGAGATGGGGGAGGAGGGTGGGGGCGGCTTTGGCGGTGCAGCGCCGACCCGTGACGACGGCCTCTACCCGATGTAAGAGTCGGAAGAATTCGGAATTCGGAATTAGGAATTAGGAATTTCCACCCGACCTCCCCCAACACCCAAACCGGTCGCTGCCCCGGCCGCTGCTCTCTGGCCCTGCCCTTGTGGTCTGTCCCTGTCGCCGGGCCTGATGACCGGAATTTCCAAATCTCGATCTCACGCAATTTGGGATGAGCCGAACGTTCCGACGTTGGGGTTGGTCCCTCGAAGTCTCAGGGATGGGTGGGTGGAACGTTTCAACGTTGAACGTTACAACGTTCCACCCACCCGTCCTCGAGGTGAGGGCTTTCTACTCCAACGTTTAACGTTTTAAGGTGTAACGATCTAACGAACCTAGCCCGCATGTCTCACCGGGTTTCGTCGCGAGGACGGCGAGGCGCCGTGCCCAGTGGGGTTTTCGACTCGAGGGGCGCGGAGACGTACTCAGCAGTACGTTGAGCACCCCGAGCGGAGAAAGCACCGCTGGGTGCGATGCATCGCCGGCCGCAGCAGAAAGCTGGTGAGATATGCGGGCTAGTGGGGGCGGCTACGCCGCGACCCGTGCTCCGGCCGCCGGGCTGCGCAACGTCAGGAGATCGATTTCCGGCGGCGCACCGACACGCACCGGCACCGCGCCTACGCCCACACCTCGCGACACGTAGAGGAAAGCCTCTTCCCGGCGGTAGGGCCCGGCGATGTAGCGGGTGCTGAAGCGGGCGACGTTGAGGTGACGACCGGTGAGTGCGATCTGTCCGCCGTGGGTGTGACCTGACAGCGTGAGGTGGGCGCCGGCAGCTACCGCCTGGTGCCAGCCCTGCGGCTGGTGACAGAGACAGAGCCGGTACGAGGTCGGGTAGGATCCGAGGACCGAGAAGTCCGGTCCGCGCCCGCCGCGTGCCTGGAGGTCCTCGATCCCGACGATGGCCAGCGAGGCACCGTCCCGCTCGAAGCTCACGCCGTTGTTGACGAGCGGCTGAATGCCCGCCGCTTCGAGCGCCCACTCCGACCGGCGGGGGTCGATGAAGTGATCGTGGTTGCCGAGGATGCCCCACACGCCCATCGGCGCCGAGATGCCGGAGAAGCCACGGACAAAGAGATTCGCGTCTGAAGAACGGCGGTCCATCTGGTCACCGGTGAAGACGATGAGATCGGGCTCGAGATGGACAGCCATGTCCCGGATCTGCGTCATCCGTGCAGCGTCCATATAGGGCCCGGCATGGACGTCCGATATCTGGAGGATCCTGAGTCCGTCCCATGCGGCCGGGAGATTGGGTAGATCGAAGCGCTGCCGGCGCACGCCGGGCAGATCGGTGGCGGTTGCAAAACCATAGCCCGCAAATCCGAGCGAGCTTGCTGCAGTCAAACTTGCGTTCTTGAGAAACTTTCTACGCGTCAGCAATGTGCGGGATTCCTCCGGCGACCGCGGTCGCCGGGGCGCCACGGGTGGATTTCGCTATTATAACACCAAAAGGAGATGCAGTCATTCCAATTGGCGCTACAATTCGGGACCGAGTTCGATTTCTATGGTCGAAGGAGAAGCCATGACCGACTCTCGATCCGGCGTGGGTCCGACCCAGGCGCCGGCCATGTACCGCTGGGTGGTGTTGGTCGTCATCAGCCTGGCGATGTTCGCCAATTACTACATCTATGACTCGATCGCCCCCATCGCCGACATATTGAAGTCGGAGCTCGGATTTACCGACGCCAATTACGGGATGCTCTTCTCGGTCTACTCCCTGGCGGCAGTCATCGTGCTGTTGCTCGGCGGAGTGATCATCGACAAATACGGCACCGCCAAATCCACCGTTGTCTTTGGCGCCATCTGCACCTTTGCCGGGATCCTGATGGTCACGACCTCGGACTTCTGGGTCATGGTTGCGGCTCGATTTCTTCTCGGTTTGGGTTCCGAACCCTTGATCGTTGCCATCACCTGCGCCCTGGCGAGGTGGTTCAAAGGCCGGGAACTCAGTTTTGCCTTTGGCATCAACCTGACCATTGCTCGCCTCGGTTCCTTTTCTGCCGACTGGATGCCAACCTGGGTTCCATCGGCATTTGAGGGCTGGCAACGTCCGCTGATCATTGCGGCCGCGATTGGAACGCTGTGCGTTGTGGCGGCCGTCGCATATGGCGCCCTGGAGATGCGTGCTAGTCGCCGTTACGGTCTCGGCAAGGCAGGTGAAACCGACAAGTTGGTGCTCTCCGACCTCTTCCGATTCAGCAAGTCGTATTGGTACGTCGTGGCGTTGTGTCTGACCTTTTACTCCGCCATCTTCCCGTTCCGGGGTTTCTCCATCAAGTTCTTCATGGAAGCCTGGGAGGTTACTCGCGATACCGCGGGTCGATTCAACAGTGTGCTCCCGCTGGCTGCCATGTTCGCCACGCCGCTTTTCGGGCTCTTGGTGGACAAGGTCGGCAAACGGGCGCTGTTCATGGTCTTCGGTTCATTTTTGATGATGCCGGTCTTTCTCATGATGGCGTATCACATCACCCCGCTGGTGGTTCCGGTGGCCATGATGGGGATTGCTTTTTCCTTGATCCCAGCCGTCATGTGGCCTTCGGTGGCCTACATCGTGGATGAAAAACGGCTGGGAACGGCCTATGCGGTCATGACCCTGATCCAACAGCTCGGTGTCATGGGGGTGCCGCTTCTCATCGGGTTCTTGAACGACCATTATCAGGCGAGCGCAGCGAACCCGACGGGCCACATCCCGGGGATGTGGGCCTTCAGTACCCTCGGTTTCCTCGCACTCTTCTTCGCCGTCATGCTACGACGCGAGGAGACCGGACCCAACGCACACGGCCTCGAGACCATCACGGCGGGGGGCTCGCAGTGAGACGAGCAGAGCTCAACGAGTCGCGCGATGCCGCGTCGACGACACCGAAAACGTAGGTCGGGTATCGGCTGACGGTGGTTGTCGTGGCTATGTGGCCATGGCCGGTCGCTCCGCGACCTGGCTATGAGGCTATGAAGCACGAAGCGGGCGTGGCACCTACATATTGGGAGGCGGCTGGGCCCCCATAGCCCCATAGCCTCATGCCCTATTTCTTAAACAACGCGTCAAATGCCGACCGTGCGTCGGTCGCCTTCTCGGGCTGAGCCGCCCTGAGATCGCGCATGACCTTGGGTTTGAAAAACGAGCAGTTGTTGGCCTTGGTCTTGCTCTCGACCCGTTTGGCGATCGGCTTCTTGCATTCGAATCGGGATCCGGTATCGAAGAAGCTGCAGTTGGTGCACGAATGGAGCGCTGAACCGCAGGATGGGCAGTTCTGTTCTTTTGCGACCTTGACGTCGCCGAGTTCCTTGCCGCAACGCGCGCACTTGAAGGTCACGGCCGTGGGTGCCCCGACGCCGCGCCCGCGTGGGGCGCCGTCGTAACGCTTGACGCCGTCGGTTTTCGGTTTCTCGCGTTGCTGCCGCTCGCGGTCCCGGTCGTCGTCCTGATACCCGCGATGTCGATACTTGCGGTCGCTCATTAGATCTCTCCTGGGTCGATTCTAAACCCGTCTCCGTTTCCGTCTCCGTTTCCGTGCCCGAAAACAACACTCCGTTCCCTCGAATTGATCAATCGGAGACGGAGAGCGGAGACGGAGACGGAGACTGGCACGGGTCCCTACTTCGAAGCACTCGTCCATGTCGGCGAATGATTCTTGCCTTCGCGGGTGAGCTGGTGTGGCACACCATCGGCATCGGTGACAAAGATCTGCGTGGATCCGGTGCGGTCCGACGCGAACGCCAGCATCGAGCCGTCGGGCGAGAAGCAGGGCGACTCGTTGTTACCGGGGCCCGGAATCACCCGTTGCTCGCCGGTGATGATGTCGATTGTGGCGATTTGAAACCGGTTGCCGACCTTGGTCGTGCAGGCCAGACGGGTGCCGTCGTCAGCCCAGGCCGCCTCGTCGTGAAACCCGCCGTCGAAGGTGAGACGGCGCACATTGGAGCCGTCTGCGTCCATGAGATAGATCTGCGGGCTGCCGGTTCGGGTCGATGTAAAGGCGATCTGCCGGCCGTTTGGCGCCCACGCGGGCTGGGTGTCGATGCCGCGGGCTGAGGTCAGCCGTTGCGGCGTCCCACCCTCGACCGAGATGGCAAAGATGTCGGTATTGCCATCGGTGCTGGAGGCGAAGACGACTCTCTTGCCATCGGGGGAGAATGAGGCCGACGAGTTGACGCCGCCCTTGTCGTAGAGGAGGCGAAGGTACCCCTCCTGTGGAGTCAGCACGAAGAGCGCCGGCGTACCTCGGAGGAACGAGGTGAAGACCATCTGCCGGCCGTCGGGTGACCATGCTGGGGCCAGCGCGATAGCGCCATGTTTTGTCAGCTGCCTGGGGTTGTCGCCGTCCCAGTCCATAACCCAGATTTCGGGCCCGCCGGCGCGGTCCGAAATGAAACCGATACGCGAAAGGAAGGGCCCGGGTCTCCCGGTGAAGACCTGGACGATGTCGTTGGCCAGGGTGTGAGCGACGACCGGCGAGGCCGTGATGCCGGCCCGGTACCGCTTGGCAAACGCGAACTCGCCCGACACCAGATCCACGAGTCGGGCCTCGACCACGAGCTGACCACCGGCGCGAACCACGGTGCCGGTCAGGAGAAACTGAGCGCCGATCGCCCGCCACCTCTGATTGAGAACCTCGGGCCGGGGATCGTCCTCGACGAGCGCGTAGAGCTTCTGCTCGACCACGGCGATCGGCGCGGCCGCGGCAAGGTCGTTGTCGAGCGTTTCCTGAAATCCTCTCGCCGCCTCGGCGGGCGTCCCGGGCAGCACCATCAGGGGCGGCGCAGCCACCGCAACCCGGCGCAAGCCGGGCTGGGTGATCTCGAGGTACAGCTCGTCCTGGGCGTTTGCGGGTCCGGCGGTGAGGCCGAGGATCGCAGTGCAGATCATCAGGAGCTGGGAAAGACGATTCATGTATTACTCCGAAAAGCTCAGGTGGACGGTCAGACTCGGCTTGCCGTAGGCCGGCGGCAACGGCGGCAGCGGGTTTGCAGCATAGATGGCGCGCATGGCGGCGCGGTCGAAGCTCGGAATACCGGAGCTTTCCTCGAGGCGGATCCCCTCGAGCCGGCCGTCCTTGAGGATCACGAAGCCGACCCGGGCGCGGGCGCCGGATGCCACCGCCGGCTTGTACCATCGGGACTCGATGAGCGCCAACATGCGCTCGATGTAATAGGTGAAATGGAAGTCGGCGGGGATGCCGGCCGTGCCACCGCCGGCACTCTCGCCCACCGACAGGCCTCCACCACCACCCGCGGGAGCCGGGGGGGGCGTGGGGGCCGGGGTCGCCTTCGAGTCGGCGGCGCGCATGGCGTCCTCGCTGGCCCTCGGCACTTCGGGTACGTCGGGCGGCGCGGTCGCCACGACGGCCGGCTTCGGGACAGCGGTCGCCGGCACTTTCGTGGGTTGCGGGATCGCCGTGGCAGGCCGTTCGGGTTGTCGGGAGGGGGGTCGCCGATCAGGCGTCTGGGGCCTGACCAGCTTGACCGACACCACCGGCAGCTGGACCGGTCGAGACGCGGCCCGCCGACCCACCAGGTACGTGGCGGCCGCGAGCCCGGCGTGGAGCGTCACCGCCAGGAACACCCACGGAAGCAGCCGGGGTCGGGCTCGCTCCCGGTCAACGAGAACCCTGGTGACCGGATCCAATCAACCTCCCCCCTCGGGGTGGGTGACCATGCCTACCTGTTCGACCCCGACCTGGTCGAGTACCGCCAGAACGCGTATGACAAATCCGTAGGGTAGGTTCTCGTCGGCCTTGAGGTAGACCGGCCGCGGGCTGCCCGCGAGGAGAGATCCGAGGCGGTCCGCGAGCAGCTTGAGGTGGACGGGTTCATCGCCGAGCAGAATGATCTGGTCCGAGGTCAGGGTCAGGATCACCGGCTCGTCGCTGTCGGCGTTAAGAGCCGGGGCGTTCTGCTTCGGGAGATTGACCTTGAGCCCCTGGACGAGCATGGGAGCGGTGATGATGAAGATGATGAGCAGGACCAGCATGACGTCCACCAAAGGAGTCACGTTGATCTCTGCCAGTTGATCCAGATCTTCGGTGACTTTCCCGGCCATCGTCGCTTACCACCGTCCAATTTCGGATTTCGGATTTCGGATTTCGAATTCACCCATGCCTCGCCTCGCTGCAATCCTTCCGGGAGGGCTGGGCGAAATAATCCGAAATTCGAAATTCGAAATTCGAAATTCATCAGGTGAAGTTCCTCTCCACCAGGTTGAGCAACTCGAGCCCGAAATCCTCCATCCTCCGCCGCATGATCCGCACCTTGGCGAGGAGGTGGTTGTAGGCGACCACCGCCGGAATCGCTGCCAGGAGCCCGGCGGCGGTGTTGACCAGGGCCTCGGCGATGCCAGGGGCGACGGTGACGATGGAGGTCGAGCCGGTGGCACCGATGGCGTGGAAAGTGTTCATGATCCCCCACACGGTCCCGAAGAGGCCGATGAAGGGGGTCGCGCTGGCGGTGGTGGCGAGCATCGGCAGCGCTCGCTGGAGCCGCTCCGTTTCGGCTCCCATCGCACGTTCGAGGGCGCGCTCGATTCCGTCGAGGCTCTTGAGCTTGAGTTGTTCGCCGGTCACGGTGCTGCGTTTGACGGTTCGAATCTGCGCCTCGAGCTCGGTATAGCCGGCCTGGAACATGCCCGCCAACGGCGACGATCGATATTTGGGGGCCGCAGCGGCTGCCTCATTGAGTCGGGAAGCCTCGCGAAAGACCTTGAGGAAACGTTCCGAGGCGCGGCGGGCCGCACCGAGCTCGCGCCACTTGCCGAGGATTACCGACCACGAGGCGAGGGAGAAAATGATCAGGATGACGAGGACAACCTTGGCCACCCAGCCGGTCTGCAAGAAAAATTTGACGATTTCCACGGTCGGCATTGTATGCGATTCACGAAATTCTGCGCAGCGTGCGAGTCGATCGACGTGACGCGGGACACCTCGTCGCTCCCATACGCATTTGACACTCAATGGGCCCTGAGCTATAACGCTCCAACCTGGTGTGCCCAGGTAGCTCAGATGGTAGAGCAGCGGACTGAAAATCCGCGTGTCCGTGGTTCAATTCCGCGCCTGGGCACCACAGCAATTCGCCGCGGGGCTTTTCCGAGAGCCCCGCGGCGAATTGCTGTTGAAGATTGGTGACAGAAACTCTGTAGGCGGGGGCTTCAGCCCCCGCGAAGGCAGCAGGACGTGCGTGCGCGGGCCGCCCACCCGTCCGCTCGGATACCGGGGCCCGAACTCACCCAAGACGAGAAACACCTGCCCCCAAAGCCATTGGCCAATTTGAGGATGTTTGTGGGGCAGCCGTCTCGGCTGCCGGGTGGGTGGGTGGTAATTCCGAATCCAGAAATCCGCAATGGGCGGGTGGGTGGGAATTCCTCATTCCCAATTCCTCATTCCTCATTCTTTCGACTTCGCTATCATCACCCTATGGCGCTCACCAGGCTCGGCATCCTCATCTCCGGCACCGGCTCGAACATGAAGTCGATTGTCGCCGCTTGCGAGGCGGGCGAGGTGCCGGCCGAGGTTGCGATCGTCATCTCCAACCGGGCCGATGCCCCGGGCATCGAATGGGCGGCCGAGCACGGTCTGGCGACGGCCGTTCTCTCGCACACGAAATACCCCGACCGAGAGGCCCACGACCGGGTGGTGGTCGAACGGCTCAAGGCAACCGCTGTGGATTGGGTCTGCCTCGCGGGTTATATGCGGATGTTGTCGGCGTTTTTCGTTGGCGCGTTTCCGAACCGCATCCTCAATATTCATCCGGCGCTGCTGCCATCTTTTCCGGGGCTGCACGGGCAGCGCCAGGCCTTCGAGCATGGGGTCAAGGTTACGGGCTGTACGGTTCACCTGGTCGACGTCGAGCTTGACCACGGACCGATCGTGATCCAACGAGCGGTACCGGTGCGCGACGACGACGACGAGGACCGTCTTGCAGCCCGTATCCTCAGCGAGGAGCACATCGCCTATCCGGAGGCGATCCGCGCGCTGTTGATCAGACCTTGGCGAATCAGTGCACGCCGGGTCGTTTTTGGTTGAGGACCGGGCGCCAGCATATCTTATTAGGAACGATTCTCATTTTAGTCAGAAAAACCCTCTAGTTGGGGGATTGTGTGTCGACGGTTTACGATCCATGATCGAAGTGCAAGGTGGAAAAGCTTCCGGGCCCCATGAGTGATACCAAGCGGTATCACTCCATTTGAAAACCAGGTTCCACGGGGGAAGGGTTTCAGGACCTCTCTACGAGGCGCCCTCCATCCTGTCGAGAGTTCCGTCCAAGACATGCCTTCCTTGCCTTGGAACTCTTCCCCCATCTTTTTATTTTCCCCTCGAGCTTCGGGTCCGTTTTCTGCTCGCCTGGCTGAGGTGAGCAACGGGTGTCTCCGGACCGTTGGCATCCTCTTCGAAAAAGATCGCTCGAGGGGCTTGACAGTCGATGCCGGCTTCCGTATGGTTGCGCTCCCCACGGTGGTAGGGGAGGCTGATCGGACGCAGTCAAGACATCGAAAATGCTTGACAGCGAGACCCGAGTGTCCTAGATTGATAAGCCCGCCACGGGTCAAGGCTCTTTGAAAACTGGATCGAGAGAAACCAACGGACCTCTGTCATTTGGTCTTTTGACCGAGCGACGGAAAAACTATGAGAATTCGAATACAGAGAACTCTCGAACAGAAAATGACCGCTGCGTTTTGAACGCGGCGATCGATACTTTCAAGTGGAGAGTTTGATCCTGGCTCAGAATGAACGCTGGCGGCGTGCCTAACACATGCAAGTTGAGCGGTAAGGCCCCTTCGGGGGTACACGAGCAGCGAACGGGTGAGTATCGCGTGGGTAACCTACCCAGAGGTGGGGGATAGCCTCGGGAAACCGGGGGTAATACCGCATGAGTCCTCGATGACACAAGTCGACGAGGGGAAAGGCGGGGATCCTTCGGGACCTGTCGCCTCTGGATGGGCCCGCGTCCGATTAGCTAGTTGGTAGGGTAATGGCCTACCAAGGCGACGATCGGTAGCCGGCCTGAGAGGGTGAACGGCCACATTGGGACTGAGACACGGCCCAGACTCCTACGGGAGGCAGCAGTGGGGAATTTTGG
>CAVTEP010000011.1:1007500-1142237 GCA_963733915.1 Candidatus Sulfomarinibacteraceae bacterium
ATAGCTCGTTCTCCCCGAAATAGCTTTAGGGCTAGCCTCACGTGATTCGTGGCGGTGGTAGAGCACTGAATGGACGCGGGCCCTTCCCAGGGTACTAACTCCAATCAAACTCCGAATGCCGCCAACGTCAGCGTGGGAGTCAGACTGTGGGGGATAAGCTCCATAGTCGAGAGGGAAAGAACCCAGACCGCCAGCTAAGGTCCCCAAATGACAGCTAAGTGGGCAAGGATGTGGGGTTGCCCAAACAGCCAGGAGGTTGGCTTAGAAGCAGCCATCCTTTAAAGAAAGCGTAATAGCTCACTGGTCGAGCGACCCTGTGCCGACAATTCAACGGGGCTCAAGCTGTCTACCGAAGCTGCGGATCGTGCTCTCTTCGGAGGTCACGATGGTAGGGGAGCGTTCTGTGCGAGATACGAGGCAGACCGTAAGGACTGCTGACGGCGTACAGAAGAGACCCTGCCGGCACGAGTAGCGATAAAACGGATGAGAACTCCGTTCGCCGAAAGCCCAAGGTTTCCTAGGCAAGGGCAATCCAC
Source organism: Candidatus Sulfomarinibacteraceae bacterium (assembly GCA_963733915.1). Lineage (GTDB taxonomy): Bacteria > Acidobacteriota > Thermoanaerobaculia > Thermoanaerobaculales > Sulfomarinibacteraceae > Sulfomarinibacter. The sequence goes on from CAVTEP010000011.1 coordinate 1,008,037, forward strand.
CTAGGGTGAGTCGGTCCCTAAGGCGAGGCCGAAAGGCGTAGTCGATGGGAAACAGGTTAATATTCCTGTACCACTCAAAGTTCGTTTGTACGATGGGGTGACGCAGAAGGGTAGGCCAGCCTGCGACTGGAGGTGCAGGTCGAAGCACATAGGGGGGTCTGGTAGGTAAATCCGCCGGACTATCAACTCTGAGGTGTGATCTCGAGTCCTCTTTTGGACGAAGTGGTCGATCCCACGCTGCCAAGAAAAACCTCTAAGGAGAGCTTTGGGTGACCGTACCGTAAACGGACACACGTGGGCGAGGTGAGTATCCACAGGCGCTTGAGTGAACCCTTGTGAAGGAACTCGGCAAAATTGCACCGTAACTTCGGGAGAAGGTGCGCCCTTATTACGTGAAGGCCCTTGCGGCTGGAGCGGACGGGGGCTGCAGTGAAAAGGCCCAGGCGACTGTTTACTAAAAACACAGGACTCTGCAAACGTTTTAAGCGGACGTATAGGGTCTGACGCCTGCCCGGTGCCGGAAGGTTAAGAGGAGAGGTCAGCATCGCTTCGGTGGTGCGAAGCTTTGAATTGAAGCCCCGGTAAACGGCGGCCGTAACTATAACGGTCCTAAGGTAGCGAAATTCCTTGTCGGGTAAGTTCCGACCTGCACGAATGGCGTAACGATCTGGGCACTGTCTCCACAAGGGGCTCAGCGAAACTGTAGTACCGGTGAAGATGCCGGTTACCCGCGGTTAGACGGAAAGACCCTGTGAACCTTTACTATAACTTGGCACTGGCTCTCGATGTTGTATGTGCAGCATAGGTGGGAGGCTTTGAAGTCGGGGCGTCAGCCTCGGTGGAGCCACCGGTGAGATACCACCCTTACTGCATTGAGAGTCTAACCCAGGCCCGTTATCCGGGTCGGGGACAGTGTCTGGTGGGTAGTTTGACTGGGGCGGTCGCCTCCCAAAATGTAACGGAGGCGCTCAAAGGTACCCTCAGGCTGATTGGAAACCAGCCGCAGAGCGCAAAGGTGTAAGGGTGCTTGACTGCGAGACCTACAAGTCGAGCAGGTACGAAAGTAGGACTTAGTGATCCGGCGGTTCCGAGTGGAAGGGCCGTCGCTCAACGGATAAAAGGTACTCCGGGGATAACAGGCTTATCCTGCCCAAGAGTTCACATCGACGGCAGGGTTTGGCACCTCGATGTCGGCTCATCGCATCCTGGGGCTGAAGCAGGTCCCAAGGGTTCGGCTGTTCGCCGATTAAAGCGGTACGTGAGCTGGGTTTAGAACGTCGCGAGACAGTTCGGTCCCTATCTACCGTGGGCGCAGGAGACTTGAGGAGATCTGTCCCTAGTACGAGAGGACCGGGATGGACGAGCCTCTGGTGCACCAGTTGTCACGCCAGTGGCACAGCTGGGTAGCTATGCTCGGAAAGGATAACCGCTGAAAGCATCTAAGCGGGAAGCCCACTCCAAGATAAGGTCTCCCGGGCGCAAGCCCCTGAAGACCCCAGGTAGACCACCTGGTTGATAGGCGGGATGTGGAAGCGCGGTAACGCGTGAAGCTTACCCGTACTAATCGGTCGTGCGGCTTGACCACACATTATTGTTACTTTTTGTAGCGTTTGCACTGACGCGAATCTCGGTTTTGGTTGTAGTTTTTTCCGGTGGCCATACCGTGGGGGAAACGCCCGATCCCATTCCGAACTCGGAAGCTAAGCCCCTCAGGGCCGATGGTACTGCGTCCCAGAGGCGTGGGAGAGTAGGTCGCCGCCGGGAAGTTTTGTGAGAGAAACGCCCCGCGATTTTCGCGGGGCGTTTTTTGCGTGCCCGTCTCCGTTTCCGTCTCCGAGGTGGTCCATCGTCCCATCGGACTCGGAAACGGAGACGGCACGGGCTCGGGACAATACGCAGATGATGATTGATTTGTCACGCCGGTTTGCTTGATGACGTCGTTGCCGAGGGAGGGTAATATGAAGGCCCCCTTTCCGGGGAGAGAGGATGCAACATGCGTCACGCCGGAATCATTCTTCTTTCGATTTTTGCCACCGCGGTGCTGATGGCGCCGGTCGCCTCCGCCCAACTGAGCGACGAGTACGCCGGCTGGGCGGATGGCCCTGAGGGCTTCCTGCTCACCAAGAAGGAAAAGAAGGAGTGGGACACGATAGCCTCGGATGAGGCGGCGGAGGATTTCATCAAATTGTTCTGGGCGCGCCGCAATCCCGAGCAAAACAGCTCGTTCAACGCCTTCAAGGCGGAGTTTGACGCCAAGGTTCTCTTCGCGGATCAGAACTTCGGCTTCGGTAATCGTCGCGGATCGTTGACTGATCGCGGCGAGGTGTTGATCGTCATGGGGCGCCCGGATGGCCGCCAGGTCCGTGGACCGGAACCAGCCGGCGGCGGCGCCGGGACGGCCAGCCAGGCCTCCGAGGTCTGGGTCTACGACCCCGCAAAGCTTCCCGCCGAGCTCAAGATCAAGGGCACGACTCTGTTTTTTGTCTTTAATGAAGAGAGTCTGAATTCGGGCAACTTCGTGCTCGACACTTCGAGTCGCGAGGGGATCAAATCCAAGAGCGCGCTGAGCCGAGCGCCCGATGTGTACCTCCTCCATCCCGACCTCAACCAGGTACCGCTTCCGGTCTCGGTCTCGAATGCGGTTGCGGCCTCAGCCTCGAGCCTCGCGCTCCTCAAGACTGCCGACGCCGCTTACAACGGAGTCGTTATCGTGATTGCCGAGCCTGGAGTCAGCGATGGTGTCCACCAGCCTCTCTGGGTCCACATGGAGCTGCCGCCGGACGCACCGCAGCTCGACCTGATTGCAGGAAAGGTGTCGGCGGCCGACGGTGACCCGGTCAGCACCTTCGAGAAGGTGGCGGTACCGCTCGATGGCCAGAACGGCACCGCCTATCATCTCGCCTTCCCGCTCCAGGTGGGAAGCTTTTCCGTCGACATCGTTGGAGTGTCTGGCGGCGTCCCGCAGTTTACCCACAGCCTCGAGGCCGAGGTCACGACCATCACCACCGAAGGCCCGTGGATGTCGATGCTTTGGTGCGGGATCGGCGCGTCGCCGAACCCTGACGCGAAGCTCGGCGAGCCCTTCACCTTCGGCGGCTGGCATCTGATCCCGGTGTCCGGACCCGAGCTGACCCGAGAAGCCGAGATCGCCTACTTCGGATTTCTCGTCCGGCCCGGTCTCAACGACGAAGGGGCCGTCGAGCTCGAGGTGAAGATTCGGGTCAAAAGGGATGGCAAGGCTCTCGGCCGCCCGTTCTCGGCACCGCTCGAGACATCGAAGATTTATGGCGATCTCTACATGTATGGCAACTCGATCGGCCTTTCCGGTCTCCCCGAACCCGGCCCTTACGAGCTGGAGTTCACGATTACCGACAAGGTCTCCGAGAAATCTGTCGAGCGCAGCCTGCCCGTAGAGATCAGCGAGTAACCCGCCTGGCTCGGCGGGTTCGTGAGCCTTGAATTGATGATCCGCCGTCGCCTCAACGCGAAGGCGGATCGTTTTCCAACTCACGCTCGTCGCTATGCTTTCCCCGGCCGCCGGCCGGTGGGTTCGGGACCGCTCAGGTCGGCACGCCCAGCCTGGGTAACAGCACTCGCTGCAGCACCAGCCAGGCAGCGATGAACAACAGGATCGACAGCCAATCAGACATCGGTTACGCGACCTCCTCGACGCCCCACTGAATCATCCTCATGTCGCGCTTGCAAGCGTCGCAGTAGGCACACAGGGCCTTCTTCAGCGGTGCCACATTCTCGGCCTCGACCACTGTAAAGAAGATCGACGAGGTCTTGGGGTGCGCTCGCGAGCCCATCCGGACGCCGGTCTTGCCGACGCCGTGGGCGTTTGGGATCTCCGAGTATCCTGTCACACCGTTTCGCTTGAACAGCACCTCGACCTCTTCTCGGCAGTGGCTGTCGACGATGATCATCAGCAGTTTCATGTCAGCACCCAACTCAATCCTCAGCTCTCCCGCAGCCCGAGCCTGCGGAAAATGGCCATCGCCGGACACCATTTGGTAAATGCGGACTGCAGCAGGTTGAGTCCGACAAAGGCCGTAAAGAGGTACCAATAGGGACTCACCCAGTATCCGAGCGCAAGGGTCACGAGCACAACGATTCCGGCCATGGCGCGAAGGGCTTCATTGACGGTCATTTTCTCCTCCTGTTCAATTCAGTTTCGTCCCGTGCCGTTTCCGTCTCCGTCTCCGTGCCCGAAACGCTCAATCGGGCACTGAGGTGGATACGGGCACGGATAGGGGTTTTCAATCAATCTCCACAACATTTTCCGGTCCAACGTATCTCAGATACATGTAATACAGCACCGGGATCACTCCCAGGGTGAGGGCGGTCGACACTATGATGCCCGAGATCATGGCCAGGGCGAGGCCCTGAAAGATCGGATCGGAGAGCATGAACGATGCGCCGACAATGGTCGACAGCTGGGTCAGGAAGATGGGCACCAGCCGCACCGCTCCCGCCTTGACCACGGCATTTTCGAGAGGTTCTCCCGCCTGCAGCTCGAGGTTGATGAAATCCACCAACAGAATCGAGTTGCGGACGATGATGCCGGCCAGGGCGATAAATCCGATCATTGACGTGGCCGTGAAGAAAACCCCGAAGAAGCCGTGAGCGGGAAGGATGCCCACCAGGGTCAGCGGGATCGGCACCATGATGATGATTGGCGTGACAAACGACTTGAACCACCCGACCATGAGCACGTAGATGAGCACCATCACAACCGCGAATGCGATGCCCATGTCGCGAAAGACCTCATAGGTGATGTGCCACTCGCCGTCCCATTTCATGATGTAGCGAGTGCTGTCCTCAGGCAGTCGGGTAGTGATGATTTCGAGCTTCTCGCCGAGTGGCGTCACGATGTCCGCAAGCCGGGATTTCATCTCCAGGATGGCATACACCGGCGCTTCGAAACGGCCCGCCACCTCGCCATAGACATAGGTCACAGGCTGGAGGTTTTTGTGGTGCCGGCTGCGCTCACGCTCGTGTTCAACCGCCGCCGTGATTTCCGACAACGGCACCAGGCGGCCGTTACTGCCATGAACCGCGAGCTGCAGCAGATCGTCCACGTGTGCTCTCTGTGCACGCTCGAGGCGCAGGACAATGGGCACCGGGTCGCGGCTCGTCGGGTCGTGAACGAGGCCGACATCTGCGCCGTCAAGGGCGACACGCAGGGTCCGCACCACATGTTCCGGTGTGATCCCGGCGAGCATGGCCTTTTCGCGATCGACGTGGACCTCGATTCTCGGGCCGGCTGCCTCCACCTCCCAGTCCACATCGACGACGCCGTCGGTAGTCGCAAAGATTTCTTTCACCCGGCCGGCGACCTCGAGGCGCCCCTCGAGAGTCGGTCCGTAGACCTCGGCGACGAGGGTCGAGAGGACAGGTGGGCCGGGCGGGATCTCAGCCACTTTGAAGTCGACGCCGAGCCGGTCGGCTACCGGCAGCAGCATCAGCCGCACCTGGTTGGCGAGAGCGTGCGATTTATCGGCGCGTTTGTGCTTGTGGACGAAATTGACCTGAATATCGGCCATGTTGCTACCCGAGCGAAGAAAGTAATGTCGGACCAGACCGTTGAAATTAAACGGGGACGCCGTCCCGACATATACCTCGAAGTCGGTGACCTCGGGCATGCTGCGAAACGAGTATGCGATCTCCCGCGCCGCTGCGTTGGTCTGCTCGAGAGTAAATCCCTCGGGAGCGTCGATCACGATCTGCAGCTCGGACTTGTTGTCATGGGGGAGCATCTTGACGGTGGTGAAGCCCACCGCTACGGTGCCCATGGCGGCCATCAGCAGTGTCGCGACGCCGGCCAGGAAGACGTAGCGGCGCAACGGCCTGCCGATGAGTGGGTTCATGAGAAACGAGTACAGCCTGGAGATCTTCCCTTCCTCGGGCACGCCGGTGTCCTGCGGTGAACCAGAGTCGGAATCCGAATCCTCGGTGGATGGTCTCCTCCGAAACAGCCGGTACGCCATCCACGGCGAGATCGTGAACGCCACCATCAGCGAGAACAACATGGCGGCGGAGGCGTTGATCGGTATCGGCCGCATGTAGGGTCCCATCAGACCGCGCACGAAAGCCAATGGAAGTAGCGCAGAGATGATGGCAAAGGTGGCGAGGATTGTCGGGTTCCCGACCTCGTCGAGGGCGTACACCGTGGTCTGTTTGGCGCCCGCCCAACGCAGCTTGATGTGGCGGTGAATATTCTCGACAACCACGATGGCGTCGTCGACCAGAATCCCGATGGAAAACACCAACGCGAACAGACTGACCCGGTTCAAGGTATAACCGAAAAAGTACGAGGCGGCCAAGGTCAGTGCGAGAGTCACCGGGATGACAACGGCCACCACCGTCGCCTCACGCCACGACAGCGTGATCCACATCAGGAGAATCACGGCGATGGTAGCGGACCACAGGTGTTTGAGGAGCTCGTTGGCTTTTTCGTCGGCGGTAGCTCCGTAGTCCCGCGTCTTGAGGACTTCTATGTTTGACGGCAGGACCGTACCCCGCAACCGATCGATCGTCCGGTCGAGGTCGGCAACCATGTCCACCGCATTGGTACCCGGTTTCTTGGACACCGCAATAGTGACTGCCGGCAGGTCGATACCAACGTCCGTGATCCCCTTTTCAGGAGCCGCCGGACCGGTGCCGAGCCAAACGTAGGAGGAGGGCTCTTCCGGACCGTCAGTAATATCGGCGACGTCCGAAAGGTATACGGGGCGGCCGTCGGAACTCGAGATGACGAGATCGGCCACCTCGTTCTGGTTGCTCAGAAACTGACCGACGTCGACGACGACCTCGGTATTGGCGATGGAAGTGTTGCCGGCGGGTAGACGCCAGTTGATGGCCTGGAGAGCGCTGAAGGCCTGCAGGATGGAGACGTTGTAGGACGCGAGGCGTTCACGGTCGAAGTCGACCCGAAGCACCCGCCGCTGGCCGCCGATGACCGACACCTGGGCGACCCGGGGATGCTTGGTTATTTCGGTCTTGAGCTCGTCCGCGACGATTCGCAGTTGGTTGTTCGACGCCCCCTCGGCCCACAGCGTGTAGGCCACAACGGGTACGTCGTCGATGGTGCGGGGTTTGACAATCGGCGGCATCGTGCCGGCTGGCATCCCATCAATTGCTGATTGGATTTTGTTGTGAACCCGGACCGCAGCCTGGTCCGGATCGGTGCCGACCAGAAAACGGGCGACGATAAACCCGCCGGAAGGGTTCGAGATCGAGTAAATGTACTCGACGTTCTCGATCTCGTAGAGCAGCTTTTCCAGCGGCGTGATGACCCGGTGCTCAACCTCCTCGGCTGTGGCGCCGGGGTAGGCCACCATGACATCGATCATCGGGACCTGGATCTGCGGCTCCTCCTCCGAGGGCGTCACGATCACTGCGAAGAGGCCGAGGAGCAGCGACGCCACCACGATCAGCGGTGTCAATTTCGACTCGAGGAATGCCTGGCCGATTCTCCCAGCCATGCCGAGCTTTCGGCGGGTCATCTTGAGGCGCAGAGCATCGCGGTGCGCCTCCTCAATCTCCTTGGCCGTGGGAGCAGCGCCGGTCCTGGGACGGAGATCGTCGTGTTCGGCGGTCATCGTGCGAGCTCCAACGGGGTGCCGTCGGCCACCGGGCCCGGGGCATCGACGACCACGAGGTCTCCGTATTCGAGGCCGGAGAGAATCTCGACCTTCTCATCTGCAAGAACACCACCGGTCGTCACCGCGCGGGTTCGCGCAGTGCCGTCGGCGGCGCGAACCACCACCAGCTCGAGCCCGCCGCGATAATGGACGGCCGAAACAGGTATCACGAGACGTTCTGTCACATCCCCCTCAATGGTCGTGCGACCGCTGAAACCCGATGGGATCTCGACCTTGCCGAGGTCCACTTTGACGGTCAGCGTATGGGTTGTCGAGTCGGCCGATGGGCCGATCTCCACCACTGTCCCATCGACCGCACCGAAGTCGGGCCGAGCGTCGAATCGGACTGCCAGCTCGTCACCAATGCCGATTCGACCGGCGTCGCGGGCGCGAACGGTCAACCAGATCTGCTTGTCCGCCAGTGATTCGATCCTCACCAGAGGCCGTCCGGGAGCCGCGAGATCCCCCACCTCGACGAGGGTCTCGATCACCCGGGCCGCAAACGGCGCTCTGACTTCGGACTCGCTGGCGACCGACGACGCCGAACTGACCGCTCCCTCGGCCTGAGCCACCGCGCCGCGCGCTTGTTCGTACTGCATGCGCGCCACATCGAGCTCTAGTTCGGAGGACGCGTTCTCGGCGTGGAGCGCCTGATACCTTTCGAAATTCCGTTTGGATTGGGCGAGGGCGGCTTGCGCCTGCGCCAGGGCGCCGCGGGCCTGTGAGAGCTGGCCCTGTGAAGCCTGAGGCTGGATCTCGAGCAGGACCTGGCCCTTGCTGACGACCGATCCGGCGTCCACCCGAAGGGCCACCACCGGTCCCATGGCGCGGCTCGACACTTCGGCCTGGCGGGCGGGCCGGACGACGCCGCGCACATCGATGGGTTTGACGTCGCTCACCGCCTCGACCTCGACGGTTGTCACCGTCAGGGTTTCGAGTTGAGCGTCCGCGCGCTTTGCTTCGTCGTGGCCGCAGCCGGCGGCCATAATCAGCGCGACCATCGGAATCAGAGTCATGAAACGGGTTGGCGAGTTCATCAGTTCTCCTCCATGTTCTCGATAACTGGCGCTCCGGACACGTACTTGAGCCGGTACCGGTCGATGGCCACGTCATAGCGGGCGACGAGCTCCCTGGTCTCCGCCTCGCGAAGTGCGGTCTCTGCGTCGAGAAGGTCGATCATCTTGTCGAGCCCCTGCTTGAAGCGGCTCTCCCGCACCCGCAGACCTTCGCCGGCCGCTCGGAGAGCCGAGGTTGCGGTCATGTGGCGGGTCCTGGCCGTGGACAGATCCTGCCACGCCTGCTGGACCTCGAGCCGCACCCCCTCTTCAAAGCGGTGGATGTCGGCCTCGAACGACGCCGTGTCGTGGCGCGCGGCCGCGCGGGAGGCGTTGTTCGCTCCGCCACCCCAAAGGTCGATCTTGGCTACCGCCATGATCGATCCGGAATGGCCGTTGGATCCGAAGATCGTGTCGTCGTAGAGGTCGTAGTGGCCGACCACCGCGACCCTGGGAAAGTAACCAGGTCGAGTGGCCTTCTCTTCGAGACGGCCGGCCTCGAGCTTTGAACGTGCCGCGGCGAGATCACTTCGATCTTCGATCGCCGCCGAGATCCAGTTGTCGACGTCGCCCCGGATTTCAGGGTGCGACGGCAGCTCGGCCAGCGTCCGCGGAACTCTCTGGTCGGACCCCATCTGGAAATTGAGCGCCGCCTGGGCGAGCAGAGCGCCACCCTGAGCCTGCGTGAGGTACTCGTCCAACTCGGCGAGATAGACCTGTGCACGAAGGACATCCGCCCGGAGGATGATGCCCTGGGCGGCATACTGCTCGGCGATCCTGACGTGCTCGGCTGTTGTGGCGCGAGCCTTCTCCAGCAGGTCGACGTGCTCGCGCGCCTTGGCGAGGTTGCAGTACGCCGTGATCGTGTCGAAAGCGACCTTTTGTCGAATGTGAGCGAGGGTGAGCTCCTCGGCGCTGGCCATGGATTGGGCCTGACCTATCCTCGCCGAAAGTGTACCTCCGGTGTAGATGGGCAGTTCGAGATCGACTCGAGTGATCCAGGTCGAGAGAGGATCCGGATTGTTGGGGTCCGACATGAAGAACTTCTGCATGTCGAATCGCCCCTGATTGAGGGTCAGGGCGAAGACCTCGGCCGGGTTGTCGGTATAGACAAAGCTCTCGCTGAGCCCGATCTTGGGCATTCGATGGCTCTTGCCGCCCTCGAGCCTGGCGTCGGCGGCGTCGGCGCGGGCACGGGCTGCGACGACCTCTGGGTTGCCGGCGACGGCCGTCCGAACGGCGTCGTCCAGGGTCAGGTCCTGGGCGCCAACCGTGACAGCTGTGGTAATGACGACGACGATCAACAAGAGATACCGACGCATCGATGGCCTCCATCATTCATTACTGCATAACCATTTAGGAATATATAGAAATTCTTCGAGTTGTCAAGCCCGCAGTGAGGTCTTGCGATATGCGGGCTACTCCGGTCTCGCGGGTTCATGCTCGGTGGTGAATTCGCGCAGCGTCAAGCGCGCTGTTGTGCCGTGGCCGGCGCCCTCGCTGTCGAGCTCGAGCGAGCCTCCCATGAGCTCCGCGAGCCGGCGCGAGATCGTGAGACCGAGGCCGGTTCCGCCCCGTTGGCGGGTCGTTGAACCGTCCACCTGGTAAAACGACGAGAAGGTCTTCTCGAGCTCCTCGCGAGCGATGCCGATACCAGTGTCGACAACTGCGAAGACTATCTGTCCGTCCTCCCGACTGCAAATGACGGCGATCGACCCACCCCGGTCGGTGAATTTCATTGCGTTGGAGAGCAGGTTGGTCAGCACCTGCGAGGTGCGGTCGGGGTCGGCCCAGATCACGAGCTTCTTGTCCGCTCCTTCGGTCCGGAATCTGAGGCCCTTGCTCTTCATCTGGTGTTTGAACAGGGCCTCGACGTCGTCGAGGATCGTGCGCGCCGGAACCGGGGCAAAATGGACCTCGAGCCGACCCGCCTCGATCTTGGCCAGGTCGAGCACATCGTTGATGATATTGAGCAGGTTTTCAGCCGATTCATGGGCGATGCTCAAGAACTCGCGCTGCTTTTCCGGATTCTTGACCGCGCCGTCCATGATCAGGCGCAGGAAGCCGAGAATCGCGGTCAGCGGGGTACGGAGCTCGTGCGAGGTGTTGGCCAGAAACTCGGATTTGAGCCGTGAGGCCTCGAACGCCACCGCCCGCTGTTCATCGAGCTCTCGCACCAGTTGCGAGAGCGAAACCGCGCCGCCGATCAGAAAGCCGACCTGGGTGAGGAGGTCGACATCGTCGATGCTGAGGTCGAGGCCGGTATTCGATGTGGCGAGCAGCACCCCTGCCGATCGTCCGGCAGCCATCAGCGGAAGGTAGCTGAGATGCCGGATGTCGTGGTTTGAAGCCAGCCAGTCGGCGAGCTCCCGCGGCAGCGCCGAGGAAGCCGATACGGTCTGAGGTGTCCGCAGATCGTGGGCGGTCCAACAGGGGTGGTCCCCGGCGACAATCGGGCGGAAGCGGTCTTCTTCGAAGGCCTCCACCCCCGGTCCTGCGCCGGTGACGAGTTTGAGACCGCTGCCGTCGGCGATCGGACGATAGAGGAGCAGCGACTGCAGCGGCAGGAGGCCGCGCCCCATTTCGAGGAAATGGTCGAGAATGCGCTGCTCTTCTACCTCACCGGCCATCGTCTGAGCGAGATTGGAGAGGAACGCAAGCCGGGTCTGGCGCGCCTCGGCCGCGCGCCGCGCGAGGTGGAGGTCAGTAACGTCGATCGCCACGATCTGGATGAGGGTCTCGTTGACCACGGGATCGACCACCGGCTGCATCTGGGTATTGAGCCAGTGAACGTTACCGCTGTTGTCCTCGACCCGCACCAGCCCGTCCCACGAACCCCGTCCCCCTTCGAGCACCGAAGGAATCGCCGAATAGATCTGCGGCCGGTGGGCGGCGTGGATCCGATCGAGCCAGGAGGCGCCGTGGTCGGTATCACCCATCCCATGTTCTACCTCGAATAGGCTGCCGGCCGCTCGGTTGGCGTAGCGGATGTTGCGGTCGCGATCGACGGACATGACGAGGACAGGCAGGCTGTCGAGCAAGATCTCCATCCGTTGCCGCAGACGTTTGAGCCGGACCGACAGGGCCGTCTGAGATTCGAGGAGGGTGACGTTTTCGAAGACCGCGCCGACCGTCGGTGTCGCGAGGCTGAAGGCGATCAGCACATAGCCCCACATGAAGGGCGAGTCGTAGGGCTCTCGCGACCAGGAAAGATCGATGTGGGCGATCGCCGTGAGGAGAAAGGCGGCGCCGAGCCACACCTCGCGCGGTTGTCGCTGCTCGCGGCCGCCGATCATCGGTACGACCGCGGCGACCAGGAACACGGTCGCAAGACCGGCCTCGAGCGGCCCGATACCACGCACGAGCTCGTGCTTGCGCAGGTAGTCGAAGACCGCCCACACCACCACGGCGAATCCGAGCGCCCCGGTCGTCCGCATCGCGCGGAGCCCGGAACCGTGCTCTCTGCCGCCGCGAAAGGTGAAGAGGAGAATGGCTGCCGCGAGGGTCTGCGACACGACCCAGGAAAACCCGACAAAAGCATCGGCGAGGTCCTTCGATGCGATTGCAGCCTCGAGCACCAACATCAGCAGGAAGTGGCAGGCGATCGGCAAAAAGACGTTCTTGACGTGGCGGTCGAAAGAATCGCCGAGGAGGCGCCACCGGATGTGGAAAAACCAGGTGGCGAGTGAGGCGAGAAAAGCGTTGATGCCCCCGAGAAGCAGGTACTCGGTGCGATCGCCCTGCCACCGGACGGTCGTCTGGAGGACCGCGACGGTGAGGCCCGCCGCGACGGCGGCCAGTACCGCCAGGAGTCGCACGCGCGGACCGGCGGTCTCGGTTGCGACGAAAACACGGCCAGCGGTCACGGCGACGTGGCTTTCTTCGATCCCGTGTAGGGCACGTCAAGAGTATACCGCCACGCGCGAAGGGAAACCGGGAACGGTGGATTCCCTGAGCCTCGGATCAATTCGGATGACGGGATTTCAACACCGCAACGGCAGGTTGTGGAATAATGCGCGGCACACGATTATTCAAGACCGAGGAGGTAATGATTCAATGAGACGAAGACTGGTGGCATTGGGATTGATCTGTTTGGTCGGAGCGCTGCCGGCGATCGCCCAGGAAACCGAAGAGGAGGAGAAGGAGCCCGCGTGGAAAGGCTCTCTCGGTCTCGCGTGGGTCACGACCAGCGGCAACTCCGACACTTCGACCTTCGGACTGGATTTCGGGATGGAACGCAAGCCCGAGCCCTGGGGGCTGATCCTCGCGGCGCGGGGAAACCGCGCCGACGATAACGGCGTTTTGACGGCCGAGAATTACTCTGTCGGAGCGCGGGCGATCCGAAGCCTGGGCAAGAAGTGGGAGGCCTTCGGCGGGCTGCAGTGGTCGAAGGACCCGTTTGCAGGCTTCGACTCTCAGACGGTCGCCTCGGTCGGCGCGACCTATATAGCCATCGACAACGACCGCACTCTGCTGGCTTTTGACGGCGGTCTTGCCTACACCTGGGAGGACCAGATTTCGCCCGAAGCGCAAGTCGACTACCTGGGCGGCCTCGTCGGTCTCACCTGGGAGTGGAAGCTGGGTGAGAAATCGAAGCTCGTCGAGCGCCTGGCGTTCTATCCCAACTTCGATGACTCGGCGGACTGGCGGCTGACCTCGGTGACCGCCATCGAGGCGTCGGTCAACTCCTGGCTGGCGCTCCGCTTCGGTTACGACATCCGTCATCGCAACCAGCCGATCGGCGACGCCGACAGCACCGACACGACCTCAACGGCGTCGGTGGTCTTCAACTTCTGACGGTGCTCCCCGGCGAAGCCGGGCGCACCGGTACCGGACTGTCATGGAGGAAATGATGTTCAAGGAGTTCAAAGAGTTCGCGATGCGCGGAAACGTCGTTGACATGGCCGTCGGTATCATCATCGGCGGCGCCTTTGGCACCATCGTCAAGAGCCTGGTGAGCGACGTCATCATGCCGCCCATCGGCCTGCTGCTCGGCGGCGTCGATTTCACGAATCTCTTCCTGGTCGCCAAGCAAGGGTCGCCGGCCGGTCCCTACGCGGCGCTGGCCGATGCCCAGGCCGCGGGCGCCGTCTCCATCAACTACGGCCTCTTCATCAACAGCGTCGTCAGCTTTCTGATCGTAGCCTTCGCCGTATTCTTCCTGATCAAGGCGATCAACTCGGTCAAGCGTGAACAGGAGCAGCCGGCCGCCGAACCGACGACCAAGAGCTGCTCGTACTGCGCAACCGAGATCCCGATCAAGGCCACACGCTGCCCGCACTGCACCTCGGAGCTCGCGGCCGGCTGAGCCGTCAACGCAAAGGAATCAAGCATGGAACACCTGCAACAACTGCTCGACTCGGCCTGGAATATGGTCGTCAACAACTACCTCGAGGTGATCGCTGCGATCGTCATATTCATCGTTGGTCGCACATTCGCCGGTTGGGCCCGCCGGCTGACCCGGAAGGGGCTGGAGCGAGGCGAGGTGGATCCGACCCTGGTGCCGTTCGTGGCCAAGCTTGTCTACTATTCCGTGATGGCGGTGGTCGCCATCGCCGTCCTCAACCGGCTCGGCGTGGCCACCACCTCGGTGGTGGCGATCTTCGGCGCCGCCGGCCTGGCGGTCGGCCTCGCGATGCAGGGGACCCTGTCGAACTTCGCTTCCGGTGTGATGCTGTTGATTTTCAGACCTTTCGACCTTGGTGACTTCGTGGATGCCGGCGGGACCGCCGGCGTCGTGATGGAGATCGGCATCTTTGCCACCACGCTGAAGAGCCCCGACAACATCAGGATCACGGTGCCGAATTCTCAGATCTATGGTGCGACCATCTCCAACTTCAACGGCTACGATACCCGCCGCATCGACATGGTCATGGGTATCTCGTACGATGACAACATCCAAACGGCGGTGGACACGATCCGAAGAATTGTCACCGCGGACCCGCGAGTGCTGGCCGACCCGGAGCCACAGATCGCGGTGTCGAACCTCGGCGATTCGTCGGTGGATATCGTCGTGCGACCGTGGTGCAACGCCGCCGATTACTGGTCGGTCCGTTTCGACCTCACCCGCAGCCTCAAGGAGGGTCTCGAGGCCGCCGGTTGCTCGATCCCCTTCCCACAGCGGGACGTGCACCTGCACCAGATCGCGAGCTGAGCGCTCGACAATTCAATAACGACCGGAGCCCTCGCGGGCTCCTTTTTCTTCCCGTGCCCGTCTCCGCGCCCGAACGCCCGCCTGCCGCGGGCAGGGCCCGCGGCCAGGCGTCCTCGACCTCTGGCGCTCCGAGAGGAGGCTCTCGTCGCACCTTCGGTCTTCGGCCGCTACGCGCCTTCGGCGCACCGGCGGGCTTCAGAGTGGCAGTGGACGTCCTCTCGATGAGTGTCCCGCCCCCGCCCCCCGCCCACCCACCCTCGGAAACCCGTGACATCCGGCGCCGGGCGCCGGCTGACTCGGTTTTCCGAGGGGAGGGAGTGTTTTTTGACCCGGCGCGGGGGTTTCTCTCTTGTATTCCACGGCAAAGGCCAAACGACCTCCTTCGTGATTTCTTTGTGTTCTTCGTGTCTTCGTGTTTGAGGGTGGGTGGCCTCACAGCCCCAAACCGCAAGACACCCCACAACGAAGCCGTTGGATCCATCCATTGCAACGGCGATCAGGGACAGCAGCAAAAACAGCGTCAGCGGCCGGAGACCGCGGCAGGGGCAGTCCTCGGGATCTCCCTTGGCAAATCGGGTGGGCGGGACGTTCAAACGTTCAAACGTTGAACGTTCTAACGAATGATGTTGCGGAAACGCCCCTACTCAGAGGTGCCGGTCAACGCCCGATAATCCGCGATCACCTCCGCCGCGTGGGTGTCGGGATCGACGTCGGGGTAGGCCACGAGGACCCTGCCGTCGGGACCGACCAGATACGAGATCCGCTTGGCGTAGGGGAGCAGCGCGCGCGCGGCGCCAACCGCCTTCGCCAGCTCGTGGTCGGAATCGGACAGGAGGAGGAAGGGCAGCGAGTTCTTGTCGGCGAACTCCCGGTTTTTCTTCGGCGAGTCGTAGGAAACGCCGAGCACCTCGATGCCCAGCGCCTGAAGGTCTTTCCAGCTGTCCCGCAGCTGGTTTGCCTCGAGCGTTCAACCGGGGGTGTCGGCCTTGGGGTAGAAGAAGAGCAGGTAGGGCCGGCCCTCGAGGTCGCCGCTGCGAACGATGGTTCCGTCCTGCGCCTGGAGCTCGAATTCGACAAAGGGTTCGCCCACGGCAATCATTTCACTTTCTCCCTCCGCCGCTGCGATCACCGCTGCGCAAACGATCGTGATGGCGATCCAGCTCGTGATGTATCGGTGTCTGTCCATGATATCCATCGTAACCTCCGATTCCCGGTGTTTCATTTCAAGAGTCTGCCGGTGATCCGTCTTGACCGGCAGCCCTGGCGCGGGTTAGCCTGCATATCTCACAACTTCGAGTGACGAGCGCGGAGGAGGAACACATGGCAGGCAAGGCCGAAATCGTGGACCGGGTCGCCGAACTCACGGGTTATCCGAAGACCCAGGTGGCGATGACCTACGATCTCCTCTTCGAGATCGTCAGCGAGGCGTTGGTCGCCAACGACAAGGTGACGGTCCCCAACTTCGGCACATTCCAGGTCTCGGAGCGGCCGGCGCGAGCCGGACGCAACCCGGCGACCGGCGAGGCAATCACCATCGCAGCCTCGAAAGCCGTTCGTTTCAAGGTGTCCAAGAACCTCAAGGAGAAACTCTGACCGGAATCACTGAGGGACGAGGCGGCGCCCGAGCTGCAGCGCAATCTGCTCGTCCAGGGGCATCGCGGCAATTTCCTGATCATCGATCCACGGCCACCTGATGGCATACAGGTTCTGAAGCGCAAGGTCCCTGCCGGCCTCGGTGCTGGCCGCAACCAGGCCCAGTGGGAGTCCATTCTGGGCCCTGGCACGAACGGCCAGGCCGTTGACCCGATCGCCGCCAGGCATCATTCCGCGCATGATCCACGCCTGTTGCTGGTTGAACTGGTACATCAAGCGGCCCATGGGGGAGTTCCACTCGGCGAGCCGTGCCTCCGTGTGGAGGTCCACCTTCGGCGTCAGCAGAAGGTTGTCGAGCTTGAGGGACAACTTCACATCGCCGGCAAAGGCCGGCGCGGCCAGCAGCACCAGAAACATGAGAGAGCGTCGCATCAACTGCTCCGATTGACAATCTAATGCCTCTCGGCCCAGATGACCAGTGGCTGGGAGCCGGACGCCAGGCGGGTTAAACTGACTCTGTGGATCTTCGCAACAGACGTCTCAGGTGTTGCTGGCTGACCGTGTTGATGACGGCGTTCGGCATCTGGGCCGAGGAGGCGCCGGTCGCGGTCGATACGGCCGACTACGAGATCGAGGTCGTGCTCGACGCGACGGTCCACCGCCTGCAGGCCATCGAAAAGATCCGCTGGACCAACCGTACCGCTGTCGCCACCGAAGAGCTCTTTCTCCACCTCTACCTCAATGCCTTTGCGAGCTCGGAGACCACCTTTCTGCGCGAGCTCGGCCGCGGGTCGTCACAGCGCCGCCCGCGGCTCGGCGGTAATTGGGGCTGGGTCCAGATCCGCCACCTGCATCTTGACGACGGCAGCGACCTGCTGCCGGCGATGGAGTTCGTGCGTCCGGACGATGGCAATCCCAACGACTTCAGCGCCGCGCGAATCGTGCTGCCACGATCGGTTGGGCCGGGCGAGGTGGTCGAGCTCGAGCTCGAGTTCGAGGCTCAGCTTCCAGAGATCGTCGCCCGCACCGGCTATGCCGGCGACTTCCACCTGGTCGGACAGTGGTTTCCCAAGCTTGCGGTGTTCGAAGGCGCGCGGGGCTGGAACTGCCACCAGTTCCACGTCGCGTCCGAATTCTACGCTGACTTCGGCACCTACCTGGTGACCATCACGACGCCCGAGAGCTGGGTGGTCGGCGCTACCGGCTTCGAGGTCGGGAGGCCGCCCGTCGAGGGGGGCCTGCAGAAGATCGTCTACCGCGCCGAGCGGGTCCACGACTTTGCCTGGATGACGGCGCCGCCGGAGCTGATGGAGGTCGTGGAGGCCGATTTCGAGCCCGGCCGCGACGTGCCGGTCGAGTGGATGGAAAGGGTGCGGGTGCTCCTCGGCCGGAGCGCCGCCGACCTCGAGCTCCCACCGATGAAGCTGCGGCTGATTCTGCCTCGCGCCCAACGCGGTTTGGCGCCGCGGATGATTGACGCTGTCCGTCTCGCCGTCGCCTGGTTCGGTCTCCACTACGGCGTCTATCCCTACCCGCAGCTGACCATCGTGTCGCCGCCCGATGGGGCGGGCGCGGCCGGTGGCATGGAGTACCCGACCTTCATCACGACCGGCGCCGAGAGCCTCGACGCCCACCCGCCGTTCTCGCTCTCGCCCGACATCGAGGCGGTCGTGGTGCACGAGTTCGGTCATCAGTATTTTCAGGGTTTGCTGGCCTCGAACGAGTTCGAGGAGGGCTGGCTCGACGAGGGTGTCACCAGCTACGCCGAGAACTCCTGCATGGCCGCCATTCTCGCCGACCACCTCGTGCCGCGGATGGGTCCTTTCGATGTCTGGGGCGCCGAGCGATTGGCCCTCGACGCATCGCCGTTGCCCGCAACCACGGCACGGATGCCCTGGGATTTCCGGCATCCGTGGGCCTACTACCTCGCCTCCTACACCAAGACCGCGCTCGCGCTGCGCACCCTCGAGGGGCTGATCGGGTCCGAGGCAATGGCTCGCGGCCTCAGAAACTACACCGAGCGGTACAGATTTCGCCATCCGACGGAGCGCGACCTCGAGACGCAGCTGAGCGGGGCGGCCGGGCTGGAGCTCGGTTGGTTCTTCTCGCAGGCGATCGGCGGTGACGCGGTGCCCGACTGGTCGGTGTTGGGCGTCAGCCACAGGCGTCCGCGTCCGCCCCGCGGCCATGAGTGGGGCGACGCCGGCTGGAGCGAAACTGATGGCTCGGGGGGCGGCGCCGACGGTCGTGAGGAAGAGAACGCCGGGTGGATCGTCGAGCTCGAGATCGCGCGCCCCGGCGACTTCATCGGCCCGGTCGAGGTCGAGCTTCTGTGGTCCGACGGAACCGTCGAGCGCCGGAGCTGGGATGGAGTCCAGCGGTGGGTGCGCTGGCGGTTCGAAGGTTCAAATCGCCTCGAACAGGTCGTCATCGATCCTGACGTCGTCTGGGTCCTCGAGACCCGTCGCGACAACAACTACTGGCGAGACCGACCGGCGGCGGTGGACCACCCGTTGTGGTGGCTCCGCGAAGCCTTTGATCTCGGCGTCCAGCTTTTTCTCAAGTGGAGCTGATCGTGGCGGGCACACCTTCTCTCGCCGCCGGCGTGCGTCTCGCAGCGAAGCTCTACAAGCTGGTTCTTGCCGTCTGGCTCCTCTCGATGGCGATCTTCGTGCCCGCGCAGACAGTGGTCGAACTGGCCGCCGGTCCGGTCCGTGCCAAGCTTCCGGCGACGGCAATGGCGCCCGACGAAAACCTCGTGGTTTCTATCGACATCCTGCGACCGATTGCGATCCCCCTCGCGGTGACTCTGGCCTTCGGCCTGGTGGTGTTGCTGGCCTTGTGGGTGCTGTGGCACGCGGGGACCGTGCGTTGGTGGATGGGTGCCCCCGCGGCGCGGGTGCGGCTGGTCGAGATCATGAGTCACGGCCTGGTCCTGTGGTGGCGATACGCCCGGCTCGCGCTGATCGCAGCTGCGGCTCTTGCGGGCGTCATGGTTCTGGGGGTGGTGGGGACCAGGGCCGTGCTGCGCGGCGAGGGGCCGCTGGTCTATCCAATTCTCGTCCTCGGTGTGGTGCTGACCCTGGCGGCGGCGGTAGTGATCTGGCTCGCCACGCTGCATGGAGCCTGGATGCTCGGAGAGTCGGGCCGCCGCTCGGCGCTCGTAGCCTGGGCGCGGGGGCTCGCGGCGACCTTCAATCGATTTTTACGCTCGATCGTGGTGCTCCTGGTGTGGGCGATCCCGGGGTCTGCGCTGCTCGTGTTGCCGCTCGTGCTCGACGCTCGGGCCGCCGCGTTCGCGGCCCCGGTCGCGTGGCTCTGCAGCGCCTTTTGCTGGGTCGCGCTCCACCTTTCGTTCGCGCCGCAGGAGCCGCCGGACGAGTGGGTGCGGAAGATGCAGGCCAGGGCCGCAGCCCGCGCCGCCAAACCGCGCGAAGAGTCCGATCACTACAAGACCTCGCGGATTCCGATCCAACCGCCGGACGAACGTTAAAACGTTAGAACGTTAAAACGTTCCCGCCCGCTCCGGCAAAATTTCGGATTTCGCCACCCACGCCACAAGAGAAGGGGAGGTGGGGTGGAAACGTTCTAACGTTGAACGTTTCAACGTTCTAACGGCTACTTGATGTTTTTCAACCGCTTCGGTCCCGCCGCCGATATCTCGGCGGGGCAGCCGTCGGCGAAGAGCTTGAAGTTCTCGATGTAACGCGCGGCGAGCGCGTCGTAACGCTTCCAGTACTCGTCCTGCGAGCCCCAGGAGGTCGAGGGGTCGAGGACCTCCTCGGGCACCTCGGGGCAGGACAACGGCACCTCGAAACCGAAGAGCTTGTCCTTGCGGTACTCGACCTTGTCGAGGACGCCATCGAGAGCGGCGTTGAGCAGGTTGCGGGTGTGGCGGATGGAGATCCGCTTGCCCGCCCCCCAACCGCCGCCGACCCACCCGGTGTTGACCAGCCAACAGGTGGCGCCGTGTTTGAGCATCTTGGCGCGCAGCATGTCGGCGTAGGTGAACGGGTGGTGGACCATGAACGGCGCCCCGAAACAGGCCGAGAAGGCGATCTCGGGCTCGATGCCGAGGCCGATCTCGGTGCCGGCGATCTTGGAGGTGTAGCCGGAGATGAAGTGGTAGACGGCGTGCTCGGGGTCGAGCCTGGCGATCGGTGGCAGCACGCCCTGGGCGTCGCAGGTCAGGAGGATCACGTTTTTCGGGTGCGAGTGGACCATGCCCTCGGGCACGATGTTGGGGATGAACTCCAGCGGGTAGGCGGCGCGGGTGTTTTCGGTGAAGCGGTCGTCGTCGAGGTCGAGCCGGCGCGAGGCGCGGTCCTGGACGACGTTTTCGAGGATGGTGCCGAAGCGGCGCGTGGTGGCGTAGATCTCGGGCTCGTGCTCGGCCGACAGCCGGATGACCTTGGCGTAGCAGCCGCCCTCGAAGTTGAAGACCCCACTGTCCGACCAGCCGTGCTCGTCGTCGCCGATCAGGCGGCGCCGCGGGTCGGCGGAGAGGGTGGTCTTGCCGGTGCCGGAGAGGCCGAAGAACAGTGCCGCGTCGCCGCCCGCTCCGACGTTGGCCGAGCAGTGCATGGCCAGCACCTCTCGCAGCGGCAGGAGGAAGTTCATGACCGTGAAGATGCTCTTCTTGATTTCGCCGCCATAGCTCGAGTTGCAGATCAGCGCCAGCCGCTCGGCGAAATTGAGGATGATGGCGGTCTCCGAGCGGGTGCCGTCGATGCGCGGGTCGCAGCGGAAGGAAGGCGCCGCGATGATCGTGAATTCGGGGACGTGGCTGAGGTACTCGTCCTGGGTCTTCGGGGTGATGAACATATTGCGGGCGAACAGCGAGTGCCAGGCGAACTCGGTGATCACCCGAATCGGCATCCGGTACTCGGGGTCGGCGCCGGCGTAGCAATCCTGGACAAAGAGCTCCTCGTCCTGGAGGAATGCCTGCACCCGCGCCAACAGCGACGAGAAGTTCTCCGGCGTATACGGCCGGTTGTACTCACCCCACCAGATCTTGTCCGCGGTCGAGGCCTCGCGCACGATGTACTTGTCCTGGGCGGCTCGCGCCGACCACTTGCCGGTGTTGACCACGAACGGGCCGCCGTGCGCCATCATCCCTTCCTGGCGGAACGAGGCTTCCTCGTAGAGCGCCGGCGCGGGCAGATTCCAGTACACCCGGTCGATGTGGAGGAGGCCGTGGTTTTTGAGCCCGTAACGGCTCTTGAAATCGCCGGCTTGGGCGGTCGCCGGGGTCGCGAACTTCAGGTACTTGCTCATGTCCAGTCCCTCACCAGCTTGCGCTGCCCGATGTAGAGCTCGTTCGGCGAGTTGGGGTCGAGCGCCCACTTGATGCGCTCGATGCCCTCCGTGATCTCCTTGATCGAGCCGCAGAAGCTGAGCCGCAGGTGCCCGTCCTTGCCGAACTCCTTGCCCGGAACGGTCACCACCTGCACCTTGTCGAGCAGGAACTTGGAAAGCTTTACCGAGTCGGAGTCGTAGTGGCTGAAGTCGGGGAACGAGTAGAAGGTGCCGCCGGGCTCCTCGAGGCGGACTCCGTCAAAGGCCCGGAGCTCCTGGACGAGCACGTTGCGGTTGTTCTCGAGCGTCGTGCAGAGGCTGCTCGACCGACGATTGGATGCCGTTGATGGCGCCCACCGCGGCGTGCTGCAACACCGCCGACGGGCCCGAGGTCTCGTGGCCCTGGATGTTGGTCATGACCTCGATGAGCCTGGTGTTGCCCACCGCCCAGCCGATGCGGAAACCGGTCATGGCGTACTGCTTGGAGACCCCGTTGATGCAGATCAGCTTCGAGTTGTCGCTGTGGTCCTTGGCGAATGCATAGGGGTTGACCGGCTTGCGGCCGTCGAATATCAGGCGGTGGTAGATGTCGTCCATGATCAGCCACAGCCCGCGCTCCTCGCACAGCTCCACCACGTCCTTGATGAATCCCTCGGGGTAGACCGCGCCGGTCGGGTTGTTGGGGCTGTTGATGATCACCGCCTTGGTGTAGGAGCCGATCACCTGCTCGATGTCCTGGATGCGCGGGATGAAACCGCCGTCCTCGGGCTGGACCGGGACCGGGACGCCGCCCACCAGCTTGACCATCTCCGGGTAGGAAACCCAGTAGGGCGCCGGGAAGATGACCTCCTCCTGGGGATCGAGAATGGCGTGGAGCGCCGACATGATGGCCTGTTTGGCGCCGCCCGCGGCCATGACGTTCTCGGGTTGAGGCCGCCAGCCGTAGAAATCGTCGGTGTAGCGGATGATGGCCTGTTTGAGCGCCGGGATGCCGTCCGGCGGCGTGTAGCGCACCTCCCCCGAGTTGAGGATCGAGGTCGCCGCGAGGATGGCGTCGAGCGGCGCCTTGCCCTTTGGCTCGCCGCCGCCGAGGTGGATCACCGGGTCGCCCTTGGCGCGGAGGATGGCCGCGATCTCGTTGAGCTTGAGGGTGGCGGATTCGCCAATGGATTTGGCGATCAAGGAGAGGCTCATGGCTGTCCTGACCCTTCTGTCGCCGTATCCGGCGACGGGTATCGAATTATCTCAAATGATTGTGAAAATATCCACTAAGGCAATTCGCTGCGCGAATTGCTGACCCCGGCGCCCGAACAACGGGCCCGCCCGCCGCGGGCCGCTGGCCCGCGGCGGGCGGGCAACCTCGATGGAGTCACGGAGCCACTCGCAATGCATCCCGCCCCCGCCCCCCGCCCACCCACCCTCGGAAATCCACGACGGCCTGCGGCCGGCGCGTATTTCCGAGGAGCAGGAGTGTTTTTGACCTGGCGCTTCTGACGGAATCGTCCTGCTTCGAAGGAATGGCGAACGCTATTGTGGTGCGGGCGTCTCGCCCGCACGGCCCACGAGGTCAAGGTGGAAGAAACACTTCATCCCTCCTTGATGCCAGCGGTTCAATCCGATCGGGTGGGCGGGTGGAAACGTTGAACGTTCAAACGTTTTAACGTTCTAACGGCGTACTCCGCTCCTTTTCTCCTCTGTTCCTTTTCTCCTTTTCCCCTTCTCCCCTCCGCGAGGCTGTGCTTAGATCTCTGCATGGCAAACACTGAAATCGAGCGCCTCGGGCGCCACGGGGCACGGGTCAAGGACCTCAGGCGGCGGGTCAAGAACCGCCGCGACGGCGAGGTCATCGTCGACGGGCGGCGGTTGCTGACCGACCTCGTGCGCTGGGGGGTCCCGATCAGGGAGCTCTACCTGGCGTCGGGCATCGTGGAGGAACCCGACGCGGCGGGCTGGATTGTGGCCGCCGGCTCGGTCTTCGAGCTCGAGGCGTCGGTCCTGGCGGAGCTTGCACCCACCCGCAGCCCGCAGGGAGTGCTGGCGGTGGCGGACGAACCGCGGTGGCCGGCGTGGCCCGCGCGCGACGGCGTCGCCCTCTGGCTCGACCGGGTGCAGGATCCGGGCAACCTCGGCGCCATCGTGCGCGCGGCGGCCGGGCTCGCGGCGGCCGCGGTGCTGCTGTCACCGGACTGCACGGACCCCTTTGGCGCGACCGCCGTGCGTGGTTCGGCGGGCGCGGTGTTTCGGGTGCCCATCGAGCGTGGAGTACCGGCCACCCGTGCCGTCGACCGGGTGCGGGCGTCGGACGGCGAGGTGTGGGCGACCGGGCTGGGGGGGCGGCCGATCGAGGGCTGGCGGCCGGCCGAGCCCTGTCTGCTGCTGCTCGGCGCCGAGGGCGCCGGGCTTTCGACCGGCGCCGGCGACCTCGCCGACGGCGACCTCACCATCCCGCTCGCCCGCGATATCGAATCCCTCAACGTCGCCGTCGCCGCCGGAATCCTGCTGCACCACGTCAGGAAATCTTGAACCACAAAGACACCAAGAACACAAAGGCCTTCACGAAGAAGAACATTGACGTCTGAGGACGATTTTCCGGGCTGTTCGGGGGGCATAACGTTGTGCCCGGAATGCGCTCGTATCTCCAGACCGAGGTGATCTTCTTTGTGTTTTCTTGGTGTGCTTGGTGTCTTCGTGGTTAATCCGTTTGAAGCAATCTGACCGCGCCGGGATTGCCGTCGATGACCCGGCCGACGACTGCGGCGCCGGTGATGCGGCGGACGAGGTGCGCGGCGTGCTCGGGCGCCACGGAGGCCAGCAGCCCGCCCGAGGTCTGGGGGTCGAGGCAGAGGTCGACGCGCAGCTCGTCGGCGCCTTCGCCGATCTCGAGCACGGCGGCGAGGCTCGATCGGTTCTTGCCCGCGCCGGCGGGCACCAGACCGGTGGCCGCGGCCTCGAGAGCGCCGGGGAGCAGCGGGAGCGCCCCGAGGTCGAGCTCGACCGCCACACCGGAGGCCTCCGCCATCTCGGCGACGTGACCCGCCAGCCCAAAGCCGGTGATGTCGGTGACCGCGTGCGGCCCGGTTCCGCGCAGAGCCTCGGCGGCGTCCCGGTTGGGGGTCGCCATCCACCGCAGGGCGGTCGAGAGATCGGCCGGGTCGACCAGCTCGGCCTTGGCCGCCGTCGTGATCACGCCGGTGCCGAGCGGCTTGGTCAGAATCAGGCTGTCGCCGGGCCGGGCGCCGGCGTTGCGCCAGATCTTCTCCGGGTGCACGGTGCCGGTGACCGCGAGCCCGTAGAGCAGCTCCCGGCCCTCGATGGTGTGACCGCCGGCGAGCACGGCGCCCGCCTCGGCGAGGGCGGAGAGACCGCCGCGCAGGATCTCCTTGAGCGCCTCCTCGCCGAGCTCCTCGAGGGGGTAGCTGACCAGGTTCATTCCGGCGAGCGGTTTGCCGCCCATCGCCCAGACGTCGGACAGAGCGTTGACCGCCGCGATGCGACCGAAGCTGAAGGGGTCGTCCACCATCGGCGGGAAGAAGTCGACGGTGTGGATGATGGCGATGTCGTCCGAGATCCGGATGACGCCGGCGTCATCGGCGTACTCGATGCCGACCAGGACATCCTCCGACTCGAGCCGTGGCAGGCCGCAGAGGATCTTGGCCAACAGCCCCTTTGCGAGCTTGGCGCCGCAGCCGCCGTAGGCCGAGCCCGCGGTCAGCCGGATCAACGTGTCGGGGACCGTGGCGTCAAGCGCGCTCGGGACCCAGGTTGCGCCCTGCCGCCGATAGACCAGGTTCGGCCCGAGATCGATTCGGCCGAGCACGGTCATGAGCGCATCCGCGTCTTCGGCCCGAACCTCCAGCACCACGCCGCACTCGGAGCTGACCGCGCGCGGCGCCGGCGCCGCATCGACCTCGAGGCCAGCTTCGCGGGCCGCTTTTTCCGCGCGCATCACCCGCTGCACCGTTCCAAATACCAACAGCAGATCGCGTTGAGAGAATGAGGCCGTCATTGTTTTTTTGCGAGCCGATTCAGTTTTGAGGTTTGAGTTATGAGTTTTGAGTTTCCACCCGACCTCCCGCTCGTGTTTGGGTGGGTGGGGGATAACTCAACACTCAAAACTGAAAACTCAAAACTCATGCGATGCCATTCGTATACGCGCGATCGACCGCCGCGAGCAGCGCGTCGATGTCCCCAACCGAGTTGAACGGTCCGATACCCACCCGTACGGTGCCGCTGGGGAAGGTCTCCAGCCGTCGGTGGGCGGCCGGTGCGCAGTGGAGACCCGCGCGCACCAGGATTCCGTGCTCACGGTCGAGCCACGCGGCGAGCTCTCCCGAGTCTTTCCGTCGCATGGTGAATGAGAGGATACCGATCCGAGAGCCGTTGGGATCCCACCCGTGGAGGGTGACGGTCGGGATCCCTTCGAGACCGGCGGCAAGCCGCCGTACGAGTCGCTGGGTGCGATCGTGGACCGCCTCCAACGTGGTCTGCCGCAGCCAGGCGCAGGCGGCGCCGAGGCCGGCCGCACCGACACTGTTGACTGAGCCGGCCTCCAGCCGGTCGGGGAGCTGGTCGGGCATCTCCTCGCTCTCCGAGTGCGAGCCGGTGCCGCCGCGCACCAGCGGTTCGATGTTGAACCACGACGCCAGCAGCAGGATCCCGATGCCCGGCGGACCGAGCAGACCCTTGTGACCGGAGCACGCGAGGGCAGCCGCGCCGAGCTGACCGAAGTCGATGGGGAGGCTGCCCGCGGTCTGGGCGGCGTCCACCAACACCGGCACCGGCGACACCGCCTGCGCCACCTCGGCCACCGGCAGCACCGCGCCGGTGACGTTCGAGGCGTGGTTCATGACTACCAGCGAGGTCGGGACATGGGTCACCGCATCGATCATCTCGGCGGCGGTGGGCACGCCACCCGGGCCTCTGCCGCGGACGACGACCACCTTGACGCGTCGTTTGTTTTCGAACCAGCGCAGCGGCCGCATGACCGCGTTGTGCTCGAGAGCCGTCGTCACGACCCGGTCGCCGGCGGAGAGCCGTGACCCAAGCACGGTATTGATCCAGAAGGTCGCGCCCGGCCCGAAGAGGGTCCGCTCGGGCACGCCGCCGAGCAACGCGGCGACATCCGCGCGCGCACCCTCGACGACCCGTGACGCGGCCACCGTCAGCCGGTGCCCGCCGCGACCGGGGTTGCCCGCGGCGTGGTTGAGGAAAAGGGCGACCGCGTCTGCGACCTCCGGCGCCTTCGGGAAGGCGGTCGAGGCGTGGTCGAGATAGATGGTATCGCCGCCGTTCATGGCTGGATGATGGTCCCGGCCTCGGCGAAGCGGGTGGCGATCTCGAGCATGTCGGTCACCCGCCCGACCTGGAGGCGATCGGCGATCTCGAAGAAGTTGAGGCAGGTGCCGCAGGCGATGATCTCGATCCCCGCCGCCTCGAGACCGCGCAGATCGTCGAGCAGAAGCGAGCCCTCGCAGCACAGCTTGACGCCGTCGTTGTAGAAGATGATGGCGTCGGGCTTGCGGTCGATCTCGGCCTGGGTCTTGAGGAACGAGCGCAGAAGCAGGGCGCCGAGCTCGTCGTCACCCGAGCCCATGGTGCCGGCGCTGATCTGCAGCACTCTGGGTCCGGTGGTGGCGGCGGCCTCGGGAAGTTCGCACTCCGGCAGCTCCTCCTTGCCGGGGCGAGCGGTGGCGGCCGTGTCGCCGGCCTTGATCCGGACCACGAAGCTGCCGTCACCGGGGTCTGTGACCTCGACCTCGGCGCCTCGCGAACTCGCAAAACGCGTCACGTTGGTGCGGCTGAGCTCGTCGGACACGTGCAGGGCGATCTCGCGCTCACCGGCGGCGAGCAGGTCCCTCAATCTGAGCACGGGACCCGGGCATGCGAGCGACCGGACGTCGATCTCTTTCATCAATTCTCCCGTCGTTTAGTCTAAACCTCTTTTTTCGGCCCGCCTGTTCCAAGACGGGCCAAGAAAAGAAGGGGTATGATGAATGACAATCATGTTGACCGGAGGTGACCATGCTCGGTCGAGGCGTGCTGAGTCGCTTGCACACCCTCACACAGGCGGAAGGCTTCACCCTGACCCTCTACCTGGACATCGACCAGAACAAGCCGGCCAATCGCAAACGCGGGTTCCTGGTGCAGGCCGAGGCGCTGCTCAAGGGCCTCAAGGCCGAGCACGGACCGG
Source organism: Candidatus Sulfomarinibacteraceae bacterium (assembly GCA_963733915.1). GTDB lineage: Bacteria > Acidobacteriota > Thermoanaerobaculia > Thermoanaerobaculales > Sulfomarinibacteraceae > Sulfomarinibacter. The sequence continues at coordinate 1,035,973 of CAVTEP010000011.1, forward strand.
ACCGCAGGCTCGCCGACGCGATCCGCCGCGCCTCCGACCTGGTGCGCAAGATGAAGCCCTCCGGCTCCTCGGCCCTGGTCGTGGTCCACCTGCCGTCACGGACCGCCGAGGCCCACCAGCTCAAGGTGCCGCTGGCGGCGTCGGCCTACTGGCGGCAGGGCGCCTTTCTGCGGCCGATCGTCGAGGCCATGGACGAGCACGAGCGCTATGGCGTCGTGCTCACCAGCACCCAGCGCGCCCGGCTCTTCACCGTCAGCATGGGTGAGCTCACCGAGCACGAGGACCTCTTTTCCGACACCGGCTCGCGCACCCGCGCCCTCGGCCCCGACCAGATGCGCTCGCAGAAACGGCACGACCGCCGCCACGAGGAGGAAGTGACGCTGCACGCCAAGAAGGTCATCGACGCCCTCCATGACCTGTCGCTCCGCATCCCTTTTGACCGTCTGATCATTGCCGGCACCAGCAAGGCGACCGCGCAGCTCGAACGGCTGCTGCCCCGCCGTCTCCAGGGCAAGCTGGTGCGCACCATTACCATGCCCATGACCGCCACCTCCAACGACGTGCTCGACGGTATCCTCAAGGTTCAGGAACGCATGGAGCGGGAGCAGGAGTCGTCGCTGGTGCAGGCGGTGCTGGCCGAGCTCCACGACCGCGGCAAGGCGGTGGCCGGCTTCGCCGCCGTCCTCGACGCCGTCAACCAGGGTCGCGTCTGGACCCTGGCCTACAACAAGGGCTTTTCCGCCCTCGCCGGCGTCTGCGGTACCTGCTCGGCCTACTCGCCCCACGCCCGCGGGCCCTGTGTCTACTGCGGCGGCGATGTCAAGCCGCTGTCGCAGCCCATCGACCGCCTCGGCCAGTCGGTGCTCGAGATGGGCGGCCGGGTCGAGGTCGTCGACGGCCCGGCTAAGACCGCCCTCACCAGGCAGGGGGGGATCGCGGCGTTGTTGAGATATTGACGCGCCGCTGGCGCGAAGCGGATTCGGAATGCCGTCCACCCAGCCTTGGAGGCAGCGGAAGCGAGCCTTCTGGCGCGTGAGTGCTCAGGAGGACTCGACTTCGCGGATTGCTCGATCGAGCAGGTCTTCGACGCCGAGGTCTGCCGCCCAGCGGTGGAGATGGTCCCGATCGAGCCCTTCGCGGGCCGCCATGAGCACGCCGAGAACGTCACGCCACTGCCGGTCGGACACCTCGCCGCCGCTGCGATACCACTGCAGCTTGCGCAGAACCGTGTCTTCGGCGGTCTTTACCCAGGCCGACCGCGGCGGGTCGGTGGTGATCTGCGTGAGCCGGCTTCGCTCGAGCTCCACATCATCGAACTCTCCGTTGCCCTTGACGAAGAAGTCCACCTTGAAGCCGGTCGCGAGGTGGATCGCATTGAACGATTCACGCCGCGCCACCGCCTCCTTCGCGACAGCCAGGTCGGCGTAGAAGTCCTCGTGAAGGCGGTCAACGAGCCGAGATACCGCCACAGCATCGACGTCGACGACCAGGTCGGCGTCCATGGTCTGCCGCGGCACACCGTGGATCGCGCTCGCGAATGAGCCCCCGAGGTGGTAGCGGACCCCGAGTTCTTCGAGAATATCGATCACTTGGAGAACGATTGACAGCGAGGCCGGCGTCTCCTGCGTCATCGTCGGGTAGCCGTCGGACGGCCCCAGATCCGAGTCGCCGTTTCTTCGCCCCACAACAGGTCCATCAGCAGGCGGTGGAGCTCCTCCTCGGAGGCTTCCGGAAACCGAGATCGTAGACCGGCCATCATGAGCCTACGGTTCGCCTCGCCCGCGTCTCCCAGCAGCTCGAGCTTCCGCCAGGCTGGGAGCGACCTGAGGATCTCGATCTGAGCTTTCTCGGCGGCGCCTGTGGTGTCGCGTGACAGAGTGCCCATATGTGCCAAGTCTAAACCACCCATCACCACTCCGGCACCTCGGTACAGCCGTGATTGATCGAGAATTCGGGAAGGACTCTCTACCCGGTATAGGAAGTGTCGTCGCGTACGAGCCGGAGATCGGTGTGGGCCTCGAGCCGGGCCTTGAGCGCCACCTCGACCCGCAGCCCGAGGTCGAAGGCGTGCCACACCTCGCCCATCCCGCCGCGGCCCGGCATCTCGACGATCTGGTAGCGTTCGCCCAGTACCTGCCCGGGCACGGAGCCCCGCAGCCCCTCCGGCAGGTCGAGGGTCTCGTCTTCGGCTTCCGTGCGGGTTGCGAGGTCAGCCTCACAGGTACCGAGGATCGGCCCGGGCCCGGATGCAGCCGGTGTGCCGCAGCCGTCATGGTTGTGCTGCGACATGTTCTTTCCAGCTAGTACCACGGCGTTCGATTGCTCTGTAGCACGAATATGCTACACTGACATCGTGGCTGGTCGAACGGCTCGGCGAGAGGAGATTCATGATGGTGAAAGAGACGAAGATCCGGCGGGCCGGGGGGTCGCTGAGCGCGACCTTGCCGAAAGACATGGTCGATCGTCTGCAGCTTGCGGCCGGCGACTCGGTCTTCATCGTCGAAACCGATCGCGGGCTGTTGCTGACGCCGTACGATCCGGCCTTCGAACGGGCTCTCTCCGCGTACCGTCGCGGGGCGCAGAAGTACCGCAACGCCCTGCGCGAGCTCGCCAAGTGAGCGATCCGCTCCGGCTCGACCGGCTGGTGGTCGAGGCCATCCACTTCGATCAGCTTCGGCTCCACGGCGGGTTGCCCGGCGTGCGTGACGAGAACGCGCTCGAATCCGCGTTGGCGCGGCCGCGCAACCGCGCGGCGTACGGGAGCGACTCTGACCTCGCCGCACTCGCCGCCGCTTACGGCTTCGGCCTTGCGACCTCCCATCCCTTCAACGACGGCAACAAGCGGGCCGGCTTCCTCGCCATGTACGTGTTTCTGGAACTGAGCGGGCTCGAAATCGAGGCCGAGGAGGCCGAGGTGGTCGAACTCATGGTGGCGGTCGCCGCCGGGCGCACGACCGAGACAGAACTCACGGGATGGCTGCGCCGCCGCCTGCGCCCGGTCGGCGGCTGACGCGGTGCGCCTGCGCGAACCTCCGGTCTCCTCCGGCAGGCCGAGGATCGCCCCCTCCTCCTCGGTGCGGGTCGGGAGGTCGGGATCAGTCATCTCGGGCGCCCGAAAAGTGCGGGCGAGACGCCCGCACCACGATTGTTATGGCTTTGTGTTGCAAGCGCCCCGCCTGCACCATAACAATTCTCTTGTCGCCATTGTGGTGCGGCCGTCTCGGCCGCACGCGCACCGCGACCCGGGGCGCGGCCGTCGCGACCGACGGTCACCTGAGGTATCCTCGGTGGGGAGGCCCCGATCGTGAAACCCGAAACCGCCCTGGCCGAGCGCGTTGCCGCAGTGCTGTCGGCGCGCCCGGAGATCCTCGAGGCGTACCTCTTCGGATCGCACGCCCGAGGTGCAGGCCAGACCCACAGCGACGTCGACATCGCGGTCTTCATCGACGAAGGATCGATCGATCCGGGCCCCTTCGGATATGGATCCGAGCTGACTACGGCGCTGATGAGCGGGCTCGGCACCAATGCTGTCGATGTCGTGGTTCTGAACCACGCGCCGCCGCTCCTGTACCACCGGGTGCTGCGCGACGGGATGCGGCTGTTTGCTCGCGACCTTCGGGCGACGACGGTCCGCGAAGGGCGAGCCCTGTCACGCCACTGCGACTTCGTACCGCATCTGGCCAAGATCGACGCCCTGCTCGGCAGCCGCAGGCCGAGCCCGACGAGGTGACCATGGGTCCGGGCGAGATCGACGTCGAGGTAATCCGCCGGCACCTGGCCGCGCTGCGCGAGGCGCTCGCAGTGCTTGCTGCGCGCAGCGACGTTTCGACCGACGACCTCGAAACTGACACCGAGTTGCTGTGGATCGTCGAGCGCGGCCTGCAGCTCTGCTGCCAGAATGTCCTCGACATCGCCACCCACATCGCGGCCTGCCGGGGATGCGACATTCCGGACTACGCCAGCGCCATCGACGAGCTCGGGCACCTGGGTGTGCTCGACCGCGAGTTCGCGCGAGGCTTCCGCAACCTGGCCGGATTCCGAAACGTCCTGGTGCACGGCTACCTGGACGTGGACCTGGATGTCCTGCACAGGCTCCTGCACGAGGGACTCGATGACTTCCAGTCTTTCGCCGCCCGCACAGAGGCTTACCTGGAAAGCCTCTGATCTCGACCTCTCGCCCTCCCTCCAGAACGCGCCTCCGTTTGCTGTCGCCTGGCTTGTGATCGCGGCATTCCGAATTCCGAATTCCGAATTCCGAATTCCGAATTCGCATCACCACTCCGGCACCGTCTCCCAGCCGGGGAAGGGGCCGACCTCGATCTTCCAGCCGGTGGAGGACTCTTCGTCGCGGACGGCGCGGAGGTTGGTGAGGCTCTTGAGCTTGGCGATCAGCTCGTCGTGCGGCAGGGTGTGGAGCGGCGGCTTCGAGAGGTCGGGCATGGGCCAGAGGCGGATCGCTTCGTCCAGACCACCAGAGGCAATCCAGCGGCCCTGAGGGTCGATACTGACGCCATACACGGTGCGTTCGTGACCAAGCAGAAGGTGGGGTTCCGCGCCGTTGAGCGGGCCGATCCGAACCTCACCGTCGCTGTCGCCGGTCACGAGAAAGTCACCGTCTGGTTCCAGCGCGAGGGCCAAAACGTCGTTCCCGAAGGCCTCCAGTCGGGTGAGGGTTCCGGATTCGACATCGAGCAGCACCACTCTTCTGTCGAGATTCCCCGGATTGTCGGTCGCGACCAGCACCACGCGGCTCCCGTCTTTGGTTGCAGCGAAGCGGTTCAGCGTCCCCTCGTAGACAAGCTCGCGTTCACCGGTTTCTATGTCCCATCGCAGGAGACCAGACTCGCTCATCGAGAGCAGTCGGCCGTCGTTTGTGAACTGGAGGCTGGCAACGTTGGGGGCTTCGCCGACATCGAGCACCGACACTTCGGCTCCTGATTCCACGTCCCACACGCGAATGGCTCGCTCATCAACAATATTTTGCCCCCCGGCACCCGCGACGAGTCGGCCGTCCAGGCTGAATGCGCTTGCCACCACCTGACCGTCGAATCCCGGGAGACGGCGGGAAGGCCCATCATCCACCGGCAGTAGCCTCGCACCGCGGAAGTCTGAACCTGCCAGAATCAAACCCCCATCCGGCGACCTGGACAGGTAGAGTCCGGTTCCCATCTCGCGGACTCCTTCGGTCGAGGCCTCTTCGAGGTTCGCGAGTCTCACGATTCCGTCCCTGCCGGCCCACGCCAACCAGCCCGCCTTCGGGCCAAGAATGAGACTAGAGACCCCTTTTTCGCCAACGCGTATTTCCAAAGGGTAAGCTCGAGTGAGTGGCCAAAGAGTCAATCCCAAGTCATCACCGGTCGCCAGCATCCGTCCGGACGGATCGAAGTCGAGTCCGTTGAGCTGGCGGACGTCACCCCGATGGAGGACGAGCGCCTCGATGCTGGCCGATCCACTCATTGGCCAGAGGCGAACAGTCATGTCGGGCGAAACCCTTGCAACCCTTTTTCCGACGGTGTCCCAGCTCCACCCTAGCCAGCCCTTGTTTCCGAGGTTGAACCGGCGGAGAAACCGGGGCGCCTCGCCGGACAGGTCCCACACCGACGCGATCCAGTTGTCGTCTTCGACGGTCGCTGCCTCGAGCAAGGAGCCGTCGGCGGTGACGTTCAGCCAACGGATTCCCTCGGAGCCCCGGAGGATTCTCGACGTCGAGCTGTCACTCAGGTCCCACAGCCGAATCTCACCGGCTGCGTCCGCGGTGGCAAAGAAACGTCCGAGTGGATCGCAGGCCCCCTCCACGATCGGATGTGCATGTCGACCGAGAAGTCGTGCCGGACCCAAGCCCTCGTCGTCGATGTCGGCAATCAGAGCCTGATTGTTGACTCGGATGCCGATCCAACGCCCACGAGGGTCGAGGTAGGAGCGCCCGATGAGAGTTTTCTCCACGTCCCGGGAGTAGAGCCCTGCCCCGATGCCGACGAGGGGGCTCTCCTCGTCCTTGGGCAAGAACTCGTATTCGAGGAGACCCAGCCGGATGGTGGAGCCGTCAAACGCCAACGTGTCGACCACGACGCGTTGATCCTCGACGATCAGCAGGACATGCCGGTTCCGGCTGGTATCTTCGGCCAAACTCCACGTCCATGCCGGTTCCCGGTAGGCGAGCTTGCCCAGCTGACGACCATCGGGCAGCGACCACAAGACGTGATCCCAGGTGTTCTCGGCCCCCGATCCGAACGACATCATGTGGCCCGTTGCGCTCGGTGGCGTGATCCAGACGGTGTTCGTGTCGGGATAAGCGGTCTCGAGGTTCCGGACGGACCCGTTGGAATGGACAATCCCGAGATGACTCTTTCTGTCCCCAGCCCGCGCGCGTCTGCTGTACACGAGCCACTGGCCGTCGGGACTGAACCACATCCACCGGGTAAAATCCTCAGTCGCAACCAGCGCCGTCGGGCCCCGCCACAGGGCGTCGAGCGCCAGTTTGCGGGCCGTCATGGTGTCGGCTTGCTCGAGGCTCGCTATTGCGTACGCAACGGTGGCTGACGGGTACGAATCAAGCGCCAGTTGGCCGAGAGACACGAGGTTGGCTGCCTTGGCGCGGCGGGACTCGGCAATCGCCTGCTGACGTGACACGCCGACGACACCGAGCACCGCGAGGAGCACCCCGAATGAGGCCGCCATAGCGATACGGCGCCGGCGTTTTCGTCGTCTCGCGTGGCCGGTCATGGCGACCGTAAATGCCTCCTCGGTGTCAGTGAGTCCGCCGGCATACCGTTCCCGCCACAGCGCGTACTCCCGAAACGCAGAGCCCGTCCACAGCAGATCGTTGCTGCGGCCGTGCTCATCCCAGGTCCTGGCCGCCTGGCGGAGCTGGTCGCGGAGCTGGGCGGCGTCGGCGTCCTGGGTCTGCCAGCGCACGAGGCGAGGCCAGTTGGCGAGCAGCGACTCGTGGATGATCTCGACGCGGCGGGTGGGTTCCCGGTCGTCTTCGCGGACCTCGTACGACGTGAGCAGGCGGGCGTCTATCAACGATCGAAGAACCGCCGCGCCCGATTCGCGGCGCGAATCGGGAAATATGGAGAGCAGATCATCCCACTCGCGAACGGCGCGGGTGCCCTCGGCGGTGACGAGGTTGCGGAACAGCTCGCGCACGATCGGGATGTGCTCGTGGCCGATCCGATCGACGGTGGCCTCGGCGTGGCGGGCGAGGGCCCCACCGACGCCGCCGATGTCCTGGTACGCCTGGCGGGTGAGGAGACCGGTCTCGCGGTCGCGCTTCTCCCAGAGTCGAGCGGCCGCGAACGCCAGCAGTGGCAGTGCGCCGCGCTCGCCCTCGACCTCGGCCAGCATCTCTTCGACGAGCTCGTCGTCCTCGAAGCGGTAGCCGCACTGCAGGGCCGGCTGGGTCAGGGCGCGGCGGAGGGCGGCGCCGGAAGGTGGATCGGCAGCGCGTGTCAGGTCGGCGAACGATCGGTCGCAGGGACTCGTGCCGGGGCACGTGGATGAGGAAGTCGTCGCGCATGGACAGCAGCACGAAGACGTCGGCCTCGAGCACCAGCCGTTCGAGCAGCTCCGCGAACCGACGCTGGTCCTCGGCGAGTTCTGCGTGAAAAGCTCCTCGAACTGGTCGACGATCACCAGGGCGCCCGTCGATGCCGCTTCCGCCACCGCGAGAGGACGCTCGTCGCGCCACGTCCGGGTCGTCGAAGCGCCGTCGGAGTCTTCATGCCTCGACGTCACCGGCCATCTCCGCCAGGGCGGGCCGTCCGAGCGGAGATCGGCTCGTTCCCGGTGTGCAGACGACTGCTGCCCAACCCGGCCTCGCTGCCGGAATGAGGCCGGCCTGCAGGAACGAGGTCTTCCCCGCCCCTGACGGCCCCACCAGGCCGAGCATCCGCGCCGGCCCCTCGAGCTTGCGCCACATCTGCTCCACCTCGGCCTCGCGGCCGAAGAAGTACTCGGCGTCTTCCTCGGTGAAGGAGGCGAGTCCGGGGTAGGGGTGGAGGTCCTCGGCGCCTTCGACGCGGAGGGTGACGTCTTCCAAAGCTCGGGTCAAGGTGTGTGCCGAGTGGTATCGCCCCTCCCTGTCTTTGGCCACCGCCTTCTTGATGACCGCCGCCCACGGCGTCTCCGGCACCTTCGCAGGCTCCGAGCGGACGCCCTCCCACACGCTCTGCCGCGACTGGTAGCTCTTGATGCCGTCGGGGCTCACCATCTCGGCGAGCACGACGCCCGCGGCATAGACGTCGGCCCTCGCATCCAGCGTCTGCCCCGCCGCCTGCTCGGGGGCCATGTAGGCCGGGGTGCCCGAGACCGTGCCGCCGCCCTCGGTCTCCTGCCGGGCGAGCCCGAAGTCCATCACCACCACCCGTCCCGCCCGGGTGAGCATGATGTTCTCGGGCTTGATGTCGCGGTGGATCAGCCCCGCCTTGTGGATCGCCTCCAGCCCGGCCAGGAACTGCGAGGCGATGTCCTGCGCCTCCTTGAGCTCGAGCGGCCCGCGCTCCTGGAGGACACCGAGCAGCGTCGCGCCGTCGACGTACTCCATCGACACCAGCTCGCGGCCCTCGACCTCGATCAGGTCGAAGATCCGGCAGACGTTGGGCGAGACCACCTCGCGGGCGGCGCGGACCTCCTGCCGCAAGAGCTCAAGCCGCCGCTCGGACTTGAAGAAACTCGGCGAGCAGCGCCTTCAGCGCCACCTCGACCCGCAGCTTGAGGTCGAAGGCGTGCCACACCTCGCCCATCCCGCCGCGCGCCGAGCATCTCGACGATCTGGTAGCGCTCGCCCAGCACCTGCCCGGGGTGAAGCCCTCGCATCCCCTCCGGCAGGTCGAGGGTCTCGCCCTCGCCTTCGGTGCGGGTGAGCGGGATCGGAGGGGCGGTCGTCGTCACTCATTGCACATAGTCATGCCGACGTTCGAGATGTGCAGGCCAGAGGCCTGCACCACAATCGCACCGAGACAAATTGTGGCGCAGGCGTCCCGCCTGCACATCTCTCTCGAGCCGAACAAGCAGTCGGCCTGCGCCGGGCGATTACGCATCTGCCGCCTCAGGGCATCCTCTTTTCTTTATCGAGATCCTGGAGCTCACGCCCCAGGAAATGCTCCTTCGCCGCATGGCGGCTCTCGAGCAGGCGCCACCAGGCCGAGACAAAAGCTCAACACCCCAGCACGAGTTTCCCCTGACCGATCAAAAGCTCAACCCGAACCCGAACCGGACGCTCCGTGGGGCCTGAAAGTATTGTGTCTCGCCGAAGTGCTCGTAGGGCACGCCGTTCCAGGCTTGTTCGGCGAAAATCTGGTTCCATTCCTCGGCGTCGTTGTTGGAGACATTGAACACGTCGACCCGCAGGTTCCAGTCGAGGCCGCCGGCCGTGAAGGCGTACTTGACCATCAGGTCGATGCTCCAGACATTGGGAGTCGTGCCGAGCGAGCCGCGCGGCGTGGGCTCGCCGTCGGTGTAGAAGCTCGGATATCCCCACCATTGGGTCAGCGGGTCGCTCGGGTGGTAGCCAAAGGAGTTGAGCGGCTGGCCGGTCCTCCAGAAGACGTTGCCGCCGAGCTGGAGGCCGAAATCCCAGGCGTAGGCGCCGAAGAGCTTGGCGTTGTGGCGGTGGTCGTTGGGGAGGTCGCCGTAGCCGTACTCCATCATGCCCGGCGTATCGAAGCTGTGGTGCATGCCGGCGAGCGGGTTGCCCATATCGGAGTTGGTGGTGCCCTCGTAGTTGCCATAGGTGTGGGACCAGGTGTAGGAGCCCTGCAGCATCCAGTTGTCAGAGAAGCGGCGGGCAAAGGTCAGCTCGACCGCGTAGTGTTGGCGCTCGGCCTTGGGGTAGCCCATGTCCTCGGCGGAGATGCTCACCCGATCGAGCTCGCCGTCGCCGTCGATGTCGTACCAACCCTCGAAGTTGCGGCCGGGGTTGCCGAGCCGCCAGCCGGTGTCGTAGCAGTAGTCCTCGGTGCTGACCAGGTCCGGGTTGAGGCACTCGACCCCGTAGGCGTTCCAGAGACCGTGATCGATGGTGTAGTCCTCGATGATCTGGTTGAACCACCGCGCCACGCCTCGTACGCCCACCGTCCACACCGAACCCAGCGCCTGCTCGTAGCCGAGGATGATCTCGGTCTGGGAGATGGGCTCGAAGTTCTCCGAGATGGTCGCCCTCGGGTCGGGAACCACGCCGTCGTCATGCTGGTGAAACACCTCGTCCCCGACCGCCGAGGGCGAGCCGTCGGGGTTGATCTCCGCGTCGAAGGTGTAATACGTGAGGTCGGTGAAAATCCCTCCGGCGTTGAGGATGTTGGTGATCGACGCCACCGGCAGGTTGTAGAGACCGGCGCTGGCAAAGAGCTTGGACCTCCCCGTCCCCGTCAGGTCCCAGATGACGCCCAGCCGCGGCGCCCACTGGTCGGAGGTCTCGATAAAGGTCTCCCCGAGGCTGTTCTTGTTCTCGTAGCGCTCCCAGCGCAGACCGAGGTTGAGCGTGAGATCGGGGGCCACGGTCCAGCTGTCCTGGATATAGGCGGCGTTGGAGTTGACGTCGTACAGGCCGCCGCGTTGATAATATCTGATCAACACGAGCTCCTGGTCCCACGGCAGGTCGGAAAAGATGTAGGTCGCTGGATCCAGCTCCGGGTCACCGTTCGTGTAATAGAGATAGGACACGCCACCGGAGTACTGGACATCGGAGTACGATTGGTTGAGCTCATAATCGGCGCCGGCACGCAGCTGGTGGTGGCCGACAAACCAGTCGACGTCGAGGCGGTAGGCGTTGCGACTGTCCCAGTCGGTTCCCTGGCCGCTCCGCACCCAGCACCCGAGGTTGATGGTGGTGTCGCCGCGGTAGTCTCTTGCGTACGGGCACTGGTCGCCTTCGGTAAAGTTGAGACGGTTGAAATCGTTGCGCCCGGCCTGGGCTGACAGCAGCAGGGTGTCGCCGAGCATCCCCGTGTACTTCAGGATGTAGTTGTCGCCGCCGCGTTCTCGGACTCCGGTTCCCCGCACCTCGCCGACGGTGCGGGTCTCAGGGTCGTAGTCCGAGCGGGTGAAATTGACGTCGACCGCGTCCGAGATATAGGTCCCCTCCAACCGCTGACTCGGCGTGATGGTCCAGTCGAGCTTGGCACCCCAGTAGGGGTCCGAGCTCTCGTGGAGATCGGCCGTCCTCGTGTAGAGGTTAAACATGGAGGTGTCGGCGTAGCGCGTAAATGCGAAGAAGAACAGCTTGTCCCGAATGATCGGGCCGCCCAGCGAGGCGTTGACCTCGAGACGCTCCCGCGACTCGTCCTGGTTGTTGTATCCAGTAGGTGTCGGGCTCTTGCTCCTGAAGGCTCTCCGGTTCGAAGTAGGCGCTCAGCGCGCCTTGAAATGTGTTCGTGCCGCTCTTGGTGACCATGCTGATGACACCGCCGGTGGCGCGGCCGTACTCGGCCTCGTAGCCCCCGCTCTTGACCTGCACCTCGTCGACAAACTCCATCGGTATGAAGGTCGAGCCGAGCATGTGGCGGAAGCTGGTGACGTTGAGGCCGTTGACCTGAAAGCTGTTCTCGCCGATCGATGCACCGCCGAACGATGCGAAGCCCTGCTCGGGGGTGAAGAGACCCAAATAACCCGGTTGCTGCCAGTACCGAGGCTGGACGACCGTGCCCGGCGCCAGCAGCGCGATGTTCGTCACCTCGCGCTGGACCGGGACGAAGCCCATCAGCTCGTCCGAGTTCACCGACAGCCCGCTGACGGTCGAGGTGACGTCCACCATCGGCGCATCGCCGGTCACCTCGATGGTGTTTTCGAAGCTGCCGATTTCGAGCGAAACATCCGCCGTGGACGTCCGGCCGTGATGGACCTCGACCGGGCGCCGCACGGTCTGAAAGCCGTCGAGCACGGCGGTGAGCTGATAGCGTGCCGGGGCCAGCGCCGAAAACCGAAACTCGCCCTGGTCGCGGGTCACCGCGCTCCTCGAAAAGCCGACCTCGGGGTTCTCGATGGTCACCTTGACCCCTGACAGCGGCTGGCCGTCCTGGGACGCGACCGCGCCCTGAATCTCCCCCGTGGTCTCCTGCGCTACGGCCGACGTTACCAACACCGTGAGCAACGCCACAGCGATCGACAGTGCGCGCTTCATGACTCCTCCTCCGAAGCCCCCATGAACGCCCGATGTCCAGATTTTCTTGTCACTGAATATGCGACCATTTCTGCCGTTATGCAAGAAATTCTGAGACGCAGGCGCAGATTCGTGTCCATGTTCCGGGGCTCCTACATCCAAATGTCGGTGCGGAGGCTGCGAGAAGTCCTCAGGGATTGGTTCGAGTTTGGTGCGAGCGGAGTGTCGGTTTTCGGTGCGCGAAGCAGCACGTGAGATTTGTGCGGGCCCTGGTTGACAGGTCGGTCTTATTGGTGTAATTTTGGAAACGCCAATTCCAAATTGAGCCGCATTATGGAATATCAACCTCGATTTTTCCGTGCTCCCGACCAGAGCTTCTTCCTCTTCGGCCCACGCGGGACCGGCAAGTCGAGCTGGATTCGGCACACCCTGCCCGAGGCGCTGGTGGTCGATCTCCTGAAGCCCGACGTTTTTCGGGAGATGAGCGCCCGGCCCGAGCGTCTCGCGCAGCTTGTCCTCGCGAACCGTGGGCGCGCGCCGATTGTCATCGACGAGGTCCAACGCGTTCCTGAGCTTCTCAACGTGGTCCACGACCTCATCGAGAGCCACTCGGGGCTGAGCTTCGTGCTCACCGGGTCGAGCGCCCGCAAGCTGCGCCGCGGTGGCGTCGATCTCCTGGCCGGGCGCGCCGTGTACCGCACCCTTCACCCGTTCATGGCGGCCGAGCTCACCGGGTTCGAGCTCGATTCGGCCCTGGTCGACGGGCTGCTCCCCGTGGTCGTCGCGGCGCCGCGGCCGGCGGACGTCGCCGACGCCTACGCGACCCTCTATCTGGAGGAAGAGGTGCGGCTCGAGGGATGGACGCGAAAGATCGGCGACTTCGCGCGTTTCCTCGAGGCCGTGAGCTTCTCGCACGCCGCTGTCCTCAACGTCAGCAACGTCGCCCGCGAGTGCCAGATCGAGCGCAAGACGGTGGCGGGCTACATCGAGATCCTCGAGGACCTCCTGCTGTCGTTCCGGCTTCCCGTCTTCACGCGGCGAGCGCAGCGGCAGACTTCAGCCCACCCGAAGTTCTATCTGTTCGACGCCGGCGTGTACCGATCCCTGCGTCCCAAGGGTCCGCTCGATCGGGCGGAAGAGATCGACGGCTGCGCCTTCGAGGGCCTGGTGGCGCAGCACCTTCGGGCGTGGATCGCCTACTCCGGCAGCGACTGCGAGCTCTTCTACTGGCGGACCCGCGCCGGCGTCGAGGTCGACTTCGTGGTCTACGGAAAGGACGGGTTCTGGGCGGTGGAGGTCAAGAACACCTGCGGCCGTGAGGTCGCAGGATCTCCGGGCTCTGAGGATCCTTTCGGGACGACTACCCCGAGTGCGAGCCGATCTTCATCTACCGCGGTACAAGAACGTGTGCTGGTCGACGGCGTGCTCTGCGTGCCCGGCGATGAATTTCTGCGCAGCCTGAGGCCCGACCGAGGCCTCAGAGCACTGGATTAGCTCCCGCCTTCACCACTCCGGCACCTCGGCCCAGCCGGGGAAGGGCCCGACCTCGATCTTCCAGCCGGTGGAGGACTCCGGATCACGGACGGCGCGGAGGTTGGTGAGAGTTTTGAGCTTGGCGATGAGCTCTTCGCGCGGCAGGGTGTGGAGCGGCGGCTTCGAGAGGTCGGGCATGGGCCAGAGGCGGAGGTTGCCGTCTTCTGCGGAGGCGATCCATCGGCCGTCGGGCGACACGTTCGTAATCCACACGGTCCCGTTGTGGCCCAGGAGCAGGTGGGGTTCGCCGCCCTCGATCCGGCCGACCAGGATGGAGCCTTCCGGCTCAGGCGAGGTCCAGAGCTCCCCGTCAGGGCTCAGCCCCAGGTATATCCCCTCACCGGGTATCGCAAGGCTTCGCAGCTTCCCAGTCGCACGGTCGTGAAGTTGCACCGATCCGAGAATTCGGCGGTACGAGCCGTCGAACTCCCAGGTCAGCATCCAACGCCGATCCGCCGACAGGGCCATTCCGATCACACCCCCGGGCCGCGCCCTGCGCAGAACCTCGAAGGCGCCGGCCTCGAGATCCCAGCGCAGCAGGCCGTTCGCGCCGGCGGTGACGACCGTGGTCTCGTCGACGAACGACAGGTACCACACAGCGTACCCCGCCCAGGCGTCGGGGTCCTCAGGCTGCTCGAGGACCGTCACCTGGTCGGTCGAGAGGTCCCACACCCGCAAGGTTGGCCGACCCACCGACTGCACGCTCGCCGCTGCCACCAAGCGGCCGCTCGGCGAGAACCCGCCGGCTTGAACGCGATCGCTCGCCGGAAATCCGAAGAGGTTGCGGGGGGCCTCACCGTTCATGGAGAGCAGAAAGCTGCTGCGACCGTAGTTCAGAGCGAGGACGTGCTGGCCGGCCGGGTCGAGGAATACCGTGTGATCCACTTCGCCGGAGCCGGGCGGGAACATCAGGTCTAAAATCTCGCGCTGGTCACCGCCGGGCACGGGCCACAGCCTGACCCGGGTCTCCGGGTGGCTCGGGTGGATGTCGGTGGCGGCGAGGAAGCGCCCGTCCTCGGAGAAGACTGGACCGTACCAGCCCTGGACGACCGTCGGACGGGGCGCCCGGAGCGGCCACAGGGTCATTTGGCCGGCCCCCTTGTCCACCGCTACGAGCCAGTCTCCGTTCGGGTGGAACGACTGTGCGGTGAGTAACTCGCTCCTCCGGCGAAACTGGAGCGGCTCGGCGTGGCGGAGCGCCTCGAGGTCCCACACCAAGATGGGGCTGCTGGGGAACCCGCCGCGCGTGACCCGCCGACCGCTCAGGTCGGGCACCATTCGCTCGCTCAAACCATCCGGCGGACGAATACGTTTCCGGGGTGCCCAATCACCACGGTCCAACGCCCATAGGATGATCTCGCCGCTGTTGTCTATCGAGAGGAACTCACTCGCCTGCCTCCGGTTCGCAAGAACGATCTTGTCGGTCGAGTGGCGGCCGAGCAGCGTGTCAGACACGCCGTCTATGAGCGGCAGAGGGCGAGAATACACCCCGTCACCCTTGGAGTAGATCCACGCACTCCCTTTGGGATTGAAGATGCTCGAGGACTGGCCGACGGCTCTGAAATCGACCGTGCCGAGGTCCTCGGCCTTGCCGTCAGGCAGCTTCCAGCGGGCGAGACGCACTGTCAACGGCTCGCCGGGCTCACTTCGCTGTCCGATCTTGGCAAAAAGGTGCTCATCGCCCACCTGCCAACTCAAGGTGGGCTCGCCGAACTCGATGGTGTTGACGAGGTCGCCCTCTGGCATCGACCACACCCGCACGCGGGTCTCGCTGTTGTGGCCGGTGACGAGGAGGTTGTCAGAGGTCCAATCGCACTGGGTCGGGCCGGACGCGGAGACCACGTGCCCGCCGAGAACGATCGGCTGCCCTCCTGACTCGTGGTACACCAGCACGTTCTCGTTGACGATCCCGGCGACCGCAAGCCACTGCCCGTCGGGGCTGAAGACGGGCTCCCAGAACTCTCCCTCGGAGCCTTCGCGCAGGTCGGCAGCCTCGACCGGCGGTCCTGCCCACAACGCTCGCACCGCGAAGATGCGCGCTTCGTGGGTGTCCGCGAGTTCGAGGCTCGCGGTGGTGTACGCCAGGGCCTCGGTGGGATCGGGCTCGAGCGCGACCTGAGCCAGGGCGAGCAGCTTGGAGGCCTCGGCGCGACGGGTCTCGCGGACGCTCCGCTGCCAGAAGGAGCCAACGACGGCGAGCCCGGCCAGCAGCACGGCGAAGGCTGCCGCAACGGCGAGTTGCCGCCTGCGGCGCCGTCTTGTGGCGAGCGAGGTCATGGCGTCACGCAAACGCTTCCTCGAGCTCGGTCAGCCCGCCCGGGTAGCGTTCGCGCCAAAGCGAAACTCGCGGTAGGCGGTACCGGTCCACAGCCGGTCGTCGGTCGCGACCGTGCTCGTCCCAGGTCCGGGCCGCCTGGCGGAGCTCGTCACGCAGCTGGGCGGCCTCGGCGTCCTGGGTCTGCCAGCGCACGAGGCGCGGCCAGTTGGCGAGGAGGGACTCGTGGATGATCTCGACGCGGCGGGTGGGCTCGCGGTCCTCTTCGCGAACCTCGTACGACGTGAGCAGCCGGGCGTCGATGAGCGACCGGAGCACCTGCTCGCTGGCGATTCGTCGTGACGAATCGCAGAACACCGGAGAGGAGCTCGTTCCACTCGCGGACGGCGCGGGTGCCTTCGGCGGTGACGAGGTTGCGGAAGAGCTCGCGGACGATGGGGAGGTGCTCGTGGCCGATGCGATCGACGGTGGCCTCGGCGTGGCGGGCGAGCGCGCCGCCGACGCCGCCGATGTCGTGGTAGGCCTGGCGGGTGAGCAGGCCGGTCTCGCGGTCGCGCTTCTCCCACAGCCGGGCGGCGGCGAAGGCCAGCAGCGGCAGCGCGCCGCGCTCGCCCTCGACCTCGGCCAGCATCTCGTCGACCAGCTCGTCGTCCTCGAAGCGGTAGCCGCACTGCAGGGCGGGCTGGGTCAGGGCGCGGCGGAGGGCGGCACCGGTCGGCGCGATGCAGCAGCGGTGAGCTCGGAGAACACCGGTGCGAGGGCCTCGTGCTCGTGGCACCGAATCAGGAAGTCGTCCCGCATGGTCAGCAGCACGTGGACGTCGGCCTCGAGCACGAGCCGGGCGAGCAGCTCGCGTGAAGCGCTCCTGGATCTCTCGGCGCGTTCTGCGTGAACAGCTCTTCGAACTGGTCGACGATCACGAGGGCGTGATCGTGCTCGTGCCTCCACCGAGCGACGACGGCGACCGATGCGTCGCGGATCATCGCCGCGCGCGAGCAGCTCCATCGCCTCGGTGTCACCGGCATCTCGCGGGGCGAGCGCCTGCCGAGGGCGGCGAACGGAGCGCTGCCCGGCGTGCAGCGGATGATCCGCCCAGCCGGCCCGGCGCTCGGGATGAGGCCGGCCTGCAGGAACGAGGTCTTCCCGGCGCCGATGGGCCGACCAGGCCGAGCATCGCGGCGGCCGCTCGAGCTTGCGCCACATCTGCTCGACCTCGGCCTCGCGGCCGAAGAAGTACTCGGCGTCCGCTTCGGTGAAGGAGGCGAGCCCGGGGTAGGGGTGGAGATCCTCGGCGCCTTCGACGCGGAGGGTGACGTCTTCGAGGGCGCGGGTCAGGGTGTGCGCGGAGTTGTAGCGCCCTTCACGGTCTTTGGCCACCGCCTTCTTGATGACCGCCGCCCACGGGGTGTCCGGCACCTTCGCGGGCTCGGAGCGCACGCCCTCCCACACGCTCTGGCGGGACTCGATAGCTCTTGATGCCGTCGGGGCTCACCATCTCGGCGAGCACGACGCCGCGGCGTAGACGTCGGCCCGCGCGTCCAGCGTCTGGCCCGCCGCCTGTTCGGGGGCCATGTAGGCCGGGGTGCCGGAGACCGTGCCGCCGCCCTCGGTCTCCTGCCGGGCGAGCCCGAAGTCCATCACCACCACCCGGCCCGCGCGGGTGAGCATGATGTTCTCGGGCTTGATGTCGCGGTGGATGAGGCCGACTTTGTGGATCGCTTCCAGCCCGGCCAGGAACTGCGAGGCGATGTCCTGCGCCTCCTTGAGCTCGAGCGGCCCGCGCTCCTGCAGCACGCCGAGCAGGGTCGCGCCGTCGACGTACTCCATCGACACCAGCTCGCGGCCCTCGACCTCGATCAGGTCGAAGATCCGGCAGACGTTGGGCGACACCACCTCGCGGGCGGCGCGCACCTCCTGCCGCAGCAGCTCGAGCCGGCGCTCCGATTGAAGAACTCGGGACGCAGCGCCTTCAGCGCCACCTCGACCCGCAGCTTGAGGTCGAAGGCGTGCCACACCTCGCCCATCCCGCCGCGGCCGAGCATCTCGAGCGACCTGGTAGCGCTCGCCCAGCACCTGCCCGGGCGTAAAGCCCCGCATCCCCTCGGGCATGTCGAGGGTCTCGCCCTCGCCCTCGGTCCGCGTGGGGAGGTGGTCGTCAGTCATAGGCAAGCCATCTGTCGCCCCTCTGGGGCTTTTCTATTTTTTTGTTGACCCTTTTCCTGGGGCTCACGCCCCAGGCTAAATATCTGTCGCCGCTCCGCGGCTCACGTTCAGGCCGCCACTTTTTGGATCCGGGAAACGCGCTTCCTTTTGTAGGCGGGTCCTTCAGGGCCCGCCACCAAGCGCGCTGAGTTTCTTCTGCGACGTCGATCCTCGGAACGACCCGTTGGCGCACCCTAAAGGATGCGCCTACATTTTGTGTCGCTCTCCAGGGTGGGTGGGTGGATCCAGCATCGAGTATCCAGCATCGAGCATCGGGATGGGCCGGGCGGGCGGACATCCAAAATTCGAAATTCGCAAATCCGAAATCCGATAACGGTGGGCGGGCGGGTGGAAATCCAAAATTTAAAATCCAAAATCCAAAATTCCGCTTTACCATTCCGGCACCTCCGCCCATCCGGGGAACGGGCCGACCTCGATCTTCCAGCCTGTGGAGGACTCCTCGTCACGGACGGCGCGGAGGTTGGTGAGCGACTTGAGCTTCGCAATCAACTCGTCGTGCGGCAGGGTGTGGAGCGGGGGCTTCGAGAGGTCGGGCATGGGCCAGAGGCGAACGGTGGTGTCGGCACCGACCGAGGCGACCCAGCGAAGGTCGGACGAGATGGCGACGTACTCGACCGCTCCGTCGTGACCGGTGAGGAGATGAGGTGCGGCACCGTCAAGCCGGCCGACGCGGATGAATCCACTGTTGTCGCCTGTCACCGCGACAGTGCCCGTGGTGTCCAGAGCCATCGCGCGGACGCAGTCCCCGAATTGCGGCAGCTCCCTGAACGAGCCGGCCGCCAGGTCGTAAAGCGTCGGGGTTTCGCACACGTCCTCATCGGATCCATCGAAAGGTACTTCGAGCATCAGGACCCGCTGACCGTCCTGGCTCGCGGCAGCCTCCCGGTACATCACAGGATCCACAGGGAGGACAGTTTCGTACGATCCGTCGTTCAGGTCCCATCGTAGAAAGTGCGTCGCGCCCACCGTGACCAGGGTGCTCTCGTCGGTAAACCAGAGGTTCTGAACATTGTCCAGATATCCCTTGTAGCGGGTGATCGTGCTGGTATCGGCCCTCGGGAGCTCGAACGACTGTGTTGCTCCGGTGTCCAGGTTCCACACGCGAAGCCGCTTCTCCTCGAAGCTGATACCCGAGGCCGCCGCCACTACCCGTCCGCTCGGGGAGAATTCGACCGCCTCGATGAGGACGTCACTTTGGAATCCTTCGAGCCTCCGCGGTGGTCCGCCATCCAGGGGCACGATCATCAGGCTATCCGGGTAACCTCCCCCAGCAAGCCACGCGCCCGTGGGGTCGAAGGCCAGGTTGGAGAAGAGACTGTGCCTGGCCAGCTGTGGCGGTTCTGTGCGCTCCGTATGCGGCAGTGGGAAAAGCCTCGCGCGACGTTGCGGCCAGACGGTGGCCAGCCACCGGCCATCGGGGCTGAAGGCGAGACCTTTGCGGATGGAGGACTCTCCCTTCACGATGCTCGGGTAGGCCTTGTGCAGCGGCCAGAAGGCCACCTGCTCGCCGGCGTGTGTGGTGGCGGCCAACCAGTCGCCTTCGGGATCGAAGTCCCAGTACGAGAGCTGCCAGGAGCCGCTGCGCCGGAGCTGCAGCGGCTCCGCCCCCGGCAGGCCGTTGAGATCCCACAACAGGCCCATTCCGGTCTGCCAGGCAGCGCCGCGGTAGAGCCACCTCATCCGTGGGTCCGGAAACAGGAGGGATGACTCCGGTGCGGTCCGCGGCCTCGGGATGACGCGACGCGGCCCGGGGTCAGAATCCGACAACGACCACACCCGAAGCTCACCTGTCGTCCCATCACACGACACAAGGTTGTCCCCCTTCGAGTGGTTGGACACGAACCACACGTCGTCTCCGTCATGAGTCCCGATGACGCGATCCGCATCGTCCGCCGCGATCGGCAGCGGACGCGCGGAGATGGTGTGGTCCCTGCCGTACAGCCAGGCTTCACCGGACGGGTGAAAGATGGTGTACCAGCGATTTGTCCCGATCCCGAGCGCCGTGCGATCGACCCGTCCGAGCTCCTCGGGCCCGCCCACCGGCAGCCGCCAGTATCGGAGGACCGCCTCACCCGCGCCGGCCGGGCCGTTCATGAACGTCTCTGCATAGAGGTGACCCCCCTCCACCTGCCAGAATGACGGCGCTCCGAGCTCGATGGTGCGCACGAGCCGAGCCTCAGGAATCGACCAGAGTTGGAGTCGCTCCGCAGGGATGAACCCGGTCAAGAGGAGAGACTCCGAGCTCCACTGGCTTGTATTCCTCTTTGTTGTTGCCTCCAGACCGTAGAGCTCGATCGGTCCCTCGCCCTCCTTCGACCAGACCCCGGCCTCGCTGCCGAAGGCTGTCGTCGCGATCCATCCTCCCTCCGGACTGAACCGGACATAGTGGGCATGTGCCACGAAGACTCTGACGGGCGGCCCCTGCCAGAGTGCCTGCATCACCATGGAGCGGGCCGCGGACGAGTCGGCCACCTCGAGGCTGGCGGTTGCGTACGCCAGGGCCTGAGTCGGGTCTGTGGCGAGCTCGACATGAGCCAATGCCACGAGCTTGGAGGCCTCGGCCCGTCTGGCCTCGGCGATCGCTTGTCGACGGGAAGTGCCGAGGACGGCCAGCACGGCGAGGAGGATGAAGAACACCGCAGCGACCGCGATCCGGCGACGCCGTTTTCGGCGTCTCGCGTGCCCGATCATCGCCCGCTCGAAGTGCTCCTCGAGTTCGCTCAGTCCGCCCGGATAGCGCTCACGCCAGAGCTGGTACTCGCGGTAGGCGGTGCCCGTCCACAATCGATCGTCGTGGCGGCCGTGCTCGTCCCAGATCTTGGCGGCCTGCCTCAGTTGGTCCCGCAGTTGGGCGGCGTCGGCGTCCTGGGTCTGCCAGCGCACCAGGCGCGGCCAGTTGGCGAGCAGGGACTCGTGGATGATTTCTACGCGGCGGGTGGGTTCCCGGTCCTCCTCGCGGACCTCGTAGGACGTGAGCAGGCGGGCGTCGATCAGTGACCGAGAGCACCGCTTGCGATTCGTCGGACGAATCGCAAAACACGGACAGGAGCTCGTATCCCACTCGCGGACGGCACGGGTGCCTTCGGCGGTGACGAGGTTGCGGAAGAGCTCGCGGACGATCGGGAGTCGCTCGTGGCCGATGCGGTCGATCGTGGCCTCGGCGTGGCGGGCGAGCGCGCCGCCGACGCCGCCGATGTCGCGGTACGCCTGGCGGGTGAGGAGGCCGGTCTCGCGGTCGCGCTTCTCCCAGAGTCGGGCGGCGGCGAACGCGAGCAGCGGCAGTGCGCCGCGCTCGCCCTCGACCTCGGCCAGCATCTCGTCGACCAGCTCGTCGTCCTCGAAGCGGTAGCCGCACTGCAGGGCGGGCTGGGTGAGGGCGCGGCGGAGGGGCCGCGCCGGTGGGCGCATGGAGCAACGTGAGATCGGCAACGACCGACCGCAGGGTCTCGTGCCGGTGACAGGCCATGAGGAAGTCGTCCCGCATGGACAGCAGCACCGAGGAGTGTCCGCCTCGAGCACCAGGTTGTGGAGCAGTGACGCGAACCGACCTGGTCCTCTTCCGCGTTCAACGTCACGAGCTCTTCGAACTGATCGACGATCAGCACGGCGTGATCGTGCCGCTGCCGCCACCGGGCGGCCGCGGACGCCGAGGCTGACGGGTCGTCGGCTCGCGCGAGGTCTTTCATGGCCTCGGCGTCGCCGGACATCTGCGACGCGAGCGCCTCTCCGCAGGGCGGACATCGGGCTCGTTCCCGGTGTGCAGACGGACTGACGGCCCAGTCCGGCCCTCGCTGCCGGAATGAGGCCGGCGTTCAGAAATGACGTTTTCCCAGCCCCCGACGGCCCGACCAGGCCGAGCATCCGCGGCGGCCCCTCGAGCTTGCGCCACATCTGCTCGACCTCGGCCTCGCGGCCGAAGAAGTACTCGGCGTCTTCCTCGGTGAAGGAGGCGAGTCCGGGGTAGGGGTGGAGGTCCTCGGCGCCTTCGACGCGGAGGGTGACGTCTTCCAGAGCTCGGGTCAAGGTGTGTGCCGAGTGGTATCGCCCCTCCCTGTCTTTGGCCACCGCCTTCTTGATGACCGCCGCCCACGGCGTCTCCGGCACCTTCGCAGGCTCCGAGCGCACGCCCTCCCACACGCTCTGCCGCGCTCTGGTAGCTCTTGATGCCGTCGGGGCTCACCATCTCGGCGAGCACGACGCCCGCGGCGTACACGTCTGCCCTCGCATCCAGCGTCTGCCCCGCCGCCTGCTCGGGGGCCATGTAGGCCGGGGTGCCCGAGACCGTGCCGCCGCCCTCGGTCTCCTGCCGGGCGAGCCCGAAGTCCATCACCACCACCCGGCCCGCCCGGGTGAGCATGATGTTTTCGGGCTTGATGTCGCGGTGGATCAGCCCCGCCTTGTGGATCGCCTCCAGCCCGGCCAGGAACTGCGAGGCGATGTCCTGCGCCTCCTTGAGCTCGAGCGGCCCGCGCTCCTGGAGGACGCCGAGCAGGGTCGCGCCGTCGACGTACTCCATCGACACCAGCTCGCGGCCCTCGACCTCGATCAGGTCGAAGATCCGGCAGACGTTCGGAGACACCACTTCGCGGGCGGCGCGGACCTCCTGCCGCAACAGCTCGAGGCGGCGCTCCGATTTGAAAAACTCGGGACGCAGCGCCTTCAACGCCACCTCGACCCGCAGCTTGAGATCGAAGGCGTGCCAGACCTCGCCCATCCCGCCGCGGCCGAGCATCTCGACGACCTGGTAGCGCTCGCCCAGTACTTGCCCGGGCACAAAGCCCCGCATCCCCTCGGGCATGTCGAGGGTCTCGCCCTCGCCCTCGGTGCGCGTGGGGAGGTCGGGGTCAGTCATGAGTGCTCCCGACCCCTGTCATCCCGAGCGAGGCCGCGCAGCGGCCGAGTCGAAGGATCCCCTGAAGCCAGAGAGTGTTCCGAGCCCCGCCGGACTCTCCGGACAGTTCGGGGGATCCTTCGACTCCGCGGCCTCGAAGGCCGCTCAGGATGACAGGGAGAGCGGATCACCACGTCGGCCCCCCGGGCCAGCCGCCTCCAGATCATCGGCGATTGTGACGGAAGATATTGTGATATAATATGGTTATGGAGATTCCGACGAGCGTTCGCGACCTCCTCTGGGAGTACCGGACCGAGGGTTGCACCATCGACGAACGATGGGAAAACACCGTCCTCGAGCGGGTCATGCAGCGTGGAGGGTGGGAAGACATGCGCTGGTTGGTGCAGACGTTTGACCGCCGCCGGATGCGCTCGTTTCTCGAGGATCGCGGACGCCGCGTCCTGCCGCCGCGAGAGCTCCGGTACTGGGCGTTGGTCAGCGGCGTGCCGGCGGAGGAGCAGGAGAGCTGGGTGGACGAGGCCAGACGCGGCGAGCAAACGTGGCGCGGATGAAGCTGCACTGGGACGCTGCACCGGCAGGCCTGGCGAAGCTCCTGAGATCGCTCTCCCAGACGCTGGCCGGCACGGATTTCTACGTCGCCGGAGGCACTGCGTTGGCGCTGCTCGAAGGGCACCGGGTCTCGGCGGACATCGATCTGTTCTCAGCATCGTTCGAACACCCTGACGAGCTGCTCGCGACCATAGAACGGGAACATCCCACCGCGCAGGTAGCGCTGGTTGCTCCGCGTACCCTCTACCTCAGAATCGATGACACCGTGGTCAGCTTCTTCGGCTACCGCTACCCCCTGGTGGCGCCCCAATTGAGACCGGAAGCCGATCTGTTGTCCTTTGCAAGCAGGGAGGACATCGCGGCGATGAAGCTGGCGGCCATCGCGTCGCGGGGTAGCCGCAAGGACTTCATCGACCTGTGGTGGATCGTGAAGCGGCACTGGACGCTCGGTGAGTGTTTGGACTTTTTCCGCACCAAGTTCGCGACGCGCGACATCGGTCACGTGGTGAGAAGCCTGGTTTTCTTCGACGACGCGGATGGCGAGCCACCCCTGCGGCTTCTCGACGCCATCGACTGGGACACTGTCAAAAGAGATCTCCGGGCCCGGGTCACCGCTCTCATGGAATCCGACCAACGCTGATCTGCTTTTCGGCACCCCCCGTTCCACCGGATCCCACAGATGAACCTCCGGCGGACCGCGGCCGAGGCTCATGGCACGGTCTGCTCGGTCATGGTGGGCTCGCCCTCGACCAGAAAGCGGAGGCGGGCGACGCTGCGCCCGATCCAGATCTCGTCGCCGCCGGAGAGCAGGGCCGGCTGCTGGAGGCGCTCGCCGTTGAGGTAGGTGCCGTTCTTGCTGCCGAGGTCCTCGATGGTCGCGGTGGTGCCCTGGACGACGATCCTGGCGTGGGCGCGCGAGACCTCGGTGCGGTCGATGCAGATGTCGGCGTCGTTGGTGCGGCCGATGACGTTGGACCCCTGCACGAGCCTGTGGTCGCCGTCCTCGCCCTCGAGCTTGAAGGGCAGCGAGGCCTCGCGAGCCGGCGCGACCGAGGCGGCGACCGCAGTCACCGTCGCGACCAATCGGTACCCCCGTCGCGGGATGTTCTCGATGAAGGTGGGGTTGCGCGCGTCGTCGCCGAGCGCGGTCCGCAGCTCGGCGATGACCTGGGTGAGCGCGTGGTCGGAGACGAACTCGGTCTGCCACACCGCGTCGATGAGGTCCTGCTTGGAGGCCAGCTTGCCGGCCGCCACGGCCAGCTGAACGAGCACCTCCATCGCGCGCGGCCGCAGCCGTAGCTCACGGCCGTCGCGGGAGATCCGGTCGAGGCTCGGCTCCACCAGCCAGGCGCCGAGTCGGAAGGCCTGCCGGGGTGCCGCCGCTCCATCCTGTGACCGTCGCATTTTGAGAAAAGTATAGGGGTTATGCCGTGGGACGGCAACCCATTTCGGCGGCCGGAGGCCTCCAGGACGGTGATCTCGGAATTGGGCACGAGACCAATCTGGAGCCGGAGGCGAGTGGAATCCTCAGGGATTGGTTCGAGTTTGGTACGGGTCGATCGGACAGGGAGTCAGTTTTGAGTCCTCAGTTTTGAGTTTTGATCAGTGACATTGTCATGTGCGAGACGGTGTGGGTGCTGTCCTCGGCCTACAAATTCGAGCGCGCCGAGATCGTCGAGGCGCTGGCCGGGCTGGTACGTGCAAAAAATGTGGTGTTCACATCGACCGATCGTCTCGCTCGCGCCCTGGATTCGTATCACAGTGGCGGAGGCGATTTTGCCGACTCTCTCATTCGTGAGCACGCACGGGCAGCCGGAGCCGACACCGTCGCCACCTTCGATCGAGCATTGTTGGCTGAGAGGGGTTTTTCGAACCCCTGATTTTGGAGATTCCAGAAGTCGCGGTTGACGGAACTCGGCGGAGACCTTAAACTAGTCTGAGACTAGTCTGAATGGAGACGACATGGCTCGTGTCGGCGCGTACGAGGCGAAAACACATTTGTCCCGGCTGCTCGACCGGGTGGCAAAGGGTGAGTGGATCACCATCACCAAGCATGGACGACCGCTCGCCGTTCTCAAACCTGTTTCGGATCACGAGCAGCGGGCGCTGCCGGAGGTCATCGCCGAACTCCGTGAATTCCGCCGCGGCCGGACCCTCGATGGCATGACCGTGCGCGAGATGATCGAGGAAGGCCGGCGATGAGGACGCTGGTGATCGACAGCTCGGTAACGATGGCGTGGTGCTTCGAGGACGAGAACAGCGCCGCTGCGGATGCGGTGCTCGACAGTTTGTCGGTCACGGAGGCCTGGGTGCCCTCGCTGTGGCCGATCGAAGTTGCGAATGTTCTTCTGGTGGCGGAGCGTCGCGAACGGATCACGCCCGCCGGCTCAGCGCGCTTCGTGCAGCTTCTCGCCGGGCTCCCGATCCTGATCGACGACAGTGCGCACGAGCGCGCTCTG
The DNA here is from genome assembly GCA_963733915.1 of Candidatus Sulfomarinibacteraceae bacterium. GTDB lineage: Bacteria > Acidobacteriota > Thermoanaerobaculia > Thermoanaerobaculales > Sulfomarinibacteraceae > Sulfomarinibacter. The sequence goes on from CAVTEP010000011.1 coordinate 1,061,961, forward strand.
GGGACCGTTCTGTCAACCGGGCGCGAGCTTGGTCTTTCGGCAAACGATGCCACGTATCTCGAGCTCGCCATGCGCCTCGGAGCTGAATTGGCGACTGCAGACGAGCGCATGCGTGAGGCCTGCCGCAGGAGTGGGGTCCCGCTCTTCAAGCCGGAGTGATCTCCATTCGCCCTCCCTCCCCCAGCAACCAGGGGTGGGTGGGGGATAACTCAAAACTCAAAACTGAGAACTCAAAACTACTGCGCGGGGATCCGTTTGATCAGATTCGCGACGGTCTTGAAGTCTGCGGTGTCGCAGCGCTCGAGGAGCTCGAAGAGGGCGGACTCGGTGGAGGTGATGACGGCGCCGGCGGCGGCCATCCGGTGGAGCGCCCACTCCTTGTCGGCGGCGCGGCGCGAGTTGACGGCATCGTGGGGGACGTGGACCTCGTAACCTGCGTCGATCAGGTCGATCACCGTCTGGAGGACGCAGACGTGGGTCTCGATGCCGGTGACCACGATCTGCGAGGGGTCGAGATCGTCGATCGCGTCACGGAGGCCGTCATCGCGAGTACAGGAGAAGGTCAGCTTGGACGCCGGGGTCTCGCCGAGGGCGGCCGCGATCGACGCCACGGTCGGTCCGAGGCCCTGCGGGTACTGCTCGCTGCCGATGACCGGGACTCCGAGTCCGCGGCAGGCCTCCACCAGGACCTCGATCCGCGGCAGATGGCTCTGGTCGGCCATGACGGCGTTGATCCGCTCCTGGACATCGATCACCAGCAGCGCGGCACGATCGCGTTCCAGTAGTCCGGTCATTGAGCGCCTCCAGTCAATCCCGTTACAACGTTGAACGTTAACACGTTAGAACGTTCTCAGCGCAAGGGGAAAAGGGGAGGGTGGTTGGGCGCCTCTTCACCTTTTCTCCTTTTCTCCTCTGCCTGATCAGGGAGGGTGGTCGGAACGTTCAAACGTTTCAACGTTCAAACGTTCCAACGTTTCCCGTACAATGACCCGATGGACCAGCCGCCGACGACCGACGAACCGGTAACCGAGGAGCAGCAGTCCGCACCGGAAGGCCGCGAGACCCCGGCGCCGCCGGAGGTCGTCTTCGAGGGCCTCAGCACGGGCAAGGAGCCGTGGCGGGGCTCGGGCTGCAGCAGCCGGCTGCCGCTCTACGGCTGTGTGATCGGTATCGCGGTGCTGATCGGTGTGCTCTTTGCCGGCGCGGCGATGATGCGGCGGACGGTGTGGGTGAACATGGAGCGCGGCCGTGTGGCGGTCGTCCAGCGTCTCCCCCGCGAGCTGTCGCTGGCCGAGCGCCAGCGCACGATCCGCAACCTCGAGCGTTTCCGGGCGCTGCTCGAGGCACTCGACGACCCCTACCCCGAGATGGGCGAATTCATGACGAAAATCCGTACCGTCTTCGCCGACGGCCGCTTCACGCCGGAGGAGGTCGAGGCGCTCAATCTCTACCTCGAAAGAGCGATCGCCGAGTCGGGTGTGCCGCCGATGCAGCTCGGTGCAGCAATTAGGAATGAGGAATGAGGAATTAGGAATGACGGATCGCGCCCTGCCACCCGAAATGTTTCAACGTTTGAACGTTACACCTTTGAACGTTCAACCCAACCACCCACGAACTGCCCTGTTTCCCGGGAGGGTGGTTGGGAATTCCTAATTCCTAACTCCTCATTCCTCATTCGTATGAGCACGCCTCGATTCAAACTGAAAACCCCCTTCGAGCCGGCCGGCGACCAGGTCGCGGCGATCGAGCGTCTGGTCGAGGGGGTCGACGGCGGGGTCGCGTTCCAGACCCTGCTCGGGGTGACCGGCTCCGGCAAGACCTTCACCATGGCCAAGGTCATCGAGGCCACCAACCGCCCGACCCTGGTGCTCAGCCACAACAAGACCCTCGCCGCCCAGCTCTACCAGGAGTTCTCGGCCTTCTTTCCCGACAACGCGGTCGAGTACTTCGTCTCCTACTACGACTACTACCAGCCCGAGGCCTACGTGGCGGCGAGCGACACCTACATCGAGAAGGAGACCTCGATCAACGAGGAGATCGACCGCATGCGGCTGTCGGCCACGCGCTCGCTCTTCGAGCGCCGCGACGTGTTGATCGTCGCCTCGGTGAGCTGCATCTACGGTCTCGGTTCGCCCGAGGCCTACTTCGGCATGCTCCAGCTCTTCGAAAAGGACATCGAGCAGCCGATGGACGAGGTCCTCCAACAGCTGGCCAAGATGCAGTACGAGCGCACCCACCTCGACCTCGCGCCGGGCTCGTTCCGGCTCCGCGGCGACTCGCTCGAGGTCTACCCGCCGTACGACGACACCGCCGTGCGGATATCGTTCTTCGGCGACGTGGTCGAGCGCATCGAGCGCATCGACCCGGTGCGCGGGTCGTCGATCGAGGAGCTCGAGCGCCTGCCGATCTACCCCCGGACCCACTACGTGACGCCGCGGTCGCAGCTGCTGGCGGCGATCGACGGCATCCGCGTCGAGCTCGACCAGCGGCTGGCCGAGCTCAACAGCCGAGACAAGCTGCTCGAGGCGCAGCGCCTCGCCCAACGCGCCAACTTCGACATCGAGATGCTGACCGAGCTCGGCTACTGCCAGGGGATCGAGAACTACTCGCGGCATCTGACCGGGCGCGCCCCTGGCGAGCCGCCGCCGACCCTGCTCGACTACTTCCCGCAGGATTTTCTGTGCATCATCGACGAGTCGCACGTCACGGTCCCCCAGGTCGGGGGCATGTTCCACGGCGACCGCTCGCGCAAGCAGACTCTGGTCGACTACGGCTTCCGCCTGCCGTCGGCGCTCGACAACCGGCCGCTCACCTTCGAGGAGTTCGAGGAGCGGATCCGGCAGGTGGTCTTTGTCTCCGCCACCCCCGGGCCCTACGAGCTGGCGCACTGCGAGGGCGAGGTCGTGGAGCAGCTGATCCGGCCCACCGGGCTGATCGACCCGGCGGTCGAAGTCCGGCCCGCCGCCCACCAGGTCGACGATCTGCTGGCCGAGATCCGGGAGGTGGTGGCGCGCGGTGAGCGGGTCCTGGTCACCACCCTGACCAAGCGCATGGCCGAGGACCTCAGCACCTATCTCGCGGAGGTCGACGTGCGGGTCCGCTACCTCCACTCCGAGATCCACACCCTCGAGCGCTCGGCCATCCTCGCCGACCTTCGCCGGGGTGAGTTCGACGTGCTGGTGGGCATCAACCTGCTGCGCGAGGGCCTCGACCTCCCGGAGGTGGCGCTGGTCGCCATCCTCGATGCCGACCAGGAGGGCTTTCTGCGCTCCGAGACCTCCCTCATCCAGACCATCGGCCGCGCCGCGCGGAACCTGGACGGTCGCGCCATCCTCTACGCCGACCGCGAGACCGGCTCGATGCAGCGGGCGTTGGCCGAAACCGGGCGGCGCCGCACAACCCAGGCCGCGTACAACGTCGAGCACGGTATCGAGCCGCGATCGATCGTCAAGGACGTGGCGAGCCCGCTGCTGGCAATGGCCGAGCTCGACTACTACGGCCCCGGCGGTCGCGCGCTGCGGGTCGCGGAGGGCACTGAGGACGAGCTTCCGGACGACGCGGTGTCCCTCAACCGCCTGATCACCGAGCTCGAGAAGCGGATGCGCTCAGCGGCCAAGACGCTCGAGTTCGAAGAGGCGGCGCGGCTGCGCGACCGGCTCAAGGAGCTGCGGCGGCAGCAGATCTACAAAACCTGACGGTTTTGAATTCGGAATTAGGAATGAGGAATTCGGAATGCCGCCCACCCACCCGCAGCGCGCTGATAGAACCGGGGGGTCGGGTGGGAATTCCGAATTCCGAATTCCGAACTCCGAATTCAGAATTCGAGATCATGCGATCCGCGAGGCGATAAAACCGAGGTAGGCGACAAACATCGCCAGCATGACTGCCGCCTCCCAGCGACTGATGCGGCTGTCGCGGAGGACGACGAAACCGACGACTGCAGTCGCCGCGATCAAGATCAGGACATCCTGCAGGATCACGAAGGCGGGCACCGTGGCCGGGCGGATCGCAAAGGCGGTGCCGACCACCAGGCCGAGGTTGAAGACATTCGAGCCGAGAACGTTCCCGACGCCGATCTCGGACTCGCCCTTGAGGACCGCGGCCACCGAGGTCGCCAGCTCGGGCAGCGAGGTGCCAAAGGCCACGACCGTCAGTCCGATGACGGCCTCGGAGACCCCGAAGCGGTGCGCCAGATCGACCCCGCCGATGACCAGCATTTCGGAGCCCCCGACCAGGACGGCGATGCCGAAGAGCGTGATCCCCGAATGGCGAAGCGACGAGCCGGCGACTTTGGCCGGGGCCGAGCTCTGGCCGCGTGCGGAGGCGATGACAGTGACCAGGAAAGCCGCGAAGATCATGAGCAGCAGCAGCGCGGTCGGACGGCCGATGAAACCGTTGCGGGCGAATACGATCAGCACCACGGCCGGCACGAGACCGAACGCGAGGTCCCGATAGAGCAGGCGACGGCTGCCGACGACGTGGATCGGGACAATGATCGCGGCCAGACCCAGAACCAACAGGAGGTTCATGATGTTGGATCCGACCGCGTTGCCGAGGCTGAGACCGCCCCTGCCCTTGAGGGCGGCGACCAGCGACACCGCGAACTCGGGCATCGAGGTCCCGAATCCGACCACCGTCAGCCCGACGACCATCTGCGAAACGCCGAAGCGGAGGGCGAGCCGCGACGCACCGTCGACGAGCCACGAACCACCGAGTCCGAGGAACACGATGCCGCCGACGACCAACAACCAGGGGGTGAGGAGTTCAAGAGTCATGAGGGGGCATCCTAACATCGTTACACGTTAGAACGTTTGAACGTTGGAACGTTTCGACCTTCCCCGACCGCCTCTCCACACGGGTGGGGGGGTAGGAACTTTTTAACGTTCAAACGTTCAAACGTTTTGACGATCAGAACGGCACGCCGAAGCTGATGAAGAACTGGCCGCGCGACTCACTCGGCAACGGGTCGATCTTCCAGGCGTACTCGGCGCGCAGCGGGCCCGCGGGCGTACGGTACTGGAGGCCGATCCCGGGACCCCAGCGGATGTCGCCGAGAGTGACCTGCGAAAGAGAGGCCCACACGTTGCCAGCGTCGACGAAGACCGCCGCAAAAAGATCACCGGCGATGCGTCGCCGGTACTCGAAGTTGAAGAGGATGAGCGCGTTGCCGCCGATGGGGTTGCCGTCGATGATCGTTTGTCCGGGGATACCGAGGTCGTCGCTGTTGAAGGCCCGGTGGGTGGTCCGACCGCCGGCGAAAAACCGGTATGCGAAAGGGATCTCCAGGTTCTGCGGGAGGTCGGGCTGGTCGTCGAGGGGCTCGATGACCCCAAGACGCAACCCGGCCGCCGCAAAGCCTCTCCAGATTGGTTTGTAGACCGTGCCGCCGACCTGGAGCTTGAGAAAATGTTCGTCGGCGAGAAAGGCCGGAAAGGCGTACTGCGCCGACGCCGAAGCAAAGACTCCTGTCACCGGCGCCAATGGGTTGTCGCGGGTGTCCCACTCGATGCTGGGGGTGATCGAAGCGACCTTCGATTCCTCCAGCTCGGAGGGTAACTGCGGTTGTGGAGACACCGGTAGGTTTTCCGATTGGATGATCTCGTACTCGTAGCGAAACCAGGGACGCAGAGGCCGTTTGAGACGGTTGCCGAAATCGATCCACAGCCCGCGGCGGAGGAGGTCGCGATCGGCCAGTACCTCGTCCGTTCGATAAATGGCGAGGTGGCCGGGCACCGGAAGTCCGAATGCCCGCCGTTTTCGCAACGACAGCGAGTACTGTTGTTGGTGCTGCGACAGTGAGATCTCGGCCGAGAAACCGTAGGCGCGGCCGAGCAGGTTGAGGTGGGACCAGCCGAGGATCAACCGGGCGGCATCGACGTTGGAGTAGCCGACGCCGAGGAGATAAGACTTCTGCTCGCCCTCCTCGCAGCGGACGACGATATTGCGCTCAGAGCGGTACTCCTCGCCGGGCATCGGCACCAGCTCCGCTCGGCGAAAGAGGCCGAGCTCGAAGAGACCGCGTTGGGCGGCGAGCATCTTCCTCCGTGACATCGGCTCACCGGTGCTCACGCCGGCCCGCCGAATGACCCCCGCGACAACACTCTCGCGGGTGTGGCGAAGGCCGACGATGATCACGTCGCCGATCCGCACGAAAGGCCCCGAAGTGATCTTGAAGGTCACCGCCGCCTTGCCCTCAACCGAGGTATCGACGGTCGCATCGACGCGACCTTCAGGATAGCCGGAGTCGGCGAGCGACCCTTCCAGCCGCCGTTTCGCGCCTTCCACCGCGCCCGGGCTCCACGGGCTGCCCTCGACGAGGTTGAGGGGGAGGGATTCGAGCTCGGCCGCCGCCTCCACCGGCAGTCCCTCGACGCGCACCACCTCGATGAACCAGCGGGGGCCCTCATCGACCGGAAACAGGACCCGAACCGAGTCCTCACCGTCGACGGGCACGAGCACGGGGGGTGACAGCACCGCGAAAGGAAACCCCTCCCTGTGATAGAGGTTTTCGAGCGCCTTGCGGTCGGTTTCGAGAGTCGTGTTGTCGATCTTCTGTTTGAAGCGACCGCCGACCCCGCCCCGCTTGACGGTGACGACGGCTTCGAGCTCCGACCGCCCGACGCTTTCGGCGCCCGGGAACTCGACACCCGCCACCTTGAGCTTGCGTCCGGGTTCGACCTCGAGCCGCAGCACCTGATCACCGTCCTCGTCCACGAGCGCGGCCCTGACATCGGCCAGCAGGTATCCGTCTTGTTGCAGACGTTCCTGCACCTGTTCGGCCAATGCCTCGGTCTGGGCCGGGTGCACCTCCTCCTGTGCCGGATCTGGAAATGCACGGTCGGCGATCTTCGCGCTCTCGGGCGGTGCCTCCAACTCGACGCGATATCGGGGCCCGGGATCGACCTTCAGCAGCAGCTCGACGCCGGCGCCGTCGGAGCGCCGTTCGATTGCCAGGACCTCCGCCTCCCAGAATCCCATCTCGCGCAGCCGGGTCTCGGTCCGCGTCCGCAGGCGGTCTTCGAGCTTTGCGGTGAGGCGGGTTCCGGGCTTGAACTTGGGCATGGCGGCGGCGGCCATCTCGTCATCGTCGATCCCCGCCAACACCACCGTCCCAACGACGTCCGGCGGCCCGGTGCCGATTTCGACCTCCACGGCCACCGTGTTGGCCGCGCGGTCATAGTGCAGGTAGACGTCGACGACGGCATCGGTGAATCCGCGATCGTTGAGGCGCCGCTCGACACGACGGCGGCTCGCCTCAATGCCGGCCGCAGTGACCGGGTCACCGAGCTCGAGCTGCAGCCATCGGCGAACCTTGACGCGGAAGACCGGGTTCTTCGTGCGGACCTTGATCTGCGAGATCGTCGACCTGTAGCTGAGGCGGACCACGACGTCGATGCCGTCCAGCGACGGGGCGGCTTCAACCCGCAGCCACTCGATCTCGCCGCCTGCATACAGGGTCCTGATGACTTCGCGGAGGCGCATCCGGTCGAGGGGACGGCCGACGTGGAGCTCGAGAACCTCGGCGACTGCCTTCGGGTCGACGGCGCCGGTGGCCTCGACCTGAATGCTCGTGATCGGCGGCCCTTCGGGAGCCGCCGCAGCCGACCGCGCCGACACGATGATGGCGGCGACCGCCAGGAGGATGGCGCCGCGCCTGATGATTGAAAGCCTGGTCATGCGGTCACTCAGTAGGGGCGCCGCATCTTGATATCGAGGGAGTACGACCCGTCCTCGTGCTGCGCGGCTTCGAGAAAGAGACCTGGTGCGATGTACCAGCGGCTGACGACGATCTGCTCGCGCTCCCCCGAAAGGGTCGACTGGAGGATGACCGTCCACGCCGGCGTGAGCTGTTTGATGACCGAGACTCGGGCGGTGGGATTGCCGGTCGAGTCTGCGGCGAAGGGATCGACCCTGACCTGGTCGACCGGCAACACCAGCTGGGCCTGCCGGCTGAGGGCCGAGGTCAGTTCGCTCGACAGGATCGACGACGCCAGTCCGAGACCCATCGCACTGGCTCCGAGGCCCGTGCCGCGATAGCCGACGCCGAGCAGCGAGTAGATTTCCGGCGCGCTCAAGGGTGGAGTCGATACGGCGGTGGAGACGAAGCGGTCGAGGGTGCCCGCAATCTGGGCTGTGATCTGGAACTCCTGGATCCAGGTTGCCACCTGCAGGTCGAAGAACGGCTCGATGGCATTGGGATTGGAAAAACTGAGGCTGCCGCGCTCGATCTCGTAGCGGTTGCCGAGCAGCGTCGCTTCGCCGCCGTCCAGCACTTCAACCTGACCGACCAGCCCGGGCTGGTTGGAGGTACCGGTGACCTCGAGCGAGGCGGAGCCCGTGAGGCGGACAAACGGATTGCGAAGCTCGATCGTTTCGTCGGCGTCGACTCGCAGGGCGAGACTGAGACCGCCCTCGTCGGTCGAAAAGGCCTTTGAGGCGCCCAGCCAGCGGATCAGTAACGTCGCGACGTCCTCCTTGGTGGACAGGGACATGTAATCGACCGTGATGTCCCCCGCCAACAGGAGGTCGTCGATCGCTCCGCTCAGCCGCCAGCTACCCGACAGGCGGGCGTCGAGGTCGGGCAGGACCTCGAATCGGACCCCCTCCGCCGTGCCGTTGAGGGCGAGCACGATAGCGTCGTCACGTTGGCGGATGCGTCCATTGCAACGCCCGCGGCCGCCCATGAAACGAAAATCCATCCCGTCGAACCCGACATCGCCGGACGACAGCAGGACGGTTCCGTCGACCTGCGACACGATGTTGCGCGAGTTCGGTAGACGGAACGACACCTTGTGGACCTCGGCAATGCCTTCAAACGATGGCGCGTCGAGGGTGCCGAGGAGCTCGATGATGCCCGTGGCTCGTCCGGCCGGCTCCCAGTCCGGAATCAGGAAGCGGAGGAGGAGGGCGTCCATGGTGCCCGAGAGGTTGCCCCGCAGCGCACCGTCCGGGTCGATTGCCCAACGCACGAAGACCTCGTCATCGTGGACCCGCAGCCGCAGCCCGGGAACGACGAATCCCTCCTGAGAGATCGAGAAACGGGCGGGCTCGACGAGACCGATAGGCTGCTGGTCGAGCGCCAGATCGATGCTCTCGAGCACTCCCTCCAGCCGCGGCAACGGTTCGTCGCCCCAATCGACGGTAAAGGCAGCAGTCGCTGCGCCGGCGAGCGGGACCCCGGAATCGGGTGCGAGCAGGGCAAGGAGCTTCTGTGCCGACAGGAGCTTCACCGAACCATCGCCGTGGATGGCGCCGCCTTCGAGGCGGGCGAGGGCGGCCTGCGCCTCGACGGCACCTCCGATCTGCGCCGCGACATCGACCACCTCCGATTCGGCCCTCATCTCGAACCGGGCGTTTTCGGAGACGGCCTCCAACTCGACGGTCGGTCGCTCGCCGAAGGGCAGTCGAAAGTCGAGTCGCACATCGGCGGCGTCGCCCGCCAGGCGCGCTATCTGGTCCGAGACGGCGGCTGTCGGCATCTGAGACCAGGTCAACGCGCCGCCGACCACGCCGCCGCTCACGTCCCACCAGAGTTGGCCCCCGGGACCGTGGTCGCAACGCAGGTCATGGCAGGTAAACCGTCGATCGTCGAGCTCGATCGTGGTCGTGGCGCCGCCGAAATCGAGACCGGCCAGCGCCAGGTTTTCGAGACTCGCGATCCAGGAGCCTTTGGGTTTGGTGATCAGCCCGCCCAGGGTTCCGCTAAACGAGACCAACCCATCGTCTACCCAGGGCTCGAGCCCGACCCAGCCGGCTGCCGAACGCAGCGGAATCTGCCGCCCCCGGATTTTGAGGTCGAGCTGGCGGTCTCCGGCCTCCTCGCCCCAGAAGATATCGCCCTCGACCTCGCCGAAACCGTCTGCGATCTGGTAGCGCGCCGACGGCAGGCGCAGTGTGGATCGGTCGATGGTGGCCTCGGCCACCAGCCGGTCGATTGTCACCGGGGCCAAGGTCAACGGCTCGGCGTCGACCCGCGCGTTGACCACGAGATCGGAGAACGGTCCGCTCAGGGTGACCTGGAGCTGTCCCTGTCCGGCAAGCGTCTCGGGAAGAACGGTCGAGCCGACCCATGCATTGACCATCGGACCGATCTCCGAGAACACTGCCGGGTTGGCGATGATCGACCACGACGGCTCCCAGGCACCGAGGGTCAATGCCCCCTGCCAGCGGGCGAGCGATGTGCCGAGCTCCAGGTTGTCGGCGTCAAAGCGGAGGAAGCCCTCGCCGGTGAGATCGATATCCAGATCTCCGGAGACCGGAACTCCGGGGGAGGCACCGCGAAACCTCAGGTCGGCGTGTCCGCGGCCGGCGCCGAACGATGACCCGTTCCAGTCGCCGTCAGCCGCGAGATTGAAGGTCGCTGCGAGACCGGCACTTTCCACATTGAGGTTGTGGAGGATGCCGGCAAGAGAAATCCCATCACCCTCGAGGTGGACGCTGTGCGGGTAACTGCCGCCAAAGTTGCCGAGAACGTAGCTGCCGCGAATGAACCCGCCGTGAAAACGCGCTCTGTCGAGGGTGGCGCGCAGGCTCCTGCCGACCAGCTCGATCCGTCCCGCCGCATCGGTGACCGGGAAGCCGGCCGCTACCAGGCGGGGCGCACGGACATCGGCTGCGACCAGCGCCTCGGCCTGGGTGTCGAGGACGACCGAAACCTCGGCATTGCCGTCCAACAGACCGTGGGTACGGAGAAAGCCGTCGAGCCAGGCGACGTCGATGGCGCCGTCGGCCTCAAACCGGGCTTTGCCGGGTACGACCCGCCCGCGGCCGAGAAACTCGAACCCCTCGCCCTCGAGCCGGTAGGTCGGCAGCTCGAGCGCATTTTCGGAGAGTTCGAAACGAGCGTGGAAACCGAAGTCGACAGGATCTTTATTCTTGATCCGCAGCTGCGCGCGGGCGACGTCGGCAAAGCCTCGCGAATGCCCGCTGTCGGTCGACCATCCCGCGCGCAGGCCCTCGAGGCCGAGACCCAGCTTGCCGGGAAGGTCGACGCCCTCGAAATGGAGATCGTCGACGGCCAGCTGCCGGACTCGGATCTTGAGCCCTCCGCCGCCATCGCCGGCGGGGCGGGGGAGGCCGTTGAGCGACAATCGGACGCCCTGTGCGGCCACCGTACCCAGCTCTACCGTGCGCCGGGTGAGCCAGATCCTCCCCAGGTTCACCTGCAGGGCGTCCACTTCGCCGGCGACGCCGCCGCTCTGGAATGTCACCCGACTCAAGCGGACACCCGGTGGCAACACGCTCCAGTGGAGATCGCCGATTTCGAGCTCGACGCCGTAACCCGTGGCGACCCGCTCGATCCAGCGCACCGCAAGGCGGCGGGTCGGTTCGGACTCGAGAGCGGCGCGCACCAGCAGCCCGAAGAGAAGAAGGAAGGCGGTGGACGCCAGCACGGCGATCACCGTGCGTCTGAGATGGCGGTATCTCACCCGCCTCGCTCCCCCCACTTGAGCTTTCGATGCAGGATCTGGAAGTACGAACGATCACGATCGGTGATCAGGTAGACGGGATCCTGGCACCTTTCGATTCGTACCAGATCCTGGGTGCTGAGCGGGAAGCCTTGCTGCCCGTCAAGGGTCAGCCAGACCTCTTCCGAGTGGCTCTCGAGCCGCAGCTCGACCCGCGAGTCGAGAGCCATCACGATCGGCCGGTTGGTGAGTGCGTGGGGGCAGATCGGGGTGACGACGATGACCTCGAGGTTGGGGTACAGGATCGGTCCGCCGGCTGACAGGTTGTAGGCCGTTGATCCCGTCGGGGTCGCGACGATCAGCCCGTCGGCCTTGAATCGACTCACGAGCGCGCCGTTGACGTGCACCGAGAGCACCAGGATGCGGGCCAGGGCGGACTTGTTGATGACGGCGTCGTTGAGGACGCAATGGGTAATCGGTTTGCGGCCGGGCGTCTCGACCGTTACCAGAAGGCGCTCGCGCCGCACCGTCTTGGCCCGTCCCTCGAGGGTTGCATGCAGCATCGGCATGAGGTTTTCTGCCGGGTGCTCGGTGAGGAATCCGAGGGTACCCATGTTGATACCGAGTATCGGAGTGCCGCGGATGACGCCACGGGTGACCGACAGCAGCGTGCCGTCGCCGCCGAGAACCACCACCAGATCGACCAGGGCCGGAAGCTCCTCGCGTGCGACTCCTTCCGTGCAAGCCAGCACCTCTGCCGACTCGCGGTCGATCACCGCCGCGAGACCGAGCCGCGCGAGCTCTTCCATGAGCTGCTTGCCGAGATCGGCAGCCTCGGCGCTGGTGGTCTTGAGAACCACCCCGACGCGGCGTATCGCTTGATCGCTCATCGCCGCCCATTCTAACCGGTTGCTGCGAACATCGTTAGAAGGTTGGAACGTTAGAACGTTGGAATGTTGAGAGACAAAGAAAAGGGGAAAAGGGGAAAAGGAGAAAAGGGGAGGGCGGGTGGGAAATCCGAAATCCGAAATCCGAAATCCGAATTTGGATCGGGTGGCTGGTCCCCTTTCCTCCTCCGCTCCTTTTCTCCTCTGCTCGTTGTATCCTCTACCCGATCGATTTCAAGAACCGGGCACGGTCACAGATACGAGGCACTCCACCACATATGGTGGGTATGAGTCTCAAAACCACAACATCTTGTGCTAAGGTGGCGTCACAGTCGACGACCGCCCGCGTCTCACCGCGCGAGACGTATCTGTATGTAGTGCAAACCCTTGACATGTGGGACACGGCGCGACATCATGGTGTGGTCAGAAGTGGTCCAAAACGGTCCGTAGTGGAAACGGCGTATGAAAAACGGCCACTTCATGCCTGAGGGGGCAGCGTGGAGCGATTTCGAGGGGGTTTCCCCGCGACCATCGACACAAAGGGTCGGTTCAAGCTGCCGGCGCGTCTGCGCGAGCAGCTGGAATCGGACTTCGGTCGCGAGGTCTACGTCTGCTCCTTCTTTCCCCACGAGCTCCGAGTCTATCCGCTCGCCGTGTGGCAGGGGGTCGAGGAACGTCTGCTGAGCAAGCCGGCGATGAAGCCAGCAGTCCTGAAGTTGGTCGAGCGGGTCAACTACGGTCAGCTGTTGGAGGTGGACGACCAGGGACGAATCCTCGTCCCTGCACTGCTGCGGGAGATGGTGGAAGTGGAGGGCGAGGTCGTGGTCTCGGGCCGCATCAACCACCTCGCCGTCACCAACCGCTCTCGAGCCGCCTCCTTCCTTCGCGAGGCATCGTTGAGCGATGGGGAGCTGGAAGAGCTCGCGCAGCTGGAGCTGTGATGGAGGACGGCGTTGGCCTCCGAACACCTACCGGTGCTTACCGACCAGGTGGTGGAGCTGCTGGCTCCCGCGGCCCCCGGCCTGCTGGTCGACGCCACCGTCGGTCTGGGAGGACATGCCGAGGCGCTGCTCCGGGCGGAGCCGGGCTTTCGGCTGCTCGGGCTCGACCGTGATCCCGAGGCCCTTGTCCAGGCCGGTGAGCGGCTGCAGGGCCACTCCGAGCGAGTCCAGCTGGTCGAGGCGACCTTTGACCGGCTGCCGGCTATTCTCGACCGGCAGGCCCTCGACGCGCCGGTCGCAATACTCGCCGATCTCGGATGTTCGTCGCTCCAGCTCGACTCGGCCGAACGCGGCTTTTCGTTCTCGGCCGACGGCCCCCTCGACATGCGGATGGGTGGCGGCGGACCGACTGCCGCCGAGTTGCTCGAACGCGCCGAACCGGAGGAGCTGGTGAGGATCCTGCGCGACTTCGGCGAGGAGCGACGCGCCGGCGCCATCGTTCGCGCCATTGTCCGCCGCCGTGAGCGGGCGCCGTTGCGCACTACGGCGGAGCTCAGCAGCCTGGTGCGAAACGTGGTTGGTACCGGCGGGCAGCGGATCCACCCGGCGACCCGCACCTTTCAGGCTTTGCGGATCGCGGTCAACGACGAGCTCGGCCAGCTCGAGCGCTTTCTCGAGCCGGCGGTCCGCGCCTTGGAACCGGGCGGCCGGATCGCTGTCATCTCGTTCCACTCCCTCGAGGACCGCATCGTCAAGCACACCCTGCGGCGACTCGCCGGCCACTGCACCTGCCCGCCGGATTTCCCGGTCTGCCGCTGCCGTCCCCAGCGGGCCCTGAGGGTGTTGACCTCCTCACCACTGCGACCCGGAAAGGACGAAATCGCGTCCAACCCCAGGGCACGATCGGCGCGGCTGCGGGCAGCCGAACGGCTGCGGGAGGTCTGAGCATGGACCTGCCCGTCATCGGCCCATCCAACCGCTTCCTCATCCCGCAGCGGGACCGGCGCTGGCCGCACGTCTTGAGCGCTCTTCTCGTCGTGTCGACGATGGTCGTGCTCGCCCTCGGATTGGTGGGCTGGCCGCGGCTCAAGAGCACGTCGATCAACTATGACCTGATCCGGTTGCGGGCCCAGGTCGAGGAACTCGAGCAGCGAGAGCGCGGCCTCCGCCTCGAGCTCGAAACCGAACGCAGCCCCGAAAGACTCGCAGCCCGCGCCCGCGCCCTCGGGATGGTGCAGGCGGCCCCCGCGGGTCTGCAGGCGCCGCCGCCGGACGAGGTCGCACCGTGAATCGCCGTCGTTTGCAGGTCGTGACCGGTGTGCTGCTGCTGGGAGGGATCGTGGTGGTCGGGCGCAGCATTCAGATCTCGGTCCTCGAGCACCCCGACTGGCAACGGCGCGCTCTCGGGCAGCAGCAGCAGGTGATCGAGGTCCCCGGGCCTCGCGGCGCCATTCGTACTGCCGACGGCTACCTCCTCGCGACTTCGGTCGAACGAGTGGCCATCCAGGTGGACACGCGCCTGCTCGAGTTTCCGGAGATTTTCGTGCGTGCTGTCGCACCGATGCTCGGAATCTCGAAGCGTGAGCTCGAGCGCCGGCTCGCACGCGGACCGAGATCGGTATGGCTGGCGCAGCGGGTCGAGCCCGAGATTGCCGAGAGCGTGCTCGCGCTGGCGCCGCGCGCGGTCGTCCTGGTGCCGGACTTCGCGCGGGTCTACCCTCAGGGACGGTTGGCCGCGCCGGTGGTCGGCTTTGTCGGCCGCGAGGAGCTCAACACGATCGGCCGGGCGGGTTTCGAGCACCACTTCGACGAGTTTCTGGCCGGGGAGCCCGAGCAGTACCTGGCGGTCAACGACGCGATTCAGCGCAAGGTGCGGCTGCAGAGGCTTCACACCGGCCGCGCCGGCTACGATCTCCAGCTGACGCTGCTGGCGCGGCTGCAGGCTCGCTGCGAGGCGGTGCTCGCCGAGGCACTGAAGATCCATGGCGCCCGGGCCGCCTCAGCGGTGGTGGTGGACGTTCACACCGGACGCATCCTTGCCCTGGTGTCGCTGCCGTCCTTCGATCCCTCCGATCCCGGGGCCGCCCGGGCCG
This sequence comes from Candidatus Sulfomarinibacteraceae bacterium, assembly GCA_963733915.1. Taxonomy (GTDB): domain Bacteria; phylum Acidobacteriota; class Thermoanaerobaculia; order Thermoanaerobaculales; family Sulfomarinibacteraceae; genus Sulfomarinibacter. The sequence continues at coordinate 1,077,290 of CAVTEP010000011.1, forward strand.
AGAACTGGCGGCTACGCCCGGTCCAGGATGCATTCGAGCCGGGATCGACGATCAAACCGATAGTAGCGGCGGCAGCGCTGGCGGCTGACGCAGTACACACCGGCGAGCGCTTCGATTGCCTCGATCGCGGCACGAGCGTGGCCGGCCACTGGATTCGCGACCACGTCGAACCGGGAAGCTACACCCTCGACGAGATCGTCGTCCACTCAGCCAACGCCGGCATCATCGAGGTCGCCGAGCGGGTGCCCGAACAACAGTTGTGGCGGGCCTTCGACGCCTTCGGATTCGGGCGTCGCACCGGAGTCGGCTTTCCGGCCGAAGCGCGCGGGCTGCTGCCCGAGACCCGCACCTGGTCAAAGATGAGTCGCGCCGGTTTGGCGCTCGGCCAGGAGTTGACTGTCAGCCCGCTGCAGATGGCGATGGCTTTTGCCGCGATTGCCAACGGTGGCTGGCTCCTGCAACCGCAGTTGGTGGCATCGAGTGAAGTAGGGGGTGGCGCCGGCGAGCCCCTTGCTCGGATCCGGATCATGGACGAGGCCCTGTCCCGTCGCCTGTGCGCCATGCTCGAGGGTGTGGTCAATGACGGCACCGGTGTGCTCGCACAAGTTGCCGGCTTCAGGACCGCGGGCAAGACCGGCACCGCCCAACGGGCCGTCGGTGGGACATTCGACGACGAGCATCACGTCGCGTGGTTTGCCGGTTTCCTGCCGATGCCCGACCCGCAGGTCGCGGTGGTGGTGGCTATCGAAGACCCGGCGATCATCGACTTCTGGGCGTCGATCGTGTCGGCGCCGGTCTTTGCCGACCTCGCCGAGGCCGTAGCCACCCTGCTCGACTTTGCACCTACCGAGCCGGTGGCGCCGCGTGAGCACACCTTGGCGCAGAGGGACGCCGCCGCCGCCGGGGGGAACGCGTGAAGCTCGACACCCTCATCCGACGCCTCGGTGCGGGCGAGCTGACGGGCGACGGCGAACGTGAGGTCAAGGGCATCACCCACGACTCGCGCTCGGTGGTTCCCGGGTTCGTGTTCGCGGCCCTGCCCGGAGCACGAGCGCACGGGATCGAATACCTCAAGGAGGCGATCGCGCACGGGGCGGCAGCGGTGCTGACCGACCGCAAGCCGCGCACGACCGCCGATCTGCCGTGGATCAGGACGAAAAACCCGCGGCCGCTGACGGCGCACGCGGCGTGGATCCTGGCCGGCAACCCGCAGAAAAAGCTGCGAATGGTAGCAGTCACAGGCACCAACGGCAAAAGCACGACGGCCCATCTCATCAGCCTCCTGATGACCTCGGCGGGGATGCCGACGGCCTTCATCGGCACCCTGGGTGCGCGGCTGCCGGGCGGCGACGAAATCGCCAGCGAACGCACGACCCCGGAGGCCACGGACCTCGCACCGCTGCTCAAGAGAGCGCTTCGTGAAGGAACGGTGGCGGTGGCGATGGAGGCCTCCTCGCACGCCATCACCCAGGACCGCCTTGCCGGGCTCTTCTTCGATTTCGCGGTGTGGACCAACCTGACCCGCGATCATCTCGACTATCACCTCGACATGGACTCGTACTTCGCTGCCAAGCGGCGACTCTTTGCCGAACATCTGGCTCCCGGGGGCCGCCGCATTCTCCCGGTTGACGACCCGTGGGGAGCACGGCTTCTCGACGAACCTCGGGAGGGCGACGTCTCATGGGGGCTCGATCGCGGTTCGGTCTGTGCCAGAGACGTCGTCAGCGATCTCGACGGCAGCAAATTCGTCCTCCGCCTCCCGAACGAGGAGATCCCGGTACGACTGCCGTTGGTCGGGGTCCACAACCTGCGAAACGCCCTCGCCGCTGCCGCCGCCGCCCATGCGGCCGGGCTCGGCGCCGGAGCGATAAGCCGCGGCCTCGAACGCGCAGTGCCGTTGTCCGGGCGCATGGAGCGGATCGCGGTCAATCTGCCGTTTCCAGTTTTTGTCGACTACGCCCACACCCCCGAGGGATTGCGATCGGTCCTGCAGGCGCTGAGGCGAATCACCGAGCGGAGGTTGATCGTCGTCTTTGGCGCCGGTGGCGATCGCGATCAGGGTAAACGTGGACCGATGGGCTTTGCGGTCGGCGAGATCGCCGACACGGCGATCGTCACCTCGGACAACCCGCGTTCGGAGGACCCTGAAAAGATTGCCGGGGCCGTGGCCGACGGGGTGCGCGCTGCCGGCGCGGAGCCGGTGGTGGTTCTCGATCGCCGACAAGCGATTGCCGCCGCCTTTGAACACGGAGACGACAAGTCCCTGGTCCTGGTTGCGGGCAAGGGACACGAAGCCTTCCAGACCATCGGTGAAAACAAGATCCCATTCTCTGACCAGGAAGTGGTGCGCGCAGAAGCGCGGAGGGTGCGGTGCGCATGACGGTGGCTGAGATCGCCCGCGTGGTCGGCGGCCGGGTCGAAGGCGCGGGCGAAGCGCTCGTCTGCGGCGTCGAGGTTGACTCGCGGCGGGTTGAGACCGGCGATCTCTTCGTCGCCCTGCCCGGGGCGCGCCACGACGGGCACGAGTTCGCGATGGCGGCGCTCGAAACTGCGGCGGCGTCCCTGGTGCGCAGCGATGCCGAGCTCTCGGCGCCGCCGGCCGACCGGGCGCTGGTCAGGGTCGACGATCCGCTCGCCGCGTATCACGAGCTCGCCCGCCACGAACGTCGGCAACGGCCGTGGCGCGTGGCTGCGGTCACGGGCTCGGTGGCGAAGACCACGACCAAGGACTTTCTCGCCGCGTTGCTCGCTCCGCATCACCGCACCGGTGTCACAGGTGGTAACCGCAACTCCACCCTCGGCTTGCCCGCCGAGCTTCTCTCCCAGGACCCGGAGATCGAAATCTTCGTCGCCGAGGCGGGAATGAGCCGAGCCGGCGAGCTTGCCGCCCTGGGCGAGATTCTGCGTCCGCAGGTGCTGGTCTACACCCGGATCGCACCAGTCCACACCGAGTTCTTTCCCGATCTCTCGGGCATCGTGCGCGCCAAGGCGGAATTGATTCCGTGGCTCGACTCTGACGGCGTGCTGGTGGTCAACGCCGATGATCCGAGCCAGGGCGGGTTTGCCGCGCAGACCCGGGCGCGGGTATTGCGGTACGGCGCCGCGGATGCCGAAGCACGAATTGAAGATGTCGAAGATCGCGGTCTACTCGGGTCGCGGTTCACACTCGTCTTGCCGGACGGCGAGGCCGCGGTGGAGCTGGCAATACCGGGCCGCCACCAGGCCGAGAATCTGCTCGCCGCCGCGACTGGAGCCTCTGCGTTCGGCGTCAGGGCCGATCAGGTGGCCGCGACCGCTCCGACCCTTCGTGCCCCCGAGCATCGCGGCCGTGTGCTGAGTGTTGCCGGCGGCGTTTCGCTGGTCGATGACAGCTACAACGCGTCGCCGCTGGCGGTTCGTCGGATGCTCGAGCTCCTCGGCCGCGCACCGGGGCGGCGGGTGGCGGTGTTGGGTGAGATGTACGAGCTCGGAGCCCTGGCCGCCGAGGCCCACCGCCATGCCGGCGAGGAGGCGGCCGGCGCCTGTGATCTGCTGGTCGCGGTGGGTGGCGGCGATGCCGAGCGGATCGCGGCCGGAGCGCGCGCTGCCGGCATGCCGGACGGGCTCGTCCACGTCGTAACCGACGCCGAGCGCGCCGCCGAATTGCTGGCTCACGCGCTGCGTCCGGACGACGTCGTGCTGGTCAAGGGCTCGCGCGGAGTCGGCCTCGACCGCACGGTGGCGGCCCTGGTCGGGGAGGAGGCGGGCTGATGCTGTACTGGCTCCTCTATCCCCTCGGAGACTCATTCATCGGCTTCAACGTCTTTCGCTACCTGACCTTCCGCACGGGTCTGGCGATTGCGACGGCTTTCTTCATCAGCCTGGTGGTCGGTCCGTGGATAATGGCCAAGCTGCGTGGGTTGCAGCTCAGGCAGTCGATCCGAGAGGAAGGGCCGGCGCATCACCAGGTGAAGGCGGGGACGCCGACCATGGGTGGCATCCTCATCGTCTCGAGCTTCGTGGCTGCGACCCTGCTGTGGGCGGACCTCGAGAATTCGTACATCTGGACCGTCCTGCTCGTGACCCTGGGTTTTGCCGGCATCGGGCTCGCCGACGACTTGCTCAAGGCGCGACGGCGCCGGAACCTCGGGCTGACGGTTCGCCAGAAGCTGCTCCTACAGGCGCTGGTCGGTCTCGCCGCGGGTCTGATGACCCGCGCCGCGGCATTTCCTGCGCCCCATGCCGGGGCCCTTGCGGTCCCGTTTTTCAAGGATGTGCTGCTGCCCCTGGGCATCTTCTACCTGCCGTTCGTCATCGTGGTTCTGCTCGGTTCGTCGAACGCGGTCAACCTCACCGACGGCCTCGACGGGCTTGCGGTGGGAGCGGTTGCGATTGCGGCCGCCACCTACACCGTGTTCGTCTACGTCGCCGGCCACGCGCGGATCGCCGAGTACCTGCGGATCGTGCCGGTGTCAGGGGCGGGCGAGGTGGCGATCTTCACCGGCGCCATGGCCGGCGCGGCCATGGGGTTCCTGTGGTTCAACTGCCATCCGGCGCAGATCTTCATGGGCGACGTCGGTTCGCTCGCCCTCGGCGGAGGCATCGGCATCGTCGCGGTCGTCGCCAAGCAGGAGCTGCTGCTGCTGCTGGTCGGCGGGCTCTTCGTGCTCGAGGCGCTATCGGTTGTCATCCAGGTGGCGTCCTACAGGTTGCGCGGCACCCGCGTCTTCCGGATGGCGCCGCTGCACCATCACTTCGAGCTTCTTGGATGGACCGAGACTCAGGTCGTGGTGCGCTTCTGGATCATCGCGGTGGTGTTCGCGCTGGCAGGGCTTTCGACCCTGAAGCTGAGGTGACGATGGTCGTCAATCTTCCCTCGCGCTTGCTAGTGGTCGGGCTCGGGTGCTCGGGCCTCGCCGCCGCCCGTCTCGCCGCCGCGGGCGGCGTCGAGGTATGGGCCACCGATCAGCGTGCCGAGGGCGCGCTGAAGGTGGAACTCGAGGAGCTGGGCGACAAGGTTCGCACCTTTGTCGGCGGCCACCCCGAGGCGTGCCTCGATGGGGTCGGGCTGGTCATCGTTTCTCCCGGCGTGCCGGCCGATGCGCCGCTCCTCGTGACGGCGCGTGGACGGGGTATCGCTGTCGCAACCGAGGTCGAGTTTGCGTGGCGGCACCGCCCGGAAGCGGAGCTGGTGGCGGTGACGGGATCGAACGGCAAAAGCACGGTGACGGAATTGACGGCGCGAATGTTGCGCGAGGAAGGCCGGTCGGTGGCTGCCGGTGGCAATCTCGGCACCCCAGCGTCGCAGCTCGTTCTCGAGGGCGGGTGGGAGACCTGGGTGCTCGAGATCTCGAGCTTCCAGTCCGAGCTTCTGACGGCCATGGCACCGCAAGCGGCGGTGTTCCTCAATCTCAGCCAGGACCACCTCGAGCGCCACCCCGACCTCGATGCCTATCTGGCTGCCAAACAACGGCTCTTCGCTTTCCAGGGGAAGGACCAGGTGGCGGTGCTCAACGCGGACGATCCGGCTGTTGCGGGCACCCGGACTACGGCGCGACGGCGAATGTTTTCGATGACGGGACCGGCCGATGGCCGGCTCGAGGGCGAAGAGCTGGTGCTCGATGGCAAGCCGATCATCGGCAGTGCCGAGCTGCGATTGAGCGGGGCCCACAACCATGCAAACGCTCTCGCGGCGTCGCTCGCGGCCGACGCTCTCGGAACCCCGACGGAGGCGATGGCCGTGGCTTTGCGAAGCTTCGAGGGGCTCGCGCATCGCCACCGGGTTGTCCACACGGAGGGCAGCGTGCAGTGGGTGGACGACTCCAAGGCCACCAATGTCGGCGCCACCCTGGCCGCACTCCGCGGTTACCCTGATGGCTCGTTGCACCTGATCCTCGGCGGCCAGGCCAAGGGACAGGATTTTTCGGTCCTTGCCGCCGAGGTGAAACGCGCGGCGGCCTGCGTTTACCTGATCGGTGAGGATGGCGACGCTATCGGCGAGGAACTCGCCGGGGCGGCGCCGATTGAGAGCTGCGTCACCCTGGCCGAGGCGGTGAACCGCGCTCGACAGCGCGCTGTCGCCGGACAGTGGGTGCTGCTGGCGCCGGCCTGTGCCTCCTTTGATCAGTTCTCGAACTATGGAGAGCGCGGCGACCGCTTCGCCGAGCTCGCCCGGACGGAGGTGGCGCCGTGCCCATAAGGCAGCGCTTCGACCGCTTCCTGCTCGGCGCGACGATTCTGTTGACCGCCATCGGTCTCGCGGTGCTCGCCTCCTCTTCGTGGTTGATCGCCACCGAACGCTACGGACGGCCCGGCTCGTATTTTTTGACGTGGCAGGGGGCGACCGCGATGATCGGCCTCTTTTTGCTGGTGGTGTGCATGCACCTCAAGACCGCGCTCTTTGGCGACCGGCGACTGGTGGTCGGCGGCCTGACTGTGAGCTGGTTGCTGCTGTTGGTTGCCTTCGCCCAGGCGCCGGTGGCCGCCACTCACCGCTGGGTCAGTGTCGGGGGGATCTCTGTTCAGCCCTCGGTGCTCGTTCGCTTCTGCCTGATCCTGCTGGTCGCCGTCCTCCTCGACGAGGCCCGCCGCGAGGGCTGGCCGGGGAAACAGCTGGCAGTGGTTGCCGGGATCTCCCTCGCAACGACAGCGGTGATCGTGGCCGAGCCCGACCTCGGGACGGCCGCTCTGCTGGTGGTGGTGTTGGGCGCCATGGCATTCGTTTCCGGTATTCCGCTGAAGCTGTTGGTGGCGCCCACGGCGAGCGCCGCGATCGCCCTGATGGTCGCGATCCTCGCCTCGCCGTACCGCCTGGCGCGGGTGCGGGCGTTTTTCGATTCCGATGCCGGAATCTCCGCCAGCTGGCAGAGCTACCAGAGTCTGGTGGCGATCGGCAGCGGGGGTCTCTTTGGGCGTGGGTATGGGTCGGGGCTGCAAAAGCTCTTCTTCCTCCCCGAGCCCCACACTGACTTCATTTTCGCCATCACGGGCGAGGAGCTCGGGCTGGTCGGGCTGCTGACGCTGCTCGGTCTCGCCGGGGTGATTGCCTGGCGGGGCATGGTGATCGCAGCTCGGCTCGAGGACCCGCAACGCGCGCTGCTCGCGTTCGGTATCACAGTCGCCTTCGCGTTACAGACTCTCGTGCACATGGTGGTGTGCCTCGACTTGCTGCCGCCGAAGGGCATTCCGCTGCCCCTGGTCAGTTATGGCAAGACCGAGCTGCTGGTGACCCTGGTTTCGATCGGGGTCCTGCTCAACCTATCGCGGGAGGTCAAGGCGTGAGCCGGCTGGTGGTGATCGCGGGCGGTGGTACCGGCGGCCACATCTTTCCCGGGCTGGCGGTCGCGCGGGTGCTGCGCTCGCGAGAGATCGACGTTCACTGGTTGGGCGCGAGGCGGGGTCTCGAGGCCGAACTGGTCGCCGAACGTGGCATCCCAATCACTCTCGTCGATCTCGAGGGCGTCCAGGCACGAAGTCCGGCAGCGGCCGTCCGTGCGCTGGCGATGCTGCCGCGCGCCGTTGGGTCGGCGGTGCGGACCCTGCTCGACCTCCGCCCCCTCGCGGTGGTCGGCGTCGGCGGCTATGCGTCCGCCGCCGGTCTGGTGGCCGCGGGCTTGCTCGGCCGGCCGATAGTGCTCCAGGAACAAAACTCGGTGCCGGGTTGGACCAACCGCTTCCTGGCCCCTTTCTCCGATCTCGTCTGCTGCGGCTTCGAGGACGCGGTCGGCGCTTTCCCCTCGCTGCCGGCCGAGTGGACCGGCAACCCGGTTCGAGCCGATTTCTTCGACGTCCCGGATGTCGATCCGCGTGACCCACCGCGGCTACTGGTCCTGGGCGGCAGCCAGGGTTCGCTGTTCCTCAATCGCAACCTGCCGCGCGCCCTGGCCTCACTCGGCGAGCAGGGCCTCGAGGTCGCGATCAGACACCAGGCCGGAGTGCGCTGGGCGGAGGTCGTGCGAACCTCGTACGAAGACCTCAAGCTCGAGGCGACGGTGACCGCATTTCTCGCCCAGCCGTGGCAGGCTTTGAAGGAGGCGGATCTGGTGGTCGCCCGCTCCGGCGCTCTCACCGTTTCCGAGCTCGCGGCAGCAGGTCGAGGTTCGCTGCTGGTGCCGTTTGCCGCGGCCGCGGGCAACCACCAGGAGTACAACGCACGCAGCCTCGAACGGGCGGGTGGCGCCATCGTATTGACCGAAGCCGAAGCCTCGCCGCAGCGGGTGGCATCGGTGCTCGGGTCGTTGCTGCGCGATCGGGAGGTACTGCAGAAGATGGGTCGCAGGGCGCGCACCGTGGCGCTGCCCGGAGCGGCAACCCGCATTGCCGAGCGCGTTCTGGCCGTCGGGGTCAGCGCATGAGCGTGCGCCATTTCCACCTGATGGGCGTCGGCGGAGTCGGCATGTGCGGCATAGCCGAGGTCCTCATCAGCGACGGTCTGATCGTGAGCGGTTGCGATCTCACCGACAGTGAGCGCACCCGGCGTCTGACTGAGCTCGGCGCCGTGATCCACCTCGGCCACGGATCGAAGCACCTCGACGGCGTCGATGCGCTGGTCGTGTCGGCGGCGGTTTCGAAGGGGCACCCGGAGCTGGCGGCTGCCCGCGACCGTGGCTTGCCGGTGGTGCGGCGGGCGGAGATGCTCGCCGAGATCATGCGAATGAAGCGCGGGATCGCGGTGGCAGGCACCCACGGCAAGACAACCACGACCGCTCTTATCGGCCACCTCCTCTCGGCTGCGGGCGCTGACCCGACCGTGATCGTCGGCGGGCGCGCTCGTTCTCTCGGCGCTCACGCGAGGATCGGCCGGTCAGAGCTGCTGGTGTGCGAGGCCGACGAATACGACCGGTCCTTCCTTGAACTCACGCCGCACATCGCGGTGATCACCAACCTCGAGCCCGAACACCTCGATTGTTACGGTGGCGAGGACGAGCTGTCGGCGGCATTTGTTGAATTCGCCAACCGCGCATCGGTCTTCGGTGCGGCGATCATCTGCGCCGACGACGACGGCGCCTGGCGGCTGCGCGATCGCCTGCGGCGACGGGTCGTCGGCTATGGCGCGTCAGCGGCGGCCGAGATGCGGCTCGAGATTACAGCCAGCGACACTACCGGCACCCGGTTCACGGTTCGCCGCAGTGGCCGCCATCTGGGGAACGTTTCCCTGTCACTGCCGGGAAGCTTCAACGCGCTCAATGCGCTCGCGGCCATTACGGCCGGTCTCGAGCTCGGCCTTGGCTTTGACGTCCTCGCCGATGCCTGCGCAGACTTCAGCGGTGTCGCGCGGCGGTTCGAGGTGCGTGGCGAGCGCAACGGCGTCACCGTCGTCGACGATTACGCGCACCACCCGACAGAGCTGACGGCGTTGCTCGAAGCGACCCGTCAGGCGATGCCCGGTCGCCGCGTGGTGGCGGTCTTCCAACCCCACCTCTACAGCCGCACCCGCGACTTCGCCACCGGGTTCGCGACCGCCCTGCTCGGCGCGGAGGTCGCGGTGGTGCTGCCGATCTACCCGGCGCGCGAGCAGTCGATCGATGGAGTGAACTCGCAGTTGGTGGTCGACGAGGCAGTTCGGCTGGGCCATCCCAGGGTGTTGGCCGGATTGCCGATCGAGGAGGCGCTGGCGCAGATCGAAGAGCTGTTGCAACCGGGCGATGTGCTGCTCACGGTCGGTGCGGGCGATGTGGACAGGCTGGCTGCAGCGTGGCTGGAGGGCGTGGCGTGAACGCCGGAATACCGAGCTTTCTGCCGCAACGGCTGCGCCCCCCGGTGGTGGGACGGCGGTCGCGGCGCGGTTTTGCGCTGCTGACGGTGGTGCCGATGATGCTGTTGGCGCTTCCGGGGTGGCACGTTCAGGAAGTGGTCGTGGATGGCTGTCCGAAGCTTCCGGCCGTGACCGTCCACTCGCTGCACGAACTTGTCGGTCAGCCTGCTCTGGGTCTGGACCTCGGGACCCTGCGCGACCAGGTTGAGGTCTGGCCTGGGGTCGGCGAGGTGGAGGTCGTGTTCGAACTGCCTGGCACCCTGCAAATCCGGGCCGAGGCCGCGGTGAGCAGCGGCAGCGTACGAATCGGCCGCAGCTGGCACGGCGTCTCCGCGGACGGGACGCTCACCGGTGGTCTGGGGTATGCCCTGCCGCCGGTGCTCGAAAGCTTTGTCGACGATTCGGACCGTGCGAGCGCGCTCGCCGTCGCACGCCGTCTCGAGGGGGCGGTCGGCGGCCAGGTGATCGAGATCCGTCGGGTCACCCCTATCGACTACAGGGTTCGCCTGCAGCCGGCGGGTCTTGATCGCGAAACAATCATCCACGTCCTGCCGCAGGGCTCCCTCGCCGAGAGCGCGTGGTCAGCGGCTGTCGCCGCGGGTACGCTCGAGCTGGGGTGGGCCGATTTGCGTTGGCCCGACCGGATCGTCATCGGGGGTGCGTCGTGAATGAACGCCGCCCGGTGGCAGCGATCGACATCGGCTCCTCCAAGGTGTCGGTAGTGGTCGGCGAAGTGGTCGAGGAACGATTGGTGGTGCGCGGTTGCGGCCAGGCCAGGCACGACGGCGCACGCAAGGGTGTGATCGGCAACCTTGACGAAGTTTCGCGGGCGGTGCGGGTAGCGGGGGAAGAGGCGGAGGCGATGGCCTCGATCCCGGTCGAGATCGCACAGGTCGGTATCGGTGGGCTGCCGATCCAGGGTGTGCCGTCGACCGCCTCGGTGCCCGTTACGGGGCGCGACCATACCGTCACCTCGGATGATCTGCAACGAGCGCTCGCCGCCTGTGCGCAGGTTTCGATTCCCGAGGACTTCAGGGTCCTCGATATCATCTCGTGCGGTTTCGCCCTCGATGGCCAGCCGGGGATGGATCACCCGGTGGGCATGCCCGGCACCCGACTCGACGCTTCGGCCTATGTCCTTTACGTCAACCGGACCCACGTCGAAACCGTCGAGCAGGCTGTCAATCACGCGGCGGTCGCCGTTGGTGGGATGGTATTCGAGCCGTTGGCTTCGGCCGAAGCCGTTTTGACCCGGGATGAAGAGGAACTCGGCTGCCTGTTGCTCGACATGGGCTACGCCACGACGGAGTGGGTGCTCTTTGCCGAGGGCGTAGTGGCCTCAACGGGCGCGGTGCCGATCGGCGGTCGGCATTTCACCGCCGACCTCGCGGCGATGCTCAAGACCACGACTGCCGCCGCGGAGCGTAGCAAGCGTCATGTCGGCGCCGCTCTCGATCGCGACGGGCTCGGAAACGCCGCCTTCGAGGTGCCGGCCCTCGGCGGTGACGGCAACCAGGTGCATTCGGCCGCCTTCGCGGCCGAGATCCTCCACGAGCGCGCGCGCGACCTCTTTATCGGGGTCCATCGGGTGCTGGTGGGGCAGGGGCTCGATAGGGTGCCGCGAGCCGGCGTGGTCCTCACCGGCGGTGCGTCGAAACTCGAGGGTCTCGAGGAAGTTGCAGAGACTATTTTCGGTCATCGGGTGCGGCCAGGCGCGCCTCGCGACCTTGCCGGACTGGTGGAACCGGTGTCGGGGCCGGAGTGGGCGGTCGCCTGCGGATTGATCCGCCTCCACCACGGCCGGAAAAATCAGGTGTTGACGTCGAGGACGGATCGGGGCAGCATCATGGCGTGGCTCCGTAACGCCCTCGGAGATATTTTCGAAATGGGAGGTGGAAATGATCGAGTTTGACGATGGTGTGGCGGGCGAACGGGAAGCCACCGACGAAAAGACCAACCGAAAGCTGCATCTGATCGGGCCGGAGCCGGCAATCCTCCTCGACGAGACGACTGCGCCGGCTCGGATCAAGGTGATCGGGGTCGGCGGCGGCGGCTGCAACTCGGTCAACCGCATGATCGAGGCCGGGCTCACCGGTGTCGAGTTCATCGCCGGCAACACCGACGCCCAGGCCCTCTCGAACTGTCGGGCGCCGATCAAGCTCCAACTCGGTATGGAGCTGACCCGCGGCCTTGGCGCGGGCGCCAACCCGGAAGTCGGTCGCAACGCCGCCCTCGAGGCGGACAAGAAGATCTTTGATCTTCTCGACGGCGCCGACATGGTGTTCATTACCTGCGGTATGGGCGGCGGCACCGGCACCGGAGCAACGCCGATTATTGCCCAGATGGCGCAGGACGTCGGCGCGTTAACGGTGGCGGTGGTGACCAAACCCTTCTCCTTCGAGGGCTCACGGCGGCGCAACGTGGCCGAGGATGGTATTGGCCAACTCGCCGAGCACGTGGATACGCTGATAACGATCCCCAACGATCGTCTGCTCAAATTCGTCGAGCGCAACACCAATTTCACCGAGGCCATGAGCATCGCCGACGATGTATTGCGGCAGGCCGTGCAGGGAATCGCCGACATCATTACCGTGCCAGGCCTGATCAACCGCGATTTCGCAGACGTGCGGACGGTGATGAAGGGCATGGGGCACGCCATCATGGGCGTCGGTACTGCGTCCGGCGAGCACCGTGCGGTCGAGGCTGCGCAGCAGGCGATTGCCTCGCCACTGCTCGAGGAGACCTCGATCGAGGGCGCCCGCGGGTTGCTCATCAACATCACGGGTGGCCCGGACGTGACCCTCAACGAGATCAACGAGGCCGCTGAGATCATCACCGAGGGCGCCGACCCGGAGGCGCAGATCCTGTTTGGTGCGGTGGTCGACCCCGAGCTTGGCGACTGCGTGAGCGTGACGGTGATCGCGACCGGGTTCCACAGCGCGCCCGAAGGTGCCCAGCTGCCCGCGACCAGGGTGAAAGCGACAACGATGAGGAATGCCGAGGAGGGCACGTCCTCGCGCTCGAGCCGTTTCCTGGTGCCCGGTGGACCGAACTCGGAGTACGGCATCAACCAGACGGACGACTACGAGATTCCGGCCATTCTTCGCAAGCAGATGGACTGACCGATCGCAACTGTTACTCGGTGACCGGGAGTATTCCCGGCTGCCCCCTTCACCCCTCCCGCCTTCCACCTCCCGGCGGGAGGGACCTTTTTTCGGTCCGGGAGCTCCGACGGTCGTCGGCTGCAGGTCGCGATACGACGCAATCTGCGGCGTTTGCTCGTACTCACTCAGTGCGACGTACCCTCCGAGTACGCCTCCTTCGTTCGCACTTCGCGAACACCACATCTCACGCCGTCTCGCGACTTTCGCTTTGACCCCCGTCGGACCTCCCGGACCTTTGGCATTCCCCAGGTTGATCTTCGATGTTGGATATTTGATCCACCCTCCCATCGATTTCGGATTTCGGATTTCGGATTTTCCACCCGCCCACCGACAGCCACAATTGGGAGAAAGGGCGGGAACTCAAAACTCAAAACTCAAAACTCAGAACTCGAAACCCCTTCATGAACATGAGGCCGTCGACACAGCCCGCGAGTCGCGGTAGCCTTCGGCATGGCGTCCGAGTACCGTTTGATCACGATTCCTCCGAGCCATTACTGCGAAAAGGCCCGGTGGGCGCTCGACCTTGCCGGAGTCCCGTACCACGAAGAGCGGCACCCGCCGCTCCTGCACCGGCGGGCGACCCGGGCCGCCGGCGGCGGCCGCACGGCACCCGTGATGGTGGCCGGCGACCGGGTGTTGCCGGACTCGACGGAGATTCTCGAGTTTCTCGACGTCGAGCACCCGGAGGGCTGGCGGCCCTACCCGCTCGATCCGCGGCTTCGGGTGGAGGCGGAGGAGATGGAGGAGGTCTTCGACATCCGGCTCGGGCCCCACACCCGGCGGGTCGCCTACTTTCACCTGCTTTCGCACCGGCGGCTCTTCCTCGGCACGGTGTTGCCGGGGGCCGGTCGAGGCGAGCGGGCGGTGTTTGTCGTCTTCCTCCCGCTGATCAAGGCTTTGATGCGGCGCGGCATGAACATCACCCGGGAGTCGACCGACCGCTCGCTGGAGTACGTCCGAACGGTGTTCAAGATGGTCGACGACCGGCTGGCCGACGGACGCAGGTATCTGGTGGGACCGGGCTTCAGCGCCGCCGACCTCAGCTTTGCCGCCCTCGCCGCGCCGGTTCTGCTGCCCGACAACTACGGTTCGTGGCTGCCGCCCTTGGACGAGGTCCCGGCCGATCTGTTGAACCGAATCGAAGGATTTCGCGCGACACCGGCGGGCGCGTTCGCCCTCAAGATCTATCGAGACCACCGGTGAACGGTCGCGACATCGAACTCGAGCTCCCGCACCTCCGGCTGGCCGCCCGCGAGTGGGGCCCCGCAGACGCCCCGCCGGTGCTCGCCCTCCACGGCTGGCTTGACAACTCGGCCAGCTTCGACAGGTTGGCGCCGATGCTGACGGGCCTCCACCTGGTGGCCCTCGATCTCGCCGGCCACGGCCGTTCGCAACACCGGGACCCGAGCGTCGTCCACCATTTCATCGACTGGGCGCCCGAGGTGGCGGCGGCGGCCGAGCTTCTCGGCTGGCGACGCTTCGCGCTCATCGGGCACTCGATGGGCGCCGGCATTTCGACCCTGGTTGCGGGTGCCTTCCCGGACCGCGTGCTCCGTCTCGTGCTGCTGGAGGGCGCCGGACCCCTTTCCGGCGATGCCGAAAAGGCGCCGTCACAGCTGGCCGCGGCCGTTGCCGATGAGCAGCGTGCGGCGGCCGCGTCGGCACGGGTCTTTCCCGACATCGAGGCGGCGGTGGCGGCACGGTTGCGCGATTCCGATCTCGACACCGATTCGGCCCGGCTCCTGGTGGAACGCGGCACCGAGGCGGCCGAAAACGGCGTCCGTTTCAGCCACGACCCGCGGCTCAAGTCGCGCTCGCGGCTGCGTCTGACCGAGGACCAGGTGCTGGCCTTTCTGGCCGCGATCTCGTGCCCGGTGCTGGCGGTGCGCGCGCTCCAGGGCTGGCCGTTCCCCGAGGACCTGGTGGCGGCGCGTCTGGCCGTGGTCCGCGATCTTCAGCGGGCCGAGGTCGAAGGCGGCCACCACGTCCACCTCACCCACCCGGAGCGGGTTGCTCCGTTGATCGAACGGTTCTTGTCAGACTGATAGCGTCCTATTGCGCGGCGCCGAGCGTCATCCGGAGGTCCTGCCGGCGGCCGTCGCGGTCGACAGTCACGGTGACCGAATCACCTTCATTGAAGTGTTCGAGGAGCAGCCCGAGCTCGCCGCCCGAGCGCACCGGGTCACCGTCGACGGCAACGATGATGTCGCCGACCACGGTTCGGCCGCCCCGGTCGCGAAAGGCGGGCCGGATACCTGCCCTGTCGGCGCTCGAGCCCCGATCGACACCGATCACCACCGCACCCTCGATGCCCGAGCGGCGTACCAGGTGGTCGGGCGCCAGCTCCACACCGAGGGTCGGCCGCCGCACCTTGCCGTAGGCGATGAGCTGCGGCACCACCCAGTTGACGGTGTCGACCGGAATCGCAAAGCCGACGCCGGCGTAGCCGCCCGACGGGCTGACGATGGCGGTATTGACGCCGATCAGGCGGCCGGCGCTATCGAGCAGGGGACCGCCCGAGTTGCCGGGGTTGATGGCGGCGTCGGTCTGGATGACGTCGCGAATGGGAATGCCGTCCCCCGACACGATCTCGCGTCCGAGCGCCGAGACGATGCCGGTGGTCAAGGTCTGGTCGAAGCCAAAGGGGTTGCCGATGGCGAGCGTCGCCTGCCCGACCTTGAGATCGTGGGAGGTGCCGACGGTGATCGGAGTGAGCGCGGTGCGCGGCGCCTCGATGTGGAGGACTGCGAGGTCCTTTTCCGGTGCGTATCCGACAAGCTCGGCGGCCCAGCTGCTGCCGTCGGCCAGGGTGACCTCGGCGCGGTCGGCATTCTGAATGACGTGGAAATTGGTGACGATGTTGCCGCGGTCATCCCAGATGAAGCCCGAGCCGGTGCCGCGCGGGATCTCCATGACATTGAAGCGGAAGAAGTCGCGGCGCAGTGCCACCGACGTGATGTAGACGACCGACGGCGAGGCGGCCTCGAAGAGCCTGGTGAGGGCATTCTCTTCGAGAGTGAGCGCCGCCCGCGGGGTGATTTCCCGCGCGGCCGGCTTGCCACGCAACGCTTGCTGCGAGGAAGCCAGCGTGCTGACTGCGACGCCGGCGGCGAAGCTCAGGATCAACATCACGCCGATGAGGCTGCGTCTCGTCGTCATGGTTCTGCCTCCGTCATTCCGGCGGCCGGGTCGATGTGTCAACCAGCCGCAGGTATCTCCAACCCGCACGATACCCGAGAATGCCGGCCAGAAAGTGGTAGAGGGCAAAAAGCTCGAGTGCGAAAGGCGGGTAGCCGCCGTAGCCGAGGACCGGCATCTCGAAGATCCTCCCGAAGCCGACATGCGGGACGTCGTAGATCCACTTCGGGAACGACCAGAAGTTCCAGAGCTCCCAGAAGAAACCGCAGATCACGACCCCCACCGCCAGCGCCGCAACCGCTCGCCAGTCGCCCAGGGCTGTGTCCGCCAGCAGGGTGCGGTTGCCGAGCGCGTGGTTGAGCGGCTCGAGAATGAAGAAGACCGACAACCAGACAAAGGGGAAGAAATAGCGCGGCCAGAGCAAGGTCAACGCGAGCATCGTGATCCCGCCGAAGAAAAACCCGCCGAGCACGACCGGCGCCGGGCCAAGACGCGGACCGGTCCGCAGGCGCCGCACCCAGCCGAACGACGCCACGAGCTCGGCGGTGCCGAAGACCGCCGGGATGACGGTCGAGAAAGCGAGAGACGCGAGCAGCGCATGTTCGAGCGGTCCAATCGCGCCATCGTCGAGATAGATCCAGTTCCGGGTTCTTTCGTTGATGAGCTCGAAGAGCCACCACGCCGGCACCGAGGCGACGAAGAGGCCGAAATAGGCACGCCGGTTACGGACCAGCAGCGAGTCACCGGTCCGGGCGAAGCTCAGCCCATCGACCGTCAGGCAGTAGCCGAGCCACAGGGGAAAGAACAACCAGTGGGTCCGCATCCCATCGAGCCCCCAGTTGAGGAACCAGAACACCGCCACCAGGGCGAGCCCCAGCCAGGCGTGGAAAGACCAGTTGGCGAAAAATGAGCGTGAGCGGGTCATGTCGTCTGTATCAGACTCGGTTGCGCCGCCCCGCCTGTCAACAATCTCGAGATTGACCGGTCGAATGCCGTGCCACAATGGTGGGAGCAGAACTCCTGTTGACAGCGGGCCTGGAGGCCCACCCGAGGGAAGGGGGCGTCGTGAAAAACCTGATCACTATTGCAGTTGTTGTCGTGGTCGCTCTGGTGGCGTTCAACTATTTTCAGACCGGCGAGTTCAAGCTCCTGCCCGGAAGCTCGATGAGCGAACAGGAGCAGGAGCTCAACCGCCTCAAGGGTGAATTCCGTCGCGCCGCCCAGGAATACCGGCAGGCGGGCCGCTCGGCCGGCGTGAGCGGTCTCGACACGACCTCCGACGCGGCAGCGGCGCTGAAGTCCGTCGAGGGGGTCGAGCGCGACCTCAACCAGCTGCGCAAGCGGACCGACGACGCCGAGGTCAAAGCGAAGATCGACGACCTCCTGGCCGAGATCAAGAAGTACAAGAGCGACATCAGTTGACGGCCAGCTAGCCCGCCCATCTCGGCGGGCCCGCCTCACCACTTGCCGGTGAGATACTTCCACCAGCCGATGAGTGCGATCACGATCAGGGCGACGGCGCCGAACCCGAATGCGATACGGCCGATCAGCTCACTGCCGCCGCTCCAGGTGATTCCCACCAGCGCGTTTGAGGCGCCGCTCTCGAACTCGCGCTCGCCGGGCCCGAAAGCGATCCAACCCGAGATGGCAGCCATGCCGGTGACGATGAGGAGTGGGAAGAGCCCGAGGATCTGTTTTTGCAGCCGGGGCTCGAGGCGATCCACCTTCGGCTTGCCGAGCACGTAGAGCCCGGCGACGACGAAGAGGCCACCGGCGACGCCGCCCACCCACCTGGGAGCGTTCCAGGAAGCATCGTCGGTCGGGATGACACCGAGCGCGGCCAGCACCGGGACCATCCCCATGAGAATGATCATGCCGCCCCACAGCAGCGGCGGCGCGTGGGGCCGGACGGCTTTGACGAATCGGTTGTCGGAATCGAGGAGGCGATTGACCACGCCGGGAAACGCCGGCGCCCAGAGGGAGAGCCCGGCGCCGGTAAAGACCACCGCGCCGATGACCAGGGGCAGCTTCTCACCGAACCCGTCGTCGCCGAAGATCGCGGTGCCGAGGAGGAATAACGCCCCCAGGATGAAGGGAGTCCCAAAGGCCGCCATCATGATGCGGCCGATACGAGTCGGGGCACCGTAATACTTCTGAGCCATTGGTCGGTGTTGGCGGATATCCTCAAGAATACTTTATGACATTCCCGCTCCGGGTCGCCGGTTTGAACGTGATAGGCGGGTGGTATCCGGATGAATGTCGGGTATTCTTGCGGGCGACCGTTGTTGAAAACCGCCGAATGGAGTTTCTGGTGCCCGAGCCAACCCGGGTGCTGGGCGCTTCGAAGCATACGAAAGGACACATTCATGAGCTACGAACCGTCTGACTCCCGACTCGCCGACTCGCCCGCCGTCAGAATCGGTGAAGACACGCGAGCGGCCTTTATCGGCCGTACCTACCTCCATCTCTTCGGCGCGATCATTGCCTTCGTGCTGATCGAGGTGTGGTTGTTTTCGAGCGGGTTGGCGGAGCCTATTGCCCGCTCGATGATGAGTGTCAGCTGGCTTCTTGTCCTGGGCGGTTTCATCGTCGTCAGCTGGATCGCCAGCCGAGCCGCCCACACTGCCCGCTCGCCGGGCGCCCAGTATGCCGCCCTTGCCGCGTTCGTCGTCGCCGAGGCGTTGATCTTCGTACCCATGCTGTATATCGCCAACGCCTATGCGCCCGGCGCAATTCAAAGCGCCGCCACCATCACCATGATTGGCTTCGGGGGGCTCACGGCAGTCGCCTTTCTCAGCCGCAAGGACTTCTCGTTTCTCGGCAGTCTCTTGAAGTGGGGCGGCATTCTCGCCCTGGTGGCGATCGTCGGCGGCGTGATCTTCGGCTTCAACATGGGCATGTGGTTCTCGGTCGCCATGGTCGGGCTGGCCGGTGGCGCCATCCTCTACGACACCTCCAACATCATCCGTCACTTTCCGGAGGACCGGCACGTCGGTGCCGCCCTCGAGCTTTTTGCCTCGGTGGCCCTGATGTTCTGGTACGTCTTGAGGATCTTCATGTCGCGCGACTGATCAGAGTTCCAAGAGCTTCAGGTCGCGAATAGAACCTGGCTCGAGCAGGTTATGAATCGAAATAACAGCGCCCGGACCGCAGTGGCCGGCGAATTGAGGATTGTGATGTCGGCAGAACGTCTCTTCAGCTCCTATGGTCTCGACAAGAACGGAATCACCAATGTCCGCAAGGTGCACTGGAATCACAACACCCCCTTGCTGTACGAGGACATCATCAAGAACAACGAGGGCCACATCACCCACAAGGGACCGGTGATCACCCGCACCGGTCTCCACACCGGGCGCGCCGCCAGGGACAAGTTCATCGTCGAGGAGGACGAGACCAGGGACCACATCTGGTGGGGCAAGGTCAACAAAGCGATCACCCCCACCACCTTCGAGAACATGTTCCGGCGCCTCCAGGCCTACCTCCAGGACCGCGACGTGTGGGTCCAGGACTGTTTTGCCGGTGCGGACCCCCGCTACCGGATGCCGGTCCGGGTCGTCACCGTGCGCGCGTGGCACTCGCTCTTCGCCCGCAACATGTTCATCCAGGCCGAACCGCAGGAGCTCCCCGACCACGTGCCCGATTTCACCATCATCCACGCTCCCAGCTTTCAGGCAATCCCGGAGGTCGACGGCACCAACTCGGAGGCCTTCATCCTGCTCAACCTGCGGCGCAAGCTGGTGCTGATCGGCGGCACCTCCTATGCGGGCGAGATCAAGAAGTCCATCTTCACCGTCCTCAACTACCGCCTCCCCGAGCTTCGAGTCCTGCCGATGCACTGCAGCGCCAACATCGGTTCGGATGACGACGTGGCTATCTTCTTCGGCTTGTCGGGGACCGGCAAGACCACTCTGTCAGCCGACCCCAACCGCCGGTTGATCGGCGACGACGAGCACGGCTGGTCCGACAACGGCGTTTTCAACTTCGAGGGCGGCTGTTACGCCAAGGTCATCCGCCTGCGCCGGGAGTCGGAGCCCGAGATCTACGCCACCACCGAGATGTTCGGCACGATTCTCGAAAACGTCGGCTATGACGTGATCACCCGCCGCCTCGACCTCGATGACGACGGCCTGACCGAGAACACCCGCGCCGCCTATCCTTTGAGCCACATCCCGAACATCGTGAAGGAAGGGCGCGCCGGCCACCCCAAGAACATCATCATGCTGACCGCCGATGCCTTTGGCGTGCTGCCGCCCATCGCCCGGCTTTCGCCCGAGCAGGCCATGTACCACTTCGTGTCCGGCTACACCGCCAAGGTCGCCGGCACCGAGGCCGGCGTCACCGAACCGTCGGCGACGTTTTCGGCCTGTTTCGGGGCGCCCTTCATGGTGCGCCCGCCGGCCTACTACGCCGAGCTGTTGGCGGAGAAGATCAGGGAGCACGGCTCACGCTGCTGGTTGGTCAACACCGGCTGGACCGGCGGCCCCTACGGCACCGGTCACCGCATGCCCATCGAGCACACCCGCGCCCTGCTCAACGCCGCCCTCGACGGTTCATTGGCAGAAGTGGAGTACGAGAAGGATCCGATCTTCGGGCTCCAGGTGCCGACCTCGTGTCCGGGCGTCCCCTCCGAGGTCCTGCGGCCGCGCGACACATGGAGTGACCCGGCCGCCTACGACGCCAAGGCGCGTGATCTGGCCGAGCGCTTCCACGCCAACTTCGAGCAGTTCGCCGACTCCTCATCGGACGAGATCAAGAATGCCGGACCAAAGAAGCTCTGAGGTTGAACGCGAGAATCAACAGTTGTCAGTGATCGGTCTGGTGACTGTCGAAGACGTCTTTAAGTCTTCTGTTTCTGGCAATTCCAGACCGAGATCTTCCGGCCGACTCGCGAATCCGGTTGAGGGTCTTCGCCACCGAAGGCCGGCTGACAATGCGCCGTTCGAGGGTGTACTTGCCGGGAAAGTTGACCAGCGTTATTCCGATAAGCACCGTCAGCAGGCCCTGACCCGGCAAGACCAGCATGGCGATGCCGGCCAGGATCAGCCCCGCGCCGACGATGTTCTTGAGCACGGTCAGGCTGAGCCACACCGCGGGATGCCGCCGGATCTGGCGGGCCGGATCCCGACGGTCGCGTACGAAGTAGTCCTCGGGCAGGTAGATGATGACCAGGGGGAAGACCAACAGGGTCACCACGAACATCAGCAGCGACACACCGCCGAGCCACTCCAGGAGGCCCTGGTACTCGCGCAGCCAGATCACAAGGTCAGTCATACCTTCGAAGCCACTCCCTTGATTGGCCCCAGTCTACCCGGATTGGTCGAAGGCCATGAAAAAGCCTCCCGCTTCGGGAGGCTCGAGGATGATGGTACGCCCGACTGGATTCGAACCAGCGACCTCCAGATCCGGAGTCTAGCGCTCTATCCATCTGAGCTACGGGCGCACGAGAATAAATGGGGTGAGCGATGGGGATCGAACCCACGACCACAGGAGCCACAATCCTGTGCTCTACCAACTGAGCTACGCCCACCATAATTCGTACCCTAATGGTCCGCCTGAGAGGACTCGAACCTCTGACCTACGGATTAGAAGTCCGTTGCTCTATCCCGCTGAGCTACAGGCGGAGGTGTCTCGGTGAACGCAATCAATGGTCGGGGCGAGAGGATTTGAACCTCCGACCCCCTGCGCCCAAGGCAGGTGCGCTACCAAGCTGCGCTACACCCCGACTGGGAGTCCACTCATCTTGCAAAGATCAACTGCCCGAAGGCGAAGGGCGAGTATAGGTTTCGGCGGAGGGAAGTGTCAATGGCGTACGCGGCCCTGGCGGGCCGCGAATTTTGAGGTTTGAGTTTTGAGGTTTGAGTTTTCCCCCTCCCGCCCCTGTTTCTTCGTGGGGGATGGGTGGGAACTCAGAACTCAAAACTGAGAACTCAAAACTGGCGACGACTATGGAGCCTTCAGACCGAGCGTTTCCAGCCGCGGCGCGATGATCTCGTTCTGAGCCTTGACCACCTGCTGTGCGCCCTGCCACCCGATTTCCAACATGGCGACCAGCTGTTCGCGCGAGAACGGCTCGCCTTCGGCGGTGCCCTGGACCTCGATCAGCCGGCCGTCGCCGGTGTAGACCAGGTTGAGATCGACGTCGCAGTCGAAATCCTCGCCGTAGTCGAGGTCGACCCGCGGTTCGCCGCCTACCATGCCCACCGCGACCGCCACGATCTGGTGTGTCAACGGCCACCCGGCGAGGAGGCCCTGCTCGTGCATCCGGCCGAGGGCCAGGACGAGGGCGATCCAGCCGCCGCAGATCGAGGCGGTGCGGGTGGAGCCGTCGGCCTGGAGGACGTCGCAATCGATCGCCAGGGTGCGCTCGCCGAGGAGGTCGCGGCGGACCGCGGCTCGCAGCGAGCGTCCGATCAGCCGCTGGATCTCCTGAGAACGGCCGCTCGGGCGGCCGCGGTTGACCTCGCGCTCCGAGCGGGTGTCGGTGGCGCGCGGAAGCATGGCGTACTCGGCAGTCACCCAGCCCTCACCCGAGCCGCGCAGAAACGGCGCCGTGCGGTCAAGCACGCTGGCATTGCACAGCACGACGGTGTCACCGGCGCGATACAAGACGCTGCCCTCGGGGTAGCGGATGAAATCGGGCTCGATGGCCACGGGGCGGATCTGGTCGGGGTCGCGGCCGTCGGGACGCATGGGCAGCTCCTTGTCGGGGGACGAGTATAGACCCTCGTTGAATTAGGAATTGAGGAATTAGGAATGAGGAATGAGGAATGAGGAATTGCCGCCCCACCTCCCCCAATAGTGGGACGATTCGTGGAGGTGGGGCTTCATTGGTGTATCGTGCGCAGCGATGATTGGATCACGACCACGCGGCCCGAGAGTTCCGCTCGCGTTTTCTGTGTTGATCCAGCTGTGGTGTGTCGCCGGCGTTCTCTCGACGCCGGTGTTTGCGCAGGAGCTGGTGCCGGCGGCGTACACGCCGGCGCCGGTGGGGGTCAACCTGTTGTCGCTCGCGGGCGGGTACAGCAGCGGTGATCTCTCCTTCGACCCTTCGCTGCCGGTGTCTGACGCCAGCGCCGACATCAACACCTGGACGCTCAGCTACGGGCGAACCTTTAGCGCCTTCGGGCGTGCCGCCACCGTTACTGCCATCGTGCCCTGGGTGGTCGGCGATCTCGAGGGCGTCTACCTGGGCGAGCAGACCTATGTGGAGCGATCCGGTCTCGCCGACTCCGTGCTTCGAGTCGGGGTCAATCTATTCGGCGCGCCTGCTATGGATGTCATGGCGTTCCGAACCTACCGTCCAAGCACCCTGGTTGGGGCGAGCCTCATCGTCAGTGCTCCGACCGGGGAGTACGACCCGTCCAAGCTGATCAATATCGGCACCAACCGTTGGGGCTTCAAGCCCGAGATCGGCGCCGTCCAGGTCGTCGGCCGATGGGCCTTCGATTTCTACGTCGGCGGGTGGTTCTATACCACCAACACGGACTTCTACGGCGGCAGGACCCGTGAACAGGACCCGATCTTCTCAACCCAGGCCCACGTCCGCTACTTCGTCAATCGTGATATCTGGGCGGCCATCGACGGCAACTTCTGGCGCGGCGGACAGACCTCGGTGGACGGGGTGACCAACGACGATCTCCAGCGCAACTCGCGGGTCGGTCTCACGGTGGCCTGGACGGTGGCGCCGCATCACGGGCTGCGGATCGCCGCCAGCCGCGGCGCCTTTACCCGTATCGGCGGCGACTTTTCGTCCATCGGTCTGTCGTATAACTACACCTGGATGAAGAAACCGTAGGGTTGAATTAGGAATGAGGAATGAGGAATGAGGAATTCCCCTCCGCCCTCCCACGTACCCCCGGGTGGGCGGGTGGCATTCCTAATTCCTAATTCCTCATTCCTAATTCTTAATTAGATATCTACGACCTCGAGGTGCTCGGGCTCCCGCCCGAGGATCGTGAAGGCGATCCGCAGGAAGCGGTCGGAGGCGTCGGTGAGCTGGATGTGGACGTCACCCGTCTCGCCGTGCGAGGTGTCGATGAGCTCGGCGTGGTCGACGACCACCGCGTCGGTCACCGCCGTGGCCGAGTCCACGAGTTGGACAACCGGCCCCACGACCCGGCGCAGCGAAGGCCGCAAGAGCGGATAGTGGGTGCAGCCCAGGATCAGGGTCTCGGCGCCCCACTCGAGCATCGGCTGCAGGTAGTGGCGGGCGATCTGGTCGGTCACGGGATGGTCGCCCCAACCCTCTTCGGCGAGAGGCACGAACAGCGGGCAGGGCGTCGCCCGCACTTCGATTGTGGGCCCGAGGCCGGCAAGTGCCTTCTGATAGGAGGCTGAGCGGATGGTGCCCTCGGTGCCGATGACGCCTATGCGGTCGGCGCCGGTTACGAGCGCGGCGCGGACGCCCGGCTGCACCACCCCGACTACCGGCACCGGCGAGTCGGCGGCGACGGCGTCGAGGGCGTACGAGGACGCGGTGTTGCAGGCCACCACCAGCAGCTTGACGTCGTGACGGATCAGGTGAGCAGCGGCGTTCAGCGCATAGCGCCGCACTGTGGATTCGGTCTTGGTGCCATAAGGGAGGCGCGCGGTATCACCGAGATAGAGATACTGCTCCCCGGGCATGCGCTCGCGCAAGGCCTGCAAAACAGTCAGTCCGCCGACTCCGGAGTCGAAGATCCCGATGGGTCGGCTGCGGCCCCTCATGAGGCGGCGATGAAACGCTTGTTGAGGACCAGCGGTCGTGACAGGTCGAGGTGACCGGTCAGGGTCGGTACCTCGTGTCCTCCGAATAGAATCTGAACGGCCGTGATCTCAGGGCAATTGAGGATGATCGAGTTGACAACACCGTAGGCCAGAAGCAGCTCGGTGCTCGAGCCCGCAAGCGGCTCGGGCGGCGCCGTCAGGTCGACAAAGGCGTTTCCGTGTTGATCGACAAAGATCGCCTCGAGCGCTGCTTGATACGGGATGGGTGGTGCCAGCCTGGAGTTCGACACGGGCCCCGCCAGGAGCTCGCCCATCACGACCCGGATGCGTTCATGAACCTCGTCTGGGAGCGGTACCGAGCGGAGCTCGGGGTGGAGCATGCCGTCGCCGCCGGCAAAGAGCAGGATCACGCGCTGCTCGGGAGCCGGCGTCGGTGTCGGAAGCGCCTCGACTGGCGCCGTCGGTTGCTCGGCGACCCGCGCCGCGCCGCCCTGCAGCAGCCAGAAGAGCAGAGCGACCGCAGTTACGGCCGCGAGCGCAATCAAGGCGACCCGCCAGCCCATCAGGGTCTCACGAAGTCCTCGATGCCGGCGGCGATGGCCTCGGCGAGTTGCTGCTGATAGTCCGGTTGCGCCAACCGCTCCGCCTCGGACGGGCTGGAGAGGAAGCCGACCTCGACCAGAATGGCGGGCATGGTGGCGCCGGTCAGAACTACGAACGGCGCCTGTTTGACGCCGCGATCACGGGTACCAAGACGGGCGTTGAGCCGACTCTGGACCGCGAGCGCGAGTGATGCGCTCTCGTTGAGAACCTCTGCCTGTGCCATGTCCCACAGGATGAGGTCGAGGGTCGAGCGTCCGCCGTTTGTTTGCGCCGTTCGATTTTCGAGCTCCGCCGTCGCGGCCGCGGCCTCGTCGGAGGCTCGGTCGAGGCTCATGTAATAGGTTTCCGCGCCCGTCACCGATCTGACCGTGGACGCGTTGGCGTGGAGCGATACAAAAACCGGCGCCTCGAGCCGGTTGGCCAGGGCGCTGCGGTCGGTGAGGGCGCGGCTCTGGTCGCCGTCGCGGGTCAACCGTACCGCGTAGCCGTGACTTTCGAGAATCCGCGCCAGACGGCGCGCGATCGCCATGGTCAGGTCCTTCTCCGTCAGGCCGTCGGGTGACCGGGCGCCGATGTCGTCGCCGCCGTGGCCGGGGTCGATCACTATCGGCTGCGGCCCCGAACGGGTCAGAACCATTGTCTGCGCCGGGACGGGTGTCGGCGTCGGCCGCACCGGACCAAGCTCGATCGTGACCCGGGGAGGGTCGTCCAGGACGTGCCACGAGAGAAGGCCGATTCCCTTTACGAGATCGACTGTTACGATCTGCTCTTGGCTCGACAGAGAGCGGACCCGCTGCGATCGAAACGGTACGCTCGCGTCGAGGTGAGGGGTGGCGTCGATGAACCGGACCATCAGCGACCCGTCCGCAGCATTCTCGACCTCGACCGTCGCCGGTCGACCGAGGGTCAGGAGCAGGGTGGTCGTGGTGCCGAAGTCAGCTGCAACCGGGCGTACGCTGATCGGGTCGGCGAAGCGTGATCCGCGTTCGATCCGGTAGCCGAGCGGGATCTGCTCCAGGTGAAACCCGAGCGGGCTCAACAACCAGCGGTCGAGATAGGCTGCCGAGACCGCAATCCCGCCGGGCGAGGTGACCGGCGCCTCGTTTGCCT
This sequence comes from Candidatus Sulfomarinibacteraceae bacterium, assembly GCA_963733915.1. Lineage (GTDB taxonomy): Bacteria > Acidobacteriota > Thermoanaerobaculia > Thermoanaerobaculales > Sulfomarinibacteraceae > Sulfomarinibacter. The sequence goes on from CAVTEP010000011.1 coordinate 1,103,744, forward strand.
CTTGCAGGTTGCCGTTGATGAGCAGGACCTTGTGGTCAACAGCGAACTGGACCACGTGGTCACCGTAGAGCACGCCCCAGGTTCCTGCGGACGGTGAAAACCTGGTCTCGGCGCCCACCAACTCGAGGACCGGGAGGGTTTCCACCCGCGACCCGAAACGGGGAACGACGATGGCCCTGTCGTCGAAATGGAACTCGACCGTACGCCCGTACTCCTGTGCGGGCAGCGCGGAAGCTGCGAGAGCAAGGGTCACAAGGAGGATGAGTGATCTTTGTTTCAAAACCTGTAAATCCATTTGCTGCCGACCACTCTGATCGGCGGGGCTCGGGCTGAGGCGCGGGCCCCGGAACCGTCGTGAATTGTAGTGGACTCGATCGCAGAGAACTCGAATCCTCGCCCTGATCTCCGCCAGTGCGGCCCTATTGTACGCCACAAATTCGGCCCTCAACCCGTCGGGTTGAGGGCCGAATTTGGTGGAGGCGGTGGGAATCGACACTGCGGGTTCGGGGCCTGTCCGAGTATTGGATACGACCGCGTTATGCGCCGCGGCGTCAGGTGCTGCGGCGCCGTGACGAAGTCGATCTCTCTCGATCGTCGAGGAGCGGCGACGCGGCAGATGGCGCCGCGGCGCCGTAACCCGTAGGGCGCTGGGGTCTTGCGGGCGCAGGCTTCGTTCCGAATCGTCGACGATGCCGGACATCGACTTCCTCATCGCGCCTAGCCTGCGCACCGCAATACCCCTGCGCGCGGCGCGTACCCAATACTCGGACAGGCCCCTGACGGCGCGAAGTGAAAGCGGACGGGTCGCGAAGTGAGCCGGCCTGCGTGAACGCGCCGATCGGCCGTAGACCGATTGGCAGGGCGCGACAGAATACAAAAAGCCCGCCAGATCGGCAGGCTGTTCATTGTGGTGGAGGCGGTGGGAATCGAACCCACGTCCGAGGAACTCCGATTGCCGGTTTCTCCGTGTGCAGCCGGCTAGTTGATCTCGCCGCGTGGTCAGTTAGCTGGCAACCTCCCTCGCGGCCAGCCCGAAAAATCTCGACCGCCGCCTTCGGGCGCGACGGCGATCCAGCCCATCTGACTTCGTCGCTTTCAGACCGACGGGCCGAGCCTCGAGAGCGACGTGGCTACCTAAGCAGCCAGAGCGTAGTTGTTATCGGCAGTTGAAATTGCCTTCACCCGTTTTACGAGCGGATGACCCTCGACACGCTGCCGACAACCGGAACCGTTCCCCGTCAAAACCTGGACGCCCCCAGATTTCGTTGGCAAGAGAGCATTTTAGCACCTTCGTAGGTCGCTTTACTCATTGTGTATACGTACCGAGAGGTGTTTCTATTCCGTATCCCGGGGAGCAGGGGAACGGGGCGCAGGGGCGCAGGAAGGCAGAGGGGAAAAGGGGAAAAGGGGCACAGGGGACCGCACACCCCTGCGTTGATCCGCGGGCAAACCCGGGCGGGGGGGCGGATCCAGTATCGAGCATCCAGCATCGGGAGAGGTGGGCGGCTCCCTCTCTCCTCTGCGCCTCTTCTCCTTTTCCCCTTTTCCCCCCAGCCCCGCCGCTCTCCTTGACGGATGGGCCTCCAGCTGTCATTCTGGACTCGTTCCACGCTGCACAATCAAGGGAGAGTTCTATGCTGGCGAAGGCGTACTCCGCCACGCCGCGCGGCGTGGATGCGATGTTCGTGACCGTCGAGGTGGACCGCATCCGCTCGCAACAGCCCTCGGTGACCGTGGTCGGGCTGCCCGACACCGCGGTCCGTGAGGCGCGCGAGCGGATTTTTGCGGCCGTCCGGCATCTCGGCTGGCGCGCGGAGCCGGCCAACGTGGTGATCAACCTGGCGCCCGCCGACCAGCGCAAGGAAGGCGCCGCGCTCGACTTGCCGATGGCCATCGCCTTTCTTGCCGCCACCGGCGATGTGCCTGCGACCGCGCTGGCGGACCGGCTGCTCTTGGGCGAGCTGTCGCTCGAAGGCCGGCTGCAGCCTGTGCGAGGGGTTCTGCCGGTCGTGCTCGCCGCCAGGGCAAAGGGGATCGGGGAGGTGATCGTACCGGCGGCCAACGCCTCCGAGGGCGGCGTGGTTGAGGGGGTTCGGGTGGTGGGTGCGGCCACACTCGGTGAGGTCGTACGGTATCTCAGGAGCGGCGAGCCGCCGTCGGCAAGATGCGATGAGCTGCCCGCAGGCCGGCGGGACCGCCCGAATCACACCGATCTCTCGGAAATCATCGGCCAGGAGCAGGCGCGCCGGGCACTCGAGGTGGCGGCGGCGGGCGCTCACCACCTCCTGTTGATGGGTCCGCCGGGCAGCGGCAAGTCGATGCTCGCGAGGCGCCTGCCCGGCATCCTGCCGCTGATGAGTGTCGAAGAGGCGATCGAGACCACCTGCGTCTACTCGGTCTCGACCCGGGTGCCCCGGCCGTCCGGCCTGTTCTCGAAGCGCCCATTCCGCTCGCCCCACCACACGACCTCGTCGGCGGCGTTGATCGGCGGCGGGGCCAGTCCACAGCCGGGTGAAGCGTCGCTAGCCCACAACGGCGTGCTCTTTCTCGACGAGCTGACCGAGTTTCGGCGCGACGTCCTCGAGGCCCTCAGACAGCCGCTCGAGGACCGCCAGGTGACGGTCGCGCGAGCGCAGTCGACACTCAGCTTTCCGGCCAGCTTTCAGCTCGTGGCGGCGGCCAACCCTTGTCCGTGCGGTTACTTGGGCGACGATCGTCGCGAGTGCAGCTGTACCCCGCCGGCGGTGCAGCGATATCGCGCCCGGCTGTCGGGGCCGCTCCTCGACCGGCTCGATCTGCAGGTGATGGTGCCCGCAGTGCCGTGGCGCGACCTGTCGGCCGATCGCCGCGGCGAAACATCGGCGGTCGTGGCGCTCAGGGTCGCCGCTGCGCGCTTCCGGCAGGCGCAGAGGTTTGACGGCAGGGGGTCTTCATTGCAACGGCGAAATGGGCCCGGACGCGATCCGCACCTGGGCGCAACCGGATGCGGACGGACGACGCTTGCTCGACCATGCGAGCCGGGGTCTCGGCCTGTCGGCCCGGGCCTACCACCGCATCCTGCGGGTTGCGCGGACCATTGCCGATCTCGCCGGCGATCAGCAGATCTCTTCGGTCCACCTCGCCGAGGCCATCGCCTACCGCTGCCTCGATCGCGACCCGACCGCCAGATCAACAGCAATCGGCGATTGGAAGGGGTCGTGAGGGACCGGTCGCGGGACGATCTTTGTGGTGCAGGCGTCCCGCCTGCACGTTGCCACGGATGGTTATTGTGCGGCCGCGACGTCCGCACCACAAGTTCAGTCTTGGGCGAAGATTACGAGGCCAGTCTGAACCGAACGGTGAGGGTGTAGTGGACGCTCACTGGATCGTTGTTCAAGGTGCTGGGTGCGAAGCGCCACTGGCGAACGGCCTCGACAGCGGATTCGGTGAGGCCAAACGGGAGCGGTTGCAGGACCGTGAGGTCGGCGATGCCGCCTCGCGTATCGATCAGCAGCGACAGGACCACGGCGCCTTCGAAACGGATCCTCCTCGCGGCCTCGGTGTAGCGCGGCTCGACCCGATACAGGACTTTCGGTGCTGCAATCTCGATTCCGGCGGTCACGGTGGTCTCGCGATGCGAATCCTGCTCGACCGGTGGAGGCTCGGGAAAATACGGCACAGCATCCCCCGGTATCTCGAAGGAAATGATCTCCGGTTGCGTGCTCACGATCAGCTCCGGCCCCTGCGGGTCGGGGTCGGGAACGAAGACCCTGCGTGGGGGCACCTTGAACCGTTGATCCGGAGGCGGTGGTTCACGGTATTTTACGACCGGAAACCGACGCACGCTCACAGGTTTGGGTGCGACGACCTCCGTTGGAACGAGGGTCGGCCAGGTGATCGCGAAGACCGCGAGGTGGATCGTGATGGCTGCGAGAATGCCGTAGCGGAGCGAGGTCTCACTGTACTGCCTCCGATCAAAGAGGTGCTCGTACGAAGCCGGACGTGGGGGCCTCTCGTTGGTCGCCATCGCAAGCTCCTTCAGACAGTGGGAGCGGTGTTGGCGTTGGGAGTTCCAGGACCGCTACGGTGTGGTTGTCAAACCTCAGTCTGAGACTTGAAATCAGGAGCTTGTGAAAACATTGACAAGCAGTGATGCACCGTTAGAATGATCGCGCCCGACTGGAGGAGGGGTATGGACCACTACGTCCCGATCCTGATCTTCGCTCTCATCGCTATCTCGGTTCCGATCATCATCTTGCTCCTCGCCAAGGTGATCCGCTTCGGATCCCACGATCCAGTGAAGGCGGAGCCGTACGAGTGCGGCCTCGAGGCCACCACCTTCGCGCTCGACTCCCGGTTTTCGATCCGCTATTACCTGATCGCCGTCCTCTTCGTGGTTTTCGACGTCGAAACGATCTTCCTCTTCCCGTGGGCGGTGATCTTTGAACGGCAGGCCGCGTTCTTGTTCGTCGAGATGATGGTGTTCCTCGCCATCCTCCTCGTCGGCTACGTCTTTGCGTGGCGAAGGGGGGCGCTCGAATGGGCCTGATAGAGAATCGCTTCTCCAAGAACATCATCACCACGACCTACGACGCGGTCTTCAACTGGGCGCGGCGCTCCTCGCTGTGGCCGATGCAGTTCGGGCTCGCCTGCTGCGCCATCGAAATGATGTCCACGCTCGACCCGCGCTACGACATGGCGCGTTTCGGCGCCGAGGTCTTCCGCGGGTCCCCACGCCAGGCCGACATGATGATCGTCGCCGGCACCGTGACCGAGAAGATGGCGCCGATCGTCAAGCGGCTCTACCACCAGATGGCCGATCCCAAGTGGGTGCTCGCGATGGGCTCCTGCGCCACCTGCGGCGGGCCCTACAAGACCTACGCCGTGACCCAGGGCGTGGACCGCATCATCCCGGTCGATGTCTACATCCCGGGTTGCCCGCCGCGGCCCGAGGCGCTGCTCTACGGTCTGATGCAGCTGCAACGCAAGATCGATCGCGAGACTATCGCCCGCAGCCGGGCTTCGTGAGGAGGGCTGTATGAGCGACGACAAGCCCACCACCCCGCCCGAGGCCCCGGGACCAGAGGCCACGAAACCCGAGGGGCCGGCTGGCGGTGATGGCGCCAAACAGCCGCTGAGCGACGACGAGAAGGCGGCCAAGATCGCGGCCGCCAAGGCGCGCGCCGCGGAAAAGGCGGCGGCGAAGGCGGCGGCCGAGGATGCCGAACCAAAGCCTCCGTGGGAAGAAAAACCGGTGCCGCCGGACCACGAGGATGCGACGGACGACGCCGACGCGAGATCGCTCGAGGCGGCCCTGCCGGGCGCCGTGCTCGGCGCCGACAGATTTGCCGGCGATGTGACCCTGACGGTGCCCGCGACCCGCATTGTCGAAGTCTGCCGCCACCTCAAGCGCGAGTGCAATTACAGGTTTCTGGTCGATCTCACCGCGATCGATTGGCCGGAGCGCGAAGAGGGCCGATACGACCTCGTCTACTGGATGCACCGCCACGACGATTCGAAACGGTTGCGGCTGCGGGCAGTGCTCGCCGACCAGACGCCGATCGCCAGCGTGACCGGGGTCTGGAAGGTTGCCGACTGGATGGAGCGTGAGGCCTTCGACATGTTCGGGGTCATCTTCGAGGGCCATCCGGGGCTCGAGCGGATTCTGACCTGGGAGGGCTTCAACGGCCACCCGCTGCGCAAGGATTTCCCGGTCGAGGGCATCGACACCGGCGCCGCGATCTACCCCGATGTCTACCCGCCAGGTGGCGGGCCGCCGCCCGAAGTGGCGGAGGCGGAAGAAGGGGGCGAGGCATGAGCGGTCCAGATCGTTCCCTTTTCGACGTCGAGGAGATGGAGATCAACTTCGGTCCCCAGCACCCGGCCACCCACGGCGTGCTGCGGGTCAAGATGAAGCTTGACGGCGAGAAGATCATGGAGGCCAAACCGATCATCGGCTACCTCCACCGCGGTACCGAAAAGCTCTTCGAAACCATGGACTTTCCGCAGTGCATTCCGCACACGGACCGCATGGACTACGTGGCGGCGGCGACCAACAACCAGGGCTTCTGCGTGACGATGGAAAAGCTGCTCGGAATCACCATCCCGCCCCGCGCCGCATACATCCGCATGATGCTCGCCGAGCTCCAGCGGCTCGCCTCACACCTGGTGTGGCTGGCGACCCACGCGGTCGACATCGGCGCCATCACGCCCTTCTTCTACACCTTCCGCGAGCGCGACGCGATCCTCGACCTCTTCGAGGAGTACTGCGGCGCCCGGCTGACCCTCAACTGCATGAAGATCGGCGGCGTGCCCTTCGAGCTCCCCGACGGCTGGGTCGGCCGCTGCTCCGAGTTGGTGGACGGATTCAACGCCCACATCGACGAGTACGAGAATCTGCTGACCGAAAACCGGATCTGGAAGCAGCGCACCATCGGCATCGGCGTGGTGTCGGCCGAGGACGCGATCGAGTGGGGCCTCACCGGACCGCCGCTCCGCGGGTCGGGTGTCAAGTGGGACATTCGCAAGGTCTTCCCATACGACCGTTACGACGAGATCGATTTCGAGATCCCGATCGGGACCAAGGGCGACACCTACGACCGGTACCTGGTTCGGATGGAGGAGATGCGGCAATCGGTGCGAATCCTCCGCCAGAGCCTCGACCGCTTGCCGGAGGGGCCCTTTATGGCGCGGGTACCGAAGATCCTCCGCTCCAAGGAGGGGATGGTCTACGGCTCGGTCGAGGCACCCAAGGGAGAGCTCGGCTATTTCATCGTTGCCACCGAGAAGGGCACCGCTCCCTACCGCTGCCACGTCCGGCCGCCGTCGTTCATCAACCTGCAGATGCTGCCGGCGATGGTCGAGGGCCATCTGGTGGCCGACCTGGTGGCCGTCATCGGCACCCTCGATATCGTGCTCGGGGAGATCGATAGATGAGCACAAATTCGGAATTCGAGGCATTCGGATTCGGGATGTCGGCTCTGCAAGATTGCTGCTGTCCTCGGGTCTCAGAATTCCGAATTCCGAATTCCGAATTCCGAATTCTGAAGCTGTTGCGAGGAGTCGCTCATGAACGACCCTCTGATGATCTACCTCGGCGTACCGCTGATCAAGGGCGTTGTGACCCTCGGCGTGCTGCTGCTGGTCATGGCCTATCTGACCTTTGCCGAGCGCAAGATCCTGGCCTACATGCAGGTGCGCTTGGGGCCCAACCGGGTCGGACCCAAGGGCTGGCTGCAGCCGATCGCTGACGGCCTCAAGCTGTTCGTCAAGGAAGACCTGATCCCGGGACGCGCCGAGCGCTTCATCTTCGTGCTCGCGCCGGTATTGATCTTCGCGCCGGCGATCCTGGTGTGGTCGGTGATTCCGTGGGGCGAGTCCTTCACCGTCGCCGGTTTCGAGATCACGCCCTTCATGGCCGACATCAACATCGCCATCCTCTTCGTGCTCGCGGTGTCGTCGGTCGGGGTCTACGGCATCATCCTCGGCGGCTGGGCATCCAACAACAAGTTCTCGTTGATGGGCGGCCTGCGGTCCGCCGCACAGCTGGTTTCCTACGAGGTACCGCTCGGCTTTGCCGTCGTGTCGGTGCTGCTGATGTCGGGCACCCTGTCGTTGGTGGGGATCGTCGAGGCGCAGCGCGACGCCGGTCTGTGGTTCATCTTCCCGGGCATCCTCGCGTTCGGCATCTACTTCATCTGTGGCGTCGCCGAGACCAACCGCAACCCCTTCGACCTGCCCGAGGCCGAGGCCGAGCTGGTCGCCGGCTTCCACACCGAGTACTCGGGGATGAAGTTCGCGCTCTTCTACCTCGCCGAGTACATCAACATGCTGCTGGTGTCGTCATTGGCCGTCATCCTCTTCTTCGGCGGTTGGCTGCGCCCGTTCCCGAACGTCGAGTTTCTCGGTTTTCTCGACCTGATCCCGCCGTTCTTCTGGTACGCGGGCAAGGTGTTGAGCTTCATCTTCCTCTACATCTGGTTCCGGGGCACCTTCCCGCGTTACCGCTTCGACCAGCTGATGAAGATCGGCTGGAAATGGCTCCTGCCCCTGTCGCTGGCCAACGTGGTGTTGGTGGCCCTGGGCATTCTGCTCCTGAAGGGATGAACCCATGTTCGGTGACTTCCTGCAACGGCTGATTCCGACCGATCTCTTCGGTGGGATGGGCGTGACCGGCGGCTATCTCTTCCGCAAGAAGGAGACCATCCAGTACCCGGAGAAGCGGATGGAGCCGCCGGCGCGATTCCGCGGGATGTTCGGCTACGACCTCGAGCGTTGCATCGACTGCCACCTCTGCGCCAAGGCGTGCCCGATCGCCATCATCTTCATCACCGACCACACCGAGGTCGAGGAGATCGACGGTAAGAAGAAGAAAAAGAAAATCATCGACCGCTACGACATCGACGTCAAGCGGTGCATGTTCTGTGGTCTCTGCGAGGAAGCCTGCCCGACGGAGCCCAAGGCGATCTGGCTGACCACCTTGTCCTACGAGGGCTCGGTCTACGAGCGCAACGAGCGCCTCTACTACGACAAGGAACGGCTCGCCGGCTGGGAAGGCATGAAAGGGTTCCCGGGCGTGGTGCTGCCAAAGGACGGCCAGAACCCGTCCGACCCGAAGAAAAGAGTGGGGGCCGGCGGCGACTCGGAGGCGGGCGGAGGAGCTGTTTGATGGACTCTCTGGTGGCAAACTTCAGCGCCGTCGTTTTCTACGTGGTTGCGGCGCTAGCGGTGGCGGGAGCGGTCGGAGTCGTCTCGCTCCGCAACCCGGTGCACGCGGCGGTGTCCCTGTTGGGGACGTTTTTCATGGTGGCGGTCCTCTTCATCCTCAACCACGCCGAGTTTCTAGCCGCGGTCCAGGTGTTGGTCTACGCCGGTGGCATCATGGTGCTGTACCTCTTCGTCATCATGCTGGTGAGGGTCAAGGACCTGCAACCGGGGGCGGTGTTCCTGTCCGGGCTCGCCCCGCTCGCGATCCTGGCCGGGGTCGTTCTCGGCAGCCTCGTCGCCATCGGTATCCTGCTCGGTTCGATGGCCTCGGGCGATGGCGCCGTCGCCGCGATGCAGACCGTTGGCGGCCAGGCCGCCGGCAACACGGAGGCGGTGGGCTGGCTCCTGTACATGCGCTATCTGGTGCCCTTCGAGGTGGCGTCGGTGGTGTTGTTGGTGGCGATGATCGGCGCCATCGTCTTTGGACTGCGCGACGCTGCGCCGGCGGGGGAGGAGGTGGAGCCGTGATCGAGGCCAGTCACTACATCGCCCTGTCGCTGATCATCTTCTGCATCGGCCTCGTCGGGGTCATGGTGCGGCGCAACTTCATCACCGTCCTGATGTCGCTCGAGCTGATGTTCAATGCGGTCAACCTCAACCTCATCGCTTTTTCGTTCCGGCTCGGAGACCTCTCGGGCCAGGTGCTGGCGATCTTCGTGATCACCGTCGCCGCCGCCGAAGCGGCCATCGGACTCGGTCTGATCATCGCCCTCGTCCGGCTCAAGGACTCGGTCACGCTCGACGAAGTCGACGTGATGGGGGGCTAGGGGCATGAAGCTCTACGATCTGATCTGGCTCGTGCCCGTGTTCCCGCTGATCGGGGCTGCATTCAACGGATTGATCTCCAATCGCCTCGGGTTTCGCAAAACCGTGACCCACACCGTCGCCCTGCTCGGTTCGGGCGCGGCGTGGCTATGGGGCTGGGCCGCGGTCATCCAGTGGTACCTCGTCGAGGACCACACCCGGCCCTACGTGGTCAAGGCCTTCAGCTGGATCTCAGGCGGCGATCTGACCATCCTCGATGGGCGGATCGTGCCGGTCGATATCTCGGCCTCGTTCCAGGTCGATCCGCTGTCGGCGGTCATGGTCGGCTTTGTGACCTTTGTCGGTTTCCTGATCCACCTCTACTCGGTGGGCTACATGCACTCGGAGCCCGACCGCGCCTATGCGCGGTACTTCTCTTACCTCAACCTTTTCATGTTCGCGATGTTGACCCTGGTGACGGGCTCGAACCTGCCGGTCCTCTTTGTCGGCTGGGAGGGCGTGGGTCTCTGCTCGTACCTCCTGATCGGCTTCTACTTCGAGAAGGGATGGTGCGCGACCGCCGGCATGAAGGCCTTCATCGTCAACCGCATCGGGGACTTCGGTTTCATCCTCGCGATCTTCGCCGCGTTCATGTTCTTCGGAACGGTCGAGTTCGATGGCCTCTTCACCGCCATGCAGGCCGACCACGGCGGGCATTTTGCCGCCGCGGCGACCCTCATCGGCATTCTGCTCTTCGTCGGCGCGGTGGGCAAATCGGCCCAGATCCCGCTCTACGTCTGGTTGCCCGACGCGATGGCCGGCCCGACACCGGTGTCCGCACTGATCCACGCCGCCACCATGGTCACCGCTGGCGTGTACATGGTGGCGCGCTGCAACTTCTTCTATCAGGCAAGCCCGCAGGCGATGCTGGTGGTCGCGGTGGTCGGCGGAGTGACCGCGGTCTTTGCCGCCACCATCGGTCTTGTCCAGAACGACATCAAGAAGGTGCTCGCCTACTCGACCGTGTCCCAGCTCGGCTACATGTTTCTCGCTGCGGGCGTCGGCGCCTACGTCGTCGCCATCTTCCACGTCGTCACTCACGCCTTCTTCAAGGCCTGTCTCTTCCTCGGCTCGGGGTCGGTGATCCACGCCTGCGGCGGTGAGCAGGACATGCGCAAGATGGGCGGGCTCAAGAAGCACATGCCCACCACCTACTGGACATTCCTGGTTGCGACCATCGCCATCGCCGGCATATTCCCCTTCGCGGGATTTTTCTCGAAGGACGAAATCCTCGCCAAGACCTTTGCCGCCGGCTATGGCGACCTCAATCACCACGGGTCGCTCTACTACGCTCTGTGGGCCCTGGCGGTGATTGGTGCGGTCCTCACCGCCTTCTATATGTTCCGGCTCGTCTTCATGACCTTCCACGGCAGCTTCCGCGGCGGCGAGGAAGCCGAACACCACCTCCACGAGTCGCCGTGGACCATGACCCTGCCGTTGCAGATCCTCGGGGTGCTGTCGATCGCCGGCGGCCTCATCGGCGTTCCGAGTCACTTGTGGGGAAGGCCGGAGCACAACCTCATCGATCGCTTCCTGGAGCCGGTGGTGCTGCAGGTCGGGCACGGCGAGCACGCCGCGGCCCATCCGGGGTTCTGGCTCGAGATCGGGCTGATCGGCCTGTCTCTGGCCGCGGCTGGTTTCGGGATCTGGCTGGCCTACCGCTTCTATATGGGCAACGAGGCTTTCGAGCGTCCCAAACGGCTCGCCCAGCGCTTCCCGCTCATCTACAAGATGCTCCTCAACAAGTACTGGGTGGACGAGATCTATGGTGCGACGGTGGTTGCCGGAACGGTCAAGCTTTCGCGCCTGCTGTGGGAGTTCGACGCGCGGGTGGTCGACGGCGCGGTCAATGGCACCGCGCTCTCAACTGTCGGCTCGTCTTTCCTTTCGGGGATCTTCGACCTCAAGGTGGTTGACGGTGTGGTCAATCTGGTGGCCAGATTCTACGACGTGGCGAGCCGGCACTTCCGGCGCCTGCAGGTGGGCTTTGCCCAGGGCTACGCGATGGTGATGGTCTTCGGGGCGGCGGTGCTGCTGGCCGTCTTTTATCTCATCAAACTCTGATTTTGGGGACGACGATGGATTTTCATTACGGATGGCTCCTCAACCTGATCTGCTACCTGCCGCTGGCGGGCGCGCTCCTGATGATGCTCTTCATCAACAAGGAGAACTCCACCGCGCTCAAAACCTGGGCGACGCTGGTGGCGGGCCTCGATTTCGCGATTTCGATCCCGCTCTGGTTTCTCTACAAACCGGGCGGCGCGGAGTTCCAGTTCGCGACGGCCAAGGAGTGGATCCCGTCGATCGGCGTCCAGTATCTCTTCGGGGTGGATGGCTTTGCGGTCCTGCTGATCCTGCTCACCACCCTGCTCGGCTTGATCGCGGTCTACAGCTCTTTCACCGCCATCACCGAGCGTCAGAAGGAGTACTACGTCTTCCTGTTGCTGCTGCAGACCGGCATGTTGGGCGTGTTCTGCTCGCTCGATTTCATCCTCTTCTACGTCTTCTGGGAGGTCATGCTGGTCCCCATGTACTTCCTGATCGGCGTCTGGGGCGGGCCGCGCCGGTTGTACGCCGCGATCAAGTTTTTCCTCTATACCCTGGTCGGCTCGGTGCTGATGCTGGTCGGCATCCTGACACTCTATTTTTTCAATGCCGGCGGACTCGCGGCCATCGGTCTCGTGGGGCTGAACAACCCGGCGACATTCTCGGTGACCCAGTTCTACTCCATCGCGCCCGCGATCCCGGCGGGTGTCCAGTTCTGGGTGTTTCTCGCCTTCTTCGTGGGTTTTGCCATCAAGGTACCGATGTTCCCCTTCCACACCTGGTTGCCCGACGCCCACGTCGAGGCGCCGACCGCGGGCTCGGTGATCCTGGCCGCCGTCCTCCTGAAGATGGGGACTTACGGTTTCATTCGCTTCTCGTTGCCGATTCTGCCCGACGCCACCGTCAAGGCGATGGGCTGGATCGGCGCGCTGTCGATCTTCGCCATCATCTATGGCGCCCTGGTGGCGATGGCTCAGAAGGACATGAAGAAGCTGGTCGCTTATTCCTCGGTCAGTCATATGGGCTTCGTCATGCTGGGGATGTTCGCGCTCAACGACGCCGGGCTCCGCGGCTCGATCCTGCAGATGCTCAACCACGGCGTGTCGACCGGTGCGCTCTTCTTGCTCGTCGGCATCGTCTACGAGCGGCGCCACAACCGGATGATCGCGGAGTACGGCGGGATCGCCAAGGTGATGCCGCTCTACGCCACTTTCTTTCTGATCATCACCATGTCGTCAATCGGGCTGCCGACCTTGAACGGCTTCATCGGTGAGTTCACGATCTTGATCGGCGTCTACAACCACTCGTGGATGTGGGCGCTGTTTGCCGCCTCCGGCATCGTCCTTGGCGCGGCTTACATGTTGTGGCTCTATCAGAGGGTGTTCTTCGGTGAGTTGACGAACGAGAAGAACAAGGACCTCAAGGACCTCGACCGCCGCGAGCAGTGGACGCTGATCCCGCTCATCGTCATCGCCTTCTGGATCGGCCTCTATCCGAAGCCGTTCTTCGACCGCATGGCGCCGACCGTGAATCAGGTGCTCGTGCGGGTGAAGGCGGCGGTGCCCGACTTCGAAAGCGGAGCGAATCACGTGGCCGCCATTGCCGCCGTGCCCGCCGGCGAGGCGGCGGGGGAGCACGGGGAGTAGCCGATGTCCCTCGCACAGTTCATACCGTTCCTGCCCGAGATCTTCCTCGCCACAGCGGGCTTCGTTGTGCTGCTGCTTGGTGTGTCGCTCGGCCGGCGCGCCGTCCGCACGCTTGCGTTGGCGGGCGTGGCCTCGCTCGCGATCACTGCGGCGCTGGTGTGGTTGGTGGGACGGCCGGTGAATGGACCCGTGCTGATTCTCGGTGACATGTTGGTCGTCGATCAGTTCGCGGTTTTTTTCAAGCTGCTGGTGGCTGCGGCCGGGGCGATCGCGATCTTCATGGCCGCAGGTTTTCTCGAACGGTCCGGTTACGGCGGCGGCGAGTACGTGTCGCTGGTTCTCTTTGCCACTCTCGGCACCTTCATCATGGCGTCCGGCGCCAACCTCGCCAGCCTCTACGTGGGGCTCGAGCTGATGGCGTTGTCGGTCTACGTCCTGGTCGGGTATTTCAAGCTCCAAATCAAGTCGAACGAGGCGGCGATCAAGTATTTCGTGCTCGGCGCCGCCTCATCGGCGGTGCTGCTGTACGGGATTTCGCTCATTTACGGTTCCCTCGGGACGCTTGACCTGCCAACCATACGGGGCTCGTTGATGACGGTGCCGACCGCCAACCCGATGCTGATGTTGGGCATCGTCATGGTCGGATTCGGCATGCTCTTCAAGGTGGCGGCGGTGCCGTTCCACGTGTGGACGCCGGACGCCTACGAGGGCGCGCCGACGCCGGTCACCGCCTTCATTTCGGTGGCGCCCAAGGCCGGCGCTTTCGCCATGTTCATGCGTCTGTTCCTCGATGCCTTTGCCGGCGGGGTCGACCACTGGCGGGTGGTGATGTGGGTGGCGGCGGCGGCGACCATGGTTTTCGGCAACATCGCAGCGCTGACCCAGGACAACGTCAAGCGGATGCTCGCCTACTCGTCGATCGCCCATGCCGGCTACGCCCTCATGGGTCTGGTGGCGGCCAACGAAATGGGCTCCTGGGCGTTGTTGATGTATATGTTGGTCTACGCCTTCATGAACCTCGGCGCCTTCGGCTTCGTCATTCTTCTCGAGTCGAAGGGATATGCGGGCGAAATGATCGGTGACTACGCCGGGCTTGCACGCCGGCACCCAGGGGCGGCCCTGGGGATGCTGGTTTTCATGCTCGCCCTGGCCGGCATCCCGCCGACCGCGGGATTCATGGGCAAGCTCTACCTCTTCGCGGCCGCCGTGGAGGGCGGGTACATCGTGTTGACGGTGATCGCGGTCATCATGTCGGCGGTCAGCCTCTACTACTACTTCCGGATCGTGGTGCAGATGTACATGCGGAGCGGCACCGAAGAAGACGCGACGCCGGCGGCGATGCTCCGCGACCGATGGACGGAAGTCATGATCGGAGTCTGCGTGGTCGTGACCCTGGCGGTGGGTGTCTTCCCGGCGCCGGTGGTGGCGTGGGCCAAAACCGCGGCGGGCGCCCTGGGTGGGTTCTGAGGACGAGTTGGTGAGGAATGCGGGCGAGAAGAACTTCGGAGCTCCGCAGAGCGCGAATCTGGCTCGATGTATCGGTCATCGGTATCCAGTTTCCCGTCGCCATCGCCCTCGGTTTCTTCTTTGGCCGCTGGCTCGATAAATCCCTTGGCACCGCACCCTGGTTGACGGTCGTGTTCTCGCTTTTGGGCATCGCCGCGGGCTTCGTCAACCTGTTTCGCATTACCGCGCAGGCGGGGCGGGCGGAGGAGCAGATCGCAAAGCTCGAGGCGGCAGAGAAGGCCGCGGACGATGGCAAGCCGAACGACCCGTGACTCCGGGGATTTCTCGACCCGGCGAGTGGTGCGGACGGCCGCCGTGCTGGTCATTTTCGGTGCACTGGCCGAACTTGTGCTTTTTCGCACATGGATTGGGGCGATTTGCTTGACCGCGGCCGGACTGGTGGCTATGATCAATTTCCGGTGGCTGGAGGTGATCGTGCACCGGGTGGTTCAGCCTGATCGGCCACGGTTCGACCGCTGGACAGTGCTGAGGCTTCTCGGGCGCCTGACCCTGCTCGCCGCCGTTTTCGCGGCTTTTCTGGTCGTGCCGCGAATCGATCCGGTTGCGGTGGCGCTTGGTTTTTCGACCCTGGTGGTGGCGCTCGTTTTCGAGGGTCTTCGCGGGACGCGAGTTGGAGGAGGATGATTTGGAGCACCCAGTATCGTTTCTCTACGACCCGGTCAACAGGATCCTGATCGCTCTCTTTGGGGAATCGAGTCCTCGATATCAAGAACTCATGGGTCTCCACAACGCCGGCTACTGGCTGCCCGACCACGTGGTCATGGCCATGCTGGTGGTGGTCCTGGTGGCCGCGGTGCTGATCCCCACCAGTCGCCGCCTTTCCCTCGACAGTCCGGGCAAGCTCCAGCAGGTCTTCGAGCTGCTCATCACCGGTCTCGAGGAGCTCATTGAGGACGTGGTCGGGCACGGCTTCGGCAAACGATTCCTGCCCTTCATCATGGGGCTTGCGGTTTTCATCTTCGTCGGCAACATTTTCGGATTGTTCTACTTCGTGCAGCCGCCGACGGCCAACCCCAACACGACCTTTGCATTGTCCATAACAGCCTTTCTTTTCTATAACTTCGTCGGTATCAGGGACAACGGCCTGTTCAAGTACCTGAAACACTTCGCGGGCCCGCTGCCGCTGCTGGCGCCGTTGATGGTCCCGATCGAAATCATTTCGCATCTGGCGCGGATCCTGTCGCTGGCACTGCGGCTTTTCGGCAACATCTTCGGTGAGCACACCGCCACCGGCATTTTCTTTGTCATGTTCCCCTTCGTCGTGCCCTGGCCGATGATGGGTCTCGGCATCTTCGGCGCCCTGTTGCAGGCCTTCATTTTCATCATGCTCACGATGGCGTACCTCCAGGGGGCTGTCGGGGCAGAAGAGCATTAGCAATGACTCGTGAAAAATCCCTTGAGGAGGTAACTACATGAATCGACGTCTTGCAGTTCTGGCAGTGGTTCTCGTGGCTCTGGCGGTGGCTTCGCCGGCGATGGCCCAGGAGCACGGTGCGGCGGATACCGGGAAGAACATCTTCCAGTACTTGGGTGCTGCTTTCGCGATCGGCATCGCGGCCGCCTTCGGTTCGCTCGGTCAGGGCAGGGGCCTTGCCGCGGCGGTGGAGGCCATCGGCCGCAACCCGGGTGCGGTGGGACCGATCCGGATCACCATGATCATCGGTCTCGCGCTCATCGAGTCGCTGGTGATCTACGCGCTGATCATCGCGTTCCTGATCCTCGCCTGATCGATCGCTCACAGTGACGACGGAGAGGGGCCCATCGGGCCCCTTTTTGTATTTCTACGACCGCGTCTCGATATCCTCATCCGGTTTCTGAAATGCAACATCTTGGGTCCGAGCGCCGTATACGAAGTGGGACTTGACAGTGATGTTTCAGTCCTGTAGCATTTGCGCCTGGAGGTCACCGTGACACAGATGGCTGAACCGAGAATGTGGGATTTCACCACCGGGAAGCTGCCGTACCGTGATCAGCTCTACAAGAGCGCGTTACGGATGACCCGTTCGGTGGAGGACGCCGAGGATTTGATTCAGGAGACCTACCTCAAGGCCTACAAGTACTACGCGCGATTCTCAGAGGGCACCAACTTCAAGGCCTGGCTCTTCAAGATCATGAAGAACACCTTCATCAACTCGTACCGCAAGAAGAAGCTGCAGCCTCCCAAGGTGGATTTCGACGAGATCCAGGAAGGTCTCGAAGAGACCCTCATGGACCAGGCACATGCGTCGCTGACCGACCCCGAATCCTGGATGACGGGTGTGGAGATGGACCACGAGGTGCACGAAGCGCTGATCGGCCTCCCCCACGACTACAAGATGGTGGTCCTGCTGGCTGATCTTCAGGGCTTCGCCTACAAGGAGATCGCCGGGATTCTGGCGGTGCCGGTGGGCACGGTGATGTCACGCCTCTACCGGGGGCGCCGGATGCTCGAAAAAGCACTCTTGAGCTATGGCCGTCGTTACAACTATGTCCACACCCCGCCGGAGAAGCTCCGCGACACCAGGATCGATATCAACGAATTTTTTGACGCGACAACCGCGGCCAACTGAAACCGCCGAGCGGCCGCGGCCATGACCCCGCCGGAAAGGGACCTCCTTCCCCCTTCCGGCGGCTTTTTTCGAGCCACCCTCTGGGTGGCTCTTCCGATTTCTGGTTTCACGTCGTGTGGGAGCCAGGAGCGTGCCTGGTACACACTTGGGCGCGAGGCGCCACTGATGGCCGACTGTGATCGAGGAGCGTGAATCATGAAAAGGGGCTGGGCCCAAGTGTGCTACCTGGCATCCTCCTGGCGGTTCTCGAGTCGGGCATAATGTGGACGGCGTGAAGCCCGAAATCGGAGAAGAGGAAAAGATGAAGCAGGTATGGATTCCCAGGATCGGTGAACCCGAGGTGCTCGAGCTGCGCGAGGCGCCGGACCCGGAGCCGAAGCCCGGTGAGGTGAGAGTGCGGGTGAAGGCCGCGGGGATCAACTTCGCGGACATCCTGGCGCGGATGGGTCTCTACCCCGACTCGCCCAAGCTGCCGGCGGTGGTGGGCTACGAGGTGGCGGGTGTCGTCGACGGGGTGGGTGAGGGTGTTGGTGACGTCCGCGACGGCGATCGCGTGGCATGCACGACTCGATTCGGGGGATACTCCGACGTCGTGTGCGTACCCGAGGCAGCGGTCCGCGGAATCCCGGCCAACCTCGATTTCGCGGGCGCCGCGTCGATTCCCGTCAACTATCTGACCGCGTGGCTGATGCTGGTCCGTCTCGGCAACGTCCGATCCGGTGATCGGGTGCTGGTCCATGCCTGCGCCGGCGGTGTCGGTCTGGCGGCGGTCCAGATCTGCCGCCACTTCGGGGCCGAGGTCATCGGTACCGCATCGGCCGCCAAGCACGAGCGGCTGCGCGAGATGGGCGTGGCGGCGTGCATCGACTACCGCACCCAGGACTTCCAGATCGAGGTCAAGAAACTGACCGAGGGCCGCGGCGTCGACATCGCCCTCGACGCGGTCGGTGGCGAGTCCTTCCGCAAGAGCTACAAGAGCCTCGCCGATCTCGGCCGGCTGTTCATCTTCGGCGCCTCGAGCCTCGCTCCTGGCACCAAACGCTCGTGGATCTCCGCCCTCACCGGGTTGTCGAAGATGGGCTCGTTCAAGCCTCTCCAGTTGATGAGGCACAACAAGGGTGTGTACGGGGTCAACCTCGGCCACCTCTGGCACCAGCGCGAGGAGCTGGCGGCGATGCTCTCAGAGATACTCGGCCGCTTTGCCGACGGCACCTTCACGCCGGTGGTCGACCGCAGCTTCCCGTTCGCCGAGGCCGCTGCGGCCCACCGCTACATCCAGGAGCGCAAGAACTTCGGAAAAGTGGTTCTGGTCCCGTAGACCCGGGGTGTCTCCGTGTTCCAATCGTTCTCAACGTTCAGACGTTACGAACGTTCAGCACGACGCCCTCAGTACGGCTCAGTACGGGGGCCGCGACCGGCGGGCCTATGATCACCAGCGCGGGCCGTAGTACCCGCCGCCGTACCCTCCGTAGCCGCCCCAGCCCGAGCCCCAGCCGGGCCCGTAGCCGCCGTAGCCCACGCCCACGTAAACCGTCGATGTTCCGGTGTAGCCGTCCGAGCTGCATGCGCTCCAGCTCAGGACCACGAGAACGGCAAGCACCGCGATCATCAGTCGAGAGAGCTTCTTCATTTTGCGGCCTCCTCAGAGCTGCCGATCTGGTAGAGAAACAATACGGCACCGGAGGGGTCCATGATCAACGCGACCGTCGCCTGGGCGGGGTGCTCAGTTTGGCTGAAGATCACCCTACCGCCAAGCCTCTTGACCTCGGCCAGAGTGGCCCCGAGATCATCGACCGCCACGTACGGGGCCCAACCCGGCTCTACTTTTTCGAGTTCCACCGGGATCTTGACGATACCGGCGCGGGGCTTTCCCTGAGAGGCGAGAACGTCGTACAGCTGGCCGCCGCGGTCGTCGCTCCTGTGTTCGACCCCGATGACTTCGGTGTAGAACGCGGCCGCGTCCTCGACGTCGTCTGTCCACAGCTCGGCCCAGACGAATGAGCCCGCGTCCCTCTCGCCCCCGATCGGTTTCTTGCCTGGCTCGATCAGCATGACCGGCGCCTTCTGGCGGTCGGCGATGACCGCAAAGTGGCCGTAGTCACCGACCCGCTCGGCCTTCTCGTACACCCTGGCGTTGTTTTCGCCGGCGGATCGTAACGACTGCTCGAGGTCGTTGACGGCCAGACCGACGAGCCAGACCGACTCCTCGGCCTCGCTGTTCTTCGGGTCCAGCGGGCTGATGCCGGCAATCACTCTACCCTTGTGATTGACCGAGAAGCCGCCGTCCTTTGCCTGCTCCATGTCCCAGCCGAAGAGGCCGGCATAGAATGCGCTGGCCGCGGGCGCGTCGTCGGTCAGGAGCACGGCACCGAGGAAGGTTCCCGGCGCGGGCGCTCCCCGTTGCGCGAAAGCCGGCTGCCGCAGCCACCGCCAAGGCGATGAGTACGGCGACCTGGACGACGATCGAAGGCCCCACGGTTCTCGGATTGATTTTCATGTTCTTCCCTTCAGACTCTTGCGATGCCTCAATAGCAACCGCTCGGCGAAGTCTATCAATTCCCGGCGGCCGCCACGAACGGCGTCACTCGTGGTCGGTGCCGATCCACGGTTTTACCTGGTCGCCCGCGAGCAGCCGCGTCGGTGTCAGCAGCCCGCCGGAGATGATGAGCTTGACGCCCTCCTCCACGCTGATGTCGAGGGCGGTGAGGTCCCGCTGCCTGCTGACCACGAGGTACCCGGAGGTCGGGTTGGGGGTGGTGGGCACAAAGACCATCGCCGTCGGCTCTTCGCCAAAGGCCGTCGCACCGCGGAAGTCCCGGGTCACGAAACCCATCGAACGGACGTTTTGGTTGGGAAACGGCAGCAGCACCACCCGCCGGAACTCGGCCGCGTCGTGCATCTGGATCGCCTCGGTGATCTGCCGCGCCCCTTGATATATGGGGCTCAGCAGCGGCACGCCGCGGATCCTTTTTTCGAAGTAATCAAGCAGACGCCCGCCGAGAACGTTGGTTGCTATGACGCCGAGGAGAAGGAGGATGAGCAGCGATACCACCGCTCCGACCCCGACCAACGGCTCGCCGACCAACCGCTCGGAGATCGGCCGGAACCACCGGTCCATGAGCCCGAAGATGAATCGGGCGAAAAAGATCGTGACCACCAGGGGGAACGCGACCATGAACCCGACCAGCATCCGGGTCCGGATCCAGCGTCCGATGCCCTGCCGGTTCTCGCTGCGCCCGGCGAGGTCGCTCAGGCGTCTGAAGAACCCGCTTTCCTGGATTGGGTCGCGGCCTTCCATGGTCAGCGATTGTAACCCGGTTTGATAGCGGCATATGTCGAATACCTGTGTGGACTTGGCGCTCGAGTGGGGGCGCGCTATGATGTGCGGCCGGAGGTTCGATGGGGAGACAATCGCTGATGATCATCGGTGGCCAGTGGGGCGACGAGGGCAAGGGCAAGGTCGTCGACCTCTTGTCGTCGGGCTTTGCGGCCGTTGTCAGATACAACGGCGGCAACAACGCCGGCCACACGGTGCGCTACGAAGACCGCCGTTTTGCCCTCCACCTGGTGCCCTCGGGGATCATCCACGAGGGCGTGATTTGTTATCTCGCGTCGGGCATGGTCGTCGAGCCGGCCGGGCTGGTGGCCGAGATCGACCGCCTCGAGACCGAGGGTGTTGGCACCGAAGGGCGGATTGTCCTGTCGCCACGCGCCTCGCTCATCCTCCCCACCCACCGCGTCCTCGACGGCGCCCGCGAGGGCACCCTCGGCGCGGGCAAGATCGGTACCACCGGCCGCGGCATCGGCCCGGCCTACGAAGACCGCGCCCGGCGGCGGGGATTGCGGGCGCATATCTTGGGGGATCCCGAACGCCTCCGCGAACAGGCGCTCGATCTGATGACGGCCCACAACCGAGAACTCGAGATCCTCTTCGACGCCGAGCCTCTGGACCTCGACACGGCGATTGCAGAACTCGAGACCGCCGCCGAACGATTGGCCCCACTCGTCGGCGAGGTCGGTCCGGCCCTCCGGCGTCACCGTGAGGCCGGTGAGGCGGTGCTCTTCGAGGGTGCCCAGGGCGTGATGCTCGACCTCGCCTGGGGCAGCTACCCCTTTGTCACCTCGTCGTCGTGCCTGCCGGGTTATGCGGCCGCATCGTGCGGCATAGGGCCTGGGCTGCTCGGTCCGGTGATCGGGGTGATGAAGGCCTACGCGACCCGGGTCGGCAGCGGACCGTTCCCATCCGAGCTCGAAGACGCCACCGGCGAACACATGCGCGAGCGCGGCGCCGAGTACGGCACCACCACCGGCCGCCCGCGTCGCTGTGGCTGGTTCGACGCGGTGGCAGCCCGCTACGCGGTCGAGGTCGCCGGCATCGATGCGGTCGCCCTCACCAAGCTCGACGTCCTCGACGGCTTCGATTCCGTCAAGGTGGTGACCGCCTACCGCCTGCCCGACGGCACCACCCTCGACACCTTTCCGGCCGCCCCCGAGACCTCGGCGGCGTTAAAGCCGGTGCACGAAACGCTTCCGGGCTGGTCGTCGCCGGTCGAGGGTGTGGTTTCAGAAAACGACCTGCCGCCCGAGGCCGAGTCGTACATCCGTTTTCTCGAGGAGCAGATCGGCGTGCCGGCGGTCATCGTCTCCACCGGGCCGCGCCGCGAGGAGACCCTGGTGCGCGGTGATTCCGATCTCGCGGCACGGCTGCGCTCGATCATCGCCGGCTGAACACCTCCAAACCTTGTCATTCGAGGTGCGAAGGTCTATTTTGTGTGTCCCGAGTGGGCCGTTAGCTCAGCAGGTAGAGCATCGGACTTTTAATCCGGTGGTCGGCGGTTCGAGCCCGCCACGGCCTACCAGGCTTCGTTGTCGGCCTGTGACGAGAATGAAGACTGTTACGGCGCAGCCAAATGCGAAGCCGGACTTTCCCTGAACATCATTGCAGGCCTCGAACTTCGCCTTGGCAAGCCAGGTCACGGCGTCTTGTGACGGCGTAGCGTTCTGAGCGAAGCAGCAAGCTCCGAGCGACCGGTCCCGACGAAGCCGGAAGCCGCAATCCGGACGTTCTTTCGAATCCGGTCCGGTCGACTAATCGACCAGCTTCTTCAGCCATACCGGAAGGCTGGCGACGAGCAGCTTCTCGGTCTCGATCCTCCGGGCGATGCGGCAGACCAGAACGCGTCGGCTCGCATCGATGAGGTCCGCCGTCGCGTTCAGCCGGTCGATCATCGCTTTTGACGGGTTGGATGTCAGCTTGATTTCGATCGCCCAGCGTTCCGTGCCCCAGTCGAGAACGAGATCTAGCTCATACCCATCAGACGTGCGGAAGAAGAAAGGAGTGGCCCGCAGGTCGGAGGCGGAGAGCGTCGCGAGTGTTTGTTCGATGACGAAGCCTTCCCAGCTGTGACCGAGCCACGGCTGGCGGTACAGGTGATCAAGGTCGGTGACACCCATCAGGGCGTGCATGAGACCACTGTCACGCCACAGAATGCGAGGCCTTTTGACGAGACGTTTCCTGATGTTCGTGGAGAAAGGCAGGAGCCTGCGGATCAGGTACGCACCTTCGAGGAAATCACAATGGCTCAGAACCGTCTTGTGATCGAGTGCCATTGACGAACCGATCTGTGAAGCGTTCAAAGGGAGACCGTGGACTGCTGCCAGCATCGCCAGTAATCGCATTGTCTGCCGCGGCTTTGCCGGTAATCCCCAGCTCGGGAGGTCCCGCGTCGCCAACATCTCGAGGTAACTGTCTTGCCACTCCGGGAACATTTGTGGTTCGAGAATGCCTCCATCAGGGTACCCACCTCGCAACCACAGGTCGTCCATCTGCCCGGTCTTGAGCTCCGGCAGGATGAATGGGGTCATCCGAACCAGACCGAGCCGCCCTGCGAGCGACTCCGATACATTCTCCATGAGACCGGGCGAGACCGACCCGAGCAGGAGAAACCGGCCGTTTCGTTTTCGATCTGCGTCAATCGTGCCGCGGAGACGGGAAAACACGCCCGGGGCGTTCTGCGCCTCATCGATGATGATGAGCCGTCTTCCGGAAACGAGCCCTTCCCACTCGGCGTCGAGACGCGCTTCGCTCCCCGCCGTTTCCATGTCGAAGTAGACACCGCCGAGCTTTTGGGCAAGGGTCGTCTTGCCACACTGACGCGGGCCAGTCAGCGCAACGGCCGGGTATCTCTTGAGCTTTTCGCGAAGCTGTCGCTGGTAGATGCGTGGAACCATGGCTTACATTATGGGAATGAATTCCCAAATTGCAAGTTCTTTTTGGTGGGTGCTCGGCACCTTTCCCTGACATGAATGTGGGTTGCCGGCTGAGGGGCGTCAACCCGAATCTCGTCTCACACCCCAATTCTGCGCTACCATAGCCCCGCTGGGAACCCTGACAATGCGAGACCTCATCGGTCGCACCCTCGGCCACTACCGCATCGTCGACAAGATCGGCGAGGGCGGGATGGGGGAGGTCTACCGCGACCGACCCATATGAACGAGAAAGGTGACAGATTATGAACCGCAACTCACATGTCGTCATCCTCGCTCTGATCGTTTCTATTGTTGGAGTCGGATGTGCGCCATCGGAGCGCGGTGCCACGGGGACTTCGGATGAGACAGTCACGTCCGCGATGGACGAGATTCGTCCAGAGGCCATGCGCGCCCACATCCGTTTCCTAGCCGACGACCTGCTCGAAGGTCGAGGAACGGGCACGCGTGGCTACCAGCTGGCTGCGAACTACGTGGCCGCCCACTTCGAGGCTCTCGGGCTGGAACCGGCGGGCGTGGACGGCACCTACTTCCAGCCCGTGCCGCTACGCAAGGTGGATCTGGAGCCCGGTAGGAGCTCGATGTCCGTTTCTCGGAATGGTCAAGTCCATACCCTGACGTACGCAGAGGATTATCTTCTGGACGCCTGGATGGCCAACAACTTTCAGGACGCCAAGACCAGCGTGACGGCGCCTGTGGTGTTCGCAGGGTACGGCGTGACGGCGCCCGAGCTGGACTACGACGACTACGCGAATGTCGACGTGCGCGGAAAGATCGTGGCACTGTTCGAATACGCTGCTCCGTCCTCATTTCCGGACAGCCAGCGAGCCTACTACTCCTCATACTCTGTGAAGGCGCAAACCGCCGCCGATCACGGTGCGGTCGGCATGTTGACTTTCATGAGGCCGCAGGAAGCCGAACTCTGGCCATGGGACTGGTCCGTGCCAAAGTTCAAGAGGGGCTCGTTGTGCTATCTCGATAAAAACGGAGCCCCACAATCGACCAGCGGTGTCATTCCCGAAATCCAAGCACGCGTACTGCTCAATCGCTCCGGAGCAGAGGCACTGTTCGCCGACGCGCCGCACTCACTGGACGAGGTGTTCGCAGCGGCCGAAGAGGGCAGTCTTTTATATTTCGAATTGCCGGTCGAGGCCAACGTGGAGACGGTTACCCGCCACAAGACGATGAACTGTGCAAACGTGGCGGCGATGATGCCTGGTTCAGACCCGTTGTTGAGGGATGAGTTCGTGGTCATCACCGCTCACCTCGACCACCTGGGTGAGGGCGAGCCGATGGACGGCGACGCTATTTATAACGGTGCGTACGACAACGCGTCTGGGGTCGCAGCCCTCATGGAGGTGGCCCGCGCCTTTTCAGACCTCTCGGAGCCGCCGCTTCGGTCGATGGTTTTCGTCGCAGCCACGGGCGAGGAATCCGGCCTGGTCGGCGCCGAGTACTTCGCCCACAATCCGACAGTGCCTGCGGATCAGATCGTCGCCAATATCAACATCGACGAGGTAGCCATTTGGTACGACCCTCTCGACGTGGTGGCGTACGGCAGTGAGCACTCGACCATCGGCCACGCCGTGAAGAGCGCGGGATCACGGCTCGGGATTGAAATCAGTCCCGACCCAATGCCCGAGGAGTGTTTTTTCATTCGAAGCGACCAGTACGCATTCGTGCGCCAGGGAATCCCGGCCGTGTGGGTGGCCACCGGCACGGAGACCGGCGATCCGGAACTCGACGGTGCCGCGATCATGAAAAATTGGATGCAGACGCGCTACCACACGCCCAAGGACGACTTCGAACAGCCGATCGATTTCAACGCAGCAGCCAAGCACGCCCAACTTTACTTCCTCATCGGCCACGAGGTGGCCAGCGACGAGGAGCGGCCAGCCTGGAATACCGGTGACTTCTTTGGCGAGAAGTTTGCCCGTCCCGCCAGAGAGTAGGTATCCCGGCCAAACCTCGCGTCAAGAACCTGCTGCCGCCACCGGTTGTGTGCCGGGCACCACCCGCCGCGTGACCGGCGCTTTCCATGGCGCACTCCCGGTACACTTTCGTGCGCGTGCTCGACTGAACCGAAATCCTGTTCGATCTTGACGACTGTATATTCCAGGTATATATTCTATACCATGGAGTTCGAGTTCGATCCACGCAAGAGCCCCTCGAACAAAAAGAAGCACGGGATCGACTTCGAAGAAGCGCGGGCACTGTGGGATGACCTGGAACTGATTGTAGTACCGGCCCGAACTTCCGACGAGCCGCGGTCTCTGGTCGTCGGAAGAATCGGCGAGACCCACTGGTCGGGCGTGATCACCTACCGGGAGGATCGAATTCGAATCATTTCGGTTCGTCGTTCTCGGGACGAGGAGATTGAGATATATGAAAGCTAAGGATTTCGAAAAGAGGTTCGACGCGGGCGAGGACATCACGAAATACCTCGAGCTGACGAAAGCGAAACGGCCCGGCCACGAACAAAGACGGGTCAATGTCGATTTCCCGGTGTGGATGATCGAGTCCCTCGACCGCGAAGCTTCCCGCCTCGGGGTGCCGCGTCAATCGCTGATCAAGATGCTGATTGCCCGCCACTTCGACGAGGCGTCGTGAGCAAACGCATGGGTGCGTACCGCATTGTTGAATTGTGAAGGCGTGGGATTCGAGGTCGGGCTCGAGCGGGCCAGGGTTGGGCTAGGGCAAGATTCAAGCACACTGCAACATATTGATTCGCAGAGACTTAGGTGTTGAAGGGCGTGGACTTTTAATCCGGTGGTCGGGGGTTCGAGTCCCGGGCGACCCACCAATCACTTCATCGCCTCACCACCTCGAGCGCTCTCACGACATCACCGCATTGCTCGCGGCCAAAGGCCGCGGCGTCTCGGCGGATCCTGCGGGTGGTCGTAAGCCGACCCCCAGCCACCCTACCGTTTCGGCAACGACCACGAGCCGCAGTCTCTCGCCGAGTTGCTGGCGCCCTGCGGGCGCCGCGTTGCACCGTCGCCAGCGAGTGGTTCATGGACTCCTCCTTCGGATGAGCCTTGAACCACAAATCGCTGCCGCCGGCGGAATCGAGTCCCGGGCGACCCACCAGGCTTCGTTCTCGACCGTAGGGAGAGATCGAGGCCTGTCCCGGCGTAGCCTTCAGGCGAAGCCGGACCCCTCGTCGATGCCAATACCCGGTCGAGAACTACGCCCGGGCAAGCCAAGTCCCGGAGTCTCGGGAACAACAGCAGTAGCGCGAATTCTCGGTGATACCGTGCGGCGGGGCTGGCGGGCCTTCGTAATGCGCTGTATCTTGGGATATAGAAGGGGCTGGAGCTTCCTATGTGGGCGACATCGGACGGGCCCAGGATCGAGGACTTCGGGATCAACGAGGGCGATCTCGATCGCGCCCCGAAACTCTTTCTCTCAAACCATCGGCCGGGAGTGCTTGTCGGCGCCTACATCATCGCCGGGGTGGTGGCCTTCACCGCGATTTTCCATTCGAGTGGCTCAATGCCCGCGGCACTGTTTTTTTCGGCCATGACCTTGGCTGCGGGGTCGGTGCTCCTGTTGCCCGCCCTGATGCTGATTCTGTGTGCCGGTGAATGGGCCGAGGAGCGTTGGTTCTGTCGCCGGTTTCCCGTGTTACGGGCCTGTCTCTCATATCAGAGAGCCGTCGCCGAGCACCGCCGATCGGCCGACAGACGGGTTTCCCGTGTCACCGCACCCGAGGATTGGTTCAAGGTGTCCCATTCTGCATTTCTGGAGAGGCTGAGCACGGAGCTCGAGACGCTTTTCGAGGCTTCTGTCTCCAGGGTCGATCGAGAGGACACGGGCTTCGACTTCGTCGTCGAGCAGGCTGAACGGAGCCTCCTCCTGCGCTGCGAATCGGGTGTGAAACCGGTTGCCGCTGCGGTGGGGCGCGAGCTCGTCGCTGCCGTCGACGATTTCCGCGGAGACACTGCGGTGATCATCACCGTTGCCGAGCCGACGCCCGCCCTTGAAAGCTACATCGCCGATCGTCCGATAACGATCGCCCCCCCGTGGGCGCTGGACGCGGTCGTGTCGGATGCCTGTTTTCGAAACTCTGATTGACCCATACCGTGGGTGCCACTCATCGTGGGTGCCACTGATCACAACCTCACAACAACCCATGGGTGACAGAGGCGCCACGCAACCTATCGCTTCATTCGCGGACAATGCAACATTGAGGTGCGTGGCTTTCTCCAGGGTGCCACCCATGTATACAACCGTGGCACCCATGTGACACCGATGTAGAATTGAGGAAACCATGCGAGATTTCAAGCGTGACACGATCGACACTGCGACGACGTCGTGGGTGGACAGCTACCGGCGGCTGACCGAAGTCGTGATCCCACGGCCGATCGCGCTGGTTGCGACGGTCGACCGCGACGGTATCACCAACCTGGCGCCGTTCTCGTTCTTCACGGTGGTGTCGTCGAATCCGCCGTTCATCGCCTTCGCTCCGCATCGCGCGGGGCGCACCGGGTCCAAGAAGGACACGCTTCGAAACGTCGAGCAGGTCGGCGAGTTCACCGTGTCGGTGGTGACCGAAGAGATCGCCGAACGGGTCAACAGCTGCGCGGCGCCGCTGCCGTACGGCGACAGCGAGTTCGAGCACTCGGGGCTGACTCCTGTGGCGGCTGAGCGGGTGAGGGCGCCGCTGGTGGCCGAGTCGCCAGTAGCACTGGAGTGCATCCTCGAGGAGATCAGAACCTACGGGGACGAGGGTGGGGCCGGGTCTCTGGTCGTCGGTCGCGTCGTGCTGATGCACCTCGACCCCGCGGTGCGCGACCCGGTCGACGGCCGGGTGCTCCCCGAGCGACTGCGCGCCGTCGGCCGCATGGGCGGCTCGCTGTGGTGCCGCACCCGCGACACCTTTGCGCTCGAGCGCCCGAGCTGACGCCTCTCGGAGTGTTCGCACTTTCCGGCGGAGTCCCTCTTCAGGATGGCGACCCGCTGCTCGCCGGGCGCGGAAGATCATCGATCCCTTGTCCGGAGTGGATTCCCACCTCCGTCGATTCGTGCCGGTGCCGGGTCGCCAGCCGACGCATCGTGCTTTCGACCCAGTCCAGCTCATCGCGAATCACGGTATGGGGCATCCCGGGGTAAATCCGCTTCTCCACCTGAGCGCCCATCCGGCGCAGCAGCTCATCGGTTTCCTCGACCCGCCACAACGGAACGTGAGGGTCTTGATCGGAGCAACCGAGAAAGACCGGGGTGCCGTGGAAGTCGCCGGCGTCGTCGCGGAGTGCGACACGGTCGCCCACCAGGCCGCCGGTCAGTGCTACCACGCCGCCCCACCGCCGCGCGTGGCGTGCGGCGAACTCGGTGGTCAGGCATGCACCCTGGGAAAATCCAAGCAGGACGATGTCCTCCGGCGAAATGCCGTGCTCTCCCAGTTCCACCACCGTTCCCTCGATCTTCGCCAGCGCTGAAGAAAGGCCGGGCTCGTTTGCGTCGATGGGGGCGAGGAAACTGTTCGGATACCAGCTCCGGGGATGTGCGGTCGATTCCGACGCTCCCGGCGCCACGAATGCGAAGCCGAGATCGCCCGGCAGCTCGTCGGCCAGGTCCAGAATGGACTCCGGCGTTGCCCCCCGGCCATGAACGAGGATCATTGCCCGCTCGGCGTGCCGCGGAGCGACGCCGGCGCGTGCGATCCTGCCGTCGGCGTGAATGTGGTTGAAAGAGGGAGGCACCGCCGTCAAGCTGCCTCCCCGGGCTTTTTATCCCGAGAATCTTCGAGAGAAGGAAGCGTGTGCTCGATGCGTTCGCGGACGCCCTCCAACCACGGCGGCAGCTGCAGACCCGTGCCCAGCTCTTCCACGGATTCGTCGGTGGCGAAGCCGGGATTGTCGGTGGCCAGCTCGAAGAGCACGCCGCCTGGCTCCCTGAAGTAGATCGAATGAAAGTACATCCGGTCCTTCACCTCGGTGGTCGGATGACCGGCGTCGGAAAGGCGAATCTGCCACGCGGCCTGGGCGTCGTCGTCAGCCACCCGGAAGGCGACGTGATGGACCGAGCCGCCGGCGACGCGTCCGGGGACCGCGCTCGGATCGTGGAGCAGATCCACGAAGGTGCCGGAGCCTCCGTTGCCCGACTCGTAGCGGGCGCGCTCACCGTCGACCGCCACCTTGCGGAAACCCATGGCCTCGACCAGCACACGCTCCGTCGCGGTGCCGTCCGCATGCAGCAGCGTGACCCCGTCGAATCCTCGGATCGCGTGCTCCGCCAACACTGATGACCCGTTCCACGGCTCACGGCCGTCGTCCGGCCGGGAGCTCGCCAGCAGCTCGAGCCGCAGCCCGTCGGGATCGGCGAATGCGAGACCCGGCACGCCGAAGCGCTCGAAGTCGCGGGTACGTACGAGCGATTCTTCGAGGCGCTGACGCCAGAATTCGAGGGAGTGCTCGGGAACGGCAAAGGACGAAGTGTCGGTCTGGCCCGAGCCGAGAGCTCCGGGGCGGACGCCCGGCCAGGGAAAGAAGGTCATGACGGTTCCGGGGCTGCCCACTCCGTCGCCGTAGTAGAGGTGATAGGTCGACGGATCGTCGAAGTTGACCGTTTTTTTGACGAGGCGAAGGCCCAGCACGCCGACGTAGAAGTCGACGTTTGTCTGCGGGTCACCGGCAATCGCGGTGACATGGTGAAGTCCGAGAATCGGTGAACTCATGTGAATTCTCCTTGCTGTAGGTTGATCTGTCAGATAACTCGTTCTAGATACAGATGCACGGTCTTCGTGATTTCGCTTCCGAGAACCCGAAGTCTCATTTCTCCCCGGTACAACGGATGTCGTTTCGAAATCATTGCAGCGCCCGAAGGAATTGGTGGCACCCATCCGGTTGTGAGGTTGTGACGAGTGGCACCAATTTCAAGGAGGAACCTCTCGGACGGCTGATTCAACAGGTCGTCCACCGTGGAATTGTCAGGGGACGAGGCCATCGGCACAGCCATTGTGCCGTCGACGCAATTCGCTGGTGCGAGTGGCACCTTCTTAATGCAACGACGAGGTACGCGGCACCCTCTGGGGTGCCATGCACGCATGCATCATGCATGAATGCCTCGTTCCTGGAACCGATCCTTCACCGCCACCCCACCCGCCATGATCGGGAATCCTCGAGATCCCGCCAGTGAATCTCCCGCAACCGTTGGGTCAGCACTGCCTCGATGACGAGGCGGTCCGTCGGCTCGCCTTCGTCATTACGAACCCAGTCGACGACGAGGAAGTGCTTTTGTCTCTCGACTGGAGAGACTGCCGTCCATTTGGACATCGGCAGCTTCTTTCGGTTGACCGGGTTGCGAACCCGCCCCGTCACGGTCTGGCTTCCTGATCTTCGACCGCCGGATAGGCTTTGACAGACTCGATGTCGATGCGAAACGGGCCCTCCTGTCGGCTGATGATCAGGCCAAAGGTCGCGATCCGGCTCGGATCCAGCGGCGGATGATCCTCGACAACCCGTCCGCGATAAACAGGGATGAAATCCGGAAAACGGGGCGAAGATTTCGGTCCATTCTCCCGCGGGCGGTTCGATCTGGAACTGGTAGCTCACACCGTCGAACGAAGCGTCGATCTTGAGCCGAAAACCGTAGCGCTTGCCGTCGCCTCGCACCCGGAGAACGAGGCCCTCGAATGCCGAGAGATCGTGCACGACAGCCGGCGAGCGAACTGAAGAGAAGCCCCCGTTGTTTTCGAAAGATACCGTGCCCCGAAAGGTGGCGTAGCCGTCGGCTGCGGACATCTCGACCCGAGGAGATACCGCCCATCACCCCGTCGTTGATGTGCGGCCAGGTCACGTCTCCTCGAGAAAAGTCGATGATCGTCATGGGTTCCCTCTCTCCCGTTTCGGCTGCAGGTGTCACCGAAATCGCGAACAGCACGAGCAGCAATGCTCCGCACCGCATCAGGTTCCAGCCTCTGCATCCCGCTGCCGCATCAGGGTGTGGGCGACGAACCACTCGTCGCCGCCACGGTACCTGAAGAGCTCGGAACAGGCCATGAAGAACATCCGCCAGCGGGCGAACCAGCGCTCGGAATCGTCACCATAGGTGCGAACGAACACCGGCAGAAGACGGTCTCGCTTGCGGTCCATCTCCACCAACCACGCCTCCAGGGTCATGCTGTAGTGGCGGCCGCTGACGCGCCACTGGTCGACGACTTCGAGGTGATCGTCGTATTGCTGCGGCAGGTCCAGTGACGGCATGATGCCGCCGGTGAAAAAATGGCGAGCCATCCAGTCGCCCGCGCCTTCGTCGGCGTAGAGATAGGCAAAGCGCTGGTGGCAGAAGACGTGCTGGAAAAAGGCGCCGCCGGGGCGCAGCCACCCGGCCACCCGCTCGAAGAGCCGCGCCCAGTTCCGCATGTGCTCGAACATCTCGACCGACACCACCCGGTCGAACTTTCGGTCGGTGCCGAAGTCGTTCATGTCGGCGGTCACGACCTCGAGGCGTTCGAGTGCTTCCGACTGGTACCGGGCGCGGATGAACTCCGCCTGAGTGCTCGAGTTGGACACCGCGAGCACGCGGCACCGCGGATAGTGACGGAGCACCCACGCCGAGAACGATCCCCAGCCACAGCCCAGATCGAGCACTTCCATGCCGTCCTCGAGTCCGGCGCGTTTGCAGGTCAGCTCGAGCATCCGCTCCTCGGCATCGGCGAGATCGCGGGTATCGTCGTTCCAGAGGCAGCTCGAGTACTTGAGGTACGGACCCAGCACCGCAGCGAAGAACTCGGATGGCAACTCATAGTGCTGTTGGTTGGCGTGGTCGGTGGCCACGGCCACCGGCTCCGACCGCATCTCTTCCGCGAACGCTTGGGAGCTTGATCCATCGAGACCGTCGTCCTTGCGCCGTTCGTGCCGCAGACGCTGACCGAGCAGGCGACGCATTCCCATCCTGACCACGGGATCTGGAAGGACCCGCCGTTCGGCGAGGTCGATTGCCCAGCTCATCGTCGGCCCCGTCCGCTGCGGGCCAGAGACAGCTGGAGCACGCCGATCTGTTGGTCGCGGAAGGCCGCTTCGCAGGTTGCCATGTAGAAATCCCACATCCGTATGAAACGATCGTCGAAGCCGAGGGCTCGCACCTGTGCCTCCTGTGACCAGAATCGCGCCCTCCACTGCTTCAAGGTGGTGGCGTAATCGTCGGCCATGTTCTCCAGCCGGTCGATCACGAGCCCGGTCCGTCTGGCGAGCGAATCCTGGATTGCCCCGAGCGACGGCAGGTGGCCGCCGGGGAAAATATAGGCCCGGATCCAATCGGTGCCGCACCGGTACCGATCGTAGACCTGGTCCGGTATTGTGATGGTCTGCAGCGCCATCCGCCCGCCGGGCCGCAGGACGCGGTCGCAGGCCGCGAAAAAATCGTCGAGAAACCGGTGACCAACCGCCTCCAGCATTTCGATGGAGACCACCGCGTGGAATTCCCCGTCGACATCCCGGTAATCCACGACTCTGATCTGGACCAGGTCCTCGAGCCCCGCATCGATCATTCGGCGACGGGCGAAGGACGCCTGCTCTTCTGAAAGGGTGATACCGGTGACACGACAGCCGAGCTCCCCGGCCGCGTACTCGGCAAAACCACCCCAGCCGCAGCCGATCTCGAGCACATCCTGTCCAGGCTGAAGACCGGCCCAGTCCGCGAGTCGCTGGTATTTCCGGCGCTGCGCCGACTCGAGATCGAGATTGGGACGGACAAAGAGGGCCGAGGAATAGGTCATGGAAGGGTCGAGGAAGAGCGAGTAGAACTCGTTCGAGAGGTCGTAGTGTGCGTGGATGTTGCGACGGGCCTGAGCTCGCGTGTTGCTCCTCAGGAGATGGGCCAGCCGATCACGGAAACGGCCGATCGAACCGAGGAAGTTGGGCGGAGCGAGCTCCGATTCGTTGCCCATGAAAAGGCGGGACAAACCGACGAGATTGGAACTCGACCAATCACCGTCGACAAAGGACTCTCCGGCGCCGACGTCCGCACGGAGCAGTAGTCTCGAAAAGAACCGCCAGCGGTGAATTTCGAGCTCGACAACCTCTGCAGCCCCGCCGTCGCTGCCGGCGAAGGTGTGGCGCGACCCGTCAGGCAGCCGAACGATCAGATGCCCCCGGCGGATGCGTGCGAGGCGACTCAGCACGATCCGTGCCGCTATCGTCAAGGAATTCCGCCGCGTCCGGTCGATTCCCGCGGGGTTATCGACGCCGACACCAGACGCTCCCGGGTTCGCTGTTTCCGTCAGCTCGTGTTGATGTGTGACCTCAGCCATTTCGCGTCCTCCATGCCCCCGCGGGGGTCTCCGGCTTCGAGAAGAACGGCGCCTTCTTGAGCCACAGGCGCGCCGCCTGGTAGTGGATCAGGGTCAAGGTCCACAGGCCCAGATGGGGATGGCGCGCCACGGTCTTCAGCAGCGATCGCGAGTTCAACTCGCGTTGTCGGACCGACAGGGTAGTGTCGAAGACCCGGCGGCCGTCTCTCAGCACGTCAATGTGCGCGGTCATTCGTTTCCCCGGCACGTTGATGTGAAACTGATAGCGGCCGTCGACCGGCTGGAACGGCGACACGTGGAAGACCTTGTCCTCTTCGTGGCGGATACGGGAACCGTCCGCATCGAGGAGATAGCAATAGGTCTCGCCGAAGGTGTTGTTGACCTCGGCCACCGCGTGGAGCAGCCGTTCCTCGGCGTCGCGGATGAAGTAGAACGACACCGGGTTGAAGACGTGACCGAGGATTCTCAGGTGGGTGAGCAGCTGGATGCGGCCGAGTCGGCTCTCGATGCCTCGCTGTCGGAGCCAGGTTTCGAGCTTTTCGCGGACCGGCTTCGGCTGTGGGCCCATGTGGTCGCGATCGTCAAACCCTGTCAGGTTGAACCCGTTGTGGGAAAAGAAACCCAGGTTGCGATCGAGCTCCTGGAGCTCGTCGAGATCGATCAGGGCGTACCACACGGGGTAGTCGAACTCGTGTTCGGGACCACCCATGCGCCGATGCCGGATCCGCCCGAGGAAGAGTGAAGATTCGGACATCAGAAAGTCACGCCGAGATCGTCGGCGACCGCAACGGCCGATGCAAATCCATCTTCGTGGAAGCCGTTACCGAAGTAGGCGCCGCAGAAGTGGGTCCGGTTGAGTCCGTTGAGACGCGGCAGCTCTTTCTGGGTTTCCACGCTTTGAGGCGTGTAAACAGGATGGCTGTACGACATGCGGCGAATGACCGACTCCGGGACCGGCTCGGTTGCGGGGTTGAGTGAAACAAGGTACTCGCGATCCTCGTCGAGCCTCTGCAGACGGTTGAGGTGGTAGGTCAGGGAGGCGCTCTTCTGACTCGCATCGGTCATGAGGTAGTTCCACGACGCCCACGCCTGCCGACGGCGAGGCATGAGCGTCGTGTCGGTGTGCAGCCATGTGTCGTTGAGCGAATAGCTCCACGTGCCGAGAAGTTCGGCTTCGTCTTCAGTCGGTTCGGCGAGGATCCGTAACGCCTGGTCAGCGTGGGCGGCGACAATGACGTGGTCGAAGCGGTGTCGCGATCCGTCGTCGAGGACGAGTTCGACCTCATCAGAGCTGCGGTGGATCCGTTCCACTCCGTTGCCGAGGTGGATCCGGTCGTCGAACGCGCGTGTCAGAGGAGCGATATAGCTCGAGCTGCCGCCGACCACGGTCCGCCAGGTGGGCTGTCCGGTGATCTGCAGGAGACCGTGGTTGTCGAGGAATCGGAGGAGCGCGTCCCGCGGGTAGTCGGCCGCGAGTTCGGTGCCGGACGACCAGATTGCCGAGACCATGGGCATGAGGTAGAAACGGGCGAAGGTCTCCGAAAACCGCTCGTCCTCGAGAAAGTCTGCGATGGTGATCCTCGGATCGCCGTTGCCGGCGAGTATCTGCCGGCCCCGTCGCCCGAAGCGGACGACGTCTCGGAGCATTTTCAGATGGGCGGCCGAGAACACCAGGGAACGTCGGGCAAAGAGCCCGCTCAGGCCGTGCGACGCGTATTCGATGTCCGGGTCGAGACAACTGACCGAGAAGGACATCTCGCCGGTTTGTGTCTCCACCGACAGTTCGTTGAAGAGCCGGGTCAGGAGGGGGTAGGTCTTCTCATTGAAAACGATGAAGCCGGTGTCGAGGGGAAGGTCGCGGCCGTCGAGATCGTGCACTACCGTGTGCGTGTGACCGCCCCGACGCGACTCCTTTTCGAAGACGTGAACTTCGTGCTTGCGGTTGAGCAACCACGCTGCTCCCAGACCGGAGATTCCACTGCCGACCACGGCGATCCTCATCGTTCTCCCTCTCCCGGACCGCTGGACTCGCTGGTCGCCCGGCCGATATTCACCCGGTTGAATTCATCTTGAATCACGGAAAATTCCACTGGAATAGTACACAGGGTGAATATCGGGCGCCCAAGAGGCCGTTTCAACCGACATGTGCTCGTGATGTGATCTCGGTGTGAAATATCGGGCGATCAAGAATCGCTGTATGCGGTAGAGTTCGCAATCTCATCACCGCTTGAGACATCGAAGGAACCACCCATGAGCACACGCACGACCATCGTCTTCGTCCTCGCCACCTGCGCGGGCTCCGCCCTCCTGCTGACCAGCGGCCTCCCGGTCGTCAGTATGTTGTTGCTCCTGATTGTCGCTTTCACCGTGCTCTGGTTGGTGAGCCTGTTCATCGGCAACGCCAGCATCGTCGACATCTTCTGGGGACCGGGCTTCGTGCTGGTGGGTGTTGCGGCCCTCCTGGGGCTCCCCGGGGACCCCACCCCCCGTGGCCTCCTCATCGTCTCCTTGGCAACCGTCTGGGCCGCGCGGCTGGCGCTGCACATCGGCGCTCGCAATGCTGGTGCAGCTGAAGACTTCCGATACCGGAAATGGCGCGAAGAGGCTGGGTCCTCATTCTGGTGGATCTCGTACTTCAAGATCTTTTTGCTCCAGGCTGTGCTGCTCTGGATCGTCTCTTCGCCCTTGCTCCTGGCCCAACGGCCGCGGCCCGGGGTCGAGCTGACCGCCTCTGACGGGCTG
Organism: Candidatus Sulfomarinibacteraceae bacterium; assembly: GCA_963733915.1. Classification (GTDB taxonomy): domain Bacteria; phylum Acidobacteriota; class Thermoanaerobaculia; order Thermoanaerobaculales; family Sulfomarinibacteraceae; genus Sulfomarinibacter. The sequence goes on from CAVTEP010000011.1 coordinate 1,140,325, forward strand.
GGAATCGCCCTCTTTGTCGTCGGCTTTGCTTTCGAGGCCATCGCCGACTGGCAGCTCGTTCGGTTCAAAAGGGACCCGGAAAACAGAGGGAAGGTCATGCGGGCCGGGCTCTGGTCGCGATCCCGCCACCCGAATTATTTCGGTGAGGCGGTTCTCTGGTGGGGCCTCGGGTTGCTCGCGCTTCCGGCAGGAGGCTGGCTCGCCCTGATAGGTCCGCTGCTGATCACCTTCATGCTGATCAAGGTGTCGGGTGTGGCCATGCTCGATGCAGCCCTCATCGAACGACGACCGGGATACGCCGAGTACGTCCGATCAACCCCCGCCTTCTTTCCGAGTCTCACTCCGGCGGCAGAGGTTCAGCAGAACACCGGGGACTGAGTGCCCAGGAGCCCGAGCCCGTCCTCGTCACGAAACCGGCGAGAAGAGTGTGCTCGGTGTGCGACTTCTTCACGGCTTTGCATCCCGGCCGAACGGACTGAGCTGCTCTGCAGGACGCGATGCCCGGGGCATTCTGCCCTCTGTGCCGCCCGCATCACGTGACGCCGGTTTTTGGTAGCGATCAGACGGGATGTTGGAATACCTGTCTCGTTTTCGGCGCTCACCCACGCAGGAGGTCGTGATGGGATTGCTCGTCGAAGGAGTGTGGCAGGACAGTTGGTACGACACCGCGTCGACAGGGGGGCGTTTTGTTCGCTCGCAAGCTGCCTTTCGCGACCGGGTGGCGGCTGACGGGTCGACCGACTTCCTGCCCGAGTCCGGGCGCTACCACCTCTATGTGAGCTACGCCTGTCCGTGGGCGCACCGGACCCTGATCTACCGCGCGCTCAAGGGCCTCGAACCCCACATCTCGGTGTCGGTGGTGAATCCCCTCATGCTGGAGAACGGATGGACGTTCGAGGACTGGCGAGGCGTGGTTCCCGATCCGATCTCCGGTGCGTCGTTTCTGCACCAGGTGTACTCGCGTGCGCAGCCCGGCTACACCGGGCGGGTCACGGTTCCGGTGCTGTGGGATCGCAAGACCGGGACGATCGTCAACAACGAGTCGTCAGAGATCATCCGGTTCTTCGACCGTGAGTTTGACGGCGTCGGCGCCACGGGTCCCCGGTTTTGCCCGCGCGAGCTCGAAGAGGAGATCGACGAGGTCAACGCCTTCGTCTATGAACGCATCAACAACGGTGTCTACCGAGCCCGGGTTCGCCACCACCCAGGAAGCCTATGAAGAGGCGGTGTTCTCGCTGTTCGAAGCCCTGGATGAGATCGAGGAGCGTCTCTCACGGAACCGCTACCTGCTCGGCGAGCGGGTCACAGAGGCCGATTGGCGGCTCTTCACCACCATGGTGCGCTTCGATGCGGTCTACGTCGGGCACTTCAAGTGCAACCTGCGGCGGCTGGTGGACTATCCGAACCTGTGGGGATGGACACGGGAGCTGTATCAGACGCCGGGTGTGTCGGATACGGTTCATTTCGACCATATCAAGCACCACTACTACCGCTCTCACGATTCCATCAACCCCACCGGAGTGGTGCCGGCAGGCCCGGTCATCGATTTTGACGAGCCGCATGGAAGGGATGAGCCTGCTCGTCTTCGAGGGATTCGTTCCGAGAACGGGGGGTAGCGATTTTTTGTCGAAAAGAGTAAAGGTGAGGGAACCTCGGGTCGAGATGGTGCGATCCACGGTCCGTGCGCCATCGAAGGGGAGTTCGTGATGATCAATGTTGCCGAAGTCGATGTCGTGGTCGCGGCGCCGGTCGTGATTGGCGGCCTTTCCGGGTTGGCGACGGCCCGAGGGGTTTCGACCTGGTATCGACGTGGTTGAACTGTCATCAACCCCGCGCGTGGGTCTTCGGGCCGGTCTGGACGTGCTTTACATCATGATGGGGGTGGCCGCCTACCTCGTCTGGCGGCACGGCAT
>CAVTEP010000012.1:0-15738 GCA_963733915.1 Candidatus Sulfomarinibacteraceae bacterium
TGATTCAGACCATTGACTGGGGGCAGATCTTCCAGGATCGTCTGGACCGCAAATACCAGTCCTTCCGTCGCAAGCAGGACGACCGGCCGGTGATGATCGACGGTCGTCTGCATTTTGAAGGTCTCAAACCGGTCCTCCCCGCCGGGGTCATCGAGGGTCAACGTCTCGATCTCGTGCTGCGCACAGTCGAGGCCTTATCGCCCGCGACTGCGGATTTCGACGATTTGCCAATTCCGTTCCGTGCGGTCGCCGCCAACATAGCCACCGGGCGGGCCGTTGTCCTCGATTCGGGCAGTCTCGCCACCGCCATCCGGGCCAGCATGTCGGTGCCGGGGGCTTTACCGCCGGTCACGATCGACGGCCAGGAGCTGGTGGACGGCGGCATCGCCGCCAACCTGCCGATCGAAATCGCCAAGCAGCTGGGAGCCGCCCGGATCATCGCCGTCGACATTTCGAGCCCGCTGCTTGAAGAGAGCAACGAACAGTTCGAGACATTCATGGCCGTATTCACTCACCTCAACTCGCTGCTGACGGCCGGCAACGTTGATCGGGACATCACCTTTCTCGGCATCGACGACCTGCTGATCACTCCCGAGCTCGGCGACATCAGCTTTGTCAGCTTTGACCGCGCCCAGGACGCGATCGCCATCGGCGAAAAGGCGGCTCGCGCGAAGATCGGCGAGCTCAGGAGTTTTGGCGCGTCCGAGCGACGATGGGCGGAGTTCAACCGTCGCGAGCGGGCCCATGCGCTGGCGCCCCTCGAGATCGATCGGATTCGGCTTGAAAACGGAAGCCGGGTCGACGACCGCCTGGTTCGCAAGGCCCTGACCATCGATCCACCCGAGGATCTCGATCGAAAAAGCCTGGTCTTCGATCTCCTCAGCTTGTACAACTCGCGTTATTTCGGCGTCATCGGTTTCAAGCTCGAAGAAGTCGAACCGGAGGTCAAGGAGCTCATCGTCCAGACCCCTCCCCCACCCTATGGGCGGGGCACGCTCCAGTTCGGGCTCGGATTTGCCGACGACTTCGACGGCGACTCGAGCTACCACCTTCAAGTCCGCCACCAGTACCTTCCCGCCAACCGGCGGGGCGGTGAGTGGGAAACTATGCTCCAGCTGGGCACCGTCGGCGGCGCCAAGACCTCGTTCTACCAACCCCTCGACTGGGGCATGCATTGGTTCGTCGAGCCCTCGATCGCTTACGAGCAGGGCGTCCAGGACATCTGGCTGGATGGGCACGCCTTCGCCGAGTACCAGTTCCGGACCTTCGATGCCCGGGTTGCCGCGGGACGGGTCCTGGGACGCTGGGGCGAGCTCAGGATTGCGGCCTTCGCGAGCGACAACCACGGATCGCCGCGTATCGGTTCGCCGGACTTCGATTCCGTAGACGAACGACGCGGCGGCGGTCAAGCCGCATTTCGAATCGACACTTTGGACGCCGTCGCCTTCCCACAGTCGGGCGCCGACGTCAACCTCGTGTATACCGTATCGTCCGACGCGCTCGGCTCCGAGCTCGATTTCGAGCAGCTGTGGGGCAAGGCATCCTACGCGTGGACCTTCGGCAAGACCACCCTCCTCCCCGCAGTCGAGTATGGCGACAACCTGGATCCGATCGAGAGCTTTTTTAGCGCCTATTTTCTGGGTGGCTTGTTCCGCCTGTCCGGGCTCGGAAGCAACGAGCTGTTCGGTGAAGAGCTGCTGTTGGCGAGGCTTCTCGCCTACCGACGGCTGTTCTCCTTCAAACTCGCCGGTTCCGGAGTCAGGATTTACGCCGGGCTGAGCCTGGAAGCCGGCAACACCTATTTCGCGGGCGAGGCCGTCTCGTGGGAGAGCATGCTCAAGGGGGGCAGCATCTTCGTCGGCGGGGACACCTTCATCGGGCCGATCATTTTTGCCTACGGCCGCACCGAAGGAAACAACGATCGCTTCTATCTGGCAATCGGCGACAGATTCTGAGCCACGCCGACTCACTCGCCGAGTACAAACAGCAGCGCCTTGGCGAGCTCGCGTTTGGTGGCGTGCGGAAAGCTGTGGCCCAGACCGGCGATCGTCCGCAGCTCGACGTCATACCCCGCCGATTCGAAGTCGACGGCGGCCCCGACGAACCTCGTTGACGACGCGGTCGCGGGTGCCAACCAGGAAGTAGTATCGCGGGTCGCCGTCACCGGCCGTCGGCGGAGCGTCGGCCTCCGGTATGTAGGCGCCGGCCATCGGAATGACACCGACGAACAGCTGCGGGTGCCGGATACCGAGGGCCATCGCCATGAAGCCCCCCTGCGAGAACCCGGTCAGCACGACGCGATCCCAGTCGACCTCGTAGTGCTCTCTGACGTGCGCCAGGGCGAACTGAACAATGGCGTCCGCCTCATCGACATCACCCCATCCGCGGCCTTCGCCGATTTCTTGCGCCCCCAGCGGCACCGCGATGATCGCGCCGATCTCCTTTGCCGCCGGCCCCCACAGCGCGGGATAGTTGGCCGGATCGTCGCCAAAACCGTGGAGGGCGACGATCAGCGGCCGCATTTCCCCGTCCCGTCCGTCGTCGGGAATGACGACCAGCGGTGGGTTCGAGGCCGCGATTTTCAGCACGTCGCTTCGTTGCCGGCGCCGGTTTTCGGCAATGTGGTCGCGGATGCTTGCATACCCCGGCAGATCTCGGACAGAGTCGAGATCGGGGTCGGAATCGAGGAATGTGAGCCGGCTGAAGCCGCTTTCCGCCGCCCTCCCCAGCCAGATCAGCGCCGACTCGTTGTCGCCGCTGAGGGCAAAGACGCAGGCCAGATTGTACTGAACGATGGGGCGGTCGGGGACCATCTGCGCCAACTCGATGCCGCGCTCGACGGCGCGTTTCCAGTCTTCCTGCCGGCAGGCCTCGTCAAAGGCCCGCTGTGCCGCCTGCACCTTGACCGGCGTCTGTGCGGCGGCCGTCGACACCATCACGCCGCACAGCAGGTAAATGGCAACGACCCGAATTTGTAACTGGGACCTGATCACTCTCAAAGAAGCCTCCCGACGGGGTCGGACGCCGAAGTGCCAGTCAGAGGTACGCGACGAACGCCTCCAGGTTCTCGCCAATCTACGCGGGTGATGGATAATGCCCGGGCTCGGGGTGGTCGATCCCCCCCGGCCGGGAGGTACGATGCATCGAAACCGAAATCTCGCGGCATGATCAACGCCTTCATCGCCTCGTTTTCCAGCACGGCGTCCGCAATTGCGGTCATCTTCCTGATCATCATCGCCGCCGGAGCAATGGCCCGCCGCGGCTTCATCACCCGCTCTCAGGTCGATGGTCTCTCGGCCGCGACCGTCAAGCTGTTCCTCCCCTGTCTGATCTTTGCCAAGGTCGTACAAAATCTCGAGCCGGCGGCGCAGCCGGGTGGTGGGCGCTCCCCCTGGCCGGGATCGCCATGGCCCTGGTGGGTACCGCGCTCGGCGGCATCGCCTTCGCCGGACGCCTCCCCGAACGACGGGATCTATTGCCGGTGGCGGGCATGCAGAACGCCGGCTACCTGGTGCTGCCGGTCGGGCTCGCGCTCTATCCGGCGGACTTCGACCGTTTCGCAGTCTACGTTTTTTTGTTCATCCTCGGTTTCAACCCGGTCCTCTGGAGCCTGGGCAAGGTCCTGGTGACCGGAAGCTACGGCCACAAACCGGACTGGCGCGACCTTGTGACACCACCTTTGATCGCCAACCTGGTCGGTATCGGCGCAGCCCTTTCAGGAGCCGGCCGGTTCATACCGGCGCCCGTACTGAAGGCCGTCGACCTCGTCGGCACCGCCGCGATTCCCGTCGCGACCGTCGTCCTCGGCGCCGTGCTCGGCGGAATCGCTGTTCGTCTCCGGTCCTACCTCGGCGACGCTCTGCGGGCGATGGCGGTGAAGTTCGTGGCCCTGCCGCTGGTCGTGGCCGTGGTGCTGCAGCTGCTGCGCCTCCACGCCTCGAACCCCCTCCTGGCCGAGTTCTTCATGATCGAGGCGGCGTCCGCGCCGGCGGTGGCGCTGGTCCTCCAGGTGCGGACCTACGGCGGCGACGAACGCCGGATCGGCAGCGCCATGTTCCTGTCCTATCTCGTGTGCACCGTCGCGTTGCCGGCGTGGGTCGCGATCTGGCGGCTGATCGCCAGCTGAGGGCACAAACGTTAAAAGGCGAGAGGTAGCCGGTGGGACCATGTAAGGGAACGGAGGGATGGCTAAAGAAAAGGAAGTCTAAACAGAGAAGGGACCAGTTCCCCTTTTCACCTTTTCCCCACTGCCTTTTCAGGGAGGGCGGGCGGAACGTTCTAACGTTCTAACGTTCTAACGTTTCAACGTTTTAACGGGAGACGTGTCGCCTACTGCACCGAAAAACTGACCGTTACGAGATAGTAGACCGCCACCGGTTTGCCTTCCAAAGTGGCGGGTTTGAAGCGCCACGACGAGACCGCTTCCACCGCGGCCTCGGTGAGCCCCGAGGGGAGCCCCTTGAGCACCTTGACGTTGGTCACGTTGCCGAGGGTGTCGATGACGGTCTGCAGGATCACGACCCCCTGGATCCGGGCATGCCGCGCCTCCTCGGGGTAATGCGGGTCGGGCGAATGAATTCGGACCGGCGCCAGGACGTTGCCGCTGATTTGCATCGGTCCTATGGCGGGACCGGCCGGGCCTTTGGGAATCGCCACCGAGTCGCCGACGTCGGGAAAATCGAGGTCCGAAACGTCCACCGACTCATCAAGGATCAGAGGCTCCGGGTCGTCCGGCGTCGCGTCCGGGACGGGTACCATCCGCGCCTTCGGCCTGGTCACCGTCTGCCGGGCCCGAGGCTTAGGCGGCGGCTCGAACTTCACCGACTGCAGCCGGTACACTCGCGGCGTGCTGCCGACCTTGAGGATGGTTTCCTCGTAGTACGACGGGAACACGACGATGAAAAGCACGACGTGCAACACAACGGCCAACGCGATCGCCAGCCTGACCGCCCGTCGCCGCCCTGGTGTGTCCTCTTGCTCGAGACGCAGCACCACCGGGTCGAGCGCGTTGTACGGCCGACTCCAGCGTTGCTCGCGCGCCCGCACCAGTCTGCTTTCTCCAATCCGCATCGTCACAAAGCTCCGTCCCCACCGCGGGGCCCCACTCACCACCTAGCTACGTGGGAGGGTCGTCCTGGGTTACAGGACCGTCATCAGCGCACCTCGTCGCCGGCGAGCGCTGCCCGAGGAACGGCGCGTTCGACAAGGGAAACCACCGCAGGCCTTCCAGATCTTCCGGCAAAGTGACGGTTTCCCACCGACCGAACTCGTTCTCGGCCTCGGCGATGATCCGGCGCGCCTCCTCGAGGTGGCGGTCGAGGGCGCTCTCGGGCTCGGTCAACTGGTGACTGGGATACTGGAGCCGACCCGAATCGAAGCGCAGCTCATCGAGCCCGAGCTCGGAGCCCGGACGATAGTCCCGGTGCCGCCAATGACCGGTGTCCATCGAAAACTGGTAGTACGGCAACAGCTTCCATCCTTCCGTCGACACCAGGTGGACGGCCTCGACAATGTAACGAAAGACGGTCTCGGAGATGAAATAATTGAAGTTGACTCGAACCCAGCCCGGTTTGATTCCCTCGCAACCACTCGTGATCGCGCGGCGGAAGCGCGACGACCGGTCAATATCGATCCCCAGCAGGCGGTGCCCGTAAGGACCCGCGCACGAACACCCACCGCGAGCCTGGATCCCGAAGAGATCGTTGAGCAGTGCTACCACGAAATTGTGGTGGAGGTAGCGGTCTTCGCGCAGGACCAGGAAGGAGACAATCGAGAGGCGCTTGGCCTCCAGGTTGCCGAGGATTCGAATCCTCGAGTTGGACGACCAGGAGGCGATCGCGCGGGTCACGAATGAGTGCTCGAGCTCCTCGATTGCGGCTTCGCCGACGGCCGCCTTGAGCTTGAAGACCAGACCGGCACGAATCGACTCCACAATTGCCGGCGTTCCGCCCTCCTCGCGAATCGCTGGGTCGCTGAGATAGCTGTGATTGTCCGCACTGACATAGCTGACAGTGCCACCCCCGGGGACCGTGGGCACGGTGTTGCGAACCAGCTCCCGCTTCACCACCAACACACCCGGCGTCCCCGGACCGCCGACGAACTTGTGCGGCGACAGAAAGATCGCGTCCTTGGTTGCCATCGGGTCCTGGTTTTCGCCGACAGGGTTCATCTCGATGCTGACGTAGGGTGCGGCAGCCGCAAAATCCCAGAAAGCGAGCGCACCGTGGCGGTGCAGCAATACAGACAGGGCATAGGTGTTCGAGACAATACCGGTGACGTTCGAGGCAGCCGAAAAACTACCGATCTTGAGAGGCCTCTCACGATAGGCGACGAGCTCGCGCTCGAGGTGGGCTTCGTCGATGCGGCCGTTCCGATCCTCGTCGATGACGACCACGTCGGCTATGGTCTCGCGCCACGGGAGCTCGTTGGAGTGGTGCTCGTAGGGCCCGATGAACACGACCGGGCGATCCTCGAGAGGGATCCTGTCGCTGAGTTGATAGCGCTCGTCGAGGTCCGCGGGAAGGCGAAGGTTGAGGATGTCGATCAGCTTGTTGATAGCGCCCGTGGCCCCCGAACCGCAGAAGATGACGACGTCATCCTCGGTCCCGTGCACGGCGTCTCGGACGGCGCGGCGCGCGTCCTCGCGAAAGCGCGTCGTCTGCAGCCCGGTGGTCGAGAGCTCGCTGTGGGTGTTTGCATATAACGGCATGACCTCGTTGCGGATGAAATCCTCGATGAAATCGAGGGACCTTCCCGAGGCGGTGTAATCGGCGTAGATGACTCGCCGCACCCCGAACGGACCTCTGACCGCCAGGTCGTCGCCGATGATGCCGGTGCGGATTTTCTCGATCAACCGAATGACGCTCTCGTCCATGTGCTCCACTCAGCTCCGTTTCACCGACCCCTGACCCGAATCCGGAGTGGCCCGACCGCCAAACCGCGCGCGACCATCGATCAGGAAACCGGCGGCCTACGCGAAGCCATTCCACCGGCGCTTCTTCTCGCCCGAGATATGCGGGTTAGACCGCACGATGGTCGTGTTGCGATGATACTCGATGTTTTTCGCCGCCATCGGATACAATAGTCTGTAAGGGAGCATCGGAGGGCACGACGAGCGACCGAAAGGAGTCCCGATGAGCACGAAGACTGCAAACGACGCCACGGACGCAGCCGAAAAGGCGTCTTTCAGGCGACGCCAATACCTCGTCGACCGCCGCCGTCAGCTCGCGGCCACCGTCCGGATTGCGGGTCTGGTCCTGATCCTGTTGATCCTCCTCAACTTTGTCCTCGGCTGGCAGGCCTACAGCACGACGCAATCGGTCATGGCCACGAACCCATCCATCGGTGAGAGGATGCGGGCCACCGACATTCGCAATATCGCGATCACCGCCGGGATCTCCCTCATCATTCTGGCCATGGTCGTGGTGCGGTCGATCATGCTCACTCATCGCACCGCCGGCGCCGTCCACAAGATCTCGATGTGCCTCGATGAGGTCGCCGGCGGCAACTACGATGTCATCCTACGTCTCCGCAACGACGACAACATTCGGGCCATGGAAGACCCGTTCAACAAGATGGTCGCCAACCTGCGCCGGCAGGCGCAGGAAGATCTCAAGACGATCTCGAAGCTCGCAGACGAAATCGAGGCACACGGCAACCCGGTCGACGCAGAGATGCTGCGTCGAATCTCGGACGCGAAGAAGCGCGTCCTCGGCTCAGGATGACATGAAGACCGGCTGGCCTTGGCAGCCGAGTCTGAATGTCACCCTGAGGAAGGCGCAGCCGACCGAAGGGTCTGGGTGGGCGGGTTCGAACAAACCGGCAGCGACTACCGATGCAGATCCCTCCTCACGCCGCTTTGCGCCGTTCGTTCGGGATGACATGAAGACCGGCTGACCTTGGCAGCCGAGTCTGAATGTCACCCTGAGGAAGGCGCAGCCGACCGAAGGGTCTGGGTGGGCGGGTTCGAACGAACCGGCAGCGACTACCGATGCAGATCCCTCCTCACGCCGCTTTGCGCCGTTCGTTCGGGATGACATTCCTGACGCCCGATGGGCGTCAGGAATGTCACTTGGGCGGGAAATTCTTGAGCAGCTTTGCGACCGACTTTTCGACGCGATCCCCGGGCGGGTTGGCGCTCTTGACTTCTCCCTCCAGGGTCCCTGTCCAAACCAGCTGATGGGTATGGGCATCGACGATGTCCAGCACCAGCGTGCCCTGCTTGTAGCTCCTGACCTGGGTATATCCGTAGCTGTAGCCACTCCAGTAGCCGTAGCCCCAGGGTGAGTACGCTCCCCACGAAACCTGATTGATCCGCACCTCATCCTTGTCGTTGAAGTAATAGGTCAGCAGCAAATCGGTCTGCGGTGGCGCAGGAGCAGGCTCGAGCCCTTTTTCGGCGAGCACATCCTCGGTGACCCGCCGCAGTCGAATCTGGAGGTGCTCCGGCAGCGTCTCCTCCACCGATTTGTCCCGCTCGATCCAACCATAGGTCTTGTAGCTGGAAAAGTCGGCATTGGGGTCGAAATCAAAGACCACCTTCGCCCACGCATAACTCGCGCACAGCGCAAGCAGGCAACCGCTCGCCGTCAGAGTTCGAATTCCGGTCTTCATCATGCTCCCTTCCCTGAAGCCCACAGCTTAGCAGAGGAACATTATGAACGTTTTGACGTTTGAACGTTATAACGTTTGAACGTTGCAATGCGGGAGGGATCGATGGCAGGGAAACGGCACTTCGATGCGGCATTCTTCGAATTCTTGATCGAGCTCAGTGACAACAACACCCGTGACTGGTTCACTGCCAACAAGGAGCGATACCAGACCACGATCCAGGAGCCGTTGCTGCGGTTCATCTCCGATTTCGCCGCACCGCTCCACGCGATCAGCCCCCAGTTCGTCGCCGATCCCCGGCCTTCCGGGGGTTCGATGTTCCGGATCTATCGCGATGTCAGGTTTTCGAAAGACAAGCGCCCGTACAAGACCCACGCAGCGGCCCAGTTCCGCCACCGCGCCGGCCGCGACGCCCACGCCCCGGGCTTCTATCTCCACCTCGAGCCCGGCAACGTTTTTGTCGGCGCGGGTTCGTGGCACCCAGGTCGCGAGTTCCTCGAAAAAACCCGCACCGCCATCGCCGAGCACCCCAAGCGCTGGCGGTCGGTGCTCGAGGAGCCGCGCTTTGCCAGGCGCCACAAGCTCGTCGGTGACAGCCTCATCCGCCCGCCGCGAGGCTTCGACCCGCAGCACCCGATGATCGAAGACATCAAACGCAAAGACTTCATCTCGGTCGAGAATCTCAGCCAGAAAAAGGCCTGCTCGGCGGGGTTCATCGACACCGTCGCCGATTCGTTTCAGGCGGCCGCTCCGCTCGTCCGTTTTCTGACCGAGGCGGTGGGGCAGCCTTTTTGAATGAGGAATTTGGAATTTGGAATTTGGAATTAGGAATGAGGAATGAGGAATTAGGAATTCCGCCCACCCATCCAAAACTTGCGCGGAGATTGACCTAGATACACAAAATCAGGAATACCTGCGTCCGTCTGCTTCTGCGGATTCATCCTCGGGCGGGTGGTGGAAAATTCCTAATTCCTAATTCCTAATTCCTAATTGGCCGGGGTGGGCGGGATTACTTCTTGACGTACCAACGTTTGCGGGAGGCCACATACTCGTGGACCCCGTGCTGGAGGACGAAGGAGTGCTCGATCCGGAAACCCTGCACGAGCTTCTCGACCGCCGCCGGCGGAAGGCGCGGCGCGCCGCGAAGCTCGGCGGTCGCCGGCTCGTACGCAAGCCGGGAGGGATCGACGACCCGGTACCGGTTGGGTGTGGTTGGCATTGTGTCGCGGGCGAAGACGATCATGTGCAGGCGCGCGCCCGGAAGACAGAGCTCCGCCACTGTTTGCACCAAACGCGTCGACTGGGCTTCCGACAGGTAATTGAAAACATCCCAGGCGAGGACGAGGTGAAAGGACCGCCGGCGATCGCAGACGATGCCCTCCATCGATGCGATGCGAGCGCCTACTCCACCGATCTCTCCGCCAGCCGAGCCGACGGAGCCGAGGACATCGACGACCTGGAGTCGGGACGCGAACGACGACACGAACTCGACGTTGTCCGCCACCGATGGCCCAAGGTCGAGGACGCTGCAGGAACCATCGGTCGGGATCGCACGCAGAGCCTCCTCGAAACCGGGCGAGTTGTGAGTTTCCGTCAGCGGCCCCTGGGGGGTCGGTGGATCCTCTTCCACGCTCACGGTTGGCTCGGGCTTGGAGCGCCACGGCCATATCATGTCGAAGATTATGCCTGAAGGCTCTTTCCCTTGTTCTCGTCAGCGGCGGCCTTATCTGCCTTGTCCGAAGGTTTCTTTTCGGCGGCGCTGTCGCGGACGGCGTCCTGAGGCTTGGAGAAGGCGGACGCCGCGCCTTTGCCTGCGTCCATTTCGATCCCGCCGCGAAACACGGCGCCATCCTCGAGAACAACCCGCGGCGCGGTGATGCTGCCTTCAACCTTCGCCGTGTGGCGGAGAATGATCTGCTCCTGGGCTCTCAGGTCCCCCTCGACCTCGCCCTCGACAACCACAGTCCGCGCCTGCACGTCCGCCTTCACCCTCCCGTCGGAGCCGATGGTGACGTTGTGCTTTGCAAGGTTGACCTTGCCGTCGACCCTCCCCTGGATCATCAGATCCTCGTCGCCCGACACGTCACCCTTGATGGTGATCGACGGGCCGATTATGGCCGAACCGGTGCTGGTCCGCGGCGGCGGGTTCCGGGCAGCCACACCACTCTGAGCCGCACGCGGCTGCGGCGGCGACGTATCGTTCGGGTCCTTTTTGAACATCTCAACCTCCCTCTGTTGCCTGTGAGCTCAGCTCTCATGGTAGTCGATCGACGAGCTCACCTTGGTGCCCGGGATCACGCGTGACCACATTTTCAGTGATATCCTGCGGCGGAATCATCGAGGAACAGCCCGCGCCGGTGAGGGGTCTGTCCGAGCGCCGCGGGAAACAGAGAGGAGGAGTTCGCCATGAAATTTCTGAAGAGGGTGTTGATCGCCATTGCCGTTCTCGCGCTGGTCGTGGTCGTGGTCGGGTTCGTACTCCCAAAGGAGCGGCACGTCGAGCGATCGGTTTTCATCGACGCACCGGCCAGCGTTGTCTTTTCCCAGGTCAACGGGTTCACGAACTTCAACGAGTGGTCACCCTTTGTAGCCGTGACGCCCGGCGCCGAGTACAGCTACGAGGGGCCGGACTTCGGGGTCGGCGCAAAGATGATGTGGACGGTCACCGAACCGAAACCCGAGATTGGAAGCCAGACCATCATCGCCAGCACGCCCTACGAACGAGTGGACTTCGAGCTCGATTTCGGCGACCAGGGGACCGCCCAATCAGCCATGCTGTTGGGGCCGGAGGGAACCGGCACGAATCTCACGTGGACCTTTGACACCGATTTCGGACTCAACATCGTCGGCCGTTACTTTGGTCTCATCCTCGACCGTCAGCTCGGCCCGCTCTACGCCCAGGGTCTCGCCAACCTGAAGAGGATCGCGGAGGCGCTGCCCGCGGTCGACTGGTCGGACATCGATATCGGCATCACCGAGGTCCCATCGACCACCATTGCCTACTTCACGGGCAGCTCCGGCGGCGAGCCCGACGAGATCGGGGCAGCCCTCGGCGCGGCCTACGGCCGGGTGGTGGGCTTTGTGTCGACCAACGGTCTTCAGCTCGCCGGCCAACCGATGGCCATCACCAACTACTGGGACGAGCGCGGCTACGGTTTTGACGCAGCCCTGCCCGTCAGTGGGGCGCCATCCCGCGGAGTCGGCCCGGACTCGCCGGTACGCATGGGTGAGACCTACGGAGGTCGCGTGGTGCGCACCGTTCACGTCGGTCCCTACATGAACCTCCCGGAAACCTACGACGTCATCGACGCCTTCATGGCGGCGCACTCGCTCGAGGCCAACGGGCGCAGCTGGGAGGTTTTTGTCAGCGACCCCGGGAACACGCCCGAGGAGGAGTTGATCACGGAGGTGTACTTCCCCGTGAAGTAGGAGGGAAGCTGTTAGCTTGAGCCTCTTGCAAAACTGCCGTTCGCGTTTGAAGGCAGGTCCTTCAGGGCCTGCACTCATTTCCCTTCTCGCGCGCCCTAAAGGACGCGCCTACAAGAATTACACAGCCTTAAACCCCTCCAATTCGTGATCGACAGCACGGAATTTTCGAGAATCACTGAGTTTTGCAAGAGGCTCGGCTAATAGCTCGTTCTCAGAGCTGCTGGATTGTGGCAAACAACTCTTCGAACTGCCCCGTGAGCTTGTGCGATCGAGCCATGTACGGCAGCGGTTTCGCCGCCTGATGGGATTCGCGCACTTTGACCGACGACGAGATGAACGGCTCGAGGACTGGAAGCCCTTCCGACTGGAGCTCTTCCACCAGTCGCCGCGGGAGCCGGGCACGGGCCTGAAACTGATTGACGATGACCCCGCCGACTCTGAGCTTTGCGTTGTGGTCCTCACGGACCTCGTCGACGCTCTCGAGCAATCCGTAAAGAGCAAGCCGCGAGAAATCATCACAATCGAAAGGAATCAGACAGCGGTCGGCCGCGATCAAGGCCGACAACGTGAAAAAGCTAAAGGCGGGCGGGGTGTCGAGAAAGACCTCGTCGTAGCCGTCGAGCTCGTCGAGCGCATCCCGCAGCTTGTAAATCTTGTATTTGGCCTCGAGCTTCGCCTGCAGCTCCTCGAGACCGGCATCGGCCGGCATGATGTGGAGGTCCTCAAAACGGGTATGGTGAATGAACGCCTTGGCGCCTTCGCGAAACAGCTTGAAGCCGAGAGCCCCCTCGAAGAACTGGACCAGGTTGGGCCGTGCGGCCTCGACATCCGACCCGAGGAGGTAGTGGCTCGAGTTGGCTTGCGGATCCAGGTCGACGACCAGCGTGCGACGTCCGCCGCTCGCGCTCACCGCGGCCAGGTTGCAGGCGATGGTGGACTTGCCCACCCCTCCTTTTTGGTTGAACACCGCCCACCGCATCATCGACCTCCCCGATAGCCCGCTTATCTCACCAGCTTTCTGCTGCGGGCGGCGTAGCGCAAGAATCCCTTGGCTTTGGCGTGAATCGGACGCCGCAGCCGGAGTCGAGCTGCGTCAAGGAGCACGATTCACGACAGGCACGGCGGGACGCCGCGATTCGCCGTCCGCAGTAGACACCGGGTGAGACAAGCGGGTCAAGTGATATAACCGGTTCATGACCGAGACACCGGCCGGCTTTCGCCTGTCCAGCGCGCGCCGAGGAGGCCCGGGCTCGTCCCGGGTGCTGCTCGCGGCGGTGGCGGTGGTGGTTCTGGTGGCGATCCTCGCGGTGCTGAATCGCGAACCCGATCCCGAGGTGGTGGTGCTGCCGCCCGAGCCGGCCGAAGCGGCACCTCCCTCGCCGGACCCGACCGCGACCGCAACCCCGACAGTTCCAGTCGAGCACAGCTCGGAGTGGGTTGTCGCCTCGAGCCCAGAGGCGACCGCGACGCCATGGCCCACCTCGCCGCCGCCGGTCCCGCGAGTACCCACACCGACGCCCGCCGTCGCCGACTGCGTCAGCTACCGTTGGACCACCGTTCAGATATTCAACCCTTCGGCGCAGGTCCTGACCGAGATCACCGCCGTGAACCGGTGCAACCGAAACATCGCCACCCGGGAATTGATGTTCGAAATCACCGGCTGGCGGGACGGCGGGCAGGTCCAGTCGGTCCGCGCGCTACCCTTCGAACCTATTCGCCGCAACCACTCCGGAATCGTCAGCGTCGGCCTCCCCGGCTCGTTGGACTGGTATGACGAGATCACGGTGGAGATCGTGGAGTGAATTCGGAATTCGGAATTAGGAATTAGGAATTAGGAATTCCGGCCACCCGCCCGGGCTATGGGGCTATGGGCTATGGGGCCACCCACCCACCCCTAACCACAAAGACTCAAAGGTCACAAAGGAATCACGAAGGTCTTTTGAGACATGAGTCGTGGAAACTCGGAGATGAGTCCGGCGCCGGTTCAAAAACACCCCCTCTCCTCGGAAATTCGCGTCAGCCGGCGCCCGGCGCCGGTTGTCATGGATTTCCGAGGGTGGGCGGGCGCGGAGACGCATTGGGCGGGTTAGGATGGCGGGACAGAGAGGGACACTATGAGCGATGACCGACTGACTGCCGAAGAGCTGACCGCCCTGGTTCAGCGAGTGTTCCAGCCCAGAGAAGAGGATCGTACGTTGGCGGTGATCGTGGATCTCCCCGATGACCTCGTTCCGGACACCGAGAGCTGGCGGGAGCGGCGGGCGATCGCTGCCGCTTGGGCGCGGGAGCTGGCCGGGGCGCGATCGGCCCACGGCCTCGAGGTTTCGCTCTACCTGTATCGCAACGTCCATTCGAACAACGCCGAGCTGCCACCGGCGGCGTGGCGCTGGACGGATCCAAGGATTCCGGATCATTCGAAACAGCTCGCGGGCCACCTCGAGGAGCCGATGGACTCGGTGCTTTCGAGCAACCGACTGGTCATCGCCCCGACCCGGTTTTCGACCACCGCACCGCTGAAAACGATGGCCCCGCGGCTCGGCTTTCGCGCCGCCACCATGCCGGGGTTCTCGCGCGCGATGATCCCCGCCCTGCGCCTCGATTACACCGAGGTCAACCGCCGTGTCGGGTACCTCAAGGAACTCCTCGACGACTGCGTCGGTGCGGATTTCAACTTCGTGGTCGACGGCGCGGAGGAGCACTCGCTCCACCTCGACCTCCGCCACCGTACGGCCCACGCCTCCGGGGGCCTTCTTCCGGAGCCGGGGACTGCCGGCAACCTGCCCTCCGGCGAGGCATACATCGTGCCCTACGAGGGCGAGCTCGAAGGCGATCCCACCACGAGCCGCGGCCGGATGCCGGTACAGTACGGGGAAGAGGTCGTCGTCTTCGAAATCGAGAACAACCGCGCGCAGAGGATCATGACTTCAGGGCCCGAGTCGGCCGCCGAGGCGGCCCGCCTCGCCGACGAACCGGCCCGCGGCAACATCGCCGAGCTCGGCCTCGGCGTCCTGGCCGCATTCGGGATTCAACCGATCGGCGAGGTGTTGTTGGACGAGAAGCTCGGTCTCCACCTCGCCTTCGGACGCAGCGAGCACTTTGGCGGCCAGGTCGGTCCGGCGCAGTTCTCACGGCCCGAGGCAGTCATGCATCAGGACCATGTCTACCTTCGAGAGCTCCAGCCCAGAGTGAACGCCGCGCGGGTGATCCTCGAGCGAAGCGACGGATCGACTTTCGACCTCATCCGCGACGGGGAATACGTCATCAGTTTTTGATTGAAATATGACGCGGCAGAGAGGCTGTCTCCCGCAAACGCGCCGGTCTCACCCGAGGAGGGCGCCGACCACCAGGACCGCGATAAAAAGAATGCCGACCGCCATCGGAAACAGGATGTGGTTCGAGGACTGGTTTGCCTGGGTTTCGATCTCTTGCACGATTTCGGCCTCCGTTCAGCATCGGTGCGGTCCACGATCGGCCACAGTTGTCGCTTCGCATCCTAGACTACTCGCAGCGATTCGCCAAGCCTTCACCGGCGCGTCTTCATTCCAAACCGCAAATCCGACGCGGGTGGTCCCGAAGCAAGGAAATCTCGAGGCAGAATGTGGCGAAAAATGTGGCATGACAATTCTCCAGGTTGACAGGAATCAACATGGAGAATTGTGGGGGGCTAATTCTCCGCGACAACACCTTCGGCGATGACGA
>CAVTEP010000013.1:0-19959 GCA_963733915.1 Candidatus Sulfomarinibacteraceae bacterium
ACAAAGACCGGATCCTGCGAGGACCCGTCGATCACGGTCAGGATAGCTGATGTAACTACCGTCGCCGTCGACGATGATCGAACCGACCGGGTCGGGGACCACGAAATCATTGCCAAAGAGCCCGTTGACGGAGAGATGGCGGAGGGTGCGCGGCGGAACCCGCAGATACGCGGTATCGCGCAGGGTGCCTCCCCCGTCGCGAAGCTCGAAGCCGAACTCGACCCACGCGCTGCCGGTGACGACGCCGATATTGGTGCGGAAGCCATCCAGCAGCCGCACCCCGGGCAGGACCGTCTCCCCGGCCCTCAGCGCCGACGGAAGGACCGACCGTACACCGTTGCCCGATATCCCACCCATCGGCCCGCTGGTGAACACCCGCGAGGTCACCACGATCGGCCGCGTGGCGTCGACGACCAGCACACCCGTGCCACCGGTGATGCCGAACCGCTCGAGAAGCACGTCGCCGATCCTCATGGTCGCGTAGGGGTCGAGCCGGATCCGGGCCGCCAGCCACCCGCCCCGCGAGTTGTCCTGCTTCTCCGGCAGAAACTCGAGGTCGACCCAACAAACCGTGCCGCCCGCGTTCCACAGCGACACCTCGGAACGCCAGAAGGTCCCGTCAAGTCCGGGAACGCGGGTCACGACGGGCACGATCCACGAGATCGCCGGGACCATCCCGAAGAACACCGCCGGGTCGGTGGAGGCCTGATCGATCAACGAGGCGTACACTACGCCTGGATTGTCCAATGTGACCCGGACCGTCATCGGCACGTCGGGGTGCGCCAGCCCGCCAAAGAGCTGGCGGATCGACCACGACGCCTTCTCTGCCGGCGTCGATGCGGCGCCGGATGCCGCCGGCCACCAGGCCATCCGCGCCCCGGAAGAGCTCGAAGGTCGCCCACACGCCTCCTCCATCGCCGGCGGTGACGGCGATGTTGGACCGGAAGACGTCATCGTGGAACAGGCCTGGCAACGACACCACGTCCGTCGTCGCTTCGACATCCGCGGGGAGCCCGGAGCCGAGGTTTCCGAAGGGATTCTCGGCGTAGGCGCGCGACACCACCACCGGCAGCTGTGAACCCCCGCTGACGACTTCGATCGCGAGCGGCCCGCGGGCGTCCCCCGCTTGGAAGAGATTCGTGACCAGGTCCTCCAGAAGCAGAGTCCCGAGACCCGCCAGGGTCCGGGTGGCCGAGAGGACCGCCTTGCCCGCCGGCTGGAAACGGAGCCGCAGGGTCTGCGCGCCGGCGTTGCGATTGCTGACCACGACGTCCGAGCGCCACGGCGTGCCTCCGACACCGTCCTGGTGGACCACCACCGGCACCAGAACCTGTGACGACGCCGGCGTCGGAGTCGGCGTCGGCACTCCCGAGGTCGCCGTCGGCGTGGGGGTCGGCGTCGGCGTTGGTACCCCAGTGGTCGGCGTCATGGTGGGGGTCGATGTCGGCGTTGGTGCCCCGGATGTCGGCGTTATCGTCGGGGTCGGCGTGGCCGCCGCAGGTGGATACAGGTATTCTGCGCAAAGAACGTCGTCGGAGCTGAAATCGTAACAGCAGTCAGTGGACATCAGGTCGCCTGACGATGAAATGTGATCGAAGCCCAACCCGTGACCCATTTCATGAGTGAGAAAGATTTCGTAATCGCTGGAACTGATGCACGCACCAGTGCCGTTATTAACCATCACGCCCCATCCGGTAGCCCGCCACCAGTCCTGACCGTCAAACCCACTCGTGCTCGAGACGTTGACGTAAGCGCCTCCCCAACCCAAAACGCCTGAACAGCCGGAAAGATCCGGTATTGCGTCGCACGGGTCATTGAACGCAATCGCGTTCGACGGGAAGTTGTCACACCAGCTCGTACCAACGCTGACCGGGCCTCCGCTGTTGACGTTCAGGCTCGTTGAACCCACGTTGTTCCAGTTGTTTGCTGCTGCAATGACCTCTGCGTCACCACCACCGGGTAAATCCGAGTCCAGCGCGCTGCTCCAATTCATCGACGGTGTGTTGCTGAACCATCGATAATCGTGTGTTTGACCAGCCAACGGCCCACCACCGGGGGCAGAGATAGTCATGAAATTACAGACGCTTGGCGCCACCTTTGCACCGACGGGCAATCGACTGCGAGGAACCCGCACACCTTCGTCGATCCACTGGGCGCCAGCGTTGATCACGGCTCGCAGTTGCCGCACGAAGGCCGATTCGTAAACCGGCACCAGGAATGATAGGTTGTGCACACCCGTCTTCGAATAGCGCTCCATCTCCCCGGTTTCCGGCAGCGGCATCAAGACTGCCTCGTCAAGAAGATCCTCGACGCGCAAGAGTACGCTTTCCGCCAGCAATCGCGGCTGCCAGCGACCATCCGGCCCGACATCCGCAAAAACCAGATACGTCTCGCCAACCTTGAAGTCCGGCGAACCGGCGACGACAAACGCCTGCCCACCCAGCGTCCCACCGGGAACTTCGAGCTCCACTCTCTTTCCAGCCTTGCCGCAGCCCTTCAGACAATCAACAACGTCAGCCGGCGTGATTGTAAAAAATACGGAGCCGCGTTTCTCAGTGAAACTCGCACCTGCACGAACCATCAACACCGAATCGCTCTGAATAGCGAGTTCGCCTGGATCAGCCGGCGGCACGATGGTCGTCGCCTCGAGCGCCGCCGTGGTCAGCAGCAGTATCGAGACAACGGAAAGCCACGCGAGAACCCTTCTCATGAGCATCAGTATTGGGCCTCGATCACGACTCTGCAAGTCGCCCTGCGTGAGAGGCATCACCATCGGACCATGTTTAACCGGGAATTAACCTTCGAGTGATTAGACTTCGACGTCCGCCGGCTCGCGCCCATAGGTCTCGACGAGGTCCCAGAACCGGGCCTGGAGGCCCTCCCCCAGCATCCTCGGGGTGATGCGGAAGCGCCAGTTGCCCTCGCCGACCGCCGGCGTGTTCATCCGGCAGTCCGAACCCAGCCCGGCCAGGTCCTGGTGCGGCACGATCGCGATGTCCGCCACCGACCCCAGGGCGAGCCGGATCAGGTCCCAATTGATCTCTCTACCGGAGGTGCCCGCGTAGCGCCGCACGAGGTCCTTCTCTGCCTCGGTGGCGTCCTCGAGGTACCAGCCCATGGTTGTGTTGTTGTCGTGGGTACCCGAGTAGAGCACCATGTTCCGGTGGAGGGCGTAGGGGATGAAGGACGACCGCGGCTCCGGTGAGAACGCGAAATGGAGGACCGCCATCGCCGGCAGGCCGAGCTCATCGCGCAGCGCGACCACGTCGGGGGTGATCTCACCCAGGTCCTCGGCCACCAACGGCAGATCGCCGAGGGCCGCGGCCACCGCATCGAAGAGCGCGCGACCAGGGCCCGGCCGCCAGCGGCCGTTGATCGCGGTCCCCTCGCCGGCTGGAACCTCCCAGTAGGAGGCGAAACCACGGAAGTGGTCGAGACGCACCAGGTCGACCATTGTCAGGGCGTGGCGCAGCCGGGCGATCCACCATTGGTAGCCGTCGGCTGCCATCCGGTCCCAGTCGTAGAGCGGATTGCCCCAGAGCTGGCCGGTGGCCGAAAAATAATCAGGAGGCACCCCGGCCACCACCTTCGGCCGGAGCTCCTCGTCGAGCTCGAAGAGCTCCGGGTGCGCCCACACCTCGGCCGAATCGCCGGCGACAAAGATCGGCACATCGCCGAGGACGCCGACCCCCATCTCGCGGGCCCAATCGTGCAGCGCGACCCACTGGCGATCGAAGAAAAACTGGCAGAACTCGACGAAATCGATGTCCTCGCGGTGCTCCTGCATCCACCCGATCAGGGCCTCGGGGTCGCGTCTGGCGAGGGGCCGCGGCCACTCGTACCACGCTTCGCCGCCACGACTGTCGCGAAGGGCGCGAAAGAGGGCGTAGTCTGAAAGCCAATGGCGGTTCCGCTCGCGGAAGTCGGCCAGCTGGAGCACCAGCTTGCGCGGCTGGCTTTCGGTGAAGCGGCGGAACGCGAGCCGCAGCAATTCGAGCTTGAACGGCGCGACGGCGTCGAACTCCACCCATTCGGTTGGGAATTCCGGCACATCCCTCACATCCTCATCGGAAAGTACGCCGTCCTCCACCAGCAGGTCGGGGCTGATGAGCAACTCATTGCCGGCAAAGGTGGAGATCGCCGAGTACGGCGAGTTCCCGGGCCCGGGCGGGTGCAGTGGGAGTATCTGCCACCAGCTGGCGCCGCTGCCTGCCAGCCACTCGATGTAGGCTGCGGCGGTCGGGCCGAAGTCGCCGATGCCGAAGCGCGAGGGCAGGCAGGTGGGATGGAGGATGACACCGGCCGATCTTCTGAGCTTCATCGATTCCTATGGTAGCCCATCGGAGCTATCGAATTTCAGCCCATCCGCGCCTTCCCAAAGGCAACATCCTCAGCTCCGAATTTTCAATTTTCAATTCTCAATTTTGAATTACCACCCACCCGCCCCAGATTTCCGGGGGGGAGGGCGGGAATTGAGAATTGAGAACTGAGAACTGAGAATTCAAGCCCGGTTGGCGTGCGACCGGCATTTGATGTCCTTGGCGGTGTGTTACCGTTCACTTTCGAAAAAGGGGGTTCATGCTTCCTGAAATCCACCTCAAACAGCCCACTGTTGACGAGTTTCGAGACCGCTTCCTTTACTTCCTCCGTTACACCTGCGGTCTCGAGCTGCGGCAGGCGCGGGCCGTCGATCACCTGGTGGCGCTCGGGCGGGCCGTGCGCCAGACCATCATCGACCGCGAGATTCTCACCCGCCGCACCTATGACGCAGCCCGGCCAAAGATGGTCTGCTATCTGTCGATGGAGTACCTCCTCGGCCGGCTGATGCTCAACAACCTCATCGCCACCGGGCTCCTCGACACCGCCCGCGAGGCGATGCAGCAGCTCGGTCTCAACCTCGACTCCATCATCGAAGTGGAGCCCGATCCCGGCCTCGGCAACGGTGGCCTCGGCCGCCTCGCCGCCTGCTTCCTCGATTCGCTGGCGACGCTCGACTACCCTGCCTACGGCTACGGGCTGCGATACGACTACGGGATGTTCCGCCAGGAGTTCGACAACGGCTGGCAGGTCGAGCACGCGGACACCTGGCTCGAGGAAGGCTTCCCGTGGGAGGTCCAGCGCAACGACCGCACGGTTCCCGTCCGCTTCGGTGGCCGCGTCGACTGGAGCGCGGCGGAGGAAAGCGGGACCCACCGGCCGACCTGGACCGACTGGCGCCAGGTCTACGGGATCCCGCACGACTTGCCGATCGCAGGCTACGGCACCAACACCGCCCTCCTCCTCCGCCTGTGGGACGCACGAGCGGCGTCGGAGTTCGATTTCCACATATTCTCCCGGGGCGGTTTTGTGCAGGCGGTGGCGGAACGCGAGCGGGTGGAGGCGGTCAACCGCGTGCTCTACCCGGCTGACGACGTCGAGGCCGGACGCGGATTGCGTCTGACCCAGGAGTACTTCCTGGTCGCATGCTCGGTACGCGACGTCATGGAACGATTCCGCGTGCGCAACGGCGAGGTCTGGGAGCTGCTGCCAGACAAGATCTCGTTGCAGCTCAACGACACCCATCCGGCGTTGACCGTCGCCGAGCTCATGCGCTTCCTCCTCGACGAGGCCGGGCTGAGCTGGTCGCCGGCATGGGAGATCACCAGGGCCACCTGCTCGTACACCAACCACACCCTTCTCCCCGAGGCCCTGGAGACCTGGCCGGTGTCGCTGATGGAACCGCTGATCCCGCGCCACCTCCAGATCATCTACGAGATCAACCGACGGTTCATGGCCTCTGTGAAGGGGATCTACGGCGACCGGCCGGATTCGATGCGACGCATGTCGATTGTCGAAGAGGACGGCGAGAAGAGGTTGCGGATGGCCAACCTCGCCATCATCGGCAGCCACCGCGTCAACGGCGTCGCCAAGCTCCACACCCAGCTCCTCCGCACGCGGGTGGTCAAGGAGTTCGCCGATCTGTGGCCGGAAAAGTTCCTGCCCATCACCAACGGCGTCACCCCGCGGCGATGGCTGCTGGCCTGCAACCCGCGGCTGGCCCGGCTCATCTCCAGCCGCATCGGCGGCGGGTGGCCACGCGATCTCGACCGTCTGGGCGACCTCGCTTCGGCGGCCGATGACCACGGTTTTCAAGACGAGTTCATCGCCGTCAAAAAGGCGAACAAACGTGACCTCGCGTCCACCGTCTTCGAACTGTGCGGCGTCCGACTCGACCCGGAATCGATGTACGACGTCCAGATCAAGCGTCTTCACGAATACAAGCGCCAGCTCCTCAACATCATGCACGTCATCCACCTCTATCGGACGATCAAGGCCGACCCCACCGCGGACATGCTGCCGCGGAGCTTTGTATTCGGCGCCAAGGCCGCGCCCTCCTACCACATGGCCAAGCTCATCATCCGCCTCATCAACGGTGTCGCGGAGGTGGTCAACAACGACCGCGAGGTCGACGGTCGGATCAGGGTCGTCTTTGTTCCCGACTACCGGGTCACCCTGGCCGAAAAGATCATTCCCGCCGCCGACCTCTCCGAGCAGATCTCGACCGCCGGCATGGAGGCCTCGGGCACCGGCAACATGAAGCTCGCGCTCAACGGCGCCCTGACGATCGGCACCCTCGACGGCGCCAATATCGAAATCAGGGACCGGGTCGGTGACGACAACATCTTCATCTTCGGACTCACCGCCGAGGAGGTCGAGACAAACCTCGCGACCGGCGCCCACCGCCCGTGGAAGCTCTACGAGTCGGACCCCGGGCTCGCCGCCGTCATGGACAGTTTGCGCGATGGTGTTTTCGCCGGCGGCGACGCGGCCGCGCTGCACGAAATCTGGTCGGCGCTCATGGAGCACGGCGACCGCTACATGCTGCTTGCCGACTTCCGCCCCTACGTCGAGACCCAGGCTCGGGCCGTCACGATGTACCAAGACCGGCGGTCGTGGGCCGCGGCTGCGATCCGCAACATCGCCGCGATGGGCTACTTCTCGTCCGACCGAGCGATCCGCGAGTACGCGGAGCTGGTGTGGGATCTCAAGCCGGTGGCGATCCACGACGATGGATGAGCGTTAAACGTTGCCACCCACCCGTGCGACGCAGAGGAGACAAGGGGAAAAGGGGAAAAGGCGACCACCCAACCTCCCCTTGTCAATCCTCGGGGAGGTCAGGAAACGTGTAACGTTCTAACGTACGAACGTTTCAACGTTTCTAAGCGACGCACCAATAATCCCAGCCCTCTCTCAGACCGAGATTGTTGAGCTGCTGCCGGATCAGAGCTCGCGCTCCCCGCGACCCGACCGCGGCCAGCACGACGGTGCCGGGACCGATCAGCCCCGGAAGCTCGGCGGCACCGATGATGG
This sequence comes from Candidatus Sulfomarinibacteraceae bacterium, assembly GCA_963733915.1. GTDB lineage: Bacteria > Acidobacteriota > Thermoanaerobaculia > Thermoanaerobaculales > Sulfomarinibacteraceae > Sulfomarinibacter. Next base: position 7,351 of record CAVTEP010000013.1, read on the forward strand.
GGCGATCGCGCAGGGTGCTTCCGATCTTTTCGGGGTCGATGTCGACGAAGGCCTCGATCCGCACCTTGCCGCGCAGCAGGTGCTTTGACAACCGCCTCCCGGTCTGACCGGCGCCCCAGATCACCACCCGCTCGCACCCGGCCAGCGGGCCGCTCAGCAGGTAGCGCGCCTTGCAACGCAGGAAGTTCTCGACCGAATAACGGCCGTCGACCCGGGTCAGCCGCTCGGGGTGCTCGCGCCAGAAGTAGAGGAACCGGTCGACTTTGGAAAAGCACACCTGCGCTTCGAGAAACCGCAGCCAGAGATCGAAATCCTCGGGCCCTTGCGTCTCCCGGTACGTCCCGACTTCCTCGAAGAGCCGGCGCCGCACCAGGACCGACGGGTGGACCACCGGCGACTCGACAAAGCGCTCGCGGGCGATCGCCTCCGGCGTCTGCAGAGAGTTGAGCCAGTGTTCGTAGATCCGATAACCCTCCCCCACCCCGCGCCACGGGAAATGGCGCACCAGACACGACACGACCCCCACCCAGGGCAGATCCTCCATCTCGCCGACCTGCAGTTCGAGGCGCCGTGGGTGACTCACGTCGTCGGCGTCCATCCGCGCCACGAAGGTACCGCGGCACCGCTCGAGACCGGTGTTGAGGGTCGCCACCAGCCCCGATGTCTCCCGGTGAATCACCGACACCCTCGGGTCCCGGGCGGCCCACTCGTCCAACACCGCCGCCGAACCGTCAGTCGAGCCGTCGTCCACCGCCACCACCTCGAAGTCGGCGAGGGTCTGGCGGTCGAGGCTGGCGATGCACTGTCCGAGGTACGGGCCCGCGTCGCGGACCGGCAGGAGGACGGAAACGAGCGGCTCCGACATGTCACTATGAGGATATCTCAACGTTCTCGAGTGCGGAGGTGATCTTTCCCACGGCACGCGCGAATCTGTTCCAGTATCGTGGTGCGGTCGCCTCGCCCGCACTCAAGAGTGACTCACCGGTGTGCGGCCGGGACGGCCGCACCACAACAGTGCGTGCACGCCGTTGGCGGGTTCGCGTATCCTGGCGGGGATCTGATGTGCCGACTCCCGCCATCTTCCGCGAGAGTGGTGGCCGCGGCCCTGATGATGGCCGCCGGCTGTACCAGCCTCAGCCGGAATCCGGTTCCCATCGACGCCATGGACAGCGCCGCAATCCCCGGTCTGCCCGGCGTCCGCGACTGGGGAGACGAGCCCAGCCCGGAATTTCAGGCCGACCTCGTCCAATCGGTGCGCGACGCCTGGGAGACCGATGACTCCAGTCCAGACGGGCAACCGATGTCGGTGCTCGTTCTTTCAGGCGGCGGCTCGAACGGCGCCTTTGGCGCCGGCTTTCTCAACGGCTGGAGCGAGACCGGCAAGCGCCCGATCTTCAAGCTCGTGACCGGAATCTCGACCGGTGCCCTCACCGCGCCTTACGCCTTCCTGGGCCCGGACTACGACGACGAGCTCGAAGATGTCTTCACGACCGTCACCAACAAGGACATCTACCGGATCAGAAACCCGCTCACCGTGCTCAAGAAGGACTCGCTGGCCCGCACCGACCCGCTCGCTCTCAGGCTCGAGACCGTAATCGACGCGAATATCCTGGAGGCCATCGCTTCCGAGCACCGCCGAGGTCGCAGACTGTACGTCGGGACCACCAACCTCGACGCTCAACGCCTCGTGGTGTGGAACATGGGCGCCATCGCCGCCAGCGGCCGGCCGGGTTCGCTCGAGCTCTTCCGCCAGGTCCTGCTCGCCTCGGCCTCGATCCCGGTCGCGTTTCCGCCGGTCTATATCGAGGTCGAGGTCGACGGCCGACGCTTTGACGAGATGCACGTCGACGGCGGCGTGATCGCCGAGTTCTTCCTGTGGGGGGCGATGGTCAACATTGCCGACGCCGCCCGCGAGCTCCAGGTCGATTCCGAAGAACACCCGCCGGCCGCCATCTACATCATCCGCAACAGCCAGATCGACGCCGCGCCCGAGCAGGTGAAGCCCAGGCTCACGGACATTGCCGCGCGCTCGATGATCACGGTGCTCAAGGCGGTCGCCATGGGCGATTTGATCCGGGTCTGGGCGCTTGCCGCGCGCGACGACGTCGACTTCAACTATGTCGGCATCCCACCCGAGCACGCCGAGGCGTCCGCAAGCTCATTCGATCCCGCCGATATGCGGCGTCTCTTCGATCTCGGCCACACAATGGCGCTCGAACCCGAGCCCTGGCGCAAGGAGCCGCCGGCGTTCGTACGTTGAAACGTTCAACGTTAAAACGTTAGAACGTTAGAACGTTCGGCTCATCCGAAATTTAATGGAATCGAGGTTTGGAAGGTTCGGTTGGCATGTGCAGCGACAGAGACAGCGGCAGACCGCAGAGGCAGGGTCAGTGAGCAGCGGCCGGGCCAGCGACAGGGGCGGCGACAGGGGCAGCGTGCACGGGTCGTGACGAGGGCATGCCCACCTCCGGGTCGTTCAGTGCGAGAGGTAGCCGGTGGGCAGCCGATGTCAAGGGCAAGCCGGGCCAGGGGCCCGGTGCTTCGCACCCCTGACATCGGCTGCCTCACCGGCTCGAGGAAGGGCATGAACGACCCGGAGGTGACCATGTCCAGCGCCCGTACGAACACAAACCTCGTCGCCCACTCGAAAGCCCTTGAAGCGGCCGGCATCGCTGTCAAGCTCGTGATGAGGGTGCCAGCCCCTTTGAAATCGATCGCCGATCAGGTGATCCGGTCGGCGAGTTCGGTCCCCGCTAACCTGGCGGAAGGGCACGGCCGATCCGGGAGAGACCGGCAGCACTTCTGGAGGATCGCCTATGGCTCAGCCAAGGAGGTCGACAGTCACCTTCGCCTCCTGGTTCAGGCTGGAGTCGTCGATGGACGCGGCGCCACGACAGCGCTCAATACCTTCGACGAGGTGCGTGCAATGACCTGGCGCTTGCTCAACCCACGAACCTGATCGACATTCTCCGCGCCGGTTCGTCCGGGTGCTGTCACTGTGGGCTGCTCCTGACGCGGTCTCCGGCCGCTGCCGCTGTCCCTGCCGCCGTCCCTGCCCGCCGTTCGATTGAAGGGAACCACAGGCCAGAGGAGGGGGTGGGGGAAAATTCCGAATTCCGAATTCCGAATTCCGAATTGCGGGATCGGGTGGGTGGAAACGTTCTAACGTTCTAACGATCGCCCAAGCCCACGAAGTATCCTCTTCACCAACCCCGGTCCCTCGTAGACGAGGCCGGTGTAGACCTGCACCAGGGTCGCGCCGGCTTCGAGCTTGGCGCGTGCATCTTCGGGGCCCATGATGCCGCCGACGCCGATGATGGGGATGGCGCCGCCGGTGTGCTCGTGGATGCGGGCGATGACGCGGGTGCTCATCCCGGTCAACGCCGCGCCCGACAGACCGCCCTCCTCCGCCGCCAGCGGGTGGTCGAGACCCTCGCGGCCGATGGTGGTATTGGTGGCGATGATGCCGTCGAGACCCGACTCGACGATCCCATCGGCCGCAGTCCGAATCTGCTCTTCGTCGAGATCCGGGGCGAGCTTGACCAGCACCGGCACCCTCCGCCCGAGCCGCACGGTGGCCTGGTCTCTTCGCGCACCCACCCGTCCCAGCAGGGCGCCGAGAAAACCACGCTCCTGCAGCTTCCGCAAACCCGGGGTATTTGGCGAGGAGACGTTCACCGCGAGGTAGTCGGCGAGCGGCGCGAAGACGTCGATCAGCTTTTCGTAGTCGTCCGCGGCTTTTTCGAGCGGCGTCGCTTTCTGTTTGCCGATGTTGACGCCGATGATCGGGCCGCCCGGTTTGCGATTTCGCAGCCGTTCGGCCACGTACGCCGCGCCGCGCCCCGGAAAACCCATCCGGTTGATGACCGAGCGCTCCTCGACCAGCCGGAACACCCGCGGTTTCGGGTTGCCCGGCTGCGGCGCGGGGGTCACGGTGCCGATCTCGATGTGGCCGAAGCCCAGACATGCAAGACCACGCCAGCCCTCGCCGTCCTTGTCGTAGCCGGCGGCAAGCCCGACCCGGTTCGGAAACCGAAGACCGAAGAGTTCCACCGGTTCGGCGTCGGGCACGGCGAAGGTGGAGGCCAACGCTGATCGCAGACCCGGCACCCGCCCGACGCGGGCAATCGCCTTGAGCGACAGGGCGTGCGCCGTTTCGGGATCGAGGCGGAAGAGCAGCGAGCGGGTCAGTGGATAGAGCAGGCCGGTCATCAGTCGTCGATCATACGCATCTTCGGCGGTATGGGCGAACGCCGCAGGGGGGCGATCCGCTGCCGCAGCCGTACCGGCTTGGCCTCCCAGCCGGTCTTGCGCATACGAAGGTTGAGCATCTCGACGAAGACCGAGAAGCCCATGGCGAAGTAGATATACCCCTTCGGGATGTGCTGACCGAAGCCCTCCGCGACCAGCGACATCCCGATCAGCAGAAGAAAGCTGAGGGCGAGGATCTTGATCGTCGGGTGGTCCTCGACGAATTCAGAGATCGGCCCCGCCGCGGCCATCATGACGAGAACTGCGATAACGACCGCCGCAACCATCACCGGCAGGTGCTCGGCCATGCCGATAGCGGTGATCACCGAATCGACCGAAAAGACGATGTCGAGCACCATGATCTGGGCGATCACCGACGCGAACTTCGCGGCCGGCCCGCGCCCGCTCTCCGCCTCCTCGCCCTCGAGGTTGTGGTGGATCTCGAAGGTCGCCTTGCCGAGCAGAAAGAGCCCGCCGCCGAAGAGAACCAGATCGCGGGCGGTGACGGCATGGCCGCCGACCGAGAACAACGCCACCGTGAGATGGGCCAGCCACACCAGCGAGCCGAGGAGCGCGATCCGGGTCAGCATCGCCCCCGCCAGCCCGAGAGTACGGGCTCGTGCGCGAAGCTCTTGCGGCAAGCGTCCCGCCAGGATCGAGATGAAGATGATGTTGTCGATCCCGAGGACGATCTCGAGCGCGGTCAGGGTCGCGAGCGCGATCCACGCCTCGGGGTTGGTGATCCATTCGAACATAATTCCCCCCACAGCAGTTGCGGTGCGGAAAGCTTAGCTGATTCCGATTTCGGATTTCGGATTTCGGATTTCGGATTTCCGACCCACCCACCCGGCAGCCGAGACCGCTGCCCCACAGTTGTCCCACTGTTTTTCGAGATGGTTTGTGGGGCACGCGTCTCGCGCGCCGGGCGGGTGGTCGGTTTGGTCGGCTGATGTGTCGCCGCCCAGACCGGCCAAGCGGTGTTCAGGGTGACAGCGAGCGACTCACTCCCACAGCTTCTCGGGATAGACGCCCTTGTTCACGAGATCGCGCAGGATCTCGACCGTGATCTCGCGATCCCCCGGCGAGGTCATGCCGGCCCAACGCCCGCCGGCGTGCCGAACCGCCACCCGAGCATTGCCGGTACTCAGCGCTCCGACCACCGCCGTCGGTAGATAGAACTCTTTCTCGGGGTCGGGGTTCTCGTCGAGAAACGCTATGAACTCGCGTTCGAGGTGCCGCAGAAGCTCGGTCGTGAAGCCCCATAGGTTCATTGAGACCAGCGTGTCGAGCGACTGGAAGTGGTAACGGCCGTCGCCGCCCTTCCACGCCGCCTCCTTGCCATCGCGCTTGACGCCGTGAACTTCTTCCAGGTTGACCAGCCAGCCGTCGATGTCCTGCACGCACAGCGCCCGCGACACCTCGCCCTTCGGCGGCAGGGTATCGCCCAGCCGGTAGCCGACCATCGCCCAGTGCGCCAACCCGTCCGATGAGGGTTTGTCGAGAAACTCGTCGAGGGACGCCAGCGCCTGGCGGCCGTAGAAGTCGTCGGCGTTGGCGACCACGAACGGCCTGTCCAGATGACTCGCCGCCACCAGCACCGCCTGCCCGGTGCCCCATGGCTTCTTCCGACCCGGCGTCACCACGAAACCGCTCGGTAGCGCATACAGATTCTGGTGTGCGTAGACGATCTCGGCGCGACGACCGGCGCCGTTCTTGATGTGCTCGCGGACCTTTTCCTCGGTCTCGCGGCGAATCACCATCACCACCTTTTCGAAACCCAGCTCGAGAGCGTCGTAGATGGTGTAGTCCATGAGGGTCGCGCCGCCCGGTCCGACGGGGTCGAGCTGCTTGAGCCCCTTGTAGCGCGAGCCGATCCCCGCGGCGAGAATGACGAGCGTCTTCTTCATCTCAGAACGAAGCCTCCCTGCAACTCGTCGCCCGGATCGATCAGAAACTCGTGGCGGCCGGTGATCGACGCCGATCCCCCGACCTCCGGTATCACCGCCGGGTACGGCCCGAAGGTCGTCCGCTCGAGGATGCGAACCCGGAACCTGGTGCCGATGATGCTCTCCACCACCATCTCGCCTCCCCTTTCTAGCTTACCCTGAGCCGCCGCGATCGCAGCCCGCGCCGACACTCCGGTGCCGGTCGGCGAGCGATCGACCTCGCCCTCGGCGAAGACACAGACGTTTCGCGAATCGGCGCCCCCGCGATGCGCTGGCCCGGTGAAGATCGTTCCGTAGAGAAAGCCGAGGTCCTCCTCGAAGGGGTGGCTGACACCACCCGCAGCCATCACCGCGGTCTTGATCGCCATGCCCTTGTCGATCAGCTGCCGGAAGGACTCGGGTCCGAGGCTGAGGCCGACCCCCGCCGCATCGACAAAGGCGTAGAAGGCGCCGCCGAATGCGACGTCGTAGCGCACCGCGCCCAGCCCCGGCACCTGGACCGTGCGGTCGGCCAGCAGCACGAAGGACGGCACGTTGGTGAAAGCGACGCTGGTCACGCTTCCCTTCTCGACGGCGGCTCGGGCGGTGACGAGGCCGGCCGGGGTATCGATGCGGAGGACCGTCTCGGGCTCGAGGGCGGGCAGCATTCCGGTCTCGAGGACCACCGTGGTGACGGCGATGATCCCGTGGCCGCACATCGTCGACCACCCCTCGTTGTGGAGAAAGAGCACGCCGAAATCGGAGCCCTCCCGCTCGGGCGGCACGATCAGGCAGCCATACATGTCGGCGTGGCCGCGCGGCTCCCACATCAGCGACCTGCGAAGTCCGTCGTGGTGCTCGCGGGCGAAGCGGCGCCGCTCGAGGATGGTCGCGCCCTCGACCCCCGGCCAGCCCGACACGATCACCCGCAACGGCTCGCCCGCAGTGTGCGCGTCGATCGTCGTGATGCGTTGCCAGTCCCCCGGCGGTTGCCACGACAGCCCTCGCTTCAGGCCGACAGTCATTGCCTCTCCTTCGCAGAGGCATTGTAACGGCGTCCGCCCCGTCTCCGTCGCCGTCTCAGTGCCCGACGTGATGGTCTCCCCTGCCTCATGTGACTGCTGTGATGTTGTGGTGCGGGCGTCCCGCCCGCACTTCGCCGATGGCTGTGGAATCGTGCGGCCGAGACGGCCGCACCATAATGGCGCCAGGCGGGTGGGTGGAATTCCGAATTCCGAATTCCGAATTCGACCGCTCCCGCCCTGCTATCATCAGCGTGAACCCACCGCGGGAGGGCCGATGACTGAACCTGACCGCTACCAGGCCGCCAACAAGGTGCGCTTCGTGACCGCGGCGTCGCTCTTCGACGGCCACGACGCCGCGATCAACATCATGCGCCGCATCTTGCAGGCGCACGGCGCCGAGGTCATCCACCTCGGCCACAACCGCTCGGTGGCCGAGATCGTCGACGCCGCCGTCCAGGAGGACGCCCAGGGCATCGCGGTCTCCTCCTACCAGGGCGGCCACGTCGAGTTCTTCAAGTACATGATCGATCGCTTGAAGGAGCGCGGTGCCTCCCACATCAAGGTCTTCGGCGGCGGCGGCGGAGTGATCGTGCCGCGCGAGATCGCCGAGCTCGAGGACTACGGCGTCACCAAGATCTTCTCCCCCGAAGATGGCCGGACGATGGGTCTCGACGGCATGATCGACCACATGATGGAGCAGGCCGACTTCGACCCGGCCCAGCTCGACTCGACCGGCCCCCTCGGCCCCACCGCCGACCGCTGGCTGGCGGTCGCACGCGCCATCACCCGGATCGAAGAGGGGCTGCCGGTCGAAACTCCCGACCGCGAGATGCCCGCGCCCGTCCTCGGCATCACCGGCACCGGCGGCGCCGGCAAGTCCTCGCTGACCGACGAGCTGGTGCTGCGCTTCCTCGCCGACCACCCGGCCCGCACCATCGCCATCCTCTCGATCGACCCCACCAAGCGCAAGACCGGCGGCGCCCTGCTCGGAGACCGCATCCGCTTGAACGCCCTCGGCTCCGACCGCGTCTTCATGCGTTCGCTCGCCACCCGCCAGGCCCACCGCGCCCTCACCCAGAACATCGACGAGTCGATCTTTCTCTGCCAGGCGGCGGGCTTCGATCTGATCATCGTCGAGTCCTCGGGCATCGGCCAGGCCGACTCCGAGATCGTCGACATCTCCGACATCTCGCTCTACGTCATGACCCCCGAGTACGGCGCCGCCATGCAGCTCGAAAAGATCGACATGCTCGACTACGCCGACTTCGTGGCGATCAACAAGTTCGACCGCCCGCAGGCGCTCGACGCGCTGCGCGACGTCCGCAAGCAGTACCGCCGCTGCCACGAGCTCTTCGACGGCCCCGAGGACTCCGAGCTGCCGGTCTTCGCCACCGTCGCCTCGCAGTTCCACGACCACGGCGTCAACGCCCTCTACCAGGGGATCGTGCGCCGGCTCGGCGCCGACTTCGGCGAGAGCTGGACCCTCGAGGGCACCGCCGCCGAACCGGCCGGCGAGCCCGAGCGCCACCCGGTGATCCCCGGCGAACGCGCCGGTTACCTGCGTGCGATCTCGCACTCCGTCCGCGACTACAAGGCGTGGGCCGAGGCCCAGATCAAGGTCGCCGCCCAGCTCTACCAGCTGGTCGGCGCGCGCGCCATCCTCTCCGCCCGCAACGGCGACGGCTCGATCGAAGACCTGTGGAAGCTGTTCGAGGCCGTCATCGCCGAGGAGCCCGGCACCGAGCCCCAGCTCGCCGACATCGACGCCGAGATCCGCCGCCTCGCCCACTCGCTCGAGCACGACTCGCGCGAGCTGATCGCCGCCTGGCCGCGGATCCGCGAGGACTACGCCGGGAGCGATTTCAGCTACACCGTGCGCGGGCAGGAGATCAAGGTGCCGCTGACCGCGAAGTCACTGGCCGGCACCGAGGTTCCCAAGGTCCAGCTCCCGCTCCGCATCACCTGGCCCGGCATCCTCCGCTACCTCTTCCTGGAAAACGTCCCCGGCGCCTTCCCCTACACCGCCGGCGCCTATCCGTTGAAGCGCACCGCCGAGCTGCCGACCCGGATGTTCGCGGGCGAGGGCGGCCCCGAGCGCACCAACGAGCGCTTCCACCTCCTCTCCGACGGCCAGCCCGCCAACCGCCTCTCGACCGCCTTCGACTCGGTCACCCTCTACGGCGCCGACCCCGACACCCGCCCCGACATCTACGGCAAGGTCGGCGAGGCCGGCGTCTCGATCTGCACCGTCGAGGACGCGGAAAAGCTCTACGCCGGCTTCGACCTCTGCGACCCGAAGACCTCGGTGTCGATGACCATCAACGGCCCGGCGCCGATGATCCTGGCGATGTTCTTCAACGCCGCCGCCCGCCAGCAGGCGCGCAAGAAGCTGATCGAATCGGGCCGGCTGCACGCCCCGCCCGAGGCCGCATTCCATCCGGTGGTCAACGGCAAGGACTGGGAGGCCCTCGAGCCGATGCTCCAGGACGGCGAGTGGGACGAGGTCCTCGACGCCACCATGAAAACCATCCGCGGCACCGTCCAGGCCGATATCCTGAAGGAGGACCAGGCCCAGAACACCTGCATCTTCTCGACCGAGTTCGCGCTCAGGATGATGGCCGACATCCAGCAGCTCTTCTGCGACCGCGGGGTCCGCAACTTCTACTCGGTGTCGATCTCCGGTTACCACATCGCCGAGGCCGGCGCCAACCCCATCACCCAGCTCGCCTTCACCCTCTCGAACGGCTTCACCTACGTCGAGACCTACCTCGCCCGCGGCATGCACATCGACGACTTCGCCCACAACCTGAGCTTCTTCTTCTCGAACGGCATGGACCCCGAGTACACGGTCATCGGCCGGGTCGCGCGGCGCATCTGGTCGATCGCCATCCGCAACCGCTACGGCGGCAACGAGCGCTCGCAGAAGCTCAAGTACCACATCCAGACCTCGGGCCGCTCGCTCCACGCCGCAGGAGATCTCCTTCAACGACATCCGCACCACCCTCCAGGGCCTGCTCGCCATGGCCGACAACTGCAACTCGCTCCACACCAACGCCTACGACGAGGCCATCACCACCCCGACCCAGGAGTCGGTCCGCCGCGCCCTCGCCATCCAGCTCATCAACGCCATGGAGTTCGGCCTGCTCAAGAACGAGAACCCCCTCCAGGGCTCGCACATCGTCGAGTGGCTGACCGACACCGTCGAAGAGGCCGTGCTCGAGGAGTTCGAACGCCTCTCCGAACGCGGCGACGTCCTCGGCGCGATGGAGGCCATGTACCAGCGCGGCAAGATCCAGGAGAGAGTCACTCCACTACGAGCGGATGAAGCATACGGGCGAGTATCCGCTGGTCGGCGTCAACACCTTCATCGCCGAGGATGGCGAGGAGGCTGCCGGAGCCGGAGCTCACCCGGTCGACCACGGAGGAGAAGGATGCGCGGTTGGGGCATCTGGCTGGACTTCCACAAGCGGCATGAGGATGAGGCGGAGAAGGCGCTGAAGCGGCTACAGGATGTTGCCCGTGAGGGCGGCAACATCTTTGAAGAACTTCTCAAGACCGTTCGATTCTGCTCCCTTGGGCAGATATCCAACTCCCTCTATGAGGTCGGGGGACAGTACCGCCGCTCGATGTAATTGGGCGAGCGAAGCGAGCCCCCGCAATTCGTCCGACGAATTGCCGTGCGAATTGCATGATAAAGTTGCTGTCAGGAGAACCTCCAATGGTCGAGTGGCGCGAACGAATCGAGATCAACCCAGAGATCATGACCGGCAAGCCGGTCATCAAGGGGAGCCGCCTGACAGTCGATCACGTGATTGAACTCTTGGCAGAGGGTTGGACCGCGGAGCAGATTGCCGAGGAGTATCCCGGAATCACGACCGAAGACATTGCAGCCTGCCTCGCCTATGCGTCTGAAATCATCAAATCCGAAAAGGTCTACCCCGCCCGCGCCGTCTGATGCGCCTCCTTGCTGACGAGAACATTCCGGGTGTGGCCGTTCGCCGGCTTCGCGGTGCTCAGCACGACGTCCTCTGGATCCGAGAATCGTTTCCGGCTATGCCCGATACTGACATCATGAGGCTGGCGGTTAGAGAAAAGCGAATCATCATCACCTTCGACAAGGACTTCGGAATATGGCAGTCACCGGACAAGGCAAGAATCCACCGGGAATCGTTCTTCTCCGGATCTCGAAGCGTTCTCCTCAGCAAATTGCGGAGGCCATGGAACGAGTCCTCGGGGATCGTGACGATTGGTCCGGCCACCTTGCCGTCATCGACGACACTCACATCCGGATGCGACCTCTTTAGACCATGACCACCCTCCGTTGCACTGGAAAGCTCATGAAACGGCTCGGGATTCACAATCCCGGTGAGCCGCCGCCACCGGAGAATATCCTCGGCGACTGGTTCGCGAACATCTTGTACACGCGGCACGGGCACTATGTCCTGCTGGTCAGCGAGCGTTCTCTCCTGCCCGTCCTCACAACCGCCCGCGACCTTGACAACCTTGTGCCGCGGTTCATGAGACAGCTCGATGAGGTGCTCTCGGCCCTGGGAGTCCCGCAATTGCTGATCGACCGCGAGCTCTCCCGCATGGAGCCCCTGTACTTCGGTCGCACCAACAGCCGATCGGTTCTCGGGACCATGAACGACTTCGTCCAGATGTTCAAGTACATGCTGCCGGACGGTCAAGACTTGACCGTTCTCGACTGGTCTCTTCAGTTGGCAGAGGCGCCGTGCGGCCCGATCGGCATGGAAAGCCCGAACCGCCTCTCTCGCCGCCTCCTGGAAAACCCTCATGGATTCGGGGTCATCGATGGCGGGCAAGCCTGACCTTCAGCTCCAGTCTGTCTCGGCTGGCACGAATGAATGGACGACAGGAATCCTCATCCAGCAATTCGCGAAGCGAATTGCCGCGCGAATTGCAGAATGACGACAATTTGTCTACAATTGACGACGGATTGTAGTCAATCATGTTAACGAAGCTGATGCCCGCGTCGCGCGTCAAGGTGCTGGCGTTCCTGCTGTTGAACGCGTCAGAGGAATACCACCTGCGCGAGATCGCTCGGCGAGCCGGGGTGCCCCTCAAAGCCGCGCAACGGGAGCTGGCCCTGCTCGAAGAGATCGCCCTGGTCGAACGCCAGAGGCGAGGCCGGCAGGTTTTCGTGAGCGTTCAGACCTCGCATCCGCTCTTCGAGGATCTGCGTTCGTTGCTCCTCAATACCGAGGGGCTCGTGATCCCGCTTCGGCAAGCGCTCGAAAAGATTGACGGCATCGAGGCGGCCGCCGTCCACGGTTCGGTGGCCGCCGGGTCCTACACCGGCCGCAGTGACATCGACGTATTGATCATGGGCTCGCCCGACGAGATCGCGCTCCACGAGGCCGTCTCGACCCTCGAGGAGGAACTGGGCC
>CAVTEP010000014.1:0-16169 GCA_963733915.1 Candidatus Sulfomarinibacteraceae bacterium
GAATAGCAAGGAATCCTCGAGCCGACCTTTGTGGTGCGGGCGTCCCGCCCGCACGATTCCACAGCCGTCGAGGAAATGCAGGCAAGACGCCCGCACCACAATTCGCTCCCGAACCGGCCGGGTTGTTTTGTGGTGCGGCCGCCCCGGCTGCACATTGTCGATGATCCCGGAAGACGTGCGGGCGGGACGCCCGCACCACAATTCGCTCCCGAACCGGCCGGGTTGGAGTGTGGTGCAGCCGTCCCGGCTGCACATTGTCGATGATCCCGGAGGACGTGCAGGCGAGACGCCCGCACCACAATTCGCTCCCGAACCGGCTGGGTTATGTTGTGGTGCAGCCGTCCCGGCTGCACATTGTGATTGATCCCGGGAGATGTGCGGGCGGGACGCCCGCACCACAATTCGCTCCCGAACCGGCCGGGTTATGTTGTGGTGCAGCCGTCCCGGCTGCACATTGTGATTGATCCGGGGAGATTTGCGGGCGAGACGCCCGCACCACAATAGCGGGCGTCGTTACCGTTTCGCGCCGATCCCCGTCTCGAGCAACAGCGTCTTCGGATCGAGCACCACGTTGAGGTACTCGTCGAGCATCTTCTCGCTGTCCTTGGCCACCCGCAGCCTGACCTTTGCATCCTGCGGTTCGAGCAGGAAGGCGGTGTCGACCAGTTCCTCGAAGCGGTTTGCCGGCGGCGGCAAATGACCCTCGGCGGCCGGCTCTTCGCGGCGGGTGCGGCAGGCCATCCACAGCTCGGCGCCGATCTCGGCGGCCATCGCCTTGGCAGCCTCGATGGTCGCGGGCTCGAAGCCCTCCATCTCCATCCGGTCGAGGATGATGACGTTGGGCACGAAGTCGGCGGCGTCGCGCAGCAGATCGAGCGCTGCGCGCATGCGCTCGGCCGAGAAGGAGCTGCCGACGTAGGTGTGGATGTTGCGGCGCTTTTCGACCTCGAGTTGGATCGCGGCCCAGTGCTGGAGCTGCTTTTCGCGGCGCAGCATCTCCGACAGCATCTCGTCGTACCAGTCGCGGACCTTCTCGACGGTGCGTTCGAGCGAGATGTGGAGCACCTTTTGCCCGGAGAGCAGGGCGTCGATCCCGATACCGACCAGGAACGCGGTCTTGCCGACGCCGGCACGCGCCATCACCACCGCCAGGTGACCGGACCCGGGCCCCGGGTGGCCGTCGCGGGCCAGCAGGGTGCGGGGCGAGCGGCGCAGCTTGATCATCAGATTGGTCATGACTCGTCCTCCTCGTTCGCCTTGCCCTTGTACTTCTTGAGGAGCTCCTCGGTAACGTCGTTCGGGGCCGGTGCGTACTTTGCGAACTCCATCGTGAACTCGGCCTTGCCTTCGGTCGACGACCGCAGATCGGTCGAGTAGCCGAACATCGAGGCCAGCGGCACCTCGGCGTCGACCCGCGCAAAGCCCGCGTCCTCGGTCGAGCCGAGGACATTGCCTCGGCGCTGCATGAGCAAGCGGTAGATCGCACCCTGGAACTCGGTCGGCCCCTCGACCGAGACCTTCATGACCGGCTCCAGGATCTGGGGCCTGGCCTTGCGGTAGGTCTCGCGGAAGGCGGCCCGGGAGGCGGTCTGGAAGGCCATGTCCGAGGAGTCGACGGCGTGCGAGTTGCCATCGGTCAGCACCACCCGCACACCGACGATCGGGAAGCCGATCAGGCTGCCCTTGGCGAGCGACGAGCGGAAGCCCTTGTCACAGGCCGGAATGTACTCGGTCGGGATGCGGCCGCCGGTGATCTTGTTGACGAACTCGTAGTCGCCCTCTTCGAGGGGCTCGATGTAGCCGACGACCTTGGCGTACTGGCCGGAGCCGCCGGTCTGCTTCTTGTGCAGGTAGTCGAAGTCGGCGCGCCTCGACAGCGCCTCGCGGTAGGCGACCTGGGGGGCGCCGGTCTCGACCTGGGCCGAGTACTCGCGGCGCATCCGCTCGACGTAGACATCGAGGTGGAGCTCGCCCATCCCCGAGATGATGGTCTCGCCGCTTTCGGGATCGAGGTTGACGCGGAAGGTCGGGTCCTCCTTGGTGAAGCGCGAGAGCGCCTTCGACATGTTGTCCTGGGCCTTGGAGTCGACCGGATTGATCGAGAGCGAGATGACCGGGTCCGGCACGAACATCGAGGTCATCGCCAGCCGCGGGCCGCTGCCGACAAAGGTGTCGCCGGTGCGGCAGTCGATGCCGAAGAGACCGACGATGTCGCCGGCGGCGGCGGAGGTGATGTCCTCCATCTTGTCGGCGTGCATCCGCACCAGGCGGCCGATCTTGGTCTTCTTGCCGGTGCGGGTCTCGACCACGTTGTCGCCCTTTGACAGCGTGCCCTGGTAGACCCGGAGGAAGGTGAGCTGCCCGTAGCGGCCCTCGTCGAGCTTGAAGGCGTAGGCCACGGTCTGCGCCGCCGGGTCCGCCTCGAGCGCCACCGGGGCGTTGTCGTCGTCGAGATCCACCGCCTCGATCGGCACGTCGCCGGGCGAGGGGAGGTAGTGGTTGACCGCGTCGAGCAGTGGCTGGACGCCCTTGTTCTTGTAGGCCGAGCCGATCAGGACCGGCGTCAGGTCGAGCGACAGCACGCCGCGGCGAATCGCCTCGTAGATGAGCTCGGGGGTCGCGCGGTCCTCGAGCGCCGCCTCCAGCAGCTCGTCGGAGAAGAGGCTCACGGCGTCGAGCATGTCGGCCCGCTTTGCCATCGCCTGCTCACGCAGCTCGGCCGGGATTTCCCCCTCCTCGATGATCTCGCCGTTGTCACCGCGGAAGTAGAGGGCCTTCATCTCGATGAGATCGATCACCCCCTCGAACTTCGCCTCGAGACCGATCGGCAGCTGCAGCATCACCGCGTTGTGGCCGAGCTTGTCGTGCAGCGCCTGCGCCACCCGCTCGGGGTTGGCGCCGGTACGGTCGCACTTGTTGACAAAGGCGATGCGGGGCACCTTGTAGCGCTTCATCTGGCGGTCGACCGTGATCGACTGCGACTGCACCCCGGCCACCGCGCACAGCACCAGCACCGCCCCGTCGAGCACCCTCAGCGAGCGCTCGACCTCGATCGTGAAGTCGACGTGCCCCGGGGTGTCGATGATGTTGATGTGGTGCTTCTTCCACTCCACATAGGTCGCGGCCGAGGTGATCGTGATGCCGCGCTCCCGCTCCAGCTCCATGTGGTCCATGGTCGCGCCGACGCCGTCCTTGCCCTTGACGTCGTGGATCGCGTGGATCTTCTGCGTGTAGAAGAGGATCCTCTCCGTCAAGGTGGTCTTGCCGGAGTCGATGTGGGCGGAGATGCCGATGTTTCGGATCCGCTCGATGTCCGTAATCATGTCGTCCTCGCTTGCGGAAACACTCCGCGTTTCCCTTCGATCACCCCGACCGCTCCGGCCCCGCCGGCTGAGCATCTGCAGTGTTATCAGTCGGGGTAAAGATTGTACGTCGACTGCCGAGCCGGGGCACACCCGCCCCGTCCGGTCAGCCGACGATGCAAATGATAGAACTCGGCCATTCATTTGTCAATTCCGCCAGCGGCAACTCATCGCAGCCACTGGCATCCATGGCGCCTGTGTCGGCACATAGTCGCGTCCGCGGAGAAGCGACTGGTCCTCGTGTAATCCTGAGCGAGCGCCGTCCCCTTCCTCTGTCATCCTGAGCGAGCGAGCCCGGCGAGCGAGTCGAAGAGCCTGCCCTGAGCGAGGCCAAGGGTCGAGCCGAAGGGACCCCCCCAAGGATCAGCAGAGCCTACCCGGAGGGGACCCTTCGACTCCGCGGACTTTTAGCCCGCTCCGCTCAGGGTGACAAGGAACCCTGTCATCCTGAGCGGAGCACGCCAAAGGCGTGCGGAGTCGAAGGATCCCTCGTCGGCGACCTGCGGTCGCCTCGCTCGGGACAAGCCTGGGGGGCGGGCAGGACGGCTGTCACCACCCAACCGGCAGCCGAGACTGCTGCCCAACAAGAGCTGACAGCGCAAGGTCGTGCATCCATTCCCGATCCACCCGGGGGAGGGCGGGAACTCAAAACTAAGAACTCAAAACTAAAACTCAACTAACCAAAACTCAACACTCAAAACTAAACAAGCAAATCTGACTTCGCCGGGCAGTGCAGCCATTCCCCAACCACCGGGGAGGGCGGGAATTCAAAACTAAAAATTCAAAATTCAAAACTGAGAGCTCGTCCGTCCGCCTCCTCCCCCAAATGGATGAGTTTTCTAATGCAAATGAACCAGATTGGACTAGTCAATTCGGCCCATCGAGCCGCAATCGCCCGACGCCACCGATCCACCCATCCGAACCCGCTCACGAGAAGCCACATCCCCCAAAAACCCCGAAAACCACTCAAAACTCATCTATTTGGATGAGAAAAACCATTCATTTGACGGATTGCGCACCTTGCCCTCCAGGAGATAAATTGTTCAGGAGTGGAACTATGACAGCAGACGACGCAACGCGCCGCCAGAATTTTCCGACCCTGCGGAGGGTTTCGACAAGCA
This sequence comes from Candidatus Sulfomarinibacteraceae bacterium, assembly GCA_963733915.1. Taxonomy (GTDB): domain Bacteria; phylum Acidobacteriota; class Thermoanaerobaculia; order Thermoanaerobaculales; family Sulfomarinibacteraceae; genus Sulfomarinibacter. The sequence goes on from CAVTEP010000014.1 coordinate 4,484, forward strand.
GTCGTTGTATCGATTTGTTGAACACTCGGAGCGCACCAGACGCAACTGTACGAACGACCATCAGACGCAGTCTCTTTGTGACGTCGACCGCAGACGACAAGACGAATTGGTGGTATAATCTACGGCTCCCAGGAGGCCCATCGAAAGGGACGCGAGAGATGCCATGGTGTGCGTGGTATTCAGGCAGAAACGCCGAACCGCTTTTGGCGGCGATGAGGAGCAGCTCATGAAGAACGAGTAATGCGCGAGTTTCGCAGTTGCGGTGTTCCGTGGACAGTACTTGTGACTGGTCATGTGGTGTGCTCTTGTTGGCCACTCTGCCGGCGACGGCCCAGCAGAAGGAGTTCCCGGGAGAGATCGTCGGCGTCGGACGAATTGCCTCCGATTCTCTCGGGGCCCTACAGAATCCAGGTCGGAGACGTTCTGGATATCCACTTCTTCAAGACCGTCGATCTGAACCAGACCAGAACCGTCGGTCCTGACGGCGAGATCTATCTGCCGATCGTCGGTCGCGTCGACGTCGTGGGTCGCACGGTCGATGACGTCACGAAGGAGATCACCGAGGGCTACAGCAAGGAGATGATCAACCCGCAGATCACCGTGAGCGTCGCAGGAGTACTCCGGGCTCCAGGTGTATGTCTCGGGTGAGGTCAACCGGCCGGGCATCCAGGAGTATCGGGGCGGCCTCACGCTCGTCCAGGCGATCTCGGACGCCGGGGGATTCAACCGACGGGCCAGACGAGAAGAGGTGCTCCTCATCAGGCCAGGTCCCGAAAACGAGCCCGTTGGGACCATCATCGACGTCAAGGAGATCTTGAGGAAGGGGCAGATCTCGAACGACGTTCCGCTCGCCCCGCTCGACATCGTGTACGTCCACCACAAGAAGATCGTCAACCTCAACATCTTCGTGCGAGCAGTACATCTCGGACAACCTGCCGCGGTTCGGCGCGTGGATGTGGTATTTCCCGGGTTATCAGGATCGGACGAACAATGGTGATTAGGTGGTACACCAACTGTCCGGCTGGTCGGGACTTACTCGCCGGTCAGGCAATCGGTTGCGTCGTCGACCGCAGGTTGGCATGCTCGGAGCTCGATCCGATTCCGTACCGAGTGGATGGGAATTGATCATGCCAGCCGAGCTCCATCACTGGTTACGACGACGCGCCGGGTCAGCATTCGCTGCGCGACCTGCTGACGATCGTCTTCAAACGGCGCGCGCTGATTCTGTGTTCGCTGCTCACCGTCGTGACGGTCGTCATGGTGATCAGCTTGTTGACACCGAGAACCTACGAGGTGGCTGCGACCCTGCTCGTCAACGAGGCGCGCGCCGAGATGCCGATCGCGCCGACGGACTCGACCCAACTCATCATGAATCGGGTCAGCGAAGCAGGACTCTGAACTCCGAAATCGAGGTGTTGAAGAGCAGGAAGCTGATCGAGGATGTCGTGCGGAAGTTGGACGCGGAGGAGTCCGCCGGAATGCCAGAGTCGTCATCAGGACTGATTCGGGCGCTGATGGATGAGACAGATCTTCCTCTGACTTCAACGCAATTGGTGCTGGATCTTCAAGGAGACCTCGATATCTCAGCCGTCGAGAAATCCAACGTCATCAAGATGAGCTATTCAGTCCACAGATCCTGCATGGGCGACCCGGGTTGTCGGGACGCTTACGGACGAGTATCTCGAGCAGCGGGCCGAGCGGTATCAGTCTCCCCAGGCCGTGACGTTTTTCGAGCAGCAGATGAAAGACGCAGAACAGCGGCTCGTCGACAGCATGAACAGGCCCTCGAGCAGTTTGTAGACGAAGCGTCCATCACGATGGTCGAAGGCTCCGAGTGGATCGGACTCGCTCGCAGCTCAAAAAGGGCTGGTGATGCAACGGCTTTCCGACCTCGAGAGCAGCCTCGGCAACGCTGAGGTGGAGCTCGAGTCCCAGCGCCGCCAGGTGGCGAGCCTTCAAGCGATGCTTCAGGCGTGAACCCGAACGCCTCGAAAGCTCCAGTCGAATAACCAGGATGCCGCCACCGAGGAAATCGAGAGAGCCCTGGCGTCGCTGAGGCTCGAGCGCGATGCGCTCCTTCAGGATTTCAAACCCGACAGCCGACACGTGCGGGACATCGACACCCAGATCAAGATGGCGGAGGATCGTCTCCAGCAGACCCGGGGATCCTCGAGCGTCAGCGGTACCGAAACCAACCCACTCTACGTGCAACTCAAGGGCGAGCTGCTGCGCGCAGAGGCGGCGCTCGAGGGTACCCGTGCACGGGTCTCCTCGTTGAGGACACAGGTGGTGGAGTACCGGAAAGAGCTGGACAACCTGAACGCGAAAGCGTTCGATCTTGGAGAGTCTCCAACGCGATGCCCAGGCCGCAGAGGAAGACTACCTCTTGTATCGGAAGAAGCACGAGGAGGCGCGAATTTCGGCGGCCATGGATCAGGAGAAGTTCATCAACGTGACCGTCGCGCAGCCGGCGCAGATGCCGCTCGAAGCCTGAACCACGAGGGTTGGCACTGAAGCTTGTTCCTCGCGGTGTTCCTCGGCTTGTTGGGTGGGGTGGGCCTGGCTTTCGGTCTGGAGACATTCTTGGATCGATCGTTCACAACGGCGGAAGACATCGAACGAAGACTGGGAATCCCGCACATCGCCTCGATTCCCGACGGCGAAATGGTTGGGTTAGAACAATGTACGAGAAATACTACGGCCTCAAGGGCAACCCATTCGCGATGACGCCGGACCCGCAACTGCTACTTCATGAGCGAGTCCCACCGCGAGGCCTTTGCCGGTCTCTCGTACGGCATCGCCAACCGGCGCGGCTTCATGACCCTGGTGGGCGAGGTCGGCACCGGCAAGACGACCCTCCTCAACGCGATCCTCAATTCACTCGACCGGTCGACGGTGACGATCCTCGTCCGGCACACGACGGTCGATCGCGAGGAGCTGCTGCGGATCATCCTCCACAACCTCTACACCGCCCACGGACCGCGGCAGACCGACAACCGTCGCAAACAGGACAGCGGTTCGATCTGCTCCGGACGCACGCATCGCCCGGCTGTCGCGGGTCGAGCTCATCAACGAGTTCTACGCCTTCGTCACCGGCGAGTTCATGGCCTACCAGCCGCCGCCGCTGCTGATCATCGACGAGGCCCAGAACCTGTCGGTGGATGTGCTCGAGGAGGTCCGTCTGCTGACCAACCTCGAGGACCCCAAGACCAAGATGCTGCAGCTCATCCTCGCCGGCCAGCCCGAGCTCGAGGAGAAGCTGCTGCGAACGGATCTCCGCCAGCTCCGACAGCGAATCGCGGTCAGCGCCCGTCTCGAGCCGCTGACGATGGCGGAGACCGCCGAGTACATCGCCTACCGCCTGGAACGAGCTGGATGCCCCAAGAAAGACCTCTTCACCAAACCGGCCGTCGAAGCCATCTGGTCGGCATCCAAGGGCTCCCCCCGCACGATCAACGTGCTGTGCGACCACGCGCTGGTCAACGCGTTTGCGATGGGCATGAAGGAGGTCGAAGGGCCGGCCGCCCGCGAGGCGGTCAACGATGTCATGTGCCTGCGCTTGCGGGAACCATCGATCCGCAAACCGGGACCGTACCTCGTGAGCCACTTCGAATCTCGCCGCAATGCGTCCTCTGACGACGAGAATCTGTCGACCTCGGAAGGCGGAGGGAGGCCGCATTGGGTAAGTTCTACGACGCGATGCAGAAGGTGAGCCCAGCCCGATGCCAAGGAGGCCGATCGCCACCGAACCCGCGAAAGCCCACGCTGCCGGAGCTCGACGAAGCGCTGCTTGACGCCGGAAGGCGCATGACGCGGACGAACCGGACGAGTTCTCGAGCAGGATCACGGTGCCGGAGCCTTCGAGATGGCAGTACCGTGTCTGCGACCGTGGACTCGGAGATCGCGTCGCTCGATGACCAGGAAGCCGCGGCAGGTGGATGCGGACTGCTGGAGAGCCAGTGCTGCGGGTTCTGGATCCGGCAGAGAGCCGAACCCGTGCCCGATCGAGCACGGACGACCTCCTTCTCGCTCGATGCGGCGCCTCCGCACCGACGTCTTCAGACGGCCCACTCGAGGCTGCCTACGAGCGGATCATTCAGAGGCTCTTCGCCTATCGGAGGACGCCGCGCGAAAGCGTCATTCTGGTCACGAGCTGCGGTTTCGGGAGAGGGGACGAGCACGGTCGCCCGCAACATCGCGCTGGCTCTCGCCCAGCATCGAGCCGAGCGCGTCCTGCTGATCGACGCCAATCTCCGCACACCGAGCCAGCACACGGCGTTCGGCTTGGAACAATCCGACGGCCTGGGTGACGTTCTGCTCGGGCCGAAGGTCCTTGACCTCCGGCGATCAGGGACGATGTTGCGCCAGGCCTGTCTCTGCTGACCAGCGGCCGGGCAATGGAAAGCCCGGCCCAGCTCCTGACCGTGGCCTCGCTCCACAGCGTCATCATGGCGCTGCTGTCGCTCTACGACTGGGTGATCATCGACAGCCCGCCGGCGACCTCGTACCCGGACGTTGCGACCATCGCCGCGGCGTGCGGCGGCGCAATCCTCGTGGTCGAGGCCGAAAAGACCCGGCAGGAGGTGGTGGAGGAGGCGAAACGCGTCCTCGAGATGCGTCGGGCGTCGATCTGCTCGGTGCCGTGCTCAACCGGAGGCGGTACCACATTCCCGGGTTCATCTACAGGCGGCTGTGAAGCGATGGCGTCCGTCGAACCCTGCAGCAACCGGACGAAGGGCTCAGCCGATGCCTAGTCTGAGGCGCCGAATCCTTCTCGGCTGCCTGCGGGTTTCCGACATGGTTGTCATGGCTGTGGCCGTCGGTGCTGGTCTCGCCCTGTCGGGGCAGCTCACCCATTCCGGGACTCTGGCAGAGTTTTTGGCGGTTCGCATCAAGCTCATCAACTTCGCGTTCGTGATCGGATTCGCACTCGTCTGGCACGTGATCTTCAGGTTTTTCGACCTCTACCGCTCGCGGCGGATCGGCCATCTTTCCTCCGATTGGTGGGACATCATCAAGGCGGTCTCGGTCGGCACCCTCATCCTGTCCGGTCTCGCACCGATTCTCGACTTTCAAGCGGTCAACCGGGTGTTCGTGATCACGTTTTTTGTTGTCGCCCTCGTGGGCACGATCGTGTCGCGGACGATTCTCAAAGCGTTGCTCGTCGGATGCCCGGCGCAACGGTCGCAGCCTGAAAAACCTGGTCATCGTGGGGTGCGGCCCCCGCGGCGCCGAGTTCGGGAAAAAGGTCCGCAATCGGCCGGATTTCGGGTACCTTTTGCTGGGGTACATCGACGAGATACCGCCACCGGAAAACCCCTTGCATGGAGGCCCGGAGAAAATCCTCGGCCCACCGAGCCGCACGAGGGAGATCCTGGAATCACATGATGTGGACGAGGTCGTGATCACCCTGCCGATCGCGTCGCACTATCAGACGATCTCGAGACATCATCTCGATGTGTGAAGAGCTGGCGATCGATGTCCTCGTGCCTTCCGATTTCTTCCAGTCTCGACTCGTGAGCGTGGCGGTGGACGACTCCCGCGCCTGGCCGGCGATGGAGCTCCGCAGCCACGTGCCGTCCACCGGCGGCATCTTCTTCAAACGCGCGATCGACATCTTCGGTTCGCTCGCGGCGCTGATCGTGTTGAGCCCGCTTCTGGCGGTCATCGCTATCGCGATCAAGCTCGACTCGCGCGGGCCCGGTGTTTTTCAGCCAGGATCGGGTCGGATTGAAACGCAAGATGTTCAAGATGCACAAGTTCCGTACCATGCAGTCGACGCCGAGGAACGGATCAAGGAGCTCGAGGACCAGAACGAGGTGAATGGCGCCGCCTTCAAGATGACCAACGACCCAAGGATCACCCGGGTCGGCAAAACCCTCAGGAAGCTGAGCCTCGATGAGCTCCCGCAGTTCATCGACGTGCTCAGGGGAAACATGAGCCTCGTCGGACCGCGCCCGCTGCCGATTCGCGATGTCGAGAGATTCGACAAGAGCTGGCAGAAGCGCCGTTTCAGCGTCAAGCCGGGTCTGACCTGCCTCTGGCAGATCAACGGCCGCCACGAGATCGACTTCGAACACTGGATGGAGCTCGACCTCCAGTACATCGACAACTGGTCCTTGTCGATGGACTTCGACATTCTCCTGAAGACGGTGCCCGCGGTCTTGCGAGGATCCGGGGCCAGCTGATTGAATACGGAGTCGTTCTACTCGAACGCCACATGTTTTCAAATCGAGCGGTTTCAAGGTCCAATGGTAGTTCATCAATGACCGCGATCCTCGGCATCTCCGCCTTCTACCACGACTCGGCCGCCGCGCTGGTGGTGGACGGCGAGATCGTCGCCGCCGCCCAGGAGGAGCGCTTCACGCGGAACAAGCACGACCACGCCTTCCCGTCGAACGCCATCGCCTACTGCCTGCGCGAGGCCGGGCTCGAGCCCGGAGAGCTCGACTACGTCGGCTTCTACGACAAGCCGTTCCTGAAGTTCGAGCGGCTGCTCGAGACCTACCTCGCCTTCGCGCCGGCAGGCTTCGCGTCCTTCCTCAAGGCGATGCCGCTCTGGCTGCGGCAGAAGCTCCACCTGCCGCGCGAGATCCGCCGCGAGCTCGGACGGCGAGTACCGGCGCGGCATCGTCTTCACCGAGCACCACGAGTCGCACGCCGCCCGCGCCTTCTTCCCCTCGCCCTTCGACGAGGCGGCGATCCTCACCCTCGACGGCGTCGGGGAGTGGGCCACGGCCAGCTTCGGCGCCGGCCGCGGCAACCGCATCGAGCTCACCCACGAGCTGCACTTCCCGCACTCGCTCGGCCTGCTCTACTCGGCCTTCACCTACTTCTGCGGCTTCAAGGTCAACTCCGGCGAGTACAAGCTGATGGGGCTGGCGCCCTACGGCGAGCCGCGCTACGCCGACGAGATCCTCGAGAAGCTCATCGACCTCAAGGACGACGGCTCCTTCCGCCTCGACCTGCAGCTACTTCAACTACTGCCAGGGTCTGACCATGACCTCGAAGCGCTTCGACCGGCTCTTCGGCGGCCCGCCGCGCGCGCCCGAGACGCCGCTGACCCAGCGCGAGATGGACCTCGCCGCCTCGATCCAGAAGGTGACCGAGGAGATCATGCTGCGCGCCGCCCGCCACCTGCACCAGCGCACCGGGATGAAGAACCTCTGCCTGGCCGGCGGCGTCGCGCTCAACTGCGTCGGCAACGGGCGCATCCTGCGCGAGGGCCCGTTCGAGCGGATCTGGATCCAGCCGGCGGCCGGCGACGCCGGCGGCGCGCTCGGCGCCGCGCTCTTCATCTGGTACCAGCTGCTGGGCAACGCGCGCAGCACGCAGGAGCCGGACGCCCAGCGGGGCTCGCTGCTGGGCCCGCGCTTCTCAGCCGACGAGATCTCGTGCCTTCCTCGACGGCGCCGGCGCGGTCTACCGCCGCTTCGACGACGAGGCCGACCTCGACCGCGAGATCGCCGATCTGCATCGCGCAGGAGCAGGTGGTGGGCTGGCTCCAGGGGCGGATGGAGTTCGGGCCCCGCGCCCTCGGCAGCCGCTCCATCATCGGCGACGCCCGCAGCCGCAAGATGCAGTCGGTGATGAACCTGAAGATCAAGTTCCGCGAGTCGTTCCGGCCCTTCGCGCCGATCGTGCTGCGCGAGCGGGTGAGCGAGTTCTTCGAGATGGAGGACGAGGCCGACAGCCCGTACATGCTGCTGGTGCGCCGCGTCGCCGAGAGCCAAACGATTGCCGGTGTCGAACGACGGCGCAAAGGGCCTCGACAAGCTCAAGGCCATCCGCTCGGAGGTGCCGGCGATCACCCACGTCGACTACTCGGCCCGGGTCCAGACCGTCGACCCCGAGCGCCACCGGCGGCTCCACCGGCTGATGCGGCGCTTCGAGGAGCGCACCGGCTGCCCGGTGATGATCAACACCAGCTTCAACGTTCGCGGCGAGCCGATCGTCTGCTCGCCGGAGCACGCCTACCGCTGCTTCATGGGCACCGACATGGACGTGCTGGTGCTGGAGGACTTCCTGCTGCTGAAGGAGGAGCAACCGCAAAAGGGCGCGCCCGACCGCGACGCGTACCTGGCGCAGTTCGAGCTGGATTGAGGGTGGGATGATGAGCGTCGTCGAGATCAACACCAACCCGAGCCGCCGCCAGCTCAACCAGTTCGGTTTCATCTGGCTGGGTTTCGTGGCCCTCTTCGGCGTCGATCGCCTGGTTCAAGTTCGCCAATCCCGGCCTCGCACGCGGGCTGTGGATCGCTGCGATCGTCGTGCCGGTGGTCGGCTGGGTGATCCCGAGCTTCATGCGGCTCGTCTTCGTGGGCATGTCGTACCTGGCGTGGCCGATCGGCTTCGTGGTTTCGCACGTCGTGCTGGCCGCGGTCTACTACCTCGTGCTGACCCCGATCGGCCTCCTGATGCGGGTCTTCGGGTATGATCCGATGGCGCGGCGATTCGACCGCGAGGCGGCCAGCTACTGGCACGAACGGGCCACGGCCGGTAGTGAGGCCAAACGCTACTTCCGGCAGTTCTGAGGAGTCGGGATGAACGATCAGAAAGAAAGCAATAACGACTTCGAACGCGAGGCGAGCGCCCCGCAGCAGGGCATCGTGCGCGAGTTCCTCGACTTCCTGATGCACAACAAGAAGTGGTGGCTGACGCCGATCATCCTCGTGCTGCTGCTGGTGACGGTGCTGATCGTGCTGTCGGCTCGGCCGCGGCGCCGTTCATTTACACGCTGTTCTGATCGAACACCTACCGGTGCTGTTGGCAACATTCTGCATCCTGTGGGCTGGTTGAGTTGTGCTAGTTTCGATCGTCCCGCGGGGCGAGATGAGGATGGTCGCCTTCCTCCTGCTGCGCATTTGCGACGACGAGAGATTCGACAAGGGCCGGCAGGAGCGTCGTTTCAGCGTCAAACCAGGTTTGGCCTGCCTGTGGCAGGTCAACGACCGCCGCAAGATCGGTTTCAAACGCTAAATGGAGCTTGACCTGCAGTAAATCTATAACTGTTCGCTATCGATAGACTTTGACATCCTCCTCAAGACCGTTCCCGCGGTCCTGAGGGGGGGGCGGGCGGTTTGATTCATGTGTATTGACCCTGACAACAACTGGCTTTCTCGGACGTTACCGGCCAAACTACGAAACCCATCTGACGGGCTTTCTTGAGTCGGCCGGTTCCACCGCAACAGCTCATATCCGGCAGGAGACTTGACGGTAAGCGGACTCCCCATTCAAATCAAATCAACGATGCTGCGAATAGAACATGCGGTGAAATTCAGGTTTCGTCAGTAATGAGCGAAGATTAGATGATGTTGCTGCAAAATAGTCGCGTTACGCATAAAATGGTCATCGTGGGCTTGAGGCCTATAAAGACAATCGATCTGGCGCAGAGCAAACGCACGCATGAAGGCCTTCTTCGGGTGGTGTTCGACCTATCTGTTGCGCCCTGGGTTGCCAATAGATGGTCTCTGGCCCCTTGGCGAAACGAGGAGTCAGAAAACACCTCGGGATTCAACCTGGACTATTTTTTCGGCTGGCATTTGTGCCTAAGCTTCTTTTTCGCTGTTCCCGCAGGGCGGGTTCCCATTTGAATGTAACGACGGATTCCGAAGACCATTCCGATAGGAAACTCACCACTGTTGGTCGTCGACCAGCTTCCGTTTCACGCCCGAAGAAACCGCCTGGAGAATCAGTTTTCTCGGATTTGCTTAGTTATCGATCAGGGATTTGTCTCGGCCGCGGCGTTCATTGCCAGTTTTGCCGTCGCAAGGTTTGGTAGTGTAGCTGAGTTGGGGCTTCTTTCGGTCGCATTCAGTATTGTGGTTTTCGTTGGGATTCTGCAGGGTGCGTTGATTACTAGACCAATGTTGATTGTGGGCAACTTTGTTGAACCAGTCGATAGACCAGCATACCTCTTTTCGACCGCAGCCCTCCAGGTTCATTTGGTTCTCGCTACCTTTGTTTTCCTGGCAGCGGGCCTGCTTCTGTGGCCGAACAGCGCCAATTTCAGCCTGACGTATGTCTTCGCGTGCGCGGGTTTTTGTGGAGCCTTTCAAATTCGAGAATACGTCAGGATTCGGCACCTCAGTCGCCAACGGTACTCTTCCGCCGTTTGGAACAGCGGCCAATATTGTGCCATCGCCACCACCATGCTCGTCCTGGCGGAGATAGCCCGAGAGTCTATCTTTTCCTCCACGACCGTCCTATGGATTCTAAGTATTGCCGCCCTGATCCCGTGTTTTGGCAGTTATCACATGTTCTTAGGAGTCAATCTGTCAAACATATCCAGCGCTCATAAGCTTGCCTTTTTGGCGCACAGGCGGTACTCCCAATGGGAGCTCGTGGGCTCTATAAGCAACTATGCATATATCGGCCTGATCCCTCTCCTTATTGCAGCTCAGGGTGAGCTGACGCAGGCGGGAGGTTTTGCTGCTGCCAAGCTGTTGTTGGGCCCGCTACAAGTCGTTGGTTTTGGTGTTTACAACCTGATGGTCTCGCGCGCCTCATCTCTCGCGCACGAATACAGTGAGCAGTCAACAAGATCGGTTACCAGAATAACCTTGACGATTTTCTTCATTTTTTTGGTGGCTCTGATCCCGGTGTTCATTATGCCGGACAGCCTTCTTGCCTTCACATTTGGATTAGGTTTCGCGCCGTTTGGCGGGGCGCTTCGTGTGTTTGGTGTGTACTATCTGGTTCTGTGCTTGACCGCCGGGATGCACGCTTTCGTATTGTCTAGGCAGCAGCCACAAATAAAGGGTGCGTCTCAAGCGGTTGGGATGATCACGTGCTTCGCATTCATCTTTCCTCACTTCCAGAATCTCACAGCATACTCAGGGGCAATGGGATCCTTGATCGGAGAGACAACGACGCTAATCGCCGCTGTACTATTGAGCCTACCCCTTTTCAGTAATCGAAGGAGACCGGTAGGTTAGTCAATGGGTCTTTCCCACGTTCTCGTGCTTGTAGCACTCTTGATGGTATTTTCGACTAGTGTCTTCTGGGTGTCCGTAAGGGGCTACCGCCCCACAATAGTCTATCTCCTGATGATGTATGTGGTATGGCAGAACGTGTTGGTTCCGAGCCTTGCCGCGGTAAGATGTTTTCACTTCCGTACTCAATCTCGATGTTTCTAGTTGAGTTCAAAGATTTGCTCCTTTTGATGGCGCTTTCTCAGCTCATTCGCAATATCCCGCGTATTTCGTGGCGCACTTCAGATTGGGTTGCTATCGCTCTGGTTTCGTACCTTTTCGTGAACGGCCTCTTGTCACCCGCAGACGGTCCATCCACCGCGCTGGGTGTTAGGTCGTACACTATACCGGTGGCCCTGTACTTTTACGGTCGCCTAAGTCTATTGACGATTGAACAGCTCAGAGTCCTCCTTCACGCATTGTTTGCGGTAGCTGCAATGGTCGTTGTGTATGTATTATTGGAGGCGGTTTTCAGCTTGCTTGGATATCACCTTCCAACCGCCCTTTGGCAGGAGTATTTCGACGTTCACTATGGCCACGGTTCTCCGGATGTAAGCCTACAGGCCTCGGGATTTCTGGGGCTCCCTCGGGTTCACGGCCCATTCGGCAATAATCTGATTCTGGCCTCATTCCTCCGTGGTGTCATGTGCCTTTTTGTCTTTTTTATTTTCTTCTTCAAGGGAAAGGCAGATGTGAAGCACCTCGCCTTTTTC